>WVZY01000062.1 GCA_011772205.1 Candidatus Latescibacterota bacterium
TTTGGGGGACGTGTAACGTAATTTTTAATTGATCAGGAGGACAAAACTAAGTGGACGCTGCAATCAATCAACGCAAATTACCATGATCAATCAAATTGATTACTCGGATGCGAGTCATCTCATTGTCGGACCCTTTTTTTGATATTAACGCCGATACGGTCACCGTGACGGGGAACCATACTTTTCGTTGACATGCGGAGACCGATTGGTTCAAATCTGATTGTTAGCGAGAACGCATTGATATAAGCTCTGTTAGCCAGGAATGGAACAACCATCGAGGTAGCACCGGTGGACTTCCGTCATGGGTCCTGGTATGACTGGCAGCTCGAGGCTCATGCACCATTAGTGACGCAGGCATTTTTGTTTCTCGGATCATCACCAGCCCTTGACGCGAGCGATCCGCTTCCAAGAAAGGATGAGCGATGCGAGGATCAACGTGCATTAAGAATCTTTTTTTGCTTTCGGTGCTGGTCTTGCTGCTAACTGGACGAGCGGAAGCGGCAAGTACGCATTATGTGGATAACTTTACCAGCAGACAGCACTGTGACACTCTGAGCACGACTGCGTGGTGGGACACCATTGCGGGAGAGCTCAAACTTCATCCCTTCGATCTCACGCTCGCTGGGAGCTACGATACGCCGGGCTGGGCGTTGGGCGTCGCTATCGCCGGCGATTACGCCTATGTGGCCGATTGGGAGTCTGGCCTGCAGGTGATCGATATATCCGATCCCGCCACTCCCACACTCGCCGGGAGCTATGACACGCCGGGCGGTGCCTTGGGCGTTGTCATTGCCGGCGATTACGCCTACATAGCGGATGGGCCTTCCGGTCTCCAGGTGATCGATATATCCGATCCCGCCACTCCCGCACTCGCCGGCAGCTATGATACGCCGGGCGGTGCCATGGGCATTGCCATCATGGGCGATTACGCCTATGTGGCAGATCAGGATTCCGGTCTGCAGGTAATAGACATCAGCGATCCCACGGCGCCTTCATATGCGGGAAGCTACGATACGCCGGGCGAGGCCAGGGCCGTTACCGTCGAGGGCGATTACGGCTATGTAGCGGATGGGACTTCCGGTCTCCAGGTAATCGATATCGCCGATCCCACCACTCCCACACTCGCCGGGAGCTACGCTACAACGGACCATGCCGTGGGCATCGCCATCGCGCGCAATCGCGTCTACGTGGCGGGTTTTAGTTCCGGTCTCCAGGTAATCGATATATCCGATCCTACGAATCCTGTACTCGCCGGCAGCTATGATACGCCGGGCGATGCCTATGGAGTTGCCATTACCGGTGATTACGCCTATGTAGCCGATTGGGAGTCTGGTCTCCAGGTGATCGATATCACCGATCCCACCACTCCCACATTTATCGGAAACTACGATACGCCGGACTATGCCCAGGCCGTCGCCATTAACGGCGATTACGCCTACGTGGCCGATTGGGACTCTGGTCTCCAAGTGATCGATATCGCCGATCCCACCATCCCTATACTCATCGGAAGCGCCGATGTGCCGGACTGGGCCTGGGGCCTTGCTATTACGGGCGACTACGCTTACGTGGCGGATGACGTCAACGGTCTCCAGGTGATCGATGTCGCCGATCCTACGAACCCTGTACTCGTTGGGAGCTACGATACTCCAGGCCTGGCCTATGGGGTGGCCATCGCGGGCGATTACGCCTACGTGGCGGATGATAATCTTGGTCTCCAGGTAATCGATATCTCTGATCCCACCACCCCCGCACTCGCCGGGGGCTACGATACGCCGAGTTCTGCCGGGGGCGTCGCCATTGCCGGCGATTACGCTTATGTGAGCGATTGGAGTTCAGGTCTCCTGGTGATCGATATCACCGATCCCACCACTCCCACACTCGCCGGGAGCTATAATACGCCCGGCGGTGCCTGGGGAGTTACGATTGATGGCGATTACGCTTACGTGGGGGATTACACTTCCGGTCTCCAGGTGATCGATATCGCCGATCCCACCGCTCCCACACTCGCCGGGAGCTATAATACGCCCGGCGGTGCCTGGGGAATTGCCATTGCGGGCGATTACGCCTACGTGGCGGATTTGAGTTCCGGTCTCCAGGTGATCGATATCACCGATCCCACCACTCCCACACTCGCCGGGAGCTACGATACGCCGGGCTGGGCCTGGGACGTGGCCATTGCCGGCGATCACGCGTACGTGGCAGATGAGGATTTCGGTCTCCAGGTCATCGATATATCCGATCCCACGAACCCCCTGCTCGCCAGCACTTACGACACACCATACGATGCCATGGACGTTGCTATTGCCGGCGACTACGCCTATGTGACGGATGGTGGTTCCGGCCTCCAAGTGATCCAGGTGTTCGGGCGTTCCTTGGATCTCGAGAACAACGTCGGGCAATCGATCGCCCTGCATGCATCGGGAGCCATCGACAGGATCAAACTCATCCCGACTCAAACAGATTCGATTCACTGGGAAGTGAGTGCGGATAGTGGCGCGCACTGGCAGGAAATCCCCGATACTTCGTGGAATGATATAACTTATCCGGGCGATGAACTCATATGGAGGGCGACGCTTCTCTATGCACAACGTGGTGTTAATCCCACATGCAGCTCTTTGGAAATTCAGCTGGACGGAGTTGTGTCGGTTCTTATCAATGCTTTCGAGGCAAGAGTTGTTGATTCGGGAGTTGAGCTTGTGTGGGACATCACAACGGATGAAGAGATAAAAGGATTAAAGATCTATCGAGGCGCGGAAGGAAGAGAAACAAAGGAGGTTGTCAATACTGAAGGCTTGATCCCGCCGGAGGTGAGGAATTATGTCGATGGAAACGCTCGTGGAGAAGGGAAAACATACCGGTATACATTGAGCGTGGTTCGGAAAGACGGTTCTGAGGTGTTGTCTCAAACGGTGGCGGTAAAAACGAACGTCCACACGCTCGCACTTTACCAGAACTACCCTAATCCATTTAATCCGGTTACGACGATATCGTTTGCGTTACCCGAGAAAGCGTGGGTGGTGTTGTCTATCTACAACTTGGAAGGGAAGCTCGTAGACACTCTCGTAGATGAAGCACTCGACGTGGGATTCAGGGAGGTAGTCTGGAACGGTAGGGACGCAAGAGGGAATCCCGTGGGTTCGGGGGTTTATTTTTACCGCATAAAAGTCGGAAAGATCGTGATGGCGAAAAAAATGATCCTTCTCAAGTAGCCCGCGACTTTTTTGGAAACTAAGTGTGTCAAAAGCCCGGTTGTCGAGCAGATGTCGCGCAACCGGGCTTTATCATTCATGAACATGGGAAGATGTTATCTTCAAACTTTCAACCATATTTGTATAATGGAATGACAGCGATTGGATAACAATGCTCCGGGGAACCGGCGGGCAGTACTCCGCCGCTTTGCCATTGGTGAAGAAAAAATATCAACACTGTGCATATCTTCTTGAAATTTTCGGTATTTAATGATATTATCACACTCCAACTTCGGAAAGTCTCGGAAGCACAGCAGTCAAAATATCCTTAAATGAAATATTTGGAAAAAGTCAGGTCGCTGTGTAGCCCTCGCCTTGGTAGCTGCAAAACGAAGGAAAGGAGCCTCCCATGCGCCGATTTCTTTACGTCCTCGCAGTTGTTGCATTCGTTATCACCGTCAACTACAACGTTAGTGGTGACCTGATTGGAAGCAGCGCGGCTGAAAAAGATGAAATCGCAAATGATCTTCTAAATCGCTCCACCAGAAACGAATCCCCCGCGGTAGAGGCGCAATCTTACGACAACGTTCCGCAGCCGGCAGTGCGCGCCGAGAGCGCTCCGACAGGCCGCATCCTCCTTACCGATGCTGACAAGCAAGAGATTCTGGAAAAGATGTTTGGCTCCGCTAATGTCCACAGGCTGGCGAGCATACCTTATGAAACCCAGGAAAGGCTCCTTTCGAAGTTGATCCAGCCTGCAAGAACGGATCGTTCACCTTCAACTTCCAAGTACACGCCGGGATCGTCAGAGCTAAGACCTCACCTCATGGGCAAGAAACCAAGGGGACTGGCTCCCGCATTTCCCGGAGATAAAATCCAGCGGATGATCTACGAAAGAAACATTCCTCCGTATGCCATCAATGAAGATGGCACGGTAAATCTTACCTCTGTTTTCTTGAAAGAAACCCCCAGAGAGGTCGCCATCAGCATCATCCAGAGGTACGGTATTGTGTTGGATGCTCCCAGGGCCTGCAAGATTTTCATGTGTTCGATGCCGGAAGACGCGATCCTGAATTTCGCCAGTGAAAACTCGGTCCGGTGGGTTGAACTGGCTCCCCCCGATAAAGAAATGCACTTGGATCAATCGAGAGCTGCGATCAATGCCGACGCGGTGCAGGCACCGCCATACTCCCTGGATGGAAGTGGTGTTACGGTGTCCATCACGGATGGAGGATGGGTGGATCGCTTTCACGATGATTTTTTGGGCAGGATCACGATAGGAGACGATGGATGTGGGGAACCTGATTGCGCGACTCACTACCACGCCACGCATGTCGGGGGAATTCTAGCCGGGGATGGCACATTGAGCGGTGGCACGTATCGTGGGCTGGCCACTGCTTCCGATATCCGGAGTTATGAATGGCCGGACAATATTACCGAGCTGGACAACGAGATAACCAATGCACTTACAAACGGATCCATCCTGTCGAGCAACAGCTGGAGCTGGGCCGTCTCGGCCAGCAGGGGGAATTGCAGTATACACGGAGATTATGATGCATGGTCAGAGAGATACGATGAGATCATCAATGGTGATCTCGGCGATGAGATCGTCGTGATTTGTTCGGCGGGGAACGAGGAGAACGACGGCGATTGTCCGCCTTATCCGTGGAATCAAGTCAACCCACCCATTGCGACATCCAAAAACGCTATCTGTGTGGGTGCTGTTTATTCCGATACCTATGACCACACATGCTTCTCGAGCCGGGGGCCTTTGGATGACGGAAGATTGAAGCCGGACCTGGTAGCGCCGGGAGACGAGGCCAACGATCACGCTACGGAATGCTTGATGAACGACATGATCCGATCCACTTTCCCGGGCGATACTTATGATGACATCGCCGGAACTTCGATGTCCACACCGATGGTGTCTGGAGCGGTTGCTCTGATGCGCGAGCAGTTCAGCATTCTCGGCTATATTGAGAGAAAGCCCCACACGTATAAAGCAATCCTCATCCAGACGGCTGACGATCTTGGCAATCCTGGGCCTGATTATACGTATGGACACGGCATGCTCGATGTCCAGGAGGCGATTGATTATGTGATTCGCAATTCCCCGAATAGCGAGCTCGTCAGGCTGGGGACCGTTGTAGATAATGAAACAGATACTTACTATATGTCGGTACCGGACGGTGTGAGTGAATTAAGAGTAACGCTCGCCTGGGATGATCTACCTGGAACGAGCAGCGCGATCGTCCATCAGATCAACAACCTTGATCTGTATCTCCGGAGCCCAACCGGCACATATTATTATGCGTATGTTCTGGACTGGAATAATCCGGGCAATAATGCCACGACCGGCTGGAACTATCGAGACAACGTTGAAGTCGTCGAAGTTCAAAATCCAGAACCCGGTAAATGGGAAGTCAGAGTGTGGGGCTGGGATATCCCCGCCGGCTCCGAGGCTTATACCGTCATCATGCCTTACGAAGACATCAATTGCGGTGATTACCTCTATCATGATACTGAACTCGGTCATGACCTCGTCTGCACCGGTCACGGATTGAACCTGGATGCGAATGGGATTACTTTCGATGGTGGGGGATACACGATCTCAGGAGACCTCGGCGCGAGCGATTATGGTATTTGGATCGTTGGTAATAAAAACATCACCATAAGAAACGCCAACATCTCCAGCTTCGGCTACGGCATCTATATGAGTAATGCGGATAGCTGCGTGATCGGCGCTTACGATTCTCTCACCAACAATGTGTACGGTATGAAGATGCTCGGCGGTTCGGATGCCAACATTGTTGGCATGAGCTGGATAGAAAACAACCAGGAAGAAGGAATAGCATTAGAGAATGCTGATTACAACATCGTCGGAATATGGAACGAGATCGACAACAACAAGAGAAACGTGCTGATCGAAGCGGAAGCAGATTACAACAGCGTTTATGGAAATGGAATCCATGATGGGGCATTCTACGGCGTTTTCTGCGCAACGGGGGGGATACAGCCAACCAATGACAGTACGTCCTACAACATCATATACAACAACAATTACGGTATTAGATACTATCAAGGTGGGTCCAACAACAACATCCTGGAGAACGAGATCTATGACAATATCTACGGGATCTATATGTACAGCACGGCCGATCACCGGGTCTATAACAATATAATCAATTCGAATGACTCCTACGGCGTCTATCTAACCACCTCGGCAACCGGTGTTACTCTTGATAGCAATGAGGTCTGTACTAACCCATGGGACATCTATGATGAGTCGGGAGTGAATGCTGGAAATGAGAATATGTGCGATGTCGTTTTCAATTGGGCGGACGACGGCCAGGCCAGCGGCGGTGATTGGCAGTGTTCCGGCTGCCGCCAGCCGGAGGATAACCTGATCATTACTTCCGACATGACGCTCTGTCCGGGTACGTACAACATTCCAGACTTGGGTATCTATGGTGTGCTGATACTGGATGCGAACGGCATCACACTGGACTGCAACGGTGCCATCCTGGATGGAACCGGCAGCATAGCAGGCGGAGAAGCCGTCCGGAGTTATGGTGACGATAACAACACGGTCATCAACGGCAACTTCAGGAACTATCCATACGGGATATTTTTGACGCAAAGCGCCAACAACAACGTCGTCCATAACAACAACGTTCTGGATTGCATCACCGGACTGAGAAGCTATAACTCTACCGGCAACATTTTCAGTGAGAATACAGTTATTGGAGGGACTTACGGCATTCTGCTGGCGGGGGGAGCTTCAGCGAACCATTATCTCCACGATAATGAGTTCTGCGAAAATACTTATGACATCTATAATGAGGGGACCGCCGCTGGTAATAACAACAGGTGCGATTCTGCCTACGCATACGTCGACAGCGGGCAGGCAGTGAACTGTGATTACCAATGCACGGATTGCCTGGTTCAGCCGATAGCCATTGATTTCGGCAGCGTCCCTATCGGTGGTTATGCGGATAGAACATTTGACATTATTAACCTCGGCGTGACCACGTTGAACGGAACAGTGAGCGAAGCATGCGACTATTATTGGATTTTATCCGGTGAAGGAGCTTATTCGCTGCCCCCAGGTGAAACATTAACTGTAGAGATTCGGCTCAAACCGGGCGCCTACGGGACGCATCTTTGCACGATCCAAACGGGAGCCGAATGCAGCAACGTCAGCTGCACCGGCGTAACTCCCGATTTGTCGCCGCCCGTTGTGTCGGTGATCTATCCGAATGGTGGAGAGCAGTTCGAGCCTGGAGATAGTATTTTCATCGAATGGAGCGCGACGGATGATCAGGGAGTGGATTCCATCAGTCTTTATTATTCTGAGAACGCCGGCGTGGGATATTCTCTCATAGCCGGGGGAGAGCCAAACTCATCCCCTTACTTGTGGATTGCTCCATCGATCGAATCCGATTCATGTCTTGTCAAAGTTGTGGCCTATGATCCTGGTCTCAATACTGGCGATGATGAAAGTGACAGCCTCTTCACCATCAAGATTCTAACCGGCGTCGGCGGCGATTTGCCGGTTCTGGCCGATAAACTCGAGCAGAACTATCCCAATCCTTTCAATCCCTCGACGAACATCGTATTTTCAATCGTTCGCACCGGCCATGTGTCTCTCAAGATATACGATGTATCCGGCCGGCTCGTGCGGGTGCTCGTCAACGAGGAGCGCGAAGCCGGCAGGCATAAGGAGCTGTGGGATGGAAAGGACAACAATGCCCGCCATGTGGCGAGCGGTGTGTATTTCTGCCGGTTCCAGGCGGGAACGTATATGGAGATTCAGAAGATGGTGTTGCTGAGATAAGGACATATGTCCTAATAGTAGGTAGGGACCGGTATTATTCTATAGCAGAAAAGCGATTAAGATCTTTGCAATTGCCCTTCGAGGGCGCGACAGCTACAACAGCGCAATGACAAAACGCCCCGCAAGCCGGTGCCTGCGGGGAGTTGGTGCATTCGGGAGGTCGATACTCCAGCAACAGCGGGAGCGTCAACGGTCTCGAACGAACGTCGAGTATACCCAGCCCGTGTGCCCGTCTCGCCGTTTCACCTTGTACCATGGGCCGCAGCGCTCGAGTACTTTCAGGTGATCGCCTTCACGCACGTTTTTCAGGAAACGCTGATCATCCGGCGCAGATTCGATACCCGCCAGCTCTTTGTGCCCCTGTGGATTCGAGAAAAAGTGTTTGATGCGTTCCCGCAGCGGGCGTTTTGCTGCTTTTTGGTGGTTCTCTATATGCCGCACGTGCTGTCCATCGAGTTGGGCCGTGATCTCCTCGAGGCGTCTCAATGATTCCCGGATCAGCGCGTTGTTAGCAGCTATGTTCGAGTCACAATTCGGGCACTGGTTGGCGCTTATTTGAACAAAGGTGGTGCAGGCAGGGCAGGGCGTCAGGTTGTCTCCTCGGACCTTTTCACTTTTGAACTCCAGGAGCCACTCGACTTCGGCCTGGAGCTTGACTTGGTCATTTGTCGTCTCTTCGAGAGACGGCGTTTCTTTTTCAACATCCGTTGCCATGGATCTACCTCGTGCTTGCTTGGCCCCAAGTGGTTCAATTTCAATGAAATCCGAAGCAGCTAAGCTTTTAGTCGCTGGAATATCAAATATACAGGATTTGCAAGTTTTGGTCCAAAAGATTATGCGAGCCTACGCTGGGGAGGGTGTTTGGCCGGCTGGTTTTCGGGAGGGGAGCCGTTATCTTCCTGGTTCAATTTTAGTGCCACCTCCATATTGTCCAACGAAATTTCTCCCACAAAGCAAGCTGCTCCCAAATAGAGCCGCATGCTAGTATTTAAAGGTTGGCGGCACACCAAGGGATGGGAAGGCCGCGACAACGCGGGCAATCCTGTGTCGAGTGGCATCTATTTTCTATAAGCTCACGATGAAAAACTTCACACAGACGAGGAAGTGGTTCTTCTGAAATGATATGGAAGCGGCTGTGTCAACCTCCGTTTTGTTTGGTCGAGAGGAGAGCAGTTACCGAC
>WVZY01000059.1 GCA_011772205.1 Candidatus Latescibacterota bacterium
CTTCGCTCGGCTATCCACCTCCGGCGGGGAATCCTCGCTCGCTCCGCGTAACGGTTCGTCGCCCCCACGGGGTCTCGCTGCTCGCTCCGCGTAATCCCCCATCACAGCTAGTTGGCTCTCAAATCTGTTCGTCAATACCCGGCTGCTTGGCCGTCCTTACGCGATTCGGAGGCCCCGTAATACACTCCGTTCTCCCAATCAAACAGAATCGCCTGGTATCCCCCATAACCTCCTACGCTCATCTGGACACGGTGTCCCAATTTCATGAGCTCCCGCGCGGTTTCAAAGGGGATACCGCTCTCGAGGTTCACGAATCCTCCGCCCGTCATGGTTTCGCCGGTTGGCTGTGACGATCCAGTGTGCCGAACCCTCGGTGCGTCCCCTGCTTCCTGGAGGCTCATGCCGAAGTCGATCATATTTACTACAATTTGCACGTGACCCTGTGGCTGCATCGATCCCCCCATAACTCCGAAGCTCATGAGCGGTCTTCCATCCTTTGTGATGAAGCCTGGGATAATAGTGTGAAAAGGCCTCTTATGCGGCGCGTACGTGTTGAACCTGCCCTCTTCCAGGTCGAACAACTCTCCCCTGTCTTGAAGAATGAATCCCAGTCCGTCAGGTGAGAGGCCGGATCCCATCCCGCGATAATTGCTCTGGATGAGCGAAACCATGTTGCCGTCCTTGTCGGCCGTGGTAAGGTAGATCGTCTCGCCCGCGTCGAATTTGGGATTTCCTGGTTCATATTTCCTGGCGGCACGCTTCGGGTCGATGAGCATTCGTCGCTTTTCTGCATAGGTCTTCGATATCAGCTGATCCACCGGAATGTCATTGAAATCCGGATCGGCGTAATACGTTGCGCGGTCTTCGAAGGCGAGTTTCTTGGCTTCGACAAATACGTGGATATATTCCGTACTTGCGAATCCCATGCGTTTAATGTCGTAACCTTCGAGGATGTTCAGTATCTGGAGGGCTGCGATTCCCTGGCCGTTCGGAGGAAGTTCCCAAACGTCGCAGCCGCGATAGTTGGCAGAAACCGGTTCGACCCACTCGGAATGGTGATCGGCGAAATCACGGTACGATAAGAATCCGCCGACGCGCTTCATGAATCCATCAATGGTTTTTGCGATGTCTCCTTTATAAAACGCATCCCGGCCGCCCCCGGCGATCTCTTCGTAAGTGTCTGCGAGTTTCGGATTCTTGAAGATCTCCCCCTTCTTGGGTGCGCGTCCATTCGGCATGAACGTGTCCTTGAAGCCAGGCCATTCTTCGAGAACGGGAACGCTCCGCGACCAGTAGTAGGCAATCAGCTCGCTTAGTGGAAATCCTTCTCGGGCATACTTGATCGCAGGAGCAAGGATCTGTTTCATCGAGAGCTTCCCGAACTTGCCGTGCAGCTCGAACCATCCATCGACGCACCCCGGAACGGTGACGGGAAGTGGTCCATAAGGAGGAATCTGTGTAAGTCCTTCTTTTCTAAAGTGATCGAGGGTCAGCGAGTAGGGGGACCGGCCGCTGGCATTCAAGCCATAGAGCTTTTTCGACTTTGCGTTCCATACGATCGCAAAGAGATCTCCGCCGATCCCACATCCCGTAGGTTCCATTAGTCCTAAAGCGGCATTCGCAGCGATGGCGGCATCCACCGCCGTACCGCCCTTTCTGAGGATATCCAGCGCGATTTGCGTGGCAAGCGGCTGGCTGGTTGCCGCCATCCCGTGACGGGCGATGACATCAGAGCGCGTGGCAAATGGCTTGCCCGTAATTCGATCTCCTCCGCCAACCGCGGCGGGGATGAGCCCGTATGCGAGCGCAATGAGTATCACGAGACGGCCAAGCGGCAACACGCGGCTGACACGAACTGTCCTCTCCATTCTTAGCCTCCGGCTGTTGGTTTGCGGCCTGTTCGATAGAATGAACTGCCCGGTTTGGCGTGGTCCTCGGTGGTGACTTCTCATTACTGTAACCGATTTTGGAACAACAAGGGAAACATGTTATCAGCGCGATTGGCGAGGGATCGAACAACCTCGCTATGGCAAGTTTTCCAGTGTCGAAAATTCTTGACACCGAATGCGCAGATATATAATCTAACTAGACCTGAAATATCTAAGAAATTGCTTGCGCTCAAGGCTTGTTTTATTTACATTGCTTTCGAAATACGCGACCAAATTAGTCCACGATAATTTTGATCGAACGTGTACGGATATTGGGAAGTGTGGCTTTGTGGAATGTGCGTTGATAAACTCACCAAATGGTAATGGATCCAGAAGGGAACCTGACAATGGAGAAAACGGAAACATATCGATCAGAAAATCGGGTGATCGACGGTGTCACCCTCAAATTCACTACCTATCGGAATGGTGTGAGCTATCATTGTGTCGTTTCGAAGCTGGATCTCGGAGGCAATATCGCCCGCTCAGTTGGGAAGACCAGAGAGCAAGCAGAGCGTATCGCAATGACAACGGTGAGGGAGATTCTCGGAAATGGATCCTAATGCGATTCAACCGGTACTTGTTTCGGGAGCGATCCTATAGATAGAACGTGTGTGAAAAATAGCCAGTAGAATCCAGCGAAATCAACGGACCCACCCAACTAAAGCCCCGGTAGGATCACGTAGCACGATACCACATCTTGCCGGGGCTATCCGCTTCATCGCCTCTCTCAACCGATGCCAAACAGAGAATCCATGCCCTGGGGGTGATGCGGAAGTAGCTTCCATTGGCATGAGGCATGCTTTTAACTTCATATTTACTAAAAATCTGTGTATTTCTTGAGTTGGACACCTGAGAAGGTGAATATTCGGGGAAAGCGGTGTGTAAGTTTGCTGGATGGCTCGATTGCGGAGAATCCATCTGGTTGCAGTTCCATCCAGCCAAAATCCGTTCGAGTTGAAGGGAGACAGCATTGAACTGCCCGGTCTGCAGTGAGCCGATGGTCGTTCTCGAGTTGGACCAGATCGAGGTGGACCACTGCCTTAATTGTTATGGCGTGTGGCTCGATTCCGGCGAGCTCGAACTCCTCCTCGAAGGATCCGAGAACCGAGAGCGCCTGATGGAAGCATTCAAAAATGACAGAGGGGCAGCTGAGGAGAAGATCAGGTGCCCGATATGCTCAAAAAAGATGAATAAGATACTGGTCAGCGGAACCCGGCGGGTTCTGATTGACAGTTGTCCTGCGAACGACGGGCTGTGGTTCGACAGTGGCGAGCTTTTGGGAATCGTGGAACTGGGCGATTTTCCGGGCGACCGCCGCGTGATCGACTTGATAAGAGACGTGTTTGGGAAAAAGGGTTGATCGAGATGAAATCATCTAAGACGCGTATTCGTTTTTGATCAAGCCGATTTCGAAGCGCATAGTGAAAGGAGGCATCAAGTGGCCGGACTCATTATCATCCTCGCGATTGTCGCATTGGTGATCTTTTACTTTATTGGGATTTACAACGCTTTGATTCGTCTGAGGAACAGGGTGAAAAACGCGTGGTCGCAGATCGATGTCCAGCTAAAGCGAAGACATGATCTCATACCGAATCTCGTGGAGACAGCCAAAGGATATGTGAAACACGAGAGAGAGACGCTGGAGAACGTCACTGAGGCGCGGAGTCGAGCGATGGGTGCGAACAGCATTGGGGATAAATCGAGAGCGGAATCAGACCTCAGCGGTGCGCTTAGCAGATTCCTCCTCGTTGTAGAGAACTATCCAGATTTAAAGGCGAACCAGAACTTTCTCGCATTGCAGGAAGAGTTGACGTCGACGGAAAACAAGATTGCGTTTGCACGACAGGGTTATAACGACCAGGTGCTTTTCTTCAACAACAAGATTCAGATGTTTCCGTCGAACATCATCGCACAGACGTTCAATTTCAACCAGGAAGAGTTCTTCGAAATCGAAGACAAGGCCGAGAAGGAAGTGCCCAAGGTTAGTTTCACTACATAGCAGCGCACCAGGCGCATCGTCCCAAGAAGTAGCTCGAGTCCTGCTGCTGTGCAGGCTTGCAGTCCGGAAAGGATTCGTTGAAGCGTCATGATGTGGGAAATCATAGCAGCGAACAAACGCAAGTCGATCATTCTCTTTTCGGGAATGGCGCTTTGCCTGGTATTGCTGGGATATTTTATTGGCGCTGCGATCGAACCAGAGCATGGTGGGATCAGCGGTCTTTTCCTTGCTCTGGGAATCTGGGCGTTCCTGTCGATCGTCAGCTATTTCTCAGGAGATAAAATCCTCCTTACTGTTAGCGGCGCAAGGAAAGTCACCCACGATCTCCACCCTCAGCTCTTCAATGTGGTCGAAGAAATGAAAATTGCGGCGAACCTGCCGGCTATGCCTGATGTGTACATCATCGATGAACCGGCGCCAAACGCGTTTGCGATTGGGATAAAACCGGAGAAATGCGCTGTGGCCGTTACGGCGGGGCTGTTATCCCGTCTCAACAGGGATGAGCTCCAAGGTGTCATTGCTCATGAAATTTCCCACATCCTCAACCGCGATGTCCAGTTTATGACTTTCGCGGGAATCATGCTGGGGAGCATCGTATTGGTTTCTGAAATCTTCCTGAGGTGGATGTGGTTTGCGCCTGGCGCCGGGAGGCGATATCGGTCCCGCAGTTCAAGCAAGTTCGGCGGCGATCACTGGATGATCGTAGTGGGAGCTATAGCACTGGCCATACTGGGACCGATTTTCGCGCGGCTTCTCTATTTCGCCATTTCAAGAAAGCGGGAATATCTTGCGGACGCTTCCGCAGTACGGCTCACGCGATACCCGGAAGGACTTGCCTCTGCACTGGAGAAAATCGCTTTGTCGGATGTTCAGCTCCAAACAGCGAACAAAGTGACGGCGCCGATGTACATAGTAAATCCGTTGACGGGTAAAAAAGCAGGTTTAACTGGGTTGACCAGCACGCATCCGCCGATTCATGAAAGGATAATGATATTGCGAACCATGACGCGTGGTGCCGACTACTTGGATTACCAAAGAGCTTTCTCGAAAATGAAAGGAAAGCCGACGATGATCATCCCGACCTCGGGATTGAAGCAGAGTAAAGGGATTCAAATCCGCGAAGGATCCATTGATAAGACTGCGCCGGCGGACGAGAAAGACGCGGTAAGAAAAGCTTTCGATTTAATGCGAGCGATGAACGGGTATGCATTTCTTGTTTGCGCGTGTGGTCTAAAAATCAAGCTTCCACCTGATTTCGACAAACCGGAGTTACTCTGCCCGAGATGCGGACGCACCAACCACGTGCCCACCGCGGAACTCGCAGCGGTCGGCGCGGCCGCCGGCGTACTTACGGGTGTGGGTGGGGGCGAAACTTTGGAACCGGCGCCGGCACCTCGCAATGATGAAGCACCGCTCGAATATGTGAGGAAGGGAAAGGGATGGGAAACGTATTTTTGTTCATGTGGGAAACGCATGCAGATTTCTCCCGCCTTTTGTGCCACCCATATGAGCTGCACGACTTGCGGACGGATAACAAAGATAATCGATCATACGACGCAATAAACTGCTTCAGTTCAACTTGAAGAACAACAAGACGCACTTAGAAATCAGGAACTCCCTTCTTCATTCAATTTGATTCACATCAAAACAACTCTAATTTTCGGTTTAAAAATTCATAAGAAATAGTTTAAGGAACGCTTTGATTTGTGGATAACTGCTTATTGGCACGCGTAACCTTTATTGTTTATTAGAGTAAGATGTGCGGCAAATTTCCCGATGATTTATCGGGAAAACTATTGTTATTGAGATGACGAAATCCTTGAGAATGAAAGCGGATTAAAAACTTGAATCGTCTCGTAAAATCTGCTAACTTATTATTGAAAGAAAAGATATTTGGTTGAACAACCACCGCTGCTGCGTAGTAATTGATACCAGTACTTCCGGCGTCTGGGTTTGATTTAGATCTCGACTCCATTCTCAATCGTGCCTTCACGAGAGACGCTGGTACCCAAAGAAAAAAAGAAAAATCTAACCGACGATGACCTTCGTTTACAAATAGACGCTGGAGGTATGTTTATGCGGAGACCTAAATACATCACAAAATTGGAGCAAATACCGCAACTAAGCGATGAAGAGCGCCGCGAATTGGAACAGGTAAAACAAAATTTCGCTTTCAGAACCAACGAGTACTACCAATCTCTAATCAATTGGAATGATCTTGGCGATCCCATCCGCCGCATTATTATGCCTGATGTAGAAGAACTGTTTGAATGGGGGGAATTAGACGCTTCTTGTGAGGCAGATTATACAAAAGTTCCTGGGTTAGAGCATAAATACGATTCCGTCGGCTTGCTTCTCGTAAACGATGTTTGCGGTGGCTACTGCCGGTTTTGTTTTCGAAAAAGGCTTTTTATGGACGAGAACGACGAGGTCGTGAAAGACATTTCTCAAGGGCTCGAATATATCCGCGAGCACGACGAGATAACGAACGTTCTTCTTACCGGCGGCGATCCGTTGATCATGTCTACGGGAAAGCTCGAAAAAATCATCAGTGAGGTTCGCGATATCGACCATGTGCAAATCATTCGCATCGGCACAAAGATACCGGCGTTCAATCCATTTCGAATCATCGATGATCCGGCGTTACTGGATATGTTCAAAAAGTACAGCACACCAGAGAAACGAATATATGTTGTTGTTCATTTCAACCACCCTCGAGAACTCACCAAGGATGCAATCGAAGGTCTGGACCTCTTGCAGCAAGCAGGAGTCATAACGGTCAACCAGACCCCGCTGATCCGTGGGGTGAATGACGATCCGGATACGCTGGCTGAGCTCTTCAGAAAATGTTCTTTCGTCGGTGTGCCGCCGTACTATGTTTTCCAGTGCCGTCCCACTTTGGGGAACAAATCCTACGCAGTGCCCATCGAAGAGGCATATCAGATTTTCGAGCTGGCAAAGGAAAACTGCTCTGGTCTTGCGTTTCGCGCGCGATACGTGATGTCGCATCATTCGGGGAAAATCGAAGTTGTTGGACTTATCAATTCGAACATCATTTTCAAGTACCACCGTGCGGCCAATCCGGCAGATACAGGTCGGGTAATGGTTTTCAAACGCAACCCATTCGCTTACTGGTTCGACGATTACCAAGAAGCCGTCGATCACCATTCTTTCGGATCCCCCCTGGCCTGATAGGCTCTCAGGCCAATTATGCTATGGGAGCGAGATCCCTCAAACGTTCTGGCGGCGCGCGATCGCGGGCCTACGTTTTTGCCTCTCCACACCGGAGAGGCTTCGTTGTTTCACGCTCTCTCGTTGGGCGCAGGAATTTCATCTTCGACGCCGGGGGCCCAGCCTGAGCGGTCGGAGCAGACCCGTGCCCAATCTTCTGGAATCAATCAATCCGTTCGATATTTTCTGTCCACTCGGAGAGTTTTTGTGTATTATATGCGGAGACTGCTTTGATATTTGTCTCGTTGCAGGGAGGTTCATGGATGAGACTCGTGGAGTGCGTTCCCAATTTTAGTGAAGGAAGGGATCGTGCGGTGATCGATTCGATCACTTCCGCTATCGAGGAAACCGAAGGCGCCTACCTTCTCGACGTCGATCCTGGAAAAGACACCAACCGCACGGTAGTGACGTTTGTCGCAGAGTTTTCGGCGGCGGTGGAAGCGGCTTTCAGGGCTATCGAAACAGCCTCCAGGCTCATCGATATGAGTAAACATCAGGGGGCGCATGCGAGACTCGGGGCGACGGATGTCTGCCCTTTTGTTCCTGTTCGGGGCGTAACGATGGAGGACTGTGTGCAGCTCGCCAATGAGCTTGGAGCGCGTGTTGGCAACGAGCTGCGAATCCCGGTCTACCTATATGAGTCCGCCGCAAAGAAAGAGGACCGCAGGAACCTCGCCACCGTCCGTGCGGGAGAGTACGAGGGACTGAGTGTTAAACTCAAAGATCCCGAGTGGAAGCCCGATTATGGACCGGCGGTGTTCAACGCGAAAACAGGCGCAACGATCGTCGGTGCGAGAAAATTTCTCATCGCCTACAACGTGAACCTCAACACGAAGGACCGAAAGATCGCTCATGATATAGCCCTCACCATTCGCGAGGCCGGAAGGGCGAAACGCGATGGGGCGGGCAAGATGGTGAGGGATGCACAGGGGAACGTGGTCAAGGTCCCGGGAACACTCAATGCGCTCAAGGCTGTGGGGTGGTACATAGAGGAATACAATCGAGCACAAGTATCGATTAATCTCGTCGATTACGATGTGACACCGCCGCATGTCGCTTTCGATGAAGTGAAGCAACAAGCTGAGCTGCGCGGGGCCAGGGTCACCGGGAGCGAACTTGTGGGACTCATCCCGCTGCAAGCGGTACTCCAAGCTGGGCGACATTATCTCGATCTCCAGGGGAAGTCCACGGGTGTGCCAGAGAAGGAAATAATTGAAACAGCCGTTCAATCCTTGGGGCTCAACGATATCACGCGGTTCGATCCTCAGCAGAAAATTATCGAGTATCGTGTGGCCGAAAAAACTCCACTCGCAGACCTGGCCATTAAGGATTTTCTCGACGTGACGTCTATTGATACGCCAGTTCCGGGAGGCGGAAGCGTTTCCGCTCTCATTGCATCGCTAGCCTCGGCACTGGCGAGCATGGTCGCAAACCTCACTGTTGGAAAGAAGGGCTACGAATCGGTCGAGGGGCAGATGAAGGAAGTAGCGGTTAAGGCCCAGGCGCTAAAAAGCGCGTTCCTGCAAGGAGTGGACGAAGACTCGAAAGCCTTCGACAGAGTGATGGAGGCGATGAGGCTTCCAAAGAAGACCGAAGAAGATAGGCAGCGCCGTGATGAAATGGTGGAAGCGGCAACAAAAAGAGCAGTGGACGTGCCGATGGGCGTGATTACGGCTTGTCTCAGGGCAGTGGAGGTTGTCGAAGCTGTAGCTAGGAGCGGCAATGTCAATTCTCTCAGCGATGCGGGCGTGGCTGCTCTCTCGTTGCGGGCAGCAGCGGAAGGGGCATTGTTCAATGTGTTGATCAACCTGCCCGGTATTTCGGATGCTGAATATGTAAAGGAGACCCACCGGGATGCTATCTCAACCGCGGGTGAGGTAGATGCCAGGTGTCAGGAGGTAGTGAAAAAGGTTAGGGAAGAACTCAATCGCCCACTTGCATGACACGTCAGGATTGTTACTATATAGGTAACAGAAAAAAACAGATTCGATTGGGTCATAAGAACCAAGAGAAAGGAGGCACCGTGAGTTTCCAGAACGTACTCAAAGCATGGGAAGGGAGCCAAGTTACGGTTGTGAATCCGGAGAGTTACAGGAGTACTGCCCTTAAGGAAAGCTTGGGATTTCAAGCGTATGGTGCGAAGATAAGCGAAGTTGGTGAGGATTACGTAATGCTCGTATACTCAGCGCAGAAAAAGGGACAGGAAGAAAATGTCGAGCAATGGATCCCGATTGATATGATTAAGAGAATCACGATCCAGGGAGGCGAGAGGTTTATTCACCTCTAAAAATCGTTCTGCAGTCTTGGTCCATCAGGTCGGCGGGGCTGTAGCGGTTATCCACCCAATCTAGCGAGTTCCTTTTCGAAAAATGCAATGTAATTTCTCAAACCGGCGGCTCTTATCGCAACGGCTCCAGAAGCGACCGCAAAAATAAGTTTCGCCTTCGCCTCGGGAATCCGACCCAATGGGTCGTGGAAAGCTGCCGGTATTTTCACATAATTCGGAAGCGTATCGTTCAGCGTCCAGTCTCTTGCCAACGAGAAGACATCGCAGCTCTTCTCTCCTCGAGGGATCCCGTTGGAACCCTGAAGCAGGTGTACTAGTTCGTGTGCAATCGTATGATAACAGACGCGGGAAGGGTTGAACCAAACTTCAGTACCTCCGGGGATTGCCATGCCGCTTGCCGCCCGGGTTAATCCAACCTTTATCGTCGTCCCACGGAGTTCGGGGAAAAATCGCTCTACATAATTGAGTTTCTCGAGAAGCTTTCCGCAGAATCGATGCTGGGAGAGAGGCGGAGTGAGGATGAATCTGCGTTGGTCGCGCTTATCCTCGCGTAGAAAGAAAAACTCGAGCTGATTGGGCACTCTGGTCGGCATCATCAGACAATAAGCTTCCCGTTTTTCATTATTATCCGACCGTCGAATGTGATCGTTGGTTTAAAGACGATTACGTCTATATGCAGAGTGCTCGGGTTTCTGCCTCCAGGATAACTGGTGTTATCTCCGAAAGCGATATGACACGTTCCGTACACTTTTTCGTCTTCGAGGATCAATCCCGTCACCTTGGCGCTCTTGTTCGTACCGATGGCGAATTCGGCGATGAAAGCTGCGTTGTCGTTTCCGTCTTTCTGCTTGCAGGCTTCCACCAACTTCCTGAAACGTCGGCCTGAGGGATTGCCCTCGTATTTGATGATATAGCCATCTTTGATCTCGAGTTTTGTTGGCTCGGTGATAAATTTGCCGCATCTATCGGCTACCAGGATACCGTTGGCCGTCTTGGGCGCAAGTTCCGACTCTCCAGTAGGCAAGTTGGAACAAGATCCCGGCATTTTCAAGTTGCCGTCGCTAACGAGAGCTTTGTTGCGGATGTCGAGGTACAGATTGCATCGGGAAGGGGAAGTAACATGTGCCACTTTCGCTTGATCCAATAATGTTTGGACCTTCTTCGATAATCTCTGGATTTCGTTGTAATCTGCGCTGAGCCCCCGCACAAAAAAGTCCTCGGAGATATCAGGCATCGTGGCCACGCGTGCCTTTGCCTTGCATGCGCGGCGTCTCGCTTGGGTGTGGGTTAAGCTGGTCACCGTGGGCGCGATGATGACGTCGGATTTGAGCATTGCTTCGGCAACCAGATTGGGAGGCTCTTCGCCGTTGATGGATCCTTTGGGGTAGAAGAGAAGTATTGGATCGGCCCCGAGTTTTTCACCCTCCTGGAAAAGAGCCTCGGCGATCCGCCTCTTCTCCGGATTCGTTACGATGAGCAGCTTTTCCCCTTCTTTAACCCCGAGGCACTGGGTGAGCGCGACCCTAGCTGCGCTCGCTAGCTTTTTTTCACTCACCATTTTGCTACTCCTTTTTGAGTGTGCAGTGTGCCGTCTGTCGGAGAGTTGCCGATGCTACCAGCTCATTCTTCGGGTCCTCCCCAGCGGGTTGCCGAACGAATTCAAGAGGTCTCCGGACAGGCTGGACTCATCATAGTAGAGACAGTGGCAGGGGGTCAAATAACTTCATTCAGCTCGCGATAGCAAGCCGTCCATTGGTTTCGATCCACCATTCTTCAGAATAGGCTGTAGGTGCCAGATGGGCTGTTTCCTCACCTGCGCCCGCTTCGGTCGGCTTCCCGCCTGCGGTGGGCGATCCTCCCTCGCTCCGCGCAATGGTTCATCACCCCCCTCACGCGGCAATCTTCGCTCCCTCCAATAAAGGTCATCACCTCCACGAAGCCTTCTCGTTGCTCCGCATGAAGGATTTCCCCAAGTCCGGACCATTCTTCGGTTCAACAGCTGGGTGGTTGGATTTCGCTGGAATCCGCTGGAATCCGGTCATTCCTTTTTTTTCAAGCTCTTAGGGAGATTAAGAGCAGGAGCGAATGGCTGGCATGTGAAGTGGGCCCAGGATCAAAAGACATTTTTGATCAAAAACTTCTTGAACAACGCTCTCAGGAACGGTAATATGTGATGGACGAAAACCTTTTAATCTGGTCCGGGAGGCCAGGAAAGGGCGAAGGGAATATCATGGCCCACCCCCTAGGTTTCTCGGGGGGTTTTTTTTGCCTGCCCGGGGCCGTCCCGCTGACCATCTTTTACATCTACTACGGAGGACCTGGTTTGGACTTTCAATACAGAGCGACGATCATGGATACGGATCAAATCCGGAGGGCAATCAAGAGGATTGCTCATGAGATTGTCGAGCGAAACACTGGTGTAAAAAACATTGTGGCCGTCGGAATCCGCCGGAGAGGTGTCTACCTGGCTGAACGAATCGCGACCTATCTCGAGACTATAGAAGGTGAGGAAGTCCCAACGGGCATTTTGGACATCACCCTTTACAGGGACGACTTCCAAACGATGACGAGCAAGCCCGTCATCGGAAAGACGGAGATTAAAGTGGATATCACCAATAAGGTAATAGTTCTCGTCGACGACGTACTGTACACGGGGCGGACGGTTCGTGCGGCCCTCGATGAGCTCATCGATTTCGGGCGTCCGCGACAGATCCAGCTCGCTGTGCTCGTCGACAGAGGCCATAGAGAATTTCCGATCAAAGCGGATTACGTGGGGAAAAATATACCGACATCCGAGAGAGAACAGGTGGAAGTCCACCTGAGAGAATTCGATGGAGAAGATGAAGTCATACTAGGGGAGCTGGTGCCATCATGACGCTTGGAAGGAATGATTTGCTCGGTCTCGAAGGAATGAGCGCTGAAGAAATCAACCTGATTCTCGATACGGCCGACTCTTTCAAGGAGATCTCCGAGCGCCCCGTCAAAAAAGTGCCCGCATTGCGCGGAAAAACGGTCGTGAATCTCTTCTTTGAGCCAAGCACCCGGACACGTACGAGCTTCGAGCTGGCGGAGAAGCGCCTGAGCGCCGACACGGTAAACATATCGGCGTCAACGAGCAGCGTGAAAAAGGGGGAAACCCTCAGGGATACGGCAGAGAACATCCAGGCAATGAAAATCGACCTCATCGTCATGCGCCACAGCGCAGCTGGGGCGCCCCATTTTCTTGCCGGACTCTTGGATGCAGCCGTGGTCAACGCGGGAGACGGTTGCCATGAGCATCCCACGCAAGGACTTCTCGATATCTTCACGCTGCGGGAGAAGTTGGGAGACCTGAGAGGGAAGCGAATCGTGATCGTTGGGGACGTTGCTCACAGCCGGGTTGCTCGCTCTGATGTGTTTGGCTTGACCACGCTGGGCGCGGAAGTGGTCCTCTGCGCCCCGCCAACGATGATCCCCAGGGATATCGAGAGGTTCGGCGTTCAGGTAGAAACGAACCTCAAAAGAGCGATAGAAGGAGCAGACGCGATCAATGTGTTGCGAATCCAGCTGGAGCGACAGAAGGTGAACCTGTTCCCAAGCTCCCTCGAATATAACGAAGTGTACGGAATTACGGCGGAGTCTCTTGCCTGGGCGACGCCTGAGTGCCTCATCATGCACCCAGGTCCGATGAATAGGGGAGTCGAAATCAGCCAGGAAGTGGCCGATAGCGACAGGGCAGTGATTCTCGACCAGGTGACCAATGGAGTTGCCGTACGGATGGCGGTACTCTATCTCATTTGCGGAGTGGGGCAGAAAGAGGGATTGATCGAAGAAGAGGTGCAAAGCGCTCCAGAAGAAAATCGGGAAGCGGTTTGATTGGGCTCGTTTCTAGTACGAAGTGGAGTTCTTCGTCAAAGGGCCTCCGGGTATTGGCCAAACACGCCCAAGGGAAACCTGATGACATCTCACATGGCCCCTCGGGCGATTTGATGAAAGGGAAGCCGTGGAAGCGATTTCGAAACTGCGGGATGTGTGTGATTATGCGATCGCAAACATCAAGGTTGTCGATCCGGAGAACGAGCGGATCTTTCCGGGTTGTGTCGGAGTCGAAGGCGGGAAGATCGCATTTGTGGAGGAGGGGCTCCCGGAGTTCGGGGATAAAACCGTCTACGACGGCGGAGGGCTGCACCTGTCTCCGGGATTTGTAGATATTCATGTGCACCTTCGGGAACCTGGCTACGAACACAAGGAAACGATCCATACCGGAACCGTAGCAGCCGCGTCCGGTGGATTCACTTCGGTCGCATGCATGCCGAACACTTCACCGGCGATCGATAACAAAAGTGTGGTTGATTTTATACTGCGGAAGGCGAAGTTATCCGGTTTTGCCAAGGTCTATCCAGTCGCTGCAGCCACTGTAGGCCGGGAAGGTGAGCGATTGACAGAGATCGGTCGCCTCGTCTCGGCAGGAGCTGTGGCGGTGAGTGATGACGGGGCACCGGTATCAACTGCTCAAATGGTTCGGAGAGTCCTCGAATACGCCTCACGGTTCGATATACCGCTCATCGAGCATTGTGAAGATCCTTCTACGTCAGCCGGTGGGGTGATGAACGAAGGATTTTACTCTACGAAACTCGGTTTGCCCTCCGTACCCGCTTTCAGCGAGGAGCTGTGTCTCGCAAGAGACTTAATAGTGCTGAATGCGGTGAAATCAAAACTTCATGTGGCGCACGTGTCCACTCGTGGAGCCGTCAACCGGATCCGGGAGGCAAAAGAAAATGGACTTCCAGTGACGGCTGAAACAGCTCCGCACTATATTTCACTGGAAGAAAAAGATCTCGAGACATATGATACGAACTTCAGAGTCAACCCACCCCTTCGATCTGCAGAGGACAGAGAGGCAATCATCGAAGGGTTAAAAGATGGGACACTGGATTGCATCGCCTCCGATCATGCCCCCCACGCGCAGGAGGAAAAACAGGTAGAGTTCGAATATGCCCCGCCCGGTATGATCGGGCTCGAAACGACATTTTCCGTTGTCCTGACGCACTTGGTTGAGCCTAGGCATCTTGCGCTCCCCCAAGCGCTGGCGCTCATCACGTATAAAGCCGCTCAGGCGCTGGGAATTCCAGGCGGAACATTACGAAAAGGTGATGCCGCCGACTTGGTGCTGTTTGATCCGACGGTAACATGGATCGTATCGAGTGATGGATTCTATTCGAAATCCCGGAACTCTCCTTACATCGGACGGAAGCTTTCCGGGAGAGTGTTGCACACTATCCTCGATGGAACGCCGGTGGTTCCATCCGAAGCAGCGCTCTAACAGCTGCGGTAATCCTTTGCCCCGAAAGCCCGCGAGAGATTATATGAGGCTTCGCTCGAGAGCCGTTCGAAAAAGCGGCCTTACAATGTTCCCATCCTCCACATTGGCCGTGCTAGTATGCCTTATCCTCACATTCCAATACGGGTGCGCGTATTTCAACATGTTTTACAATGCCAAGAAAAAGTACCGGGAAGCGAAGGCACTGCCTGTACAGAAGGACGGGAGCTTGAGCAGGCAACATATTACAATTTACGATGATGTAATCGAGAAATGCCAGCAGTTGATAACGACATACCCCAATAGTAAGTGGGTGGATGATGCGGTCCTGCTCATCGGCAAATCTTATTACGAACAGAGAGAGTATGATAAAGCAATCCAAACATTGGAGGCGCTGAAAGCGGATTTTCCTGACAGCGAACTGAACGAAGAGGCCACTGAGTATCTCGCAAGATCGTATATTGCAAAGGATCGGCTGGATGATGCTGCAATATTGCTGAAGTCATTCCTCGAAAAATACCCGAAAAGCCGCTATAAAGCTGTTACCCTTTACCTTCTCGGAACAGTTTCCCTTAAGGCTGGCCGCGAGGACGAGGCGATGACTTATCTGGAAACACTCGCCAGGGAACACGCCACCAGCAGGTATAAATTGAGAGCGGACCTTGAGATGGCGGAAATCTTCCTCGAGCGCGAAGAGTATGAAAAAAGCATCCACGTTTACGAAAGACTTCTGAACAGCAAGCTCAGGCAAGAAGAGAAAATCAGATGTCTGATGAAGCTGTCGGAAGCCTATATAAAACTGGAGAGATACGGGGATGCATTGAGTGCCATTCGGGAGATCGAACAATTCGTCCTGCCGCTAGAAGAAAAAGCTGATGTACTGCTGCTCAAATCGGAAAGCTATGTGGGGCTCGACTCGCTGAATCAAGCAATCGGTCTTTACCGGATGGTGGGATCCAGCTACCCTAAGACGAAATTCAGTGCGGAAGGATACTATCAGCTCGGCATCATCTATCAGGAAAAGCTGGACAGCTTGGAGACAGCGAAGGGATTCTTCGAAAGAGTTTCCGGTGAGTACGCAAAATCGCGTTTTGCTGACGAAGCGCTGGAACGCAGTTCAAATATCTCGAAACTGTTGAGACTGCGCTCATCGCTCGGGGAGGCAAACGAGGAAGAAAAAGCTTTTGCTGGGTTCTCTCTCGCCGAGGTTCAGCTGTTTCAATTCAATAACCTTGAGGAAGCTATCGCTCAGTACAGGAGTGTATTGAATGACTATCCAGAAAGCGATGTGGCGCCGAAAGCCGCATACGCGATTGGCTACATATATGCAGTTATGATTGGAGATACGTTGAAGGCGAGAGAGGCATACGAATATCTGCTCGACCGGTTTCCCGATTCCCAGCAGGCGGCATACGCAAAACATTTTCTGGGAGGGACAGAAGAATAACGTGAATTTTACCCGTATTGAAATACCCAAGCCCGCTCGATTCGTTTCCACGGTTGTCGAAAATCATCAGCTGAGTTCTCGTTATTTTTTGATGGTGCTTTCCAAACCGGAAGGATTCCCCGATCCCGCTCCTGGAAGCTTTCTCCATATGGCAGTTCCGACCTCCGGCAGGTTCTTCCTTAGACGCCCTTTCAGCATTTTCGATTGTAACGGTGAAACTATCACGCTTCTCATCGTGGAAAAAGGTGAGGGCACGCGAATCCTACGAGAGTTGGGAGCTGGGGAAACAGTGGACTTCCTCGGTCCGCTCGGCGAAGCTTTTCCGCTGCTCCCCGGGCAAAGGATTCTCGCCGTTGCGGGGGGTGTAGGGCTTGCGCCGCTCTATTATTATCAGAAATTTGTCTCGCGAACGCTCGATAAGAGAGTATGTCCTGAATGTTACCAGCTGGTATATGGAGGCCGATCGGAGGAAGACTTGTTTCTTTCGGCGATCGATCTCGCAGATGAAGGGTCGCTGCTCGCCACGGATGATGGGAGTTACGGATTTAGGGGGAACGCCGCCCAGCTCGCCGAGGTCGAACTCGAACGTAATCCGGTGGACGCGCTTTTCTCCTGCGGGCCAACGCCGATGTTAAAAGCCGTAGCCGATCTTGCTGTGCAAGCGGGAATAGCGCATTGGGTGTCGCTGGAGAACCGAATGGCCTGCGCTGTGGGTGCTTGCCGATCCTGCGTAATCCCTGTAAGCGCCAAGGAGCAAGCTGGGAAAGATGTGAAAGAGAGATATAAAACCGTCTGTCACGACGGCCCTGTATTCAATGCGAATGAGGTGATCTGGGAACGACTCCCCGAACCGTAAGGGATCGGCGTGAAACATGAGTGCGAGTAATAACGATATCAGTGTGAAGATCGGGCCGGTTGCGTTCAAGAATCCGGTATTTCTGGCGTCGGGAATCTGTGGATATGGCGAGGAGTATGCCTCGATTATCCCCCAGAAAAAATTGGGGGGCATTGTAACCAAAACGATTACCCTCGAGCCGCGCGCTGGGAATCCGCCTCCACGCATACGTGAGCTGCCCACAGGAGCGCTGAACAGCATCGGCCTCGAGAACGTGGGTTTAGATGCCTATATAAGGGAAAAGTTACCCCTTCTAAAAGACTTGGAAGTGGATGCTGTGGTGAGCATCACGGCTGAAACGGAGGATGAGTTCACTCGGATTGCCGAGGCCTTCGCTCCTTTGGAAGGTTACCGGGGAATCGAGCTGAACTTGAGCTGCCCAAACGTCGAGGGAACAGCGCTGGATCATGGGAGGGATCCGGCCTACGTTGAGAAAATCACATCCATCGTGAAGGAACGGATACCGAAGAAAACTCTTTGGGTGAAAATCACTCCCAACCTTGCTGATGTCGGGCTAGTGGCCCGGGCCGCCGAAGCGGGGGGGGCGGATGCTATCTCCGCAGTTAACACGGTGATCGGCACGGACTTCGACCTGAGCACCGGCAAGCCCATCTTCGCCAGGGTGGGAGCAGGGTATTCGGGCCCAGGTATTCTCCCCATTGCACTTTTCAAGGTGTGGGAGGTCGCGCACAGCGTTTCGATTCCGGTCGTTGGCATCGGTGGAATCTCTTCGGTTGAAGACGCTAGAAAGTTCTTTTTGGCGGGGGCGATAGCGGTCCAGGTTGGAACAGCGCTGTACTCGGATCCGGAGCTGCCGATTCGGATCGTCGAGGCGCTCCGAGCGCATCCGGAATGGGCGCGCAGGGAAGGAGGATCGACGTAAGCATGTCGGGAGATAATGCTGAACGGCTGATTGTCGCCTTGGATGTAGAAACGTACGAGAAAGCGTCCAAGCTGGTCGAACTGCTCTCGCCACAGGTGAGGTGGGTAAAAGTCGGCAGCCAGCTGTTCACTCGCGAGGGGCCAAGAATTTGCGAGCTCGTGAGAAGCAGCGGCTTGAACCTTTTTCTCGATTTAAAATTCCATGACATTCCGAATACTGTTTACGGCGCCGTACGCTCCGCCCTCGAGCTGGATGCGGGAATGCTCACTCTTCATACGTCCGGTGGTACCGAAATGATCCGGGAAGCCATGCGCGCCGTTGAAGAATCGGGCAAGCGTCAGGTGATGCTTCTCGGTGTCACGGTCCTCACGCACCTAAGGATAGATGATTTCGTCACGTTGTTTTCGAGCACTTGTGCGCCCCGCGAAATGGTGCTCAATCTGGCTAGCCTCGCCCAGCAAGCCGGATTGGACGGCGTGGTCGCCTCGGCACATGAAGTAAAAATTTTAAAAGGCCATTTGGGCAAGGATCTCAAGGTAGTGACGCCGGGAATCAGGCTTGAGGGAGAAGGAGGAAAGGACGACCAGGTTCGTGTGGTGACACCTGAAAAGGCGATCGAGGCGGGGGCGGATTTTATCGTTGTCGGAAGACCGATTATCGCAGCCCAGGACCCTGCGAAGGCCTGCCAACGGATCTTCGAGCGGATGCGATCCGCAGAACAGCGGGACTGAACGGCGGAGGAGGCATCAGGGTTTGAGTGACAGTCTACTGGCGAGCTTGATTTTCCTTCTGAGCTATGCGGCCATCATTTGTTTCAAGCACATCAAAAGCCAGATCCTATGGGTAGGGATCGGGGCCGGCGTCCTTGCCGGACTGATACGAACGGGATCCATCTTTCATGATATCAACTGGAATGTAATGGGGATCTTTGCCGGAACGCTCGTTTTGGCGGAGTTCTTCATTCTCTCGCGCGTTCCAGCGGTACTCGCTTCATATCTCGTGAAGCGCTCCTCCACTGTCGGGAGCGCGTTTCTTGGCGTGTGCCTCTTATCTTCCGCTCTATCGGTTTTCATAGAAAACGTGGCGGTGGTTTTGATCGTAGCGCCGATTGCTTTTGCACTCGCTCGAAGAATCAACGCGTCTCCTGTCCCTGCCATCGTTGGGATCGCTATCGCTTCCAACCTCCAGGGGACTGCAACATTGATTGGGGATCCGCCCAGCATGATCCTGGCAAATTACCAGCATATGAACTTCAACGATTTCTTCATTTACAAAGGCAAGCCGGGGATTTTCTTTGCGGTGGAAGTGGGAGCGATCGGGGCAGTCACGTTTTTGTATTACTATTTCCGGCGCTACAAAGGCTCCGCTGACGTTGTGTCTGAAGAAAAAATCCGGAGCCTCGCGCCGACGTTCTTCATCCTGCTCATGGTGGTTGCGCTGACGCTCTCATCATTGGTGGATCCCGATTTCCGCTGGTTTGGCGGCACGGCGACAATGGGCTGTGCGCTGCTGTGCGTGATTTTCTGCCGCTTTGCCAGCACTTCCGAAAAGCGAGGCCTTGGCGCACGGTACGACTGGGCGACCACCATGTTTCTGGCAGGTGTTTTCGTCATGGTGGGCATGCTTGAGCGGGCCGGTGTGATTGATGGATTTGCCCATTTCCTCGGCCGGCATATTGGAACGAATCCACTCGTTGCGTTCACCGCCGTTGTTTGGGGCTCCGTTGCTTTCAGCTCATTCGTGGACAACGTTCCTTACCTCACGGCAATGATCCCGGTCGTTCAGACCATGTCACGGACAATGGAGGTGAATATCGAACTCCTGGTATTCGGTCTCCTGATCGGCGCCTGTCTGGGCGGCAACGTCACGCCCGTTGGTGCTTCGGCGAACGTGGTGGCGACCGGAATGCTTCGAAAAAACGGTTACACGATATCTTTTTGGGAATTCATCAAGATCGGATTGCCGTTTACGATTATTGCGACGCTGCTGGGGGCGGGTTTCGTGTATGTCATTTGGGGGTAGCTCGGAACTTCCGAGCCGCGCGCCGGGAGATGCAGGCCCTCAAGTTCTTCCCAAAATCGCTCCGCTGAGCCAATTCCTTGACTTTACAGGGATTTTCGCATAATATCGCAAGGTTATATATTATAAGCCCTTCTGAAGAAAGGACATGTGATGCGGGTGCTCATTACTGGGATCACCGGCTTTGCCGGTAGCCATCTCGCCGACTACTGTCTGGAGCGAGGGGGGATCGAAGTATATGGAATTGTCCGCTGGCGCAGCCGGACGGAAAACATCGAGCACATCGAAGATCGAATCAACCTCCTGGAGTGCGATCTTCGCGATGCGACGTCAACAAGGGAAGTCATCGAGGAAATCCACCCCGATTACATTTTTCATCTTGCCGCTCAGAGTTTTGTCCCGACCAGTTGGAAAGCGCCGACGGAGAGCCTGACAACGAACGTCATCGGCGAGTTGAACATCTTCGAAGCAGTGCGGAAGATCGGCCTTGGCTGTCGGATACAGCTTGCCTGCTCGAGCGAAGAGTACGGCATGGTCTACGAAAATGAGCTGCCCATTACAGAAGATAATCCGCTCCGTCCTCTGAGTCCCTACGGAGTGAGCAAGGTGGGTCAGGATCTTCTCGGTTACCAGTACTTTATGAGTTACAAGATGGATATCGTGCGAACCAGAGGATTCAACCATACGGGCCCAAGAAGGCCGCCAGTATTTGTCTGCTCGGATTTCGCCAAGCAAATCGCCGATATCGAAAAAGGTTTGAGGCCTCCGGAGATGTATGTGGGAAACCTCGATGCCAAAAGGGATTTTACCGACGTGCGTGATATGGTGCGCGCGTATTTTCTCTCTCTAGAGAAGGGAAAGAGCGGCCAGGTTTACAACATTTGTTCTGAAAAGAGCTGGGCCATTCGAGAGGTTCTCGACATGCTCCTTGCGATGTCCCAAGAGAAGATCGAAGTAAAGGTAGACAAAGCGCGGCTCCGGCCGTCCGATGTCGCTATTCTGCAGGGCGATTGTTCCCGCTTTAAAAAGTGCACGGGGTGGAAACCGGAGATACCCTTCGAGCAGGCGTTACGGGACGTCCTCGAATTCTGGAGAAACAGGTAGGATGGATCGTTGAAACGGGTGTTGGTCACGGGATGCTGGGGATTCGTTGGCAGAGTCGTCGTCGAATTGCTGCGATCCCATGGATATGAAGCATGGGGAACGGATCTAAAGGGTAGTATCGCGGCTTTTCCCGGAAAGGAGTATGTACCCTGTGATCTGCAGGACGAGCGGGCCGTCACGCTTCTTCTCGAGGATGTACGGCCCGGTGCCATCATTCATCTGGCCGCCCAATCGAGTGCGGCCATTTCTTTCGATGAACCCCTTCGAACATTTCGGAACAACGTCCTGCCGTGTCTGCATATCCTCGATTTTCTCCGGACACGGTCGTCCAAAACGCGACTTCTCGCCATCGGATCTGCCGATGAATACGGCCCTTTGAGCGCGGATATCATGCCGATAAAAGAGAATCGTTCCCCCCGACCGGTAAATCCGTATGCTCTGAGCAAAATGGTCCAGAGCGAATACTGCAGGAGTTATGTGTCGTTGTACAATGTCGACGTCGTTATCACGAGAAGCTTTAATCATACCGGTCCAGGGCAAAAGGAGCCATTTGTGCTGGCTAGCTTCGCCCGCCAACTGATCGAAATCAAGGAAGGATTGAGACCTCCGGTGATCGAAGTGGGAAACTTGGATGTGCGCAGGGATTTTCTCGATGTAAGGGATGTTGGAGAAGCTTACATCGCGCTCATTGAAAGGGGAAAGCGCGGTGAGATTTATAATGTCTGCTCGGGTACGGCGTTCAGCGTGCGTGAACTCCTGGACAAGCTCCGCGGGATAGCGGGGTTGGATGTGAAAGTGCAGGTCTCGAAGAACCGGCTCCGCCCGGTGGATACGCCGGAACTAAGGGGGGACCCCAGCAAGATTATTGCTGATACCGGTTGGAAGCCGCGGATCCCGATCGATGAAACCCTTGAGGCACTCCTGGATTCCTGGCGTGATTTCGGAGGGAAGTAAAGCGATCAATTCGAATGAGAACCGATGGGAGGATATAAATGAGCAAGATCTGTATGATCGGTACGGGGTACGTCGGTCTGGTCTCGGGTGCATGCCTCGCTGATTTCGGGAATACGGTGTGGTGCGTGGACATCGACGAAGGACGGATAAAAACCCTTCGCAGCGGCGGCATCCCGATCTACGAGCCCATCCTTAAGGACATCGTCACTCGGAACACTTCAGCAGGGCGGCTTTTCTTTACCACCGACCTTGGGGACGCGGTGAAAAACTCCGAAGTAATTTTCATCGCCGTGGGTACCCCACCGCTTCCAGATGGCAGCTCGGATCTATCGCACGTTTTCGACGCATCCAGAGAGCTTGCTGGATTTTTGAACGACTATAAAGTAGTGGTCCAGAAGAGCACGGTGCCCGTAGGAACGACGCGCCAGGTGGCTGATGTTATCAGAAAGCATGCACCTGAGGGCGCCGATTTCGATATGGTCTCTAATCCAGAGTTTTTGAGGGAAGGCTCCGCCATCGAGGATTTCTTGAGACCGAACAGGGTGATAATTGGTGTTGAGTCGGAGCGGGCAGAGGAGGTGATGAAAAGGGTTTACAGGCCCCTTTACCTTCTGGAAACACCTGTTGTCGTGACAACGCTCGAGGCGGCGGAGCTCATCAAATATGCCAGCAATGCCTATCTCGCCACGAAGATCTCGTTCATCAACGAGATAGCAACAATTTGCGAGCTGTGTCAGGCAAACATCGACGATGTGGCGAAAGGAATGGGGCTCGACGGACGTATAGGCTCCAAGTTTCTCCATGCTGGTATTGGCTATGGGGGCTCGTGCCTCCCAAAAGATATTACAGCCCTCATTCACATTGCGAGAGAAAAAGGATACGATCCTCGGATCATCCGGGCGGCTCATGAGGTGAACGCCGGCCAAATAGAGATCGCGTTCGACAAGCTCAAGGCAGAGGTCGGTTCGCTGGAGGGAAGGACGATCGGGATCCTCGGTTTATCTTTCAAACCGAACACGGACGATTTGAGGGAAGCCCCTGCGCTGAAGGTACTTCAGCTTCTTCTCGATGCGAAAGCGCAAGTGAAAGTATTCGATCCCGTTGCGATGGACAATCTGAGAGAGAATTCCGGTTTGAACGTCGAATACTGCAAGAACCCTTATGAAACCGCGGAAAACGCACATGCGTTGGTGCTGATCACCGAGTGGAACGAGCTTCGGGAACTTGATCTCGAGAGACTCAAACGATTGATGCTGGAGCCGGTTTTCATCGATTGCCGGAACGTTTATAAAAAGGATCGAATGGTACAACAAGGTTTCCGATATAATTCTTTCGGACGTGGTGTCGATCCAAAGGAGCCAGTGAAATGATAGAAGGAGTGAAGATCAAGCAGCTCAAGGTAATACCCGATGAGCGGGGGTTTCTGATGGAGATGCTCCGCTGTGACGATGAGTTTTTTCAAAAATTCGGACAAGTATATCTCACGGTAGCATATCCAGGCGTTGTCAAGGGATGGCACTACCACAAGAGGCAAACGGATCACTTTGTTGCGGTCTCGGGAATGCTGAAGGTCGTTCTCTACGACATGAGGGACGGTTCACCCACGAAGGGCGAGATCAACGAATTTTTTATGGGGGACAAGAATGCAATTCTCCTTGTGATTCCGCCATACGTCGTTCACGGGATGAAAGGCATCGGAACGCAACCTGGATACCTGATCAATATTCCCACGGAGCCTTATAATTACAAAAAGCCCGATGAATACAGAATCGATCCGCACGACAACGACATACCGTACAATTGGGAAAAAAAAGACGGGTAACCGTTTCAAGAGTTGATGATTCCCTCTAGCCGCATCGTTCGTGCGAGTTCTGGACACAATCATGCCGCCATAGAGTTCAAAGGGGGAAGCGTTGAAATTTTTTCGGTCAGTCCTGATTACGGGAGGAGCCGGATTTATCGGCTCGAATTTCGTCCATTATCTCCTCAAGAATTACCCGGAATGCAAGATTACAGTATTGGATGCGCTTACATACGCTGGAAACCTTGAAAATCTCTCCAGTGTACTGGATGACAGCCGAGTTACTTTCATCAAGGGCTCCATATGCGATCCCCCCCTTGTTAGTAAGGCAATAAAGGGCAGCGAAGCCGTATTCAATTTTGCCGCCGAGACGCACGTCGATCGCTCCATCGAGGAAGCGGGCTCTTTTATCCAAACGGACGTTTTCGGAACGTATACATTGCTCCGTCAAGCGCTCGAAAGCGGCGTTGAGAGATTCATCCAAATCTCTACGGACGAGGTTTATGGAAGCGCTTCAGATCGAGCGTTCAGGGAGGACTCTCCACTGAAACCTGGCAATCCCTATTCGGCCAGCAAATGCGGGGGCGACTTGATGTCTCTGGCATTCCGTAATACGTATCAAGCACCCGTGGTCATCACCCGCAGCTCCAACAATTTCGGGCCCTACCAGCATGTCGAAAAGTTTATTCCTCTATTTATAACCAACACAATCGAAGGGAAGGATCTTCCTCTCTATGGAGACGGGATGCATCAGAGGGATTGGATTTATGTAGATGACAACTGCAGTGCCATAGCAATGGTGGCCCTCAAGGGGGAGTTGGGCGCGGTATACAATATCGGGGCAGGGGAGAGCCGACCGAATCTACTGGTTGCCGAACGGATACTCGATCTGCTCGGGGCACCCAAGACGCGAATCGTGTTTATCGAAGACCGAAAAGGCCATGATCGCGTTTACGCCATGGACGCGAAGCGGATCCGCAAGCTGGGCTGGAAACCGGAATGGGATTTTGACAGGGCATTGGAGCAAACGGTCAAGTGGTATTGCAACAACAGAGAATGGTGGGAAAGCGTGAAGTCGGGTGCCTTCAGGGAATATTACGAGAAACATTACAGCAAGAAGCTGAAAGAAGGAAAATCCAGAGGAGCTTGAGAGTTGTCTTCAAGTGCAAAGCCGAAGATTATGGCCGTTGTGGGCGCGCGGCCGAATTTCATGAAGGTGGCGCCTATTTGGAGGGAAATGGATAAAACGAATCGGTTTGCGAAATTCCTCCTTCACACCGGGCAGCACTATGATGCGAACATGTCGAAGATTTTTTTCGAGGATCTGAAGCTTCCGGAGCCAGATGCTTATCTCGGCGTGGGATCGGGAACCCATGCCGAACAGACGGGAAGAATAATGATCGCTTTGGATGATGTGCTCCTCGATGAGCGGCCGGATCTTGTTATGGTTGTGGGAGATGTCAACTCGACAATGGCTGCGGCCTTGGTAGCCGTCAAGCATGAAATCCCAGTCGCCCATGTTGAGGCAGGTCTTAGAAGTTTCGACAGGAGCATGCCGGAGGAGATCAACCGGATGGTTACGGATATCGTTGCTGAACTTCTCTTTACCACCTGCAGCGACGCGGAAAAGAACCTTCTTCGAGAAGGCGTGGATCCGCAGAAGATCCATTTTGTCGGAAATGTGATGATCGATAGCCTCCACTACTATAAATCCATGGCGGAATCCTCCAGGATCCTTGAAAATCTCGCTCTCGAGAAGCATGCTTACGGCCTTGTAACCATCCACCGGCCTACCAATGTGGATGACGTTGCTACGCTCCAAAACATCATCGATGCCCTGCTCGTACTCGGAGAGGAGTGTCCTCTGATCTTTCCCGTTCATCCTAGGACGAGAAAGATTATCGATGCGAACGACTTGGAGATACCACCCGGAAAATTGAGGCTGATCGAGCCGATCGGTTATTTGGACTTTATTAAGTTGATGAAGTATGCTAGAATCCTGCTCACAGACTCAGGAGGTATACAGGAAGAAACTACTGCTCTTGGCATCCCCTGCTTGACGATTCGGGAAAACACAGAAAGGCCCATCACAATCGAGATGGGTACGAACCGTCTCGTCGGGATGGTTAAAAACCGGATCGTCGATGAGGGCCGAAAAGCCCTCCGTTTTGGAATCAAGGATAGCAGGATTCCAGACTTGTGGGATGGAAAGGCTTCCGTTCGAATCGTAAAAGTTTTCGAAACTTACTTTTCATGAGCCAAACCAAGAGCAGCTGGGCCTATCTGGATACCCCTCTGGAGAGAAACTATCTCTGGAGCCTCGCCACTACTATCCTTCCCATTGTTTCGAGTTTCATCGTTTCCTGGATTGTTGCCCGGTGGGCCGGTCCTCAGGTTATCGGTACGGTTTCCTGGGCGATGGCGTTTGCCACGGCGGCGTTGATCTTTGGCAAATTCGGAATGGGACTAGCCACGTCACGCCTCGCCAGCGAATACGGAGTGGTGGATCCGGGGCGTTTGCGGGCGCTCTTCAATACAGGTCTTTCCTTCCGCCTGGTTTTTACAATGATTGTTGCCGTGCTGGCGTTTGCTTACGCGCAACAAGTGGCCGCCTTTTTCGAAGAGGCCAACCTCGAGAAGCCGATCCGTGTGTCAGCATTCGTCATTTTATGCGCGAGCCTGTACGAATTCATGGAACACTATCTCATTGGGTTGAATCGCGTGCACACTGTCTACCAGGTGCGAAGCGTCAACTTCCTCGTCCGGGTGGCCATCACGGCGGTTCTCGTGTTTGGAGGTTGGGGGGCTGTAGAAATCCTCGGGGGGTATTGCGTTGCGTGGGTTATCGCGATCGTCGTGTATCTTGTATTGTTACTGAGGTATTTCCCTGCTTCGGGCCCATCGGAAAACCACCGGGCGATCGCTAAGCGGTTGCTGGTCCTGGGAGTCCCATTAGCGGCAAGCAGCGCATCGGTGACAATTTTTTCCCAAACGGACAGGCTGATGATTGGATTTTTCCACGACATGGAAGAAGTAGGGCAATACGCCATCGCGAGAAACGTTACAGAAGTTTCTCTTTTTCCCGCCTTCGCACTCATTATGACCCTCCGCCCGGCGCTCGCCTCCCGTTTCTCGACCGGAAAGCTGGAAGAGTGTTCGCAGATTCTTCAGAGGACGCTCCTGCTTGCATTGGTCTTTGGAGTCATGTTCGCATCGATTTTCGCAGTTTTTGCAGTTCCGTTATTTACATTGGTCTATTCGCGCGAGTTCCTGTACGCCGGCGAGTTGATGATATTTTTCATCTGGGTGCTCGCTCTCCGATCGATCGGGGCCATAATGCTGCCTGCCCTGGTCGCTGCAGAGCGCACGACGTACTATGCGGGTGTGACGGCGATCTCAGCGGCAGCAAATTTCGCGCTGAATTTGGTGCTGATTCCATCCCTGCGGTCGAAAGGAGCAATTATCGCAACTCTCGCGTCATACGGGCTCCTGCTCGTCCTGGGTTTGAGACTAGTGTCCAGAATCTTCAGCGTGCGCTATGGGATGAGAGAGTTTTCCCTCGTTGTGCGCACGGTTCTTGCAGGCGCCTTGACGGTTGGCGTGTTTTGGCTCCTATTCTGGGAATTCGGTAAAGCAGAAGCAGGCTCATCATACCCTATCGTATTCGTCTGGCTAATTTTGCAAGCGCTTATTTACACTGCGCTTATTTCCCTGTTCAGGGTTCTGAGCGTGGGTCAGGTGTTGGAAGCGATTTCGAATATCAGAAAACAAGATACTAAAGGGGTTAACGCTTGACACAATATGGCTTGGAAGATATCGTGCTCGATAAGTTGAGGGGACGAGCCAGAGGTTTGGTCAGTGCACAGGAGGCAACCGCTTGCTATTCAATAACATAGCCGTCTCGACAGCGGCTTTCCTGGTTGTTTTCGTAACGACACCACTGGTGCGAAAATACGCTTTGCGCTGGAAGCTGGGTGACAAGCCGAACGGAAGAAAGGTGCACACTTGCCTCATTCCGCATTTGGGAGGCGTGAGTCTTGTGCTCGGTACAATCGGCGCCTTATTTCTTTACAAGATGCTGCCCGAAGAAGCGTATTCAACCGGTGGGATTTTTGCACTGTGGCGGGCGCTCCCAGGAGTGGGCCTGGTCGTTGCACTTGGCCTTGTGGATGATATGAGGAGTCTGAAGGTCTTTCAGAAGCTCGTCGTTCAGATAATTGCCGCTCTTCTTCTTGTCGCTTCGGGCTTTAGCCTGCTCGTCGGGCTGCCGATCATCGACCAGGTTGGCCTCTTGTCGTTGCTGCTCACGGTATTCTACCTCGTTGGGATCTCAAGCGCCGTCAATCTCATCGATGGGCATGATGGGCTTGCCGGCGGAATCTGCTTGATCGCTTCGGCTGCATTCACCGGTATCTCGCTGCTCTTTGGATCCTACTCGCTATTGGTCGTCTCGTTGGCTCTGGGCGCGGCTTGCCTCGCCTTTCTGGTTTACAACTTCCCTCCAGGGAAAATCTTTATGGGCGACACGGGCAGCATGTTCTTGGGCCTAATGTTGGGGATAACAGCCTGCTCGCTTTCGATGCTGAGGCCGGGTGTTGGCACGTTCTTCGGCGTCTGCTTCGTGCTCGGTGTGCCCATATTGGACACTTTTCTTGCCATCGCAAGGAGGATTGCACTTCGTACTCCGATCTTCAAAGCAGACGCGCTTCATATGCACCACGTCTTGAGTTCTTTTGGCTTTTCTCCGAGACAAGCTTTGCTCATACTGTATTCCATCCAAACCGTTTCGGCCGCCCTGGGAATACTTGCTGCGAAAGGATACGCATTTCCCATTTTCGTAGGGAGTTCCTTTCTCATCGCCGTATTCCTGTCGTTCTTCAGGTTGATGATCGCCGAAGGCCGGAGAGAGCGGGAGGCTGCGGACGCACTTGCCAGGAATTCAATCGCCGCTATAGAAGGTGAGGCTGTCGCTACTAAATCATCGCGCTAAAGTTTGACCGTTGACGACACCTTCCTCCTGTGCTACGTTCTAGACACCTTACCGTTCCTGAAGTTTCAATCTCTACACTTTCAGGGAGCATCCCGTGGCGTCGAGGACGAGCTATCGCTTATGCGGGGATAACGATCTTCTGTCGAGAATTCAGACCGAAGAAGTAACTACTCAATTGCAGAAGCACTCTCCAAAAGCCGTGATCGAAGTCATCAATCCCAACGCGTATCCATCGCATGCAGACACCAAGCAAACTCCTAACTCGCCCAACCGGGTTGCGTTCCTGATGAATAAACTCCTCGGGGGAGCGTTCGATGCACTGGTGCTCAGCGCCTCCACGCTACCAGCGAGGCTTCCCGGCGGGCTAGCTGTCGGCGCTATCACCAGCCGGCTGACCCCGTATGATGTTTTGATTTCGAAAGAAGATCGTATCCTGGACGAGCTCCCACTTAACGCCACGATCGCAGCGAACGAAATTCGACGAGAAGCACAAATGCTGTATTACAGATCGGATCTCAAAATGGTCCGTATGAAGGGCAGCGTTGATTCGCTGATCCAGAAAGTAAAGTACGGCAAAATAGACGCGGTGATTCTGTCAGCCGCTGATGTCGAAAGGCTTCACAAGCAAGATTGTGTTGTAGAATTCCTCACGAATTCCGTGTGTGTTCCCGCAGCGGGGCAAGGCTCGCTTGCGATCCTCACCCGGATGAGTGATGAACGCACCAGGAAGCTTGTGGGCACGTTGAACGAACCCGCTTCCTTCAGCGAGGTCAAGGCCGAGTGGTCTTTTCTGGAGCACATTGGCCTCTGCGAGTCCGACCCGGTCGGGGTTCTCGGCAGCATCGAGGGGGACAGACTAGAACTCGAAGGTGTCGTCGCACTCCCGGACGGAAGGGAGAAGATCTCTTCGGTGGTAAGGGGTTCGCCTGGGCAAGAGGTGGAGCTTGGGAAATTACTTGCCGATGAGATACTTGTATCCGGAGGCCGGGAGGTCTTACAGGAACTCAACCTCATCTAAACCGGATCCAAAATCCCGAAAGATCAATCATGCTGGATAAAAGGTTGATTCGCGACAACCCGGAGGCGATTCGTCGCGCCATCGAGACAAGAGGCTATACGATGGACGTTGATCAAATTATCGCTCTGGACAAAGAACTCCTCGAGAATCTGCAGGCGGCTGACAAGCTGAAGCACGAACGAAATGTGAAATCAGAAGAGATTGGGAATAGGAAAAGGGCAGGCAAAAGCACTAAAGAGCTCCACGAACATTTGAAAAAGATCTCCCTGGAGATAAAAACTCTCGAGGCGAAGGATAAAAATCTGAGTGAAAAGCTAAACGAGCTCCTTCTGTTACTACCCAATATACCGCACGAGAGCGTGCCTGTTGGAAACGGTCCCGAAGATAACGTCGTTGTGCGCATCCATGGCGAGATTCCAGAGCAGTTTTTCGATATAGCGCCCCATTGGGAGATCGGAGAGAGAATAGGCGTCCTCGATCTCGAAGCGGGACGGAAGATCAGCGGGAGAGGATTCATCGTATTCCGGAAAGAGGGCGCTCTGCTGTGCCGGGCGCTCGTGAACTTGATGCTGGACACTCATAGGGAAAAAGGTTACGAGGAAGTGCTCATTCCCTATATGGTAAATCGCGATGCGATGATCGGCACCGGCCAACTTCCGAAACTATCGGATGATATGTACCTTTGTGAGGTGGATGATCTATTTCTCATCCCGACGAGCGAGGTTCCCATTACGAACATCCATCGGGATACGTTTATCGCCCTTGAAGATCTTCCCCTCAAGCACACGGCCTTCAGCCCTTGTTTCCGCCGGGAGGCGGGCAGCTATGGAGCGGATACCAGAGGACTGCTCCGAGTCCACCAGTTCGATAAAGTCGAAATAGTCAAAATCGTTCATCCGGATACCTCTTACGAGGAGCTCGAAAGCCTTGTGCTCGATGCCAGTGCGATTCTTGATGCGCTCGAGCTGCCATATCGGGTTGTGGAACTCTGCACGGCCGATTTGGGTTTTGCGGCCGCCAAGTGCTACGACCTCGAAGTCTATGCTCCTGGCATAAAGAAGTGGCTGGAGGTCTCTTCCTGCAGCAACTTCGAGGCGTTCCAGGCGCGTCGAGCGAATATCAAGCTCAAAAAAACACCCGGCGAGAAACATCGTTTCGCCCACACGCTCAATGGATCGGGGCTGGCCCTTCCCCGCATTATCGCGGCGATCTTCGAATTCCATCAAACTCCTACGGGTCGCGTGAAGATCCCCAAAAGGCTCGTCCCGTATATGCATGGAGTAGAATATCTGGGTTAGCGCGTTTCTCCCCGGCCAGCGATTTCGATGAACCACATTTCAGGCTACAGGGGCAATATCCGCTTATGGCTCAAGGGCTACCTGTTTATCGGAGTGGCCGTGCTCATTCTCGCCGTCCTGTTTTATTCCAATCACATCATCAGCCGAATGGAGGAGCAGTCGGAGGCGACAACGCGACTATTCTCACGATTCATCGCGGATGTCGTTCTCCAGGTCCAGGATGTTGGAAAGCGGGAACTCCTGCAGGAGGTACTCAGGGAAATCAAACTCCCCATTATATTTTCGGACGCCGATGGGCGGCCACTGGCTTGGCATCGCGTGGGGATCCCGGAACCGAGCGACGAAGAATTTGCCACCCTTCTCTCTATCGACCCGAAAGATCCTCCCCCAGGCAAGATTAAGAGGCTCGTTGAGATGGCGGCGGATTTCGATGAGGCCAATTCACCCGTGCCGGTCCGACTCGGGGTATCAGGGAACATTCAGGGTTATGTCCATTTCGGAGCCTCCGAACTTCAGCGTGAGCTTCGTTTAATGCCACTCATCCAGCTTGGTATCTTTCTCGTTTTTATGGGTGTTGGCCTGCTCGGGTTCCGCTATCTGAAGCTCAGCGAACAACGCTCGATCTGGATCGGAATGGCCAAGGAAACAGCTCATCAGCTGGGAACACCCCTGTCCGCTCTGCTCGGATGGACGCAAATCCTCAAAGACAAAATAAACGAGGGCAAATTTGATGAGGTCTCTCTGTCGCTGGGAGAGATGGAAGAGGATCTGAACCGCCTGAACAAAGTAACTGGCAGGTTTAGCAAAATCGGCTCGAGACCGGAGCTGACCGGTATTGATATCGCACCCGTCCTCGAACGAACCGTGTCGTATTTTCATAGAAGGCTTCCAAGTATCAAAGCGGATTCGACGATTTCCATCGATGTCGGCGAAATCCCAAAGGTCGAGGCGAATGAAGAACTTCTCGAGTGGGTATTGGAAAATCTCTTCAAAAACGGCTTGGATGCCTTGGGTGAGGGTGGGGGGCGCATTCAGGTGAGCACGAAGCATGATGCCTCGAAGCAGTGCGTAGATATCTATATAAGAGATACAGGAAGGGGCGTGCCGGCTGTGGATAGGGAGCGGATTTTCTCCCCCGGATTTACCACAAAAAAACGGGGATGGGGTTTGGGATTGACGCTGGCCAAGAGAATCATCGAGGAATATCACGGTGGTGAACTCAAACTGGTCGAGTCCAAACCCGGTAAATGGACGACGTTCCTCATTAGACTCCCTGTTGCATGAGATCGCCCCCGGCGGCAAACACTCGAATCGAATGAGTTTCCATTTTCCCCTGCGCGCTAAATCCCACAGCTCTGCCTTCTGTCCTTCGATGCCTCATAAAATCCACTGTCCCCAAGGGCCGCAGCCGTATATAATTATTGGGGATGGTAAAAGTCAGTATTTCAAGCTGTTCGTTGCATGAATCGCTTGCTCGAGAGGTCGGAAATTGGCAGTACCGCGGATCTTATGGGTAGATGACGAGATCGAGCTTCTCAAATCTCACATCCTTTTTCTGGAGGGGAAAGGTTATGAGGTGAAAGTTGCCACGAACGGGGAGGACGCCCTCTCCATGGTGCGGAAGGAAAGATTCGATGTCCTGCTACTCGATGAGTCGATGCCGGGGATGGGTGGGCTCGAGACGCTCAACGAAATCAAAGATATCGACTCGGCACCCCCAGTGATAATGATCACGAAGAACGAGGCGGAGCATCTGATGGATGAGGCCATTGGGATGAAAATTGACGATTATCTCCTCAAGCCGGTGAATCCTCTTCAGATCTATTCCGCTTGCAAGCGAATCCTCGATGCCAGAAAGATCCAGAAAGATAGGCTATCCCGCGATTATATAAGGGAATTCAATGATATAGAGGACTTCATTCGGGAGAACACATGGGAGAGCTGGCTACGGATCCATAGAAAATTATGTGCATGGGATTTGGAGTTCGACAGGTTTCCCGACAGTGGTCTTGGTGTCACACACGACGACCAGCGCCAAACCTGCAACCAGCACTTCGGCCGTTTCATTGAAAGCCGGTACCTCGATTTGATCCATTCAGAGGAGCGCCCTCCGCTGAGCGTCGATGTATTCAAAACGTTCGTCTCTCCTCATCTTCGCGAAAGGGGAAATGTTTATTTCATTGTGATCGACTGCGTCAGGCTCGATCAATGGCTGGTCATAGAAAGGCTCCTCGAGGATTACTTCTCTATTGAAAAAGATTACTACCTCTCTATTCTTCCAACGGCGACCCCGTATGCGAGAAACGCTATCTTCAGCGGGCTGTTTCCCGTCGAGCTCAGCAAGCGCTATCCCGACCGCTGGCTCGAGAGAAGCGGTGACGAGATTAGCAAAAACCGGTTCGAGCAGTTTTTCCTCACCGAACAGCTCAAGCGCCTCGATCACAATTGGAAAAAGATGAAGTATATCAAGGTGTACACAACGGAGGAGGCCAGCGATCTCAAAAAGCAGATCGGGTCCTATCTCTCTGTGCCCTTTGGAGCCTTCGTTTTCAACTTCGTCGACATTCTTACCCACGGCAGAAACCAATCGGAGATCCTTAGAGAAATCGCCCCAGATGAGTCGGCATTTCGATCACTCATGCGTTCTTGGTTCTCGCACTCCGTACTCCTCGACATCCTTAAAGAGATCTCGAAACAGGATGCAAGGGTAATCATGACAACGGATCATGGTTCCGTATTGGGGAGGAAAGCGAGCCTGGTCCAAGGCAGGCGGGATACCTCCACGAACCTCCGCTACAAATTCGGCGACAACTTGAAATGCGACGAGGGGCAGGCGATTTCAGTAAAACGCCCAACAGATTACAAGCTGCCATCGGAATCGAAGACCAAAACCTACGTTTTCGCCAAAGAGTACTACTACTTCGTTTATCCCACGAATTTTCGCGAGTACGAAAAGCAGTACCAAGGGAGTTTCCAGCACGGCGGGGTCTCAATGGAAGAGATGATCCTGCCTTGCCTCACGTTGACCCCTAAAGCCTGAAATGCCCGTTGAGAGAACCGGCATCTTCAACATCTGCACCGCCTCGGAATCCGAAACAGAAATTTATGGAAGGGAACTGGGGCTGAAGATCAACTCCAGTTTCTGTATTTCACTCGTTGGAGCACTGGGCAGTGGAAAAACCGTTCTGGCGAGGGGATTATGTCGGGGACTCGGTGTGGATGAGGAAATTATCAGTCCAACGTTCATTCTCTACGAGGAGTTTCGGGGACGGTTGCCTGTAATCCATGTCGATCTTTATCGTTTGGAACACGAATCCGAAATCGAGGAGCTGGGTGTCTTCGAGAAACTCCGTGACAAATGTGTGATTATCGCCGAGTGGGGGGATCGATCCGATATGATTTTGAACGCTTCAGACATTGTCATTACGCTCCGTTCCCTCGCAGAAACGAAAAGGGACATCATGGTTGGTTACTCAGGGAGGGCGAGAGCGCTTTTCAGGTGAAATGATCATTCTTGCCGTCGATACATCGAGCAGAAGAGGGAGCGTCGCCTTATCGGTCGATCAGGCGATTGCCGGACCAATCCGTTTTGGGAGCGAGGATTCGCACCTCGTCGCGCTGAGCACAACGATCGATAGATTGCTCAAGGAGCGCGGATTAACGATACGTGACGTGGACCGGATCGCACTGGTTGCAGGTCCGGGCAGCTTCACCGGGCTGAGAATCGGTATGGCCTTCGTAAAGGGAATCCATGCAGCTCTTGCAACGGAAGTGGCGACCATGACGAGCCTCGAACTGATCGCATATCCACTTCTGGACAACCGGTGTCTCGTTTGTTCGATGATCGATGCCAGGAAAAGCGAAGTATATGCGGCGCTATATCGCCTGGGCAGGGAAAAGCCGGACGAGGGGGTAGAGGTCGTCATTCCCCCAAAGGCGGTCTCCCCGAAGATCTTTCTCGAAGCGCTGAGAAAAACAACCAGTAGCCCTGTGCTGTTCGTCGGATCCGGAGCATTGAGGTACCGGAAGCGCATCGATGGCTGTGAGGGAGTGAGAGCGTCGTTTGCACGTGGGGACGCAAATACGGCATCCGCGACCGTCCTTGCCAGTATCGCAGAGAAGCTCACGCCGCTCGCAAATGAAGAGATCCTGATGCTCGAACCATTCTATATCCGATCGAGCGATGCAGAGCTCAAACGATTGAAAGCACATCGCACCGATGAAAGGAATTAAGATCGAGCCAATGAGAGTCTCCCACCTTCCGGAGGTTCTCGCGATAGAGAGCGAAGTATTTTTCACTCCGTGGACAGAGGGAATGTTTCGCCAGGAGCTGTCTCGCGGCTGGGTATCGCGTGTGTATGTTGCATTGCTGGAGGAACGTGTGGTCGGGTACGAGATCGCTTGGTTCGTGGAGGATTCGGTGCATTTGGTCAATATTGCGGTTGCCCAATCCCTTCGGCGCAGGAAGATCGGCAGCGTTCTTCTGGAAAATATCCTGGATGAGGCGATCGGCGAGGGAAAACGGCATGTCACTCTTGAAGTTCGAAAAAGCAATAGGGCCGCGCAGGCCTTCTATCGTTCTTTTGGTTTCGAACTCGTGGGGATCCGGGAGGGGTACTACTCGGATAACCACGAAGACGCCGTTCTCATGACGCTCTTCCTTCCTAGTTACGTTCGCAAGCGGAGGAGACACGATGAGACGGATAGGATCTGACCCGAAAAGTGAACTCGGCGGCGCAGATCTGACTGTACTGTTGGGGAGCGGGCTTGGAGGAGCATGCGAGCGGTTCCCCGTAGTAAGATCGCTGGAGTTCGAGCAAATTCCAGGACTTACCCCTCCCAGCGTATCCGGACACAGAGGTGAATTCAGGCTCTGCAGCATCAATGACAGGCGCTGCCTCTTTATTGTTGGCCGAAAGCATTACTACGAGAGAGCGGATAAAGAGATCCGGGCCATGGTCCGGTTTGCCGCCGCACTCGGCACGGGAGAGCTGGTCCTTACTTCCGCCGCAGGAAGCGTCGATAGTCGCTTGTCTCCAGGAGAACTCGTTGTCGTTGAAGATATTATGGATTTTCAAGACCGGGATTACAGGCTTACCCGGCCCGCGGAACCCGCTGGACGATCCTCGGTTGTTCCACGTCCGCTTCGTGGGGGAAATTCGCCGCTTCTGTGCCTGGACCCGTCCCTGCGAAGCCGGATCGAAAAGGCGGCTATCAAAGCCGGGATTGCTCTGAAACGTGGGGTGCTCGCATGCGTATCGGGGCCCGCCTATGAAACACCGGCAGAAGTCCGGGCGCTCCAAGAGATTGGCGCGTCCCTAGTCACCATGTCCGCCGCACCGGAAGTTTTTTTTGCAAATCAGGCAGGCTTGAGAGTCGCAGCACTCTGTCTTGTTACAAATCTTGCAACAGGCCTCGCGCAGAGCGCGCCCAGCCATAAAAGTGTCCTGGAGATAGGAAAACGGTCATCCCGCGCTCTTGGGGATCTTATCGTCCATCTGGTGAGAGGACCCGATGTCACCGCCGCACCGGACGGGTGAAAATAGGGTTGTTTGACCCATTGCGAAGCAGTATAGTCTCTTAGATAGTGATTCGATCTAACCGTTTTTATTCGAAAGAGTTTTTGGAACGATGTCGTGGTTCAAGCGCACGAAGCAAAGCCTCAGGAAAACACCGAAGAAAACCGTGCCGGACGGGCTTTGGCGAAAGTGTGATTATTGCAGCGAGATTCTCTACGCCAAGGAGTTGGAGAAGAAGCTGTGGACTTGTTCCAAGTGTGGATACCACTTTCTGATATCGACCGAGCAATACATCGATATTATATGCGACTCAGGCTCGTTCCAAGAGATGCACCGAGGGCTGCGCTCCGGCGATCCTTTGGGTTTCAAAGATCTGAAGCGGTATGGGGACAGGCTCAAAGAATACTCGAAGAAAACGGGCAAAGAAGAAGCGGTCGTCACCGGATTCGCCAAAATTGGCGGCAGAGATGTAGTTCTGGCCGTGCTGGATTTTTCATTCATGGGCGGAAGCATGGGATCCGTGGTTGGCGAGAAGGTCAGCCGGGTCATCGAGGACGCAACGGAACATCGCAGGCCCCTCATTATCGTTTCCCGCTCCGGTGGTGCACGGATGCAAGAGTCGATATTTTCCCTCATGCAGATGGCGAAGACGAGTGCCATGCTCGCCAAAATGTCCGATGAACGTGTTCCCTATATTTCGATTCTTACCAATCCCACGACGGGAGGCGTGACCGCCAGCTTCGCAAGCCTTGGGGACGTGATCATAGCCGAGCCAAAAGCGCTGATCGGATTTGCCGGTCCCCGCGTGATCCAGCAAACGATCCGCCAGGATCTCCCAGAAGGATTCCAGCGGAGCGAATTCCTTCTGGAGCACGGAATGATCGATATGGTTGTACCAAGAGGCAATCTTCGGCGTACGCTCGAGCAATTGTTGGAGTTCCTGGCGGCCGGATTGGCTTCGACAGCCGCAGAGGCAATGAAGGATGAAGAGCAGTCACCAGCTGTTTCGTGAGATATCACCCCCCCTCCCTTCCAATCTGGAATTCATCTTCAACCTTTCGCCTTCGGCGATGACCTTGGGCCTCGGTAATATGCGGGCTCTTCTCGCGCGAATTGATCACCCCGAAAAATCGTTTCGATCCGTTGTTATCGCCGGCACCAACGGCAAAGGATCCGTCGCCGCTTATCTTGCTTCTCTTCTGCACGCCAACGGATTGGCGGTGGGCCGTTACACCTCCCCTCATGTCTATTCGGTTACTGAAAGAGTATGGGTGAGCGGGGAACCGATATCGCTCGAGCGCATGGAAGCGCTCGCATCGCGCATCGTTCCCCTCTATTCCACTGTTCCTTTCAGTTATTTCGAAGCGATTACTGCTATTGCGTTTCTCGAATTTGCCGAGCGTGGCGTGGATTATGCAGTGCTCGAGGTGGGGCTGGGGGGAAGATTCGATGCGACGAACGTCGTGGATCCATCGCTGACCATTCTAACCAACATCTCCATCGACCACCGGAGAATATTGGGGGATAGTGAGGAAGAAATTCTCCGCGAAAAGCTGGGGATCACGCGGGAAGGAGTCCCTCTGCTCATCGGCAACCTCTCCGATGGGATTCTCCCGATCCTGGAGCGAAAGGCGAAGCGGGATGGTGTTCCGCTGCTAAAACTGGATGGGATCGGAACGGCCTCATTGGACGAACTATCGGTCCATACGATACGGGCCAAGATTCGGACCAACCGTTCGGATTATGGTGAGCTTCGGCTGCCTTTTAAGGGGGAGCAGCAGATATACAACGCGCTCCTCGCCGTGGGTGCAGCGGAATGTCTCCTGGAGAGAGTGCATAACGTCAGCGGTGCTTTTGAATCCACATATCTTCCGGGACGTTTTGAAGCGTTCAAGCGATCTGGGAAGACCTTTTTTCTGGATGTTGCACATAACGATGCGGCCCTATCAGCGTCAGCCGAAACATTGTCGAAGATTTCTGAGCCCGAATCGAATGCCGTTGTCATTGGGATGATGCGTCGAAAAGAGCTGATGCATTCCCCCGGCCGGTTTTTAACATCCGCGAAGAGGGTATATCTAACTGCTCCAGAGGCCGGAGAAGCGTATGCGCCCCAGGAGCTTCTGGCGAAATTTTTTCCCGAGGCCGCGCGGCGGGCCAGGTGCGAGGTCGTCGTGTGGAACAGTGACAATCCCTCCACCGGCTGGGACCTACTCGTTAGAACACTCCTGCATCCCTCAACTCGTTTTTCGAACATTCTCGTGACGGGCTCGCACCGCACAGTGGAGTGCTTCGGGCGGAGGCTATTCGAAAAGGAGATGGAATGAAGAAGAACGCCTATCTCGGCATCGACATTGGCGGGACCAATATCAAGATCGCTGCTGTGGAACCTTCCGGCCGTGTGCTGACCAGGGGTATCATAGAAACGCCAGCCGGGAAGGGACCAACGGCTGCCTTCGATCGAATTCGACGGGCCGTGCCTACCTTATTCGGTGATCAATGGCGTGTCGCTGCAGCGGGTGTAGGATGCGCGGGGCTCGTGGATTCAAGGAAAGGGCGACTTCTGACCTCACCAAACCTTCCTGCATGGAATCAAACCCCGCTCAGACGGATCGCCGTGAAGGCATTGGGTGTACAAACGTACGTGGAGAACGATGCCAACGCGGCTGCTTACGGGGAGTACAAGTGCGGAGCGGGGGAAGGCTATGAAAACGTGATCTGCATAACACTGGGGACCGGTGTGGGGGGCGGTATCGTATCTGGCGGAAAGCTCCTGAAGGGCGCGTCCGATTTCGCGGGCGAGATCGGGCACATGTCCATCAGTGTCGAGGGACCGCTCTGCAAATGCGGAAACAGGGGATGCCTCGAAGCGTACATCGGGAAGAATGCCTTGGTGCGGTCGGCGAGAGAAAAGCTTAAGTTCAAAAAGGGGAAGGTGCTGGGGAACCTCAGCGAGAGAGGGAAGCGTGAGCTGACGCCGAGAATGATTTTCCAGGCCGCCCGCCAGGGAGACCGGGTGGCGAAGGAGGTGCTGAATGAGGCAGCGGACTATCTCGGCAGTGCCTTGGCATCCCTGGTCAATATTTTCAATCCCGAGATCATCGCCATTGGTGGAGGGATCTCGGGCGCTTTCGATCTCATGAAACCGAGGATTGAAAAAAAGGTCCGGTCTCGAGCATTCGATGCGCCCGCCGCGATGGTTCGAATCACGAAGGCTGTGCTCGGAAACGACGCCTCCACCGTGGGCGCCGCCCTCATCGCGAAAGAGTCCGCAAAATGAGCGCCAAAGGACGCGCGGCCATGAAGCGATTCTTCATTTTTCTTCTCATTGCTGCCATCTATGTGCCTGTGATGAGTTCTTCTCAGGAGCGCCCCGGGAGTGGGGATCGTCCCACGAAGGGACGGAGAACCCGGAGTCTCGGGAAGGACAGCATATCCGTGTCCGCCAGAAGCAGCTCTTACCGGGACACGTTGGGTGAGAGAATCCTGGAGCTCAGAGACAGTGTGACAATCATACGCGGCAACGTAACGATCACTGCAAGAAGGGGCTATCAATTCACGGAGCGACGGGTCACGCATTTGATAGGAGACGTCACCATCGTTCAGGAAGGCCTCCGTATGAAAGGGGAAGAAGGGGAGTACCAGCGTGATAGCGACCGCGCGGTTCTAAAGCGATACGTGAGAATCACGGACGAGGGGTGGAATGTGACATGCGATCGAGCTGTTTTATTCAGGGCTACCGACACCGCGTGGCTTTTAGGCAATGTGGTGGCATCGGATTCAACGACAACGCTGCAAGCGGACAGTGTTATTTATGAGAGGGACCGTCTCACGGCAGAAGCATTCGGGAGGGTGGTTGTTACGAATCGTGCAGAAGGTTTCACGGTGAAGGGCGACCATGGATTCTATTTCCGTGACGTGAGGGAAGGCATGGTGGACCGGAATCCGCATCTCATTGTGGACCTGGAAAGCCCGGAACCCGCAACGGTGGATAGCGACACGATGCGCTTTTTCCCCGATTCGAGACGCGCCATCGCATACGGGAGGGTGAAGATCCTGAAGGGCAACACGGTTACCCAGTGCGATTCGGCTGCGATATTCGATGAAGAGAGCAGAGCCGAGCTGTACGGACAGCCGCTGGCCAAGCAGGAGAACGTATCGATGAAGGGGACAGCGATGGTCCTGCGCTACACGGACGACGAGGTGGACAGAATCCACCTTCTTGGGGATGCGCTTATCGAGGAAAAGCAGGCCGATTCTCTGATCATAGGAAGAGACAGCTGGATCCGCGGGGACACCATGGTGCTCTTTCTGCGGGACAACCGTGTGGATTCGATTCGGGTGCTGGGAAATTGCTCCAGCGAATATTACCCGGTCCCCAGAAGCCGCGTGGAAAGCAACTACGCCACGGGAAACAAGATGTTCTTTCATTTCGTGAAGGATACGCTCGACTACGTGAAAATCACCGGCAGCTCGGACGGCATCTATCGGTATCTCGACCTTCGGGAAGAAGAGACGAGCGACAGCCTTCGGTCCGAAGCCGATACATCGCTCAGCTATCGCCCGTTCTCGAAACATGCGGATAAGGTGGTCTACTCGGCAAAGAGGATCGAGTATTTCGCGAAGGAGAAGGATATCGTACTGGAAGACGATGCCGAAGTGGTGTATCAGAACCGGACGCTACTGGGAGACCGCATCGTGTATCACTCGACCCTTCAGCTTCTCGATGCAACCGGCTCGCCGATACTCATAGAGGGAGGCGACAAGTTTTACGGTGAAGAAATGGCCTACGATCTCGAATCTGGGGTCGGAGTCGTCAAAGATGGATCCACAAAGTTCATGCAGGGATATTACAACGGGGAAGAAGTTGCAAAGGTTGCCGACAACGTGATGAAGGTGTGGAACTCGACCTATACAACGTGCGACCTGAAGGTGCCGCACTACCATTTCGCAACCAGAGAAATGAAAGTGTATCTGAAAGACAAAGCGGTTTCGGGGCCGATTTGGCTATATATCGGGAATACACCGATTTTTGGCCTCCCATTTCTTGCCAACAACATCCAGAAGGACCGGCGATCCGGCATCTTGAGACCGGAATTCGAATTCGGGATCACGAAGAGCACGGGGAGATTTATTCGCAACTTCGGTTATTACTGGGCAACGAACGACTACACGGACTTTACGTTTATCGGGGACTTCAATGAAGACGCTTCCTTCAGACTGTTCGCCCGGAACCGCTACAAGCTACGTTATCATTTTACCGGCAATGTGGATTTTTCGTTTTTGCGGGATCTTGCCAACTATCGGAACGAGTGGGACATCTCCTCGAGTCATAGCCAGACCCTCGGGGAGAAATTCGACCTCACGAGCGATTTGCGGTTCGTGAGCAGCGATGCGGCACCCAGCGCGATCAACCGAATCGACGATGTGGAGAACGTGGTCAACCGGCGGATCGAATCCAAAGTCAGTGTGAGAAAGTCATGGAGTTCTATTGGATTCAGCGCATCCGCTCGAAGGATCCAGAACCTCAACATTGCCAATCCCGATGCGGTGAGAATCCAGACTGAATTCCCGTCCGTGTCGCTGTCGATTCCATCCCGAAATCTATACTTCGGCAGGGAAACAAAGCGGGGGGAGAAACCTTTCCTGGAAAAGCTGCTGTCAGGGGTTCGATACTCACCCGGCGTCTCTGGAAAGCGCGCAACCGAAAAAAAGCAGTTCGAGGACAAAGAGGTAATCAACGGCAATCTGTCTCTCAATTTCTCGAGCCCCAGAAAGCTTGGGTTCGTCAACATATCCCCCTCCCTCTCGATGAACAACAATTACACCCGCACGCAAGTGACGATCGAGGAGCACGAGGAAGAACAGGCAGACAGCATGGTCTTGGTACCAGCAAGCCATACAGTCGTCAGCGATAACGTGTTCACTTGGAGGACGGGAGGTCTGATGAAGACGAATTTTTACGGCACCTTCTACCCGGAGGTCGGATCTCTTATCGGTATCCGCCATACGGTGACACCATCGGTGGGCTATTCTTACCAGCCTCCCATCAGCGGCTTGGATTCCCGCCAGAGCTTCAGCGTCAGAATGGATAACGTTCTCGATCTCAAAGTTCGAAGCGGTGAGAAAGAGCGAAAGCTTTCCGGGGTGATGATCTGGAACCTGAGCTCGAGCTACAATCCAAAAGCACCCGAGCGCCGGGGATGGAGCAACGTTTCCAGTAGGGTAAACCTCCGGTTGTTCGGAGCTTCGGTGTCGATGACCCAGACGATCGAGCCCTATGAGTGGCAACTGACGAACACGACGATTACTTCATCCGTTTCCCTGCACGGTACCCACAGATTCGGCGCTATCGGGCAGGCGGCTGCGCCGGAACTCAACGTGATCGCATCTGACACAACTGGCGGCTCGGCAGTAATCGTCGAAAGACCCGAAGAACCTGAGGAAGAATCATTCGAGCCGCCAGTAGCCGGTGACTCATGGAATCTCTCCTTGGCGTTCAGCTATTCAAAATCGCAATTCGGTGATGCCCGGTCAACGTTGAATGCAAACGGAAGCTTTCAACTGACGAAGAATTGGAAGATTAGTTATTCGACGACTTACGATGTGCAAAACCGAATGCTGATGGGCCAAAACTTCAGCATCAACAGGGATCTGCATTGCTGGCAGATGTCGTTTTCCAGACAGAAACTCGGAGATGAATGGCAGTATTATTTCCGAATCAATGTCAAGGCCCATCAGGAAATCTACGCGGAGTCCGGAAGGCGGGGCGTCGGAAGAGGCGGATTTGGTACCCCGTTCGATTACTAGTTTCCCACAAATTACCGGTGACACTTGAGAAGGGCCAATTCCTTTCGATGGAAAAAATAGCGTCCTTATGGGCAAAAATTGATAATTTTTATTGACAGCTTTTCGACGTGTTGCCTAAAGTGCCCGTAGGAATCGGAAGGAGGTGATTCTGTGAACAAAACAGAACTCGTGGACAAGGTTGCCCGCAAGACCGGGTTGACTTTGAAGGACTCCAAGATGGTGGTCGACGCGATTTTCAGCACGATCCCCAAGGAAGGCATCATCGCTTCGGAGCTGAATGCTGGCCGCAAGGTTCAAATAACCGGATTTGGTACTTTCCAGATCAGGAAGAGGAAAAAGCGGGAGGGCAGGAACCCACAGACCGGAGAGCCGATTCAGATTCCTGCGAGCCGGTTCCCATCCTTCACCGCGGGCCGCGCGCTCAAAGATCGTATCCGTAAGTAATCGTTCGATGAATTTCAGGCAAAAAGCGGGGTGTTCTGCCCCGCTTTTTTTATTCCATCGAAGCTGAGGCGGTACGATGCGAGTCGCTCATCAATCGTTGCGCAGCACAACAGGAGCTTGCCCTCGCCTGCAGGGTATGCTATCTTTGCATATAACAGCGGCTTTTCCGCTCTACTGCTTCATGTTTGGGTGCCGAGTGAGATTCAGGTTTTGAGGTCACCATGAAGAGAGCCATTATATTATTCGTGATCATCGCAACAGCCGGAAGCTGTCTGGCGCCGAAGAAAAAATATATTTACCAATCGTTTCAGATCGTTTACCACAGTGACACGCGGGGATACGTCCAGCCGTGCGGGTGACTCGCGAACGCCGCGGGCGGGCTTGCCCGGAGGGCTGGCCTCTTTGAAAGATTCCGTGAGGAGGGTCTCCCGGTTATTCTCTGTTCGGCAGGAGACTTCTACGGCGGTTCGGATGCGTATAACGAACCCAAATCACGCTTCGTCGCTGAAATGATGGGTTATTTCGGATACGATGCAATTGCCGTCGGGGAGAAGGACCTCAATTACGGGCTGGCAACGCTCGTTGAGGACCGCGATAAGTTCGGTTTGAATCTGATCTGTGCGAACATTTTCGAAAAAACGGAGGGAGAGCGCGTACAGGAGGCGAGGCGCTCCAAGCGCCCTCGCGAGCGCAAAAGCCCTTTCCCTGCTTACCGCATCGTGGAGAAGGATGGGATCGAAATCGGTTTCATCGGCCTCCTTTCCCCGGCAACGAAAATGCCTCGCTCCACGCTTGGAAAAGGCGAGCTGGAAGCGCTAACCTATGTCATCAAGGATCCCGCGCCCATTGCGAAGGATCTCGTACCAAAGGTGAAGAAAAAATGTGACATCCTCGTGCTGCTCGCTCACATGGAACGTCATGAACTGGAAAAGCTGTTACCCGATTTGCCTGGAGTGGATATTGCGATCCTGGGTCACAGTTCCAAATCTTACAAAACTGACGAGCCTCTTCTCATCGGAAACGTTCCCGTTTACATGTCTTCGAACCAGGGCCAGTATATCGGCCGCCTGCGGGTAACCCTCGATCCCGAGAGGAAAATCGCTGATAGGAGGAATAAAATCTATTTCCTCGATGCAACTTTCCCTGATGATTCCGTGGTGGTGGAACTCGTAAGAGCTTTCGAAGAAGACTTCCGGGCCGTCCAAAAGGAAATCTATGCCAGGGAGATGTTGCGCAGAAGTGGGGATTCCGCAGGTGCCGGGGACATCTATCTCGGTGTCGGCGTCTGCCAGAACTGCCATGGGGACGCTTTCGAGTCTTACATTAAAACGGCTCACGCTGGGGCTTATGAGACTCTGGCGACTCAGTTCCGCCACCGAGATTCCAACTGCGTCGGATGCCACTCGGTTGGATACGGAGAGCCAGGTGGTTTCACGGGCGTGAGAATGATCGGCAGTACGGTGGATCTCGTCGATGTCCAATGCGAAGCCTGCCACGGACCCGGCGCCGAGCACAGTAGGGATGGATCATACCTTCGAAGAGCGTCTGAAAGCTGCGAGAACTGCCATACGGAGGAATGGGATCCTTCGTTCGATTACACGGAGGCCTGGAAAAAGATCGCGCATTAAGACCGCTTGCACCTGGGCGATCTGGGTTTCTGTTCTATGCCCTATTCTCGTCTTGGCAGAGGAGCAATTTGTCATTCCTGGGGCGGATTTCTCCCGCCTCGATCTGACTCCCGGGGCCTGGTGCCGGTACCTGGTCGTGGATATGGCACTTGGCATTGTGGATTCCACCGAGATCTATATCGCTGTCCCTTCCCATTGCAACACCCCTAGTGGGGGAGCTTACTGGGTGGAAATCGAGAGCAAGCCTGCGGGAGCAGGTGTGGAGGATTCGGAGCTCTTCCGGCTCCTTGTCTCCGAAGCCATCACCAGGGCATCGCCGCAGGATTCACTTGTGGACTATGTGCTCGAGTTCTATATTAAGAAAGGATCTGACTCCATAAAAGCAGAAGAACCAGCACGGTTGAGGGACTTCCCCCTGGGCCCCAACGCCGACTCGGAATGGGCCCTCGTTCCCGGAGTGACTGTATCGACGCCAGCTGGTGACTTTTCGTGCGAGGAGAAGTCGCGCTCCATCGTTCACGAGAAAGAAATTCCTACTGGGCGCGTCAAACTCGTCGAGAAAAGAAATGACCGCTGGACGGTGTGGTTTTCTCAGGGTGTGCCAATTTTTCATCTTGTGAGGTGCTCGATCGAACGCTCGAAGGAAACGGAAACGGTCCCTGCGATACCCGGTATCCCATCATCCGGCAAAAGGGAGTCGCAGACGGTCGCCGAGCTTGTTGGATTCGGATACGATGCCGAGCCGATTATCTCCGTTGATCCTTGATCGAGAGCATTTGAGGAGGTGGCATCCTTGACGAGGGTTGCTGGTATGAAGCTTCTATTTGTTTCTCTTCTCATTTTCACATTCATCCCTCCTGCGCCGGCTTCTTCAGCGGACGAAGTCTTTCTCGTAAAAGCCTTCACAGCTCCGGATTCGCACCGGGGACTTCCACTAAAGCGGGTCTATGTCTCTTCGACCACTGCGAGCGAAATCCGGCTCCTCGAGCTCCGCGATAAGCTGATAAAGATGGGAGCCAAGAAGGTCAATTTCTTCGTCCCTTCGCTGCTGGTCTTTGAAATGCCCCCCGACCCGGGAATCGAATCACTTCTCACAGCCCCTGACCTGCAGGTGACCGAAGAGATGCAGATCAGCAGGGTAGTACCCAATGAAAAAGCGTTTTCTCCAGCATGGGTGAAGGGCTGTTATCAGCAGGCGGCCCGCATCCATCAGAGGAGCATTTCACCGCTTCCGCGCGATGCGTTCCGTAGAAGCTTCAGGGATACCGTTGTTGTCATCTCCGAAGCTCATGCAAAGAGAATACAAGCAGCACTCCTGGAGGAGATGGGAGTAACAGACGAGAAGAATGTCAATCAAAATAGCGAGTTCATGATCGGGGATATTCTCGTCCAGTTGATTTTTCCCGAGAGCAATGGAGCCATGGAGAAAGATACGGAGGAGTGGTCGAATGCGGAACTCTCCGCGGCCACCTCGGGGGCAGTTTCCGCGATGCTTCATTTCCAAACGGAGTACAGTTACTTACCGATGAACTACGTCTTTAATGTCTTGGAGAGAGTGCCAACCCGGTTCGAACCCATCTCTCACAACATGGGGGATGATCACGTATGGATAAAAGATGTGATGATGAGCCTCGGGTACACTCTCGACGATCCTGCGGGCGCGGTGCACGCATTCAACAATGATGGTAAGAAGCGGTACGGCACGGACTGGGTATTCACCGCTTTTACCGCGAATAGCGAGAATTCGCCGTTGCACCGCTTCAAGGACGCCTTCTACACCGCCTATGCGTTTCTCGGGGGACCCTACCTCGTTATGCCTTTCCCGGCAGGAGAGAATCCGTTCTATATCGACGAGGTGCTTCTCTACTCGCAGATATTCCAACACGAAACGGCTCATATCTTCTGGGCGCTCGACGAGTATCCTACTGCTCCTGGAATGTGCGGAGACCACTCGGGCTATCTGGATATCTACAACAAGAATAAGCTCTGGTACGGCCCGGATGGACAACTTGCCAGCTGCCAAGATACCGTTCCCTGCACCATGATCAACGCAAAAGAAGATGTAGGTAAACCATGGTGCAAGTACACGAGTGGACAGATGGGACTATCGGTCTCCCAATCGACGGGAATCCCGAGAGTGTTCGACTCACTCCCAATCATTGAATTCGAGAGAGCGGGCTTGGAAACGGTTCAGACCGATGAGTTCGTCATTCGGCTCAAGGCGATTTCCACTGCTGTTCCCAATCGAAATCCTAGCCAGCTTGAAAGTGAGCGAATCGACTATGCCGCGCCATTGAAGGACGCAACTTTCAACGTGGATGGTGTCGGGAAGATCAAAATTTTCCCGGAAGACGGCAAATGGGATGAAACGGAGGAAGACCTCGCCGTACGGCTCGCTTCGCTGCGCGCCGGGCTCATCCAGATTGGCATCTCGGTGAGGAACGCTTTCGGCCGAGCATCACCCTTCTACACAAAGAAAGTGTTCAATATCGGTCTCAATTACGCCTACTTTATCATCGATGAACGGGAGGAGGGCGTCCACATCGCCTGGAACATGGCGGGAGAGACGTTTGGTGCGTCGTTCGATCTTCACCGGATCGAACCTGGACCGGAACAGTTTGATCGAATCATCGCCCACGATCTCGCACCATCCGATACAAGCAATAGTCAATTCCTTGGCTTTTCATACTTGGATAGCGACGTGAAGCCAGGAGCAACATACCGCTACTATGTAAGAGGCACGTTCACCTTGAATGTCGGCGGATCACCAAGAACATATACATCCGACTCGATCGTTTTTAAAGCAACGGCGATGCTCCCTATTGCTAAAGGGAGTATCCTTTCCTACCCTTCACCGAATCCATTCAATCCAGCAAATGGGAGATTGTTCCTATCGATCGACATCCCAGGCCGATTTACCCCGCTCGGGGATGTCGTGACGCCATCCGGTGAATCGGGAGTTGGGCCGGATCTGGTCCCTGGAGCAGGCGAAGTGGGCTCACAGGTCGACGTGTATGTTTATGACGTGCTCGGCCGCCGGATTAAAGGGCTTTATTCCCAGAAAGAACTGTCCGGTGTTCTCACTATCCCCTGGGACGGTACCAACGACAACAATGAACCTGTTCCAAGCGGGATCTATTTCTTCAAAGTCCGGGCGGGCGCAATCACGGAAACTCGTAAGGTCCTCCTTATCCGGTAGATCCTCGGTTTCGAGCTGCTTGAATGGGGCTGGGATGGAGAATATCAGCTGTTCCATCCTTCCTGGTGTCTTCCCCAATTGCTATGAATCCGACAATGGCGGGCTTGGCAACGAAGCAAAATACGCAGGTCCCCAATCCTTCGAGCTTAGTGGCTAGTTAGCAGTGAGCTGCGTTGACACCGATTTGCGCTCTGTGGTAGAAACATACTGGCAACCAGCAATAATTTTTCATGAAACCGTCAAGGAGGGAGACGGCTTAACGCATTTAAGTCGCAATAACTATGGCGAATTCGACGAACGACATGAGATACGCAAAGAATGTTCTCGAGACGATCGGGAACACTCCTCTGGTCAAGCTCAACAAAGTCACCGAAGGGATTAAGGCAACGGTTCTGGCCAAGGTGGAGACTTTCAATCCCGGAGGGAGCGTGAAAGACCGCATCGGTGTCAAAATGATCGAAGATGCAATCCGGACGGGGAAGCTCAATCCTGGGGGGACTATCGTTGAAAACACATCTGGGAACACTGGTGTGGGCCTCGCACTCGTCGCTGCAATCATGGGTTTCAAAGCGATTTTCACGATGCCCGATAAGATGAGCAAAGAAAAAATACGACTCCTCAAGTCTCTGGGTTCAGAGGTGATCACCTGTCCAACGGCTGTACCGCCTGATTCTCCTGAGAGCTACTATTCTATCGCCAAGCGCATCGTCGAGACCACGCCGAACTCGGTACTGGCGAATCAGTATTTCAATGACTTGAATCCCCAGGCCCACTACGAGACCACCGGACCGGAAATTTGGGAAGCCACGGCGGGCAGGGTTGACTACTTCGTGGGCGGACTGGGAACAGGAGGAACGATCAGCGGCGTCGGTCGGTTTCTCAAGGAGAAGAAACCGGAGGTAAAGATCATCGGCGTCGATCCGGAAGGGAGCATTTTAAAGGAATATTTTTATACAGAGAAAATCGGAGAAGCGCATCCATATCTCGTCGAAGGGATCGGTGAGGATATGATTCCGGGGACTTGCCATTTTCAGTATATTGATGAAATGATAACGGTCGGCGACAAGGAATCTTTCCGTATGGCGAGAAGGCTTTCTCGAGAGGAGGGTTTGATCGTTGGAGGATCCTCCGGATCGGCCGTTCATGCAGCGATCGAAGTAGCGAAGACATTGGATGATGACAAGGTCGTGGTAGTGCTTCTCCCCGACACAGGTGAGCGTTATCTATCGAAATTCCATTCAGACGAATGGATGCGCGAAAATCGAATGTTCGATGCAAAGCTGCTCACTGTTGCGGACCTCCTAAAAGCGAAATCGTCCGCGCTGCCGCCTCTCGTTTTTGTGAAAGTCGATGATACGATTCACACGGCGCTGGACTTTATGAAAAGTTATAACGTCTCTCAGCTTCCCGTGCGAGGGGAGAGAGATTGGGTCGGGCATGTTGCCGAAGGAAATCTGATGGATCTGGTGCTGGCGAGCAAGATTGCGGGAGATGAGCCGGTGGAAAAGGCTATGGGCAACCCATTCCCCAGCCTTGCTCTCGATGCACATTATGCCGATGCGCTCAAACTCCTTGCAGAAAAGAATCCCGCTGTGCTCGTAAAGGACGGGGACGCTGTCGTAGGGATTCTCACCAAGTATGACCTTGTTGAATTCATGCTAACTAAATTGGATTGAAGCAGATACGCTCGACCAGCAGGCTGCGCTGAAAGGTAGCGGCGAAGGATATCCGGCGCTGCAGGGCGGCGCCAGCGCAATGGGCGGGCGCCGCTTGAAGCTATCAGGAGGAGGCAAATGGGATTTTCGACCGATGCTGTACATGGGGGTCAGGAAGCGGAGCCAATTACTGGTGCTGTTATTACGCCGATTTTCCAGACCTCGACATACAAGCAAGATGGTCTGGGAAGGCACAAGGGTTACGAGTACGCACGAACGCACAATCCCACGCGGGAAGCCTACGAGCGGAACATCGCCGTGCTAGAGCGGGGCAAATACGCGGTTGCATTCGCATCTGGAATGTCCGCCATAGACGCAGTGGTGCGGCTTTTCAAGGAGGGTGACGAGATAGTCGTTACGGATAACGTGTACGGCGGTACATATAGGCTGTTTGAACAGCTACTTGCGAATGCGGGACTCCGGTTCAAGTTCATCGATACAGCGAAGCCGGCTGAGGTTGAGAAAGCTATCACTGGACAAACAGCTCTTCTGTTCATTGAAACGCCCACGAATCCCACTCTCAAAGTAACCGATATCGCCGCGGTATCTGAAATCGCCCATAAAAGAGGCATTCCCGTCGCAGTGGATAACACTTTCATGAGTCCTTACTTGCAGACTCCACTGGAACTCGGCGCCGACATCGTCATCCACAGCGCGACAAAGTACCTCAACGGGCACAGCGATATGGTGGGTGGTGTAGTGGTCCTCAACGATAAAAGCTATATGGAGAAGCTGCGTTTCATTCAGAACGCTGTTGGGGCCGTACCCGGCCCTTTCGACTGCTGGTTGGCGCTGCGCGGAACGAAGACGCTGGCAGTCCGAATGAAGCAACACGAGGAAAACGCGAGAATTCTGGCAAAATACATAGCCGGGCACCCAAGGCCGCAAAAGGTATACTACCCGGGTCTTCCTGATCATCCACAGCATGTACTTCAAACGAACCAAGCCAGGGGATTCGGTGGAATAATCTCCTTCGATATCGGTTCCCTCGCGGAAGCCGAAAAGGTATTGGGACGAGTGAAACTGTTTATGCTCGCAGAAAGTCTGGGCGGCGTCGAGAGTCTTATCAGCCATCCAGCGACAATGACTCATGGAAGCATTCCAGAACAGGATAGAATCAAACTTGGCGTGACGGATGGTCTGGTGAGACTATCCGTTGGGATCGAAGATGTCGAAGATCTCAGGGCCGATCTCGAACAAGCGCTTTCATTTTGAAACTCAAGTACAAACCAAGGCCTCGATCAAACTAGATTTCGTTACTTTCCGAGTTATATTTTCCCCCCCCTTGCTAAGTTTCCAATGTTTTGATATATTGTGTTAAGTTGCTGCCGCATTCGCCGCTTTTCTGCTTCGAGTGGATTTTGTGCTTGACTTGGGAAAGCGCATCCTCTAGTTTTGCACAAAATATTGTGTATCTTCCATCTCGAAGCACTGCATCCTGTGTATCCCGGCTATAGTGTGAGTGAAATCCCAGTTCACCACGTGCCTTGAAGGAGGATAGTTATGGATAAGCAGGAAAAAGCGGGGTTGCTGGCGAAAGAAAAAGAATACGTGAAGTACGATCAGCTTTTGAAGCGCGCGGAAGAGGAGGGGCGGTTGGATGGAAGTTTTGTTTGTGGTCTATGCGGTATGAAGTATCACACCAAGGACGAAGCAAAATTATGCTGCCGTTCTTCAGTCTCCTAATCAATGGATGAGTGCAGATGCCGGAAACAACCGAGAAGACGATGAAGCAGTACTGCTCGGTATGCAAAAAGCAGTTCGAGATGAAGATCATTAAGCAGGGGGGCGACGAGAGCGTAGTCTGGTTGAAGTGTCCCGGTTGCAAAGGATTTTTGCCTTTCATACCGGAAGAGGAGGTTGAAGACCAGGAGGTGCGTGAAGCACAGAGTGGAGCAGAACTCGCTCTCGAGGATTTGGACATTGAAAATTCTAAAGAATATTCGGACAAGCTCGAATTCGAGATCGGTGAGGTAATTCATCACCGGTCGTGGAATGATTACGGGAAAGTCATCGCTAAGGATCTCCTGCCGGGGAACCGAAAGACCATTTGGGTGCAGTTTCTTCGCCAGGGAAAGGTCCAGCTCCTTGAAGGGGTAAAATAAAGCCCGTCGCCAACGTATATTCAAACTGCTCGTGCAGGTTGAGGGGTATCAGTCTCTTCAGCGCAGTCCTATTGTGTCTCTTCCTTCCAGTGGCGGCTCCAGCCGCCGGTCTCTTTGAAGATGTAACCGACCTATCTTCATTCATCCTGGCTTCAAGCCGTAATTCCGTGGTGGCTACGATAATCCGCACGGAGGACGACAAAAGGGATGCGTCGATATTTTTGCTGCGTGCCTGCTACAGTTTCAAAACTCACTTCCTAATTCAAGCCGAACAGCCCTATGTCACAGTTTCCTCTGTAAGCGGCATCGAGAGCGGCTTCGCCGATTTTCGATTTCGTATCCGCGCCACGCTGGTATCGCGGCCGGGAGCGTCGGTTTTCTTCCTCACCGGGCTCCGGACCGGATCGGGATCACGAGAGGTATTTCCGTTTGCATCAGGAAGCATCGATGCGGAATTCGGCTGGGCTGTGGTAGATACGCTGTCCTCATTCATTCTGCTGGGCGCAGCTACGACCGCCTTTGTATGGCGAGGGCCGGAAACATTCGATGAAGCGACGGCGCACGGGAACCACCTGATAGTGAACGTGGGGATTTCATTCCCGGTTCGCGAAAGTGTGGACGTAGCGTTTCTCGGAACCGGATATGTTCTCACTTCCGGTGCCTTCAGGGAATTATACGCAATCCAGGGATCTTACAAGCCATCAACCTTTTTCGGGTTCTTCGGATCCCTCCAGGCGGAGGGCGGCAAGGAGAAAGAGCGCGTGAGCGATTTCGCAATCACGGCCGGCGTGCGGATATTTTATTAACCATTACCCACGCTCTCGAGATGGCTCGCAAGGGCGGTGGCGCTAATGGATCCATTGAGAGGCAATTCAACAGTGGCACCGACGAATGTTTTCCGGCACGGGAAACAAAACGGTGAATGCCCGCAATCGAAGCCCACATTGCACGGGAAGCGGTCGATTTGCAGATTGCTTTCCCGGGCGCGTTCTCTATTACTCCTCGCTGAACATTCATCGGAGTTCCCCCAAGTTTCCCGTAATGTAATCTGAAGGCCTTCCGGGTACGGGAAGTTCCCTGATTCTAAAGCTCTTTTTCGCGAGTCCAGCAGAGGACCTGTGGCATGGAGTTTGCCTTATTGGTATGCAGCAAACACCCCCTTGCTCATGGAGCATCATCTATGTTTTGCAGCTGGCCCGGACCGTAGTGCAGGGCCTGAGCGGAGGGACAATGAAGCATATTATCGTCGTAGAGGACGAGGAATTAATGCGGGAAGTACTCACCCGCCACCTCGAAAAAGAAAAATATCAGGTTAGCACGTTCGCTTCAGCAGAAGAGGCTTTCGATAATATCATGACCGATCCCCCCGATCTCGTTCTCTCGGATGTCAAGATGCCAGGAATGAGCGGTCCCGATCTCATTGAACTGATCAGAGGAGCTGGCATCGCTGTACCGGTCATTTTTCTCACCGGCGGACCTACGGATGATATTCAATCCCGAGCCATCGATCTTGGCGTGATAGAAATTCTGGAGAAGCCCCTGAAAGACCTTTCGTGCCTTTCCTTGGCAGTAGAGAACGCGTTGTCCTGTCCAGGGTACGAGGGAGTCCGAATAGGGCTGGACGAACTTCGCCTGAACTTTCTTACCGGACTCGCCCACGAGTTGCGCACCCCAATCACCGCTTTGCGGCTTTCCCTCGATGAGCTTTTCGCGCAGCAGTCGGCCGATGGACCAAGGGAAAGCCAAAATCTCGTTAAAATAGGGCAGCGCAACCTAGATCGCGTCGTTTCGCTGGTTGAGAAGCAGATCAACCAGCTGCAAACCATGCTGGGGAGCGTATGCGTATCGAGGCAACTCGTGGAGGTCCGCGAAATCATTGATAAAGCGCTCGATTCGGAGGCGGCTGATGGCGGTCCGTCGATCGAGAACGTTGTATCGGATCGTGATCGGATTTATCTCTTTACGGATCCGGAGAGACTCTTGACCGTTCTCGAGTGGGCAGTAGGCACTGCGAATGGCGGCGGTGACGGTGTCATGCAACTGCTGCTGGACGACACCCAGAAGGAAGTTCACTTGGTCGTTAGGTCGAACGGTGAAAATCGCGAGTCAGGCGCTGCCAATCCCTGCTCCGGGCGAGTGAATCCGTCGACAAGCGTGTCGGCCTGCCCGATCCCATTCATTACCGAGTTCAAGCTGGAAGAGAGGGCTTGCCGGACCATTATCGAAGCGCTTGGGGGAAAACTTTGGACCGAAGGCAGAGAAGCAGAGCGGCTCGTGTGCCTCGATTTGCCCATACTTCCCTCATACGATCGCAGAAAAGATTTCACCCTTCCCATGAAGCGTGTGAGGGAAATGACGCGGTTACAGGGCAAAAGCATGGATCTTCTGAAATGCGAGATCATCAATCACAGCGCATCGACAGGCAGCGAAGCATCGCTACTTTACGAGCTTCTCGAAGGATTTCATGCAGCGCTCACAAAAGGCGATGTGGTCATTCGCGGAAAGCGCGTCGGTATGTGTTATCTGGCATTGGTCGACAGGCAACCCGAAGAGATCGATCATACAATTAGGTTTCTTAGAACATGCTGGGAGGAAATGGAAACGGATGGGCGGGACTTGGATATTATCTTTCTTCAGCGCGTAACTCCGGATTCAAAAGATGTGGAATCTTTGCTGGCCACCATCGACAACGTATTTTGAGTTTTATTTCTTGCTCTCCAGAAGCTCTCTCATCTTGGATTTGGGTCTGCGATGAGCTGCTGATCTTTTATCTTCGACTTTTTCCCTTCGGATGCCCATCAAAATGAGGCTCAGCGGAGTATCGATGGTTTTCTTGAATGAAGAAAGGCCGTCTGCAAACTCGAAGTATCCCTCGCGCGATTTCTCCAACAACGCGGAGAGCGCATCAACTCCCTTCAACTTACCCGCCTCACAATGGCGGGCCTCCCCGTTTTCGAAGTAGATCTCTCCTTTGAGTCCCTTTGAGCGGACTTTTATAACGCCGGTCCGAGCGTCCGCGTTGAGAAGAGTGAGGACCTGTTTCAAGCTGAAGTAAGAAAGCCTGCCTGATAAGGGCGGCTGCAATGCGAAGTTCTTGAGTTTCTCATATGCTAAAATGGCGATGCCCAGAAACAGAGCGATCGATAGAGATAGGAGAATTTCCCTGCTCACCATAACATCGCTGAGTGCATCGAGCACGTCTCTCCTGGCCCTGCCGAGTCGAGAACTTGCTTGTGCGGCTACTTCATCGGGGAGTTCGGTTTCTTCTGTTATACTTTCAATATCTTCCTCGCCACTGGTCAAGCGAAGGAACGCCTGTTTGGCCCATTCCTGTTCCGGGTCGATCTTGAGAATTTTCCCAATGAACTCCAGGGCGGCCTCCTTATCTTTGGGCGAGCCGCGCCTCATTAGTTGTATCGTTTGGCGGATGAGGTCTGTGATCTGCTCTTTCTGCAAGAGCTCGTGTGCTTGAGACCGAAGTTTGTAATACGCTTCATTCTGCTCTAGCTTGAGAGCATCGTCGATCACCTGAATCGCGAATTCGGGTCTTTTAAGCTCGAGATGGCAGAGCGCCTTTTTATAATAAAGTTCAGAATTCTCTGGCTCCATTGTGAGCAGCATGGAAAGTTTTGGGATCGCCAGCTCGCATTGTCCCCTGGCGATGAGCGAGTCAACCTCGAGGTGAAGGGTCGAAGAGAGCTGGGTAGTGATTTCAACGCTCTTAGCGAGGATCGCCCGGTTTTGAGGGCGAAGGACGGATGCGCGCAGAAGAAGCCCTCTTGCGTGCTCGAGCTTCCCCGTTGCTTCGTAAACAGCGGCGAGTTCGAGAATCGCATCCAAGTTTTGCCGCTCACGGATCAGGATGGCCCGGTAAAGCGCCTCTGCCTTTGAGAAATTGCGCCACTCTGCGGCTTCTCGGGCCGACTTGAGCAAGTGGGCGATCGACAAGGTCGAATCCGCAGCCACGTTGCTTTCCATTTGGCTCGGGGAACCGCTCGCCCCTGGCGGGACGGCATCGGGCACTTGGTGCCTCGCAGCGGATCCTGAGGATCCAACCGCCAGACCCACCACGACTAGTGTCATGAGGCAGGCCGACCAGATGAGAAATCTCAGGGAAGAACGGTCTATCATGATACATGATAAGACGCAATTACTATACCAGCGGGGATTGTAAGGTGATTCTGTAGGTGATTATTTTTCAGTAAGTTGCAAAGTGGTATTTCCCTCCGGCCCTGGTCGCCAGGAGAACCGATTGCAAAACGACCCTGGAAAAGCGGGAGTAGATTTTCTTAAATCGCGGATCTTATTCTTCGAGCTGGAGCTGAACGCGCTCGGTTATCCATTTCTCTATAACGGTCAGGGCTTTTGGCTCCATCTTGAGCGCTTCGACGCCGTGACCTGCATTCTTTAACGGGTAAGTTTCGAGATGGCTGAACGGTTTCACGTCGATAAAGTAGCGGTAAGATCTGGCTGCAACGATGTCTTCGGCGCTGTATATGAACAAGATCGGCCGGTCCCGGCGGAAAGCGATGGCATTATAGAGCTCCCGGCTGTTGAGATCGAACGAAGGGGATAGGTATAGAACGGCAGGCGCGATGTCAGTCCGGTAAATAGCTTCCTCTACCACTCCGCAGCTGCTCCCTTCTGCAACGATGACGATTTCGTCTCCAGAAGATACCAGGGTGTTCGTCATGAAATGGAGGGCGGAAGCGATGTCCCCTGGGAAGCGCGCTAAATCGGATGGAGCTAAATCCTCGCTGGACCGGAGTGAATCGTTCTTGCTTCCCCCATGGCCGCGGAGGTCGATGGTTAGAGCATTGATACCTGCAATCCTGACTAACTGTGCGTATACGTCAAATGAGAGCCGCGTATGGCCCAAATCCGGCACGAACAGAGCGGCGCCCGACCCGGTTCCCCGATACAACGTGCCTTCGATTGGAAAGCCGTCCTGCGAAACAATGGAAACGATCTCTGCTCCCAACGCCTCGTGCCGCTCTCTCTGCCGGCGATTCTCACTCGTCACGGCGATGGCAACTGTTTCTGAGATCGATTTTTCGCGGTATTTTTCAGTCTGGATCAGGAATGTTTCGAGAAAGTTGATATCTTCCGAATTGAAACCTTTTTCCCTACCAATGAGCTCGAGATAAACGTCCGCCGCATCATCGTACTTACCAAGCAGATAGTAGCTTCGCCCGAGGGTTCTCAAAACAGGTGAGGTGACCTCCTCGCCAAGGAGCAAACGGGCCTCTTCGAGATTTCCGATCGCTCTCTCGTAGCTCTTCAGGGAATATTGGAGAGTTCCGAGGAGGAAAAAGGTTTGTCCCATGAGGTCCGACGCCGCAGCGGTGTGTCTGCCGTATGCGATGGAATCGCGCAGGATCTCGTGCGCCTTCTGGGTGTCTTTGAGTTTATCGATTAAAAACTCCGCATACATGTTGCGGATTCTAACGTCGTAAGGGTAAAAGGAAAGGATCTTTTCGAAACTTTCCATTGCATCGTTCAGCCTGCCAACGGATACGTAAAGCTCTATCAACCATTGGTGCAAGACTGCCTGCCTTTCAGCAGGCATGTCCAGATTCGCGCTCAGCCTTGCCTCGAGCTTCTCGATTTCCTCCAGCCTCGCTTGTGATAAATCGATGAATCCGCGTTGGTTCACCTGAGGCACCGCATATGAGGCCGCGCTTGTGCATAGAATTATCATGAGATAAAAGAGGCGACGCGGTGGGACGAATGAAGTGAATCCGGACATGATCCTCAGAAATCTTTCGCTAACTTCAATTGCGCGGAAGCAGATAGGGAGGCTCTGTGGGCTTCCTCACCACGCTCCCGCTTCCATAGAAAGCGCCTGTCAAGTATGTACTCCTGCTGTGATC
>WVZY01000069.1 GCA_011772205.1 Candidatus Latescibacterota bacterium
ACCTTACTCAACCGGAACTTTCACCCGGCCAGAAGCGCCGAGCTTCGCTTGGCGCGCTAACGCCTAGGCGCTCTGCTGCGGCGCTTTCCGTCGCTCCCAATGCCTCTGGTTAACTCGTTCACTCGATTCATCTCTCACACTCACGCGCCGCTGTAGTAGCGCCTAGTCAGATGGCGAGTCATCCTTGTCCAACGCGTATTCGTCCGCTCCGCCGAAATGGAGCGAAATGTACGGCTCGTCCCCCACAACCCAAGCGTCATGACCGGGGCCGATCGAGAACACATCACCGGCACACATTTCAAACTCTTGGCCATCATCCATCCGGACCACCATCCTGCCTGAGACCACCATGCCCACGTGAGCGACCTGGCAACTCGCTGAACCCGTCGCGGTTCCCACGTGGACCGACCATTTCCATCCGGGAGCGTATGTTGCCCGGCCGATCGTCATGTCGCCCACACGAATCAACTCAAATCGTCCAAGATCAAACTGACGAACCTCATCAGGAGATTCAAATCTCTTCAAGATGGTATGCATTCACTTCACCTCTTTGATTCCACCTACTATCTAACTACTCTTATGCTGCGCTCCCTTTGTCTCATCTATGAGTCGTCTTATATTTCCGAAGACGGTTACGGTCGGATACCGTTTTTTCGAAACGCGTTAACCAAACCCCGAATCGATACTCAGAATCTGAGACTCTCAGAGCAAGCTTGATCTATTCGGGACTCAAAACCGGCCGCCGTCCGCCACCTTTTTCGGAATAGAGAATATTGCTGATTCGAGAAGTCTGCAAGTCTTTTGTAAACTTGCGTATATACAGAGCCCGCCCTCAAAAGACTGCGGGATTTGTGTTAACCGAAGGAGCCCCAGTTCCTTTCCCGAATAAACCGGCCCCCGGTCTTGACGTCTTGCGAACATTGCCCGTTAACTTTCCGAGAACTCGATTGTACGCTAAAAACATTCCTTGTCGGGATAAACATCCTGTGTCGACTTCGGTCGGAATAGCGTGGCGTCAATCGTTGACTTCCCACCTCCGCGCGTTGACTTCCCACCACCGTTTGGTTCGTGTTTCAGCCTAAAGCCCGGATGAGCACTGGATATTCGCCAAATGAAAACCCGACTCCCCACCCGCGATGCAAACATAGCCACCTGAAACAGCCACGCCCAGGGTAATGCTCGGCGCATCCACCGATCCTATAATCCGCGGCGACGATGGAGTTGCGATGTCGATCACGTGAACACCCGTTCCCCAGACTGCGACGTAAGCATAATTGCCCGAAATGGATACGTCCCATGCGTCGCCCGGGGTCGCCACCGATCCCACGATCTGCGGCGAAGCAGGTGTGGTAATATCGATTATTTGAAGACCCGAGCCCCCATCCGCGACGTAGGCATAATCGCCCGAAACGGCCACGCCATAGGCTGAGTGCGGGGTATCCTCTGCCCCCACGATCTGCGGTGAGGTAGGTGAGGCGATGTCGATCACTTGAAGACCCGAACCGAAATCTGCGACGTAGGCATAATCACCCGAAACGGCCACGCCATAGGCCAAGCTCGGAGTATCCACTGATCCCACGATCTGCGGTGATGTGGGTGATGTGATGTCGATCACTTGAAGACCCGAGCTCCTGTCTGCGACAAAGGCATAATTGCCCGAAACGATCACGTCCATGGCCGTACCCGGGGTGTCCCACGATCCAATGATCTGCGGCGAGGTGGGTGACGTAATGTCGATCACTTGAAGACCCGAACCCCCATCCGCGACGTAGGCATGATTACCCGAAACCGCAACACCGGATACTACGTCCGGGGTGTCCTCGGACCCCACGATCTGCGGTGAGGTGGGAGTGGTGAGGTCGATCACATGAAGACCCAAATCGGCACCCGCGACGTAGGCATAGTTGCCCGAAACGACCATGTCCACAGCCCATCCCGGCGTATTCACCGATCCGACGATAGGCGCTGAGGTGGGCATCGTGACATCGATCACTTGAAAACCGTAATAGTTATCTGCTACGTAGGCATAGTTGCCCGAAACGATCACATCCATGGCTCTACCAGGGGTGTCCTGTGATCCTACGATCTGCAGTGGGGCGAATGTGGTGACGTCGATCACTTGAATACCCGATTCATTATCTGCGACGTAGGCATAATTACCCGAAACGGCCACGCTCATGGCCTCGTCTGCAGTGTTCACCGATTCGACGAACCGCGGCGAGGAAGGCATTGTGACGTCGATCACTTGAAGACCCGAACGGAAATCTGCGACGTAGGCATAACCACCCGAAACGGCCACGCCATAGGCCGAGCCCGGAGTGTCCCACGATCCAATGATCTTCGGCGAGGTTGGTGAGGTGATGTCGATCACTTGAAGACCAGAATAACAATCTGCAACGTAGGCATAATTGCCCGAAACCGCCACACCGTAGGCAAAGTCCGGAGTGTTCGCCGATCCCGCGATCTGCGGTGAAGCGGGCGTCGTGACATCGATCACTTGAAGACCAGAATAACAATCTGCAACGTAGGCATAATCACCTGAGACGCATACGTCCACGGCCGCGTCCGGGGTATTGTACGATCCCACGATCTGCGGCGAGGCGGGCGTGGTGATATCGATCACTTGAAGACCAGAATTACAATCTGCAACGTAGGCATAATTGCCCGAAACGAACACGTCTGCGGCCGAGTTCGGGGTGTTCCACGATCCCATGATCCGCGGTGAGGCCGGCGTGGTGATGTCGATCACCTGGAGACCCGAAAGCGCATCTGCAACGTAGGCATAATTGCCCGAAACAGCCACGCCAAAGGCTCCTTCCGGAGTTTCCACCATCCCAACGTAATGCAGAAAATTTGCGTAGTTGATGCAAGTTAGTCCCCCATTACCTCCATTGCCCAGCCCCGTCGGTCCCGGCTCGTCGCTGCACGAAACCACGAGGAACAATAGCATGGCGGATCCCAGGATGCATGGGACTACTCCCGTGCACCTCGCTCGCATTACCCGACAGATTTTTATGCGTGTCCTAATCTTCATGATACCTCCCCATTAGAAAAAGCTTTGGGTACGAAACTATTCAAACCTGCCTCGCTGGTGGCCGCTCACGTAAAGGCGAGTTCGCGGTCCACTATAGCCTTGGACCGCGTTCCGTAAGCCCGCTCGCTCATCACGATCGAGACGGGTGAGGTCCAGATCCCGGCCTGAATTGTTGGTGAGTGTGACAGCGAACGTGAGCGGTTCGCGTTGGACGTAGACATGCTGATCGGTTTTAAGCCTCAGGACGAGTGCCTCGCTCGCATACGCCGCTTCGTGTATGGGAGAAAAAACGCAACAGCTCGCGAGTAGGCAGGTGAACCGACGCGCAAGCAGCATGCTACTCCCCCTTTTGGGAAGCCATTGCTATGGGGAAGAACAACGCTGGTGGGGATACACCTTGTGGAGGATGCGTCTTCAAAATAATAATCGGGGGATTCTCGCACAACCGCTAACTGGCGCCAGCCTCACAGTTCGTTGGGGTGCCGACCGCAGGCGCCAGAAGCCATTGAGCCGGAGCAAATTATATCCATTGGAAATGATCCGAGGATTACGCAAAAACCAATTTGAAATGTGATACAACCACACGGGGCAGGTCAACGTCAGGAACTTAGATGCCTCGTTTCCCGATCGGCGTTTTAGCCCTACAAAGTGAAGCGCATCGCTGGTGATCCGGCAGGCGGGCGGTGCGTTCGTGACTCCTTAAGCACTTAATCGCTGCCGAGTTTGCTCTTCGTTTTTTTGACCCAGCGCGGAGCCGAATCGATTGTCTGCCGGAGAATGAGGTTCAGCTGTGCGGCATGGTGCTGGACATGGCGCATGTTGTACAGAAGTAACTCCGCCACGCTCACATCAACCCATTCGAACCCACAGCGTTGACGAGCTTTCTCATCCGTCAGAGCGTCAATCGTCGCTCTGCACTTCTTGCGGCCATGCTCGAGATAGGATTGAAGTTCATCTTTCGTATACACTCGCTCGGGAAGCAGCCCTGCTGGATCCATCTCGTCAAGTGTGTAAGGTGCGGGCGGTGCAAATCCCTCGACCGAGTCGGATAGGTAAAGATCGAGCCAGAAGAGCGTGTGATAGGCGGAATACCAGAACTCCGGTCGCTGCGAGCGGTCGTTCCACAGCTCGTCGGGACAGGCGAGCAGGGCATTTTCGAGCATGTCGATAGCGGCCCCGAATTGCTGCCAAAGGCTCGTTCTCCAGGTAGCGTCCACTTAAATACCCCCGTCGAGTGTCGCTCCGCTGCATTGCGGCAACGAAGACAAGAAGCCGCCTAACTCTCGGCCTCAGTTGCAAAGACATTAGCGCGTAAGCCAGGCAAGTGACAAGCGGCTTCGTCGGCTGAAAGCTCGCGACATACCGCATCGCGTCGATAATTCGTGCGCAGAAATATGTCGGGTTCCCGACAGTAATCCTCTTCGGAGTGTTCTGAGTCTTTTGGAGGTTTATCGTTAGCCTTTGAGAAACCTGCTAGATAAAAGAATGGCAATACACAAGGAGTATTTGGAAGGCACAAGTCGAAACGCCATCGTTCCTGCCGGGACTCAGCGGATCAGTACCATTTTCCGTGCAAGTCTCTGCTTACCCGCCTGCAGCTGATAATAGTAAATGCCCGAACTCACCGGCTGTCCGGCCGAGTTTTTGGCGTCCCATTTGATCGTTTGAAGCCCGCGGGAATTTATTCCATCAACCAGGGTGATAACGTGGCGGCCCGTGATATCATATACTTTTAATGTCACCTTCTGTGCTTCGGGTAGCGAGAATCGAATCGATGTCACCGGATTGAACGGGTTCGGGTAGTTCTGGAACAACTCGAGTGTTGCCGGGGGTAGCTCCACGGCCGCCACGTTCGAACGAACCTCCGAACCGTCGCCGCGAACCACTCCCAGGACGAATTCATATTCAAATCCGGGCTTCACTGTCCAGTCGGTGAAGGTATGTATCTCCTTAAGAATCAACTGTTGATTCAAACGAATATATTCACCCGGCCCACCAGCCCGCCGGTAGACATGAAATCCCCTAATCCGATTATCAGCACCACCTATTGACCATTCCAGACGAACGGCATTATCCAGGAGAACCGCCGTCAGCGCTGCATAAAAAGCCGGCAGGGTCTCGTCTCGCTTGGCCAGTATGTTCCATTCTCCCCCGACGATTGTCACGTTGTTCCGGTTAATGGTAAAAACGTCAGCAAGCCCTGCAGTCGGACTAATCTCGGGCGTCCAATTGACTCCGCCGTCAATGGTCTTAAGAATTGTACCGGCCCCGCCGACGACAAAACCAACGGAAGGACTGGAGAACGATACACCATACAGACTCTCGGTAGTTCCGCTCACCTGAGGGGTCCATGTAGCGCCGCCGTTTGATGTGTGGAGAATCGTGCCGCCATTGCCGACAGCTGTGCCATGATCGGCATCAATGAAGTGTACTGCACGCAGGGATGATCCAGTGCCGCTGACCAGTTGCACCCAGGTGTCCCCACCATCATTGCTTCGCAATATTGTGCCGCCGCCCCCAACCGCATAAACCGTCGAGTCGTCCGGCATTGATACTCCGTTTAGAGTCTGGGTAGTGATTCTATCTTTCTGGCTCACAGTGCCGTTCCGGATTGTGACGATCCACCCTTTCTCACCAACCGCCACTCCTCCAGCTGAATCGCCGAAGGAGACACTGTTCAAATAGTCAACGTACATAGGGCTTGGAGGGAAACCAATTGATGACCACCAAATGGGACCCCAGTCCGCGCCGCCGTTATCCGAACGCAGCACAGCGGCGCCCATATCCATTAGATAGTGCCCCCGTCCAACGGCGTAAATGGTTGCTTGATCAGCATAAGTAACATCGTACAACAGGAAGTAAGACACTCCGCTATCAATCCAGGTATCTCCTCCATCGGATGTTCTCAGGAAATACGAACTATTACTGGAATATGGTGTAGCCAAAACAATGCAATCATATATTCCCCAAAGATCAATCGCCTGCATATTTGCTTCCTTGGATGGGCCGAAAATTTTTGGCCAGCTGTAGCCACCGTCCGAGGTTTTGTGGATAATTCCCATCTCACCCACCGCAAGGCCATGCATGCCATGCATCGCAAGGCTGACCATATCATTTGGCTGTGAACTGGTAGCCCAGCTCGATCCCCCATTTGATGTTAGAAGAAAATAGGTGAAGTCCGATACAGTGTCGCTATAATTACCGATGATATAAATTATTGAACCGAAGATTTGGACATCTCGGAGAGCAACGGAATTGCCGGGCCAAGAAGGGGGAGGCATATCCATCCAGGTGGCGCCGCCGTTATTTGTTTCGAGGATAGTTTGCCCTCTCCCGACCGCCACCCCGTAATTCACACTGGTAAAGTGAACGGCGTATAATAAATTAGTAGTGCTGCTGGCCTGGGCACCCCAACTAGCCCCGCCGTTTGTGGTTCTGAGAATGGTTCCGAACTCACCCACCACCGTGCCTGTGTCCGGATGCACAAAACTAACACCCAACAAAGCAGCCCCCGTGCCACTCGATTGAGGTATCCAGGTAACACCCCCGTCGGTGGTAGCCAGGATGGTGCCATGTCGGCCTACTGCATAACCGGTGTTTACATCCGTGAAGTGCACATCAAAAAGGTCTTCGGAGGTGCCGCTGGTTTGAACAGACCAGGAAGTCCCACCATCGGTTGTGCGGAGAATCGTCCCGTTGCAGCCCACGGCCGTGCCTGTTAATTCGCCAATCATACTGATCGCCATTAGGCTATGGGTGAGGTCTCCAGCGTTGGCTATCACCAACCAGGTCGTCCCGCTGTCGGTGGTCCGCATTACTGTAGAAGAGTTTCCGACCGCCAGGGCGGTGCTACTGTTGACGAACTGCACATCGCACATCCCATTGCCCTGTGGTAACGGGTACTGCCACTTCCAGTCACTTGACGCGGCTGCTGATTGGAGGGTGAGGGATAAGAGCAGAAGACAAAAAGAAAGACCCACACGACATCGCTTCATGATTCCCCCCGAGGGCCGGAGGTGTGAGTTGCCTCCGATAATTCCCTAACCAGAGTGTGATAATTATACCATAGTTATTTTCATTTCCTCAAGCTTGTTGTCGCATTTGCTGCGTCAAAAAAAGCTCCTATACAATAAGGTACGGAAGATGATATGCACGCCTCCCTCGAGATCGTCCAAGTCGGCATCAAATATTCCTTTATTCCAAGCAGCTCAATAGATTAGTGAAATTCTGGCCTTATCATCATCCGTAATCCCGCCTGATGTCGCAATCTCCACCACCGGTTCTCCCGTCACAGCAATCCGTAAGCCGACATGTGTAGCACTGCTATCGAGAGCGGCATTGATGACATCCACTATTGGAAGTGCCAGCAATATCCCAGCATCAATTGCCAAATCGTCAAACGCGATCGTGAGGGATCCGTTGTTCCAGTCCGATATTTCACCGACACCGTTGCCGACGAATCCCCATGATTCGACGCGAGCGATACCGGATTGCACGGTAGTCGCAGAAAAAGTGATGATGGCAAAGGCATCAATAACTTCGTCCTGCACAATCTGATCCAATGGAAACTCAATGACGGCCCGGTCCACCTGCAGGCCATTCACCCCTGCCTGGAGTAACCGCCCCGGGGGGCCGCCCCCAACCAACTCGTCGGGATTCCCGTCCCCATTGTTATCGCGAATCGTAAATTCGATATCCGGATAGAGTAGAAGCGGCGTGGTGCCAGTCGAAAATGGCCATGCATAGGGTACATTCATCCGCTGGCCGTTTACATCCCTTACACCGGCATCGATGCGAGCTGTAAACACTGAATGTCCAGCCAGCCGTACGAGGGGAGTGAGTGTCGCCGTTGAATTACCGTCGAACGAGACGATAGCGCTCACTAGACCTCGCGGTCCCTGGAGGGTAAATGAACCAGCAGAGATGCTGGCAGGATCCATTATTTTGTCGAAGATGACAGTTAAAAACGTATCGGTCGGCACATCGACAGCTCCTTCAACTGGGTAGGTTCCGATGACTCTTGGGTAAGATCCAGGCTCCGGACATACACTGTCATCCTCCGAACAATTTGCAACAAGCAGCATAAGCATCAACACACCAGTGATTCCAAGAGTTCTCGCAATCATCACGTCAGCATCACCTTCTTTCCCTTCTGGATATAGTCTCTGTTACTTAAGGAGTTTAATAACTCCGTCCGCTCCCGAGCACCATCTCCACTGCCTGCTCAACGAACTTGTCACGCTTGCCGTGGGTTATCATCTGATTCAAACTCATGCAAACGCTTATATCCTTCTCAGGGCAATAGAATGCGTCACAGTCGTAAGCCCCTCCGTGGCCGTAAAAGGTGAGCCCGCAGATGATCCGTTTCATGATCCCCAGGCCATAATCGTATTCTTCTCCTCCGTAACCTCTATCAGCCGCTGCCAACATCAATGCCAACGTCGATGCCTCTTCGAACAACTCCCCGCGGAGCAGCGCTCTGAAGAACGTATTTAATTCCTCACACGTAGAGACGATTCCCCCACCGCCCCAGTCGAAGGAGGTATTGACGCAGCGGTTGATGTCGACCCTTTGGAAAAAGGCGTGCGAAAAGGGGTTGCTTCCTCTGGGGTCTTCGTAGAACTCCAGATAGCTGTTTTTCATTCCTAGTCGGTCGAAAATCCGCGTCTTGTACTGTGCCTGCAGGGTGGATCCGGTCACCTTCTCAATAATCATGGCCAGCAGCACGTAGTTGGGATCGGCGTATTGCCAACCCCCCCCGGGCGGAAAGGCGGCCTTTTCGTTGGTTCGATAAGCGAAATACTTTTGCAGGATCTTTTCTGGACTGTACTGAATGTCCGGTTGCTCGAGGACATCGGGGATGAATCTGGGGTCTTCCATATAGTCGGTGATCCCGCTGGTGTGGCCGAGCAGCTGCTCGATCGTGATGCCGCGCCCATAAGAAATCCCGGCGTGGATGTGCAGGCTGTCGAGGTCGACCTGCGATGCGTCGAGATACTCCTCCAGCGTACCATCGAGTTCGAGGCGCCCTTTTTCCATCAATTGGAGTATCACCGTCGCTGTAAATGTCTTGGCGATACTGGCGATCTTGAACTTGTGGTCCGGCGTCATCGCTTCACTCTTGCCGTCCGCCAAGCCGGCCGCGCCTTTCCACTTGAATCCGGGACCTTCCACGAGCAGGACGGCGTTGTGGATGGGATCGTCGCCCACGGTGTCGATTTGACTTTCGACCAAGGCTTGGAGCTCCGCGGCCAAGTCCCGGGCTGTTCCAGGTGTGCTGGACGCCGAGGCCCTCGTGCACATCCGGTCTTGCGGTGCAAAAGCGAGGGCCGCTCCGAGCACAAGACCGGCAGAGACCAACCAGGCGATGTATCGCGCCATATTTGCTCCTTTGGTGGGGTGTGGTCCGATATCGATAACACAAGACCACACATCTGTTAGGTGGCCATATGCTATATTCCCAAATTCTCGTCTACTATTACTACTGTTATAACCGGCTTGTACTTGTTGTTGTCGTATTGTCTCTCGATAATGACCGTCTTATTACAGATCCTCCATGGCGATGTGCAATCACTGCATATCCCCGTTTCGCCGCATGGCGGCATCGGATCAAATCCTGGGTGGCGTTTGACATTCAACGGCGCGGCATAATTCCTGATCCTCTCCAACGCTGCTTCAAGATCACTCACAATCTTGTTAATCCCTATCACTATGATGACTTTGCTTGGACCAAAGAGCATGGCTGCAACACGGTTTCCATGTCCGTCCACATTTACGATTTTGCCGTCCAACGTCAACGCATTCGTGCCGGTTACAAACACGTCTGAAGTCAAAGCCCGCTTCTTACGCTTGACGTTTTCTTCGACGCTGATTCCGGGACTCCACGGATTCAGAAACGTGTAGCTGCCTTCCTCCAGTGCATCTACGACTCCTATTTGCCGTAAGGTAAGCGAGTCCCCGAATCCAACGACGCTGCCTTCGGGTATCAAGGACATGACTTCCTCGAGGGCCTCCCTCCTGTTTCTCACAAACACGGCCGGTATGTTGTTTTCGCCCAACCTCTCAATCAAATTCTGGATATCCGGTTCCATTGTTGTTGATCCTCTCCTTGAGCCTGGAATGCAACTAACTCGGTGATCGGCGTGGTTACAATACTGTGCCTTCGCGGCAGGGGCGCTAGCGGCTCGATGCCCCCTGCAGAGATCCCTTGATATTAATTATCTTAGTCCAGAGAAGCTCATTTATCATACCATGACGCGCTGTTAAAGCGGGAGGTCTTCTATACGCTCGTCGAAGCACAAATGCTCATCGAGCGGTCGCGCTGCGTGTACATCTTGGACACAGCCACTCAGCTCGCCGGGCTATCGGCCGCCGGCACTAATGGCGATCGAGAAGGCGACTGCAGCTTGAAGGAGAAATTGAATCATGCATAGTATGAGAATAAGACTCGGTACCATTCGTGGGGGAGGTCACGCCGGACTGGAGCTCAGAATCCTCCCGGTCCCAACGTGCGTCTCAGGAATACTCCCTCTCCGACAGCCGGTAAGTCCGCAACGCGAAGTTCGGCTTCCTGCCAAACCAGGAAATAGAGCATAGGGTCGGAGACGTCGCGGTCGAAGTGAAAAGCAACTCGTATGGGACCGCGATCGTTCGCTGCCAGGATCTCGGCCCGCAGCAGGCCTCGGTCGATGACGGTGCCTGGTGCAAGCTGATTTTCTGGGTCCCGGTAGAGCTCCTCGAATACGCTGCGCAGCATCACCCCGCCCTCTGCTACTTCCAACTCTAATGTGCGTGGTCCTGTACGCCTTAGCCAGTGATCATGGGGAGCAATGGAAAGTGGCCGCCAACTTCTCGGGGCCGGGCCCTCGAGGTGGTCGATCATCAGGGGCAGGTACAAACTGACGACATGGTCGGGCGCAAAGATGAGGATGGTTTCTTTGCCTCCGGCGTCTGCCACAGCCGGTGAGGCGGCGAGCTCTAATGATTGCCGGCTGCTTTTGATCAGAAGCGTCTGGATGCCAATGGTGAGGATCGGCGCGAGCACTAGATGAACGATGGCAAGGAAGCCACCCACACCGATGAGCAGCCAACGCCGACGAGTTCGCCACGACCGATAGGCCTGCCCGAGCACCGTGGCGAGGGCAGCGGTGAGCCCGATTCCCGGTATGAGCAACATCCTGTCCGAGGGAAACACGGCCGCGACCGGTATCAGCGAGAGCGCGCTGCCAATCAGCAACCAGCGCAGCCCCCGCCGGATGGACTCATCCAACTGAAGCCAGCACGAGCGGAGCATGCCCAGGAGACCAAGGATTGCTACGCAGCCTACGACAACCTGCGAGGAGCGGAGCGATGGGGCGGCGAACCAGAAATCGGCGCTGAAGCCCGCGATCCCACTGGCAAGGAGCGTAGGAATCCCCGTCACGACTGCCCCTAAGAAACCTGCGGGATCTTCTAAGGGATCGCGATATACGCCGGAACCCGAGCTATCGTAACCGAGGAGCAGGTAAACCACTGCGTAGGCAGCTCCCAAGATAACCATGGGCGCCAGGCGCACCAGACGTGAGCGGATGCCGGTCGCGGGCATGCTTAAGAACGCGTACGCGATGAAATAGGCGAGCACCGCGAGTCCCAGCTCGCTCCCGGCCATCCCGATCACGATGCCCAACGGGGCCAGGAAGCGTCCGGCACGCCAGCCGTCTTCACACCAGCGAATCCATGTCCACAACCCGAACAGCATTGGAGCGACCGCCACGAGAGCATTGCGGTTGGCGATCCAGGCAACCGGCATCACGTGGATTTCATCGACCGCAAAGAGCAAGAACGCAAGTGTGCCGATCACACCCGGTAGCGCACGTCTGAAAATGAGTCCGCATGCGAGCAATGTGGCCGCCCACCAGGCAAGCGAGTGCAAATGGTAACCGAATGCGGTTTTCCCATGGAACGAGTGGTCGGCTCGGATCAGGAGATCGGATAGCGGCCTGAATGTTTCGCCTCTCACACGCTCATCAATCCACCATGGATAGCCCCCTTGCCGGGCGATGACCCGAGTGGCCTCCTCGTCATTGATGAAAAAAGTGAACAGGCTGCGGTCGGTGTTGTGCTCGGGGAACCGACCTTCGATCGCCCCCAGGTAGTAGAAATCATCGAGCATGAAATCGGCCCACAGCGAGGGGATGAACAGCAACAGGCCTACTATGAAGATGATTATGTGATGTTTCGGCACCTCTGATCTGGCTCCTTAAAGATCACTGTTCCAGTTTCTCGAGCTGCTTCGGAATGCTTTCCCTGAGCCGTTGGTACCGCTCGTTTTCCTCGGGATACTGGTCGAGTGTCGCGAGCGCTTTTCGGTAGAACTCGACGGCTTTCTCCTTGTTCCCGCTCGTCATATACGCCTCCGCGAGGCTGTCGTAGACGTTCGCCGACGTCGGGTGGAACTCCACATTGAGCTGGAATACAGCGATGGCGATTTCGTACTCCTGCGCCTGGAGCATATAGTACCCGACCCAGTTCAGGTTCCCCTCCGAGACATCGGGATCATCCGGAGAATCCTTTTTCAGCTTCCGGAATGCGTCGAGCGCATCGTCGATAGACTCGTACTCCCGACCCATGTAATCTTTCCATTGATACTCGAACGCGATACTCTGCAACAATTCCACCATCAGCGCGCCTCCGTTGTCGGAGTTCGTCATGACGGCGGCGCCCTTTCCTCCATCAGTGCTCGCCACGAGACGGCACCTGAATCCCACATTGCCGCCGGAGTGCGAGAAGTAGACGGTGCCGTTTTGCCGCTGCACGGACATGCCGAGGCCCATGGGGCTTGGGGATTGAGGGGTCACCATGAGGCCGGCCGCTTCGGCCGTGAGTATTTTGTTCGATTCACCTCGCAGCGACCTTTGTATCTCGATCGCGAAACGTGCGAGATCCGCCGGCGTCGTCCAGAGGCCGCAGCAGGTCGAGCCCGTGTCGAGGAACCAGTGCCCCCGCATCGGCGAGCCGTCACGGAGATGCCCTGAGGATGTTTTCGCGAGCAGCGCCTCCGGGAGCGGCTTTTGGAATGAGGAGTGATTCATGTCGAGCGGCTCGAACACCAGTTCTTGCGCCAGCTCATGGAGCGGCTTGCCTGTTACGTCCTCGATGAGGAGCTGGAGCACAGTGTACCCACCGCCGGAATACCGGAACGTCGATCCCGGCACGACATCGACGCGGATGGGATCGTTATTGGACGGTTTCTTTCCATCCAGTACCTCGAGTATGTTCGGCACCGGCTCCCCCTCGGCGTAGCCGCGGAATCCCGATACGGTGAGGCCGGCGGTATGCGAGAGAATGCGGCGAATGGTGACCTTCTCATCGCGGGTGAACTCGTTTTCCGGCACCTTCCAGGAGCGGAGCTTTTCGTTGACATCACCGTCGAGATCGAGCACGCCCTTTTCGACAAAATGAAGGGCTATCATGGCGGCGATCGGCTTGCTGATCGACGCGGCCTGGAAGAGAGTTTCATCGGTCACCGGTGCCTTGGATGCGGCATCCGTGACTCCGTAGCTCTTCACCCATTCGATCTCGTAGTTGTCGAATACGGTGACGGCAAGCCCCGGCACGTTGAGTTGCTCCATTCGATCGCGGATATTCCAGACGGGACCGTCCTTGATCCGTATCGATGGGCCGAGGCCGTTCTCAATTCTCTCGATGCGCGAGGCGAGGCGCTCGTCGTCGCGCGCCTCCGTTGTGTTGGAGCCTCGTGCGCTACGGCCGGCCGCCGTGACGGCTCCGACCACGACGGCGAGAATGGTGACGAGAACGATCGTTCGTTTCATGCGAGACCTCCTGATGGACGCTTGGCCGAGGATGATCGCTTCCGGCGCGCCTGTGGCGAAATTGCGCACGCAAGGAAAGGCCCTCCACCTGAATCCTTGCGTACATATCCTTACAACAGTTTCGCTTTGCCGGAGAGAGCTCAAGACATGAATGGAATGTGATCAATTCCGTATTCAAGAAACCCCGACCACTGTAGCAACCTTCGCACTTATATTTCGTAACTTTATATTATATTCAAATTCAATAAATTCAATGGTAGACTTTTGCACACCATGCGTACTAACGAAGAAGCAGATTCAGAGAGGAGCAATCAGCTACTGTTAGAGAACATGGTTTATAAAAATTGGACAGCGCATTGATTTTCAAGTTAGACTTTTACTCTTTGCCTTTTCGAACAGGGCAGATAATAGTGGATAAAAAATCATTGAGTTATGAAAACCGTATGAATTTAGATTAGTTCAGGAGGTCATGATGACAAAGTACAAGATCAATTGTCTCATCGTATTCATATCGATCCTGTTCTTGCATTCCGGACAGAAGCCGTGTTTCGCACAAAAGGACGGTGACGACATCGTCATAGGTAAATACAGTATTATTCATTCTAGTATTCTGGACGAAGATAGGCTTCTCTATATCCACCTCCCCCGGGATTACGAGGATACGCAGTTGAGTTATCCTGTTTTGTACCTTTTGTATGTGGACATATATAACTATTTCGCCGATGCTACCATTACCACTGAGAAGCTCGGCGGAACCGGTGAGATTCCGCCCGTGATTATCATTGGTGTGGCCAACACAAACAGGTACAGGGATCTTCTGCCTGCAAAAATCCGCGGCCGCAACGAAGGCGGAGGAGCTGACAATTTTTTGCGGTTTTTCGAGGAAGAGTTGATTCCCCATATCGACAAATTTTACCGGACAAAGAATTTCCGGATGCTGGTTGGCCCCCAGGCAGGAGCCGTTTTCAGTCTGTATGCGCTCATCACCAAACCCGAGCTCTTCAATGCCGTCTTATCGGAAAATCCCTTCATGAATCCCGAAAATGCAGATTTTCTGTATCCGAGGGCCGAACAGTTTTTCAAGAACAAGGAATCATTGAAGAATTTTCTGTACATAAAATGTGAAAGGAATGAGCGACCCCAAAATCTGGAATTTGCGGAAAAGTTATCCAAGCTTCTTGAATCCGAAAAGCCTGAGGGTTTCCGTTTTAAAGCGGAATTCAAAGAACCATCCGGCTATTTCATACCCCCTATCCCCTTTGGCGAAGGACTGAGAATGCTGTTTGCCGAGCATAAACTGCCGGAAAACTTCCATACAAACAGCGTGAAAGACGTTATCAGTTATTATGAAGCGCTGTCCGAGGAATACGCCTTCGAAGTCGATGCCCCGTCGCATATGCTGACATTTGAAGGCGATAAGTTGAGCCAGCAGGGAAAAACAAAAGAAGCCATCGAGCTCTTTGAGTTCCAGCTGAGCCTGTACCCTAAATCATTAAATGCGCTCATGCGACTTGGCGAGATCTATAGAAGGATGGGCGAGCTCCAGAAAGCAAGGCAATACTACAAGACATTTCTGACTATTCGGGATACTGATGTGGCTATGATCCATAATAGGCTGAACATGGTGGAAAGAATGATCAGCAGCTCAGCGGCATGCCGCATTGAACAGGAGATCAGGAAGAACGGTATCCAGGCCGGATTGAGAAAATACCAAATGATGCGATCCGATCCCAACAACGAGCTCTATTTTGATGAGAGCGAGTTCAATGCCATGGGATACAGGCTGATGGGAGCTGGAAAAACAGATGATGCCATAGAGATTTTCAAGCTGAACGTGAAACTATACCCCGAGTCAGCAAACGTGTATGATAGCCTCGCTGAAGCGTATATGAACAGCGGAGACACCGAAAACGCGATCATAAATTATCGGAAATCCCTCGAGCTCAATCCGGACAACAACAATGCCAAAGAGATGCTGAAAAAGCTCAAGAAGAAATAATTCTGGGTTATCAGTTTTGGAATGGCCTATGATTCCCGCCTCCTTCTTGACCAAATGCACATGTACTGCCACGCGCTTTCCAACAGCACTGTGATGAAGTGCGGTTGAGAGTGGGACTCGACCTCACGAAGAAATCGTTGAGTCTGATTATAATACTTGACCAGGAGATCCGTTTCGACTATCATTTTATTAGAAGGGATCCCATTTCTCACATTTAATACTTCACTCAATGATTAGCCTGCCAGCCGATCGAGGAAAGGGTTGATTTAGCGACCCGACCGCGGGGAAACGTGTCGAGGTGATCCAGCGTTGAAGTACAATGTGTTGCTGCTTATCGCTTTGGTTGCTTTAGCCGGTTGTAGCTCTGATCCGGTGAAACCGAATCGTATAGATCAAGAGGATCCTATCGAAGAGGGCCTTATCGTTGATTTCCAGCTTACCGACGAAATCGGAAATCCGACCACCGAGTTTCTCTTTGGTGAGGACATCTTCTTCAAGATCACCGTTGTCAACCAAACGGGAGAGGATCAACCCTGGAAGGGCGGGTATTACCAAGTGCCTATCGGATTTTGTGTAGTCGCTACTGAAACTGAGCCTAAAATCAATATGGGATCAACGTTCGACGGTAGCCAAATCACCTGCGAACCGGACTCGGGCATCTTTGAACAGGGTGACACCCTAGCTCATAATGCCTCGTGGTTTGAATATCCAGGACACATCGTTTTGCCGGCCGGTGAATATACGGCTTGTGTGGGTTTCAGCTTCCGGTTCGAGAACATCAATCTCGAAGTGAAACCCATCACCTTCACTATTATGCCATCCGATCCAAAGGACGAGCATATTTTCAGCATGTTCCGTATGCCGGCCATGGGATTCCTCCCTCCGGAGGGACGATTTTTATGGGCTCATGTTATCAGATCCGAATGTCTCGGTGCTGATCGGTACGTCCTTGTCGGCAACCGAGTAATCGAGTTGGGATTCGGAGTCCCTGGCTGCCCTCCGGAACGGCCCTGCCCGATAACGGTTCCTATCACGCCTCTGATCCTCGACGAATCTCAACAGCTCACTCTGCAGCAATTGATAGCCGAGTTTCCAACCGCGGATCCGGAAATAAACCATGCTTGCGATCCGAGCTACATTACTTTATACCTTCTCGGAAGTTTGATCCGACGCGTTGGCCCGTGCGTCTTTGGACCTCTTGAATACCGTGAGCACATGTACGATCTCGAAAACTTCATCGAATCCTTGATCCCGGATGAGCCCGCCGGGCAAGGACTCGCAACGTTTCCATCGGCAACATTTCGGGCCCGCTAGATATCTTCCCGAATGGGTTGCTTTGCGAACTTTTCTTATCACATCCAAATAGATTTAATAAAACAGACGAATTGGCTCCCCGGCGGATTATGAGGCACCGGCTCCTCGAACGCTCAATCGTCACGGCGCTCGCTCTTCGCTTTTCTGACCCAGCGTGGAGCCGAATCGATTGTCTTCCGGAGAATGAGGTTCAGCTGTGCGACCTGGTGCTGGACATGGCGCATGTTTTACAGAAGTAACTCCGCCACGCTGACACCCCGCCTAACTCTCGGCTTCAGTTTTAAAGACATCAGCGCTTGAGCCAGGCATGTGACAAGCGGCCTTGTCGGCAGAAAGCTCCCGAGAGAACATCAAACCACCGTGAAAAACAGCCCCTCGACCTCGTAAGTAACGTCGTGAATCGCCTCTCAGCGCTCGCCGTTGAATTCTTCCTCACGGTGTTCACGGATGCCATCCATCTGCGCCGCTATCGTGTCCGACCGTACTTTGCACCGTTCGAGTATCCGGTGTGTCACTTCCACCGCCGCTTCAAGTTCGGCTGCAACTACCTCCGTGGCACCGGCGCGAATTACTCGCTCGATTTCGGCGGCGTAGAATACACGTGCGAATATGGGCAGCTCGGGCGCGAGACGCTTCGCTGCACGAATCGCTCGAATGGTTGCATCGACATCGTTGATCACCAGTACCAGCTCACGGGCGTGTGCGGCGCCGAGTGATTCGAGTACCTCGGAGCTCGTCACGTCACCAAAATAGGCCGGTTCGGCACGCTCGAGCGCACCCCGAACATTCTCCGGATTGATGTCCACAATTATATAGGGAATTCCGCAATCCTCGAGCGAGCGAGCAAGCTCCCGCCCGTTAAGCCCATAACCGGCAATGATAACATGGCCCTGCATCGGACTGGCGTCCCGTGGCCGGTCGGCAGGAGTGCGTACTCCCAGCCGGCGTGTCAACACGGGGCTCCTGCCCATCCCCGCAGTTACGCTTGGACTAACCGTGATGATAAGCGGTGTGATCAGCATCGACACCACGATTGCCACGGCCAGGTTGTCCGTAAACGGTTGGGGAAGCGTCATCGCTCCCCGTCCAGCTGACAGAAGTACGAACGAAAACTCACCGACCTGTGCGAGTGCAAGACCGGCGAGCATGCTGACCCGAAGGGGCAGCTTCAACGCCAGACTGGCAAACGTGGCGAGCATCGCTTTACCGGACACGATCACGGCCAACAGGCCAAAGATTGGGAGCGCCTGCCCTGCAATCGAGCGCGGATCGAGCAGCATTCCAACCGAAACAAAAAACAGGCTGGCAAACATCTCACGAAACGGGATCAGATCCGAGAGTGCCTGGTGCCGGTACTCGCTGTCGGCAACCACGAGCCCAGCGAGAAATGCGCCGAGCGCAAGCGATACCCCTGCCGCGGAAACCAGCCAAGCCGTCCCGATACATATGAGGAACATCGAGAGAACGAAGACATCGCGCTGGCGGGTGTGTGCCACGAATGCGAGGAGACGCGGCGCAAGAAACCGCGCACCGATGAGGACCGCGACGAGAACCGCAGCGGACTTGAGAACGGCTATCGCCAAAGCGCCCGGCGGTGCGGCACCCGCAACCAGCGGCACCATCAGTATCATCGGGACGACGCAAAGATCCTGAAAAATGAGAATCCCCAGGGTGAGCCGGCCATGGGGCGCATCGATGTCCCCTCGCGTACGCAGCGCGCTCAACACCACAGCCGTGCTCGATATCGCGATGACACAGCCGAAAAAGACAGCGGTGGAAAAGTAGAAACCTGATGCCCGCAAAATCGCGCCGACGACCGCGATGGTCGAAAAGACCTGCAGCGCCCCGCCGGCCAGGATCAAGCGCCACAATCGCCGCATTCGCTCGAGGGAGAGTTCGAGGCCGATCCCGAAGAGCAGCAGCGCGACCCCTACCTCGGCCAGTACCTCTACCTCGTGCACGTCGTCAACGATTCCAAGAACGTTCGGCCCGACAATAACACCGGCAATGATGAATCCCGCGATAGAGGGGACACCGACACGCCGCAGCGCAACGACCATGGCAACCGCGAGGGTGAATATCACCACGAGATCTTCGAGCAGCTCGTTTTCCACATGGCGAGTCTAGCTAACGAACCTCAGCCGGTAAACGATTTTCCTTTGCGAGTACACACATCCGGAGGTGACTCGCCGGTACCCAATGCGTCGCCGGATTGCGAGGAGCGGTCCAATCCGTTGCAACATTATACTATCTATGCAAGTATTCTATATGTAGTGAGGCGGACAGCGCCAATAACATAGCGATCGCCGGGGTCCTTAAACTCGATGGGAGCGATCCGGATCCAGTAACGGGATCTATCGCTACGGCAGGAAAATCAAATTGAAACGTCTTTCGTTCTGTACATTTTTCACGTTCCTTGTGCTCTTGCTTACCTACTCCGCTGCCGCGCAACAGCGGTCCGGAGATCAACAAGAGAAGCAAGGGATTGGTGAGGTCTTGTCGGAGTTGATTGAAAAAGATGGCATCGAGGCAGCCATCACACAGTACAATCTGCTGAAACAAACCGCTCCATCCAGATATGATTTCGGTGAATCCCAGCTGCTCGATCTGGGGAAGAAACTCTTTTCCAGCGGCAAGACTTTCTCAGTTCTTAATTGATTTACAAGAGATGTGGAATCCCCGAGCCGCACACAATAATTTATAGAAGCTATGAATCATCCAAAAAGCAAGTGGCCATATCAATTGATTTAGCCCTTGCCGTATGCTCGAGCCGGTGCAATAATCAACGGGTATGCCGTGTTCTGGGAGTCAATCCCATGGAGCCGGAGGGACCGCGTCATCCCGGGCTAGATCGAACGAATGCATATTCATCGATTCCCATCGAAAGCGGCTCACTCTGCCGGTTTCTGCTTCCCTAAGGAGAAAAAACGGTGAAACGCCGTAAGGGTGCCAAAAAACGCTGCTGGTCGAGGTATTCGGATGACCAGTTGAAGCTGTCCTCCCACGAGGCGACACGGTGAACGATTATTCCGTAGCTGATGATGGAGAAACAGCGATGACACAAAGACTACTTGTAGTTGCTTCGGTGCTCGCTTTGCTCTTGGTCGCCAGTGTCATGCCGGCCGAATCAGGAGTGAAGATGACCCAGGTCCAACCAGAGCTTGCTAAAAAACTGCAAACCGTCTTGGACCAAGCCCTCGAAACGAGTGGTACAATGGGAGCCTCAGCGGCCGTGATCATGCCCGATGGGCGAATCTGGACCGGTGTGAGCGGAATGTCAGACCCTGATACACCTGTCACGGCGGACATGTTGTTTGACATGGGCAGCACCGGCAAGAACCTGTTCGCAGCGCTGGTTCTTGATCTTGCCGAGGAGGGGCTGCTTTCGCTGGATGATCCGATCAACAAATATCTGCCGCCCTATCCCAATGTCAACGGCGCGATCACGATTCGCCAGCTCCTCAATCATACCAGTGGACTCTATATGTGGGTCGAACATCCTCGCTCGCCGTTCCGCAAGCCCTACAACGAAATCGACTTCGAGAAGTGGTGGACGGCCGATGAGATCTTCTCGACGCTTGGTGGAGAACCATATTTCTCACCGGGTGAAGGGTGGCGCTACACACAAGCAGGATACTACCTGGGCAGGTTGATCGTCGAACAAGTTACAGGATCGACGGTGCCTGCGGAAGTGCAGAAGCGCCTGCTGGATCCGTTGGACATCCACGGCATGCTTCTGGATCTGAAGGAACCGGTCTCCGCTAACTATCGGATCGCCCATAATTGGGTTGATACGAACGGAGACGGAGTCCCGGAAGATGTTTCAGCGAGGTCCAGAAACTGGATCAACTCGTTATCCGGAATTTTATATTATGCGACGATGGAGGACTTGGCCAAATGGCTGCACGGGTTACACCAGGGTAAGGTCTTGAGCCAGGCCTCGCTCGACGAAATGCTCGATTTCTATTCCCCGATACCTGACGAAGGTCTTGCCGGCTATGGATTGGGAACAGAGCACGTCGTCTTTGGAGACGTAGAGATGTGGGGACACAAAGGTTCAATTCCCGGATATCGAGCCGGAGTGTACTATTTGCCCCAGTTCAAGGCAACCTTGGCACTGGCGATTAACAGCGACAGCGATGAAAAAGGATTCGCGATGTTCACTCCTCTGCTGGAGGTTGTGTTTACTCATACAGCCACAGAGTCTGGATGTACGCCAACCAATGCCGGCGGGACCGTCCCACCTGCGATAGCGATATGCTCGGTGACCTTTGTTGTGAACGGAGTCGAGCAGGTTGTGCGCGGCGGGGATACGCTGCCGTTATCGGCGGGCGACGAGGTCCGGTTCAAAGAAGCGGAGATCTATGTGGGCACCTTCTCGGGTAACGGTGGCGAGGCGTGCGTCGACCTTGCACCGTGGGATCAGAACGGTCAGGAGATTGAATCCGGTCGACTGGGCACGCACAATTTGGCAGTGTCACCGGGCTTGGCAACAATTACCGGCCCAGATAGAACGCAGATCGTCGGGGAGAACTGGCGGCGGATTGTAGCGGTGTTGAACCACTGGCCTCCGGGCAGAACAAAGGATTCCGATTGCGCCGGCGGACGTTGCGAACGCGACGACCGCATTGTCATTGAACTGAGATGACGAGACTTCCCGCTCTTCCTTAAATCGATCGTTTGTGAAGCACACCGAGATCGGCCATCCGACAGCCGAACGCACTTAAAGCTGCTCACTTATTCCACCTGACAGCTGTAAACCACTCACCGAAGGAATTCTTGATATGGTGCAGACTGGCTCCCAAGTCGTAATCTTTTTAGCAATATTCCGATTTTTAGGAGAGTTTCGAGAGAATCGAGCCTTTAAGAAGAAACTGCTGAGTGCAAGAACAACAATCCCGATGAAATATTCGGCCGATGCAAGGGACTGGCCCCACCGGGGGCGTATCATCCAGTCAGTACTGGACTTTCGTCACTTTTTTTGAGATACTATAGCTTCGCATTACCCGGAATCCGAGTGGTTCTCTCATATATCAAGGCAAGTACACAGGCGATAGACGCAAAATGATAAGAATGAAACCAAGATATTCCGCGTTCACTGCATACCTCGTTGGGGCCGGACTCGCCCTGTTTGCTGGTTCCTGTGGGTCTGGGGGCTCTATCGATAATCAAGCTGATCAACCCATCCCCGGAGTGGAAGCCGTACAGGCGCGCTATGGCACCTTGCCATTGACTCAACGATTGAGTGGGGTCGTCAGGGCGACGAATCAAGTCGCGATCTACCCCGAAATCAGCGCGGTAATAACTGAGGTGCTGGTCAGAAACGGCGATGCCGTACAGAAGGGACAACCGATGGTCCGCCTTCGCGACAAGGAGTTCCGTGACCGATTGAAGCAGGCGACCGCCAGTTATCAGATAGCTGTAGCACAAGCCAGGCAGGCGGAAGCACGTTTGAAGGAAGCTCAATCGGAGCTGAAGCGGATTCAGAGACTGGCGGAGCAAGAAATGGTCAGCACGTCTCAGTTGGAAACCGCCGAGACGCGCGCCGCATTGGCGGAAGCCGACGTGGACCTGGCTAGAGCCCGCGTAGAGCAGGCCCAGGCCAACATGGCTGAGCAGGAGGAAAATCTATCCCAGACGATCGTCCGCGCTCCCGTCGCGGGAAGCGTGGGAGATCGGAACGCGGAAGTCGGAATGCTCGTGGACAATAATACTCAACTGTTCACGTTAGGACAACTGGACAACATGTACGTGCAGGTGGTCATCACGGACAAAATGCTCACTTTTATCGAGGAGGGACAGCCAGCGGAGGTTTTTTCAACGAGTTTCTCGTCCGGCCCGATCTCCGCCACCCTGGCACGGATCTCGCCGTTCCTGCATCCGGTTACTCACAGTACGGATGGAGAGATCGACGTGGCGAACCCAGAGGGACTCTTGAAGCCCGGAATGTTCGTCACCGTAGATATCTTCTACGGGGAGAGCGAAGAGGCAACTCTCGTACCGCTGAGCTCTCTGTATGAGCATCCGGCAACCGGTGTCACCGGCGTCTATGTCACCGAGGCCTCTCTGGATCGAGAGCCGGTCGCCGCACTCAATGATGAACCATCGATATCCTTCTCGCGGCCTGTAACGTTCAAATTCGTTCCGGTACGCATAATCGCTAAGGGCCGCATGGAAGCAGGGATTCTGGGCGTGGAACCCGGCATGTGGGTTGTCACACTGGGGCAAAACCTTCTCGGTGGCGAGGCGGCTGACGCTCGCGTTCGTCCCGTTGATTGGGGTTGGGTGGAGAAACTGCAGAAGCTGCAGAGGGAGGACCTGATGCAGGACGTGATAGAACGGAAATCATCCTTGTAAGAGAATAATGAAAATCACAGAAATCGCAGTCAAACGCCCCATCGCCACGACCATGGTGTTCCTCATTATTATTGTTCTCGGCGTGATGGGGTTTCGGTTTCTCCCGGTGGACTTGCTCCCTCAGATCGAATACCCACGGCTGACCATCCGTACGAATTATCCCAACGTGGGACCAGAGGAGATCGAGAAGATCATTACCGACCGCGTCGAGAACGCGGTTGCCGGTGTGCCGAATGTTGAAGAAATCCGTTCCAACTCCCAAGAAGGTCGAAGCCGCGTCACTCTGGAATTCTCGCAAGGCACCAACATCGACGAAGCCGCCAACGACGTGAGAGCAGCCTTGGACAGGATTCGTGACGACTTTCCGCCGGAAGTGGAATCGCCCAGGCTTTGGAAATTCGATCCGGATGTTTTTCCCGTCGTCATTCTAGGTGCCAGATCGCCTCGTGGCATGGAGGAACTTACCCGGATTCTGGAACGGGAGATTTCCCAACGCTTCGAGCAGATCCCAGGAGCCGGCTCCGTCGATATCTGGGGAGGCGTTTACCGGCAGATCCAGGTGCGGCTGAAACGCGATCGTCTAGCCTCGAGCCAGCTTTCGGCGACCGACGTCCAGCAGGCGCTGCTGCGTGAGAATGTCACGCTTCCCGGGGGGGACATGCGGGAAGGACTCAGCGACATGTACGTCCGAACCCGCGGCGAATACGAGTCGATCGATCAGATCGCGGGTACGATCATCACTGTAATCGACGGCAAGCCTATTCGCATTCGGGATGTCGCCGAGGTGGTGGATGGGTACGAAGACATCAACCGCCTGGTGCAGGTCGACGGACTTCCTATGGTTCGCCTCGGAATCCGCAAACAATCCGGCGCGAACACAGTTGCGGTGGCGCAGAAGGCCCGCGAGGTCATGGAACAGATCAATCAAGAGCGGGATGACCTGGATCTGATGATGGTGATCGACCAGAGTGATTTTATCAAGAACTCCATCAATAATGTGCAGAAATCCGCTCTCTGGGGCGGGCTGCTGGCTGTGTTCGTGCTTTATCTGTTCCTGCGCAACGGATCGACGACGTTCATTATCGCCCTGTCGATTCCCATCTCCATCATTGCCACTTTCGGCTTGCTCTATTTCAACAACCTTACGTTGAACCAAATGAGCTTCGGAGGATTGGCGTTGGGGATCGGCCTAATCGTCGACAACGCCATTGTCGTCCTGGAGAACATCGTTCGCCTGCGGGAGGAGGGGCGAGATCTGACAGAGAGCGCCTTGACCGGAACCAGGCAGGTTACCGGTGCCATTATCGCCTCCACGTTAACGACGACGGTGATCTTTCTGCCCGTGGTGTTCATGCAGACGATCTCCGGTATGCTATTCAAAGAGCTGGCGCTCGTCGTCGTGTTTGCATTGTCATGCTCGCTACTCGTTGCTCTCACCCTTGTCCCCATGCTCGGCAGTCGTTATCTGACCATCAAGGCAGGCAAGAACGGCAAGAAACGCTTATCTTCGCGCGCCGGGGCGTGGTTCCTGGCGCTGGAAAACGTCTATTCGCGGTGGTTGGAAAGAGCCCTGCGGCATCGGATGATTGTCATTATCGCAACGGCTGTCTTACTGTTGACTAACCTCTATCTCTGGACGTTGCTACCCGTTGAACTCGCTCCCCAGACGGACGCCGATGAGATCGACGTGGATCTCGAAATGGCCCAGGGAACGAACATCGCCGTCGTGAACGAGTACCTCTATGAGCTGGAACGGATTGTGCGCGATTCCACACCAATGGACCAGGTCCGGCACATGACCATTGAAATCCGGCCCGGCGATGCGGAAGTGGAATTAGCTCTACATGGTGCGGACAAACGGACAATGGATAGTTATGTGATCGCCGATCAGATCCGCCGCAGCGTTGCCGGACGAATACCGGGTGCGGAAATTCGTGTGCAGGCGCAGTCCGGTCTATGGATGCTGCGCAGGTTGTTCGGATCCGGTGGTGGAGAGGCCGTTCAGCTGGAATTGCGCGGATACGACCTCGAGTTGGCCGATCAACTGGCACAGAAGATCAAGCAAATCATGGAGCGCGTGCCTGCAATCGAAGATGTCCGCATTAGCCGCAGAGAAGGACGCCCCGAACAGAACTTGATCGTCGACCGAGAGAAGATCGCAGACCTCGGACTGTCGGTCAGCCAGATCGCCCGGGTGATTCAGACGAACGTGGGCGGCAGCCAGGCCGGCGTATTCCGGGAAGGTGGTGAAGAGTTTCCCATCGTCGTTCGTTTGCAACCGGATGACCGATTGAGCACATTGGACCTCGGCAACGTCGCAGTGCGAGCCGGTACCGGCCAGATCATACCGGTTTCCGCCGTGGTACGCACTGAACGCCGGCGCGGCCCAACTGCCATCGACCGCGTCGACGGCCAGCGCGTGACGTACATATCCGCCAACCTCCAAAGTGGAGCCGCTTTGGGTGACGTGATTCAGGAACTCCAAGGAGAACTGCGAGACCTCGCGCTGCTACGGGATTTTTCCCTCTTGTTCAGCGGGGAGTATCTAGAGCAGCAGAAAGCTCGGAGGGACTTCATCCTCTCCATCATCATGGCCGTGATATTGATTTACATGGTGATGGCAGCCCAGTTCGAGCGTTTTATCGATCCGCTTATCGTGATGGTTTCCGTCCCACTAGCGATCATCGGGGTCGTGCCGACACTGTTGATTACGGGAACTTCCTTGAATGTGCAGAGCTTGATGGGAATTATCATGCTTCTTGGCATCGTGGTGAACAATGCCATTGTACTCGTGGATTATATCAACCTGATGCGCCGGGAGCAGAACTTGAGTATCTTTGAGGCCGTCCTGCAATCCGGTCGGCGGCGCTTGCGTCCGATTCTGATGACCACGTGTACGACAATATTTGGAATGTTACCGCTCGCATTCGGCACCGGCGCCGGAGGAGAAATACAGGCCGCGCTCGCCCGAGCCGTGATCGGAGGTTTGACCGTTTCCACCCTGATTACACTCGTTCTGATTCCGGCAGTCTACACCGGTGTTTACGATCTTCTAGGAAAGCTCAGCATGTACAAAGTGATCGCACGCTCCCGTGGCGACAGCACAGCGCGCGCATAGTCTCACAAAACTTCATCAGATAGAATCCGGCTCCCCGGAACATACGGTATCACGAACTCTGTAGATATTCCTCAATAGGACAGGACCACGGCCAGCAGGGCCAAGAACACTAGCGCCTGATCCACATGACTCAGGCGCGCTCGGTACGGCGGCTGTGATGCCGCGATTGCAGTGATTCTCGCAGTCTGTTTAGAAGTTTTCGGATGGTGGGTTATAGTCTGACCGGTCAGAACCAAGAGCACCTCAAAGTGCCACAGAAACGAGCAGTGAATCTACCGGAGTCCGGCCTTTTCCAACAATGCATCGATCTCCGGATCCCTCAACCGGATCTGCGGGGGCAATATGTTATCCGTGACGATGAACAGGTCGCGTTCCTCCATCGCGCGCTCCACGTAAGCCAACACGGCCGACTTCTCGCCCCGCGCCATGGAAAGCCACGCGAAATACAACGGCGCCACATACTCTTGCTTCGAGCGCTCGGCGAGACGCTTCGCAAATCTATCTGCCTCGGAATTCTTCCCCATCAAGTAGTAGGTCACGCCAAGAATGGCCAGTGTGATCGAAGCCCCGCCTGAGAGATCGACCGCCTTCTCGAGCGCAGCGGCAGCCTCCTTTTCCCGTGACGCGTGGAGATGGGCGAACCCAAGAAACAGGTGCAACTGCCAATGGTCCTGCTCCATATCAAGTGCTTTGAGAATCGTATCGATGGCCTCCTCGATCGCTCCCGGACCCATAAGAGTGGAGGCCACCCAGGCAGCGAGAAGGCCGTCGAGTGGTTCGAGCCTCAAAGCGAGTCTTGCCTCGGCAATCGTCTCTTCATTTCTTCCTTGGCAAGAAAGAAACAGCGCGTGGCGCATGCGATTAAAAGCTGCGGTGGGATCGAGTTCCAAAGCCCGGCGAAACTCGCGTTCCGCCCCGCGGAAATCCCAGTCGTAGCTCCATAGGACGACCGCCAGCGCGGCGTGGACTATACCGAGTTTGTCATCGAGCTCGATCGCCCTTTCGGCGGCCGCCCGGGACTTGGGCATCACTTCATTTGGAGGACAGCCACCCCACCACGCCAGACTCTGGTAGTAGTCCGACAGCCACGCGTGGGGAAGAGCGAACGAGGGATCGAGCTCTATGGATTTTTGAAGCAGCTCGAAACTCTTCGCCCACCCTTCGGGCGTGAGACTGTGTAAGTAGTAACGTCCCTCGAGGAGAGCCGTGTAGGCATCCAGGTTCTCGGTTCCGCACGACACCAGTGTCTGATCCTTCGGACCAACAAGTTTGACTTTTAATTGATCGACGATCGCGCGGGCGATCTCGTCCTGGATGTCGAAAATGTCTTGCATCTCGCGATCGAAGCGTTTCGACCAGAGGTGGTAACCGTCCGCGATATTAATGAGCTGGGCGGTGATTCGCAGACGGTTCCCCGCTCTGCGGACGCTTCCCTCGAGCACGGTGCCGACGTTGAGTTTCTCTCCGACCTCGCGTAAGTCGACACCTTCTCCACGGAAGCGAAACGTCGATGTCCTCGCCGCCACACGCAAACCTTCTATTTGGACAAGTGCGTTGATGAGTTCCTCGGTGAGACCGTCCCCGAAGTATTGGTTCTCTGGATCCGGACTCATGTTCGCGAATGGAAGAACAGCGATCGAAGGGGGCAGCTTCGCGTCGTCGGAGTCCGCACCGGCAGCTTTGATTTCGGGTCGTCGCATCAGCGATTCCAGGGCGGGAATCAACTCGGCCAATGTCTGATACCGTTCGTTTGGGTTCTTGGAAAGCGTTTTGTCGATGAGGCGTTCCACGTCGGCGGGCACGTCGTGACGCAAACTCCGAACCGGCTTCGGCGCTTCGTTCATGATCGAGTACATCATCGCCTGTTCGTAGTCACCCCGGAACGGCGTCTCACCGGTGATCATTTCGTACAGCACGACGCCCAGGGCCCAGATATCCGATCGCTGATCGACATCCTCGCCTTTGAGCTGCTCCGGCGACATGTAGATCACAGTCCCCGGCGCCGTCCCCGTCCTCGTCAGCTTTGTCCGGCCGCTGAGCTTGGCGAGTCCGAAGTCGACGATCTTCGCCAAACCTTCGCTCGTTATGAAAATGTTTCCCGGTTTGATATCTCTGTGGACGATCCCTTTCTCGTGAGCTTTGGAGAGGCCTGATGCCACTTGCGTCGCAACCGACACTGCTTCCTCAAGCTTCATCGGGCCCCGCTCGATCTTCGCCTGGAGTGTCTCCCCTTCGTAGCAGGGCATCACGATGAACATCCGGCCTTCGGGCGTTTCATTGATCTCATGAATCGAACAGATATTCGGGTGTTCGAGAGAAGAAGCCGCTTGGGCCTCCTGGACGAACCGTTTTCTCGCTGTTGCGTCGCTGATCGAGGGAGGAAGGAACTTGAGGGCGACAAGCCGTTTGAGCTTCGTGTCCTCGGCTTTGTAGACCACACCCATCCCACCCTCGCCGAGTTTTTCGAGGATCTTGTAGTGGGATATGGTCTGGCCGATCATTTTACCCTCCAGCAAGATAGCCGAGTGCTGGGCAAGACGAATGATGCGTTTCTCGGGGGTGATCCCATTATAGCCGAGTGCCACATAGCTGTACAGGATCAACTCCTTGAGCACGCAACAGATCTGGATGTCTCAGGATTCCGTCGACGGTTATTAGTGAGCTGATTGAGGGTGGTTTACGTTAACTAGACCATGAAACGGCGCTAAAAATCCGAGAACTTGAGAGCGATTTGGCCATCTCCTTGCCCTCATCCTCCACGTGGGAAGTCCACTCAGTCAACGGCATTGGTGCCCTCAAAAAATTATTGTTAATTAATCAAGCCTCTAGTTCATTCGAAGAGATCGGAGATGTAAAACCCATGAAATCGGATCCGTTGTTCTCTCGCTGGAGATTCCGAGGAGGATTACAAACGGAACTGGCTCCCTGGTGGTAATCCTCGTCGGAAGTTTCTCAATTCTCCGGAGTAGACATTTCAGCAAACACACTTTCGTGCAACGCCTGCACGAATTTTCGTATTCCCGGAATCCTGGGAAAATCAGTTATCCGAGCTGTGCCTGCAAGCACAACAGCTGCCGGCGAAGATTGTCTGAACCCATATCAAAATAGCCCCCATACTGGCCAACCGATAAAAATCTGGGAATTTTTTCCTATTTTCCTTGACACGACGGATGAAAACTAGTAATTTTTTCCTAGTTTAATGCCGGTGTCGAAACGCTCGATTCACGACTCGTACCGGGGAGTTTGAATAATACATAAAACCAAGAATGAGGCGTTGCATGTCCAAGAAGAAACAACTGCAGCGACTTAGCAAGCGGGAGCGCCAGATTATGGACGTCATTTACACGCTCGGCGAGGCGACTGCTGCGGATGTGTTCAAACACCTACCCGAGAAAGTGAGCGACGCCTCAGTCCGCAAGCTCATCCGGATTGTTGAACAGAAGGGATACCTCACCCACCGGCGCGCGGGACATAGCTACATTTACGCCCCGACGATACCGAAGGAAATAGCGAGCCGCCAGGCTATCAAGCATTTGCTCAAAACTTTTTTCCAGGATTCGACCCCGAAGGCGGTCTCGGCCCTGCTCGACGTAAGCGGCTCGGAACTCTCCCAGGAAGATATCTCGGAGCTCTTAGAGCTCATTCGCAAGGCCGAAGAGGAAGGAAGATAATCATGGAATACGTGATCACATCACACGTCGCGGCCATTGCCATAAGCAGCGTGGTCATCAGCGGTGCAGCGGTAGCAGCATGCGCCGTGCTCCGGCGCACGTCGGCATCCTTTCGCCACCTTGTCCTGGTCGGTATGTTCGTGAGCCTCCTCACCCTACCGGTCATGTCGTTCCTCATGCCGACGTGGAAACTGCCGGTCACGCCGGCCGTGGAGTTTTTCCGGACTGAGATGCCGCCGCCTGCCGGGCTGGAGCATCGCGGATTCCGGAGGGTGATTCCCGGAGGCGCTGCGGAGCAAGCTGCAGCTCTGTCGACGACCGTAACAGACAAAACGCCTTCCGCAACATCGGTCGCCTGGATCCTCGCCGCACGGCGCCTGCTGTTGATTGCCCCGGCAATCTGGGGAATCGGCGCCCTTATCGTGCTCATCCTCCAAGTGGTACGGTGGGCCGGCGCCGGTTTCATAGCCGAAATGGCGACGACAATCGAGAACAGAGATCTGCTCTCGATCGCGGAGAGGGTCCGCTGGGAAATGGGGATCAAGCGCCGCGTTGGATTGCTCCGCAGCGACATGGCCGCCGTCTCGATGGTCTGGGGGATCAGGCATCCCTGCATCATCCTGCCTTCTTGCGCGGAGTCATGGTCCGCCAACAAGCTTGAGGCGGTACTCCGGCACGAACTCGCGCATGTGAAGCGCAGCGATAACCTGCTGCAGATCGTTGCGGTCGCCACCTATGGACTCTACTGGTTCAATCCCTTCGTCTGGGCCGCCACGAGGCGGTTCAATTTCGAGCGTGAGGTGGCCTGCGACAATATCGCACTGAACACGGGCTCCGCCGCGAGCGCTTACGCGAAGCATCTCATGGATATATCGATGAGCCTCAGAGGTCCCAAGAGCAGACGCATCATTCCGGCAGTCATGGCCCATTCATCCGACGTCAAGAAGCGTCTCGTGAGTGTGCTAAACCCAGGGGTCAACCGCAGGTCTGCCGGCATCCCGGCGGTGGCCATCTGCATCAGCCTCATGCTGCTTTTCAGCTTGCCCTTCTCCGCGCTGCGGCTCGGGCCGCGCAGGGTTCTGGCGTCCGGTACCGTCGCGGTCGATGCTGCGATCAGAATGGAGGGCTGGTCTTTCCGTGGCTCCATGAATGGGACCTGGCCGCGCGTGGTCATCGTGCACGGCTTGTTGCGCAATAAGGACGCCTACATCGAAATCGAGGGTCGCAACCTGATCCTCGATCCTGAAACCGAAAGGGGTTTTCGGTTCAACAAGGACAAGGGGTATATGCGGCTTACACGCTACGCCGAGGAGGCAAAGATCGAATACGAGTGCCGGCGCGAGAAGAAGGGGCGCAAGCTCGTCACTACGTACCATTACTACCTGGACGGCGAGCAGGTTGAGCCGGACGAGAAGGCTGAACGGGAGCTGAAGAGAATTCTCGAATCGGCGTATCACTGGCTCACAGATGGGAATAGTTAAATATCTGTTCGTTTGCCAATCACTTTTCCAAATCCATGCTTATACCAACGCTGCGCTCTCTTCTTCACCCGCAAGCTATCGCCACAGAGCCTGGAAAGCCCGCAACCCCTTACATTATTCCCCCGTATATATTTTCGGAGGCGTCACAAACCTCGACCCTACATCGCTCATTTTCAATCCCATCATCAGGAGGCTCGAAGCCATGTTATCGAAGGGCTCAATTCCCATTCAGGCAGCTTCCACACCGACCGTACCGGTTAGCAAGACTTTTGCCTGCGCCGCCTTTACGGTTGTGTTCATACTGCTGTCGCTCGTACCCGCCACACAGGCCCAGTTTGCCAGACCAGGAGAGTTGCCCCGTATCGATGCGGCCACACGGGCGGCCATCGTCGACAGCGTCACCGCCGCCATTGATTCCATTTACGTCCTCGAGGGGCCGGCCAAGCGCATCGTCGCGGGCTTGAAGAAGAACCTCGCCGATGGCGACTACGACGATCTGACCGACCCGGCAGAGTTGGCGGAAAGGCTCTACCGCGACGCCCAGGCCATCAACCACGACGGCCACTTCCGGATCGCAGCCATGCCGCCCCTCGATCCAGCCGTCGCCGAGGCGCAACAGGACGAAGACCCGGCCGATGTCGAGCGCCGTCGCCAGCTTCGCCGCGCGCGGAATTACGGCTTCAAGAAGGTCGAGATCCTCCCGGGGGGTATCGGCTATCTTCGGTTCGATGAGTTCGCCCACGGCGACGAAGCCTTCGCGGCCGCAGCGGCGGCAATGAATTTCCTGGCCAACAGCAACGCCTTGATCCTCGACCTCCGGTACAACGGTGGTGGTTCGGCTTCTATGATCCGCTTCATCTGCGGCTACCTGTTCGAGGAGAACGCACACCTAATCAACTGGGATATCCGCGCTAAGAAAAAAACCGTTCAGTCTTACAGCGCCGACTATGTTCCCGGCAGGCGCATCACCGAGCAGCCGGTTTACATTCTCACCAGCGATCGCACCTTCTCCGCTGCCGAAGAGTTTACATTCGACCTCAGGAATCTGGAGCGCGCCACCGTCGTCGGCGACACAACCGGCGGTGGCGGGCACACGGTCGCGTCACGCATTTTCGACTTCGACGGCTTCCGTGTGGGCATGCGCCTTCCCTATGGCCGGGCCTACAATCCCAAGAACAACGAGGGATGGGAAGGCGTGGGCGTTATACCCCACATCGCCGTCCCGGCGGAGCAAGCGCTCATTACCGCACAGGCCGACGCCCTGCGTAAGCTCATCGAGACCGAGGAGGACGAGCAGATCATCGCCGGGTATCAGTGGGGTTTAACGGATCTGGAAAGCCGCCTCAATCCCATCGAATTGACGAAGCAACAGATGAAGCAGTACGTCGGGAACTACGGCCCTCGCCGCATCTTCATCGAGGACGGCGCTCTCTACTACCAGCGGGAGGATCGGCCCCGCTACAAGATGGAACCTATGGGGGAGGATCTCTTTCGCGTCGGCGATTTGGACTACTTCCGCCTCACCTTCGAACGAAACAAATCGGGGAAGGTCGTCAAGATCATCGGCCTGTACGATAACGGCCGCACGGACGAGCACGAACGGGACAAAGGCTGACGTTTCATCAGTCATAAACAATCTCGGTTTTTTGATTCTGTGCCGGAGGCTAAGTTCAATAATAGCAACGCGAATGGAACAAATGGAAAGGACAGCGGGTTTGCCGCCCGATTCCCTTTGCACACCCATGATACTGGCGTTACCTTTATTATAGACCCCACTGAGTTGAGCCGCAGAACTCGTCCAACCTAGAGGTTCAAGCTCCGGGAGAGAATTATGAAAACGTCCTTCCATCGCGTGTATCCCCGCATAATATTCATAGGTTTGCTAATCCTGATGACCGTCATTCCTTTCGGTTCCAATGCGCTACAGGTCAAACAATCTTCCAATGGATGGGTAATTGTCCTGGCCCTGGGCGAGGAAGCGAAGGTCGGGCCGTTGCTGCTCGGCTTTGAGAGCATTTTGGGAGATTCAAGATGCCCGATAGACGCCCTGTGTCTATGGGAAGGTGATGGTGCGATTCTCGTGAAGGCCTCGAAGTGGAAAGCCGAACCGGTGTGGCATCCACTGCATACCCATCCATCGTTCGGCAGCGAGTTCGAGTACGAGGGCTACAAAATCGCCCTAACTAGACTCGACCCGCAACCGGTGGTGGATCATCCTATCCCCCCAGACGAGTACCGGGCGACGTTGCGCATCACCGAGACAAGCATTTTGCCGACAGGGCCTTCGACGTGGGGCAGGATCAAGGATCTCTATAGATAAACTCCTTGGATATCAAACCGGCCAATCTAACCCAATCAAGAAGAAACCGTTGAGTCGTTGGTTGGTGCTCTTCTTAACCTGAACCTGGCCCAAGGTTACCAAGCCCGCGAGCTCTTCGGGCTTGACGGGGCCAGGGTTGCGCTGGGGCGCTGGCCTGTATCAAATGCGGTAACCAAAACTGCAGGTCATGCTCAAAATCCAAGATACTTAGACCATTCTAGACCCGTTCCTAACTCAGAAACACCCCCGTTCGTCACTCTCTTCAAGACAGAGAACACCGCCACCTTGTTCGAAGACTCAGGGCTTCAAAGCTAGGGGGTGATGATTCTGCTGACAACCTGCTGGGCTTCGATGAGTTTCTTCCTGGTGCCGGAGTTCAGGGCACAGGTATTATTAGCACCCATTTTCTCTTCCGGAGCTATATTCTAATCCCCGATGTAGCCGAGGGACTTGAGGCGTTTGTATTCCTCGTCACTAAGAATGGCCGGCATACCGGGAGCTTTGTTCTTGTGCAGTTCGCTGAGGTGGGACTCGAAAACAAGCATCAACTCCATCAGCACCGGCGGCTCATGTTCGAAGAGGTTCGTCCGCTCGTCGGGATCTGCGGCCAGGTTGTATAGTTCATAAGTGCCGTCGTCGAAGTTCATGATTAGCTTCCAATTTTCTTTTATGTAAGCGAGCTTCCGCTTGTCTACCCCTTTCGCGTAGCTTCCCTCGCTGAATATGTGAGCCAGCGGTTCTTCTCCGGCCGCTATCCGGATCAAGTTGAGACCGGGCAAGCCATCCGCGTCGAGCCCGACGGCTTCGAGCAGCGTCCGACCAAGGGTGCGGATCTCGACCGGATCCTGAACCCTTCTCCCACACAGCTCAGGTCGCGAGGGATCGTATATAAAGAGCGGGACACGCACCAGCTCTTGATAGACATTTTTGCCATGCCCGAACCCGCCTCGTTCTCCGAACTCCTCCCCGTGATCGGCTGTGACGGCAATGACCGTTTCGTCAGTCAAGCCCGTTTCCTCCAGCGCGCGGAACAACCGGCCGATGTGCTTGTCGGTGTAAGAGATCTCACCGTCGTAAACGTCCCGGACGAATTTAAGATCCGCGTCGTTGAGTGACTTTGTATGCTTGAGGATTGACAGCTTGACATCCAAGGGAAGTGAACCATTGTAGCCAGCGCCGTAATCAAACTCCTCATGTCTCAGATAGGTGTCGTGCGGGTCGAAGTAGTGAATCCAGAGGAAGAAGCTATCGTCTCGGTGCTCTCTCACGTAGCGAATTGCCGCGTCCGTGATCTCTGCGGAACACGTGCCGGCCGCGCCCCTTATGTTCTCCTGGTTGAAGACGGTGAAGCCCTGAGAAAAACCGTAGGTACTATTAACGTACGTGGCAGAGACGACCCCTATCGTCGTGTATAAAGAGTTCCGGAAGCGCTCGGCGAGCGTCGCCACCCGATCTTTCATGCGCCGGCCATAGCTCACGGCCCCGTGCTCATAGGGATAGAGCGAAGTGTGGACCGTCGCCATGCTCGGCAAGGTCCAAGGCGCCTGGGATATAGCCATCTCGAACACGACGCCCTTCTCCGCAAGCGTATCGAGATTCGGCGATGTAATCCGGTTGTGACCGTAGCAAGCAAGGTGATCGGCTCGAAGCGCATCGATGGAGATCATGATAACATTGGGCCCCGCCGGAACATGCGTCCGGACCCAGAACAATGCGAACAGGTTGAGTAGTACGATCAGGCCAATGCATGCGATCTGGAGTCCTCGGACGATCGATCGATTGACGATCCGGAGCATAGCGCTCACCAACTTACGCTGTAGCCCTGTGCTGACCAGGAGATAGGCCGAGAAGAACAGCGCCACTCCCGCTACGGCTGTTAGCATGCCGCGCACGAACGTCAACCGATGCTTCCACCACGGAACCATACCCGATGTGCGGAGGAACTCGGCGATGTAAGGGAAGAACTCGCTTTTGAAAGCAAACATGAGAATGAGGAATCCAACGAGCAGAACGGCGCTTAACAACAGGTTTTCTGTCTGGCTCCTGCGCCACACCTTTGCCTCAGGATTATGCCGCTCGTTGCGCGCGCGCACCGTGCGAACGATCCCGACACCGGCAAGGCTCACGGCAGCAATCGCGACGAAGATCAAGAGGCAGTAATTCACGCAACGTTGGAAGTTGAGAAGTACCAGTGTATACATGCCGTGGCCGAAGTAGTCATTTGCAAGAATCTGACGCGCTGCGAGAAGGAGTGCCAGTATTTGGAATAATACCAGTTCGATGGCGAGAAGGGCACATATAGATTCTTTTCCCTCTCGCCCATGGAGGGACATTCGTGATAACATCCTCACGAGCTTCACCCGCAGAAATAACGCCGCACCCGGCTACACTAGCAATCACTGAATATAAAAGGTGCTAGCAAGTTGCAATTATACTCTCGCTTCCGTTTATTCCATCCGCCCTGCCATCTTTGACCATTCGAAGATTCTTATATTCTTATTCTTGCCTTCTAACAAGAAGAATACATTTTTCACTGGGCATCCGCCTCCCCACCACGATCTTTCTCGTCAGCACACCGCCACCGGCTTTAGGGCAACCAACGAGCAGGATTGAAGACAGATGGAAGCGCGTGAGAACGCTACTACGAGTAAAATTTGAGTCGTTGCATCGGCACATGAAATCAGACGAACTCCCCTGATTCAGTGACTCTGTATTGAACCTGGATGGCATGAAGCTTTCGTAAGCTCCTAAATCATTTTATTCTATCATTAACTGAATCGTATTTCAATAATATTCGACCTCTCCTCTTTGTCGAAATCGAAGAAATCTGCTGGCCGCAATAACAGAAACTCGGACAAAGTACTTGTGAGCCACAGGAGTCTTTGTAAGCAACACTTCCTGAACCGCCGAGAAATTTTCTCAATTCTTTTTTAGTTCCTCCAGAAGCACCTTCGCTGCGTCGAAGTCCGGATTCAATTCCAGGGATTTTTCGCAGTGTTGCATCGCGAGCTTCTTGTCGCCGAGCTGTTTGTTGGCGTCGGCCAATTCGTAGTGGATGTAGTAGTTGTACTTTCCCTCAGGATACTCTTCAAGGCTGGCCTCGAGGAAGAGAATAGCGTCCTTAAGATAGTTTTTCTTATAGAGCTTATCTCCGATGCCGAGCAGTATGAATTCGCGGAACGAATACTCATCCGCGTGATCGCGCTTGAGCTCGCGAAAGAGCGCCACGGCCGCTGCAGCGCCTCGTTTTTTCCACTCGTGGTAAATTGGCACGTGCGGAGTAGGGCGGTCATCCTTGCCGTCCCGCATCCCTTCGACCAAATATTCCATCCATTCGTCTGCGCTGACGTAGCTGCCCGCATATGACTCCCATTCGGCTAGTATTTTTTCCTCCTGAAGAGTGGCGAGGTCCTTCCCTTCGGCCAATCCTTTACGAACGACCTCGATCGTCTGGACCAGCATGTCGTGATAGGCGCGCAGGTCATCCCACGTGCCCGTATCGTTGTGGCCCGATACGATTACGACGTCCTTTGGCAGCATCTCGATGGCTTTAGCCACGAGCGGTGCAAGCATCAACACGTCGCCGTCACTGTCCACTGACGGGAAGTTGAATCCGTTCACCAGAGAACTTATGTGGACTACCTTTGATTTGGTGAAGTGGACGATGATCTCGTTGTCGTCGTGACCACCGCCCATCGGGATGATTTCGATCGACTCGCCGTTGAATTCGAGAGTGTACTTATCGGACACAGTTATGTCCGGGTAGGTCGCGGGCGGGTACTCGTTGAAGATGTAGCTGCCGCTCTTGAGTTTCGACGGGAAAAGCTCGTGGGCGATGACGATGGGCTCAACGCCAAAGATGGCATTGCCGCCTATGTGTTCGACGTGCCGGTGAGTATTGATGATGTACTTGGGAGTCCCTTTGCCGTAACTATCGACCAGCTTTTTCAGCTCCTCGGCCTCGGCTTCGGTTTGTGTGTCCACGAGCAATAGGCCGTCATCTCCAAAGAATACGAGTGTATTGGTCGTGTACTCGCCCTGGTCGGTGGAGAGCATGTGTAAGTTGTCGGTGAGCTTGGTCACTTTGAAGAGCGAATCGGCGGTTGCGGACAGCGGGGCAACAATAGACATAATCAGTATCAAAGCAAGCACCTGTAGCATGGAAACCTCCTGAAAGAACGTGGAAATAAAAACAGCGCTTATTAGTAAAAATAAAGATATGACAGCAACAAGGCAACCTGTCGCTTTTAAGAAATCCCGTTGAGTTCGGTTGTTCTCCATAGGCGGAATGCGTCTTGGCATCCCAACCCATAGAAGGGTTGCAAACGAAGATGCTCCCCGGGTTGGTGTCTCGGAGCATTCTATTGTGCGATCCGCTTCGGTTGCAATGGGACCGACGAACGTAAAGATGCTTTATTGCGGGCCCGCTTGCTCCTGCCAATGCCCTCCACAACTTGCTATATCAATATGACTTAACACATCGAATGCATCTTGCGGACGATGGCGTAGTGTATCGCTTGTAACAATCGCGCCGGCAGGGACGTTTTATATTCAAATGGTATTACATTAGCCCATTTCCGGCCCGCCGCAGCTGCCAGCGACACTCATCAAGCCGCTGCAGCCGACAAGCTCCCTACATTCCGCCAGTTTTCTTTGCCGGAAAGGCAATGCACAGATTGATGCTAATCTCGCGACCGAAGAGAAGTAGGAACGCGGGCCAGCTTGGAGGTGCCCCATGAAATTCACGCTCGTGGTACTATTCCTCCTCCTTGCCGGAGCGCAGGGCAGTTTTGGAGCCGATCTGCAAAGCCGGGAGGAAGTGACTGAACTCACCGATGCTGTAGACAAGTTGTTTAGGGAGTGGGATGTGCCCGGCTCCCCGGGTGGCGCTGTCATATTGACCGATGGCGGCGAAATAATACTCAAGCGCTGCTACGGGCTCGCCGACATCGAGCACGGTATTCCGATCACGCCTGAGACATGTTTCGAGCTGGCCTCGGTTTCCAAGCCCTTTACCGCCTTCGGTGTGCTTCTCCTGGAGCAGGCGGGCAAACTGACCCTCAACGACGATATCCGCAAGTATCTCCCTGAGCTGAAGGACTATGGTTCGCCGATTACCATCGCGGATCTCCTTCACCACACGAGCGGTCTCTCCGACTGGGTTCGCGTGCGTCCCTACGCAGGGCAATACGGAAGAAGCGGGTTCGGGATAGAGGAGCTCTTGAACCTTGTGGCGCGCCAGCGGGTTCTGGAATTCGAGCCCGGCTCGAAGTGGTCATACAGCAACACGAATTACGCGCTGTTGGCCGAGATCATTGCCCGTGTTACGGGAAGATCCTTCGGTGAGTGGATGCAAGATAATGTCTTCGAGCCGCTGGCCATGCACGACACATCGTTCCCGGCAAACGGCAAGCGCATACTCCCAAACCGGGCAAACGCTTATCACCGCAGTTCCGCCGGTGAGCCCGTCCGAAGCCTCGTGGAGGCATTCGAGATTCCGGGATCTGCTCACGCTTTCTCGACTATCGACGATATGGCAAAGTGGATCGACAATCTTCGGACGGGCCGGGTGGTTGGTCTCGACATCGTGGAGAAAATGCGGAAGAAAACCACGCTAACGACTGGAGAGCAATCGTTTTATGGCGCAGGGCTGGGGATCGGATCGTACCGCGGTATCCGAACGGCCGGGCACTCCGGTCAGACTGGGGCGTTCAAGACCGAGTTGGTATACTGCCCTGACATCGAAGTCGGTATCGCCGTGGTTGGAAACGCCGGGTGGTTGCAGGCGGATGATATTTCACGCCGCATTCTCGATCTCTATTTGGGAGACGAACTGGAGCAGCTTCCCGAGGCTGCGGCGGTTGGAGCCGAGGAACCGGATGAAGCTTCGTCTTATGATATGGACCCCGCAGAGTATGAACGTTTTCTCGGAGGCTACCGGCTCGATGCGGATCCATCCGTTCTCTTCGCCGTTGCGCGCGAAGGGAAATGGCTCGTGGGGGCAATCGTCGGGAAAGGCTTGGACTTTTTCCGGCCGTTAGCAGAGTCGGAGTTCGAAAACCGGCACCAAAACTGCCGACTGACTTTTTTCGGCGGGGAAGACAAGGAACGTGCAACGGAGCGTGTGCTGGTCATCCTCCGTGGCAAGGAGATGTGGGCGACCCGCGTACAACTTCCTGACGACCCCCGTTGGCTCGACGAATGCGTGGGATTTTACTACAGCGATGAGATCGAAGCGGCATACGAGATCGTCAGGGAATCCGATGGCCTTGCCGTCCACCTACCCAACTCGAAGAGCCGTCCGATTCACCCAATAGAGGCCGATCTACTTGCGGGAGGCATAGGGATACTAACATTCCTTCGCAGCGATAAGGGTGACGTCGTCGGGTTCGACTTCGGGGAACCGGAAGACCTGGGCGCGCGATTGATCCGCTTTGCACGGTACGAGCGGTCCAACTTGCCAAAATCCTAACTACAAAAGTGGATCGCTCCTGAGGGGGCACGTCAGGTTCTAGTGCGAAAAAGACGCTTAAAAAATTGGAGAAGAAATAGATCAGTTGATCTCGTAAGGCAATAATGCTCAACCGACCGGCAATCGCTTTTATGATAAAGTGTTGCATCAAACGATCTCGACGGCACCAGGATCAAAAAAGGCGCCTGGCTGATCGCGGTCCGCAACGTCGGTAACAACTTGCGGGGCAAGACCGAGCGCGGCAAATTGACCGGATTCAGCATCCGTGGAGGCGCCTCGCGGGCGGGTATCTGACTGCCGTCAATCGCTGCTTTATTGCGTCGCGAAAATTGTTGTATTTTGGCCTGGGTCGCATAGTCTCTTATTCTTGGTAATGGAGGTTTCTTGGAACATAGGTGCGTTGGGGAAGGCAAGATCAAGGCACTTTAACTGGTACCTAATATGAATGACTCGACCATCGTTGTGGCGGGAGCTACAGGTAATCTCGGCGGACGCATCGCGAGAGCTTTGCGCGAACGGGGAGCCAGCGTAAGAGCGCTTGTTCGCCACGGCACTGCGCTAGACAAGATTGAGCGACTGCAGAAGCTCGGCGTGGCGATTGCCAGGATCGACTTGAGCAACGCTTCCGAAGTGATACCGGCATGCTCGGGTGCGTCCTGTGTGGTGTCGGCGCTGCAGGGATTGCGGGACGTGATCGTGGAAAAGCAAACGGCTCTGCTCGACGCTGCGATCAAGGCTGGCGTGCCGCGTTTTATTCCATCCGACTACTCGATCGATTTCACCAAGTTTCCACCCGGAGAGAATCGCAATCTCGATCTGCGCCGAGATTTCCACAAACGTCTGGATAAGACGTCGATTTCAGCGACCACGATCTTCAACGGTGCGTTTGCCGATATGCTGACCGGTCAGATGCCGCTCATTCTCTTCAAACTGAAGCGAGTTCTCTATTGGGGGGATGCGGACCAGCGCATGGACTTCACGACGATAGACGACACGGCCGCATTCACGGCGAGCGCAGCTCTCGATCCGTCCACCCCTCGCATTCTACGAATCGCTGGCGATCAACTCAGCGCCCGGGAACTGACGGCGGTCGTGAGTGAGGTGACCGGAAAGAAGTTCCGCCTATTCCGCGCCGGAGGTCTGGGAATGCTCGGCATGCTCATCAAGGTTGCGCGCGTGGTTGTTCCCGGAGAGAAGAAACTTTACCCGGCATGGCAGGGCATGCAATACATGCGCAACATGTTCAACGGCCGGGCAAAGCTAGAGCCGCTCGACAACGATCGCTATCCCAGTATGCGTTGGACAACTGCGCGGGATGTGCTCTCAGCCAGTCAAGCCAGCATTACTGCGTCGAAACAACGCTGATCTGACCTTTCCCTTTTGAAAACTCGATCGGCCTTGCCAAATTTGCACTCTCGCCTGCTCTATTATATCATAGAATGCATGATGCTCATCCTCTGGCACAAAAGGGGATTCCGATACTACTTGTTATGAAAACGCCACCCGCGATGGCTGTGAAGACCGAGTGTGCCCAAAGAAGCCCGCGAGCTTATTCGTAGTATGTCTCAAAATGATCCACTTTGGGGCGCTCCAAGAGTACACAGTGAACTACTGAAACTCGGCATTGAAGTAAGGCTGTGCGGTTCATAGGCATCCTTTCCACTATTGTCTTATAGTTTTCCCATGGAGAGAGAGATTAGAGCACGTCTGAGATGGGTGAAGCTCCTCTCGGAGACAGGAAACGCCACGCTGGTCTGTCGCAGGTGTGGAGTGTCTCGCCCCACGCTGAGAAAGTGGCTGAGGCGGTTTGAAGAGGAGGGGGTCGAGGGGCTCATCTTTCGGAGCCGTCGGCCCACCAACTCTCCGCCGACCAAGATTCAATCGGAGCACGAGAAGTGGATTCTGGAACCGCGCCAGGAGCGGAAGCTCGGTGCCCGTCGCATCCAGACCGACCGAGGCCGGGAGTTCTTTGCTATGAAGTCCAGAAGCGGCTAATGGCATGGGGAATCAAGTGTCGGCCGATCAAGCCTGGATCTCCCCATCTCAATGGCAAGGTCGAGCGTTCACAGAAAACGGACTTGGAGGAGTTTACGCAACCGTTGATCTCGCGAGCAGGGATCTCGAGACTCGCCTCGACGAATGGCAACACTATTACAACTGGGAACGTCCGCATGGGGCTCTGAACGGAAAGTCTCCTATGGACAAGTACTTCGAACTTATCCACGAGACGCCATTCTGGGACGAAATCGAGGAGCTGTATGATCCGACAAAAGAGAGGGTCCAAGAACTACCAGGTCGAGCTAGCCCTTCGAAGACTCATGAAGTTGAAAGGATCTGTGTGAATCACACAATCCAGACCGCCCCCCATGTAGATTTCATTCCATCCGTGCTGTCCAAACATGCCACCCTGCCTTGGAACACACGGGATTCCTCATACGAGTCAATAGCCAGAACTTTCAGAGAAGTGATTGAAATGGTCTACTGAGAGTTGGAGCCCAATCCGGTTCCGGCTCGCAACCCTTCGGAATGTTCCCCGAGTCCCTCAACCACCCCTGGGCAGCGGAGCACAGCGTCGGGAAGCCATAGGCAAACTCCTTGAGATTCGGTTCGGATACCGGGCATTGCAACACCATAACATATTCATTGGAGGGGAGTTGCGAGCCTTGCGACGGTTGGATGAAATCGGTGGACTAGTACACCAACCCAGGAAACAGCTTTCAGAACCTGAGACTTCAACGCTGACAGTATTGTGCGCAAGATGATTTTAAGCATGCGATCTACGATATAGTGGAGCAAACGCAGGCACAAATTTGGCAACGCGGATGGAGTTTTCAGAAGACCCATCAAGACACTCTATCGTCGATCTTTCACTCTCGACGTTGGGCCCACGGCAATCCCATCGCCATCAGCATCCAACCTGCTATGTAGAGCGGCCACCAGAATCCACCGGGCATGTATCCCTCCAGGCTATCGATTCCCGCCTCCAGCATGACGCTGAGTGCAGGCTGAAGGAAACTCACCAGGCAGAACACCGCCCCGATCAGAATGCCAGCTGCGCGTACTTTGCCGAAACGAGGAGTCGACGGCGAGACCAGGGCGCGCGCACCCCACACCGAGTACAACGCGGCGATCAGCGCCGCGCAGACCCACGGACCGAGCCAGACCCAGGGTATAAGGAACAACACGTCCCATTCCAGCCAGGACATCGGCCAACCGATCGTCGCCTTGAGCCAGACGTAATAAAAGATGTCCCAGAGCCCGAAAAGGTACACGAACACCGCGAGGCGACGGACGAAGGTCGTTTGCGCAATGAGTGCAACGCTCACCAGCATCACCATCGCCGCCGTCTCGCGCCCCAGCTCGATCACCAGCAACGACGGCGTCATCAGTCTCACGGGGAATACGTGGAGAATGTCCTGGGGATAAAGGAGCTTCCGCAGATATACGACCAGCGCGGCCTCGAAGTACGCCATGGCCACCGCAAATACGGTGAGCGAAATAAACAAGCCCTTGTCCACCGCTCTGTCAGGGCGCTGTGTGATTCTTTCAGTTGTTTCCTGTACCAATAGAAGTGAACGCTCCCTTTGCGATCATTCGCTCAGGATGATCGGGCGATCATGAGATCGCCGGCGATATCAACCGAGATGCCGAAACCGGTGCCTGTCCATTCTAAAAACTCCGTCCCTCTTGCCATCTTTTCATTTACGCCGATTCCATTATACCACAGACTCCATGCTTTTTATCATTCTGCGCACGCTCTTCTCGGCACTGAGGATGCACCGTGCGTCGGCCTCCCGGGAGAAATCAGTCAAAGAATCCAAAATCGATGCGGCTTTAGGAAGGGAAGGTTCAAGTCCGATTCTGGTCCCCGGGCCCGCCAGTCGTGCGAACCCGCACAGTCCTATTTGATTTGCCGACATGGGATTCGAAACCGGGTCAATTCCGGGATCTCCTGCGTCCGCTGCGCCGCCGATCCTCGGGGGAGGTGCTACGAATGAAACGACTACGTTTCTGTCTCGTTATTGTGTTGGCCGCGCTTTCCGTGTCCACAATTGCTGCCCACGCCGCAGAGTGGCTCGTCAAACCGGACGGATCCGGAGACGCGCCAACAATACAGGCCGCAATTGACTCGGCGAGCAACGGAGATGTGATACTGCTCGCAAACGGTGTCTTCACGGGGGATGGGAATCGCAACATTTTTATCATCAGGAAAAACATCACGATCGAATCCCAGAGCGCAGAGCCGGAGAGCTGTATAATCGACTGCGAGGGCAGCGGCGAGGACCAGCGGTACGGCTTCCAACTATAAAACTATCACGCACTTGGTGTGGTCATGGAGGGATTTACCGTCACGAACGGCTATTCGGAAGCTCATGGCGGAGCCATTAACTGGTCCGCGAGTGCTAGTCCTCTCACGCTGAACAACTGCGTGTTTTCGGCGAACACGGGAGATAACGGAAGCGGCATAAACGTCGGAATGTCCGGCGGGGGAACGCTCGTACTTGCCGATTGCGACTTTGTCGGAAACTTTTCCACAGCCGTGCATCTGCTTGAGGTAGGTGAGGTGCAGATAACGAACTGCAATTTTATTGGAAACACAGGGGGGATTTGCATAAATGAAACTACCAATATCACCATCTCACACTGCACGTTTGCGGATAACCACGCTTACTATGGAGGCGGGATACTCTTTGGAAATGACTCAGCGGGATTGGTCACAAACTGCATTTTTATCGGAAACGTCGCGAACTGGGGGGAGGTATCGGTTGCGACGACTCTTCCCCCATCATTGAAAGTTGCACGTTCTATGCGAACCGAGCTGAAGACAGCGGAGGCGGTGTGCGGAGTTTAGCCTTATTCGGGGAGGCGGCCGTTACCATATCCAAAACCATAATCGCCTCGAGTACCAATGGCGGTGCAGTCGCCTGCGCGGGAACGGGAACCGCCACGCTTAACGTTTGTGATGTCTACGGGAATACGGGGGGTGACTGGGTCGACTGCATCAGTGGGCAGCTTGGCGTTGACGGGAATATTTCTGAATCTCCGCTTTTCTGTGATACCGCAAGTGGCGATCTCACGCTCCACGAAGATTCTCCGTGTTTGCCCGAAAACAACGACAGCGGCGCAGAGGTCTCAACCGGTGTCTACTTTGTCCGTCTCGAGGCGCGTGGCCAGGTGGTGACGAGGAAGGTTGTGTTATTGCGCTGAATCCGTCCTCTGTGGCCATTGCACCGCATCGCCACCTCCAGTGTGCACCTCAACCGGCTCGGAGTGAGTGGGGAGGAGGTGACGCAGACACGTCAATCTTGAAGATGTTATTGTATTCGTGTCGTCCCTGTAGTACCATCATCGCCAGAACCGCCCCATTTAACAGCCAACTTCCATCCAACGCCTCGCACTCATTGCTGTTGGGGTTGTTTCTTTTGAAAACTCCGCCCTCCTTGCCATCTTTGCGCTAACTCTTGCTCTATTATATTATGGAATGCATGACACTCATCCTCATACGCACATTCTTCTCTGCGCTGAGGTCGCACCATGCGTCCACCTTGGAAAACGTGGCCCTACGTCATCAACTTGATATCTTACAAGGAAATACGAAGAAGCCTCGCGCACGAATCGGGACAGGTTCCTTTGGGTTATTCTCACCAGAATCTGGAGCGATTGGCGAGAACAGCTGAATCTCGTCAAATCCGAAACAGTTATCAGTCGGCACAGCCGTCCCTTCTTGATTGGATGTAGTTTTCAGGAGGAACACCGGAAGGTTTCTCGGTTTTTTGCAGGGTGTAAATATACCAGACCTCCATCGACACTTTGTGTTAAATTAATATTACCGCAAGGAGGTCATATGCTGGGGTAGACGGCGCAGTAATCGACGAACTTCGCAAACAAGCATTAGGAGGATAGAATGCATCTATCACAAATCAAGAAGATTGCGGCCGCTGCAACGCTGCTCATGTGTACCGGCGTTGTCGTTTCCGCCGCCGAGTTGGAAGTGGTAGCGGAGTCCAAGCTGCAATGGACGGGGATCGCGGTCACCGACGATCACAAAATCTTCGTCAACTTTCCGCGCTGGTCCCCGGCGGTGACGATCTCGGTCGCGCGATTGGATTCCTTGGGCGCGGCTCAACCGTTCCCATCAGCTTCCTGGAACAGCTGGAAAATGGGCGAGCCGGTGCGCGAGGACGCCTTCGTCGCCGTACAGAGTGTTGTGCGCGATGCGCGCAACCGCATCTGGGTGCTCGATACAGGCAATCCTTACTTTATGGGAGTGGTTGCTGGCGGCGCGCGGCTATTCTGCTTCTCCTCGGATACCGGCAGAGAGCTGCAACGTTTTTCGTTCGGTCCCGATATCGCGCGCCAGGGTACCTATCTCAACGATGTACGTCTTGACCTGGAGCATGATCACGCCTACATCACCGACTCCGGCGAAGGGGGATTGATCGTCCTCGACTTGCATAACGGCATCACCCGCCGCCTTCTGGACGGCCACCCCGCAGTGCTGGCTGAAGATACGGATGTCACCATCGGAGAACAACCGTGGAAAATAGCGGGACAGACGCCCCGCGTGCATTCGGACGGAATTGCCTACGTCCCGAAGCGCGACCACGTCTACTTCCAGGCGCTCACCGGCCGAACGCTTTACGCTATCGACGCCGCAATCCTGCGAGACACGGAAGCGTCGGCGGAAAAAGTCGCCGCAGCCGTAAAAGCCGTGCTGAAGCACCGTCCCGTAGACGGCATTTTGGCCGGTCCCGACGGCGCTATATACCTGAGTAATCTGGAGCAGAGCGCCATCGACCGCTGGTCGCCGGGCGCCGAGGTCGAAAGGTTGGTTGGTGATGAACGGCTGGTCTGGCCCGACAGCTTCAGCCTGACCGCCGACGGCTGGCTCCATGTCGCGACCAGCCAGATCCATCTAGGACCGCAGCCGGATACACCGTATTTGGTTTTACGGATCAAGGTGTACTAGTCGCAGTTTTTGAAAACTCCTTCCACCTTGCCATGTTTGCAGTTACGTTCGTTATATCATACATCGCATGCTTGCAATCATCTTACGCGCAATTTTGTCAGCCTCGAAGTCTCACCGTGCGTTGACCTTAGAAAACTTGGCGCTACGTCACATGAAGTGAGCCAAATCAAGATTCTATAATCTACAGTTGACAGTGAACCAGTTAGTTGAGACAATATTAAAGGCTCACGCAAGCGGTTCAGTTCGCGAGACGAGCGGATTCCAAGAATAAAAGAATGCCTGCCGGAACCCTCGGATGGCCCAGGCTATTCTCGAGGGGATTCTTTCATGTTCAGTTGGTTGGAATCAAGAGCACTCTGTGCCTTTTCCCACCTCTGTTTTCTTCTCTCCATATCGGCACTATCACTGATTCAGGTGGAGGCGGGAGCTACGATTCCACCTCGTCCGGGACAGTACGACTCCCAGTCGGGACTTTTGCGCTCCGGTTATCCCCCGCCGGTGTTTAACGATGAGTTCGGTAACGTGGTCCGGCCACTTCGGCAAATCTCAGGAGATGGGCGTGCAGTTGCTCTTCTTGTTGATTTCCCCGATCGGCCAGCCAACAGATTGGCTCGGCCAGACTCCTTCTACAATGACCTTCTTTTCAGCCAAGGGACTCATCCCACAGGAAGTCTCCGTGACTTCTATCTCGAGCAATCTTACGGAGCTTACAACGTTACTGGCGAAGCACATGGCTGGCTCCGGACTTTTGAAGAATACTACACGACGTTTGATGATGGAAACTTCGGGGCATCGGGTGGAGCACGGGGCGTAGGCATCGCTGTCATCCTCTTGGCTGATCCAATCGTTGATTTTAGCACCTTCGATTCGGACGGTCCCGATGGCATCCCTAATTCCGGTGACGACGATGGCTACGTAGATGCGTGCATAGTTATTCACTCTCAGTTAAGTGGCTATGATACGCTAGACCCGTCGGATTTCTGGCCGGTTATTTCGACCATTGACCCTGACCTCGAAACCGATGACTCGGCGGCGGGAGGTGGTTTTATCCGGATCGGCTGGTTCTCGATACAACCCGAAGTTGCCCTGGCCTACCCTCCCGTTGACACCCTGGACTCCTTTCTTGGCGTCATCGCCCACGAGTACGGCCACCTGATAGGACTCCCCGATCTGTACGATAAGAGCCATGTGACCTGGGGAATCGGGTATTGGGGATTAATGGGATACGGTTCCGGAGGGTGGCAAAGGACCGGTCCCTATCAGCTGTCCGCCTGGTCCAAGGTGCGAATCGGCTGGGTTACTCCGACGATAGTCACCGAGAACCTGTTGGACGTGACGATACCACCAGTTGAAACCCAACCGGTCATTTACAAGGTTTGGCGGGACGGTGTGCCTGGGGACGAATACTTTCTTCTCGAAAACCGGCAACCTCTTTTGCACGACGAGATGCTTCCAGGCCATGGTCTTCTTATTTGGCACGTTGACGAGTCGGCCATTGGCTCAAGCACTTCCGATGGGATGAGTCCGGAGTTCGACTTCTGGATCGGTCTCGAGCAGGCGGACGGCCGCAACGATATGAACACGTGGTTTAACCGTCCGGACCGAAACGATTACTATCCCGAGCTTGGAGATGGAGGTGACCCCTTCCCAGGAGACTCCATAAACACCCGCTTTGATGATTATTCCATTCCTTCGAGCCGGGATAACAGCGGCTTGCCAACTGACGTGAGCATCGTTGATATCACATCGGTCGCCAGTGATATACGGCTCAGTATTATTATCGACTCTTCAATGGTGGCTGTTTATTTCACAGGCTTTCGCGGAATTACGGTGGATAACGGGATTGAACTTATATGGGCCGTTTACACAGACGAGTCAATTGATGGCTTCAAGCTTTATCGATGCGAGGAAAGTAGTAGTCGGGAGATATCGATTCCTGAGTACGGCTTGATACCACCAGAGAGAAGGCGTTATGTAGACGAGAAGGTGCGGCCGGGGGAAACGTATTCTTACGTGCTTAGCGCCGTCAGGCCGGATGGATCAGAATTGAGGTCGCTTCCTGTAGAAATAACAACTGAAGCTCTTTCTCTCGCGTTGCACCAGAACTATCCAAATCCTTTCAACCCATCTACTACGATTTCATTCTCCTTACCCAGAGAAGCTCGGATCCGCTTGTCTATATTCAATATCGAAGGGAAGCTTCTCAGAACACTCATCGACGAGAAATTTCCCGCCGGATTCAGGCAAATTGAGTGGGATGGAAAAGATGAGCACGGAGATCCAGTCAGTTCAGGCATATATCTGTACCGGCTTGAAACAGAAAAGCGGGTACTGACAAAAAAGATGGTCTTGATAAGGTGAGTCCCCAGCGAAAGTTTCTATTTATAGCCGATAAGAGGTTTAATGTCGTTCATAGGATGTATGTGGGATTGGATTTAATGTTACTTGGGCCATAAACTTACGCTGCGCGATCTCATGCGGCTGGGAGGTTATCATGAAAAAGTCATTGATATCGCTAATCATCGTCAATGTCCTAATGTTTTCCATAGACGTATCTCCATCGTCAGCCACAACGTGGCACGTGCCCGGCGATGCATCCACGATTCAGGGGGGCATTAATATGGCATCCGGCGGCGATACCGTGCTCGTGGCCTGTGGAACCTACTACGAGCACGACATTAAAATGAAGTCCGGCGTCCGGCTTTTAAGCGAAACGAGACGGCCGGATTGCGTGACTATCAACGCTCAGCTACAGGGTAGAGTGATTTATTGCCGCTTCATAGGCGCCGCGACCCGGATCGAGGGATTTACGATCACCGGCGGGCACGAGCCCTCGGCCTCTGGTGACGGGAACGGCGGAGGCATATATTGTCTGGACAACTCGTCACCCTGGATCGTCAACTGCACAATCACGGACAATTTCGCCGGGGACGATGGTGGCGGTGTGTGCTGTAAAACCAATTCCTCACCCAGATTCATCGACTGTATCATCACCAACAACGAGGCCGGTAATGGCGGCTCCGGGATGAAGTTCGATAGCAACTCTTCCCCGATGCTTACTGACTGTACGATCTCTGACAACATAGGCACTGGTATATGGACGAGCAGCTTTTCCTCGCCCGAACTCATCAACTGCACCTTTTCTGGCAATGCGTCAGGGATTGAACATACAGGTCCATCTTTTGGGACACCGGCAGATATTACGCTTACCGACTGCACCTTTTCCTCCACTGGTCAAGGAATGAGATTTTGGAACGTCACCGGCAATCTCACTAATTGTTCCTTCACAGGCAGTTCCAGTAGCTTCGGAGGTGGGATGAATCTCAATAGCGCCACCGTTACCTTGGTCAATTGCAATTTTTCCGACAACTCGGCCTATAACGGCGGTGGGATATACTTGAAAAACGGATCGTATTTGGCTGCCGATACTACAGTATTCGAGAACAATACAGCCTCAAATATGGGAGCGCATGGATTTATTGAGGTTGGGTGTGAAGCAGTGCTCACATGTTGCGTCCCCGATCTCACCGGGTTTACCGGCGATGGGATCATCACTCTGATCTACGATGGGTGCATCACTCCGCTCGAGTCAACATCTTGGGGCAGACTGAAAGCTCTGTTTCGATAAAATCCTTCAGCTTCGAAAAGTGAGTGCGCCGTCGGCTTCAAGCACGGTGTTCTCAGTTCTGTGCTGAAGCACGCTGCAGATATGTCCTACCTGCCGAGACAGTTCTTGGATTTTTTTAGCATTTCGCTCAAAGCCTCATAAGGGGTTTTTCCATCAAATGCTCCATGGGGTTGATCATAATTGCAGAAGCAAGGCATACTGATACACAACTAATCATGTGAGAACACTCGCGAGAGTTGCCGTTTGCACCGGAACACCCTGCTGCGCCAGATAAAGCAAAATCTGATGTCGACCGCTCCCTTTCCAATAATCCATATCATCTCGAGGATGATCGAGCACGCAACTTCCCAGCCACCGTCTTTACACACTCGGCTGTATGTTCTGGTTCAGTCTAAAAAAGTTGGTCGGGTCGTACTTGTTCTTCAGTGCAACCAAGCGATCGTAACTATCGCCATAGGCTACCTTCACGCGTTTCTCTTCTTCCTGCGTCATGAAGTTCACATATACTCCGCCGGTCGAATATGGGGTCATGACCTCGAACAACTCGCGGCACCACGCGGTGCAGCGATCGTCATCGGCCTCGTTTTCCCACCTCCCGTGCACGTTCATGATGAACTCGGCATCGCGGTGATGGTATGCCGTTGCGTCTTTGGGAATACGGTTAGTGGCCCCACCCATCTGTGCGATGAAGATCTCGCAATGCGGGCTGGGGAGCGTATCTACGAATTGGATTGTGGTGTCGAGAGCTTCATCGCTCAGCTCAGCGAAATCGTGAGATTTCCAATAGTTGCGAAATCCAGGAGTGAGCAACGGATCGAAGGCGGACTGGAAGTCAACGAACGTGTGCGGCCCAATGACGTCTGCGATCGGATTACCGTGTTCGCGCAAAGGTGCGAGAGCTTTCTCTCCCTCCGCCATATCGTCACCCGCATACATCGCTGCGAGAACCACGACCTCCGTGCCATGAACTTCCTCAGGCAGGAATGGCAGTGGAGGGGCCTTCCTCAGGACCACCCAAACTGTAAGTTCATCCGGCGCCTGAGCACAAAAATCGCGGTAGTAGCGAAGCACGTCTCTTGCCGCTGCGATTGGGTGCACGATCAGCCCAGCCAACACCTCCGGTCCTACCGGGTGGAGTTCAAATTCGAAAGACGTAACGATCCCGAAATTCCCTCCCCCCCCACGAATTCCCCAGAATAGATCGGAATTTTCACTCTTACTGGCTTTAACCAGTTCGCCGGCCGCGGTTACAACGTCTGCAGACACGAGGTTATCGATCGTCAAGCCGTGCTTCCGGCTGAGCCAGCCGAATCCCCCGCCAAGGGTGAGCCCGGCCACTCCCGTCGTCGAATTGATACCAATAGGCGTGGCTAATCCAAACGCCTGTGTTTCGTTGTCGAGATCACCCAATGTCACCCCGGGTTCGACGCGCGCACGCTTGTTGTCGGCATCTATTCGCACCGACTTCATCTTCGAGAGATCGATCATTATTCCGCCGTCACAAACAGAATTACCAGCGATGTTGTGACCGATGCCGCGGACCGATACCAATAACTGATTCTCCCGGGCGAAATTCACAGCTCGTATGACATCCACTGCACCGGCGCACTCGACAATCATCCCTGGCTTACGATCCACCATTGCGTTCCAGATGGAGCGCGCTTCATCATAGCGGTCCGCATCCGGCGTCAGCAGCTCTCCACGGAGACTGGCTGCGAATTCATCGATTGCATCCCGTGCAAAAGTCTCAGTAGAGCCATCCATGCATTTTAAAGTCAACTCTCTCATGTCTCCTCCTTCAGCTTCAGTACCAGCTTCGATTCAAATGAAATAACCTCCCTCTCGAAAGCTTCTTCCAAAAGTGTTTCAGTTGATGGTGGCATTGTGTAATGCGAAATCCATCTCCGAACAATCTAGCGATAAAGAAATTTTATCCCGCCCCATGTTGATTCCGAAGTTGGGACCGTGGCTAGATCGATGGCTGTTGCTCCCAGTACCCACGTGAGATGGTCGGTGAGCGTCGAAATGGATAGAGTGTTTGAGCCCCAACTCGACGTGCCAATCATTTGCAACACACTGGCGTTCAGTCCGAGATTTCCGGTCAACGGCCCTCCGATGTTGGACGAGTTGTAATTCACTGTCTCTCTCAATGATGCACCGTCGTCAGTCGCGAAGACTCAGACATTCGTGCTTCCCGCTGGCAGCGAGGTGAACGTCATCGACTCTGTCTCCGCTCCGTTTTCGCTAACCTGCTTCACGCCATCAATGATAGTCACGGTTCTCATTTGTTCGGTAGCCGCGTGCTGCCAAGCTACCACCAGCCCTACACCTGCGACGCCACCGGCATTCCCATGCCGTCCACCACGGTGAATCCATACGAAATAACAACCGGAAGGATGTTCGCTGTGACATCCCATTGATAGGTGCTCAATGTGATCAAAAGAGCCTCGCTCGCATAAGGACTTGCGATGGGGAGCGGAGATCCGTTGAACGTGGCAGAAAGTCCGAGGGTGTTGTTTGTCTGTGTTGCGTAGAGATAGGATTTTTTGATCCTCCCTTGTGGCAGATTTGCCAGCGTTAGAGTCCCCATAGCCGGCATACCTAGCCCAGCGGCTCCGATAACTTCGGGGTGAAGATTCACCGGTGCTTGATAAACCTGCGTGAACCCGGCCATGCAGGCGTGTGCGGTAAACAGCACACTGAACGGTAAATTAGCAAGCACAAAGAGAACCAGCAGTTTTGTGACGGACATGATCGTTTCTCTTTACCTTCCAGATGTTCACCGCAAACAAGAAAGACATTGGACTCTTAATCCCGCTTATTATATTAACCTGCCCTTTAAATCTGCAAGTAATATCTCTAAAATTTACAATAAGTTAGTGATTTGATTCACAATCTGGGGTAATGCAGGTCGTTCGTGGGTAACCGTACTTGTGCAAATCTATTCGAGAGTGGGGAGCACTTTTGGTGGAAACATAATCTGGCTCCCTAAATGTGCCAGTATTAGAACCCCAATACAGCGCCTGGAAGCGCTTTTGCTGAGGGCTGTTTACGTGCTCGAACGTTGGTCAGACCACCATGCGGTATATGATAGGCGGGACTTGAAGGTCGCCTGGCGTACCCAAGCTCCGACACCTTAAACTGGCTCCCCGGGAATAATGCCTCTTCCTAAACTAGTATGGAAACGGCTGGAGTCAACTCCTTTTGTAGTCGAGAGGAGAGCGATTACCGACGATCATCAGACTAGTATTCGCGGATTACACTAATGGTGATACCGCATCTTCACGTGTTCGTCCGGAGCTGCCTCTTTCTGTCTACGCGGGTTGGAACGGTTCGTTCATACCGCACAGTTTAGACGAGGATTCTCCTATCGTTGCTCTCCTCTCGACGAGAATCTACCAAAGCGCCTCAGGTCGTTGTGTGCTGAGACACTGCGTTTAATATCGCCCAGATAAATCCACAGAGTTCTCTAGCGACGGCGGTGATGGCCACCTGGCGATGTTTGCGTTGGTCCAGTCGCCAGAACTTTTTATAAAGACGGTGCTGGGCTTTCATGGCGATCGCGACGACAGCCGGTGGTTGTCCCTGGCGACGTCGCCTCAAGATCAAATCAGCGCTATTTCGGTGACGGTTATTCCAGGCAGCTTCGACGAGTAACCGTCTAGCATGCGTATTCCCCGCTTTGGTGATAGGCCCTTTTCGTTCTCTCTCACCGGAGGACCGTTCGGAGGGCACGAGGCCGAAGTAAGCCATCACCGCTCTGGGCGTTCGGAAGCGCCGCACATCGTCGATTTCGCATAGAAGTGTCAGAGCGGTCAGAGTTCTGACGCCCCGCAAACAACAAAGCGCTTCGACTCTTTGTCGGCAGGTACTTGAACGAGCAAAGCATTCGAGTTCGGCATCAAGGGCTTCCCGCTGAGTCTCCAGATGCTCGAGGTGTTCGAGTTCAATGGCCAGGGCGGATTGGATCGGGCCCTTGAGCTCAAGCCGAAGCTTGGCGAGCCATTGCCGGTGTTTGATCGTCCAAGTGGATTTACTTTCGGTGAAAACGAAGCCGTGGGCACGGAGCATGCCGGAGATGCGATGTTTGGTTGCTTTGCAATAGCTTTGATACGTATAGCGCAAGCGCAGGAGTCGGCGCAGGGCTTCCACATCCTCCGTGGGAACGTGAACGGATGTGAGATGGCCACTTCGGTAGAGTTTTGCGAGCATGACCGCGTCCAGACGATCGGTTTTACGGCGGTCGCCGGGTTTACGGGGAATGAGGGAAGGAGCAATGACCTCGCAGTGGAAACCGTAATTGGTGAGAACGCGTTGGATGACGAAGCCGGCACCGGAGGCTTCGTAACAGGCCCGCACGGGCGCTTTCTCAGAGAGACGACGGAATAAGCGACGTACCTTCATCAGATCGCTGGAGAGTTTAATAACTTCCGGTTCTTCACGATTGCCTTCGAGAATGGCTGCGGTGATCGAATCCGCGTGTACGTCGAGACCAATCCAGGTATACTCTGACATGGCTGGATACCTCCGAAGAAAAAGTTGAGTGTTACGACCACTCATGTGGCTCTGGTCAGTATACTGACCAATCCACGATAAATGGAGGGTCCAGCCGTTTCTATGTAGTCTGTCTCAGTTTTTCGATTGATGAAATTTGTGTGCAAAAATCAACTAAGTACAAGAATAGCAATAGGGCCGGAGTTTTTAGGAGGCACAACGGATATAATTCAAGGTTGTGGGGCGATTATAATGAGTCGTAGGGAATGCTCTGGATGGACTGTCTAAAATCTGTCAAGCCCGGATGAACAAGTATACGACTCTTAAAAAGACGCTTTCTGACGGGGAGCTTTCATCAGGCGCAGCCAGCCGCCCAGCCCGTTGTGCTCGACGTAACGCTTGATCCTCCTGAATCCTTCACCGTACGCGGCATCCGGATTGTTCTGCATGCTATCGATGATAAACTTGGCCTGATCGGTTCCTGTTTCTTGAAGAACAAGGTATGCTGAGAAATTACAGCTGCCCTCGGCCAGAACGTTGTCCCGGTCTTTCTCCTCCTGAAGAAACAGCCAGACATGGGTTAGTTCATGGGCGATGGTGCCGATCATCTCTGTCCTGGGCATGCCGTATAAGAGATACATCCTGGTGGCCCGGTGCGTGACATCTCCAGACATGGTCCTGGCGACTTCATAATCCACGAATCCACGGGCGTCTTGAGATGCGCCCGCAGCCAGCCGGCGCAGGGCGTCGTTGCCAACGAGGTTGACTTCAATCGACCTGGGATCGACCTTCAATCCGAAATCAGCCAGCCGCTCCGCAACTTCCATCAATAGCAATTTTGCCTCGGCAGATTCAAAAACCGCGGTTGAAGTGCATATTCCGCAAAGATGCCGCCCATCTTGGAATACAATCGACTTTTCCACTAGTTTTCCCACGATAAACCGTCTGCAAAAACTGCATTGGACCTCCACTCCCTCGTGCTCGGGATGGTAGGCATTTCCCCAGAAGTTCGAGATATACTTGCCTTTGATAATACCTCCGCAGACGTCACAACGGAGGGCGATATGATCTTCGAAACAGGAGGTGTGATAATTTTTCCCCTCATACCGGGTAAAGGAGTCGGGGATGGGTTTATTACAGTAGTCACAGGTGAAGCAATTTGAGTGATAGTACTGTCCTTCTATCTCGACAAAATCTCCGCTGAGTTTTTCCCCGCAGGCGGCGCAGGCCGAAGTATCCTGGGCCTGGACCGGCGGGACGGAAGGGTGAAGGAATAACAACAAACAAAGTACAGCTATGACAGGCCATCTCATTTATAATACTTCCTTATCGGAGTTTCCTGCTCACTAAACTACTTCACGGCTGGTGGATAGAATCACAGCAATATCCAGGCCCGCCACTGTCGGAAAAAGATGGAATTGAGCCGATTGAGATCCTTGTGTCCTTTGAAAACTCCGTCCGCATTGCCAAATTTGCACTTACGCTCTCTCCATTATATCATGGATCGCATGCTTAAGATCATCTTACGCACGATGTTCTCGGCGTTGAGGTCGCGTCGTGCGTTAGCCCTGGCGCTCACCTGTGGAGCGCTCTAACGGGCCATCGTCTGCAGTCAGACCCCATCGTCACACTCGAAAAAGTCCTTGCAGGAGGAGTCCAGATATGGCGTGTTAGGCGGCGTTTACCGCTCCCCGACGGTGCCAGGCTACTACGCGCTCGCTGGGTTCGCATTCCAGATCTCACGGGCAATCTTCCATGAGCCATCCCCTTGAAGCTGAAGGAGGTGTATGCCCTTACCAGCGCTCACAGTCGGCTCTCCACCAGCGCGTGGAGTCACACGCCACGCATAGGTGAAGGCGTGGTACGCCAGGTCAGCAGACTGCACCACCTCCGAGGAGACGTAACTCAGCCATTCCACTCGAAACGCGCCGACAAATCCCTTGAGCCAAGTGCGCAGTTCAGCCCCAGTCTTGGGAAGGGTGTTGGGTGGCATGAAGATCGCGTCGTCGGTGAGAACCGCAAGATACATGTCCGAATCGCCGGACTCGACCGCTTCGCGCTCTTGAGCGATCACCGACAAAACGGCGTCTTCGGCAGTTGTCATTCCGCCCACCTCATCTCCCACTCGTTCTCGACCCTTTTTAGATAGTTGCCGTCGCGGTAGGGACGCTAGGTACCCAATGGACCCCTGTCCCGTCCGAAAACTCCCTCAGCCTTGCCATCTTTGAACATATGAAGATTCTTGTATTCTTATTCTTACGCCAGGCTGACTGCTTCTTCGAACGCATTGGAACTGAATTTCCATCACAGGATTAGTCTGCCTGGTTTTGTATTTTCTTCTCTTCTGACAGTCCTGCCCTCATTCAATTCATAAAAATTCGACTAATAAACATCGACCTCAAAGATTAACTTGGCTTCTTTGGCTTCCCTTTTTCTATTGGATGTACTTTTTAGAATGCACACCCAACGGGCTTGATCTGATCTTGGCTTTGAGACTCTCTCCTTCGACACACTCCATCGCAATGAATGGTTGATTCTCATACTCGTCAATCTCGTAGACTATGCAGATATTCGGGTGATTCAAAGCAGCTGCGGCTTGGGCTTCGTGGATAAAACGAGCTTTGTCTTCTTCGGTACCGACAGCTTGAGGTGAGAGAAACTTGATGGCGACGGTGCGCTTGAGCTTGGTGTCCTCAGCTTTGTAAACCACACCCATTCCACCCTCGCCGAGCTTTTCGAGGATCTTGTAGTGGGATATGGTCTGTCCGATCATTTTACCCTCCACCAAGATAGCAATGTGGTGGGCAAGGACTGGTGGTGCGGATCCCGGCAGTGGTCCCATTATAGCCGAGTGCCAACCGGCTGTACAGGATAAACTCGTTGAGCACTAGGCAGATGCGGTGGCTCCCGTATTCTGCAGACGGCTAATGGTGATCCCATTGGGGCTAGATCGCGTTAACCAAGTGGGGAAAATTGTTTTCAGAATCTGAGATCTTGAGAGGCATTTGGCCAACCTCTTCGCCCTAATTCCAAACGGGGGAAGTCCGTTTGGTTGGCGGCCAGCGGATCTCCTCACATCTCGTAGACCAGACAAGCCTCTCGCACATTAGAAGATGTGGGAAATGTTGAATCCTCGAAATCAGATCGGACGGTCTCAACGGGAGAATTCCGAGAAGGGTTTCGAACGATATTGGCTCCCCGATCGTAACCTTCTTACTAAACTGTCTCAGTTTTTCGATTGATTCACGGAGTTCGGAAGAATCTCCTGAGCGCAATAAAAATAGTGCGGACGGAATATTTGGAAGCCACGCCGAGAAGAAATACATGCCACGGCCGAATCATGAAGCTTATACCTTCCGCCCTGAAGCGTAGCTCAGGAAATGAGCATTATCAGGTGCCGGGCATGGTCTGTCAAACGGTTGAGATCGGCCTTTTGTTACCAGATGTAACTAAAGGAAAGATCGCGAGTTGGACATCGGCTGAATATTTTTACCCTACGCGGCCGGATTTGGAGAAATCCGCCAAGTGTAAGAATAGTAATACGACAGAGTTTTTGGAAGGCACGGGAATCACCATCAACTTTGCAACACCGCGAATGGTATTACCCACCCGCTATGCACGTGTGCCGGTATAACACCTTATGTAATTAGGAGATAAGGTATGGTTGAAAAGATGGCTCGGTTTATGCTGGGCTCGAGACGAGGTGCGTAGAGCGGTGGGTGAGACAGCGACGGCTCTGGGAGTTCCGGCATCATTATAACGAACAGCGACCTCACCAGGCGCTCGTTCCCGTTGAGGGATGAAACCGAACCATGGCATGCTGCTCAAAAATCCTTATTAAGAGGGCGACTTTCTGAGATATTTCGCTTATTTCTCATGAACTTCGGTTGTGGAATAGCCCTCCTGGTGGGTCGATTTGGCGGTGTATTTTCACCGGTTGCCACCACCTCGACATTGCAACACGCATTTCGGGTGTACTCATCCCGGAGCAGACCTCACCAGTTTGGCGATCCGAAGCACGTTGTACGCAGTAGCGGCAAAGTTGGCTCGCTCTTCGGGAGAGAAGTAATCGAACATATGGTTTTTTGGATCTCGGTCTCCGCGCAACATGGTCCTTCTTGTGACAGGTTGCGTAATCTTAAATCGATCCAAAGACACTTGAAAAGGGATTTTTCAGCAGCCTTCTAGTGCGAAACAGGGGGCGAGCGAGGCCGAGTAAAACTAACAATCCATAACACCAAGTAGAAGGGGGAGGAACGTTATGGCTGGACTATTCAAAAACATTTTGGGGAACGGATCCAAAGTCGAAAACCTTTCAGCTGAACTTCAAACAATCCTGTCCGAGATACAGAATGAAAGACAGGCCTTCGAGGCCTCCATCGAGCGTGCGGAACAATCCGTCGGTCGTTTTCAGCAACTCGCTCAGCCGATCACAGATGCCCAGAAAACCGTGCGTGAGCTTGAGGAGCAGATCACTACTCTACAAAAGCTAGTTCCAGAGATTAGATGGGCTAAAGACGAGGTGGAAGCAATCTCCAAAGCCCACCAGGGGATGCAAGAACAGATCAGTGCCGCCGCAAGTGATGCCAATCGTGTTAAGTCTCAGCTGGAGAAAATGGCGGGAAACCTGAATTCGGCGCTTCACCTCAAAGAGGATCTAGGTGAATTCTTGGCTCTGGAGAGTCCTTTCAAGGCGTTGCGCGCCGATGCCGACGATCTCAAGGGGCAGCTCCATCATATCGGCGAGAGCTTTGGTGGAATGCGGAAACAGCATGAGGAATTAGTCCTTGATCAGAATCAAGCCGTATCTCGCCTTGAGGCGGCTACCTCGAGCTTTCAAGACGCCTGCAACCGTATCGAAGGTATGGAAAAACAGGTAGAAGAACTCCAACAGCTGATGGAGGAAGTCGGGCAGGTGAAGATGGCGACACGAGACAACGAGCGTCAACTCAATACCCTGAAGGCCCTTGGTGGCTATGTCGCCCAGAAGATTTCTGCTATTGAGCAACAACGCGAGACGGTGGATCGCGCTGCGAGCCAGGCCCAACAAGTCATGGACATGATGAAACAAATCGAACAAGCAACCAAAGAACAGCAGGAGAACATCAACCGTCTCAGTGAACATAAATCTAGCATCGATGAGTTGAAGGCGCTTCATTCAGAAGTATTGGAGTGGTCTGACCAGATTGCTTCACAACAGCAGGAGATCGCAAGAGAGGATAAGGTAACACGTAGTACTCTTGAGGCGATGCGCAACGAGATGAAGAAAACGATCAGCTACTTCAAGTCGGAAAAGCAGGGAGTGGACTCTGTGAGCCAGCGAATAGTCGATCTTCGCAGTTCGCTGAATGATTTTGACGAGCGATTCAACTCGGTGGATGAGTCGACCAAAATCATTAACCACATTCACTCGAAAGCCGAGGGCCTTTCACTGCAGGTAGCTGCCGTCGCCGAAGATATCGCTCAAGTCGAAACCCAAACCGAAAAGCTGCAAAGCGTTGGAAAAGAAGTGGAGCGACTCGATCACGTTACTCGGGAAGTAAAACAACGAATGGGAAAGATAGAAGAGGCGCAGCCTGCCATCGAATCAGCGCTGAAAGACTTCGGGAAGTTGAATCAAAGCCACGAGGCACTAAAGGACGCTCTCGAGCGCATACAAATAACGCGGGACGAGATGAAACGTATTCGGGAAGAAAATGTCGATATCGAAGTGTGGTTGAAGAACGTCCAGGAGTTGGTTGACGATGTGCGTGGCAAGGTCAAAAATGTCAATGAGACAAAGGGGACTGTCGAATTGGTGCAGAAGGAGCTGGAGCGCGTAACGGCGTCCATTGCGACGATCGAATCACGGCGTGATTTTGTGGAGGAGATACACAATCGGCTTTCCGACGTGGCATCCCTGGGAACCCACCTGGAGGAACGCAGCAATGGATTACTCTCCCGCATGGATATCGCCGACGGCCGGTTTGTAGCGCTTTCAAAACACGCCGAAGAAGCCGAAAGGATCGAGAAGATGGTAACCACTATTGTCACAACGGTTGAGGACGCTGAACAGCGCGTTGCGGATATCGACAGCACGATAGAATCTCTTGAGGAGCGCTCAATTGATCTCACGAGGCTTTCGGATCAAACGAGACAACTCGGCGTGGAGTTGGAGCAGCGACAGGGCGCGCTCGAAAAAGCCGCCACGCAGCTGGAGCAAGCGTCCAAGCTCCGGCAGGAATCTGCAGGCGTGCTGCAAAGTCTCCGGGAACAGACAAATAAACTCAACTCCTCACTAGCCTCAACGGAGAAGCGGGCTAAACGGGTAACCAAGATGTCCGAACAACTCGCCGAACGTTCGAATAACCTGCGCCTCGCAGAAAAACGAATGTCTCAATTTGAGGCGCAAGTGGCGAAATGGGAGATGGCAGAACTTCAGCTGAGGGACACAATGGAGAAAGTAACGGCTCGCCAGGCGACAATCGAAGCGCTACAAGCCGATATCAAACACATGTTCAAGGTGGCCGAGCGTACGGTCGAGGACATTCGAGCCATCGAGTCTGCTCACCAACAGGTCGCCGAGGGTCGGGCTGTACTCGATGCCGTCCTTGAGCAAATGAAGTCGGTTGATTCGACCATCGGCGTTCTCAAGGATAGGAAGCAGCAGATCGAGCAGGCTGAGAAACGGCTTTCTCGAGCCGAAGCCATGTTGCGCGATATCCACTCTACCTTTGAGGCGCTGCACGCCCAGAAAGCGTTCGCGGATCAACTCATGGAAACTGCGGGATTGCTTACGTTCCAGTCAAAGCAAGCGGAAGCGCTCATCGAAACGCTGCGAAAGGAACGCCAAGTTACGGATCAAGTCTTGACCGCCGTCGATACCATGCGACAGCATAAGGGTTCCGGCACCCCGGTTGGCACCAGCTAAGATCGCTGCCGTGATGTGAAGAAACTCAACTGACCGCCGAACTCTTTGATGATCAAGTGTTGCATCAAATATGGTGGCCGAATTACAAACGAGAATGCTGTGGTAGTGAGAATCACCTGACGACCGGCTCGTCCGGTGATATGCATGGTGTTCAGGCGGTCCTTGCTTACCACTTGCAGAAGGAACACCTGAGCTTCTGTCTTCATGCAGCCTCGCGATAGTAGTATCGAAGCATGCTTCCGAGCCGTTCCCGACAGAGAACGTTGCCATCACACAGGCCGACCTCTTCCCCGGGTGCAGATCAATCGATATGCGAACCCCTGGTGATTTCGTTCCGTGTGAAAATGCTCCAGGAACGTGTTAATCGCCCTTCGTAGCGACTTTTCACCAAAGAAGATCATTCTGTCGAGGCACTCTTCCTTTAACGACCGGTGGAAGCGTTGTCGAGTAGAGCTGGGGATTGCTCCCCAGCCCCCTCACGGAACCGGACATGCGGGACT
>WVZY01000018.1 GCA_011772205.1 Candidatus Latescibacterota bacterium
GAAGCGGGAGCGTGGTGAGGAATCCCCAGGGAGCCTTCCTATTTGCTTCTGCTCGATGGTTTGTCCATCCCATCACGTGACAATCCTTATTTTTTCGCTTCGAAATACGAGTCGTTGAATGTATCCGTAAGAGCTTTTAGCTTAGCGACGTTGTCGAGGTCAATGGACTGTTTTGTTTTCATGGCATAGACGAGCATTTCGTGCAGCAGTGAGAGATGCTTCAAATATTTCTTGTGTTTTGCTGCATCTTGCTCGTCAGTGGGTTTCACACGTTGTGTCAAGAAGTACTGCGCAACGATGTGCTGAATCTCATTGGCATGCGTTTCTTTGTTATCGATCCAGCGCACGAGCTGGTTATAGTTGACGGATTGCCCTTGGGATAATTCTGCGATCATTTTCATTGATTTCTCAATTGTGCTGATGTGCTCTTTGATCATTTCGATGCGCATTTTATCACCATATATTCCACAGGGAATCTCGCAGTGGGCAATTGCCTTTTTGAAAGGGGCGGCGAACAACAACACAACGAACACGTACAAGAGAATCTTTTTCATCTCGAAGCCTCCTTTGATAATCCATTGGTCCGTGAATGTGTTTTCTCGAGACGGTCGATTTTTTCTGTTACATGCCGGTTTTGCAGATGCATCAAATGCTAACCAATACAGTGGTCGGCACTCTGTAACTTCTAAGGAAGATAACGGCTCCGGCGATGTAACGCAAAGGGGGATTCATTCCCTGACGGCAGCGCAAGTGATTAAATAACAAGATGTTATATCATCGCAAAGCCTTTGCGGGCTTCTGACACGAACGCTTTCACGAGTTCCGGGTCTTTCCACCCATCGACACCTTCGACCCCCGTGTGTGCATCGACGCCCGCCGGTCGCACTTGGAGGATCGCTTCTCTTACATTTTTTGGAGTGAGACCTCCCGCTAGGATGATCGGGTGTGACGAGTATTCGGCCAGTTGGCGGCTGGTGGTCCAATCGTGCGTCTTGCCCGTAGCCCCTCGGGCACCCGTGTCGGGATCATAGGTGTCTACTATGAATCCATTGACGAGATGGCTGCTTTCGCGAACGGCGGCTTTGAGATCACCGAGATTGCCCTCTCGAACGATGAGGCTCTTTATCACGTCCACATCGGGCGCGCCAACCTGGATTTGCAGGAGTGTGTCCGGCGAGGCGTCACCGTGCAGCTGAACGATATGGGCACGAATGCTGCGGCACAGAGAGATGATGTCGTCGGCGTTATCGAGGTAGGTGATCAAAACGGCGCGCGCCTGAGAAGGCAATGAACGAACGATTCTCGCCGCTTCGGCCTCAGGAATGTCTTCTCCGTGCATGGGAAGCCCCAATGGAAAGCCAATGTGGTCGACACCGCATTCGATCAACATCGTTGCTTCCTGGAGGTCTCGAATTCCTGCGATTTGAATCAGGTCCTTCATGGGTAAGCAATTTGCCGAAGGTGTGTTTTCACTTAAGGATATTCCGCAGCAGGAGCCGTCATTGCGGAATACCTGTTATTCTGATATCCGGAGAACGATCTTCCCTCTGGTGTGGCCCTCCTGGATGTGCTCGTGGGCTTTTCGAGCGTCTTTTAGCGGAAAGACTCTATCGATGACCGGTTTGATTTGTCCCGCATCCACAAGCTTGGAAAGCTCGGATAATTGGTTTGATTCCGGCCTCACAAGGATATGCGCGGCGCGCACTTGGTGGGCCGCCGCTGCTTCTTCGGGCGAAGGGCGGAGGATCGTGACGAGAATCCCGCTTTTCTTGAGGACGCCCCAGGATCGTTCCCTCGTCTCCCCGCTCATGCTGTCCAGAATAACGTCCATGTCCTGGACGACGTTTTCGAATTTCACGGTTGTGTAATCTACGAACTCATCGACGCCGAGTTCACGAAGGAAAGCTCCGTTTCTCGCTGAGGCGGTGCCGGTTACATGCGCTCCTTTCCATTTGGCGAGCTGCACGGCGATATGCCCCACACCGCCGGCGGCAGCGTGTATGAGCACTTTTTGTCCGGGTGACAATCCCCCTGCTTCGAACAGCGCCTGCCACGCGGTGAGTGATGCGAGCGGGAGGGCCGCGGCATGCTCATGGTCGACGGAAGTCGGTTTATGAGAGACGTGATCGGCGGGAGCGGCGACATATTCGGCATAAGCTCCTCCAACACCGGGGAAGTTCACCATTCCATACACTTCATCGCCAGCTTTGAAATCCGTTACAAGGTTCCCGGCTGCCTCGACCACGCCAGATACGTCCCAGCCCAGAATCAATGGAAATGGATCTTCGGGGAGCAGTCTGCTGGCCATTCCAGTCCGGGTTTTCCAGTCAACCGGATTTACGCCAGCCGCGCGAATGTGGATCAGAAGTTCGGTCTCTTTCGGTTCCGGCCGGGGTGCTGCTTCGAACGTCAAGACATCCGGATCGCCGTATTTATGTATTCGAACAGCTTTCATGGATTCGGACATCGCCGTTCTCCTTCCTTTTCATCGAATGATTTCCGTCAGGATCTCGTCGATGTCTTTGAAAACCTCTTCGATTGATTGATCTCCATTCACTCGAATCAACACGCCTTTTTTTTCGTAATATTCGATGAGAGGAGTCGTCATTTCATGATAGACCTTGATGCGGTTTTGGATGGTTTCTTTTGTGTCGTCTGCACGCTTTCGAGCGAGCAGTCTTTCCATCAGCACTTCATCCGGAACGTTGAGATCGACCACTCTTATTTGAGCATTTCCCCGTTTCGAGAGAATCGGTTCGAGTCCTTCAGCCTGGCGAATCGTGCGAGGAAAACCATCCAAGATGAAGCCGTCTTTGCAATCCGGTTCGCTTAGCCGCTTTTCGATCAGGTCCAGAACGATCTCGTCGGCCACGAGCTCACCGCGTTCCATAACGTCCTTGACCTTATTCCCCAGTTCCGTTTCTTCAGCGACCTCGGCCCGGAGGATCGCCCCGGTGGAGATATGCGCGATAGCGTATTTTTCTTTGATTTTCTTTGCCTGCGTGCCCTTGCCCGCGCCCGGGGGGCCTATAATAATTAGCTGCAGAGGAATCTTTTCCTGTTTCTGTCCCGATTCGTAGCTCTTTGCCGACTCGGTGCCCTCTTCGCCACCGCAGAAAACAGCTTGAAGCGCAAATAGCATGATAAGGAATAAAATGTAAAATTTTCTCACGATAGACCTCCTCGATAGCCGTTCGTAAAACGCCGCTCCCATATGCTTATTCGAAAACAAAAGAATTACGAAGCGCTTTCTGTATTCATTCTTAAAGCATCAAAGTAAACAGGACTCAACTCTCTGTCCTCTCCTCCCGGTGCCACTTAACGATGTGATTCCAGATCTCTTCGGCCGTTTCTGCGAATGCGAAGAGATGCGCATCCTCAGGGTCGATAACTCCTTCGGACACCAGGTAATCGGCGTCGAAGGTTCCTTTCCAGAATTCCTCGCCAACAAGAACCACCGGCATCGGTTCGACGGTGCGGGTCTGAATGAGAGTGAGGGTTTCGAAGAGTTCATCCAGCGTCCCGTATCCTCCAGGAAATGCAACCAGCGCCTTTGCGCGCTTCAGGAAATGCATTTTTCTCAGTGCGAAGTAGCGGAACTGGAAACAAAGATCCGAAGGGATGTACGGATTGGGATACTGCTCCAGGGGAAGTGCGATGCTCAACCCGACTGTTTTGGCATCGACGTCGGAAGCTCCTCGGTTTGCCGCTTCCATGATGCCCGGGCCGCCCCCGGTCACCACGACGAATTCATATTTGCCTGATGTCTGGCAGGTTCTGCTCACCAGGTGTGAGAATTCACGAGCAACCTCATAGTAGTGAGCTTTGGCCATTAGTCGCTCTGCAACGGAGACTTTTCGCTTCGATTCCAGGTTCTTGGGATTTTTCTCGAGATCAGCTTTCGCCTTCATTAGATTTCTCTTCGCGATTGCAGGCTCCATGATGCGCGTTCCGCCGAAAACGACGATCGTCGATTCGATCCCGTGCTCCGTTAATCCGAGCTCTGGTTTGAGAAACTCGAGCATCAACCGGGCTGGACGGAGTTCATCACGCTGCAAAAAATCGGGATCCATATCCGCTCGTCTGTACGTTGGACTCCGCATGATCCGCTTGATGCGGTTTTCACCGTTCGGGTCATCGGGAGGTACTCGAAGAATGGCCTGGGGAAGCGGCTTTTTGCGGCGTCCCGGAGGGCGCTTGTGATGAGTTTTTCCGCTGCGGCGTATGCTCGGTGAGCCTTTTTTCATATCCTTTCCTTTCGGCTTCGAGGGTTCCAGCCGAGATCCAGGCGGGGGGAATCTAAACGCCAGGAGTTTTCACCGGACCCGAATGCAGGCATCTATCTCAATGACGGTGCAGATCTTTATGCATGATTTCACGAGTCTTGAGCAGGCGGTCATCAGCGGGCAAATCAGCGAGCTCCTCATTGATATTCTCATCTTTTTCAGCCTGCAGCAGCTTTGCGACGTAATCGATGATGCTCGCGGGAAAGATATTTTTTCTCTCGTACAACGTGCGTTTTTCGAGAAGAACTTTCGAAGATTCGACACAGCTTGTCGGTAAACCGGGGAGCTGACTCAATAGTTTTTCATCATTAAAGACGTTTCCGGAGACATAAAGTTTTTCAGCTTTTTCCAGAGCACCTGAGTTGGTCAATCCCCATTCCGCGGCCATCGCCAGCCCAGCAAGGAGCAGGTGAATGATAGCACTCCCGTCGGGGCTGCGGAGTTCCACCGTCTGACGGCCTTCGAGATCCTTGAATTCCGTATCCTGTTGGGGATTCAGCCGATGGGCAAGATTGTCGATTCTGGCCCATCCCAGTGGCACGCGGATCATCGCGCTGCGGTTCAGGTCGCTCCAGCATATACGCGTTGGAGCTTCCTGGTTGGGCACCAGTCTCAGGTAGGCCGAAGACACCGTGTTTCCAAAAGCAGTCAGGGAATCCGCGTATTCGCACAATCCTCCGATCATCTTCTTGGCTTGAATGGAAAGATTCCCTTCTTGATCGATCATCACGTTTTTATTCTCCTTCATCAGCTCCATGTGTACGTGGAGTCCATTTCCCGCGATTCCTTCTTCGATCTTTGGTGCGAACGTCGCCACGCATCCGTATTTGAATGCGATATTCCGGATGAGCCAGCGCGAGAGTACCAGGTGGTCGCCGGCATCTTCGATGGGAGTAGGGAGAAACTCGACTTCGAGCTGTTCGGCTTGCTTTCCCTTGATCTCTTCGAGGTCGCTGCGCACGTTCCCCACGTGCCCTACCTCGCTGTGGGCGTATTTCACCGCGCCGGTGATCTGGGTGATGTAGTAAACCATTTCGTTGAGTATTTGGCCGGCTTTGATGAACGGGGTTGAAGCGTGGTAACCTCTTTGTTTGGGATTGGGGTAGATATGAATGCCGGGGTCACTCAATAGGAAGAATTCCAGTTCGCCCATTGCGTAAAGGTCGAGCTTGCTGTTATTACGAAACAGTTCGTGCGCTTTTATCAAGATCGTATCCCAGGCGAAATGCGCGAGAGTCCCGTCACTGGTCAGGTAGCGGCATATAAAATCCAAGCTGCCTTCATCGAACGGATTCAAGAAAGCGGTCTTGTAAACCGGAATGGCGTATAAATCAGAGAGGGAAGCGTCGATCAAGCCTTTGAACAATGATGAGCCATCCACCCTTTCGCCATCGGCTAAAATTCTTTCCGCCTGGTAGCGGTTTGCTATCGGTAATTTCAGCTCTTTTAGCTTTCCATCCAGAGCGGTGTAATGGAACGTGATTTTCTCGATATGTTTTTCTTCGATGACCCTGACCAGGTCCTCCCGGGTATACTCGGATCGTGGTTTATCTACAATCCGAGAAATGGGATTGGAGAGCGCATACTCTTGCCCCATCATTTCCTCCAATATTTGATCTTGAATCGCGGCGATCCCATGAACCCGTTTTGTGATGAATGATTGGTGACGGATCGTCGCTCGCTCCAACCGCCCCGGGCTGCGCCGCCGAAGGGCGATGCTGCGTGCGAGATTATACAGCGGCGAATTGCTTTAAGCAAGATCCACCGAGCGCGAAAGATCACATTACTCCTTTGAAGCTTTTCCCTGCGATGGGCGCTGATTTCCGATATCGACAATTACCTTCCATGTTCCGCCGGGTTGCTTCCATACGTTCAAATATTTCCCATAGCTGACCAACGGTGATATGAAGGTCCTTCGCTGCCGGTTAATCATGGGGCGTCCGTAGGATCCCAGGTAACCCTATAATCCTCGCTCAAAGAATCGAGAAGCGCCATGTCCTCCTCGGAGATTCGAAAGTCGAAGACATCGGCGTTTTCATAAATCCGGTCCTTCCTCACCGACTTTGGTATTACCACCACGTCGTGTTCCAACGTCCAGCGAACCAGGATTTGCGCCGGCGTTTTGTTGTATTTGCCCGCGACAGAAACGATATTGCTGTCATGCAATTTTTCGCCTCGGGTAAGGGAGCAGTACGCTTCGAGTTGAATCTGGTGCGAACGGCAAAAGTCCAGGAGATCTTTCTGGTAAAGAAACGGGCTGAACTCGACCTGATTTACGGTCGGAATAACCGGCGTGTCAGCAAGAAGTTCCTCCAAATGGCGTATGGTATAGTTGCTCACACCGATGGACCGGCACCTTCCTTCCTCAAAAAGTGTGATAAGGGCCTTCCAGGTTTCTCCCCTCAGGCCTTGGACGGGCCAGTGGATGAGATAAAGATCCACATAGTCCAAGCCAAGGCGATCAAGACTTGCATGGCAGGCCCTAATGGTTTTGTCGTATCCATGATCCGAGTTCCAGACTTTGGTGGTGATGAAAATCTCGTCGCGAGGAATGGAGCTGTTTTTCACTGCAATACCGACATCACGTTCGTTGTTATAAATCATGGCCGTGTCGATGTGCCTGTAACCGGCATCCAATGCGTGTCTGATTGCATTTTGTGTTTCACTCCCCCGAGCAGCACGAAAAACCCCAAGGCCGAAGTAAGGTATCTTGCTGCCGTTGTTCAGGGGAGCTCTGCTTGTGATGGTCTTGTCCATCGTTCATTTCTCCTCGGACGTCGATTGTTCGAAGCGATTACTTGCGCCAGTAAGAAGGTGAAAAAAGAATTATAACCGTAAAGACCTCCAAACGCCCCATCAACATTAGAAGGGCCAGCACCCACTTGCCGATCAACGGAATGTGCGCGTAGTGGTCGGTTGGCCCCACTTTCCCCAATCCGGGTCCGATGTTCCCAAGGCTCGCTGCAACGGCTCCGAAAGATGTGGCCATATCGAGACCCATGGAGGACATTGCAAGGACGCCGATGACGAACAACAACATGAACAGGATGAAGAATCCCACTACGTTTGTTGCTACCTCGCGTGACACCGAGCTATTACCGATACGGACCGGTACGACGGCATGGGGGTGGAGCAGGCGCGTGAATTCGCTGAAAACGAACTTTACCAAAATAAAGATGCGCATGATCTTCATCCCGCCTCCCGTCGAACCCGCGCACCCGCCCATGAACATCATGATGAACAGAATGAACTGGGAGCTGAAGGCCCACTGTTCGTAATCCGCTGTGCCGTAGCCCGTAGTGGTCAGAATGGAAACAACTTGAAAAAGGGTCTTGCGGAGCGCCAGCGCAGCGTTTTCATACCGGAGAAGGAACGTGTCGAGACCGATAAGGATGGTTGCTGCTATAATAATGGAAAAGAAGACGAGGAATTCTCGATTCCGGAAATACGCTTTGAAATTGCCCCGCAGAAACCGGTAATGCAGCGCAAAATTGGTTCCGGCAAGCAGCATAAAAAATATCACCACATAATCGACGTATGCGCTGTTATAGGATCCGATGCTCGCGTTACGCGTTGAGAAACCGCCTGTCGCCATGGTTCCGAATGTATGGCAAAGAGCCTCGAACAAACTCATTCCTCCAAGCATCAAGAGCGCGGTCTCCGCTGCGGAGATCAGTACGTAGACACCCCACAGGATCTTCGCCGTTTGCGTAATACGCGGGGTGAGCTTGTCCGCCGTCGGACCGGGGACTTCAGCTTTGAAAAGCTGCATTCCCCCGACTCCCAGGAAAGGGAGTATGGCGAGCGAAAGGACAATGATACCCATTCCACCGATCCAGTGCGTGAGGCTGCGCCAGAAGAGAATTCCCTCTGGGAGGCTTTCGATGTCGGTCAGGATCGTGGCGCCGGTCGTGGTGAACCCGGACATGGTTTCGAAGAATGCATTGGTAAATGAGGGTATGGTGCCCGAGATGAGAAATGGCAGGCTCCCGAAAATGGAGAAAGAGACCCAGCCAAAGGTGACCACAGCGAAGCCCTCTTTGGGCCTAAGGTCGCGTTCGAACCGGGTGGACTTGAATCCGATAAGCCCGCAAACAAAGGTGATGATGGCGCTGAAAAGCAGCTGGAAATGTACGGCATCACCATAATGCAGGGAGAAGGGAATGGGGAGCAGCATGGCGATCGCCAAGAACATCAAGAGGAAACCGAGGATATGGATTACGCTCGAGAAGTGCATCTTTCACTATTGGAATAATTTCTCCACGTCCTCCAGCGCCTCCGTCTGGGTGAGCACCACAACCTTGTCTTCGGGCGCAATCTGGGTATCCCCCCTGGGGATGATCATCTGATCGCCATGCATTACGGCGCCGACTATGGCGTTTTTGGGGAATTGAATGTTTTTGAGAGGCTTTCGAGTGATTTTATGATGTTCCTCCGCAACGAACTCAACGAATCGGGCGTCGACTCCCGGCACGCTTGCCAGCGTGGTAACCTGCTGGTGCTGAATGAAGCGCTCGACCGCGTTGACCGTTAGCAGCTGCTTGCTTACCACCGCATCCATTCCAATGGTTGGAGTCAAGGGAAGGTATTCGATTTTATTGACCAGCGCGATCGTCCGAGGGATTTTTAGATGCCGGGCGACCAGAGTGGCGATAATGTTGGTTTCGTCATCTCCAGTTGCCGCGATGAAGGCGTCCATGTCCACGATCCCCTCAGTTGCCAGGAGGTCTATATCCGTTCCGTCGCCGTGGATGACAAGTGTCCCAGGAAGTGCTTCCGCAATTTCTTCCGATCGGTGAGCGTTGCTTTCGACGATTTTGATGTTGATTTCTTTTCCCAGACACGTCGCGACAAACTGGCCTATCAAACCACCGCCGAGAATCATGATGTCTTCGATTTTTGTATCAGCCTTTCCCGTATAAGAGATGAACTTTGGAATATAATCCGGATCGCAAATGACGAATATCTGATCTCCGGGGAGCAGGCGGTCCTCCCCTTTGGGAATGAGGGTTTGCTGGTTACGATTGATGGCTACCACCCGAAGAGGCGGGTCGCCGTAGCGCCTGGCCAGATCGATCAGTGGGGTTCGCAGCAGAGGCGAACCTCTCTCGAGCCTCACGCCGAGCAGCTGAATTTTCCCTTCGGCAAATTCGATCACGTGGGTTGCACTCGATTGACGGATTAGCCGGACGATTGCGTCGGCAGTTTCTTTTTCGGGGTGGATAATAATGTCTGCTCCGAGCTCCTCCGGTTTGAGGATGAAGTCCGGGGCAATGAATTCGGGATTTCGAACGCGAGCGATGGTCGTAGGGACGCCGGCTTTTTTCGCGATCTTGGATGCGAGCAGATTGACGCCCTCACGGTCTGTCATCGCGGCAACCACCTGGGCGTTTTCGAGCCTGGCCTGCTGCAGCACGCCATAATGTGCGCCATGCCCTTCGATTACGATCGCGTCGAGCTGTTCGCTGGCCCGCTTTACCTTGTCCTCCTTCAGCTCGATCATCGTGATATCATGCTTGTCTTTGGATAGCCGCTTCCCAAGCTGGAGTCCGATGTCGCCGGCGCCGATTATCAAAACATTCATGGCAACTCGCCTTGGTTTGGAATTTGCACACGGTCCTGCGCACACCGGAAGGCGCCATGGTGAGCCGTGGGCATCGGACATGGCACCGATCTGTCATGATGGGTCAACACGGTGTACCGGCAAAGCGTATCAAAGCTGGGTTGGGAATGCCAGTGCTAGATCGGCCTTGACATGCCCCTCCTGGGATCCTGATGGAGGAATCCTCGAGCAGTAAACTCGAAGAATGTTCTGCTTGCGCGGGGAAGGAATTTCAGCTGGGGCAATCTTTTAGAACAATGGTTACTCCCCCTGAACCGTGACATATGTCTCGAATTCCGGCGCTCTTTGAATGTGTTTCTTCACGCTGCATAGCTCGGCCGCTCTGACCACTGCTTTTTTGTACTTTTCGGGAAAAAACCCTGGCAGCTGGATTTCGATTGTTATCTTGCTGGTCATTCTGATCTCTTCGTTTCTTTCGGTGCGGAGTATGAGCTGGATTCCCTCAGCCGGGATCTTTCTCTCCAGACAGAAATCGAGCACGTAGTAACCAGCACAAGTTCCGATGGATGCGAGAAAGTACTGAAAAGGCTCGGGCGCCGTTTCGTCTCCTCCGTCCTTTTTTGGCTGGTCGGTACAAACAGTGAATCCGTTGAAAGTGGCATCAACTTTTCTGCCACCGGCGTAACTCACAACCAGTTCCATTCGAGAACCTCCGGTTTAATCAGCGCACTCGTTTCATTCAAGAGGAGTGGATCCACTACAAATCTCTGAATGCCTTCGCTACAGGTCGATGTTGAAGAAGTGACGGACCGCCCATCCGATCCCAAAAGTGGTACATGCCACGCCCAGCGAAATGAGGGCCATTTCAAAAAAACGATGACGGAATCCCAAGCTCTTGGCCGTCGTAATATAAAACGTGTATCCAGCGATGATCAATATATCAGCCAGCAGCATTAGTGCGAGCGCCATATAGACATTTTCAAATAGAAGATAAGGGATGATCAGAATGGTGACCGTCACGATATACGCCACTCCGGTGTAAAGGGCGGATTTGGCCGGATTTTTCCCGCCGCTGGCGTCTGCTTCTTCTCTCGATTGGAGATAACCGGACGCCGCCATGGAGAGCGCTGCGGCAATACCACTGATAATACCCAGGATCGCGACGAGCTTCGCGCTCCGCAGAGCAAGCGTGAATCCGACGAGCGCACCGGTAAGTTCGACGAGTGCATCGTTGAGCCCGAGCACCATTGATCCAGCGTATTCGAGCCGCTCTTCTTCGAGCATGTCCAGCAGCTCGTTCTCGTGTTGTTGTTCTTCGAGTTTGATCTCCAATGCGCCGGAATGCCGGTCGGCAAGGCGGTCGTAGGCGACCGCAATCAAGGCTTCTCCTTTTTCCAAGAGCTTGAGACCGAATGATAATCCCAACAACCGCGATATGATCGTGTACCATAAGATGGTAAAACGATTCGGCCTCACATCTCTTTTGCTGATGGATTTCAGATATTCGTAGTGCCTCCATTCATCCCCGGCGATCCTCTCGAGAATACTGCGGTTATGCTCGTCTTTTGTCTGCTTTGCAAGCTTCTTGTAGATGAAATATTCGGTAATCTCGTTTCGCTGGAGGGTCAGGATTGTAGATAGAATGTCTTGGCCCATTTCGATTTCCCTTGTTCGAAGGCGTTTCTCCAAGCTGTTCTGCATGCCGGCAGGATCGGTGCGATCAAAATATCCCGTGATTGGTTTCCCTAGAAAAGCGCAATCAAGGCTGCGCCTGCAAGCATGATCAACGCTCCGATACTCCTCCGGCTGATATCGCGCTCCCGGAACATCACTCCTCCCAACAGAACGGAGAAGACGATGCTCAACCGTTTGATCGAGATCACATAAGGGACGATCTGCATCGTGAATGCAAAATTAATCGTAACCGCCGCCATAGAAATCGCCGCGCCCGGCGGCAAAAATTTATAAATATTCTTCCAGCTCTTCATTCGCGACCTGGGGGCTTTCACCATCGAAATAACCAGAAACGAAACACCGATGAAAAGGAAAATCATCGACGATCCAAAAATTGGGTCGGAGTTTTGCACGACGCGCTTATCGAAGTTTGCTGTTATGCTGTAGAGGAATGCAACCAAAAGCATGTAAAGGACGCCCTTGTTTCGAAAAATGTTTTTGAATGGGTCGAAGAAGGTTCCCTTATCTTTTCCCGTGTGCAAGACGTATGACCCTAGGACGATCAGCACGATGCCCACCGCTCCACTGGGTGAAGGTATCTCTCTCAAAACGAGGAACGATGTGAGAATCAGGAAGACAGGGGTGAAGGATATCATTGGGATGGAAAGGGACAAATCGGTCTGTTTGAGTGCTTCGAAGTATAACAAAGCGGCAAGTACGTTCAACGATCCCGTGATCAAGACGGAATCGTAGAACGCTGGTCCCGTGGCAGGGATACCGTTCAGATATGCGAGCAAAAATAAAAAGAGGGAAGCGTTCAAGAAAGTCCCGCTGGCAAGAATGAAACGATCCACATCTTCGAGAAACCTCTTTATGAACGCGTAATAACTTGCGTCGAAAAAAGCTCCCAGAATTGCAAGCAGAAGCCAGGACATGTTGTGTTTAGCAGGACCTCCATGAGCAATTGGAGCCCACTTGCGCGCGGATCGCCGGGATTACCCGACGACGTACGGATCTCTGGTGAGTCCCGGTTCGGAGAAGCGCTTCAGGTTGAGGCTATCGATCGGAATCGAGGTTTTTCCCGTGGTAATCAGCTCGCTGAGGAGCTTCGCAACGACCGGCGATAGCATAAAACCATGCCCGCTGAATCCGCATGCGTGGTAATAGCCGTCCACTCCATCGACCGTACCGATGATCGGCCGCGCATCGGGGGAGACGTCGTACAATCCCGCCCATTGCCGGATGATTCGCACTTTTCCGAGCGCGGGGAAAGTTTTCCTCAGCGCTTCCGCATACCGGAACAAAAATTCCGGAGACGAAGCCGTGCTGGATGAGGAAGGCTCGTCAGGATCGCCGATACCGCCCACGATCTCTCCCCGGAGGCTCTGGGAAAAATAAAATCCCTTGCGAATGGAAATCACCATCGGATCCAGAAATGACTTGAGGGGCTCGCTGACGGCGATCTCATGGCGGTAAGGTTTTGTTGGGATCACAATTCCCAGCATCGACGCTGTGTTTCTAGTGGCGGCGCCGGCAACATTCAAGATCCTCGGTGTATGAACCGTACCATTGGTCGTAGTGACCTCGTAAGTGCCGCCGCTCTTGCGTGAAATAATCAAGACCTCGGTGTGGAGGCGGATGTCCACGCCCCGCCGCTTCGCCGCTTCCGCGTATCCCCAGAGAACCGCATACGGATAAGCCGTCCCATCCGTTGGACAATACGCGCCGGCGATGATGGTTTTTAAATTCAAGCCGGGGACGAGCGATGCAATATCTTTGGGTTCCAAAAGTTCCGCCGGGACGCCGAGTTCGTTCTGTCTCGGGATGGTTTTCGAAATCAAGTCGTAGTCGCGCTCGTCTGAGATCAATATCAGGTAACCGCCCTGACGGAAAAAGATGTTGAATCCCAGTTCGTGTGAGAGCTTTTCGAACATCCGGACGCTGTCCCTGGCGAGAATGATATTTTCATCCATTCCCCACTGCTGGCGAATACCCCCTCCGCACCGGCCGGTAGCGCCGTAGCCCAAATACCCTTTCTCGAACAGGACGATGTTCTTCATCCCCCGTCTAGCAAGGTAATAGGCACAGGCGACACCATTGACGCCTCCACCGATGATCACCATGTCTGCTGTTCGGTTCATGTTTCGATCGATCCTTTGAGGCCAATGGCACGCGAATGGTTCTCTTTACCGAGTGTGCTCATAGGCCCTACGCTTTTCCGGTGGCCTTTTTCACTGCTTTCTCGCCGGCTTTTATGATCCTGTCAATCCGTGCAGGGATCACCGGCTGGCGAATCGTCGGCATTTTGACGGCGATGCCTTTGAGTGGCGTGGATGCCGCAGATTCCGAGGCGGTTTTTGGGCTCGAGCGATCATCCCCGCTTGCCAGCGCCCTCAGAGTCTGGATTAAACAGCATTTCCCCTGGCACGTGCCAGTAGCAATACCGGTGTACCGCTTGATCGATTCGATATCCTTATAGCCCTGTTCGACTGCGGAAAAGAGCTCCTCGATCGAAATATCCTCGCAGTGGCATATGATAGTTTTTCCCATCGATCGTCCTTGGCCAGATTATTACAACGCTGACTTTGGCGTTACGCTTTCTCTCCGGTTTCCTTTATCGCTGAAGCTGCATTTGCAGCTTTTTCGCCCGCTTCTTTCCCCTGCTCGATCTTGCGCCGCCAGTTGGTTTCACCTGCGGCTTCACCGGCAAGGATGCAGGCTGTTCCCGTTGCGTCACGGCGCTCCACTTCATCCGGTATCATGATTCTTTCCTCATCTAGAACGTCGTCCGAAAGCGAAAAATTGAATTTCGCCTGGTGGGGCAGTTCATAAGCAGGCTGTCCTCTGAATGCCGTGCACAGCATATTGCACCTCAAGGTTATTCGTTCACCACGGCCGGCTTCCGTAATCAATGTCGCCGAGTCGATCCATCGTTTTCCATTTGCGGAAACGAGATGAGCGTTCGATATTCGCTGGACCGATTCCGGCACGCTACCCCGAGCCGGTGTTTCCCGGGGATTTGCCCCTGCTTCGACGACCGCGGTGATGTCGATGCTTTTCGATAGCAGTAGAGACACCGTTCGCTCGAGTTCTGCTCCCGTCCCATAAACAGCGGCGGTTTTTCCAAGCGAATACCCGTCTCGCTCGAGAAAGAGCCGGGCCGCCCGCGAACCGAATATTCCCGGCAGCTCGTTGTTCTCGAAGAGGGGAATGATATCGTACGCCCCGGTGGCGAATATGAAGGCCCTTGCTGTGACCTGCTTCATGCCTTGAGCTGAGGCAATGGATCCCCCGGTAGGGGCGATGAGTATGGTTGATGGAGGATAGAAACCCTGAGCAAGTGTGCCGGATGCAACGTGGATCAGCGGGTGTTCTGCAACCTCTCTTGCAAGGTCGTCCCTTTTGTTCAATAGGCCGGAATCATCCTGGTGGCCAATCGAGTGTCCCCCGGGATTTGGATATTCATCCATGAGGAGAATCCGCATGTTATCCTGCTCCGCTTCGTTGCGCTGCGGGCCGGAGGCATCACCGCGTTTCCCCGAGACCGAGCTGGCAGCGGACAGGGCTGCGGACATTCCCGAAAGCCCGGCCCCGACGACGATAACGTCATAGTGAGGCTTGATCCGATCGAACGTTCCTAAGCAGTCAGGAATAATGCCTGCCAGGCGCTCTTCTTCATCGAGCGTTACGCGGCCGACTCCGGCCATTTTCCGGAGACTGTCCATAAAGAGGTTTTTCAGGAAGACCGGTTTGGTGAAACGTCGATAGTAAAAGCCGGCAGGGAGAGGAAACCTCCGTGCAGCGGCGGTAAGAACCGGTGCGAAAAAGGGCCGGAAGTCCTGTCTTCGGATCTTCATTCCGTTTTCGAGAGGTGTATTGCATGTTGGAATCCCCGGGATGCCGTCGACTTCCATGTGGCACATTCCGCAGCGCCCGCGGCCGCAGTGGATGCCTCGGGGACGGTGGTATTTTACGCTATAAGAAAGGATTCGGATGCCCGCCCTGAAAAGCGACTTTGCAATGGGTTCACCGGCGATACCTTCCAGCGAACGTCCTTCGAAGTCGAAAACCGCCTTGGAAGGTTCGCTATGGGGATCTGGGGCTGGATTCTTCTCAACGGGCATTTTGCATCGTAGAAAGTTGATCTCTGGATGCGAGTTCAAAGCTCGGGAATTCGCGTGCTTCGTCCACGAATCGGCGGGGTTTGGCGCAGCCAAGCGTATCGCCCAGCATGACCACGCGAGCACGTCGTCATCACCACCCGATCCTAGACGAAAAAGTTGTTTGTAGCAAGTAAATTGGAACCGTCGGTTAAAATCGCTCGTAGTCGATATTACGATGCTTGACAATCCGGCAATTTTCGGGTAAGCATAAATTTTTGTGTATAACCCCACCACCAACTCAAACACCTGGGAAGTCGGGTCGTGCGGATTGTAGCCCCACGACCTATTGGGATGTTGCCTCAATAACTCGTGGAACCAGGAGTCAGGAGGTCTCATGAAGAAGTATTTCATACTTTTGCTCGCCCTTGCGCTGATTGCGTCTTTTACATACGCATCGAAGAAACCCGGCTATATCGAATACGAGGAATACGAGCTGGATAACGGCCTCAGGGTGATCCTTTCCGAGGATCACTCGGTTCCGATCGTTGCCGTCGATGTGTGGTATCACGTCGGAAGCGGGCATGAAGAACCCGGCCGGAGCGGCTTTGCGCATTTGTTCGAACACATGATGTTTCAAGGGTCCGAAAATGTCGACAAAGCTGAGCATTTCCAACTGGTCGCTCGCGCGGGCGGCAACGTCAACGGAACTACGAGCGAAGACCGCACGAACTATTTCGAATGGCTTCCGGCCAACCGCCTGAACTTGGCGCTTTGGTTAGAAGCCGACCGGATGCGGTCACTTGCTATTACAGCGGAGAACTTCGAAAACCAGCGGTCTACAGTCAAGGAGGAGCGACGCCAGGCCATAGACAACCAACCGTACGGAGCAGCCTTCCTCACATCCGACACGCTTTCCTATGACTTCGAGCCTTACAGTCACACGGTCATCGGCAAGATGGCAGACTTGGATGCCGCGGAGGTCGAAGATGTCCAGAAGTTCTTCGACCTTTACTATGCACCAAATAACGCCGTCTTGACCGTTGTCGGAGACATCAACCGAAAGAAGACGAAGAAGTTGGTGGAGGAGTATTTCGGGGACATACCCAGAGGCAAGCCGGTAAAAGAGTTGAAGGGTACCGAGCCTCCTCACAAAGCCGAAAAACGAATGACGGTTGATGATAAAAACGCAAACGTCCCTGCCATTTTCATCACTTACATCATTCCTCCTCACAAACATCCGGACACACCCGCAATCTCGATTCTGTCGAACATTCTTACAGAAGGTGAATCGAGCCGCATGCATAAGCGGCTGGTCAAGGACGAGGAAGCAGCCCTGGTGGTTTACGGTGGTGCGGACAGCAGGAAGGGTCCCAGTCTGTTCCGGTTCATCGCTGCTTCGAACGTGGGTGTCGAAATCGCCACGTGCGAAGAACTCATTTATGATGAGCTCAGCAAACTTTTGAACGAGGGCGTTTCGGAAGATGAGGTCAATAAAGCGAGGATACAATTCAAATCGAGCTTCATTCGCGGGAGACAGACCGTTCTAAACAAAGCGGAAGCACTCCAGCATTATGCGTATTTTCACGATAGTTTGGAGGAGGTCAATACCGATCTCGATCGCTACATGGCGGTGACGAAAGAGGACATCCTCAGAGTCGCAAAGAAGTACTTCGTGGATCACAACAGAACGGTCGTGATTGCGAATCCCGTGCCAAAGGAATCCTCTTGACGAGCGAGGAACGAATTCGCTGGTTGTGTGGATTGTCGACACAAAAGGAGGAGCGAAGAACATGAAAAATCATTTCAGAACGATGTTGGCGGTGACAATTGCGGTGCTGTTGGTGTTCACAGCCGCTCTTTGGGCAAAGGAGCAGCCCCCCGAGCCCGAGAAAATGAAGAAGCTGTCATTCCCGAGCTTCAAAGAGTTCAAAATGAAAAACAACATCGAAGTTGTCGTTGTCGAGCACCACGAGCAGCCGGTCGTGACGGCAGCCGTTGTGATCAGAGCCGGGGGAGTCCTCGATCCATGGGAAAAAATCGGGCTTTCCGGTTTTGTCGCAGAGCTTCTCAACAAAGGGACGAAGGATAAAACCTCCGACGAGCTGGCGAGATGGATAGAATCGGTGGGAGGGGATGTCGGTATCTTCAGCGCGGACGACTATGTGTACGTCACGGTGTCAATCCTTTCAGAATATCTCGACACCGCTTACCAGTATCTCACCGAAATACTGATGAATCCCATTTTCCCAGAGGACGAGCTGGAAACGCATCGTAAACGGATAATAACCGCGTTGGAAATCGAGCTCTCGCAGCCCAGAGCCGTTGTGAATCGGCAGTTTACGGAAATTATCTACCGCGACCATCCCTACGCCAAGGCACCAACGCCCGAGACAGTGAAAGCGATCTCACGCGAGGATCTCGTTGAGTTCCATAAGAGGAACTTCGTCGCGAACAACGCTCTCATCGCCGTCGTCGGCGACGTCAAGACGAAACAGGTGAAGAAGGCGCTCGAAAAGCATTTCAGTTCCTGGAAACAGGGCGAGCCGGAAGTTGCCGAATATACGCCCGCGCCCGATAGAACCTCGAAGCAGATATACCTTTTTCACAGGCCTGGTTCCGTCCAGACGGAATATCGAGTCGGGCATCTGGGTCTCCGAGCGAAGGATCCCGATTGGCCGGCAGTAGTGGTGGGTAACCGGGTGCTAGGAGGCGGTGCCGATGCGCGGATCTTCATGAACCTCCGGGAAGATAAAGGATGGACGTACGGAGCCTACTCCTCCTATTCGAGAAGTCCCGACCTCGGTAGTTTCAGCACGTGGGCATCCGTTGGGACCGACGTGACGGACAGCGCGCTCGTCGAGCTGATGGGAGAACTCGAGCGCATCTCCAGCGAATCCGTCACAGAGGAGGAGCTAAACAACGCGAAGGCCTACCTCATCGGTAACTTTCCCAACACAATAGAGACGCCCAATCAGATCGCTGGACAAATCATCCAGGTCAAGCAGCTTGGTCTCGGAAAGGATCACCTGGAGAAGTATCGCGACCGTCTTGCGAAAGTCACAGTGGAGGACGTTGCTCGGGTCATGAAAAAGCACCTCCGTCCGGACAACGTCGCCATTGTTCTGGTAGGCGATGCCAAGGAGATCAAAGACAAAGTGGAGAACGCACTGACCGCAAAAGTTGCTCTCTATGACATCGAGGGTGAGCCGCTTTCCATGGAAGCAATGGCCGTCAAGCCGGTTGATTATAAATACGAAACGTCTCTGCTGAAGGACATGACGGCCACGTATTCTCTGAACGTCCAAACGATGGCCCTTGGCGACTTGAGCGTGAACTTGAAAAACGCATCGCGCGAAGGCAAGGATGTCATCGAGGTGTCGGCGAAGCTGGCTGGGATGATCAATATGGATCAAAAGATGGTTCTCAGCGCGGAAGACCTTTCTCCGATCTCTTACATGAACAGGTTTATGGCGGGACCGACGCAAATGTCAGCCGATCTCGAGTTCGAGGGCGGAAAAGGGGTGGGCACCGTCAAAGGACCGAAGGCAGAAGAGCCCAAAGAGATCACCGTCAAGATGATCAAGGGCGCGATTCTGGATGATTCGGTCGAGTTTGCCCTAGCAGTGCTTCCATTGGAGCTGGCGAAGAAATATCGGTTTCCCGTCGTCGATACCAAATCCGGGACTCTCCAGAACGTCGATATCGAAGTGCTCGAGGAGATAAAGCTCGACGTTCCAGCCGGGGCGTTCGACACGTACAAGCTCAAATTCAAGACCCCGGACGGCGAGTATTTTGTCTACTGCAAGAAGGCCATGCCCCATCTGTTGATAAAGCAGGAAGTCCCTGCTCAGGCGATGAGTCTCGAGCTGAAGAGCTTGGTGAAATAGCAAAATTCGCCAGGCCGGCAGGTTGTGGAGTTTTCGAATACGGATCATGGAAAGGTCCGGACGGCTCGCAGAATGCAATGCAGCCCATCGGCTCAACGAAAGGGTGCAATTCGAGAGGGAGGCTGTCTCTTCGACGCCTCCCTTTTTTTCCAAGGAGGTCAAGGTGACAAGAATGATCAGTAGGAGAGGATTTATCGCATGGTCGGCGCTTCTTGGCTCCGGTGTTCTCAGTGGCGTGAAAGCTGACCGTGTTTTTTCAGCCAAAGGTGCGGTGGGAAGGAACAACGTCATTTCGACGTGGAGACACGGTCTTGCTGCCAATGAAGCAGCGGCCGAGATACTGCGAAATGGCAAGAGCGCACTCGATGCGGTGGAGGCGGGAGTGAGGGTCTCCGAGGGGGATCCCGATGTGACCAGTGTCGGGTACGGTGGTCTGCCAGATGAGCAGGGCCGGGTGACGCTCGATGCGTCGATCATGAACTCCAAAGGAAATGCGGGAGCCGTGGGCTGTATCGAAAACATCAAGCATCCGATCAGCGTGGCGAGAAAAGTAATGGAGGAAACGGACCATGTCATGATCGTCGGAGCAGGGGCGACCGAATTCGCAAAGCTCCACGGCTTCAAAGAGGAAGACCTTCTCACCGAAAAGGCGCGCAAAGCACACCTCGAGTGGAAAGCCAAGCTGAGCGATAAAGACGATTGGCTCCCTCCGCCCAAGGAAGACGATCATGACACCATCGGCATGATTGCGCAGGATGATCGGGGGGATATCGCAGGGGCGTGTACGACGAGCGGATTGCGGTTCAAGATCCACGGCCGCGTGGGGGACTCTCCGATTGTAGGAGCGGGAATGTACGTGGACAATGAGGTCGGCGGAGCTGCTGCTACGGGTCGGGGTGAGGCAGTGATAAAAATCGCTGGGAGTCACCTGGTGGTCGAAAACATGAGGCGCGGCGCATCTCCTATGGAGGCAATCGAGGAAGCTCTCAAGCGCATCATTAAAGCGCACAACGGCAACCCGGAATTCCAGGTTGCCTTCATAGCAATCAGCAAACAGGGAGAGTTTGGCGCGCTGGCCCTGCGCAAAGGATTTCAATACGCCCTCTTCCGCAATGGGGCGAACAAGCTATACGATGGCGAGTACCTGCTGTCTTGAAGAGCGCCGATCCACTCGATGGTCGCGTTTATCCTTGAAAAAATGAGTGGGTTTTGGCAAAATAATTGCGCTAAGTCGTTGACTTCTAACGTTTTTTCAATCCAGCGATGTGCTTATGAAAGGGCTACTGCTGTTATCCGTGTATCTCATGCTGGTCGCCAGCCTGGCATTCGCCCAGCCGGGAAGCATTGGACTGTTTGCCATCCGGGTGCGACGAGTTGTGACGTCTACGACGTGGCCCAAGAGCTCATTCAAATCTTTGTTGTTCACGTATACACACAGGGCGCCATGGCTTCTCAGTTCATGGTCGATTGTACCTCCTGGGGTGCAAACCTCGTATACCTCGGTGAAACCTCACCGTTTGTCGTAAGGATCGGGGACGCCCAAACAGGTGTTGCCATCGGTTATGGCGCATGCATTCCTTCGCCGAACCTCCTTCTCACGATCAAATACCTTGGCACCGGCACATCAAGGCCATGCAGCTACTGCCAGGTTGTTCCGCATCCGGCTGCGATTCCGGCGGAAGTCCTTGTCGTAGATTGTGCCGATCCGCCGAACCTGCTCGCTGCAACGGGCGGCGATGTAGTGGTCAATCCAGATCCGACCTGTTATTGCGATATCCCCGTAGAGGAGACGAACTGGGGCTGCGTCAAGGCGCTGTACCAGTAACGGGACGACCGGTCGCCAGTATCAACAGTTGCCTTTTCATTTCTGCTCGAAGAACCCCCAACGGTTGGGAGTTCTTTTCATGAAATGATCCTTCCCGGAAGACGTCAATCCAGCTATTTCGCACATTCAGCTCCCCGAGTCCCCCGGCAAGGCCATATGGAAATGCGCTATGATAAAGTCTGGCTCAATGGCAAGCTTGTTCAGACCGCCGTATTGAGCCCATTCCCGAGGGTGCGCTCAGGTACGAGACATGGTAGCTGGCTCCCGCCGCAATAGAGAGCGCACACAGCAGGGGCGCCACAGCGACTTGGAAAATGCACGAAAATTGCGGGAAATGTCCCAAAATAAAACAGTCACGAATCATTGTCAGTCAAGCTAATCCCTTTAAATTCAGATCATTAATACTGGCACAGAGCGTGCAATTCCTCTTCTTCCGGACTCCAAACGAGGAATGCAAATGGCGGAAAAGGACGACACGCTGTACTACGTCATGCCCGAGGGCAAGACCCAGGAAGAGACCTGGTCCTGGTCCGATATCGTGGATCTCTGCAAGTCAGGCCGTCTATCCTCCGAGAGCCGGATCTACCTCCCGGAAGAGAAGGCCTGGAAGAGAGCGATCGACACCGATCTCGGGACGATCTTCGAATCCCTTGATGGGTCCGAGCAGCGGTCACCGGAGGAAGATGTCGAAACGGTCGATTCAGGAGTGTATCGGCAAGCGTATGAGGACGCTTGCCAGGAGCTTCGCCGAACGCCAGATGTGCCAAGGGCCTATCTGAACGCGGCTTCCGCAGCGCTCGCACTGGAGGATCGCCAAGCGGCAATCCGGCATTACCAGGAGGCCTTGGAACTCTGGCCCTTCAACCGTCAGATCGCCTCGGGGGCCAAGCGCAGCTTGAGAAGAGAAGAATGGAGGCTGCTCAAGCTGCTGGATCGCCCAGCCCCGTTCTGGGAGGACTTGTGGAGGGTGGTCACTTTCCCGATTACCGGGGGGCTGATCCTGTTTCCTCTTCCGGGGATCGCTTCATCAGGAGTACTTGCGAGAATCCCGTTCCAGTTCATTTTGCCTGCCCTGGCTCTCTCTATTCTTGCTGCTTTTCCGTATTTCCGGATCGCAGCGGCTGGGATCTGTTATCTTTGGGTATACCAGGCCATTCTTCGGGCGGCATCGGGAGAAACCCACCTGCCGGGTTGGGGGGAGTTTATCTCGACTTTCGTCCAACGCATTCTCAAGCCTGTTTTTGTCGGGCTGATGCTAGCTGCGGAACTCTATCTCCCCTTTTTCATCATCGCCGAAGCGGCTATCCTCATCGGTGCCAGTTCACGCCCGGACGTGTTCCAATTCGTACAGAACAGCGCCCTGATGGTCGTATTGATGTGGGCTCTGGGCCTGCTTTATTTGCCCGTAGCGCTGGCAATTTCGGTCTCTCCAGGAGTGGGACTGAAAGTGGTTTTGAATCCTAAAAAAGTCATCCCGGCGATCATAACCATGGAGCATGAGTACCTCGCAACCGCCTTGTTCAATTTGGTTGTCGTCCTTGCCTGGGGGTTTTCTCGCCTTGCGGTGGGATCCCTCCCGTTTTTAGGGATCTTCTTACCGGTGTTTCTCACGATATACGCAGTTCAGATGGTGGGATTTGTTCTCGGCAGGCTTTCAACGAGATACCAGCATCTCTGGATGGACGGGACGAAATAGGGGGACGAATTTGGTCGAGGTCAATCTATCAGCCGAGTCTCAATAGCTCCTCTATACTGAAGATCGATTCCAAGCGATAGCCGTTTTTCTTTAGATTCTCCTGCGCACCTTGTTGCCTGTCTACGATCACAAGAACGCGGGTAACTTCGCAACCCAGCGATTTGACTGCTTCGATAGCTTTGAGGGAAGAACCTCCCGTGGTGATCACATCTTCGATGACCACCACCCGATCCCCCTCCGACAAATCTCCTTCAACGAGCGATTGCGTGCCGTGTTCTTTTGCCGCTTTCCGGACGATAAAACCTTTGAGCGGGAGATCCTCCATCCCCGCCAGTGCGAGCATCGAGCCGATGATCGGATCAGCGCCGATTGTGAGACCGCCGACGGCGTCCGGAACATCGTCGCCGATCATCGCAAGAAAAATCCGCGCGGCTAAATACGCTCCGCGACTGTTCAGAGTCGTGAGTTTGCCGTTGATGTAGTAATCGCTCTTCATTCCAGAGGCGAGGGTGAACTCGCCTTTCTGGAAGGACTTTTCCATGAGAAGCGAGAGGAGTTCATCGCGGTAGGACATGGGAATACCATCCTCCAGCAGTTTTCCGGCGAGCGTATGCGGAAAATGCCGTATCGTCAAGAGATTTCCTTGCGAGGGCAATCCGTTTAATGTACTTTAGCACCGAGCATGAACGGCGAATATCCACAGACGGAAACGCTTCTCGACAGAATAGACAAAACTCTCACAAGCGATACCAGGTGGCTGTACGCCCTCTTTGGTTTTACGTTTCTCCTCAAATTCGTTTACGTCCTCCAAAGCGCGGACTCGATACAGGTCACGGTACCGATTCTCGACGAAAAATATTACGATTTGACAGCACAGGAGATCGCCAGCGGGCGCATCGTTCAAAAGGATGCATTTTTCATGGGGCCACTGTATGCCTATTTCCTCGGTGTTGTGTACGGCGTCGTAGATCGAAACATCATGTTCGCCCGCATTATTCAGATCTTCGGCGGATCGATCACGGTTGTGCTCACGTACTTGCTCGGGAAGAAAGTCTTTCGTCCTTCTGTATCGCTGCTCGCTGCCGTTGTGCTTGCCCTATACGGCGCTGCAACATTTTTCGAGGGGCAGTTGCTCATGATGTGGATGGGAACGCTGCTCAATATGACATTGCTCTATGTGCTTATTGGGAAAGGTGAGGAGGACGGGATCAAACGGTTTGCGCTTGCTGGATTTCTCCTTGGTTTGTCCGCACTCGCACGGGCGAACATTCTGATCTTTTACCCTGTTGTAATCGTCTGGATTATTCTCGCTGGAGTCCGCAGGAGATTGCCGGCTTTGCTTGTTTTTACAGGTACGGCCGCCGCTACGATACTTCCTGCGACTCTCCACAATTATGTCGCCAGCGTGGATTTCGTTCCGATGACATCCAACGGCGGAGTGAACTTCTATATCGGCAACAGCGAAAGGGCCACGGGGATCTTCTATCCTCCCGAAGGTGTCGATTTCGGCACGGATCCGACGACGAGGATTTATATTGAAAGACTTCTGGGAAAAGACCTGAAACCATCGGAACTGTCCCGCTATTGGTTCGATAAGGCGTTCAGGTTCATCCGCAGCGATCCAGTAAAAGAGCTCAAACTTCTGCTTCGAAAAACAGCGCTGTTTGTGAACGGGTATGAGATCCCTCAGATAGAGAGTTTCGATCTGTCGAGGACGAAATTTGGAACGCTCCGGATTCTCTTCGTGAATCTTTGGGTTCTCATGAGTCTCGGTGTCGTCGGCATGATATATGCCATCAGGCGTTGGAAAAAGTATTTTCTTTTGTATGGATACATCATCTCTTTCGCGTTTTCTATCATCTTGTTTTTTGTTACTGCACGGTACCGCGTTCAGGTCGCACCGGTGCTTAGCCTATTTGCCGCTTTCGCGATTCTGGAAGTATTGCCCCGTTCTTTTCGTTCGCTCCGGAATGCATTTCCGCCGGTCGCCCTGCTCATAGCAGTTCTGCTCCTTACCCAACCAAGCATTTTTGCGTTGGCGAAAGATGAAGTCCTTTGGCGCGAGCATATCCATCAAGCAAGAAGACTCAGTGAAGTAGGAAAACATGGTGCCGCCCTCGAAGAAATAAATCAAGCTGTCGAGCTTTTTCCCGACCATCCTGATTCTTACATGCATCGCGCAGTTATATACAAAAGTGGAGGAAAGATCTTTCAGGCAATCGAAAATTACGAAAAGGCATTGAAACTCGAACCGAACCAGCCGAGCGTTCATTATGACCTCGCTCAGGGCTTACGCGAGGTAAGACTGTACGAAGAGGCAATAAAAGAATATTCGAAGGCCATCGAGCTGGACTCCCTGATGATAGAGGCTTATAACAATCTCGGGGTCACGTACAGGGAGATAGGACAGTTCGAAAGAGCAGCAGAATATTTTCAAATGGTCATCCGGATGGATCCGAACTACGTGAAAGCCTATAGCAATTTGGGAGCGTCGCTCGCAGAATCCGGGCAAGTCGAAAAAGCGATTACCGTGTTGAAAAAGGCGATCGAGGTAAATCCGGACTACGCGAATACCTACAAGAATCTCGCAAGGGTATACGTGCAGGCCCAAAAGCTCAAAGAGGCAGCTGAGTATTTGGACCGGTATCTCTCCATGAATCCGGGAGACCAGCAGGCCCAAAATGCTCTCGAGAAACTGCGGGCGGTCCTCCAGGGCGACACATTGCGCGATACCCGCTAGACATACTCGGCGCGCATCGGGACGATAGTAAAAAAGAGCAGTCTACTATTAATTAATTCAAGCTGTAGCTCGCTCCGATGGAAAATTGATAAAAGTTGGGATCGCTATCCCCTGCGGAATACAGGTAGAAAATATCCGACGTCTCTTCCGCAGTACGTATATGATGGGCCGTGAAGTTGACATCGAGCTTCCAGTTATCGGTTAGCGGCCAGTAGATTCCGGCTCCCACTTGGGCGCCGAAGTGTTCCTGTGAGATGTCGCTTCCGAAAAGGCCCATCTCGAGGAGCACGCTGATACTGTACAGCCCAATACCGCTCGAAATATAGAAAATACGCCGTTCGCCAAGGGGGATTTCGATCGTGGGGCCGAGAGTGATGTTGATGATTCGCATATTCGCGTCGGAAACGCCGGGACCGAACAACAGCTCAGTGATCTCGTCGGTCTTCGACTCACCGAGATAAATAGCTGCCAGAGCGATCTCTATAAAGAGGGGGGGCTTGATTCTCTCTGTGAAGTGAAGCGCGAGGCCGGAGCCATCTCCGAATGCGTTTTCGATGTCGCTTTCCGGTTCGACAAAGCCGATCCGAATCCCGAGTTTCTCGCGGCCGGACTTCGGTTGGGAACCCGCTTGCGGGACGATCGCGGCGATTGAAAACGTAGCGACGATTGCTGAAAGAATGAGTTTTTTCATGGTCTAAACTTAATCGTTATGCCGAGAAGAGTAAAGAGACATTTTTCGGAAGAGACTTGGGACGAGTTTTACCGGCGATACCAGGTCATTCTAGCGAACAACTTCCTCATCCCGGTGCTCAGCAGGTGGGGCGTGGCGCTCGAAGGAAAGAAGCTTCTTGAAGTTGGAAGCGGAGACGGCGGCTGCAGTGCCGCTTTTTTCAGAGCCGGATGTGCCGTGACATCGATGGATATCGATGAGAGGCTCGTTGGCATTGCCAGTGATCTCAACCGGCGCGAAGGGTTGGACATCGAGGTAGTCCAGGGTGATGTGTGCGATATTCGAAATAAGGCGCTGGAGAGAGAACCGTTTGATATCATTTTGCTGCGCGACGTAATGGAGCACATCGCTGAACCGACTTTGGCGTTCGAGAATCTAAAAGATAAGCTGAGCGATTCAGGATTCATTTTTGTGGTTTTTCCTCCGTATTATTCACCGTATGGTGCCCACCAGCAGATTCTTCCAAGGAAGAAGCTCTTGTTCCTACCTTACAATAAGCTTCCCTACATTCAGCTCCTCCCGGACCGACTCTTTCTCTCGCTCGCAAAAGGCGAAGGAGCGCCAAATCAGGAGGTAGCGCGCCTCAGAACGATTCGTCTCACCATCCGGAAATTCGAGAGAATCGTGGGGGCGGCGTCTTTATGGATTCGTGGCAAAAAACTTTACCTGTCGCGGCCGACATTCGCTTTGCGATACGGGATCCCGGTGCTTGGAGCGAGCGTTCTCGGAAAGGTGCCGCTGCTGAACGAGCTGGCGGTTACTGCTGCATATTACCTGCTGGAGAGAAAGAAAAAAGGCCAACGTTGATGCAGCCTTCCTCGGAGCGAGCTGGAGTGCTGTGTGGCGGGGGTGGCAAGCACTTGCGTTGAGGCATGAAGGAAGGCTCCGTGGGGGTGACGAGCCTCTGCGAAGAGCGAGGGAGGAGTGCTGTGTGATGGGGGTGATGGATCCCCCACGGAGCCGGCCAATAAGAGAACCAACCGTCGAAGGCCGCCAGCCGAGCGAAGCAGGCGTGTGGGGAGGAATCCCCGCGGAGCCGGCCAAGTAATAGCATCCTCCGCCGAAAGCGGATAGCCGACCGAAGCGGGAGCGTGGCGAGGAACCCCCCACGGAACACTCCGTATAGCTCTAAGGAGAATGACGAATTGAGGGCTATTTCAGGAGAATCATTTTTTTGGTGTCGATGACCTTTCCGGCGGCCGTCAGGCGGTAGAAATAGATCCCAGTCGAGACAGCACCCCCACGGGCATTCCGGCTGTCCCAAGTGATCTCATGCAGCCCTTCTGCATCCAGGCGATCTGCCAGCCTTCGGACCAACGAGCCGTTTACATCGAAGATATCGAGCGTGATCCTCGTTGTGGATGGCAGGTAGTAAGAAATCGTGGTCGAGGGATTGAAAGGATTCGGTGCGTTCTGGAAAAGGGTGAACTCGGTCGAGTTCCTGATCGTACTCGATGGGGAGGTGACTTTGGTTTTCGACTTCGCTGATCCGATGTTGTCATCGGGCGGGTCTATGGAATCCATTGATTCGGCAATATCATCGACGTTGATATGACCAAACGAATCAGATGACATGTCCGCAATCTCGAAATACACACTTTTCCCCTTGTGCCGCCTCAGATCCCAATAGCGCCTGTCCATTTGATCCGTATTCCTGCCCGTCTCTTTGAAAAGAAACTGGCCCGTTGCGGAATCCACGAGGGCCACATAACACGCATCCGGATAGTCCCCACCCCCTACCAGCAGGTTCATGGAGTTCCCGGCGATCGTGAATGGATTCGACCGGATGAGCCCCGTCGCACCATCCCCTTGAGCTCCTCCGGGAGAGCCGTGCATGAGCGGTCCCTGGAAGCGCTCGTAGCTGCCGATCCAGCATTTGCCTTCGAATCCCACGTCCACGGAATCACCCCGTGCCTGGGGATTGTTCCCGAAAGTTGGTTGAAAGGCGAAAGCGATTCCGGAAACTAGATTCCAATCCTTCCTGAGAGGCCATGGTTTGTATACGACCGGTGAATCACCTGCCCAGCTGAGTGTATCGAATCGAATGGTGTACGAGAGATCTCCCTCTTCATTGAGATAACCGGTGTGTCTCGAAAACAGATAATTCCCGTCGAAGGTGTCCACCTCGGCGGCTTGTCCAAGATCAACGATCGTCCGAGACGAGATATCCCACCCGCTGTACAGCGAGTCGGAAAGCATGTGGGAGACGCCGAAAACCTCTTCTTCAGTGAAGAAGAGATGAAATTTCGAATTTTTGTAAATGCACTGTACGGATTCCAGTACGTGCCACGAGTCATGGACGTAAATCGGTCCGTTGTCCTGCCACGTGACATAATTGTCTGAAATAGCGCTTGCTATGGCACCGTAGTTTTGGGAGGTTTTTGCAGTGACGAGCATGTAAGTTTTGCCGTCGTGGTCGAATACATAGGGGTCGCGGGCGTGACACCAAGCATCCTCGCTCCACTCTGCCCAAGACGTATCGGGGTGGTAAACGGGCCAGGGAAGCCTTACCCACATAAAAAGATCGGTCGAAATAGCCAATCCCGTTTGCTGGGCGCCAGCTGCATTGACGCCCGTATAGTACATAAATATCCCGGGTCCGGGCGAGGGGATGATATCCGGGGCCCACACACCGCTTTCATCCCAGGTTCCCGGCTGAACGGCCAGGACCGGAGGCTCGAGCTTCCAGTGGATAAGATCGGTCGAAGTCGCGTGACCAAAGCTGATCGCGGGATTGCCGCGGAGGTAAAAGAGATGGTACACCGAGCCGAGACGGAACAGGCTGTGGTCCTTGATCAGTACATTGGGCTCCAGAAAGTATGGTTGTTCGAAATCAAAACGAACGAGCGCGAGCGACGCGCCGGCGGTAAGTAGGAGCGCAGAAATCAATAGAGCTGCAACGATGCTTCTTGTCATATCGCGAGGGTGACACGTGGGCGAAGTCTCCCGGGGAAGATGGCCAAAATGTGCTAACTGCCAAATATACAAAGAGATTTTAGCACATCATTAAGTGAATTTCAATCACGATATGTAAAGGTTATATTGGAATTGAAAAAGACCTGCATCGCGGGGCATGTTTTTTCGGGAACAATTGCCGGGGAAGCAGTATTTTCCATAGAAGTGGGATGCACATCATTGCGGTATGCCGTAATATATTGATTCAATGAAATATACAGCAAGAATAGGGACGTTTTTCGGGATTCCAGTCAGGGCCCACGTCACCTTCCCTCTGATCCTCATCGTTTTCGGGGCGGGCGCTTGGATCGATGGATCTTGGCAGGATGGCTTGCGGGCGGTGCTCCTCGTCCTGACAATTTTCGCTTGCGTTGTCTTGCACGAATTCGGGCACAGTCTTCAGGTACAGCGGTACGGAATCACCGTGCGGGACATTGTGCTACTCCCCATTGGAGGAATGGCCAGAGCGGAGAGCATTCCTGAAAAGCCCCGGCAGGAAATCATCGTGGCGATCTCAGGTCCGTTGGTTAACTTTGCACTCGCCAGTATTTTTTTGATGATGCTTTTCTTCAAAGATGCGCCCGTCGATCTGGAAAATGATTTCGTTGCCAACTTGTTCGCCATAAATATCGTCCTGGGGACTTTCAATTTGATCCCCGCATATCCGATGGACGGGGGGAGAATTTTACGGGGGATCCTCGCCTCTCGCATGCCCTACCTCAGAGCGACACGTTACGCGCGGAACATCGGTCAGATAATCGCGATCTTGTTTGCAATCGTTGCGTTTTTGGACAGCCGCTTCGTGATGCTGTCAGTAATTGCGATCTTCGTTTTTTTCGGAGCGATCAGTGAGGAGCGGATGATCAGAACAAAATTTGCCTTGCGAGGAAAAACAGTGGGGGACTTCTTGCCCGAGAGCGTCCCCCTCTTGGATTCAGCTACCTTGGTAGAAGACGCCGCTCCGCATTTCAAAGATGATCGGGTGATCGCGCTCCCGGTTGCGGGTGGCGCGGGCAAGATCGCGGGGGTGGTCTCGAGAACGGACATTGCCGCTGCAATGCGTGATGGGAATGGGCGATTGCCTCTTTCTCATATCGCCAGAACGGGCTTCCCTCTAATGGCAGCCGAAACACCCGCACTCCAGGGTTTGCATCTTCTAAGGTCCAGGCGACAACGATTTGGCGGTGTTATTCGCGATGGTGTTTTTGTTGGACTCGTTTCAGTAGATGCCTTGACGGCGAGCGCGGGATAATTTGCTGCGCCGATCTCCTCCCGCATGGTGCTCAGCGGATCAAGACGGCTTTTGCGGTCTCCGTTTGACCCTGAGCGCTGATCCGGATGAAATATACTCCCGAAGCCACCCTCTCCCTGCCAAGCCCGCTACCGTCCCAGGTTTTGGCGTGGCTGTCTTGCGCGAGCACCCCATGGAAGATGCGCTCCACTATTTCTCCTTGAGGGCCGTATACGTCGACCGTGACAACGCTCTCCCGGTGAATATCAAAACGAATAGTGATCACGTCCTTGAAAGGATTGGGATAGGCGGGAAGAACTGTGAACACACCTTTGGGTGTCATGGTACTTGCCCCCCCAAGCGTCACAGCTACCAGGTAAGCCACCGCCTCGGTTGTTTCAACAACATAGTCGAAATCCACTAGCGAGATCGAATCACCTTCGGAATTTATATAAGGATTCGAGTCGTTGGTTCCTTCGAAAACGTGAACGGCCACAAATCCTTGCTCCCAGAAAGAGACATGATCGCTCACCGATTCATAAGGTGATGACGACGGTTTCACCGCCTCGGCGAAAGTGCTCGAGCGAATCGCGTCGAAAGCGACAACGCCCGCTTCGGCAAGCCATCCGGAGTCCTCATCGATATAGCGGATCTGAACATCTTTCCTGGCGTCCGCATCGTAGCCGATGGCATCGAGCGAGAGCATGGCGACAATCGAATCACCCTTTGCGCTCGCCTGTTCCGCGTGGAATATGCTCCCCCACCGCCCGATTTCCTCGGCGCCGAAAAAGACGATCTCTATAGTTCGCTCGAGAGGAAGGTCTTTTATCACCCGAGCGATTTCCAGCAATGCGGCACATCCGGTGCCGTTGTCGTCGGCGCCGGGAGCGGGCGCAAGCGAATCGGAATAGGAGGAGTTGTCGATAGAATCATAGTGGGCTCCGAGAATGACCTTCCCCTGACCGGGATCGGATCCGGTGATTTCCGCAACCACGTTGAATGTGCGTCTCCACATTCCGCTCCGATAAGAAACGGTATCCAGCCGCGCCGGGAGACCGAGGGCTTCGCAGCGGTTTTTGAGATAGAATGCAGCAGAGTCCGCTTGCGGTGTCCAGGTGAAGCGAGTGCCGAAGCTGCTAAGCTTCGAAACGGTTTTCTTCAAGCTGTCCGGGCTGGCTCCCAGCCGCGGCTCGGCGAAGGAGGGCTTGATCGTCACTAATGCCCAGAGGAGGAGAATCAGGGGGAAGGCGGCTTCAACCGGGCTTCTGGTGAAGCCAGTGGTATGCGGCTTGCTGCTCCCACCATAATTGAGTAAACCCTGGGATTTATAAGGCAATTTGCGCGATATCCTGTCGGTTTGCAAATGAACCATTCCACTTTTCAATATAATCAAAGGAGGACGGCATGACACCTTTGACCAAAGCATCCTCCACACACGAGTCGCATGTGCTTTACAATTTAGCTCAGGCAAAGATCAACAACAATAAATATGAGGAAGCGCTGGGGCATCTTAGGGAAGCGCTCGCCATCGCGCCGGACAATCCGGACTATTTATCGACCTACGGGTATTGCCTCGCCAAAGAGAGGGAATCTTACGACAAGGCACTCGAACTATGCAGACGCGCCCTCAAGATCAAGCCAGCTGATCCCGATCTGCTCGTAAACCTTGGAAGAGTACTGCGCCTCAGCGGTGATTTCCACGCGGCGCATGAGATGTTTCTCCGTGCATGGGAGAAGCAAAAAGGTCATTCAGGTGCAGCAGCGGAGCTTTGCCGTATGGGTGTCAGGAGGCCTCCCGTCTTCACGTTTCTTCCGAGGTCCCACTGGTGCAACAAGTACGTCGGGAAGATCAGGGCTAAAATAGAGCGCCTGCGCTATGGGAAAATCGTTGGCTGAGGACTAAACGGCGCAACACTTCTGGACATTCCCCTTTCCATTTGTTTTCGTGTATATTTTAATGAAACGGGAGCATCCCCGCAGATCAAGATGCATAGACGGCTCCGCCGCCGTGCATCGAGAAGTGAGTTTGTAACATCCGGATCCTGGAGCGGCTTTGAGAACGAGCATTATAAAGACCTCTTTAATAGGAGGCGTGTTCGTATGCGTCTTGTCCTGCGCCGCCCGGCACAGCCGGCTGCCGTCACCGGAGCTGGTCGAGCAAGTGAATTACCAGCGCGCCCGGGCGGCCCAGTTGCTCAATCAAGGCGATTTTCAAACGGCGCTCAACATTCTCGAAGATGTCAACTCCCGCATGCCGAACGACGCGTGGACGCTCGGCCTGCTGGGTTGGGCACAGTGGAAAACCGGTTCATTCAAAGAAGCCGTTGGTAATTTTGAAGAATCGCTGAGGCGCGATTATTTGAATCATTTGACCCACCTTCGATTTGCGCAGATGCTTATCGAACAGGGAAAAATCGGACGGGCGCTCACGGAATTCGAGCTGGCGGTGAAATACGGGTCGAGCGATCCGCTGGCGCATTATAACTACGGACTCGCACTATATAAAACGGGCCGCAAGGAAGAGGCCCTCATCGAGTGGCAGCAGGCTTACGATCTCGACAGGTCCGATCCAAAATATGCCGAAGCAATGGGAATGGGACTCACGGGCACTGATGATCGGAGAGCACTGTATTATTTCGAGAAAGCGAATTCGCTGGGTGTGGAGGGACCGTCTTTTCATCACAATTTCGCTCTGCTGCTCCAGCGTCTAGGTGATCATGACCGAGCAGAAAGGGAGTTCCAGCGCGCCTTGGAAAAAGATCCGGACAACGCATCCTATCGTTTCGGCCTCGCCGCCTTCTACACGAATGCTGGATCCTACGAGAAAGCGCTTCCCATTTGGAAGGGGCTGGTCGAGCAATCGCCCGGAGACCTGTCGTATCGCATTCATTTCGCGCGGACCCTTCTCGAACTGGGTCGGTTCCAGGAAGCCATTTCAGTGCTCGAGCCGATCGAGGCAGGTCAAGGGATGGACGGGGAAACGCCAAAAACGATAGCTATTGGCGAAGCGGGAACCGGGCCTGTTTCCGTCGATGATGCGTTCGGCATCCTTGCGATGAGCTATCGCGGGCTTGGCGATCTTGAGAAGGCTAATTTATTTATCGAAAAGGCGTTAGATATTAACTCGGAGAGCGTGGAGCACCTGAATAATTATGGCGTCATATTGGCGGAACGTGGTATGATCGACCGCGCCAGGATTCAATGGCAGAAGGTGCTCGAAATCGAGCCCGATAACGAAACTGCCCGGCAAAATCTTTCTGCCTCAGGCCGGTAACATTCCGCGTTGATTCGCGTAGTCCAACTGTAAGCGAAGATTGCGGAAGTTTGCCCAAGGCGGTCGAGAGATGTATTGCAAGTACTGTGGAAAAGAGATCGACGAAAATGCCGAACTCTGCGTCCATTGTGGCAGGAGGCTGAGGAGTTCGTTTACTACAGCCCTCGAAAGGAGCGAAATCACCCGTCTGAGGCTGCAGAAAGAGCCCAAGAGTCCGGGGCTCGCGGCCTTTCTTGGATTTTGCTTGAGCTGGCTGCTGATCGGGCCCGTTGGATACCTGTACCTCGGCCAATGGAACTGGTTCTGGATCACTCTTGCAATAGAGATTGTTGCCTATCCGCTGACCTTTGGTCTTGTCTATTTGCTATTTCCGTTTATCTTCGCCTTCCATCAATATCAGATGGCCAAGGAGCTCAACGACAAGCTTGAGCAGAAGCCGTCTGCCAATGCGGAACCGGCGAATAGTGGTGGTGGCGGCGGGCATCCGGAAACTTAAGAACCCAACGCCTGATCATGGACAGAAACCTTGCCCTTGAGCTGGTCCGTGTGACAGAAGCTGCCGCTCTCGCCTCCGCCAGGTGGATGGGGAAGGGAGATGGGCTCGAAGCAGACAACGCCGCATGTGAGGCGATGGCGCTGGCCATCAAATCTGTAAAAATCCACGGCACGATCGTGATCGGTGAGAAAAAGCCGAACACCCCCCTGTCCAAGGGAAGGGTGGTTGGTGCCGGTGGTCCCCCCGAAGTTGATGTCGCCCTCGATCCCCTCGAGTCCATTGATTCGGTTGCACTCGGACACCCAAATGCAATGTCGATGATAGCAGTAGTGGAAAGGGGCGCATTTTTTAGTTCGCCAGTGCCCTATATGAATAAAATCGCCGTGGGGCCTGAGGCCGCCGGCTGCATCGATATAAGGTCGAGCCCCCTCGAGAATCTCGTCAATATTGCCGACGCCAAGCGCTGCTATGTCGAGGATATAACCGTGTGCATCCTGGATCGCGAGCGCCACAAGAAGCTGATCGATTTGGTGAGAGAGGCGGGAGCAAGGATTCAGCTGATTTCAGATGGTGACATCGCCGGCGCGATTGCCACGGCCGTACCTGAGAGTGGAGTGGATGTGCTGATGGGTATCGGAGGGGCGAACGAGGGAGTACTTGCGGCCGCCGCCCTGAAATGCGTGGGGGGAGATTTTCAAGGCCAGCTCCACATTAGTAACGACGAGGAAGCAGCGGCACTAAAGACGGTGGGTTTCGGCAGAAGGGACAAGGTTCTAAAGCTCAGCGACCTCATACGAGGCGACAACACGATGTTTGCGGCGACGGGTGTGACGAACAGCGATATTCTCCAGGGCGTTCAGTTCAATCCCCATGGGGCAACCACGCATTCGATTGTCATGCGCAGCAAATCTGGCACCATCCGTTTCATCAAGGCCAATCACTTTTTCGATAAGAAACCGGATTACGAATAGCGGTCCCTCCCATCCCAGAATCAAATCAGTATGGAACTTCCCTTTTCTACTCAACCGGATTCGAGAAAACCATTGGCCGACAGGATGCGGCCGCGAACGCTCGATGAACTTGTTGGCCAGGAGCACATCGTTGGCCCTGGAAAGCTTCTGAGAAAAGCCCTCGAGCAAGGGGAATTGCATCAGTCCCTCATTTTCTGGGGGCCTCCCGGCTGCGGCAAAACCACTCTTGCCCGACTGATCGCCACAGAGGTCAAAGGCCGTTTTGTCACGTTCAGTGCTGTCACATCTGGTGTTGCAGATGTCAAAAGAGTTGTCGGCGAGGCAAAACGACTCCGTTCCGTTGATAACCGCCCGTTCTTTCTCTTTATCGACGAGATACACCGTTTCAACAAAGCCCAGCAGGATGCATTTCTTCCGCACATAGAGGATGGAACGATCGTTTTCATCGGAGCAACCACGGAAAATCCGAGCTTCGAAGTGATTGGACCGTTGTTGTCCCGCTCGAGGGTATTCGTGTTGGAGGCGCTTACCGGGGAGCAAATCCAGTTGATCCTTCGCCGCGCCCTGGAAGACAAAGAGCAGGGCCTGGGAAAGCAACGAATACAGATACCAAAGGATGTGCTTGCTTTCATCGCAGACCATGCGCAGGGGGATGCGAGGGTTGCGCTCAACGCCCTTGAATACGCAGCATCTGTGATCGCAAAGGAAAAAGGTAAACGCACGCTTACACGAAAATACGCAGAAGATGCACTCCAGAAGCGGCTCGCGATCACCGACAAGGAAGGGGAAACGCATTACAACCTAATTTCAGCGCTCCATAAAACCATCCGAGGAGGGGATGTAGATGCGTCGCTGTATTGGCTGGCGAGGATGATGGAAGCCGGGGAGGATCCGCTCTACATCGCAAGACGCCTGGTTAGATTTGCCTCCGAAGACGTGGGAAACGCTGACCCGCAGGCGCTTGTTGTGGCCGTGGCGGCGAAGGATGCAGTGGACTTCATTGGATATCCCGAGTGCAAACTCGCCCTGGCCCAAGTTGTGGTGTACCTGGCGCTGGCTCCGAAAAGCAACGCTCTTTATACGGCTTATGATGCTGCCGCACGGGCCGTTCACGAAAGACCTCATTATCCCGTGCCCCTGCATATCCGGAATGCCCCAACTCCCTTGATGAAAGATCTCGGCTACGGGAAAGGCTATATGTACCCTCACGATTATGAAGACGCCATTGTCGCCCAGGAGTACTTTCCCGAGCCGCTCGCAGGCTCGCGCTTTTATCGTCCCAAGACGGCGGGATTCGAGAAGGAGCTCAGGGCGAGACTCGAGGCGTTTTTCAAGAGGAGAAAGGAAGCAAAAGATAAAGAGTAGCCGGGATTGGGCATAGCTCCTGCCGAGTGGATCAATCAGCAACGGCTGTTAACTGATCATTCCCGAGGGGTAACGATGGGGATAAGGCCGTATTCGCAAAGCGATAGATAGGCCGAATCCCCATCGTTACCTCTTCTTAGGACAGCTCATGCGAGGATCATGAACCGTGGGGCAATCAAGACACGCTTGGTATTCATGGTTAATGCGTCGAGGCTAAACACCGTTTTTACAAGCTTGCGTAATCTGTTATGATCTTTTCCGCATGGCTCGTGACAGCGTACCGCCTGCGAATCCGTCCGCTTGCTTCTGCTTGATTCATGAGGACGCTCAAATGAATGCTTCCCAGGACAGCCGCATCACAGAAATCGTCGAGTTCCCTATCGAGCATCTTCGCGTGCTCGGTCCTCCCGGGAGTGGGAAGACGTCGCTGTTGCTGGAACGATACAAGTACCTGTCACAAAAGGCCGGCAATGTTCCGCGATCAGTAATTATCGTTACTTATTCCGTTGAAAGTGCTGCTCGTCTTGTAGAAGCCGTTCTTCCCGCCGGTGCCGGGTGTTTAGGCGACATTCCGGTTTATCGATATTTTTCGCTTGCTAAGGAAGTGATTTCGGCTGCGGAGGCGGCCCCGCGCCGCATGAGCGAAATGGAGGAGCTGATTCTCCTCGACCGCGTTTTGCATCGAATCGGGAAAAAGTTCAAGAGCGACTACCGCTCGGTCTACGGATCCGATAAATTTCTGCGATCAATCCTTGAGCTTATGCGCTGGTTTTTGCAAAGCGGCCTCGGCCCGGACGACGTCCATAAACTTGCGCGATTATCCGGTCTGGACTCCCGGCTGGTGGATATCTTCGATCTCTGCAATGAGTTCATTGAAGAACTCCGATCCACGGAACGCCGGAGCGTCACGGACTATGACATTTGCTGGCGCGCAGCCGATGTTTTGGCCAAACGGCCGGAAAGCAATCCATTCGAAAAAACAAAGGTGTTCTTGGTCGACGACTTCCAGGATGTCGATGCAGGCCAGTTCGCGCTGCTCCGCACACTCGCACCGCCAAATGGAAACGCGGCGCTGAATGTGTTCGGGGATGCAACCGGCGCGCATTTTCGATATCGAGGCACCCGGCATTCGTTTTTGATGAAAGCGTTTCCCGATCTTTATTCCAGCGAAACGTTTTATCTTCCTGCGGTTTGCCAGGATAAGGTGTGTATGGGGCCGGTCGTCGATGCGCTTCTCGAGGAAACAGTGGAGGGGAACCTCCATCATTACCAGCCTGTGCAAGTATCCGCCTCATCAAAAGGCAAACGCGCAACTTCTGAGAAAGGCGAGGATTCTCAACCATTTCGCCTCCGTTTTCGGATCGCACGGGACGAATTCGATGAAACCCTCACTGTCGCGGCGAATGTAAAAAGTCTTTTGAAAGAAAATCGCTTTCAACCCCAAGATATCGCCATCGCCGCGCGAGAAAAACGCCGGTACGAACCGTTGCTCTCGACGGCGTTCCATCAATACGGAATTCCTCTCGAAACAGGAAGGACCCGATCGGGCCCGTTCGAACATTTCGTTTTCAATCTGCTAAGGTTCTTGCCGTCGAGAGATGACGAGGCGGTTGCAGAATCGTTGCTGAATTCACCCTTCTACCCCTCCTTCGCAAAACGATGCATCCCGCGAATCGATGTCGGCTCGAATGATGATCGCGATGATGGCGCTGCCCTTGCTGCCGGTGCGGGCGGTATCGCCGAGAAGGTATTCTCAGGTCCAATCGAGGACTGGATGGGAACGCTCATCGGCGAATTCGTCATCCCGGCTCTCGATGAGCTCGAAAATAATAGAGGAGACATTTCGGTTTACTCATTCATATCGAAGCTCCTAGCAATGTGGCAGAGGTACGTAGAAGTGATCAAAAAAACGGGTGCAAAGAAGACGTCTGCTCTCATCAATGACTTTCTGAGCAAAAGCGATATGTTTGCAGACCGTTTTGCGCCGATTTCACCGGCACCTGGCCGCGTTGGATTCTATTCCTGTCACGAGCTAAAGGGGATTTGTTTTCCTGCTGTTTTTCTCCTGGGGTGTTCGGAAATGATCTTCCCAGCAGCAAGGATGAGTGAAGAGTTCATCCCCTACGGCGCGCTGGCGCATCTCCTGGAAACCGCGCTGCCCTACAGAAACATCGAAGTTTATGCAGCCCGGTCGATCGAATCGCACTTGAGAGACGAATTTTCCCTCATGTTCCTGGCTCTGACACGTGCGAAGGAAATGCTGTGGATGACCGCTCCCCGGCGGTTCGATGGAAGGGAAGAAACGGTACCGACCTCAATCGTAAACGACAAGCTTCCAAGTGGAGTGATCGAGGAAAGTCCGGCACAATCGAATAACGGGGAGCCTGACGTACCGCCTGTGATCCATCTCGCCTCGAGCATGATGGATCTTGCAAATGGCGATTCGGTGAAGATCGATGCGGCTGCCGGTGGCGTGCTCGAAGGATTAAGCCCTGTTCCTCTGCTTTGGAAATCTGGTCAGATCGAGACGAGATCCGTTTTGATCCCGAAAGTTCCTTTGAGTCCGTCGTCCTTGAAGACGTTCGATACCTGCGAGCGGAAATATTTCTATGGAAAGGTTCTCAAACTTCGTGAGGAGGATACGATCGCGATGAAAATCGGTAGCCTCTTCCATGAGGTGATGAGGAGGCTCGGCACGGAATTCCCTTCGGTAAGAGAGATGCATGCGGGATCGGCGGAGGAACGATCGACGGAAATATTGGAAGCCGTTCTGGAAGAACACGAGAATTTGAGGGAAAGCGCGCTTGTCGACATGTCGATCCGGCACCACTTAGTGCGAATGATTCGCAACTTCTTCGAAATCGACGCCCTGAGAAGGGATGAGTACACGATAGGCGCTGTGGAGAGGGGAATTCGGTTCGCGTACGGAGGATGGGATTTCACCGGCAGGATCGACCGGTTGGATCTCTCGCAAGCGTGTGGGGGAGTGGTGATCGATTACAAAACGGGCACGATCGACAGAACGGGGGCAACGGTCCGCAAGCGCGTGCTCGAATCCGCTGCGAAACCGGAGGATCGAGACTGGCAAATTCCGATTTACTCGAAGGGCGCGCTGTCCTGCGGCCATCGACTCCCCGTTGTCTTTAGTTATTACAGCATACCGGTAGCGAAGGACCCCATTGTCGTTTCTATTTTGATCGATAAAAAAGAGCCGACAGTCGACCAGGAAGATCTCTTCGATAAAGAAGTGCCTCCAAAGCGATTCGCTCATCTGCTTGCAGATGAACTCGAGCAATGTTTGGATGACGCCGTCCGGCTGGCAGAACGAATTTACGCTCCCAGGGATTCTTTCGAGAGGACGGAGGAATCGAGTCGCTGCAGATTCTGCCCACACAGAGACATCTGCAACCGGAGCGAAGGATGGAACTGAATCGAGAACAAGGGAAAGTCCTCGAGAAAGGCTTCGATGACGCAGCCAAGGTGATGGCAGGAGCTGGAACGGGGAAGACGCGCGTTCTCGTTGCGCTGTATCTAAAGTATCTCCTTCAGGATCGGATTTCTCCCGATCGGCTGCTCGCGCTCACATTCACCAACAAAGCGGCCGCCGAGATGAAGAAACGAATCTTCGAACGGGTCAAGGCTGTTGGGGACGAGGTGCTTCTTCGCGGGCTGTACAGCGCCTGGATCATGAATTTTCACAGTTTTGGGCGACGGGTACTCAGCGGGAGTTCTCCTTCCTTTGGCCTCGATCCATCACTCGACGTTGCCGGTCCTGTAGATACGGCGCGCATTGAGCAATTGCTGTTGAGAAAGTACGAAGCAGGGCGGCTGCCCGGTATGCCGGGAGATTTGGGTGAGGATGTACCCTCGCCGAAGAACATCCGGTCGAGATTCGAGAGGTGCTTGAAAATCGTCCACAAGTGCCGCTCGATGCTGATGAAGCCGGAGGATTTGCTGGCTGCCGTGCGCGAAGACGATCATGCGGATTACAAGAATTTTACGGCAACCGTCGTTGCCGTATGGAATGCATACAACGCGGAGCTCCGCCGGCGGAAGCTCGTGGACTTCGACGATATGATCGAGCAGGTGGTGGAGGGATTCAAGAACAACCCGCTAGTGAGAGAGATATATACGAATCAATTCGACCAGATTCTCGTCGATGAATTTCAAGACACGAGCGAGGCGCAGAATGAACTTCTCCGACTTCTCTGTGGAGGGGATTTTCAAAAAATCACCGTCGTTGGAGATGAAAAACAATCGATCTACCGGTGGCGTGACGCTCGCGTGGAAAACATCCGGAGTTTTCCCGGCCGAGCTTATGTGCTCAAGCAAAACTACCGCTCTCCCCAAGGAATCCTGGACCTGGCGCATCGATTTATTTGCAAGGACGACTATTTCGCTGGCAAGCGCGATGAAATTCGTCTCGAAGCTGAGGAGCAACAGGAAGGAGCACCCCTTGTCGTTTTTCATCCGGAGGAAGAAGATGGCAGATCCAGTGAAATGGAGGCGAAGGCGCTAGCTGCCTGGATCCGCCATCTGACGGAAGGCATCCCTGTCGAGGGAATGTCCCCTCTCATCGTCCCGAAGAAAGGCCGAGAGCCCATCGAGCACGAGGATATTGCGATTCTGCTCCGCTCGCTCCGCGACGGATCCGGACTGAAAGAATATGAAAACGCCCTCCGGATGCACGACATCCCATACGCGGTCGTTGGCGGCACTAACGCGCTCGAAGCGAACGCGCTTCGGACGTTGTTGGCCCTGTTGTCCGCAGTGGTGTTTCCCGAGGACACCCATTCACTCCTCATTGTGCTGGAAGCGATGCCTTTTTCTATCAACGATGCTGCTCTGGCAGAGCTTTTTGTGGCAGCGCGGAAGGCTGCCGGAACTGCGAAGGGGGAAAGAGATGAAGCGGCATCCGACGTTGCAGAAGAACTGAGCGCTGATCTTCTCCTCTCGCCGGATGTTTTGTCCGTTTTGAGTGATGATGAGGCGCGCCGGCGGTGCGAGCTCCTTCGCCGTTTCATCGACAGTCTGAGAATGAAGAACGCAAAGCGGGATCTTAGGACGTTCATGATCGAGGCGCTCGAAGAGAGTTCGTTTTTCTACCAGCTGTTCGAGGATGGAGCTAGCCGAGAGATTGCCAGGAATCTCTCACTGGAGCTCCTCTCGGAGGCAGAGAGGCTTTCGCAGAGAAATGACGCCACCCTCGCCGCATTCATCGATCGCGTGCGGAGGATGATCGATGAGCGGGAGCTCGGAGAAGCGAGTGAAGCGCTTCTTCCTCCAAAGCGCGTCAGGATCATGACGATCCATCAGGCAAAGGGGCTTGAATTTCCCGCTGTTGCCGTTGCCGGCATGAAGCTGCCGAAATCAGGCAGGGATGATTACTTCGTGTCGAAGGCAAGGGGCCTCTTTCTGTCCGATGGGGATGAGTGGGGCAGGGGGCTTGAGCACCTCGATGAAAGAGACGAAGAACTCTCCACATTGGACCAGGAGGAGAGGTGTCTCCGCTATGTCGCGATGACGCGGGCAAAGGAATACCTGTTTGTGAGCTCGCCGTATCCGGAAGGTAGGTCCGGCAAGCAGAGCACTCTGTTCGCAGATGTTCTCGACTGCCTTCGAGAGGGTGGCATCGAGTTTTGCGAGCTCAGGCGCGCGCCGGAACTGCCCGTACCGGCTTTTTCACCCAGCCGGGTCGTTGATGGCGACCCGCTGGGAGCAGCGGTAGAAGCGGCGACGGACTGGATATCTTCACGGAAGGCCGTCGAAGCTGTCCGCGAGGATCTCCCTGGGAAGCATCCGCCCGTTCGCTTTGTCAATTGGCGGGCGTTGAAAGCGTTCGGTGACTGTCCGCTCCAGTACTATTACAGGAGTGTAGCCGGTATCGGTGAGGAGCTTGCTGGATTGGGTGAAGGGGATGTCTCGAGCAACGAGATGGAAGAGAAGGGCGAAACCATTCCGAGTGAAGTGGCCCCAAAGGGTGTGGATCCAGCTGCGTACGGAATTTTCATGCACGGGATCCTCGAAGATGTGATGCGATTGCCCAGAGAAGAAAGAGCCGTGTCACTAGATCTCCTCGAGGGGAGGTTTAGTCGTTCCGGTATGCCCGAGAAGCTGCGTGCTCGTGTTGTCGAAACGGCCGCGAAATCGGTCCAGTCCTTTCTTCAGTCGTCACTTGCTGAGGCCGAGTGGATCGAATGTCTGGAAACGCCTTTTCACTTTCGACTCGGCCGGATTATATTTCGCGGAGTGCTCGATCGAGTGGACCGAACCGACGGAGGATTCCGTGTCGTTGATTACAAAGCCGGTGCCGAGCACGAAGATTACGAGTTCCAGGTTCGCTTTTATGCGTGGGCGCTGGATAAGATACTAGGCGGTAAAAAGGTAGAAGGGGTGCTGGCATTTCTGGGAGATGAGGTGCGCGCGCACGAAGTTGATACGGGGCCCCGGAGTCTCCGGGCGCTGGATACTGCGGCGGAGAGGCTCGAGATGGCTGCAGCGTCAAATAGATACGATCCGAAACCTGGGGAAGTATGCCGGGAATGCGCTTATAGCGAATTTTGTCCGCACGCGGTAAAGTTTGTTGGACGGGTAGAATGATGAAACATCAAGTCCTTTTGTGTGGTACACTGCTTTGAAATGGTGTTGATTAGAATCTGTATTTCAGAATCGCATGATATAGCATAATGAACGATACGCACGATCCAAAACGAAGAAGCTGGGTTGAGTCGGCAAACGATCCGGAATGTGATTTTCCCATTCAGAATCTGCCGTTTGGTGTGTTCAGGCGATCCGGGAGTGACGAGCCGCCCAGGGCGGGCGTTGCAATCGGTGATTGGGTTTTGGATATCACCGCCTGCCTGAAGAAAGGGATGTTCGATAATAAAGCGCGGGTGGCCGCCAAAGCTTGCAGTGCGGTGTTGCTCAATTCATTGATGGCGCTTGGAAAAGATTATTGGTCAGCGATCAGAGAACAAATAAGCGAGCTTCTTCGAGAGGATTCCAGCTTCTCTCGGGAAAGACGTGCGGACATCGAGGGATGTCTTATTCCCATGTCTGGGATCGAACCACTACTTCCCGTCCATATCGGTGATTACACCGACTTCTACGCGTCGATTTCTCATGCAACGAATGTGGAGAGCATGTTCCGGCCCCAAACTCCGCTTCCTCCGAATTACAAATATATACCGGTCGCCTACCACGGCCGCGCTTCCTCGATTATCCTCAGCGGAACACCTGTCCAAAGACCGCTTGGTCAGTGGCTGCACGAGAAAACGGACACTCCCAGCTTCGGACCGAGCGAGCGTCTCGATTATGAGATAGAAATCGGCTTTTACATCGGTCCGGGCAACGCTTTGGGTGAAGCGGTGGATATCGATATGGCGGAGGATCACATTTTTGGCTTTTGCATTGTAAATGATTGGTCGGCAAGGGATATTCAAGCATGGGAATACCAGCCTCTCGGACCTTTCTTGGGGAAAAGCTTTGCAACGACCATTTCGCCCTGGATCGTCACATTGGAAGCTCTCGAACCGTTCAGGACAAAACCGTTCAATCGCCCCAGGAGTTTCCCCGTACTAATGCCCTATTTGACGTCTTCTGTGAAAAACGAGCTCGGGGGGATCCATTTAACCCTGGAAGTGTACCTATCCTCGCAAACGATGCGAGAGGAAAAGTGTGATCCGTTTCTCGTGAGCCGCGGAAATCTCAAGGACATGTACTGGACTGTCGCGCAGATGCTGGCGCATCACACGATCAACGGCTGTAACCTCCGTACTGGTGATCTGCTGGCCAGCGGCACCGTATCCGGGAGCGAGAAAGACACCATGGGGTGTCTGCTGGAGCTCACCTGGGGAGGCAAGGAGCCGGTCAAACTGCCAACGGGCGAAAGGCGCCGCTTTCTCGAAGACGGGGATGAAGTGATCATGCGTGCCTACTGCGAGCGGTCTGGAAAGGCCCGAATAGGTTTCGGCGAGTGCCGGGGGATGGTGCTGCCGGCGGATAGCACCGAGTAGCATGACTTATTGAAACGTGTGAACCGAAATGCTCAAGCGGTTGATAAAGATTTTTGGAAGCGTACCCGGAGAGGATGTGGAGGTCGAGGCGAAGGACCAGATGCATGACATCCTCATTGCCACCTGCGCGCTGTTTCTCGAGTTGGCGAATATAGACGGTGAGTTCGATGATATCGAGCGCGAGAGCATCCTCAGGATGTTGAAAGCCGAGTACAATCTATCCGAGGAGTACGCCGCCGAACTCACTGACGTGGCGAAGGAAGAACTCCAGGGAAAGATTGATTTATGGCAATTTACCAACCGAATCAATCGCAACTACTCGGATGGTGAAAAGATCCGAATTGTAGAACTCCTCTGGAAAATCGTGTACAGCGATGGAAAACTGGACGAGCACGAGGATTATCTGGTTCACAAGCTCGCCAGATTGCTCAGGCTCAATCACAGACAGCTCATTGACGCCAAGCAAAAAATAATTCATGATGGTTCTTCCTGAATGAGTTCGGACAGATCAGACGCCGCAAGGATTGCTCTGCAGGCGTGAAACTTTTGGATCAAATGGGATGCTAAAGGAGGTTCAAATGGTAAACCTGCGTTTTCATGGGCATTCGTGCTGGGAGATCGAAGGCAAATCGCACAGGTTGCTGATCGATCCGTTCATCACTGGAAACCAGCTGAGCGATGTCAAGGCGGATTCTTTTAAGAAGCTCGACGCGATTCTCATCACGCACGGTCATGCCGATCATGTGGGTGATAGCATTGAGATCGCAAAAAATACGGGTGCGTTGATCGTGTCGAATTACGAAATCGCAAACTACTGTATGAAAAGAGGCTGCACCGCTCACCCCCTTCATATCGGCGGTGGCAATACGTTTCCCTTCGGACATGTCAAGCTCACCATTGCTCACCACGGCTCCACAGGGCCCGGCGGGGAGGCGTTGGGGAATCCGGCGGGTATCGTTTTGACGATGGACGGTAAGAAGATATACCACGCCGGGGATACGGCACTGTTCCTGGATATGAAATTGATCGCCGAAATGTACGGACCGTTGGATGTGGCCCTTCTGCCGATTGGGGATAACTTTACGATGGGCATCAAGGAAGCCGTCAAAGCAACGGAGTTTCTCGATGCAAAAATAAACATTCCCATGCACTATGACACGTTCCCATATATCGAAGTGGACCCAAAAGATTTCATCGAGAAAGTGGAAGCTCAATCGCGCAAGGCGAAACTCGTGGCGGTTGGGGAGAGCTATTCTCTAGAGTAGGCTGATACGCGGCAGACGTTCACTCATGGATATATAGCAGAGAGGATTGCTGTGTCAATCCCCTCTCGTGACTCGTAAAAGGGGGCGAGTGCGCATCGAGCGTCGCCTGCGAAGCCCTAATACTAGAGAAAAATCGGTATTGATCCCTACTCTATCTTCATCTTCTTCAAACAACTCACAAATTCCCCGAGCGAGTCGAACACCAGATCCGCCAGGCTGAAGTCAAAGCCCTTCGTCTCCTGTGACAGGATGATGACCACAGGAATCTTTGCTTCGATTGCGGCGAACATTCCCTTTTCCGCATCCTCTAAAACGAGGCATTCTGGAGGCGACACACCGATCAGCTCTGCCGCCGTTAAAAACGGGTCCGGGGCCGGCTTTAGTTTGGGTGCCACATCATTTCCGACGATCGCCTGGAAAACCCCATCCATTCCCGCACGTCGAAGCACCGCGCGTATGTCCGAGGTGGAGGAACCACTCGCAATCGCAAGCTGTTTGCTGCCCCCTACGAACAAACGGACCATATCCCTGGCTTCGTCATAGAACGTGATGCTCCCGTCCTCACAGTACCGGCTGAAGATGGTTTTTTTTTCTTCCTTGATTTTCTCGGGATCCAGATCGAGCCAGTGTCGCTTGATCTCTCCTTTGGCGCCGAGGCCGAGCGAAGTCCAGTATTTGTAGTATTCCTTTTCGTCCAATGCGTGTCCGTAGCGGGCAAAGACCTGTCTGTACGAGAGGTAGTGGTATTTTTCGCTTCTGGCGAGAAGCCCGTCGAAGTCGAATATGATCCCCTTTGCGGGACACAAAAGCTTTTCGAGTACGGGAAGTTTATCCAAGGTAGCGCTCCTTCAAAGGAATGGGCAGAATTCTCCGCACGAATTTATAAATAGCAAAACACTCGATCGTAAACGGCATGAATCCCAGAAAACCCAGGACGGGCATTTCGAACAATTTGATGTGGCCCCAGTACGGCACGTCATAATGCCATTTGGCCGTCGACCAGTAGTTCCAGAACTCCCAAAAGAGGCCGCAGACCAACCCGGAGAGAAAAAGGATACCCAGCGACCGGCCGTGTCCCGAAAAGAGTTCAGCGAGAATGGACCGCTCGCCCAACCGGTGATTGATCGGGTCGAGGAAAAGCGCAAAGCCCAACCATACGAGCGGCGTCATATATGTGGAAGGCTTGACCACAGGAACCACCAGGCAAGCTAGCCCTAGAAAAACGAGAATGGCGAACGCACTGGAACCCATCCGGGATGGTCCAGCAAACGGTGATGGACCCGGCAGCAGATCATCCAGCACCTGGTATGTCAAAAAGATCGCCGGCGAAATGGTGGCAAACGACCACGCATATCCCGAGTATCTCAACAAACGATTCTCGGGAAGGCCGACATAACGCCAGTTCTCGAGGAGGAGGTTGTACCCCTCGAAGATCAACCAGCTCCCTATCGATATCAATAGGAGCAGCGCAAACTCGCCGAAGTGGTCGGAGATGACCGACGTTCCCTTCAGCCGCTTGTGGAGGCCATCCATGAATAAGATATAACCGGTCCATTGGATCGGCGTGAAGTAGATACCGATCCAGTAATTTCCGGAGAACAGGAGGATCTCGCCCAACGCGACAATGAGCAGCCCGGCAAGGGCGTACGAGGGGAATCCTCCGCCCTTCGTCTCTTCAATGGGCGGGCTGGATTCCTCCGCCTCCGCAGTCCGGCCTTCGCGAGGAAGTTTGTTGGGATTACTTGACTTACGCGGAATTTTGGCTATCATTTCTTTTTGTCAGGATGGATTCGGATCAGCCAGCCCCCATGCAATTCATTTCAATTGAGGAGGGTCTCTCGATCCGTCCCGGCTTGGCTCCAAGGATTCAGGGGCAACCGACTTCAAAAACGACAATCTTAGCGAAATCGGACAGAAGTAGCAACCTTTCGTCGTCGGCTCGAACGCTAAACCCGAGCTACGAAAATACATAACCGATGGAACTATTTTTCTCTCTTTTTTGTTTAATCACATTACCTTATGAGCTTATGAGAACGGAGGATCGATATGGATTACGAAGTGCAGGCGATCAATGAACGGGTTGAAAGGGAAAGCCGCTTTATCCCGGAACTCCAGAAAGCCATTCAGACGGTGATTGTCGGTCAGCGTTACCTCATCGACCGGCTACTGATTGGCGTGCTCTGCGACGGTCATGTGCTCATCGAGGGGGTTCCGGGACTCGCAAAGACGCTTTCCGTGAAAACGCTCGCCAGCGCGATAAATACATCCTTTCAAAGGATCCAATTCACACCGGATCTGCTTCCCGCCGACCTCATCGGCACGCAGGTGTATGACCCGAGGGATCATTCGTTTACGGCCAAAAAGGGGCCGATTTTTTCTAACATCATCCTTGCCGATGAAATCAACCGCGCTCCGGCCAAGGTGCAGAGCGCGCTGTTGGAATGCATGCAGGAGCGACAGGTGACCATCGGCGAACAGACATTTCCTCTCGGATTTCCTTTTCTCGTGATGGCCACGCAGAATCCCATCGAGCAAGAGGGAACGTACCCGCTCCCGGAAGCACAGGTCGATCGGTTTATGCTCAAGCTGAGAATAACCTATCCCGGCAGGGAGGAAGAACGGACCATCATGGAGAAAGTGACGGTGGAAGGTCTGCCGGAGGTTGCCCCCGTCATCGACCCCGATCGGCTGAGAGCGGCCCAGGAAGTGATCCGGGGTATCTATATCGATGAGAAGGTGAAGAACTACATACTCGATATTGTCTTTGCAACGCGTGATCCCGACAGCTTCAATCTTCCCATAAAACACCTCATTGCGTACGGAGCTTCGCCCCGGGCCAGCATCTATCTGGCCCAGGCGGGGAAAGCCCATGCATTCCTGAGGGGAAGAGGTTACGTGACTCCTGAGGATATCAAATCGATTGGCCCGGATGTGTTGAGGCACCGCGTAATCGTTACCTATGAAGCCGAAGCCGAGGAAATGGACTCCGAGGCAGTGATCCAAAGAGTCTTCGACGGAATCGAGGTTCCATGAGCGGATTTTCACCGCATGGAAACAGGCGCCACCTCGAGCAAAAACATGCAGCGACGTGTCGCTGCAAGATGGAGAAACGTTGAATACCAAAACACGACAGACCTCTCGCGAAGAATCCTACGCGTCCGAACGCGACCTCACCGAAGTTCTCAAGAAGATCAGGAGGATTGAGATCTTTACCAGGAGGCTCGTGAACGACGTGTTTTCAGGGGAGTACCACAGTGTGTTCAAGGGACAGGGGATGGAGTTCGACGAAGTGCGGGAATATCAACCGGGTGACGATGTCCGGTCGATCGATTGGAACGTGACAGCACGGATGGGAACGCCGTATGTCAAGCGCTTCATCGAAGAGCGCGAGCTGGTGGTGATTTTTCTCCTAGACGTGAGTGCGTCGGGCCGCTTCGGAAGCGGAGAGAAAACCAAGCTCGATACCGCGGCCGAGATCTGCGCGGTTCTTGCGTTCAGTGCGATACAAAACAACGATAAAGTCGGAGCGGTGATCTTCTCCGACGATGTGGAGGAGTACATACCTCCTGACAAGGGAAGGAGGCATGCGCTGCACGTCATCCGAAAGATCCTGTTCTACCAGCCGAAGGGTCGAGGGACCGATATCGCAACGTCGCTCTCTTATTTGCTTCGAGTGATGAAGCGAAGGGCGGTCGTATTTCTCCTAAGCGATTTCCTCTCGCCGGATTTTTCGCAGGAACTCGCACTGGCCGCCAAAAAGTTCGATCTCGTGGCCCTCAAGATTCGAGACCCCCGCGAGGAAATTTTCAGCAGCGCCAGAATGGTGCGGTTGTGGGATCAGGAGCGGGGTGTCGAGCACGTGATCGACCTAACCGGCCGGAATGCTGTAAATCGTTTCCGAAACAAGATAAGGGAGAGGGATACGGCTCTCACCAACTTGTTCAATCGCTGCGGCGTGGATGTGATCGATATCGATACTCACTCGGACTACATCCAGCCGCTCGAATTGTTTTTCCGGGCCCGGGCGAAGAGACGATGATGAATCATTCGAGGAAGCTAACAACCGGCGCTTTGAGGTCGGCGATCATCATATGGCTGTGCGGAGTTGTACTCAGCTGGATTCATGCGGCGCCGCCCCGCCCGGCTCTCGGTGTCGACATCCAAACCACCGTCGATTCGGATTCAGTCACCGTCGGAGAAAGGCTTCATATCCGTTACGTCATCGATCATTCCGACTCTCTCGAGCTGCTTCCATTGACCGCTATCGAAACTGGATCATGCCATCTCATCTCGATCCGATTTGATGAGGAAAAACAAGATAGAGGTAAACGCAAAATAGCAACGATCGAAGTGTTCACACTGGATCTCGAAGAAGCGCATTTGCCCGGTGCGGAACTTCGGTTTCTCACGCCGTCGGGGGACACTCTGTACGCAGTTGCCAATGACGTGACCGTGCCGGTGCGATCGCTGGTTGCCGCTGGAGGAGAGCTCAAGCCGCTCAAGGATCCTTGGGAGGCACCTTTTGATTATCTGCCGGTTATTATTGCTGCGGTCGCCGCGGTGGCGCTTGCGAGCGCGTTGTATCTACTGTGGAGAAATCGTAAACGGCGAATCCTTCCGGAGGTACTGAAGCCCGAGCTGCCGCCGGATTTTGTTGCCTTGATGGAACTCACCAGGATAGAGGGCCTGAAACTCCTGGACGAGGGCGAGTTCAAAAAGTACTACACCCTTGTCACGGACGCGATTCGCAAGTACATCGAGAAACGATTCGGTATCGATGCAATGGACTGTACGACGGGCGAGATCCTGCTGAATCTCAACGCGATCCGAAGGAGAGTGGACCATTTGGAGGAATTGCTTCGAGAAGCGGATCTCGTAAAGTTTGCAAAATTTATCCCAGGTATCGAAGCGGGCAAACGGGCGATGAAAACGGCACGCGGCATCGTTGTTCGAACGACTCCTGCGAGCGAGCCTGATCCGGAAGTCAAGGTCTCGGTAGGAGCCGCTGGGAATCCATAGCATAAGGTTGAACGCGTGTTTCGGTTCGAATATCCATATGCTTTTCTTCTCCTTCTGTTGATACCGGCGGCGTTCTATATCCGCAGATGGAGAAGGTCTCGAGAGCGAAGCGTAGCTTTTTCCTCTCTCGAGCTTTTCAAGGGGACGGGGCTGGAAGCCTCGATGTGGAAGCGGTATGCGAGAACCGCCCTCCGCGCGGCGACGCTGCTTCTTATTGTCCTTGCACTCGCAAGACCCCAGACGGGCAGATCGGAGTCGGTCATCCACACGGAGGGAGTGGACATTCTACTCGTTCTCGATATCAGCGGCAGCATGCAAGCGCAAGATTTCAAGCCGAAAAACCGTCTCGAAGCGGCGAAAGAAGTAGTAAAAAAGTTCATCTCCAAGCGGGATAATGACCGCATCGGCCTGGTTGCTTTCGCATCGCAGGCGATCACACAGTGTCCGGTCACGTTGGACCACCATGTTCTCACACGGCTCGTAGAAGAGGTCGATATTGGAATGCTCGAAGACGGCACGGCAATCGGGGTTGCACTCGCCACCGCATGCAACCGCCTCAAGGACAGCCGGGCGGAAAGTCGTGTGGTGGTACTCCTTACGGACGGGCAGAACAACGCTGGCAGTGTGGATCCTACTACAGCCGCGAAAGTTGCGCGGTCCTTGGGGATCAAAGTCTATACGATCGGTGTCGGGACACGCGGGATCGTGCCGATGCCGGTGGACGATCCGCTCTTGGGAAGAAGGATTGTGCCGATGCGAGTAGACATCGATGAGGAAACCCTCGAGCGCATCGCCGATATCACCAAAGGCAAATTCTTCCTCGCCACTGACAGCGAGGAGCTCAAAGGTATATACGACAAAATCGACGAGTTGGAAAAGACGAAGATCGAGGCGAGAACATTCACCAGTTACACGGACCGGTTTGCGTGGTTTGCGCTCCCGGCACTGTGCGTACTCGCCCTCGAACTCGTCACACGGGAATTTTTATTGAGGGAAATACCCTGAACTGTGTATCCCTCCCTCCGGTGCAGCGCTGCTTCGGCCGGCCAAAGAAAACTGCTGCGGGATGCCGGGTTGATCGAATCATAACGCTATGGAATTCACACATCCGGAAAGACTGTACGCCCTCTACTTTCTCCCGATCCTCGTTTTTCTGCTGGTATACGGGGCACGAAAACGTAGGGACGAGCTCGTCGCATTTACCGGCGGGCGGTTTGCCGATGCTCTTGCGCCAGGAAGAAGCTGGCGAAAAGCGCTGCTAAAAGGAACGCTGAAGGTGTTGGGCTTCGCATTTCTCGTGCTGGCGTTTGCGGGACCGAGGTTTGGTACTCATCTGGTGAAAATGGAAAGGGAAGGTGTGGACCTCGTCCTTGCGCTCGACACATCCCTGAGCATGCTCGCCGAAGATATGCAGCCCAACCGGCTCGAGCGGGCGAAACAAGAGATGATCGACCTCATCAAAGGTCCTCAGGGAGACCGTGTGGGGATCGTCGTCTTTGCAGGAGACGCTTTTGCTCTGTGTCCCCTCACGGTGGATTACGACGCAGCGCTCATGTTTGTGCGTTCGGTGGGTATCGACGCCGTGCCGGAACCGGGGACGGCAATCGGAAAAGCAATCGAGAAGAGTGTCGCGCTTTTCGAGACTTCAAAAGGAAGGGATCGGGCGATTATCCTCGTGACGGACGGGGAGAGCCACGAGGGCGAACCGATAAAGGAAGCCCGGGTAGCGGGAGAGAAGCGGATTAAAATCTACGCGATCGGCATCGGCAACCCGGCGGGTGATCTGATACCGATGAGAGGAACCGGTGGCGGAATCGAAGGGTATAAGAAGGACAGGCGAGGTGAAACCGTTTTGACCCGCCTCGACGAGGCCACGCTGCAAGAGATTGCCGCTGCCAGCGACGGCAAGTATCTTCCTGCGACTCGGGAAGGGCTCGAACTAAGAGTGCTTTACGACGAGATCTCGGGAATGGAGAAAAAAAAGATCAAAGGGGAGTTCGTGGAACGGCGAAAGGATCGGTTCCCGATATTTTTAGGATTTTCGCTTTTCTTTCTACTGATCGACGTCATTGTTGCCACACGCGGCGGATCGCGTTCGATCGAGAAAGCGAAGCCTCTTCATACCGGTGCAACCGGATTATGGCTGCTTGCCGTGTTTGTATTCGCGCTCTCCAGCGTACTTGTCCTGCCCTGGGCTGCATCGGCGAAAAAAATCAATCGCGGTAAGGTCAGCGCCGGCAACGATTATTACAAGGCGGGTCAGTACGACAAAGCCCTGTTCCTCTATCGAGAAGCACTGGGGGATTCGGCGGATCTTCCGAAGAATCCCCAGGGAGTGCTCTATAATCAAGGCAACGCCTTGTATATGATGGAGAAATATCCGGAGGCATTGGAGCACTACCAGCTTAGCTTTTCGGAAGATACAACACTGACAGGCCGGATGCTCCACAATCGCGGGAACACGCTCGTGAAACAGGGCAGGCTGGAGGATGCGGTAAAGTCTTATCTGGGAGCGCTTCGTTTCTTTCCGGACGACAGGGATGTGCGGCACAATCTGGAGCTCGCGCTCAGAATGCTCCAGCAGCAGCAACAACAGCAGCAACAGGGCGACCGGAGCGAGGACCAGCAGGATCAACAGGAGGATCGGGAAAAGGAACAGAAGCAAGCCGAGCAACAGAAGAGCGAATCAGATCAAGGCGAGGGTGATGAGCAGCAATCAATGCCACAGCCCCCAGACTCTACCCAAATGAGCCCGGCGCATAGCGACACGAGCCGAGTACAGCCTCGCGATTCCAACCAGATGAAAGAGCTGTCGAAAGAAGACGCCCTTAGGATTCTTCGGGCGCTTGAGGAACAGGAGAAAAAGCTGCAGCAGCAAAAACAGAAAGCCGCTTTCAAGCGGACCCGAAAAAAAGGTAAGGATTGGTAATCCATGGCCATTCGATCCTCCAAGATTACCAGGATGGGAGTACCCGCGGGTTTTCCGCTGCTTGGAACAGGTACTTTCGTAATCTACGTTGCCGCTTGTCTTCTCTCGATATCTCCCGCACCTGCAGGATGTTCCGACATCACCATATATGCAACCCTCGAGCCTCGAGCGGTGGTGGTGGGTGACCAGGCCACTCTTGTCGTAACGGTCGAGGGCAGGTTCAGCAAGGGCGGGCGGCCGGAGCTACCCAGTCTGACCGATATCGACGTATACGGAGCCGGATCGTCGCAGAGTTTTAGCATTGTAAACGGTCAGATGAGCGCATCCGTAAGCTTCACGTACATCCTCGTCCCTAGAAAAGAGGGAACGTATACCATCGAGCCGATCCAGTTCACTGTAAAGGATAAAGTCTATAAGGCGGATCCGGTAATTCTCGAAGCTGTCAAAGGCAGGGCGCCTCCCAGCCCGCCGCCATCTGCTCCGGATGCTCGATCCGTTAGGGAAACCGCAAAAGGGAAAAATCTGTTTATCCAGGCCGACGCCGAAAAGGATACGGCATATGTGAACGAGCAGATCACATGGCGGCTTGGATTTTATACGGACGGTCGTGTCCGTCTCATGCAGAGTCCGAATTATACACCGCCGGAGGCGGAGGGTTTCTGGGTCGAAGATCTGCCGCCGGTGAATAAGTACTACGCGACGATCGACAACAAGCGTTATCACGTCAGCGAAATCAAACGTGCGTATTTCCCTACTGCGCCCGGCGAGTATGTCATCGGGTCCGCCCGCGTGGAGATTATGATCGATGATTGGGATCCATTTTCGGACGACTTCTTCACCAGGCCGCTTCGTTCGTTCGGTTTTGGGAAGCCCAAGACGTTGTCAACGAAACCGGTCACCCTCACCGTCCTGCCATTGCCCGAGCGCGGGAAGCCGAAAGATTTCACAGGGATCGTCGGTAGAGCGATCACGCTCGACATCAATGCGAACAAGCAGGTGGTACAGGTTGGAGAACCGGTAAACATTACCCTCAAGATCGAAGGCGAGGGCAACGTTAAAACGATCGCCGCCCCCCCGCTTCGCGAACTCGAGGATTTCAAGGTGTACGAGTCTGGTTCTTCATCGGAAGTTTTCAAAAAAGCGTATGTCGTGTCGGGGAGGAAACGGTACGAGTACGTCCTCGTTCCGAAGGTCGAAGGGAAAAAGACGATACCTGCAGTGCGCATCTCTTACTTCGATCCGGTCGGGAAACGATATGAGACAGCGCAGTCCCGTGCCATCCGGCTCGACGTGAAGCCGGGGGTTCAGGAAGAGGGACGGAGGATCGTATTTGCGGGAGGCCAGGATGAAATCGAAGTGCTCGCAAAAGATGTCAACTATATTCATCCCGTTCCATCCGTTCTCACTGTGAGGCCCATTCGCTTATATCAGAAAAAGGCCTATGCTGTCCTGCATGTTGTGCCGCTCCTCGCCGTATTTTTGTCGCTCGCCGTCGAGAGGCGCAAACGTAAATGGAGGGAAAACGTTCAACTGGCCCGTGCGGAGAGGGCGGCAAGGGAAGCGCTGAGAAAACTCGGTGGCGCGGATAAGCTTCTAAAGCAGGACAGGCTGGAGCAAGCTTTCTCAGCGATCTCCTCGGCTCTTTTGGGGTACCTGGCCGACAAAATGAACGCAGCTCCAGCGGGACTTACTCTTGAAGCCGTCGAGAATTTCCTCGAACGACAGCGGGTCGAGGAAGACGAGATTGCCGGTCTTCGAAGCCTGCTGAATGCGTGCGATGCGGCGAAGTACTCGGCTGGTTCACTCAGTGGCACGCTGGCTAGAGAAACGTTGGAGAGCGCAAGTCGAATGATCAAATCGCTCGAGAAGAGGTATCTCGGATGAAAAGGGCACTTCGTATGCAGATGACTCTCGTGCTCCTGCCCGCCATTCTGATCGCAGCTGGCAGTGTGCCCGGCTGGGCAGGTGATGGGCCCCGCGATCCTGATATCTTTGCAATGCAATCGGCGTTCGAGAAAGGGAATGAACTCTATGGCAATGGAGACTATGAAGGTGCCATGGAAGTGTTTCAGAGCCTTATCGATCGAGGTGTTGAAGACAAAGACCTCTATTACAACCTTGGGAACGCATATTACAAGAATGGGGAAATGGGGAGGGCGGTGCTCAACTACGAACGGGCGCTCAGACTGTCCCCGAGGGATCGCGACACGAGAGAAAATCTCGCTCTCGTTGAGTCGCTATTGAGGGACAGGCAATTCATACGTGCGGAGAATAGTTTAAAGCGGGCAATTGTCTGGCTGCACCGTAATTTGAGCACGGGGGAGACCGCTGTCCTCGTCTCGGCGTGTTACGCTTTGTTCTGCCTGCTTGCCGTAATCTGGATATTCAGAAAATCGGATTTCGTAGTATCACTATATCGCCGATTTTCGATTCTTTCGCCGGGAAGATTTTTTGGACTTTCGAGGGAGCAGGATCTTTTGCTGGCCGCCGTTATCGTTTTTGGGCTTTTTATTGGATTTGGAGCCTCTACGTATCAGAAAGTCAGCGCCGAGAGGCGGCGCGATAGAGCGGTGGTTGTCGATCCGGAAATCTCCGTGTTCAGCGGTCCGACACGTGAGTCGACATTGCAGTTCAAGATTCATGAGGGAACGCGAACGATTGTACGGATGCAACGGGAGGGATGGGTGCAGATCGATCTGCCGGGAGATCTATCCGGCTGGGTGGAAGCTGACACGGTGGAGAATATCTAAGAGGAGCCTTGTTGCGGATGGCTCTACGGGGGTGGCGAGCCGTTGCGCAGAGCTAGCAAAGAGGATTGTTGCGTGATGGGGCTTCCTCACCTGCGCCCGCTTCGGTCGGCTTCCCGCCTGCGGCGGAAGATCCTCTTACTTGGTCGGCTCCGTGGGGGCTCCTCACCACGCTCCCGCTTCCATAGAAAGCGCCTGTCAAGTA
>WVZY01000033.1 GCA_011772205.1 Candidatus Latescibacterota bacterium
TCACTGCATATTGCCTGGCCTGTTTCGATTGTACAAGTTTGCGTATCAGAAGCCGTCGGCTCAAAGCGGACGGTTACAAGGACGGACTCATTCGCCGCCAGGCTATATGGGCCACCACCCGAGACAACGCTATANNGTGTCGCCGCCCGTGTTTTTAATTGTAAAGGTGAGATCGGTCGAGTTCCCGATCACCACCGTGCCGAAGTCAAGACTGTCGGGCGCAACGGAACACACTGCCGCAGGTTCACCATAACCGGTCAAGAACACATCACTGCAGATCCCCTGTCCTGTCTCAACCGTACAGGTCTGTGTCCCTGAGGCCGTGGGCTCAAAGCGAACCGTTACCGTCACCGACTCGTCGGCCGCTAATGCGTAGGGGCCGCCACCGGAGACGATGCTGTAGTGGGCGCAGGCCTCACTCACATCGCCGCTCAGTGTGTCGACGCCCGTGTTCGTGATAACAAATGTCCTGTCCGTATAATTCCCAGTCACCACCGTACCAAAGTCGAGGCTGTCGGGTTGGACCGAGCAGCCGGGTGCAAGCTCGCCATAACCCGTGCAGGCGACATCAGCGCAGATCGCTTGACCTGTCTCGATGGAGCACGTTTGAGTGCCGGAAGCGGTCGGCTCGAAGCGGACGGTAACTGTCACAAACTCATCGGCCGCCAGGCTGAACGGCCCGCCGCCAGAGAGGATCGTGTAGTGGGCGCACGGCTCACTCACGTCCCCGCTCAGCACACCGCCCCCCGTGTTCGTGATCACGAACGTCGTATCCGTATAGTTCCCGAGCACCAACGTGCCGAAGTCGAGGCTGTCGGGAGCCACTGAGCACACCGGAGGCGGCTCGCCATAGCCGGTGCAGAAAACGTCTTTGCAGAGGAACGGACCGGTCTCAATCATGCACGTGTGCGTGCCCTCAGCCGTGGGCTCGAAGCGAACCGCCACCGTCAGCATCTCCCCTGCCGCCAGGCTGAACGGCCCGCCGCCAGAGAGGATCGCGTAGTGGGCGCATGGCTCACTCACGTTACCGCTTAGGGTGTCGGTCCCTGTATTCGTGATTGTGAAGGTTGTATCTTTATAATCGCCGATCGTGACGGTGCCGAAATCGAAATTATCCGGCTGGATAAGACATGCGGGCTCGCCAACACCCGTGCAGAAGACATCGCTGCAGATAGCTTCTCCGGTCTCGATCGTGCACGTATGCACCCCCTCGCCTCCCCCTTCGGTAGCTATAACTACATTAACATAGTCAGTATAGAAAGTTCCCCCGCCCCCTGCTGTGCTCGCCCGACAATTCGCTGCAAGCCAAAGATAACCGCTACTGTCAATGAAGCGTAAGAGGTCGGAGGTGAACGTAGCGGCCAGAACATCATCGCCGCTCTCTTGAATTGTTGAATCGACCTGTACCCAAGAATTGGCGTCGCTATCCCAAATATATAACCAAAGAGCCCCGTTGATGTCCGTGGCATATCCTTCCCACTCTACATAGATCTGGGTGATCTCCCACTCTGGCTCATCGATGGCAAATCTAAAGTTATGAAGGGCGTAATCTCTTCTGCTGTACGTTGTGCTGTATCGGCTATCGTCAGACTGGGCGATCTCTGTATACGTTGTTATCTCGGGTGCGTCGGGCGGCGCACCGGGTGGTTGCGACCCGCAATCACCCGTCGCATAGAACCATTTATCAGCTCCGCCACCTGTCAGAAAGTCATAGGTTGTCTCCTCCGCAATGATAAACGGTTCGAACCGAACCGTCACTGTTAGAGACTCATTCGCTGCGAGGCTGTAGGGCCCGCCGCCAGAGAGAATCGCGTAGTGGTCACACGGCTCACTCACATCGCCGCTCAGCGTGTCGCCCCCTGTGTTGGTGATAACAAACGTCTTATTCGTATATTTCCCGATTAACACCGAACCGAAATCGAGACTGGTGGGCTGGACAAGGCAGCCTGCTGCGGGCTCGCCAACACCTGTGCAGGAGACATCGCTGCAAACTGCTACTCCGGTCTCAATCGTGCAGTTTTGCGTGCCACTAACCGTGGGCTCGAACCGAACCATTACCACCAGAGACTCATTCCTCGCCAGACTGTAAGACCCGCCGCCCGAGATAATACTGTAATGAGCGCTGGCCTCACTCACGTAACCGCTAAGTGTGCTGCCCCCCGTGTTTGTGATAATGAAGGTTGTGTCTTTATAACCCCCCATAAAAACGGTGCCGAAGTCGAGGTTGGTGGGTTGGATAAGACAGATGGGATCAAGGTGGTTGTATGCTTCCGCCCTCCGCGCTGGGACCCACGCTCGAAGTTCGTCCATACGGGTTGCAACCGTCTCTCCTTGGAGGTTATTGTTCGGATCCGCTTCCAACGCCGTGGTCAGGAGAGCCTCTGTCATATTGAGAAACGCGATGAGATCTACCTCGGCGAAAGGCCCGGAGAGGAGGTTGAGCATGATCTGTGAGTATTGGTCGCGGAACTGAGGAACCGCCAGGAGCGTATCGGAGTAGCCACCGCCTATATCGAGGGGATAGATTTCTGTATAACCTGAATTAAGCGGTGCGTCCAGGTCCCACGGAAAGTACATACGCGTCGTGCCTTGTCGGAAGTCTATAAAGTAAGCATTCTGGCCTTTTGTGAACAAGTCGTCAGTGTTTTGTAAGAAGCAGTTGACGGCTCCCACCGTGAGCATGGCCTGCATGTTAATCAGCTGAGGGAGTTCCAGGAATAGTGTGCCAGGATCGGGGGTCGGGCAGCTCGCGGTGTCCGCGAACGGCTGGTAGCACAGAGCCTCAAACGTCGGGCTATGACCCAAGCCGACATCCAGCCGAGTCTCGTCCTTGGCGATGAGTTTGTAAAGCCAGGTGTCGCCGCTGAAGTAGAGATTACGGTTCTTCATAAACTGCTTGTCACGCTGTTCGACGTTGACGTAAACGCCGGTGTAATAGCCGTTGATGTACAGCTTGACCCATGAGGCATTTGCGGCCGAGTGTGCGTACCCGTAGCCATCGGGAAAGGTTGCGAGCTCGTGAAGATACCAGGCAAAGCCCTCGGTAATAACGTCCACATCGTCTCCGTTCTCGAGGCTGAGTTTCCTGAGGCCGTGCCAAGTCTGACCAGCAACGTACTCGTTAATGTCGATCTTCAGGCTTACCTTCAAGAAATCCGGAGACCCGCCCAGCGCGTCACAGGATTTGCGCCGAACCGCTACCAGGATCGAGTCCTCGCCATCAAGCCAGAACCACGCAGGTTTCTCGATGTCGAATGTTAAATCGTTCTGGATGGTATCCCAGTCCGCCTGGGTCATTTGCAGATTTAGTGTGAGAAGCTGCGTCGGATCGAAGATTGCTGGCCACTCCTGCGCTTCTGCCGGGGCGGAAAGGATCGCACTGACCAACAGAAAAGTCATGAAGCCGAATACTGCCAGCCGGGCCGCTTTTATCTTTCTACCGTTCATCGCCGTTTCCCTCCTTTTAGATAGGCAATCATTGATGTAAGACAAAAGGAATAGCGATTTTCAGCGATTGTCTCAGCGGCTGCACTAAAAGCGCTAACTTTTAGCAGTAAGCTTTTACCGCTCATCCGGCGGTTTATGGGTGGGATGAGACAGATGAGACATCTGAAATGGACCTCCTATATCCAATCATTATACCATATTATGCATTACTTCGTCAATATACTTTCTTTTCTCTCTTTCTGTCATATCTTTCTGTTATTTGAAACAATCCATGGATGATAATGCACTATTTCCAACTTTTCGAGGTGTCGTATTTTAGCTGTTGATATGCGAACCTTCTCTGGGTGGACAGCTCCGATTTCTGGATCAAACTTAGAATTGACATGGATACGGGAAGCGCCCGGTTTTCATTGGTATCGTTCGGAACAAGCTAGAACGGAAGCTTGAATTACAAACAGATGAGATTCAAGCGTAGAAACGTTCTTCATCAAAAAATAGATTGATATTACTTGCCCCGTCTAATCGCTTTAACTCTTTAATAAACTCCCTGCTTTCATTTATATTCTTTAGTTGCACATAATAGGCCAGTTCTAATGCATCTCTTACCTCAGTGGATTTTGCATTGATCAATTTATTGTGCTTGCAGTATCTTTTGAAAATAGGAAAATACGATGCTTCTTCTGTTTTACCTGATGATGAGTATGTGAATTGAAGGAGGAACTCTTGTTGTTTCGGGGATACGAAATAAATTTTCGATAATATAAGCAGAATTAGACCAACAAAAAGTGTGCCCGTGATTGCTATGGCATGAAATCCAACTCCAGCCGCCATACCAATGGCTAAAGAGAAAAAGATAAATACAATATCCTGAGTTTCTTTAACAGCGGTTCGAAATCGAATAATGGACATTGCACCAACAAGGCCAAAGGCGCGGGCCAGGTTATTACCAATTACCATAATCACAATTGCGGTAATCATAGATAGTATGACAATTGAGTTTATGAAAGCGATGGAATAACCAGGTCCGCGATATGTTATTCGGTACAAGAAAGCGATTGCCATACCGCATAAAAAAGCAATCGATATGTTCAGTACCACATCGCCAACCGTAATGTTGAATTGAAAAACGTTTTGGAAATCCTGAAACATTTTTAATTTGCTACCTCTTGAGCCTTGGTATCAACTCACGCGTGTCATCGGGATAAGCATTGATGAAGGTCATGTCTTGAGACTTGGTAATATGAAGCTGATTCCGCGCGCTGGAGCCGGTAAGAAACCAGCGCTGCTTTGAATCAAAATTCTCTTGAAATCAGACCGAAATCTCTGCCATCAAGAAACCGAGGAGCAGGTCCACCCTTTCGATGAATAGAACTGGACTCCTCGTTCTTGTTCATTGAAAGCTCCTTGCTAGGTTATTCTCCTTCAATCACGTTGCCAAATACAGTCTAGAGCGGGAGGAGAATGTCTCATTTCAGGCATATTTCGCCCCGCGTCCATTAATACCCTTTAGCTTTTTGCTGGCATCTAAACAAATAGTGTATTTTGAAAGCGGTATTCGGTTTAATCTATATCGCTTGATTAGTTCCTGAAGCCAATGCGGCAACCCTCTTTGAAATTTAATTTCGAAAATAAAGCCTTTTAGCCTGGTAAATTGCAATTCCTTTTCTTCGAACAAATTACAGAGAGACGGATGGGCGGAGAATCGTATGTTCTTGTCAAAAGTAACTCTGAGCGCGGGATCAAACTTTGAATAAAAAGCCTGTCGTTCATAAGCTACCAGCATGCTAGGTCTCAAAGATTTTCCAAAAACATAGTAGAAAAATTGTCTTGCATGTTTCTGCGATCCAGCATATCCATCATGAGACAGAATATATCTCTCAATATCTCCAGTTCGGAACAGTTCAAACAAATCGCAATGAAGTACGGTAGCCCGGTTCTTGTGGATGTAATTCGCGCACTTCCTTTTTATCTCTAAAAATATAACACTCTGTTCACTATGCTCATTATATCCACGAACGCGAATTTTTTTTCGTATTTTTAAACCCTCAATCTTTTCAAAGTAATAATCCAATTCTAAAGTGTCAAAATAAATACTGCGTACCGTGTACTCTTTCGTTTCTCTCTGGGCTGCAAATTTATCCATTTGCAGATAGGGCTTCAATATTGCCTGAATTTCCGGTAAATGTTGCATAGGAATCAAGTATTTATACTCTAAACGCATTGTTATCCCTTAAATATTGATTTAAAGAATCGTTTTACATATTCGCTGGGACGAACACGTCCGCAATCGATGGAACATTGAATCCGCAGTCCGGGGACCAATTCACTGACGTTATCTTTTGCGATAGCAGTAGCAATTAATACTTGTTCCCCATTCAAATAGTGGGTTGTTTTGTCCATTTTCACCAATATTGCTTTGGGAACATTAGTGATATCGGGGACCAATAGCTTGACTGGACAACGAGTAGCAATGTAGCGGCGCTGTTGCCATTTCACGGGCATAATAACCGCGTATTCTGTGGTATCTTTAACTACCAAGAGAGTGTCACCGGAAAATATCTGACAAACGACTCCGGAAATTGGAGAAATCAAGGTAAAATCGGCCAACCTTTTCTTCAGGATTTCGATTTCTTGTTGAAAAGCCTGGATTTGGGATTGTATGTATTCTACCTGCTCTTTCTTAGCGCCGGTCTGCACGATCTGCAATTGTGCTTTGGCAATTGATACATCGATTTCATAAAGTGTGGACAGTCCTAGAGCAATTTCATACTCTTGTTTAGAAACTAGCTCTCGTGCATTGAGCGCTTTCAAACGATCAAGGATTTTTCCTTGTTCTTCGACTTGCTTTTTTCTGCTAGCAAGTTGTTGTTTTGCTTCCTCAATAATAGATTCTTTCTCCCCGCTTAGATATAATTGCAAAGAAGCCTTTGCCATTGCCAGCTGGCCTTTCAGTTCAGCAAGTCTTCTCTCGATTTCATTGGAATAAACTAAACCAATGGTATCCATCGCAGCGATGGTGGTACCCGAAACAATATGAGGGTTGAGGTTAAATTCTACGGCGTCTCCCCTTTCGAATTGCGTTACAGAATATTTTTTGTTAACACCCTGTTTGTGATCTATAAGCACGGTCATTAGCCGTCCATTTACGCCCTTGGAAACAACCCATTCCTTCGATGCAACAATCTTCCCTGGAACATCAAGCGAATATGGAATCTTAATTGGCAGCAGCAGGAGAACGAAAACTCCGGCAGCCAGAAATAGTAGATAAATAAATGCCTTGCGCGAAACAATTTCTATCATTGACATTTACCTCAGTCATTTTAATCATTATTATTCAATTAATTATTCAATTACCCGGGAATGGTGATGAACTTCCGATAAACCTAAAATCAGTGCAACCATTATTAGAGGTTTAAGGCCTGTGATTTATCTTATAAAAACCAGCCACCATATTGCATAGGATGGGTTACCAACGTTTACTATCTATCTCTCAATAAAAAATCGAAAATCACGGATTAGGTATCTCTCCTCCTGAGTTGAAACATACTCGGCGCCAGCCAGCCGGTTTAATGTCATCCGACTAGTGATGCCGCAGACGAACGATCTTTCGAACTGAGGACCAGGGACCTGCCTCGATCCGTGCGAAATAGACTCCCGCCGGGACCCTGTGTCCGTACCGGTTGAGGCCATTCCAGATAACTCCATGCTCTCCCCGAATCATTCTCCGCTCGTCAACGAGGGTGGCTACGAGACGGCCCGTCACGTCGAAAACCTGTAGACGGACAGGGGCTTCGCTGGGCATGGCCCAACCCATGCGTGTCGTTGTACGGCTTGGGTTCGGTGAAGGATAATAGAATGAGATTCTCTCCACATCTGGACTCGGCATCACCCCGGTGAGGTCGTCTAGCTGGCTGTATGCCTGCGCCCTCCGCACTGGGACCCACGACCGAAGTTCGTCGAAGCGCCCCGGGACCGAAACCATTTGGTTATTTGGATCCGCCTCCAGCGCCTCCGTCAGCAGAGCCTCTGTCGCATTGAGAAACGCGATGAGGTTTGCCTCGGCGAAAGGCCCGGAGAGTAGGTTGAGCATGATCTCCGTGTATTGGTTGCGAAACATAGGAGCCGCCAAGAGCGTATCGGAGTACTCACTTCCCGAGGGATAGATTTCTGTCACACCCGAATTGATCGACGCGTCCAGGTCCCACGGAAAGTACATACGCAACCAGCTGCTTGAAAGGAAATCAATGAAATACGAGTTCCGTCCATTCATGAATAAGCCATCATCGTTTTGGGCGAACATATTGACAGCTGCCATCGTAAGCATGGCCTGCATGTTAATCAACTCAGGGAGTTCCAGCGAGAGTTCAATAAAATCAGGGGTCGGGCAGGTTGCGGTGTCCGCGAACGGTTGGTAGCACAGAGCCTGATACGTCGGGCTGTTGCCAAAGCCGAACTCTAGCCGAGTCACGTTATCGGAGACGTTTTTGTAAAGCCAGGTTTCACCGCTGATGTACAGGAGGCGGTTCCTCATAAACTGTTTGTCACGTTGTTCGGTGTTGATGTAAACGCCGGTGTAATAGCCGTTGATGTACAGCTTGACCCATGAGGCATTTCCGGCCGAGTGTGTGTACCCATAGCCATCAGGATAGGTTGCGAGCTCGTGAAGATACCAGGAGAAGCCCTCGCTCACGACATCCACATCGTCGCCGTTCTCAAGGCTAAGTTTCTTGAGGCTGTGCCAGATCTGAGCAGGCACGTACTCGTTGATGTCGATTTTCAGGCTTACCTTCAGGAAATGCGGGGACCCGCCCAGCGCGTCACAGGATTTGCGCCGAACCCCCACCAGGATAGAGTCCTCGCCATCAAGCCAGAACCACGCGGGTTTAGCGATATCGAATGTTAAATCGTTCTGGACCGTATCCCAGTCTGCTGGGTCCATTTGCAGATTTAGTGTGAGAAGCTGGTTCGGGTCGAAGAATGCTGGCCAAGCCTGCGCTCCGGCCGGGGCGGAAAAGACAGCACTGATCACCAAAAAAGTCACGAAGCCGAACACTGCCAGCTGGGCCGCTTTTGTCTTTCTACCGTTCATTGTTGTATCCCCTTTTTGAAGTAGGCAAACATTGTTGTAATAAAAAAAGGAATAGCGATTTTCAGCGATTGTCCCAGCGGTTCCACTAAGCGCGCTACATTATTAGAAGCTAGCTCTTACCGCGCATTCGGCGGTTTATGGGAGGGATGAGACATCTGAATGGGCCTTCTTCTATATCTCAATATTCTACCACATTATACATTACTTCGTCAATACATATCCCAAATTACGACGTACAGCACTATAGCGAATAGGCGGATTAAAAATTATTTGTATATTGTACACTATGATGAAATGCATTTCACATAAGACTTTACCCTCCATTAAGTTACCCACTTAATGGGCGTAAACTTTTACGTTATTTCTTGAGCTCGAGGTGGAACTTTTCACATCCCTTCATGTTATTTATATAACAACCCTACATGATGGAGTGAATGTATTAATCGGCATAACACCTTATTATTCAATGGGATACACGCACACAGATCTATGATTTTAGAGCTTTATCTTCAGCTCCTGTTGGAACTGCCAACATCTATTAGACTTATATGCTATTTCCTAACCTAGCCGGGTGAGACACATTGATGGGTATAGATTCATTTTCATGCTGTAGATATATCAGACCCCTCACTTTTATATAGAGCGCCTTTATAATACCACCCCATGTCTATAGCTCCGTTATGAGTTCACAATCGCGGGTTGTTCTGTATGTTGCTAGTTCAAGGTTGAACCTATAACCACAACGCCTGGTAAATAACAATCGTCGTTCCGTCCGACCACATGAAAATGTACCTTCGTTTCCGGTATAAGCGAGAAGGCTTGAATCCGAAAGGAAAAATTCGATAGGGATTTCAAACGCTATTTTCGCCTCCCAGCCTCCATTTTGCTACTGAGGCACCCGTCGAGCCACCGATTTATTTCCAATTTATTTCCATCTCCGCGTTGCCGACCCATTCAAAAAGCCTCCTCACGCAATCCAAGTATTCACTTTACCCCCATCAGCCATCGAAACCGGTTCCTCCCGGCCAAACCACACAGACATCCCCCATCGGTTCCAGACCGCCGGATTCACCCGCCTACGCCTGACCGCCCAATGATTCGACTCACTCCTGGGGGAATCCCGAATCACACCTCGGTATCCTCGTCCCACTCAATCCGCTGATCGAAATCGAATTCCTCCTCCCGAGATAGATCCTGATTGAACTCGAACGCCTCCTGTGGTGGGGCCCGGGATGGTGAGACCGGCGGCGGCTCACTCGGCTCACCGATGTGTTCAAGAATCCTCTTCACGTCCGCTGAAGTTGTGATAAAGGCAATAATTCTCATCGAGCTTCCACATCGAGGACACACCAGAGGCAGCGCCTCGTAAATTCTCGCGAGAAGCATCGCCCAGGTGTAGGGGAAGGTGCGTGGAAATGCTTCGGGCTCCACCCACTTGCCGGACGCCTCTGTATCCCCGCCCTCCTTGGGCGAAAGCGGAGTGATGTTCATCCGCCGGGCCGCCTCCCGGAGCCTGGCCTCCAGCGCTCCGCTGGGGCCCGCCGACTCGATCACCCGCTCGCGTAGCTTCGCATGGGCCGAGAGCACCCCATAATAATGGATGCCATGCCGCCGGGGCGGTGGAACCAGGGCCGCCAGGCGCGAGAGAAGTTCCAGAGGCGTCAGAACGACTGACGTCTCCCCGTTGGCCAGCGGATGCTTCGAGCGATAGACAATGGTGTTGCTGTCCCACTGGTCCAGGCGCTCGGCACTAAAGGCCGGGCGGGCACAATAGCGCGCCAGCCGCTCCAGGCCGCCCCGATCCCAATCACGAAGATGGACAGAAGCATCCACAGAGAACCCGCCCGAGTGAGACCAGGTGCGCATCATTTCTGCCGCCTCGGCTTCGAAATACCCGCGGCGCTCCAGCCACCTCAGCACCCGGCGGCGTGTTTTCTCCTGCACCGCCTCGATATCCGGCGTGTCGAGATCCGTTGCTTCATAGAAGAGCACCTCCCCATTGGAACCTTCGGAGAAGACGCCATCTGTGATGATACAATGGTAATGTACATGTGGGTTGAGCGAAGCCCCAAAGTAGTGTACAAACGCCACCGCTCCAAAACGCGAGTCGCCCGGAGCGCCAGGACTCTTTCGCCGAAGCGTTGTTTCAACAGCTCGCATGAAGATACCAAGCACCGCCCCCACCGTCTCGCTATGGTGACGAAACAGGTAACGCACCCGTTTGGGGACTGGGGTCCCGGATTTGCTTGACCGCCGTCGACATCCGATCGGTCCGGTGCGTGCGCGGAACGCCGCCCAACTCCCACAGTGCCGCCTGCAAGCACTCGCTCAGACTCTCAAAGCTCTCGGAGACGCACACCCGCCCTGTCTCCCAGTTCGAGTAGGGCAGAGTGAAGTGATAGAACAGGTGCACAAACGGCTGGTCGGCGATCGTGATCCCCAGCTTCGTCATCCACGTGAAGTCACTCTCACACAGCTCGCCCGGCCGGTGCGCTTGGGGAAAGAACACCTCTTTGCCCGGCCCGTCCAGCGCCCTCCACCGCTTGATCCGCCGCTGCAGGGTGCGTAGCTGGCCGTCTTTGAACCGACCGGCATAGCGGCGCTGGAGATCCTCGAACAGCGTCTTCGCCTCCAGCCCCGGGTTGGTCTCTAGTAACTCACAGAGCTCGGGCCAGACCTCCGCAAACGGATCCTCCCGCGTGCGCCACGTATGCCCCTGGCGCGCCTGGCTCGGCAGCTTCCCGGCGCGCCGGTACTTCCAGGCCGTCTTCTCGTCCATCCCCGCCTTGGCCGCAGCCGCAGCGAGGCTCTTCTCCTTCTGGATCAGCGACATCAATCTCCTTACCTGTTGGTCGGTAACCATCCAAGCCTCCTTGAATCAAGGACTTGGACAGTCTACCAATACCCCGAAATCCGGGAGTTATAATTGTCGCTGATCACTCGGGCAACTTTTCCCTCTTCGAAACGTATTTACTGGAAACCGGCTACCCCTTATCCCTGCTGAAGAGGAGGTGTCTCGTGAAGGGAAAACTTGCCTGGCTGCCTCTCGTCCTGATCGCTCTTTTAGTTCACAATTCGGTTCTTGCTCAAGACAAGCCGCCGCTTTTCGTAGACGAAGATACCGCCGCGATCGTCTCAGAATTGAACACCTCCATTCCGGCCTTGATGGAGAAAGGCCGGGTTCCCGGACTGCAGATCGCCCTCATTCGTGACGGCAAGATCGTGTGGGAGAAAGAACTTGGAATCAAAAACACCGTCAGCCGTGAACCGGTAACATCGGAGACGATTTTCGAGGCGGCATCGCTGACCAAACCGTTCTTCGCCTACGCTGTGATGAGACTCGTGGAGGAGGGCGTTCTGGATTTGGACACGCCGTTGGTCCAGTACCTGCCCCGGGAACTCATCGAAGAAGAGATGGGTCACTCGTTAGATCTCGAAGGTTTCCGCCGTGACTGGTTCGAAAAGATCACGGCCCGCCACGTCCTCAGCCACACGGGGGGCATGCCTCACGGCGAACGCGGCACACCTTACCCACTCTCCTTCGAACCGGGTACCAACTACAAATATTCGGCGGACGGGTACTATTTCCTGCAAAAAGCCATCGAGTTCCTCAAAAAGCAGAAGCTCGAATTCATAATGGACGCGTACGTCCTCGAGCCCCTCGGTATGACAAAGAGTTCGATGGTCTGGCAGGATTCCTACGAAAATACGATGGCCAACGGACACGATGCCTATGGCACGCCACAGGATTTTCGCAAGCGAACGGAGGCTCACGCCGGCGCCTCGCTATACACGACCGCTGCGGATTACGGCCGTTTTGTCTGCGCGATGTTAAACGGCGAGGGCCTGGCTGAAAACACTGTCAAAGAAATGCTCGCACGGGTCATAGACGTCGACAAGGACATGGGGATCGGCTGGAGTCTCGGTTTTGGCCTGCAGACGGATACAAACGGCACCGCCTTCTGGCAGTGGGGAGATTACGGTATTTTCAGAAACTACATCCTCGCCTATCCGGAGCACAAGATCGCCGTGGTCTATCTGGCCAACAGTTTTTACGGTCTCGGGATATGTCAGGAACTCGTCGCCCACAGTATCGGTGGTCGCGCCCTTGGCGCTGAGTCGCTCAAGTATCTCCAGTATGACTCGCCAATTTGCACCTTCGCCTGGGCAGTCATCGACCAGGGCCCCCAAGCGGTGGACGAGCTCTTGCCCACGATGTACGCCAAACATCCCGACTTGCTCTCCGACAGGGCGATCGGAATGATCTCCTACTTTTTCACAGAAGGTGAGCGTTTCGATGAACTCATCGCTTTCTATTCTTTTGTTGTTGAAAAGAAGCCGGAGTCAGCAACTGCCGCCTCCGGTCTGGCACGGGCGTATCTCGAAAAGGGGGACTTCGCCAACGCCAAGGCCAATTATGAAAAGGCAAAGGAGGCAGAAAACAAGGAAGACTTCGATCCCAATACCGTTGACTGGGCATTGTCATATATCGAAGCGTTGGAGCAGCTGATGAGCCCGTCCTCCGACTATCTGAAGACGCTGGCCGGCGACTACGAGACCCGGCACATAAAATTCGAGGACGGAAAACTCTTTTACATTCGCGAAGATGCCGCCGCCAAGGATTACAGGGAACTGATCCCAATGTCGAAAGACACGTTTGTAATGAGGGAGCTGATCTATTTTCGCTTGCGCTTTGATTTCGACGACACCGGTGCCCCGCACAGGGTCACCGGCATCTACGAGTGGGGTCAGGAGGACCATTCGACGCGAGACAAATAACGCGAACCAACACGGCCTTTCTCTCGCGTCTGTCGTCTCACACCTAGACCGGGCTGGTTGGAACGGGTATCAACCCCCGGGTAGCCCAACGCGGATTGATGCGAGTTTTAGCCCACGGACCGCCCGACGCGGGTTGGAGAGAGCTTCAACGCCCGGACCGCGTGACCTTGGTTAGTTTAACGCGCCCCCCCATGAGAGAAATTGCCCCTATCTCTCCCTGTTCATTCTTCAAAAACGTCAGCTCGATGCCGTCGAGCTGCTGGAGGAACACGGTTTCGGACAACGGCAGCAACACGTCCTCCCCCTCGAAATGCGATATGGTCAGGCGGCCTCCTGCCAGACCAATCTCGACGGGGTAGTCACCGAGCTTATATGTGCCGGTGTAGCTTTCAAGCTCCTCCGCTGTGATCTCGTACGGTTCGATCTCGCGCGGCGCTACCGCGCCGGCTCAGCGGGTTATTATATCGGATAGGATGGATCCTGATCTTGATTGGCGCAGATTCCGTGTAGGGTCAAAATATTCAGCCGAAGTCTAACTCACCATACTTCCTTCCGTTACGTCTCTTAAGAACATCCTGATCTCAGCTTGTTGACAGGTCGTCCCTAGCCCCTGATAATACTCAGTTTTCATCCAAGACTTCAGGGAGAAGAGTATGAGCATCATCATTCAACCATGGCAATTATTCCTGCTCAGTCTATCAGGTTGGATCAATCGTCATCAACAGCACACGATCGAGTATCTAATATCGGAAAATCAAGCCCTCAAGGAGAAACTGGGCAAGAAGCGAATCCTTCTCAACGACGATCAGCGCCGCCGCCTGGCAGTAAAAGGCAAGTTGCTGGGACGTAAATTGTTGTCTGAGATTGCCACCATCGTGACACCGGATACGATCTTACGCTGGCACCGGCAGCTCGTCGCCGAGAAATGGGACTATAGTGACCGTCGAGTAAGGAAGCCGGGACGACCGCCGGTTTCGGAAGAAGTGAAGCAGCTTATCCTACAGATGGCTCGGGAGAATCCATTCTGGGGATACGACAGGATTCAAGGTGCTTTGAGCAATCTTGGACACAGCATCTCTGATACAACCGTAGGGAACATACTCAGCGCCAACGGGATCGAACCTGTGCCAGATCGAAGGCGACAGACTACCTGGAAAACATTCCTGAAAGCTCACTGGGAGGTCTTGGGAGCAATTGACTTCACAACGATCGAAGTCTGGACGAAGGGCGGGTTGATTACGTATTACCTGTTATTCGTCATGGAGGTAGCTACCAGACGTGTTCATCTTGCCGGCTGCTCACTAAATCCCGATGAAGCATGGATGAAGCAGATTGGAAGGAATCTGACCGACACCGTTGACGGCTTCATGAATGGAAAGCGGTATGTGCTCATGGACCGGGACGGGAAGTTCTGTGCCTCGTTCCGGGAAATATTGAAGAACGAAGACATAGAGCCGGTGCAACTGCCGCCACGAAGTCCAGATCTAAATGCGTACATCGAACGTTTCCACCGCTCCCTCAAAGAGGAATGTCTCGACCGAATGATCTTCTTCGGTGAAAGATCGCTACGAAAGGCGATTAGCACGTTCTTGGAGCATTTCCACGCAGAGCGAAATCATCAGGGGATCGGGAATCAATTGATCGAGCCTGGGGAAAAGGTCGGCCTGCGTGATGGAGATATTCTCTGTGGGGAGCGGCTCGGCGGCATGCTTCGGTATTATTATCGTAAGGTTGCGTGAAAACGAGTATTGGCAGCATATTCCAGGAGCGACGTGCAATGACTGCAGGGGTGATCTATGTCTCATATGACCCAATAGTCTCTGAATATACATGCTGCCATATAATCTGGACTGAGATTCGTTCGATCTATTGTCATCGGTCGATTTAAAACCGTCCACTTAGGGGCGCTTTAAAACCGGCCAAGATTCTGGTTACTTCTCTCCTTTATCACGATCTTCCTTCT
>WVZY01000047.1 GCA_011772205.1 Candidatus Latescibacterota bacterium
GTGTGTTGGATAAAAAATGAGCATTATTAGATGCCAGGCACGTTCTGTCAACCGGCTGAGATCGGGATGTTCTTAGGAGATGTAACTAAAGGAAAGCTGGTGAGTTGGATATGGGCTGAATATTTTCACCCTACGGGTTCGCTCTTGCTAGCGATCAACTTGAGCGGGAGTGCCACGAGTGGCAAACACGGGCGAAGGGGCCCATGCAATTGTCACTAGTAATAGTCGGACAGGAAATATGCGTTACCGAATATAAAGCTACAAGCCACCGATCGCGATTGCATACGCTGCCCAGATGAACGGGTGACGTACGTGTCGCGATCCGTAAAGCATCTCTCGTCGTGAGTCGTTGAGGGCTTGAATGGGAAGGGCTCCTCGATTTCTCCATCGTTGTAGAAATTGTGTCATCTGCTCCCGGGCCGTGTCATCCCGCACATCCCAGAATGTTTGAACGACCGCGCTGGCGCCGGCATCGAGAAAAGCATCACCGAGGCTGGGTCCCTCCGCAACCGAGTCGGTGTACGGAGCTCCGGTTGAGCAGCCCGACATAAAAACTACTCGGCATCGGCTCATATCGGCGGCCCGGATGTCAGCGATATCGAGATAGTTGGCGTCGGGACCCTGATGGGCGTCCGGTTGCGCAACGGGAATCAGCATCAGGTAGGGCACCTGGGGATCACGAAGTGTATGCACAGCGAGATAGATAATCTCGGCATTTTGCCAGGTCGATTCGAGATTGGCCTTTGTCGCATGTTTGCCCTCGAAGAGTGTCGCGCCAGGGTACAGCCCCGCGACGGCCCATCCCTCGGCCGCCGCTTCCTTGAGGCGTGGTAGCGGATAGCGTCTTTGCAGCTCTCGCGACGGCTTTGTCCCGACCAGGATGATGCCGGCACTCGTCTGCAGCTCGCTCCTGTCCTCGAATCCGGAGACTGCCTCGGCATGGCGGAGATAGGCAACATCCCAGTTCGCGAGAAGCGGAATGTATTCGTCTCGCTCACCCACATCGAACGTCTCGAAAGGCACACGGTTGAGGAAACCATCGCTCGATACGAGAAACAGCCGAGGAGCTCCATGACCTGTATCGCGAACCTCGTGGGGCAGCAACCAACGAGCGAGCCTTCGCAGATCGTCCACAAGCTGTGCGGGGACATGATCCGTTTCATCACCCGGGTCTGTGGACAATAAGCTCCACGCACCGCTGATATGCTCACGCACCTCCTCGACAGAAGCGCCAATGACATCGCGGCGAATCGTACCTTGCGAGTTGGTCCAGCACCAGAGCGAATCATGGCGCACGACATAGACACTGTGTACGGCGTTCAATTCCATTACCCTCGCAGTCGTTGCGCTAGCCCGCAAGCGAAAGCGCTCGGCCAGCGAGGCACCCGACGGGACCAATCGCCCCCTACCGCCCAACTTAGCACCATCGCCCACGGAGGCCGGACCGGGACCATTATCCGCGTTGTTACCTATCCAACGATAGAAATCACGCCAGTAGAGCTCTGCACCATACCCCAGATGGGGATCGCCGGCGGTCAGGTCCTGCATCAACTGCCTTAGGACTTCGCACGCCCCGAGCCATAGATAGCTGTGTGCGCTCGCGTCCATATGAGACAACGTCATTCTCAACCGCTCCATTCCCTCCTCGAGAGTTCTCCACGCACTATCCGTGTTGCCCGACTCGAGCGCCACGCGACCCAGCAGCGCATCCCTCCATACGAGCTCTCTTCGGAGGACCTGTTCATTCCCGTGAGAGAGCTCGTCGAATTGTCCGATTGATGCGCTCGCATCTCCCAGCCGGCCAGCCTGCAGTTCGGCGCGCGCACGCAGCAGAGCGAATCGCGCCGTCATCCGTGGCAGCCGTGCCCCAACGGAGCGTTGGTACCCTTTCTCGATGATCTCCAGCGCCCGCACCGCGTGGCCGTTGTCGACAAGCCCCACGGCCCAGTAGTACAAGAGTGATGGCTGTTCGGTTCGATAGGGCAGCACCTCAATCGGATCGCGGATGCGATTCATAATGGCCTCCGCCCCCAAGACGTCACCGCGAGCCATCAACATGCGCGCCTCGAGCAAGTCGCCCCGCAGCAGATACACGGTCGCGATCCCGTCCAACTCCTCTTCATACTTGTGCTGCAGCACATGAAGCCGGCGCAGCAGACGCTCGACGATCTGCCAGCAACCGAGCCGAGCATAGAACCTCATCGCATCCACGACAAACCGTATCTCGATGTACCGTCCTTTGTACTCACGGCATAGATCCATCGCCTGCGTGTAAAGATCGTGAGCGAGCGAGAGCCGCCCGAGACGGCCGTAGTGAGCGGCATAAAACGTTTTGATCCGACCTACTTGATGGGGTGCTCGGATTTGCTGCGCGATCTCCAGCGCCTCGTCATAACAGATGACCATCGAATCAATCTTGCCAACCGACTCATAGTGCGCGCCAAAAACACCGAGCAACTGGCATGTCATGGGATTTGGCCCCAACGCCTTGAATCCCTCATATGCCGCCCGGCGGTAGCGCCACTCGGCTTCCTCGTCACCGATGTTCGAATAAAGATTAGCCAGCAAGTTCAGGCTCATCGGTAACCAAAAAACATCGTCGTGTGTTTCCAACTCTCGTTTGTATCGTTGCGCTTTCTCGATCTTGTCGCTAATCGTTAGCGATGTATCGGCAAAGATCGATATTAGTTCTCTTCGGAGTTTTGTAAGCGTCACGCGTCTTTCGGGCGATAAACCCTCCATAAATTCCTGGTGCTCGAGAGACATGCCAAAATGGTACTCCGAGTGCAGTATGAGCGCGATGCGTCTTTGGCAGTTCATCAATTGCGAAGCGCAACGTTTGTATGTGTTCAGGTCCACCGTCGCCCCGTATTGCTCCAAATCCCAGATCGCATAGACGAGCAGGTCGAACCCGGCTTCACGACCGAATCGTACGAGCGTACTGTCGTCGCTCGCGATCAAGTGGCGGGCAAGCTCGGGTGGCAGTGAAGACAAGAACTCGGGCAGCTCGTCGCTTCGATTGGAACAGGCACACAAGAGCAACGTGAACAAGACGCCGAGGAGTGCCCGCACAGCAACGCCTTGCGGATACCTGTAGCCTACAACATTGGAGACGTGATTGGTCTCGCGGCGCTGATGGTTGGGGCGAAAATGTCGCATTGAAGCATTATATCACGCAATCGCGTCTCTTGGGTGGTTTTCGTGCAAGCGATAGGGGGAGATAAAGAAAGTGGTCGGACAAGAGCCAGAGATTACGAAAACTTTTTTCGTTGTGTCGTGATGGCGAAAAAAAGTTTGCGTACGGAGTGATATTACTACCATACCTTTTGTGCGTGTTGTATAATTATATAAAACCCTACATCATTGCAGCGTGCGGAGTGCAAAATAGCTCCGCGTGATTCCGCTATCTGGATGCGGCTATGAAACCTCGAGGCAATCGCAACGTACCCCGCGAGGGGAACCACGAAAGCAAAGAATCTCTCAAACTCGTGGAGCAGATTGCCGCCGGGAGCGAGCCGGCGTGGCACCTATTCCTCGAGCGATATTCGGGGCTGATCTATCACGTCGTTCGCCGCCATTTGTTCATTGCAGACGAAGACGATACGCGAAACGTTTACGTCGACATACTGAAGGAGCTTTACAACGGCGGGCTCTCGAACTATCGGGGTGAATCCCAGCTCTCCACCTGGCTGATCGTAGTGGCGAGGCGGCGAGTGGCTGATTTTGTGAGAGTGCGTTACGGCAGGCGGCGCACGCCGCGTGGGTACGATGAACTGTCCGAGTTCGATAAGCAGGTCCTGCGTCTTGTTTTTGTGGAACGTTTTCCGTTGGAAATCGTGCTTCATACGCTCAACTGGAATGGGCACCCCGCGGAAACGGACGACATCATTGAATCGATCGACCGGATCGAGCGGTGTATCGACAAAAGATATCTGAGCCAGCTCGACAAGGAGCACGAGTCGATAAAAGCAGGCACCGCAAATTATCGGATGCTCGAGTATATGATTCACGCGAGATTGGAATATGAGGATAGAGCTCGTAATAGCACACCGGATGTCCGACTAATAGAAAGTGAAATAGAGCAGAAGGCCGATCGCCTCCGCGAGCTGATTTCCGAGCTGCCCATCCTGGAACAACGAGTCATCGATTTGCGATTCCGGCGCGGCTGGTCGGCACGTCAGATATCAGAACGTTTGAACTTAGGTGGCCAACGACGCACATACACGATAATCGATCGCGCGCTCCGAAAACTCCGGGCCGCTCTGTGAGGTACGAAGAACGGCGTGGATTCACACCCGAACAAAGGAGTTCGACATAAAAACCAGACCCCACCTGACCGATACCGACATCGCACGGGTGATCGACGGCACGCTGGATAGACCGGGAAAAGAACGGATTCTGAGGCACTTGCGATCCTGCGCGAGCTGTTTTGAAGTCTATCAGGACGCTTTGCTCTACAAAGGGCTATGGAAGACTGACGCCTCAAGGCTCGAGTCTACGGAGGATCTCGTCGCGGCGGGCAAGACGATATCCCGATCCCCTCTCGAAGTCGGGGCCACGACAGGGTCGCATGTGGGCAAGGCGGAATCGATTGGCGAAGCGCTGTTTCGGCATCGGCTTCGCTTTGGGATTGCTGCGTCGGGCTTGCTCGCCTTCATCGCCGCCGCGGCATTCTGGTTGGGGCACTCTCAGACGTCCCGGGAACAGCTGGCGCTGGAACCGGTCCGAACAGCGATTGAGACCGCATCGATGTGGGGCTCCGTGATTATCCCGGGTGCGGAGAGGTCTCTCGTTCCCGAAGGTGCCGCCCTTCGCTCCGTGTACACGCCGATTAGCGAGTCGCTCGACGATGCGCTAACAGATCTCCACGAGCGGTTTCAAAAGGAATCCTCTCCCGCGGATGTCGCGCACTGGCTTGTCGCGGGGTATCTGGCAACAGGGCGAATCGATATCACGCGTGATCTCGCGGAAGACGCCCTCCGCAAACACCCCGACGACGTGAGAATTGTGACTCTCTCGGCGCTCGTCGCCTACGTCGACGGCGATCTCGATCGAGCGGAGCGTCTCCTTCAGCGCGCGCTCACCATCCAACCCCGTGACGCGGTCGCGGGGCTTAACCTTGCCGTCGTGTTGGCGGAAAAGGGAGAAAACCTCGAGGCTCGTGAGATACTCGAGGGGATCATCGATCGACATGTCGATACGCCGTTCGCCGACAGGGCTCGGGCTATTCTTGAAGAACGCCTTCCGTGACCTTGACGACCCGAGCAATCGCCGCTACCGACCGAAAACTGTAACGCCACCGGAGAAGCGACAGACGGCAACCTACCTGATGGAGAAGCAGGGCTTGAGCATCCGGCGCACGTGTGCTGTGAGGATTGTAAGCCACTTGCCCAGGAAGTTTTTGATATAGTACAGATTGGCTCCCCAAGCGTGATCCTCTTCATAACCACTCTCTGTTTTTTGCTTATTTCCCCTTGAAGTTTTGGACAAGAAATGAGCATTGTCAGGTGCCAGGCTTGGTCTGTCAACCGGCTGAAATCGGCACGTTTTTATCAGATGTAACTAAAGGAAAGATTGTGAATTGGGCTTCAGCTGATTGCCCGAATATGAGGAGCGTTTCGCCAGGCATATCATTCAGTTGTGGACCTCGAGAATTCCGTCATGTCGACTTTTTGCCTTGCTGGATCCACGTACAGAATATTTCAATATATTTTCCAATGCTATTTAGTCTATGATGACACATTGTTTTATTCTTCATCAAGTTTTTTCAGCATCTCCCTGGCATTGTCATTTTCAGGGTTGAGTTCGAGGGATTTTCTATAGTTTTCAATCGCCTTTTGAGTGTCCCCGTTTTTCAAATAGGCTTCACCCAGAAAGTAATAAGCCCTGTCCGATTTGGGGTATTCCAAAACCGCACACTCGAATGCTTTAATGGCCTGTTTTGTTTCGTTATTTTCCATAAGTTCATAACCCAGAGCGAGAAGATGCCCTTCGACAACAGACATCTGATAATTATTAAAATCTCCTCTTTTTATTTCCCTAAAAAGAGCAAGCGCTCCTTCGGTCCCTTCTACACCTTTTTCAATCGCCCTCTCCTTTAACAGTTCGAGTATCCATTGAGCTTTATGTCGTTTTGCAGCATACGTCTCATAGGGAAAAAGTGATAAGATGGAAAGGTACCTTTCTCCTTTTTTCAGCTCTTCCCGCAAATTGATTTTCACAACATCTGCAAAATTATGAAAATGATAAATGTAGATATCTCCTTTCTTCAAGTCACAAATGTAAGAATAAAGTGTAACGGTCATCGATCCACTGTATTCCTCCCAATGAGTCGCATTCAAGATACTTTGGAATAAGTCAACAGAGATGTTCTTGGATTTTTTGAATATTTCATCCGCCATTCGATATCTTGTGTCGGTTATGTTTTCCGGTTTGATTCTCGACTGAAAGAAATTGGTCGCAATTTGATATTTCTCTTTTTTCCTGATGATACTTCCCGTCGCTTCCATAATTACTGAATTGCCAAACCGGTCCCCATACATTAATTGTCCATCCCCAACTGACATATGATATCTTTCATACAAATTCAGTACTTCTTCCACTGTAGAGCATTCTTCCATTGCCTTCAGATGTAAATCATCGACGGGGGGTATTAAACTTGAATCTCGCGGTGGTTTTATGACCGTTTCTGCCGAAGTGCCATCATAGAATAATCCCTGATCATTCATTCCTCCTTGAGGAATGCGTTCGCCACTGAAATTCAATCCAAAATATACTCTTCCGAATTTTCCTTTTTCAGGCGGCAAAAACCAAATATCATTTAAGTGGCTCGTCCAGTCTTCATTGCTTCCGGCGAGCGCCGTCCTGTCGTCAGAGGCATAGATCAACGTACAATTTTGTTGAACATCCAATCCTGTCACAAAGGGATCACCGGCTACCTCGCCTGACTCCGCCTTGATGAGCTCCACAACAGCGGCCGGTGTGCTTTTGATACTGCCTTCATCTGACCTTGCGAAACCAACTCCCGATATCATGACCAGCCATCCCACCGAGACGGCGATGATTATCTTCCGAGTTCTCATTTTCGTTTCTCCCTTCCATGGATTCCCTTCTCTACGTTCATGATCGGTCAGTCTCCTCTTCTCACGTTATGTACCTTCTTGACCTCCTTCCAAAAAATTATTACGCGTCCGGTGGGGTGGCCCGGAGCTGGCGCAACTTGGCTTGACCTCACGCCCTTCCTGTTCGGATTGGGCCGGAGGGAAATTCCCGTCCACAATTGGGTTTCAACGGTTGCTCGTTACTTTCCCGGATCCGACACTCTTCACTGGATATCGCGAGTTAAATCTATATTGGTATTGACGTTTGTAGTGTAAAAAAAGTTACATTATGTGAAATCTGACCGCTTAGTATCCGAAAACTCGATTGAGCTGTGCCGTCTTCCTTTAATAATACTTGAGTAGCCCACCCAGTCGCCCTCGGGCCTCAATGACCCCCTCGCTTTGAGGGTCTGCCCCACTGATTAGGGCGTTCCCGATGCCCTGATGACTGCGCTCGTCGTGGCGTGCGCAGCGTACTCGGCGATAGCCCGAACAAGTGCCCCTCGCCCAAGGAAGATCATTTGATCGAGACACTCCGACTTGATCGATCTCACGAAGCGTTCGGCGTATGCGTTCATGTCCGGTGCGAGGCATGACGTGAACAGAACTTCGACACCGGAACTCTCTGGGATTGATCGGAATCTTGGCGAGTACTTCGCGTCTCGGTCAATGACCAAGAAACGTTTTCCAGTCAGGAAGCCCTCGTCGCAGTCAGCCAGATTTCGGGCAATCTGCTCCATCCACGAGGAAGCCGGGTTTGCGGTCGTACCAGCGATGTGGACACGACGCTTGGCGATATCGATGACAAATAACGTGAAGTACCTGACCAACCCCCGAGCCGTCTGCACTTCGGTCGTGAAAAAGTCCGCGGCGGCGATCATATGAGCGTGCGAGCGCACGAATGTCCTCCAGTTCATGGGTCGATCAGGTGAGGGCTTGATCCCGTGCTCCTTCAGCACCTTGGCGACCGTGCTGCGAGCCACACGATGGTTCAAATGCTTGAGCTGGCCTTGTATCCGCGCATGTCCCCAGCTGGGGTTCTCCTCCGCCATCCGGACAATCAGCTCACGATCACCTTCATGACTCCGGGACGGCCCACTCGCTTGCTAGGATACGTCCACTTGGCAGCGATGAGCTTGCGGTGCCACGCCAGAATCGTGTCCGGTGTGACGATTGTGGCGATCTGGTGCAAGAGCTTCCGGCCGAGCGGCTTTCCCTTGGACGCCAGTCCGCGGCGCTGATCGTCGCTGAAACGCAGGCGCTTTCCGCCTGATTCGAGCTGTTCTTTCAACACGCGGTTCTCTTCAATGAGGTAGCTGATCACGGCCGACTGCTGGCGGCCAACCCAGCCGGCGAATGTGGCCAGCAGGAGCTGGAATCGAATGGCTTCAATCATCCCTGGAGTATATCAGACGATCTGGAAGTGGTTGTGCTGCCGCGCGATCGATTTTTCGGACACTACGCCCTTATTACCAGGGATATGATCTCGCGCTCCCGCGGCGTAACGCCGTAGCGCTCCTCCAGCCATCGCGGTCGGCTCTTCCATCTCCACCACCGCGTGGCCAACGTTGAGCTGAAGTAACAATTATCTTTCTCTTCGTGATATTGCTGGAGAAAATGCCCACTCACCCGCACGTATAGCGGTTATGTGAGACACTAAGGAGTAGCGGCCAGAATGCCAGTTGGGTAGCGCTTGAATTCGAACGGCTTTCCCTTCAGCTGTTCTACGATTTCCAGTGGTATCTCACCTTCGTTACCTAACGCAATGATATAATCATACCCATAGTAATGCGCCAGCTTATTGAAATCCTTTGGCCATATCAAGGGTGGGTATCGTAGCCTCCATTTCCTGTATTTCACCGGACTCGCCAGCAACCAAGCGAAAGTATAAGGCGAACTCCCCCCCTTACTTAGATGATATTCACAAAATAGGAACTTGTAAGGATTCTGAAAAACAAGAGAATCATTGCGCTTGAAATCTAGAAAAAGCAATGTCTGCTCTCGAGGAATATGATCAATAACTTCGCTGTTCTGCGCAATCTTTTCCCCAACTCGAACATGCACAAACACAACCATTACGACGCATAATAAAGGCAGCAGCACCCATGCAATCGCCCTTTCGAACCGGTGAGTGCTCGGCTCCGATCGAAGAACTAGGGTAAGACTTGCACCAGTCATAAGAAAAATCAAATTTAACCTCGTGTATCCGGCAAATGGAATCATATCGGGAAATGTCCAAAATAGTGCAAACGAAATGGCGGCGAGAATAGTCATAAAAAGGGTCCTTTGATTGCGAAAAAAGAAAAATTTGTTATCGATGTTCAAGGCACCAGCTATTGATCGGAATATAAATATGAGATAAAGGCCGACTGGAATGGCGAAGAGAATAAATCCGAACAAGTTTTTCCAGATAGCAACGAATTCATAAATGAATTGAAAATTCCTATTGAAACTTGGCCATCGCAGCCTCATAGGAAGTCCCATTCCGTCGCTCAACAGGAAATCAAAATCGAGACTATGCACGTATTGACCCTGTTTTCCCAAAGCTATAAAATAGAATAATAATGCCGCCAGGCCCAATGCCACCGGCAATGCCCCAAGAAATCGGCGGTAGTAAGATCTATGCAGTAGATCGAAAATGATGCATGCGAATAGAAATAATACGAACAGTGAAATATGGGCGAGATATAGTAAGCATCCAATGATTATGATCAGAAGAATCCAAATTCTCCGGGATGTTCCGTCCGTTCCAAGCAGAAAGACTAGCAAAGATGTTCCTAACAAGAATATTGGAAGACCGAATAACAGACTAAAGCTTCCCTCATAAAAAAACCATCCATATATCAACAATAGGCTATACGCTATGCAAGTACCCGATCGGCCATGAATCAGTCGTGATAGGCAAAAAAACGCAGCGACCATAAGAAGAATATATAGAGTTAGCGCTAATTTTCCTGTTAGATATACTGGGAACTCACTACCGAATAAACGAGAGAACCAATAGAATAACGAGCCGGGAACTAGTTTCCAGGAGATGGCAAAGATATCGGAATCTTGTTGGACACTTCGACTCAATTTGACCATTAGAAGGTGTTGTGGAAACTCCCTCCCTGGGAGTCGCACACCGATCCATAACGGCAGGATATAAGCCGCCGTCAAGAACGACAGGAAAAGCGCAGATCCCTTATTATCATTTAACCTTTTGATTGTTCTGTCAGGTCCTTCAGATAATCTCTGACTATTTGATTATCGAGAGCTTTCGTTTCACTTCTAATCAGATCGAGTACCTCTTCGTCATCAAATGCCTTCTCGATCGCTATCAAATAGTAGTGGAGGCTCATCTTGTGATAACCCATGTCTCCATAAAGATCGCCATGGTACGCATACGATAATGGCTCATCCTCAAGTAAGAATTGATATTGATCCAGAAATTGTTCTGCCTTATCGAAGTTGCCCAGGTGATGGTAGGCGCGTCCGATGTTTCCTGAAGCAAGATAATAATTGGGGGCCTGCTGAGCTAGCTGGACAAATATTGAGCTCGCCGTTTCCTTCTCGCCAATCATCAAGTAACAGTAGGCAAGACTGTTGAGCATGTCAGGTTGATCCGGTACAAGTTCGAGACCTTCAGAAAGACTGAGGATTGCCTTATCGTACTGCTTGTTTCGAATGTAGAAGTACGCCAGGTTGTAATATGCCATCCAGAAATCGGTGACTTTAGATTTTATTAAATTGAAAATCAGCTCAGCCTCGTTTGCTCTACCGACTTTGCTCAAACTCACGGCATATCCCGTCATGTTAACGAAGGTACTATCATATTCGCTGATATACTTTTCCCATTCACTGATCGCGGCATCATACATTTCCTGTTCGTCCAAATAGTAAGCTTTTAGATACCTTGCATGTTCTTCGTAATTCGGGAAATTCTTTATTAGCTCTTCCTTCGCCTTTTGATAGGTTTCTTCATCATCTTGCAGAATTGCCCCCGTGGCAAGAGCCATGAGAAATTTGGCATCCCTATCTTCTCCGTCGTATTTACTCAGGTACTCATAAGCTTCCTCTGGCTTCCCCTTATCCAACAGGATCTGACCCAATAGTTTTCGAGGAGGTTTCTCTTGCGGATCCATTTTGATCGCATCCCTCAGCTGCTGCTCAGCTTTGGTTTTATTGCCGAGCATGATCCAGATCGCGGCCATCTCTAATTGGAAGCGACCTGTATATCTTTGAGCGCGTCGATAACTGGAGAGGAGTCGCACGTAATCTTTGCTATCCCACAACGTGCCGCAATAGTTACCGTGTGCGCGTGGGTTGAAAAGATTTTGGATAACCGCCTGCTGCCATAACGCTTGTTCACTCCGCCATACTCTATTTTGGAAGAATGTCCGCACGCCAAGCAGCATGATAAGTGTTATGCAGAAGGCAAGGACATACTTTTTCATTGAAAAGCTTCGGACAGAATCAAACAAGCGAATACGAAAGTTTACCAGGTTACCGAACAGGAGAATAACAACCGCTGAAATTCCCGATGAAGGTATGAAGAGATAGCGCTCTGCCTTTGGTGTCCCTCCTGTCGGGATCAAATTCGATACTGGCAGGAGCGTTATGAAGAACCAAGCGAAAAAAAAGAATGTCACTGCATCCCGTCTCCGCACAACGATAAAAGCAATTATCAGAAACAGCAAAACCGCTGCGATAAGGAGCGCGTACCAGATCTGTCCTTTTCCCAGAATTTCAAAATAGTGATCAACAAGGAGGTTTCCAGGGACGAGCAGTAAATGCAGATAGTCGAGGATGACTTTACACATGGAAAGTGAGCTGGCAAAAACCGATCCACCATAGGGAGGAATTCCGCGACTCAATTGCCCCAGGATTATATAGCGATACAAAATATAAATGGCAACTACCAGGAGGTAGGCAGCAATCTGAAAGAATGGCCTACCGCTCAAGGAACTGGTCTCTCGATCACCAGTCCTTTTATCCCGTCCGCGGAGGAGAAGCATGTATAAGAGCACAACGACCGGAAAGCTGAGTGCCATCTCGGTCGTCAAAAGACTCAGCATAAAAGACAAAAGAGAAAGCCAGAGTTTGCCATGTTGAAATAAAAGAAATGCAATGAGAAAAAAGAGGCCACACACCGCGTAACCCCCCCCGGACAGCCACGTTACCGCCTCTATGTGTATGGGATGTGCCAGGAAGTAAAGGCCTGCCAACTCCGGGATCCCAGTATACAGGCGGGCATCTTCCGCACTCTTCAACTGGTGTATCGCCCGACGTACAATGGATGCCAAAGCGATTGCGGCGAGGATATGGCATATAATAAGAAAGAGTCTCAATCCACGGGCTTTGCCGCCATCGGCCCAGTAGAGAATGGTGTGATATACGTAAACAATGGGACGGAACACACCGCCATGCGTCTTCTGAGGCTCAGCAATAAAGTACTGCGGAATACTCTTCAAGGATCGGATCTGCTCATTCAATTCGAAGAAATCATGATCATCCCAGACTGGTGGATAGGACAATGTATGCAGATACAATCCGATTCCGAGCGCTATGAAAACCATTATGAATGCTGCCCGGATTCGCCTGTTTGTTCGGTTTTCTAACGGGGCGCTGAGATATTTAGGAAGATTTTCGGCTATTCCCACTGCGCCGTTTGAATGTAGTGATCCGTTCGCGAGCATGCTCGGAGTATATCAACATTTTTTTTAAATATAAATTTAAATATAAATAGAAAACGGTGTACATGCTTATTGCTCGACCGGATCCTCGCTTAAAACGCGAGTAGATCCATTGATACATATAAGGATGCACACCGTTTTCTAATAGTAATCCGGATTAAATTAGCTTTTGAGAATTAGCATCTCAATCGTGCCGAGGTGGAAATAGCCACCGAGATGCTTTCAGTCCTAGCAATCTTTAGTTATTCATCTCCGCTATGCAGCCGTCCGCCGATGAACGGTCTTCCTTCGGAGGAAGAACACTGCCAGGATCCCCAAAACCAGGATAAGAATCAACATCCCTGCTCTACCCAGCGTTGGTATATCACCCAAGCCATTGACATCGACATACTCATATATGAGAAGATCGTCCGCGCCGCCGGAATTGTCGCCAATAACCGGGATGATGACTGTCGAGCAAGATGAATAGTTCGCCAAGGTTTGGGTACTGTACCAGGTAGAGAACCAAGTCCAGGATGAATTGCTCGAATTGGGCCCTGCAACCGTATGCACGCCCCTACTGCTTATGGTCCTCCAGACAAGAGTGAGCACCCAATCCTTCGTGAAATGCACTGTTATGTAATCTGTCGTAACCTGTCCTGGGGAGACACTTAATTCAACCGGATTGTTCCAATATTCCGCTACTGGCCGAGATGCATTGGTGATGGACGGAATGGTAAGTAGCGGAATTGCCAACAAGCCAATTACAAACGGAAAGTACTTTCTCAAAATGAACCTCCATAGCTTAATGGTTTATTCCGCAATATATCGTAAATCCTAAATCCAAGAACACTTAGCCCATAGAATCATACAATCGGGATAACGAAAAAAAACCATACGCTAAGATGACATACCTCCCTTCCAGTCTGGATGTCTTGGTTCTTAGGATAGATGGCTAAATATTGTACCACAGGCTCGTTCAATTGTCAAGTCGAAGATTTGTATTGCTATTCATCAAAGATCAAAGTATTCCAGCATGGAAACGCCTTTGGACTCGGTTGCGCGCGGGGCGTTGATGTGAGGAGGACCGTACTGAACGGGGCCCGTGCCTATGCATCCGCAGCGCCCTGACCTGATACAATAACCGCCACATGGCGGCTTGTGCCTACCCGAAATTCCGTCCACCTTGCCTGACTTGCACTTACCTCCCTCAGATTATATCTTTCGCTTCATGTTACTTCTACTATTTCGCACCTTATTCTCAGCGCTGAGGTCGCATCGTGCGCTTGCCCTGGAAAACCTCGCGCTCCGGCATCAACTTGAACTCCTGAAACGAAATACAAAGAGACCGCATATCAAGAATCGAGACCGGTTGTTCTGGATTCTATTTGCACGGTTTTTCAAGGATTGGCGAAAACAGCTGCTCTTCGTCCGTCCTGAAACCGTCATCCGGTGGCACAAGGAGGGATTCCGTAGGTATTGGAAATGGAAGAGCGTACGAAATGGCCGGGAAGAAAGAAGGTTCCCAGGGATATTCGCGATCTTATTCGCACCATGTCTCGGGATAATCCCCTCTGGGGAGCTCCCAGAATTCACGGAGAACCATTAAAACTCGGTATCGAGATTAGCGAAACCACCGTTTCCAAATACATAGTTCGTCACCGAAAGCCTCCCTCGCCGTCCTGGCGGACATTCTTGAAGAATCACGCCAAGGACATTATTTCCGTTGATTTCTTTACCGTTCCAACCGCCGCATTTCGCGTACTTTATGTATTCATCATTCTATCGAATGCGCGCCGACGCATCGTTCATTTTAACGTCACGGAATCTCCCACTGCTTCATGGACAGGACAGCAGATAGTGGAAGCATTTCCCTGGGATACCGCACCACGTTACATGATTCGAGATCGAGACAAGAAATATGGAGAGGAGTTCACTCAACGTGTCACATCATTGGACATAAAACAGGTCCTGATTGCTGCTCGATCCCCATGGCAGAATCCATATGTCGAACGAGCGATTGGTTCAATACGGCGAGATTGTCTCGACCACACCATCATTTTCCATGAGCGGCATCTAAGGCGTGTGCTCCTGGAATACATCCAATACTATAATGAGTATCGGACTCATCTTGGTCTTGAGAAGGATTGTCCCGAGCCGTGCTCGATCGAGCATCCGAATTCGGGGCCGGTTCAATCGGCGCCGCTGGTGGGGGGATTGAATCATCGCTACTTCCGGCAGGCTGCTTAAGAATCTCCCAGCGACCTACCTCTCCTGATCGCAAGGATTACTGTGTCCAAAAAGGTAGAATTCCTCTAACTTGCAGTCCTTTACCCTCGATTCCAATTGCAAAATCAGTATTTCATGCTGGAGGATCACTCAATTATGAGCAAGCGGAGCACCAATTCCTGGTTGGATTGGATTTTTGGGAAGGACACCCCTTTTGATCGGATGGAGTTTTCAGAAGGCACAAGCATTGCGGACGGAACTCTCAGGGGGGACAACTTTCCAAGCATGTTCGATCGTTCACACCGATCCGGCTACTGAGAACATTAGACTGGTGAAGCACGCCCCTCCTCCGCTATAATAACACGCTCAAATAGTGGATTGTTCCAACGAATTTTCCAGGACCATGCATAACCGACTGCTCAAAAGTTGGCCGCTTGCAGCATCCTTGGTGTTGCTGCTTGCCACGAGTCTCTTCGTTCTCCGCTGTTCCCTCAGCAAAACCGATTCCCACGTAATATACGTCCTGGATGATGCCTACATCCACATGGCGATTGCCAAGAACCTAGCCGAACACGGTGTCTTTGGTGTGACGCAACACGCATTCACGTCTAGCTCGTCTTCGCTTCTATGGCCCCTTCTGCTCGCCTTGATCTACACCATATTCGGTGTCAATGCAATCGCGCCCCTCGTACTGAACCTCTTATTCGCCGTTATCGGGCTCTATGTCGCTCACCGGATGCTGATGCGTCACAGCGTTCACCTTGTGATGGTGTTCTTTGTTCTCGTCGGAATCGTACTCCTCGTGCCGCTGGTTCCGGTGATTTTCCTTGGAATGGAACACACGCTACACATGCTCATCATGATGGTCTTCTTCTACGTGGCCGCCGTCAGCGTATCATGCGCCGACGACGAATATTGCAGCGAGCGGCGGTGGCTTCTCGTACTCGCTCCCGTGCTAATGATGACTCGCTACGAGGGTGTGTTCGCAGTATTCGCCGTCTGCATGTTATTGGCACTTCGGCGTCGACACCGGTACGCGCTTGCCGTGGGGCTGTTGGGACTCCTTCCCGTGAGCGTTTTCGCAGTTATTTCCGTTGCAAACGGGTGGTTTGCGATACCCAATTCTGTTCTGGGTCACGCCTCGGGACCAAGCAACGCTCGTTCCTTGTTTAGCGTTCTCGGCTACCTAGTTCGTGCTTTCACGCGCATCGCTAATAATAATCATCTGTTCATCATTTCGGCCGTGTCTTTGTTTCTTTATGTCCTGTCCATCCGGCGCTGGCGGTGGTTCGACTTTCAACCTGCAATGATCAGCCTGTTCTTGATCACGCTGGTCTTGCATACTCAACTCGCCGAGCTGGGCATGTTCTATCGTTACGAAGCCTACCTCATGGGTGTTAGTGTACTAATCGTCGGTTTGACGGCTGCGGAGTTCGGGGAGCGCGGGAAAGAAAACGAAGCTCGCCAACGGTGGCTTCATTACGTTGCAATCGCGGCTTTAGTCAGCTTGTTCGTCCTGCCGCTCGGGACCAGGGGGGTGCGGGCTTTGCAGCAAACGCCGACAGCGGCCGCGAACATCTACGAACAGCAGTATCAGATGGGAATGTTCGTACGAGAATATTACACCGGCCGTGGTGTCGGGACGAATGATGTTGGCGTTGTTAATTACCTTGCTGACATACGGCATCTCGACTTGCTGGGCCTGACCAACATCAAGGTGGCTCGTGCGCGTATGTTCGGCGAATTCGGAAAGAATACCGTTGCGTCGTTCGGTCGCGACTTCGACTTGCGCATCGCGATAATTTACGATCACTGGTTCCATGGATGGGGTGGTGCACCAAGTGAGTGGACAAAAGTCTGTGAGTGGACGATATCAAACAACGTCGTTTGCGGAGGAGCCACCGTTTCCTTCTATGCGACCGATAGCTTGGGAGCTTCCAATCTCGTCGAAAACCTTCGCTCGTACGCGCCCAGACTACCCGCCGGCGTCAGCCAAGCAGGCCCGTTCGTCACGGGCGACTCTTGAGGGCTGTGCTGCCGGGCTCGGGTTGAGGACGTGCTTTAGGACATCGACCCTCCTCCGCCGAATCATCGGCTCCCCGAGGTGGTGTTTGGGATCGTTGTGCTGTGGGATCGAGTCGGCTTGGCAAGGGTGCGGAGTGGCACGAAGACGACAAGACCTGAAACTAGCATGGCGCGATTGCGTGGCTCCTGCCTGAACAGTGACCGACGAGTCAGATCAACCGATCTTAAGCGGATCGGCGTCGACGTCAGAGGCCAGCCAGGAAAAAGGCTTTTTAGAGTCTTTCAAGAACGTCGTATAATCAATAGATTTTCGGAGCAGCATCGATTTCAGAAATCGAAAACTGCTCGTTCATTCTTTCATTGCTTCGCGCTACGGCGAACGGGCAACGCGAGCGGTTCTTCTCAAATAGGCTCCTGTGCGGGCCTCCATTCCAGTGCGGGACCTGACCTGAAGGTCGATCCTTGATGAGCATGGCGATTCTAAAACCAGTCACCTTCGTTTTTCTCGCGATTGGGGCCTTTGTCTTGTTCGCGCACGCGAGGAACAAAGCGTGGGAAATCAATCTGTACCGACGGGCCGTTATAATTGGCACACTGTTGAAGCTGGTTCTGTGCGTGTGTGTCTATGTGATCAGGCCATCACTGAACCAGCACTCCGACGCCGCGAATTTCTATCTGCCGCAGACGCAGGCCCTTCTATCGGGCGAGGTGCCCTACTCGGATTTCGCTTCGTCGTATTCCCCCCTATTTACCATTCTCCTTGCCGTCCCAGTGAAGATCTGGCCCTCCGTCGGATCGATCGTTCTCACGATGCTGCTCCTTGAGACGGCGATGCTGTATCTCTACATCAGGCGGGCGCAGGCGATCAACTGGGATCCGGGCTGGCGGGCGGCGTTTCTGTACGCGTCCTCACCCTTCTCGTGCTATTGGGTGGCGTTTTCGGGTCACAATGGTGTTATCATCGCTTTCTTCGTGATGGCAAGCCTGCTCGTGGCCGAAAGGGGGAGATCGTGGATTTCGGGAGTGATCGGAGCCTGTGGATACCTATTCTCGAAACTGCTTGCCATTCTCTCTTGGCCGGGGCTCGTCTTTTACGAGCGCCCTGGATGGTGGCGGCCGACCGTGCCGTTAGCACTGTCGTTGGCGGCCGTCGCCAGCCTCGTCCTTTTCCATATCGATGTGACCGCTTCCATACGAACACAGTCGCTGATGGACACAACGGGGAACCTTTGGTACCTCCTGGTTCGATTGATTCCGGGCGTGGATATTAGTGACGTCTGGGTGGGGCTCCCCGCCCTGTCGTTCGCCGTGGTCTTTGTTCCCATGTTGATAGCGTTCGTGAAACACCGGGACGCGGCCGCCAAGTTCGATACCGCCGCGGCCTTCATCGCCGCGACGAATCTGCTGTTTTTTGTTGTGAGCAAGAAGGTGTTCAGCTTCTACATGGTTATGACGCTCGTTTTCGTCATTCACGCCATTGTCGCGGATGGACGGCACCTGGTGAGACGGCTCGTTCCACTCGCGTTTCTTGGATCCGTTGCATTCATCGAGGAGTCCCACCATTGGCGTAGTCCGGTGTCCCTGGTGATAGAGGTCTTGAGAGTGAGTGCGTACGTCTATTGGTTCGTGGTGTGTCTGAAGCTTTCCATGCGGCCGGCGGACGAGAGCAAAGGCCAAGGCGGAACTCACCGAAGTGTTCAGATCCTTGCGGATGGAGTTGAAACGGATGAAGCGTTGCGTGCCTCGAACACCCCGAATCGGCCATAAATGAAGAATGGCTCCCCAAGCGTAACCCTCGGAATGTTCTGAGAATTTTGGCGTGTTTTTAGAGAGCAAAACTGCGTTAACCGGAGGGGCGTTAGTTCCGAAACCGAAGAAACTGGACCCCGGTTGTTACTCTTTTCGGAATATTCCCGGAATCCCATTCATTACTCGCGTACAGATCCCGGGTACTTATCGCGCGCTTCAAGTGATTACTTCGCGCCTGACCTTGTCGAAAAACGCCCGGATGCGGCGATCCTTCATATGGTCCTCCAAGAAGACATCCCATTTCATGGTGGGCACAATCAGATATAGATCGCGGGCTTCATACGATTTCTCCAGCCAGGCGAGGGCCTTATCGAGCTCTCCGAGCCCAATGTAAAGATAAGCGAAATAGAGCGCCTGAACGTATTCGCGTTTGGATCTGTCGATAAGCTCGGCGAGCACCTCTCGCGCTTCCGACGTCTTGCCAAGACTTCCGTATACCGAACCGAGCGTCGAGAGCATCCACGGATTCCTGCCCGAGAGCGTCACCGCCTTCTCAAGTTCGGTAAGCGCGTCTTCGTTTCTTGATAACATATAGTAATTACCGCCGAGCAGCCAGTGGGCGAGCGTACAATCCGGATTTAGCTTGAGCGCCCGGTTGAGCCTCTTGACCGATTGTTCGAACTGGCGTACGCCGATCAGGTCCCAGCCGGACCGCCAATGGGCAGGGACGGAGAGGGGATCCAATGCTATCGCCCGCTCGTCCTCGCGCAGCGCCTCGTCGGGCCGATCCGCTAAAATCAGCATGGAGGCATACCAGTAATGGGCGGGAGTGTACGCCGGATTGAGCTCGATAGCCCGCTTGAATTCCTGCTCCGCCTTGGTGAAATCCCAATCGTAGAACAGGTGAATATATGCCAGGGCGTTGTGGGCTTCCGCGATTGTGTCGTCGATCTCAAGGGCCTTCTGGGCGTATTCCCTCGCCTTGGGCATCGCATCGTGCGAAGGCAGAAAGCCATAGAACGCGAGAAGGGTGTAGGAATCCGCGATCCCGGCGTAGGGCGCTACGTACTTCGGGTCCTTCTCGATCGCCTCTTTGAAATATTCGACCGCCTTTTTCAATCCCAACCCCCGCTTTTCCCAGAAGAAGCGGCCAAGTATATAGAGATCGTCCGCCTCGAGATCCGCTGTGCCGCGCTTTACAAGCAGGGCCGCTTCATCTTCCAGGAGTTCTATTTTCAGCCTGTCGACTATCGCGAGGGAAATCTCATCCTGAATGGCGAAGATGTCTTTCATATTTCTATCGTACTTTTCGGACCACAGGTGATAGCCGTCGCTAACACTGACGAGCTGTGCAGTGATGCGCAGTCGATCACCCGCCTTTCGAATGCTGCCTTCGAGTACGGTATCCACGTTCAGCTTGTCGCCGATCTCATGAACATCATACTTTTCGCCCTTGAATGAAAAGGCAGATGTCCGGGCGGCCACCCGCAGTGTCTTGACGTGAGTCAACGCGTTGATCAGCTCTTCGGCGAGCCCATCGCAGAAATACTCCTGGTCTTTATCGGGACTCATATCCACGAAGGGGAGGACGGCGATGGAATACTTTTCTTTTGTGGAATCATCGTGTTTGCTTTTCGTGGTGGCATGATCCTTAGCTCTCGTAGGTCGGCGGCGAACGCTTCCATCCGCTCGTACCGGTCCTCCGGATCTTTGGCGAGGGCCTTCCCTATAATCTGTTCGAGCTCTTTGGGTACATCAGAACGTCGGCTTTTTATCGACGGAGGTTTCCCATTTATAATGCGGTATATTGTTGCTTGCTCGTAGTCGGCCTTGAAGTGCAGCTCGCCCGTTATCATCTCATAGAGCACAATCCCCAGTGACCAGATGTCGGTTCGATGATCGACGGCATCCCCCCTTCCCTGTTCAGGAGACATATATGCTACCGTTCCAATCGTTGTTCCTGATTGAGTGAGCTGCGTCCTGCCAGACGACTTCGCCAAGCCAAAATCCATCACCTTCACCCGACCGGCCGCGGTGAGCATGATGTTGGCAGATTTGATGTCGCGGTGGATGATCCCTTTACTATGCGCTTCTTGCAACCCTTCTGCAATCTGGACGGTGATCTCAATGGCTTCATCGAGTTGCAATGGGCCCGATTTGATCTTGGCTTTGAGGCTTTTTCCCTCAACACACTCCATCGCAATGAAGGATTGATCCTTATACTCGTCAATTTCGTGGACCGTGCAGATATACGGATGATTCAAGGCGGCTGCTGCCTGGGCCTCGTGGATAAAACGGATTTTGTCTTCCTCGGTACCGACAGCGTGAGAAGAGAGGAACTTGAGCGCGACGGTTCGTTTGAGCTTGGTGTCCTCGGCCTTGTAGACCACGCCCATACCACCCCCGCCGGGCTTTTCGAGGATTTTATAGTGGGATATAATTTTACCGATCATTCTTCTCCACTCGTTCCCGCATGTTAGCGATACGCGCTTTGAAATCCGCCGTCATTTCCTTGAATTGTGGGTCATCACGAAGATCTGCCAGAAGCGGATCCATCTCTACCACGCGAATGACGACAAAATCGGAATCTAACGCTTTTTGCAGCCACCGGAGAGCTTCGGTTCGATTACCCCTGATGCACTCGGCTTGGGCGAGCCAATAGAATTGTTCCCCCTCTTCATTACCGTCTTTGATCGCACGCTTAATGGCGTTCGACGCCTCATCGAGCAAAACGTTTGCAGCTTCGATTTCGCCCAGCTGCCATAGGACATAGGCCAGCTGTACTTGACAATCGCGAGGTCCACCTAAGAGCGATCGACGGCCCTCGTACAATTCGACAGCTTTAGCAAGGTGCTGTCTTGCCTCGGAGAGATTCCCCTCCATGACCTCGACCATCCCCAGCCATTGGAGAAGAGAGGGGTGATCTGGAGTCAACATCATTAAGCGCAATATTCGATCTCTTATTTCATCGTAACGCTGTTCCGCCATCTCAAGCCACATTAGACCAGCGTTCGAGAATAACTCATAACGCCTGATCTCGAGCGCTTTTTCAAAATATTGTCGTGCCGTTTCCAGATCATCGAGAAGCAAATATGCTATTCCTAATCCACCAAAGGTTTCAGCTAGTGACTCTTCGTCTCTCCCCAGTCGAATTGATTTATTGAACAAATGAATCGCCTCGTCCGCCCGACCGGATACTAGGGCGTTCCATCCTAGATTTTCTACGGCGACTACAAGGTTCGGATTGTATTCCAGCGCCTTCGTGTAGGCATCCCGGGCCTCGCTGTATCGTCCCTCTAGGTCGTACACGAGACCGAGGGCTTTGTGAGCTTCGGCGAGCTCCGAATTCAATCCGATCGCTTTGTTGGCGGCAACGTACGCCGAATCGAGCCAAACCTGAGCAAAATCAAATCTAAACGCCCGCTGCGCATACGCGTCCGCCAGGCCAGCGTGAGCGAGAGCGTACTCTGGATCGATCTCTAATGCTTTTTTGAACATCACAGTCGCGGCTTCGTTGTCTTCTTTCCGAAACTTGTTGTAGTATTCGCGGCCTCTGAGATACGCGTCGTATGCGGCCATGTCCTGAGTCGGTTCCGCTGTGATTCTGCTTTTTTCTTCCCGTGTAAGTCTTACTTCGAGCGCGCGCGATTTTTTCGGCCACATCGCTCTGGATTTTGAATATGTCTCTGAGCTCACGATCGTACGTCTCCGCCAAGAGGTGCTCATCGGATCGCGCATCGATCAGCTGGCTTATAATTCGGACTTGTCCGCCCGCGCGCCGAACACTGCCTTCCAAAATCGCGTCGACGTTCAACTCCTCACCGATCTCGCGCAGACTCTTGTCGGTGTCTTTGTATCGCATCGTGGATGTTCGCGAAATCACACTCAGATCCGAAATTTGTGATAACTGCGTGATGATGTCTTCGGTGATACCGTCGCTGAAATATTCGTTCTCGGGATCGGCACTGAGGTTCTCGAATGGAAGGACGGCAATCCAGGTCCGGTCGGAGGGCACCGGCGGCTGTCGCGGGGCCCGCTGAATTACGGCAATAGCAGCAATGGCGACAACGGCAATTACACCGAGTACCGCCCATCGGGCACGGCGTGAGTTAAGCAGGGTTCTCTTTTTGTCCGTTGCTTCTTTGGGAAGAAGCGCGTTTAGCGCTTCCGACAGTTCCTTGGCACTTCCAATGCGTCGTTCCCTGTCTTTTTCTAGACACCGTGTGATCACACGGGCCAAGTCGTCGGGTAAATCGGGGCGAAGGGTTTTGGGCGAGACCGGCTCTTCGTTGACAATCGAATAGCCGATGGCCATTTCGTGTTCTCCACGAAACGGCAGCTGTCCGGTCGCCAACTGATACAAAATAACACCCAAGGAGAACAGATCCGATCGAGCATCCAACTCTTCCCCGCGGGTCTGTTCCGGTGACATATATGAAACCGTTCCTACAGTGCTCCCTGATTTTGTCAGTTGCGGAGAACCTTTGAGTTTGGCCAATCCAAAATCGGTGATCTTGACCTGTCCTTTATCAGTTAGCAGGAGATTGTCCGGTTTGAGATCTCTGTGGACGACCCCGTTTTCGTGGGCGTGTGCGAGCCCCCGGGCGATCTGGACACTGAAATCCACGACCTGTTCCAGACTCAGATTGCGGCCGGCGTCATGAACATTCTTCGCGAACGTTTTGAGCGTACCGCCGGGGACATACTCGAGAGCGATGAACTTTCTCCCGTCGACCTCATCCAGTTCGTAGATCGTTGCGATGTGAGGGTCGTTGAGCGCCGAGACCGCTCGGGCTTCTCTGTTGAATCGTTCAACTTCCTCGGCGTTTTCGAGCCGATCCGGAGGCGGAAACTTGAGCGCCACAGTACGGCCAAGCCGGATGTCCTCGGCCTTGTAGACCACGCCCATCCCGCCCTCGCCGAGCTTTTCGAGGATCTTGTAGTGGGATATGGTCCGGCCGATCATGTCACAATCCGATCTTTTTCAGTAACTCATTGTACTGTAAGTCGGGTAAATGAACGCCGTAGAAGGAACCAACTTTCAACCACGTCAACAACGGATCCCTTTCTACGTAGGCTTTCTCAAAATAATCAAATGCCTCGTCAATCCTGCCAAGGCCAATGAGGGTGTGGGCCTGGTGCATTGGAGAAACGTACCGCGTTTTTGCCAGTTCGTTCAGAATGTCAAGGATTCTCAAGGCATCTCTGGCTTGACCACACGCCCCGTAGTAATATCCGAAATACCCAAGCGTGAAAGGGTGTTCTGCAGCAGACGCTTCGACTTGGCTCATTATCCGGATAGCTCTGTCACACATGCCATTTTCCGCATAAGCCATAACGATCCACCCGTTCGCTATCAGGAAGTTAGGGTCTAATTCGAGGGTTTTCTTCTGGTTCGCGATGCTCTCTTCGTACCGACGTGCGAAATAATACAGAAGCCCAACGATCGCATTTATAATCAGCGATAGGGGGTCCAAATCCCGAGCTTTCTCTGCCTCATTGATCCCCTCATCGAATCTACCCGTAACAGTGAGGTACAGGCCATACCACTCATGGGCCGTTGCGTAGTTCGGGCTAAGCTCGATAGCGCGGATGAATTCGCTTTCTGCAGCGGACCAGTCCCATTCATAAAATGTCTTCGCGAAGCCCAGCGACGCGTGGGCCTCTCCCAGCGTGTCATCGATCTCCAACGCTTTTTTTGCCGCTGCTATTGCCTTCGGGAAGGCCTCTTTGGGTGGAAGATAGCCAAACATACCGGTAATATTGTATGTATCGGCAACTCCAACGTGGGCGAGCGCATAACCGGGATCTTTATCGATTGCCTGGCGGAAGCACTCCATAGCCCTTTTCATACCGCCTTCGTGCCGACGATTCCAGAAGTAGAGGCCCTTGAGATAAAGATTGTGGGCTTCCTGGTTGATGGTATGCCGTTTTACGAGCGCGCTTCTCTCTTCTCCAAGAAGTTTGACTTTGAGCTTCTTCACAATCGCCAACGATATTTCGTCCTGGATCGCGAAGATATCATCGAGTTCTCGGTCATATTTCTCCGACCAAATGTGAAATCCATCTTCGATGTTTATCAGCTGTGCGGTGATCCGCAGCCGATTGCCCGCTTTTCGAATGCTCCCCTCAAGAACCGTTTTTACCTCAAGTTTGTGTCCAATCGTTTTAATATCACTGTCGTGTTCTTTGAACTGGAATGCCGAGGTCCGCGCCGCCACCCGAAGATCCTTCAGTTTGACTAGTGCGTTTATGAGCTCCTCGGCAATCCCTTCGCAGAAATATTCCTGGTCTCTCTGGGAGCTCATATCTCTGAATGGAAGCACTGCTATCGAAGGCTTGGATTCTTTTGCACTTGCCTCCCTTTCTGTAGTCCGAGGTCTTCGAGTTTCCAAAAGCGATTCCAAATCCTTCCTTAGATCTTCAGCGCTCGCGTACCGTTCCCCAATGTCCTTTTTCAAAGCCTTTTCGATGATCTGCTCGAGCTTTCTCGGCACATCAGAACGACGACTTCTGATCGACGGAGTCTCCTCATTCATAATGAGATATATCGTTGCCTGTTCGTAGTCAGCCTTGAAGGGCAGTTCGCCCGTAAGCATCTCGTAGAGCACAATCCCCAGTGACCAGATGTCGGTCTGAAAACCAACCGGATCCCCTCTTCCCTGTTCGGGAGACATATAAGCCACCGTTCCAACCGTTGTTCCCGCTTGAGTCAGCTGCGTTCTACCAGACGACTTGGCCAGGCCAAAGTCCATCACCTTCACCCGTCCGGCCGTGGTGAGCATGATGTTGGCAGACTTGATGTCGCGGTGAATGATCCCTTTGCTATGGGCTTCCTCCAGTCCTTCCGCGATCTCGACGGCTATCTCGACGGCTTCATCGATTTGTAATGGGCCTGATTTGATCTTGGCTTTGAGACTCTCTCCCTCGACATATTCCATAGCGATGAAGGATTGATCTTCATACTCATCAATCTCGTAGACCGTGCAGATATTCGGGTGATTCAAAGCGGCCGCAGCCTGAGCCTCGTGGATAAAACGAGTCTTGTCTTCCTCGGTGCCGACGGCTTGAGGAGAGAGGAACTTGAGGGCGACGGTGCGCTTGAGCTTGGTGTCCTCGGCCTTGTAGACCACGCCCATACCGCCTTCGCCGAGTTTTTCGAGGATCTTGTAGTGGGATATGGTCTGGCCGATCATTTTACCCTCCAGCAGGTTAGCAACGTGGTGGGCAAGACAAAAGGTGCGGTTCCCGGGAGTGGTCCCATTATAGCCTAGTGAAAAACGGCTGTACAGGATCAACTCCTTGATCACCCGATAGATGTGGATGTTCCAGTATTTTGCAGATGGCTAATAGTGAACCAATTTGGGATAGACCGCGTTAACCAAATTGGAAAGTTGTTTTCAGAATCTGAGACTTTGAGAGCGATTCGGCCGACCTCTTTGACTACGTCCTCGTCATGGAGAGTCCTTTTGGTTAACGGCACAGGTTTCGCCCTGCTTTGGTGGATCGGCTAAGTTCTTCGGCTATTTGAAAATGTAGGAAATGTAAAACCTGCGGAATTGGCATGATTGCTCTCGAACGGAGAATTCCGAAGAGTTTTACGAACGATATTGACTCCCCAAGCGTGATCCTCTTCATAACCACTCTCTGTTTTTTGCTTATTTCCCCCTGAAGTTTTGGACAAGAAATGAGCATTACCGGTGCCAAGCACTGTTTGTCAATCGGCTGAAATCGGCATGTTTTTGGAGATGTAACTAAAAGAAAGATTGTGAGTTGGATATGGGCTGAATATTTTTACCCCACGCGGTATACGCTTGTCCTACATCCTATGATACTGGCTTCCCCGCTCAAATACCGGGTCGCCCTCCTCAGTTTGGTTTTTACGAGGCTACATCTAGGTTCACTCGCGTTACGGCCTGCCGGTTTGCGTTGCCTCCTTTTAGAGACGTTGTCGCATCGCTCAGGCAGCGAGCGTTACCGCTCTTACCCGATCCCTCGCTACGGGGCTGACAAGCAGTTACCCCGGTCGGCACCTTTCAGCCGACTAGAACAACGCGCCCTTCGCTGGGCGCTCACTGGAGTAACACCATCTTTCTCGTCATCTCGAACCCCGGGGCTGTCATCCTATAGAAATACACGCCGGTCGCCACACCATGCCCATCGTCATTCTGCCCATTCCACGTCACGCGCTTCTTGCCGGCGGTTTGCATGCTATTAACGAGCGTCCGTACCAGCCGACCGGCGACATCATAGATCCGAAGTTTCACCCGACCGCCACTGGCTGGGACGTCGTAACGAATCACCGTCGTCGGATTGAACGGATTTGGCACATTCTGGTAGAGCGCATATTTATTCAGAATCATTGAGTCATCGTGAATCCCGGTCCCATCATCCGGAACGACAAGGGCAAAAGGTGATAGTGAGTCCGTTACACCGCACACCACGTTGAGTAGTGTATCCAGGGTCGTCGTGATATCGACCCATTCCGGTGGAACTAGAGTCTGGTCGTAGTGCAGCAGTAAAAGATCACCTTCAGATCCGGGGCCCGAGCCTTCAACGTAATTGATGCACACCTCGATCGAATCCAGAAATACTGCCGTGGTGCTCAAGTTGTAGTATGTTGCTGGGTCGCCGACGATGAACTTGCTGGGCACCGGTGGACCGGTGTCTCCAATCAACAGACTCGTAATGCCGGGCGTCGAGACGCTGTCGAAGGTCACGGTGACCGGTGAATTCCCCGTCGCCGAGTCGGCCGGCTGGACAACAACGGATCTGCCTGCCGGCGTGTTTATAGCCGGTACGCAAGGGCAAAACTCCGACGTATTCCCGGCTGGATCCGTTGCGGTGGCCGTAACGAACGAACCTGGGAACACGGTGGTCGGAAAATTGACGTTGAAGCTCACATCGCCCAGAGCGTCGGTCGTGACAGGGGTTGATCCGATGAGCATTTCGCCTTCTCCGTTGCCAGTGGGATCGCACTCCTCGTTTGAAAAAAATTCGAGTCTGAACTCCGTATTGGGCGTGCTGTTGAGAACGCCTTCGGTCTGGACGCTGCCCGACGTTACCATAGTCAGGACCGGGAAATTCTGGAAATCGTTGGAACCTGTGTCCGCGTCACCGGCATCGTTCGTCGTCACGCCGTCGTTTCCCAGATCTATCCCCATTTGACTGTTCGAGAAGATCGAGTTGGCAAGGATGGTATTGCCAAGAAAACTGTCTGCCACCACCACGCCCGAGTAACCGTTGAAGGCGATGATGTTCCCCGCGCTTACCTCTGTTCCGCCGATGGTGTTGTCCGATGCCGCTCTCCGAATGCTCACCCCTCCAGACATGTTGCCGAGCGGAGAGGTTCCCGAAGCGTCCGTTCCGATGAGATTATCCTGGACGACAATGCCCGTCGAAGTCTCGTACTTGATTTCGATACCATAGCCGCTTGTGGAAGCTGATATGACATTGCCCGCGCCGTCCGCGGTGCCGCCGATAATGTTGCCGGGCGACCGGCTCAAGCTAATGCCGCCGTACTCATTACCCATGGCCACAGTCCCGGTGACATCAGTGCCGATATAGTTACCCTGTACAATGTTGTCTGCACCAATATATTCACCTTCACTCGAAATAGAGATACCCCAGCTGTTCCCGGAGATGACGTTTCGGGCGGCTGCGGTCGTGCCTCCGATCGTGTTACCCACGCCCTGGATTTTCACGCCCTGGCTGCCGTTACCCATCGCAACCGCACCGGTGGCATCGGTACCAATTAGGTTGCCTTGCACGACGTTCCCATCGCCGGACATGTAAATGGCAGTGTAGTCGTTCCCCGATACGACGTTGCGCGCCGCCGGGAACGTCCCGCCGACGGTCGAGTTGTCGCCGCCGTACAGGTTCACGGCAGAAAAGCCCCCGTTGCCCATGTCGACGGTACCGGTCAGATCGGTGCCGATGTAGTTCCCCTGTATGACATGGCCGCCGCTGTTCTGGCCATAGATTGCCGAACTGCCAAAGTGATGGATGGCCAATCCACGGACCTTGCAGCTGTCCGCGGTCAGCGTCAGACCGTTCCAACCCGGACCCATGGCATCTCCGGAAAGTGCGACTTTCAAGATCGCATTTCCGGCAACGCCCGCTGGATTGGTGTTGGGCCTCGCCCCGGGCTGGGTGTACCCGTCGATGAAAATTGGTTCCGTTATTGCGGGTAGCCCAGTCAGAGGTTGAATGGTGTGGGGGCCGGCGCCGGGGATGGTGAATCCAATCCGACTGGCCCCCGGAGAGGCGTTGGCATCGAGGATCGCCCGGCGTAACGATCCCGCGCCCGAATCATTCGTGTTGGTCACTTTGAAATCGTAGGTCGTCCGAGTGGAAATCCTCACATTATCGAACAACGGCGAATGACTGTGGCAAGCTCCCGTGCCCCAGAGGCCGCACCATAAGAAACATAAGTCGCGCGCGCCGAGCGCCAATTGAATATGAGTGGCTCCCGGTTCAACTGCGAATTCCAACGCGACCTTATGCCAATCCTTCTCTCCACCGGGACTGTAGAAGACAAAACCTTCGTTATACCAATCGGTATTGAAACCATCGCTTATGAAACGCCAGAGGTACAGGTAGAACACAAGATTGTCAAGGGGCAGATCCCGGTAGACGTCAAACTCGAGCACTAAGGAGTCCGGCCGATCGATCGGTTGGCCGTACTTGTCAAGTGTCAAGTCGATTAGTGGAGACCAAACCTCATTGTGGATGTAATCGAAATAGCTCTGCGAACCGGGACTGGACGTGGACGGGACGGCGGTCTGCCCGGGATGACCGCCGCACGAGTAATTGTCCGGCGAGCCGCTGAAGAATCCCCACATGTATGTGTTGTTCGTAACATAGGGATCTTCTTGAACGACCGTTGCGCCGTCGAACAATCCCGAAAAATCACCGAATGGCGGTGCTGCCACCGCTGTCCAGTTCCCGTCGGAGGTTGTGAAATCGCCCGGACTCTCACTTTCGAAATCCTGAAAGTCGATGATTCCGCCGGTGTCCATCACCGTCAGGCTGTCGATGATCACGGCACCTTCCGAGTCGTATATGCCGTCCTGGTCGGAATAGTGTTCATCGGACGAAAATTCGAACCTCAGCTTGACGCTGCCACTCAGGCTATCGGCCGGGATGACGGAACTGGCCAACGAGTCACCTTTGCCAATAAAGCTTATTACAGTTTCCCAATTACCGTTTTTCGAGAAATACTGTAGCGTCGTGAAGTCCTCCTCCGGGTCCCAGATATCGTCGCTGTCATGACGAATGAGAAACGTCACCGTCACGTCGCCAGCTGACGGAAAAACCACGGATTCGAACCACTGCAGCCATCCATCGCCGTATCCTGGATAGGTGGATTCAAGCCGGGGATCGTGACCGACTCGCGTGCCGCACCACAACGACTGGCTCCCTCGCAGTGGCTCAAGTGGAGCGCTGAGTCCTGCGAAATCGTCGACGTGAAAATAGGTGCCGGTCTGTTCGGTCCGGTCAGCGGGAATCCACCCCTGTGCGTCCGGGCCCCCGCCCGAAGCGTCGAAGGTGTATTCCGCAAGGACTATTGTATCCAGGAAGGCCATCGCACTCGTCTGCGGGCCGGTGGAAGTCGCCGCCTGAATGGTTATGCGATGATCGGGAAGGGTCAGTCCATCAGAAGGTGTGGAACTTTTTACTGGCGGCTGTACAAGAAGTGCGAATGACGATATGACGGCTAGTATTATGGTTAATGGAAGAAGAATGTGCACACGAGGGGAGGCTCTCATCTCACGGTTCTTTCGTCTGTAGGTACGCCCGTTTTTTTACCGCCGTTTCCCGCGGAGCGAGGTGCCGCGGCCACCAAGGCAAAAAGTCCGAACGCAGCCGCTGCATTCAGGACTTTGAAAATTGATCTAACTATCAGTCGCCATTCGCATCGTCACCGCATCCCTTTGGGGGGTACGACGGGCCCGTTGCCTCGGAGTCATGGGTCAGGTGGGTATCAAGTATAGCCTGAATTTCAAACGCTAATCTTGCCTCGTAGCTTACATCCTACCACAAATGCACTTATCGAGCAATCAATAATCATCAAAGGGTGTCTATTTTAAAAACTCCGTCCGCCTTGCATATTTGCACTTACGCCTGTTCCATTATATCATGCATTTCATGCTCAAAATCATCTTACGCACAATTTTCTCAGCTTTGAGGTCTCACCGTGCGTTGGTCCTGGAAAACCGCGCGCTACGTCATCAAACTGATGCCTTGAAACGAAATGCGAAATGATCCGCTTTGATCCTGCGGCAACATTAAGGGCCCAATTCATTCGCGGCTTCCCGTGATGCAGGCAACAGGGGGGTGGGGCAATAGTAGAACAAGAGCTGGAATTGCGTTTCTACGCGAGCCACGGTCTATTTCCGAAAAGGGTTACGCTCGGACCCCAGATAGTACGAAATGCGTTAACCAAATCCAGGACCGATGCTTAGAATCTGAGACTCTGAGACTATTTCTCGACAAAATGCCGCTTCAAAACGGACCCCGAGCGTAACGCTTTTTAGAGCAGAGAACGCGGGCGAACCGCAAATCTATTTGCTTTCTGCATGTATACGACGCCCCCGCCCTCAACTGAGAATAGGGATCGCGTTAACCGAAGGGGCCTCAGTTCCCATCCCAAAACATCTGGCTACCCCGGGAGTAACCCTTCGGAATGTTCTCGGTTTTTCGAAGAATTTCGAGAGAACAAAATTGCGTTAACCAGAGGGTTGCCGGTTCCGACTTCAAGGAAACCGGAGCCCAGTCGTTATCTTCTTCGGAATATTCAAGCGGCAGCGGTGTGCATATCATCGGACAGGGAGCAAAGGCTACTATTAAAGAGTCGTTCATAGATAATCATGAAGGTTTTGGTGTGAAATGCGATGGATGTGGTATCGGTACTAGCATCAAAAATAGTTACCTCAGATATAATGGACTCCATGGATTTCAGATTTCGAATCGATCGGGAATTACTGTTGAGTCATGCCAGATCGATAATAACACTTATAGTGGAATTCAATGTGTTACTGCTTCTCCTACGATAAAGAAGTGCAGTATGGAGAATAATAGCTCTATGGGCATTGATTGCACATATAATTCAAATCCCCCTGTGAGTTATTCATCTGTCAAGAATAATCAAATTGGAGTTGTTGGGTCCGATAATAGCCATCCGATGCTCGGCGATTATGGCTTTGAGGCTCATAATTGTATTTTCGTGAACGAGCTTGCCGTTTTTGATTATGAGATAGCTATGGATGCCTTCGAAGCGGCCGTTCGCAATACCTTCCGTGATTTTTGCGATGCGGGCTTCGTCCAGGCCTTCGGCCGCCAGCGTCGAAGTCCGCCACCCGTCGCCGATTGACTCCGGCCTTGAGATAACTTCCCCCCTTGCCGGCGATGCACCGCACCATGCCGACATGCAGATGGAGAGCGCTACGGCCAGACATTGCAGATGTAATTTCTCGTTCATCCCCCTCATTACTTTCATTGAAACGTAAGTTTCCTGCTATTCCCTTCGCAGCGCTTCCAGCAGCATTCCGTTTTGATGCAAAATGAGGCAGCGGATCTTGCCGCCCTCGTCTTCCTCGAAGGTAATGGCCGCATCGACGATCTTGTAAAAAAACGTCCTCTCGGAGGAAGGAAACACGGGAACGGCCGGCTGCCCGGTCAGCTGCACGATGAGCTGTCCGTCCTTCATCGTGACGGATATGATTTGCCCTCGAGCCAGGTTATATTCTCCGACATACTTCTCGCAGGCGGATGGATCGATGTCAATTTCCTCGCGCGACACCTGTGCCCTCCCGGGATGCATCTCCTCATTGGATGCGCGAAGGCGGTAACCGTCCCGGCAGACGAGAACGTACGGCACCTGTCCGTTTTCGTCGTGCATGAATTCGAACGTTGCATTCCCATCCGGGTGGGCGTAGCGGGTTGCAGAAACGGCTTCGAGTTTCACCTTTTCCTCACCCGTCACCTGCAGCTCCAGAGTGTCTTCTTCACGCGTGAATTGCATGAAGAGCCCGGGGCGCAGCGTATATTTTCTCGCCAAAATGTCGATTGGGGACGGTCCGGGGTGGGGCGCTCCGGACTCTTTCGGCAAGTCATCCAGCTTCACAACCGGTATCGTGAGATAGGACGCATGGGGCTTGGTAAGAAATATTTTTTGCGTTGCAGATCTGTAATTGGTTTCTTTTTCGTTATGTCCTCCCGTATTCAGGTTTCGCGAGAATTCGGGGAACCATGCCGATGAGATCTCAACTCGCAGCTTTTCTCCGCGGCGAAGCGTGATACCGGTGTGCCACATGTCGATCGAGTACTCGTAGATCCGCCCGGGTTTCAGCAGTTTCGGTTTCTTCGTCGATTCCCGGAAGCGGGCCCTTAGCGCGCCGCGAACCAGCGGGACTTCGTCATCACCGCAATCCAGAGCCGTCAGCGACACAAACCAGTCCGTGTCCCTCGCCGAACTCGAAGCGCTCAGCGTGAACGACATGGGCCCCGCGATGGTCAGCGGTTCTTCGAGAGGTTCGGTCTCGTACGTGAGTATGTCTTGACGCGCGTAACTGCGTGATCCCTTATGCCCGGACTTCTTGAGACGCATCCGCTGCCGCGGTGATGGCGTTGGATCGGCTGGATTGTATGTGTATGTGTCGAAACCGGGACCTCCCGCCGACGGCTCCCAACCAAGCCGCCCGGCACGGCGTTCCGAGTCCGACGGGTCTGCGCTGTGCAGGTAGAGCCGCTTGAATTCGGTCCCCGGGAGCGGGTACTCGCCGCCCTCCAGCCAGCGATTTGAGTTCATTGCATACAGGCTCACGGCCGGCTCTTCGAGAATACCGTTGTCGATTTCCTTGAGCCAGTAATCGCACCACCTAAGATACAAACCGCTCAGATCGATGCCCGCTTCTTCCCCGACTTCCCGGCCGGCGACGTGCGTCGAAGCCTGGTCCTGGTGCCCCCAGGGCCCGATTACCAGCTTCACGAACGGCGCATTCGATTTCTTCAGTGCGGCGTATGCCAGTTTCGCGCCGATGCCGTCGCCATCGAACCAGCCCGTTTGCAGGAAGACGGGAATGTTCGCGTCCTCCAGGCGTTCGAGATAACACGCCCTCTCCCAGAAGGAATCATTGGTGTTGTGTTCCACCCATGATTGCCAGGTATCGTCCCTCTCTCCCAGCAGTCTGATATCCAGATCGCTGACGGGGAGATGATTCAGCCGTTCGTACCAGTCACGATCGTTCAAATCTGCGAGCGCTCTTCCTGACAGATCGGCGGTTGCGGCGCTTCGCACGACCTCGTTCCACCACATCGATCCGAGGAGGAAAAAGCAGCCGTACTCGTACGGTATATTATAGAACGGGTCCGGAGGTGCGACGCTGGGGATTATCGTCACCAGATGCGGCGGCCTTTCAACCGCCGCGACGAGCTGCGCATAACCGAGGTACGATGCGCCGACCATGCCCAACCGCCCGCTGCACCACTCGCGCCGCGCCAGCCACTCCACCGTGTCGTACCCGTCTCGGGATTCGTTTACGAACGGCATCCAATCTCCTTCCGAGGCAAAGCGGCCGCGTACGTCCTGTATGGCGCACACGTACCCGTTTCGCGCCCAATGGTAACCCTCAATCTCGAGCATCTCCTTCTTGTAGGGAGTGCGTATGAGGATTACGGGCAGATCTTCCCGTTTCGAATCGGGAAAGTAGAGATCGATGGAGAGTCGCACACCGTCGCGCATGGGCACCCAATCCGCCTCCTTCAACCTTGAAAGTTCGACATTCGTCTCCCGGAAAGGGAGCAGTTCTTCGAAACCGGCGCGGACGCCCACCATTTGCTCGACCGGACTGTCGATCATGTAAATCCGGCAATCTCCGTCAACCCAGTAGGTCGCATTCACACCTTTGACTTTATAAGAGAACAGATGAAATGACCGGTTTTCCCCACCCACGCGGCGTGACTCCTCCCGCAGGTACTCGACCATCACATCGAAGGTCCATCCGGGGAACGTCTCCGGATAACGGACGCGTTTGAACGTCTGCGCACCCTTCAAATCCATGTCATAGCGCCGCAGCATCAAGCTCTCGAACAGCACGCCGAAATCATCGTAGAGGACGTACTCGCCGGGAAGCTCGGGCGGCTGCTCCCCATCCCCTTCGACCCTGATCTTTCCGCCACGATTGAGCAACGTGACTTCGCCTTTCACGGGATTGTGCAGCTCGATGGAGGCCCATACGCCTTCCGCGTCCGACGCCATGCTCATCTCATATACAGCGGTCTGTCCGCCGGTGGATAAGGAGCACACACGTTCATACTTCCCCAATGAGTCGATCGTGCTGACGATTGATCCCAGCGGTGATTCGCGTAAAAACAATCTGAACTCGATTTCATCTTGGAATCCGGACACATTCTGTGCGCGCGGACGATGTGGGAATGCCACCAGCAGTAAGGCCAGGCTGGCCCATAAAATGCGTTTCATGATATCTCCTCGTACAATTTGACCGCGCGTTTATTCATAACGGATCGTCTGAGCCGGGTCCGAAAGCGCAGCACGCACGGCCTGCACCGAAACAGCCAGCGTCGCCAGTAATATCGATAGCAAGGAAACCAGCACGTACGGTATGATGCCGGGATCGGCCCGGTAGCTGAATCCCTCGAGATAGCCTCGGATGAGCGAGTATGCCACGGGCCAAGCGATTGCATTGGCCACAACGACCCAGCGCACAAAATCCCTGGTGAGAAGGCTTACGACGCTCACCACCGACGCCCCCAGCACTTTGCGAATCCCGATCTCTTTGGAACGCTGTTCGGTCATATATGACGCCAATCCGTACAGGCCAAGACAGGACAAACAAATTGCGATAATCGCGTAATACTGCAGAACGTCACCGCGTATTTCAACGAATCGGTATAGGTTCTCGTATTCATCGGCCACCCATGTGAGTTCGAACAAGCGGTCTGGGCGAAACTCTCGATATATTTTTTCTACATGGGCAACTGCTCGCCCGCGAGCGCCATCCGCAAACCGGATGAACACGAAATTGTTCGACCGCTCATTGTCGAATTCAATGAGCAGCGGTCCGATCGGTGCGTGCAGGGGTTTATAATGGAAATCCTTTACGACACCGACGATTGTGTAGTCGGTAACGTCGGGATCATCGTGGTCATCGTGATGAATCGTCTTGCCCAGTACCGATCCGCCGCCGATAAGGCGGGCGAAAGTCTCATTGACTACGACATCACTCCCATCCCCCCCTGCGTCTCTCTTCGAGAAAAAGCGCCCCTCGACGACTTCCAGCCGCATCACGTCCTGATAGTCGATCCCGACGCCGAGATAAGAGACCAGCGGATTGACGTTTGGATCTCTCCCTTGCCAATCCCAGTTGTGGCCGTTCGTGTAAATTCCTGCAAGGGAACGGCTGCCCTTGGCAACCGCAATGATGTCGGGACTGCGCAAGAGAGCCTGCTTGAACGCGTCAAAGCCGGCCTTGAGCTCATCATCCATAGGCATGTATGCGAGGTTTTCCCTGTCATATCCGACGGGTTTTGTTTCCATAAACTCGAACTGTTTATATACAATGGATGCGCAAATTAATAGAACGACCGTCGCTCCGAACTGCAACACAACGAGCGCGCGCCGGAAGACCGCCCCGCGGCCGCCGGTCGCCGTCATCCCCTTCAGAACGACCCCGGGCCGGAACGACGATAACAGCAGCGCCGGATAGCTTCCGGCTGCAATTCCGGCGACCAACGTCACGAGCAGCGCTCCCACGATCAGCACGGGATCGCTGAAATCGAGCCCCACATCGATCCAGGGCAGAAGTTCCTCGAACCGGGGGAGGAATTGCTCAACCAGAACGAAAGCAACCATCAGTGCGAGGAACGCCTGGAGGAGAGATTCGAAATAGAACTGTGCGATCAGTTCACGCCTCGAGGCCCCAAGGGCCTTGCGGATTCCCACTTCGCGCGCCCGTTCACCCGACCGCGCCGTCGCCAGATTCATAAAATTTATGCAGGCGATCGCAAGTATCACCAGAGCAATGATGGCAAACATAATCAGAACCGTGATGAATCCTCCCTCGCCGCTCACTGAATGCAGGTTGAGATCGGCGAACGGAAAAAGAAAGGGACGCAGATTGGTTTCCGGGTCCGACCTCTCTATCCGCCCTGCGATCTCCTGCCCCAGAGCTTCAATATCGGCATCTTCGCGCAGCTGCACGTACGTGTTAAAGGAGCAGTTGTACCAGGTGAGCAGATAGTTTTCCCACCCGGGAAGCGAGCCGACCAGATCGAACGGCAGCAGAAGCTGGAACCGCAACGTTGAATTCGCCGGAATATCCGCGACAACACCACTGACCGTCAAGTCCCACTCGTAATTCACCCGGACGGTTTTCCCCAGCGCCGGTTCGTCTCCGAAATACTTTCGCGCCATACTCTCCGTCATAACGATCGAATAGCGATCGGTAAGCGCCGTACCGGGATCGCCTTCGACGAAGCGAAACGAAAAGATGCGAAAGAACCCGGGATCGGCACAGAACAGCCGTTCGGCGAACTCGGCTTCGCCGTACTTGATGATGCGCGATCCGTAATTCGTGATCCGCGTAAAATCAACCACTTCCGGGTATTCCCGCACCATCGCCGGACCCAGGGCCGGCGGCGACTGGTCGCTCCAGGTTCCTGTTGTCCCGTACTGATGATGGGTTCCAATCAGATAGATGTTTTCCAATTTCTCGTGAAATTTGTCGTAGCCGGTTTCGAACCGGATCCAGAGCAGCATGAGAACACAGCTTGCGATGCCGATGGACAATCCCACAATGTTGATCACGGATACGATTTTGCGCCGCTGCATGCAGCGCAGCGCGATCTTCAAATGGGCTCTAAACATGGGAAATCCTGCCGCGTTGCTCCGTGACGATCCTCCCGTCGAAGAGGTTGACCACACGATGTGCATGCGCCGCGCAGGCCGGCGAGTGCGTGACCATGACGATCGATGTGCCCGCCTCATTGAGATCCATCAGCAATTTCATGACTTCTTCGCCGTGAGCGGAATCGAGGTTACCCGTAGGCTCGTCGGCCAGAATCAGCTTGGGTTCCGTGACTACCGCGCGCGCGACGGCAACCCGCTGTTGCTGCCCTCCGGACAGCTGTTGCGGAAAGTGGTTGCGGCGCGGTTGCAGGGAGAATTTTTCCAGGAGTTCGGAGACTTTGCGTTTCCGCTCGTCTGCCGTTACGCGCTGATAAACGAGCGGCAACTCGACGTTCTCCGCAACGGTCAGATCGTCGATCAAGTTGAAACTTTGAAACACGAATCCGATGCTTCCCCGCCGGAGCCGGCTGCGCTTGCGCTCCGGGCAGCTTGAAACGTCGTCGCCATGAAACATGTATTCGCCGCCCGTGGGAGTATCCAAAAGCCCGAGGATATTCAACAAGGTGGATTTGCCGCATCCGGAAGGACCCATAACCGCGACGAACTCGCCGTCGTCAACGGTCAGCCGGATCCGGTCCAGGGCGGTCGTTTCCACCTCCTCCGTCCGGAATACTTTCGTCAAGTCTCTGGCTGCAATCACTGTCAACCACCTCCGTTTGAATGTTCCATGATCAGCCGCTACTCCAGGACGACACGATCGGCTTCTCCAAATCGTTCGTACGAGGAAACGATTACCCGGTCTCCTTCCGCAAGGCCGCCGAGTACTTCGCAGCTTCGGGGATTTTTCCTCCCCACCGTGATCTGATGCCTGCACGCGGTCTTGCCTTCCTCGTCGAGCAAGTATACCCAGCGGCCTGAAGTGTCGTGGAAGAAACCTCCCATTTGCAGAAGAAGCGCCTGCGCCGTCTCGCCCAGCTCCAACCGCAGATGAACCGTTCTTCCGCGCCGCAATCCCTCGGGTTCGCCGTCCACAAAGCAAAGGTCGATGTCAAAGCGGCCGGATATTACCCGGGGGTAAACCTTCTCGACGGCGAGTGCAAATGTATTCCCTGATAGCTCGAGCGAGGCCGGCTGTCCTTTGCCGACCCGCGCGACATGGTACTCATCGACCGATGCGCGCACTTTGAATCCACTCAGGACGTCGATCTGCCCAAGGCGCTCGCCGCTCGACTTCACCTGCCCCACTTCAGCGTTCAACGATGTCAGCCGTCCGGACACCGGTGCGCGCACAATCAGCTCGTTGAGATTTCCCCTCACCATATCGAGGTTTGACTGCATGCGCGCGAGTGATTCCTGGATCCGATGAACCTGCTCCGCGCGATACAGCGAATCCTGTCTCTGCATGGCGGCGAGCAGGCGGCGCTTTTCCATCAGGTATTCGAGCTCTTCTCTTGCCTCCTCGTAATCGTCCCGGGATATCAGGTCTCGGTGGGCGAGTTCCGTGGCGTTTTTTGTCAGGCGCCGCTGACGCGCGATTTCGTGTTCGACATCGAGAAGCTCCCGCAGCATTCGCAGACGGTTCTCCTCCATGGCGATTATCGTGTTGCGCAGGTTATTGCTCTGGCTGTATAACTCCGCTTCGCGATACATAATATCCAGGAGCAGGTCGGTGTTCGATAATCTGAGTATGCTATCACCGGCTTCGACGATGCTCCCCTCCTCGACGAAGGCTTCCTCCACCACACCGCCTCGGATCGCATCAACATAATGTGTCGACATAGGAATGACGGATCCGGTCACCGGGATGTACTCCTGAAACTCCCCGAGTTCCACGGTGGCCACCTCAATGCGCTCGGCCGGCACCCGCAGGCGCCTGCCGCCTCCCGCGTCGATGAAACGCCCCACGATGATCAATAAAATCAAACCCGCGCCGCCGATAAGAAGGATCGTTCTCCAGGACCAGCGCTTCTTTTCGATCATCCGATCCATCCAACTCCTCCGATTGGTTCAGCAGTTGCACATATATAGAACAAGAGCCGTGCCAGTTATGTATGTTGTTTTTTTACAATTAATTAAATAAATATACGAGGTTTGCTTGGTGTAAATTATCGTTACATGTTGTGTCCGCGAGTGGACATATGATAGAATGGATCCGGGAGGAGAATGATGGATCGCATTGGACGAGTTTTGATCGCCGACGACAACGAAGACATTCTGTTTGCCGCCAAACTCCTGCTCGAGAAGCATGTCGCCGAGGTCCACACCACTACCGATCCGGAGAGTATCCCTGATCTGATGTGGCGCCAAAGATTCGATCTCATACTGCTGGACATGAACTTCACGCGCGATGTAACCAGCGGCCAGGAAGGATTCGATTGGCTCGCGCGAATTCTCGAATTGGACCCGTTCGTCGTCGTGATCATGATAACGGCCTACGCCGATGTTGACATGGCCGTAAAGGCCATCAAATCCGGCGCCACCGATTTCGTTGTCAAGCCCTGGGAAAATGAGAAGCTCATCGCCACCGTGTCGGCGGCTCTCCGGCTCAGCCGATCCCGTCGGGAGGTGCAGGACCTGCGGTCGCGCCAGGAGCGGTTGACCGCCGACATCAACCTTCCTTTCCAGGATTTCGTGGGTGATTCGCCCGCCATCCAGCGCGTGAGGGATATCATCAACAAAGTCGCCCCAACCGACGCCAACGTGCTGATCACCGGCGAAAGCGGTACAGGCAAGGAACTCGTCGCCCGTGCCCTTCATCGGGAATCGAATCGATCCAGTGAGGCATTCATCAGTGTTGATGTGGCGGCGTTGAGCGGCTCGCTTTTCGAGAGCGAACTCTTTGGCCATGTGAAAGGAGCGTTCACGGACGCAAAAGAAGACCGGGCCGGGCGCTTCGAACTCGCTTCAAAGGGAACGCTTCTCTTGGATGAAATCGGCAACTTACCGCTCGCCCTTCAGGCAAAGCTCCTCGCGGTGATTCAAACCCGCCGGGTGACTCGCGTGGGATCCAACCATCCGCATGATGTTGACGTACGCCTGATATGCGCAACCAATATGTCACTGCCGGACATGATCGAGAGAGGGGAGTTTCGCCAGGACTTGCTCTATCGCATCAACACCGTCGAGATCGAACTGCCCGCCCTGCGTGAGCGTGTGGACGATATCCCACTGCTGGCACATCACTTCCTTCGGATTTACGCGCGCAAGTACAGGAAACAGGCGGGGGGAATCAACCAGGCTTCTCTCAATAAGCTAAAAGCGTATCATTGGCCGGGGAACGTGCGCGAGCTGCAGCATTCCATCGAGCGCGCCGTGATCATGTCGTCGTCACCGACGCTCCGCCCCTCCGATCTGCAGCTTCCAACTTCGACTGCGGCCACTGCCCTTTCGATAGATCGAACTTACCAGCTCGAAAAGATTGAAGAACTGACGATCCGAAGGGCAATGGCTGACTTCGGCGGCAATGTCAGCAGGGTGGCCCGCGAGTTGGGGATCAGCCGTCCCGCGCTCTACCGCAGGCTGGAACGATATGGCCTTATTTAGGAGCTTTCGCGTGAATTGCGGGGTACGTGTCGCTCTGATTGTGATCACGGCCTTGATCATAGCTTACATGATTCATGCCGGGAAGTACGTGACAACCGCCGTTTTTTCTGCGTTTCTTCTGGTTCAGGCGTTCGCGCTCGTGCGCTTTGTCGAAAGTTCCAGCCGTATGATAGGTCAATTCATTCAGTCGATCGAGTTCTCGGATCTTTCTATCCGTTTTCGACGCGGTCCAACAGGTCGGATTTTTGATGAGCTTCGAAACGCGCTCGATGCCGCTGTATCCCGATTCCGGCGGGCATCCATCGAGCGTGAGGAATTGGCTTCTCACCTGCGCGGCATCATTCAGCAGGTCGGCGTGGGCCTCATCGTATACGACGGGCACGGCAAGGTCACACTCTTCAACACGGTGGGCAAACAGCTACTAGGAATCGGTTCTCTAACCCGGATCGCGGAGATTGACCAAATACACCCTGAACTCGGGAACCGTATGCGATCGTTGAAACCTGGTGACAGATCCCTTGCAACCGTGTACATCGGCGACCGGGCTCAACACGTTGCATTGAAGGCCAGTGAGTTCAGACGCGGCACCGAGGCGTTGACTCTCGTGTCCTTGCACAATATCAGCCCGGAATTGAACGAGAAGGAGCTCGAGGCCTGGCACAATCTCATACGCGTTCTTACCCACGAAGTGAAAAACTCTCTCACCCCGATACAGTCGCTTTCCAAAAGCATCGAGGACATCCTGTTCAAGGACGGCGCAGAGCCACTATCGTCCCCGGAAGTAGCCGAGGCTCTGCGAATCATTCAAAAGCGCAGCGAAGGATTACAGCAATTTGTCGATGCGTACCGCAGTCTTACTCATCTCCCCCGGCCCAACTATCAGCAATGTGTCGTAAGCGAGCTGTTCCGCCGCGTTAAAACCCTCGTCGCCCCACAGATCGATGCGGCGGGGATCAAGTTCAGCATGAACGTCGATCCGCCCGACATGGCGATCACCGCCGATGCACAAATGATCGAGCAGGCACTGATCAACCTGACCGTCAATGCAATCGAAGCTGTTACAGAAACAGAACAGCCGGAAATACACTTGGCGGCGGAGGTAGACGGCAAGGCCCGGGTGATCCTGCGTGTGATCGACAACGGAAGAGGAATCATGGGGGGATCGCTGGAGAAGATATTCATTCCGTTTTACAGCACAAAGAAATCAGGCTCCGGGATCGGTCTGAGCCTATCCCGCCAGATCGCCCGGCTGCATGGGGGCGATCTGACCGCGCAATCCGCAGCAAACGACGTCACAGTATTCACAATTACGCTGTGAATTGAATTTCGTTCCAGAGGCCAGAAAGTGAGATAATTCATGCATTGAAATTATCGAATCGGCGCTAATTGAATATTCTCAC
>WVZY01000081.1 GCA_011772205.1 Candidatus Latescibacterota bacterium
TTTCATATGATACCTTCGCTCAGGCTTCTCGCCTTCAGCGGAGGATCCTCGCTCGCTCCGCGTAATGGTTCGTCACCCCCGCAGAGCCTCCCCGCTCGTTTCCACGTAATGGTTCGTCCCTCCCACGGGGCATTCCTATCTTGCCTACCCACAAAGGATTATCACGCCCATCACGCATCGCTCCTGCTTCGATCCGACAATCCATGAAACAGTCCAAAAGCACCTTATGAGTCGCTGAGGTTGCTCATCGTGTCTTCAAGTTGATCGGGAAGGACAATTGCGGTTGAGAGGCAGAGGCCTAAAAGAAAAATGCGATAATTCTGAAAAAAGAATAGCGGATTTTCAGCAGCGCATCATGATCCCAAAAGCCTGTGATCTTATAGAACTCCTGGGCACGTAACTTGCCCTGCAATGCGCTGGGAAATGCTGGATGGAGAAACATAGGGGAGTTTCGGGGACAATGGGGCGTAGAGCTTTGAGCAAAAAACGAGCAGGGCGCGGTTTCACCCTCGTGGACCTGATGATCGCAGTGGTCGTCATCGGCGTGCTGTTGGGTTTTGGAATACATCGATACAACCGCTATAAGATGAGTGCAAAAGTAGCCAAGACGGCATCGGAAATAACTTCCCTGGCGACGGCTTTTGTTGCTTATATGGCTGCGAATGAGGTCTATCCTCCGGACAGCCATGAGTTCTTGCCGCCGGGCATGGATGAGTACATCGATCCTGCAATTTGGGCCGACGAAACACCTCTTGGCGGGCATTACAACTGGGAAGGTTCGGACACCTACCCCTATGTGGGACTTTCTATTTTCCAGCCGACGGCCCCGCCCGAGGCCATTCAGCTGCTCGATCAGATGCTGGATGACGGTAATCTGGCCTTCGGAAAGTTCCGTATCGAAGCGAATGGCCGCCCTACCTTGATCATTGAAGATAATCCATAGCTAGCAATGGATTTTCTAATTTGATCCGCAAGCCTTCAAACCTCAGTGTCGATTTTCCTCCAAAATCGTGAAACTTGTTGCGATCTAAGCTGTTTAATGATCATATGCAGGAAGAAGCAGCGTATCATTGGCCGAATCAAGCAGGTGGAGGGATTCCATGCTACGAGACTTTTCTCTGATGTCCCGTCCGAATGGATTGGCGTTGGCCCGGTTTGTCCGGGTGGTCATCCCGGTATTGTTGCTGGCCGTCGTATCTCACACGAGTTTCGCCGACACCTGGCAGGGCAAAGAAGTTGTCAAAGACGGAGTTTTGCACGTCATGAATCCTGCCCAACCCGTCGAAGATCCGATAACGATAGCTCCGGATGAGCTGTGGCGAATTGGCGGTGACGAGGAAGAAGACTATTTCTTCGGAGTGCTTTCGCAGATTGCCTGTAACGAAAAAGGCAACATCTACCTGCTGGATGCCCAGCTCAACAAGGTGATGATTTTCTCTCCGAACGGTGAGTATATCCGGTCTATTGGAAGAGAAGGCGAGGGTCCCGGGGAATTTCGCCGCCCGAGCGATTTGTTTCTAACAACGGGCGGGGATGTCGCCGTCATGCAGCGGATGCCGGGCAAGATTGTGCTGTTGTCACCCGACGGCGAACCTCTGGGCAACTATCCGGTTCCGGAGCTAGAGGAGGGCGGCTTTCAAATGCTGTCCAGCGGTCGGCTGGCGGGCGATCACGTCGTTCTGGCTGTTCAGCAGGTGCTGCGCCGCGAAGCGAGCTTGGATATGAAGATGTCGTTGATAGGCGTCAGCAACAATGGGGAGAAGACGGCTACGTATCTCACGCAGAAATCGACTCGAAATATTGCGAACCTGGTAATGGACGAGAAGCAGTCCGGAATCGGGGTTGTGTGGGATGCGGGAAGCAGTGGGCGCGTGTATATAAGCGACAATTTCGATGCCTATCGCATCGAAATGAGGCAGCCGGATGGCACGCTCGACCGAATTATTGAAAGGGAATACGAATCACGGGTTCGCACGAAAGAGGAAATGGAACGCTATTCACCACGCGCGATTTTGCGAAGAGGTGGTCGGACGCAAAGGCCTGAAGTAAAAGCGAGCAAGACGGACAGAGACATCCAACAGATCTTCGCACGCGAGGACGGCAGTTTATGGGTGTTGTCCAGTAAAGGGGCGTTCGATACGGAGGACGATGTGGCAGCGGTATTCGACGTGTTCGATAAGGAAGGGAAATTCACAAACCAGGTGGCCGTGAAGGGTCAGGGCGATTCACGGAAGGACGGATTTCATATTGTAAAGGATCGACTGTACGTCGTAACCGGGCTTCGATCGGCACGTCAGGCGATGTTTGGCGGAGAGCTGGGGGATACTGAAGACGAAGAAGCCGATGAAGAGCCGATGAGCCTGATCTGTTACGACCTGCGGCCGTTGATACAGAGCAAGAAATAAGAGCGGCTCGATCTATAAGGGGCGAGTCCCTCCGATTCGATATTCGTACGAGCAGTCGGGCGCCTGGCATTCCGGGCTGTACCGGTAGTCCACGTGGTAGATGCCGTAGAAATTATCGACGTCGGTATAGGTGATATCGAAGGTAATTGAATAATATCCAAAACAATTATTATTGGGATCGATCGGCACGGTCGTCTCGGGAGTTGCGCCGTATCCGCGTGTGTCCACGGGATCCCGGATTCCCGCAAAGCCGGCGAATGTAATCGTCGTTCCCACCACCGTTACATCGACCGAAACGCCCAGAGGCGCTGTGATGCTGCAGCTGCTGTAGTCCAGCGTATCCGATATCAAAAAGATGCCGTTGTAATTCGGGTTGGAATCCTCCGGTTCCGTCGGGTCGTCACCGCAAGATGCCGTCATGAGCAGCGGAAGAACCACCAAATAGATAATTAGCCTTCTCATTTTGTTGCCCCCTGGCGTTTTCCTCAATTAATTATAGCACTTACCGATTCTGCTTTCAAACAGAGGCTGGAGCCACCCACTTTTCCGCACCGTCGGGCATGTCTTCCCTTGGATTAAGACTGAGGGTGCTCTGGTCATTTGCCTAAATTGGCTGGCTACAGAGTGAAATTGGATGGTCATTTGCAGCGCCAATTCCCTTGACAAACGGGATTTATTCGTTATAATTATTAATGGACCAGGCCAATAAGCCAGCCAATGGGGGTTTGACCATGAAATTCAGAAATAAGTCGCCATTGGATATCATCATCGATCGGGATAGTTCGGTGCCGATCTATCTTCAAATTGTGCAGCGGATTCGTGATCTGATCAACTCGGGCGCGTTGCTGCCGGGATTCAGGCTTCCGCCTGAGCGGCGCCTGGCTGAAGCATTGGGAGTCAACAGAAGCACAGTCTTCCAGGCGTATCGAGAGCTAAAGACAGATGCCTTAGTGGGCGCGCATGTTGGTCGCGGGACTGTCGTCGTGCATCGAGCTTCGCCCGAAAGCGAACTCGGGGAAGTGCGGAAATTGTCATGGGGACAGCTCGTAAGGGAAGGGCGAACGCGGCAGCCGGATCCCCTGCTCAGGGATCTGTTGCAGCTTACCGAGCGGCAAGATGTGATTTCGTTGGCTATCGGCCTTCCGGACCCCGAGCTTCTCCCGCTGGAAGCGTTTCGCGAGATCCAGGAAAAGCTGTTCGAAGACGTTGGCGCGCAGGTGATGCTTCATTGTCCCACGGAGGGGCACACCCCTCTCAGGGAAACCTTGAGCGAATGGATGGCGATGCGCGCCATCCACTGCGATGCGTCCGAAGTGCTCGTCCTCTCCGGCTCCCAGCAGGGGCTGGACTTGGCGGCCCGGCTTTTTCTCGATCCAGGAGATACGGTCATTGTCGAAGAACCCTCGTACTTCGGAGCGCTTCAGGTATTCAGAGCGGCGCAAGCCCGCCTGATCGGAGTGCCAACCGACAGCAACGGCATGTGTACGGACGTCCTGGCCAGAATTTTGGAACGGTACCGGCCGAAATTGATATACACGCTGCCTACGTATCAAAATCCGTCCGGAGCCGTCATGAGCCTAGAGCGCCGGCATCACCTGTTGGAGCTCGCATACCGTCATCATATTCCCATTATAGAAGACGATCCTTATTCCGAGCTTCGTTATGATGGAGAGCCGATTCCCCCTCTGAAAGCTTTGGACGATCACGGTTACGTTCTCTACCTGAGCACTTTTTCGAAGATATTGTTTCCGGGATTGCGCATCGGATGGTTGGTTGCCCCTCGCCCTGTGATCAATCAATTCGTCCTGGTAAAGCAAGCGGTCGATCTGCACTCGAACACACCGGGGCAATGGATCATGGACCGCTTCATGAGGGATGGGCGATATGAGCCTCACATAAACTCGGCGCGCAACGTGTATGCTCGTCGCAGAGACATGATGGAAGAAGCGCTGATACGTCATCAGATTCCGGATTTCACGTGGCGGAAGCCGACTGGAGGATTCTATTTTTGGTGCCGTTTGCCCGATGACGTGGAGCGATCTCAATTGCTCACTCAGGCGGCCGAGGCCGGCGTATCCTTCCTGCCGGGCTGGCCGTGCTTCGCTTTCGGCACTGATGAATCCCATGTCCGTTTGAATTTCTCTTACGCGTCGCCCGAGCAAATATCTGAAGGAGTGGCGCGCCTAATGGCGGTTGTGCAGCGTGCAACCTTCGAACCTCCTCTCGCAAGGAGGGCGCAAATTGGCACGTCGCCCATTGTGTAAAGAGCTGTGGCGCAGCATGGCAGCGCTGAATAGATGAGATTTTGTGACGGGAAGATGCATTATGGATTTTTCCAATGCATATGATGATGACCAGCGTGCCGAAGCGTATGCCAAACTGGAGTTTCCTGGAACGTATTATTTGGCGTACAGGGATTTGCCCGAAATCATACGCGAACATGTCAACGGGAAGAGAGCTTTGGATTTTGGGTGCGGGACAGGACGGTCGACAAGATTTCTGAAGAAGCTGGGATTCGAGGCGACCGGAGTGGACATAGCTGAAGGAATGCTAAAAAAAGCGCGCGAAAGAGATCCCCGGGGCGATTATCGTCTTATTGCCGATGGAGACCTCGGCCATTTACAATACGATTCCTACGATCTCGTGCTGTCGGTGTTCACATTCGATAACATCCCCACCATGGCCAAGAAGATAAAGCTCTTTAGCGATTTTGGGCGTTTGCTGAAAAGAGATGGAAAGGTCGTGAACGTCGTTTCATCCCCTGACATTTATACTCATGAATGGGCATCCTTTACTACGAAGAGCTTTCCTGAGAACCATCATGCTAAAACTGGGGATAAAGTCAAAATCGTGATCACGGATGTAGATGACAAACGTCCCGTTGAAGACGTTATTTGGATGGATGAGGATTATCAGCAAGTGTTTAGGCGTGCGGGATTGGAACTCGTTGAAACATACAAACCTTTGGCCGAGGAGAGCGAACCCTATCATTGGGTGAATGAAACAAGCATCGCTCCTTGGGTGATTTATGTGTTGAAAAAGGCTACTTCAGGCAGGTTTCATCATGGCGATCAAACTTGCAGAACGAATGGCCGAATTGAAGGCTTCTGAAATTCGAGAGATCCTCAAGCTCACTCAGCAACCGGGTATGATCTCATTTGCCGGCGGCCTGCCGGCTGCCGAACATTTTCCAGTGCTCGAATTGAAAGCCATATCCGAGGAAGTGTTGGAGGCGGACGGCCCTCAGGCACTGCAGTATTCTCCCACTGAAGGATTCATGCCGTTGCGCGAGGCTATAGCCGCCAGGATGAATTCCAAGCTCGGAACCCACGTCACCGCTGATGAGATACTGATCATCTGTGGGTCGCAGCAGGGTCTCGATCTGACGGGCAAGATTTTGCTGGATGAAGGCGACACGGTGCTCTGCGAGAGTCCGACATACCTTGGCGCCATCCATGCTCTGAAGGCTTATCAACCGCGTTTCGTGGAAGTCCCCACCGATGACGATGGAATGATCGGTTCCGAATTGGAAAGGTGCTTGGCCGAGAGCAATCGGGCAAAGCTCATTTATCTCAATCCGAACTTCCAAAATCCAACGGGGCGGACCTGGTCGGTGGAGCGACGCAGACAATTGATGGAGATTGTCGGCCGTTACCGCGTCGCCGTCATTGAGGACAACCCGTACGGCGAGCTGCGCTATGAAGGAAGCTCCTTACCCTCGCTGAAGACCTTCGGCGAGCCGGATCTCGTTGTTTATCTCGGCACGTTTTCGAAGATTTTTTGCCCTGGCCTACGCATAGGATGGCTCGCCGCGGGAAAATCTCTTTTCGAAAAGTACGTGCTGGTCAAACAGGGAACGGATCTTCACACCTCGACGTTCTCGCAGAGACAAGTGTGGATGTACCTGCAGAACCACGATCTCGATGCAAATATTCGCAGGTTATGTGAGACCTATCGCATTAGACGGGATACGATGCTGAGTGCCATGGACGAGGAATTTCCAGGGCGGCTTCGCTATACGCGTCCCGAGGGTGGTTTCTTTGTCTGGGTCGAGTTACCCGAGGAGTACAACTCCCGGGATCTCCTCATCAAATCTCTGGAGAAGAAGGTTGCGTTCGTCCCCGGCGGATCGTTTTTCCCCAACGGTGGTCATGAAAACACCTTCCGTCTCAATTATTCCACCATGCCACCGGAGTTGATCATAGAAGGCATCCGGCGCCTGGGGAGGGTGCTGCGAAAATTCATCGCGATGGATCCTCCCAGGCATGATGCGGAGAGCGAGAGTGAAGTTGCCTGAAGAACAATCATGTCTCGCCGCTTATCGTGACTGCCTTTAAAATGTAAAGCCTCGCGCTGTTGCCGAGGCGATTCGTTGGTGTAGCGAGGTTAGAACCAGGGTCTCCAGTAACTTATCTAAAAAAGGAAACGAATACCCGCAGTGAGAGGAAATCCGGTTATGGCATCAGGATCGCCGTCCGCGTATTCCAGGCCGGTCGGTATGAGAACAACGGCGGGTTTTAGGGCTATAGCGATATTTTCATTGAGAATGTAGTTATATTCGATCCCGAAGAGAAATCCCACATCGGTTCCTAGGAAATCATAATCATACGTAAATCTGCCGAAAGCTTCTTCTCCACTTGAAGCGAAAATATTGAAGCCCAAATTCAGTTTGAGCAAGTTGTTCTCGTCGAACCAAAGATAAGGTTTGAACACGATACCCGTGTAGAATATGCTCGCGGAGGCCGTTATTGCATCACCCTGCTCTGCGGCATATCTCTCCCAGTCACCCGCATCCAATGCAATAAATCCAAAGTCGATGCCAAGCCCCAACCGCTGCCAATATCTGGCTTCGATGTCAAAGCGAATCACGTAGTCCTTCTGAAACTGATCGACACGGCTTGCAAACGGATGCTCCTTCCAAGTGCCCGTAGGGAGAAAGATGCCCCCATCGAGGCCTACTGAATATTTTCGCTCGGCACCGGCTGCTTGGAATGGGGCACTCGCCACAAAAAGAATGAAGCAAACGAGGAGCTTGAAAAAATATGATTTTGTTCTGCATAGCATAAACATCTTCTTTCCTGTTCGTCTATTAGGGTGACGCTTGCTGGAGACTGTCCGGTGCGATTGACCACGCTTCGAGGCCGGGTGAGGCAGGGCTGGTGGTACATTCCCACCCACCATTAGCGCCATGGGTGCAGCCGCTCGACTCCTCTCGATAGGGTGCCACGTCAAACGATCTCTCGGCACTCCCCGATACGCCTTGTCCTGGTGAGTAGAATACCTTCACCACAAAAGTCGTATGACCTTCGGATTCCTGTGTGACCGATCTGTCTGGTGAAATGTATAAGTACGATTCGTCTCCTATGAGAACGTGCAGATAATGCGACGTGTTGTTCACTACGGTCATCTTGGCCAGGTTTTCATCAGCGGAGATCGTAACGGAAAGCATCAGCAGAAAGACCATCGCGGATGCTCTTAGCAAGAGAGTTTTCCCAGGCATTCGAGGGTAAACAGGATATTTTCTGAGCATTCCTGCAAGCATGCCGGATCACCCCTTTCGGGATGTCGTGAAACGAACGAACTTTTCTTTTCTAGCTACCCTGGAATCAGTATGTAATGCTTGGCCACTATTATCTTATTTCCAAGCTTCGTTGTCCAGCTTGGAAAAGCGCTTGTTAGATCTCGCTCCGGCTGCTCGTGGAGAAAGGCCAACCTGTCGATTGCTGCATCTGCCCGGCTGGTGCACTTTGTACGTCCCGGGAAAAAGTGCGCGGGGTCAAGTATCGAGCGCCATCAGCGCATTACATTGAAATATAAAGACTTAAGCCGCCGCCATTGGGGTCGGGTCATGGGCTCGGATTTTGCATGATGGAATCAGCCTTAGGGAGAAGCCGTTCATCAATACGATCCGGAACAACATGTTTGATCCAACTCGGGAGGTTGAAACATGTCTTTTCATCGAGTGTTGATCGTTACGCTGATTATTTCACTTGTGATGCCGTCTGTCCTTTCTGCTCAAGCTGCCCGGAACGCCAAAGAAGCCCTCGCGAACGAGAGCCAGATCGCGGTCGACAAACTCCAAATCGTCCGGGACCGTGAGGAGATCAAAGAGTTCGAAGCGCTGCTGGAAGCAATGGATCAGCTCGAAGCTGTATATGCGGGAGAAGATTTCCGGAAGATAAACATGAAGCTCAGGGTCGCCATGCAGCGTGAGTTCGAACAAGCAAAAGGTAAATTTGCTCAAACAAGACGCGAAGCGCGTCAAAGTCGGCGAGAAGCGAGAGGCGAATGGCAAGAGGCTCGCATGACAGGTAATGCGCGGGATCGCGTGCAGGCGAGGGATGACAGGAGGGACTTAAGAGACGATCGCCGAGATCGAGAGGCCGCTAAAATACGGACTGAGCGCATGCGCGTCATCCTAAGTGAGACAAAAGCGCTTCAGAGCGAATTGGACAGGGGAAGTGGCGTGGCGCTCGCCATAAACCGCGCGCTGCTCGGAGAGTTTCTCCGGCTGCTTCAAGAAGATCTCGAGGCCACGGAATCCGAGCTCAAAGAGGACAGAAGGGAACGGCGCGAGGATAGAAGGGAGCGACGCACGGATCAGAACAAGTGATTCTCGAAGATAGTGTTTGAAAATTCATTTTGTGAGATAAACCCAACCGATCGAAGCCGGCTCCCATTCGGGCAGAGCGGGGCCGGCTTTGATTAGGGCAGAGCGGAATCAGATCTGCCCGGGAACCTTCGTTTCCAACCGTATACTTTTACCACATATTCCAATCATGCAATCATTGTCAGTTCCTGCCTCGTCTTTTGACTGCTGCAATCTCTCTTGTTGAGATAAAGATCTTGAAAAGGCACGCTTGAGGAGCACGCTGGAACTTTCATCGCCAGCACGTTATATTACACATTATGATCGGCAATATCATTTCCCATTATAGAATCCTCGAAAAGCTCGGCGAAGGCGGTATGGGCATCATCTATCGCGCCGAGGACTTGAAGCTCAAACGCACGGTAGCGCTGAAGTTCATCCGCCCCCACGCCATCGCCGGCGATGAGCACAGGGCCCGGTTCATTCGCGAAGCTCAAGCAGCCGCCGCCCTGGATCATCCCAACATTTGCACGATCTACGAGATCGACGAAGCAGAGGATCAGCTCTTTATCTCCATGCCATACATAGAAGGCGTCGATTTGAAGAAGAAGATCATTTCCGGTCCAATGGATTTCGATGCGGCATTGAACGTCGCAATCCAGGTGGCCCAGGGATTGGAAGCGGCGCACAGAGCGGGCGTCGTGCATAGAGATATCAAGAGCTCGAATATCATGGTGGCCGGTGAGGGTCAGGTAAAAATCATGGATTTTGGCCTGGCCACGATAAGAGGTGGTCCGGAAATCTCCAAACTGACATCGGGAATCGGATCTGCGGCTTACATGTCGCCCGAACAGGCACGTGATGAAGCAGTTGATCATAGGACGGACATATGGTCGCTGGGTGTTTGCTTGTACGAAATACTCACGGGCCAGCTTCCCTTCAAAGGGAATTATGATGCGGCCGTGTTGTATTCCGTTTTGAACAAAGAGCCGGTGCCGGTATCAGAGCTTCGCCCAAGTGTTCCGGTTGGATTGGAGCGGGTCGTCGAGAGGGCAATGGCCAAGGATCCCGATGAGAGATACCAGGATGCTTCGGAGCTGTTGGGGCAACTCAGAATGCCCGACATAGACATCGAAGTCGCAAAACCTGAAGCGAGGAGCCGAACATCACCAGAAAGCCTTCAACCCTCCATTGCTGTACTTCCGTTTACGGATGTGAGCGTGAAAAAGGACCAGGAGTACTTTTGCGACGGGATTGGGGAAGAAATCATCAACGCCCTGGCCAAGGTGGAGGGAATACGGGTCGTCGCCCGGACGTCTTCATTCTCCTTCAAGGGTAAAATTGAGGACGTTCGCGAAATTGGCAGAAAATTGAAAGTCGATTCGGTGCTCGAAGGCAGCGTGCGTAAGGCGGGCAATAAGCTTCGGATCACGGCCCAGCTTACAAGTGCAGCCGACGGTTACCACGTCTGGTCGAACCAATACGACCGTGAGTTGGAAGATGTGTTCGCCATTCAGGAAGAGATCGCCGGGAACATCGTTCAAGCTTTTAGAATCGATCTGAGTGAAAAAGAGAAGCGCGCCATAGAAAAAGTCGCTACCAAGAACGTCCAGGCATACGATTTTTATCTTCGTGGCAGGGAATTTTTCTATCTGGTGGACAAAGTGAACCTTGAAAATGCCATAGACATGTTCTCGCGGGCAATCAAGAGCGATCCCAAGTACGCGCTAGCATATGCGGGCATCGCGGACAGCTATTCCTTTATATATATGTATACGGATTGCAACGAAGCGAACCTGAAAAAGGCGTTGGAAGCCAGCGAAAAAGCCCTCGAGCTGGATTCCGAGCTGGCTGAAGCGCATGCGGCCCGGGGGCTCGCTGTCTCACTCAGCAAACGGTATGACGAAGCGGAGAAGGAATTCGAGACGGCGATTCGACTGAATCCCAAATTGTTCGAGGCGTACTATTTTTATGCGCGTGACAGTTATACTCAAGGGAAGCTGGAGGAAGCGGCTGGATTATATGAACAAGCATGCCGGGTAAATCCGGATTCATACCAGGCGGCAGTGCTTTTGGCTCAGACGTATAGAGGGCTGAAGTTCACAAAGAAAGCCGAGAAAGCGCTCGAACGGAGCCTAGCATTGGTTGAGAAGCACCTCGAGTTGAATCCTGAGGATATCCGGGCGCTCTACATGGGCGCCGCCGCCTTTGTCACCGCGGGCAATCGGGAGAAAGGTCTGGAGTGGGCCAATCGGGCGCTGTCATTGGCTCCGAAAGATCCCGTGATTCTATATGCGCTAACTTGCATCTTTTCCCTGTTGGGTGAGGTCGAAAAATCGGTCGATCATCTCGAAAAAGCGCTGAAAGCCGGATTCGCTCATAAGAAGTGGATCGAAATCGATAGCGATCTCGATGCGATAAGGAATCATCCCCGCTTCAAAACCATTGTAAGTCAGCTGGACTAATGTGCCCTTCTGTCAGACGCTTTCCCACATTCGCTATCCAATTGATAAACTGAGCTGATGCGCCATTTTCTGAAGTGGTTTTCCCCAACCTCTCTCCATCCAGTCGAAAAATAGGTAGAGATGCCTCTCCCCGAGGCGGCTTCTCGCTGCGGTTCCGGTAATGAATGACCTTGAACATCCCCCTTTTGATTAGGTACACTATCTGCGTAAGGAGGCATAATCTAAGGCGCGCCAGCCGACCGACATATTTATATCTTTATTATTGTCAAGGATTTTTCCCTCCTTTAAAACACAACTCGCTCGCCAATTTCGTTGGGAGGCCTCTTTCTGCTGAGGGGTGGGGAAGACAGTGTGAGAGGCACACGAGCACCGGAGCAAGATGAAACGAGTAACACCATACAAACCTAAGAATCATATCAGAGTCGTCAGTGCCGCTTCGTTGTTCGACGGACATGATGCAGCGATCAACATCATGCGCAGAATTATTCAGGCCACCGGTGTGGAGGTCATCCATCTGGGGCACGACAGGGGAGTGGAAGAGATCGTTGACTGTGCCATCCAGGAAGACGTCCAGGCGATTGCCGTGACCTCCTACCAGGGCGGGCACATGGAGTTTTTTAAGTATATGTATAATCTACTGAAGGGGAAAGGTGCCGGCCATATCAAGATATTCGGTGGGGGCGGCGGAGTGATCCTGCCCGAAGAAATGGAGGATCTGCATCGATACGGAATCGCGAGAATCTATTCACCGGATGACGGCCGTGAGATGGGGCTGCAGGGGATGATCAACGACATGGTTCAGGCATGCGATTTTCCAACGGGCGCCAAGCTCGATGGAGAGTACAGCCATCTCAAAGAGAAGAACGTCCTGTCCATCGCGAAGCTGATTTCCGCAGCAGAGAACTTCCCTAAAGAGTCGCGAGACGAACTGAAGAAAGTCCACGAAATGGCCAAAGCCGTGTCCGTACCGGTACTGGGCATTACAGGGCCCGGCGGTGCCGGCAAGTCATCGCTGATCGATGAGCTCATTCGGAGATTCCTGATCGATTTTTCGGATAAGACGATCGGCATCATATCGATCGATCCATCGAAACGCAAAACGGGCGGCGCGCTGTTGGGTGATCGCATTCGCATGAATGCGATCAATAATCACCGGGTGTACATGCGATCGCTCGCTACGAGGGAATCCAACATTGCGATGTCCGCGCATGCCAAGGAAGCCTTACAGATCCTGAAAGCAAGCGAATACGATCTCATTATTATCGAAACATCCGGTATCGGGCAGGCGGGAATAGAGGTCACCGAGCACTCCGACATCAGTCTGTATGTCATGACTCCCGAATACGGCGCTGCAACGCAGCTCGAGAAAATCCAAATGCTCGACTACGCGGACATCGTCGCGATCAACAAATTCGACAGGCAAGGTGCCCTGGACGCTCTGAGAGACGTGCGGAAGCAGTATCAACGCAATCACAGCTTGTGGGAAACGAAGGAAGAAGATCTTCCCGTATGCGGAACCATTGCATCCCAGTACAACGATCCCGGAATGAACAACCTGTACAGAGCCATCCTGGACATGGTGGTGGAGAAGACGGGTGCCGATCTCAAATCAAGCTTTGAGATCACGGAGGAAATGTCCAAGAAAGTCCACATCATTCCTCCCAACCGAGTGAGATACCTTTCCGAAATTGCCGAGAGCAACCGGGCATATGATAAATGGGTCAAAGAGCAGCAGGAAGTGGCGCAGCAGCTTTATGGCATTAAAAAGGCCATCGAGACTCTCGAGCGAACCGATCACAAAGACAAGAAGACTTTGACCAAAAGCCTGATGGAAACGTATGACCAGGTCGCGCTCAATCTCGATCCCAAAAACTTAAAGTTCCTGGAGGAGTGGGAGAAGATCAAAGCGGAGTACCGGAAGCCCCGTTTCACTTATAAGGTGAGAGGCCAAGATATTTCCTCGGAAACCCACTCGGAGAGCCTGTCACATACTCAGGTGCCGAAGATAGCCTTTCCGAAATACGAAGCGTGGGGGGACCTCTTGAGATGGCGGCTGCAGGAGAACGTGCCCGGCGAGTTTCCATACACGGCGGGGCTGTTCCCGTTCAAGAGAGAGGGCGAAGACCCAACGCGAATGTTCGCCGGTGAAGGCGGACCGGAGAGAACCAACCGGCGCTTTCATTACGTGAGCAAAGATATGCCCGCTAAGAGGCTGTCCACCGCTTTCGATTCCGTCACGCTCTATGGCCGCGATCCGGACCGAAGGCCGGATATCTACGGCAAGATCGGCAATTCCGGTGTGGCGATTTGCTGTTTGGACGATGCGAAGAAGCTGTATTCGGGTTTCAATCTTGCCGATCCGCGAACATCGGTCTCAATGACCATCAACGGTCCGGGGCCCATGATGCTGGGATTTTTCCTGAATGCCGCCATCGACCAGCAGTGCGAGCTGTACATCAAGGAAAACGGACTGGAGGATGAGGTTCAGAAGAAGATCGATGCAATATACAAGGAGAAAGGCGTCCCCAGGCCGGCCTACCAGGGTGAACTGCCCGAAGGAAATGACGGTCTCGGGCTCATGCTGCTTGGCGTAACGGGCGACCAGGTGCTGCCCCTGGACGTTTACAACAAGATCAAAGCCAAGACACTGAAGCAAGTCCGCGGCACGGTTCAGGCTGATATACTAAAGGAGGATCAAGCGCAAAATACGTGCATCTTTTCAACCGAGTTTGCGCTCCGGTTGATGGGGGACGTGCAGGAATATTTCGTCGAGAGCAATGTTCGCAATTTTTATTCGGTATCGATCTCCGGATATCACATTGCGGAAGCCGGCGCGAATCCGATCACGCAGCTCGCCCTGACGCTGAGCAATGGTTTTACGTATGTGGAGTATTACTTGCACAGGGGAATGGATATCGATAACTTCGGCCCGAACCTGTCGTTTTTCTTCTCGAACGGCATCGATCCCGAATACGCCGTGATTGGCCGCGTCGCCCGGCGGATTTGGGCCAAAGCGATGAAGAACAAATACGGCGCCGACTCCCGCGCCCAGATGTTGAAATACCATATCCAAACATCGGGGCGTTCCCTGCACGCCCAGGAAATCAATTTCAACGACATACGAACCACGCTGCAGGCGCTGTATGCGATCCACGACAACTGCAATTCACTGCATACGAATGCATATGACGAAGCCATCACGACACCGACGGAGGAGTCCGTACGGCGGGCAATTGCCATACAGCTCATTATCAATAGAGAGCTGGGACTTGCGAAAAACGAAAATCCGCTACAGGGGTCTTTCATCATAGAGGAGCTGACCGATCTCGTCGAAGAGGCGGTGCTAATGGAGTTCGACAGAATCACCGAACGGGGCGGTGTGCTTGGCGCAATGGAGACGATGTACCAGCGCAGCAAGATTCAGGAGGAGAGCCTGCATTATGAGACGCTGAAGCACACGGGACAGCTGCCGATCATCGGTGTAAACACGTTCTTGAGCTCCGAGGGCTCACCCACCATTATGCCCAGAGAGGTTATTCGGGCTACTGAAGAGGAAAAGGAGTACCAAATCTCCATGCTGGAAGCATTGCACAAGGGCAACGAGAAGAAGGCAGCGGAGGAGCTCCGCAACGCCCAGAAAGCCGCGATACAAAACAAGAATGTTTTCGAACAGCTGATGGAAGCCTGCAAGGTTTGCTCGATCGGGCAGATCACGAATGCCCTGTTCGAGGTCGGCGGGCAGTACCGGAGAAATATGTAGCAGCCCCTATTCTGCAACGCGTACTGCCTCTACCCCTATCCACAGTGATCGGCGAAACCATCTCCCACTATCGTATCCTCTCAAAACTCGGCGAAGGCGGGATGGGGGTGGTGTACAAGGCCGAGCACCTAAAACTCGGCTCTCACGTCGCCCTCAAATTTCTTCCTCATGAACTCAGCGCCAATGAAGCGGCAAAGACCCGCTTCATCCGCGAAGCCAAAGCGGCTTCCGCCCTGGAACATCCGAATATCTGCGCCGTCTACGACATCGACGAAACACCCGATGGCCGCCTGTTCATGGTGATGCCTTGTTATGAAGGAGAGACGCTTCGGGAACGGTTGGAGAGGGGACCTCTCGAGATCGACGAAGCGCTGGCTATGGCCGTGCAGGTCGCTTCGGGACTGGCGCGGGCGCATGAGAAAGGAATCGTCCACCGAGACATCAAGCCGGGAAACGTGATGCTCACCGATGAAGGCCGCCGTGCAACCCTCATGGACTTCGGCCTGGCAAAGAAGCTGGATGCAACGAAGATGACGCAGACGGGAATGACGGTGGGGACGGTGGCCTACATGAGTCCCGAGCAAGCGCTGGGAAAAGAGACGGACGGGCGGACAGACGTGTGGTCGCTGGGCGTGATGCTCTATGAGATGCTCACGGGGTGCCTGCCGTTTCGAGGGGATGTGGAGCCGGCAGTGATTTACTCCATCGTGAATGAGGATCCGGAGCTCGTGACGAGTGTTAGGAAGGAAGTGCCGCCCCAAGTTGAAGCGCTCATCGAGAAAGCGCTCATCAAGGATGTGGCGAAACGGTACCCGGGGATGGAGGAGCTATTAAGAGATCTCGAGGAGATCAGCGACCAGCTGGCACTGGGGATCAAGGAGCGGCGGTTCAGGGCGCTGCGGAAGCTCAGGCGCCGGAAGCGGCTGGTCCTGGGGACGGTGGCAGTGGCGGTTGTGGTTCTGGCCGTTGTCTTAATCCGAACATTCTATGCGCCTGCCGTGGCGATCGACTCGGTGGCCGTGCTGCCATTTGACAACCTCTCGGGGGATGCGGAGCAGG
>WVZY01000080.1 GCA_011772205.1 Candidatus Latescibacterota bacterium
CACCTGGATTGGTTTCACGAATACCTGGGTGGCGAACCGGCACCCTATGATGTGAAGGAAATGGTGCGAAACCGGGTGTGCTCAGCGACGATTAGAATTCCCACCAACGACAATTAGAATTCCCGGAATTTAAAGTCTGGTAAACTGTCTAAGTCTTTGATTTTAAGGAGGCTTGGATGGTTACCGATCAACAGGTGAGGAAGCTTATGTCGTTGAGCCGCAAGGAGAAGAATCTGGGCCGGGCGGCGGCCAAAGCGGGCATGGATGAGAAAACGGCCCGAAAATACCGGCGGTTGGGTCGGCTCCCGAGTGAACTAAAGCCGATTCGAACCTATCGAACGCGAAGGGACCCGTTTTCAGTGGTGTGGGAGGAAGTGCGGGAGAAACTGGCAAACCATCCGGGCTTGGAGGCGAAGACGCTTTTCGATGATTTAGTCCGGCGATACCCGGGACGTTTTCGTGAGGGGCAGCTCCGCACGCTGCAGCGACGCATCAAGCAGTGGCGGGCCCTGGAGGGACCGGCCAAAGAAGTCTATTTCCCTCAGAAGCACCGACCGGGAGAGCTCTGCGAGAGCGACATGACCCACATGAACCGCTTAGAGGTAACCATCAGCGGGGAGGCATTCGATCATCTCTTCTTTCATTTTACACTTCCGTACTCGAATTGGGAAACAGGCCAGGTATGCGTATCGGAGAGTTTTGAGAGCATTAGCGATGGGCTTCAGAGAGCGCTTTGGGAGCTCGGTGGAGTTCCTGACGCTCACCGCACTGATCGGATGAGCACGGCGATCAAGAACACGCGGAATCCCGCTGAATTTACGGCTCGTTACGAAGCGCTTCTTCGCTACTACGGGATGAAAGGCGAAAAAATCAATCGAGAGAGTCCGAACGAGAACGGAGATATCGAGGAACGCCATCGTCGGTTCAAAAATGCCGTGGACCAAGCATTGCTACTTCGGGGGAGCCGAGATTTTGAGAGTCGTACCGAATACGAAGCATTCCTCGTGAAAGTGATTACGGAACGGAACCGATTGCGCCGGGATCGATTCGAGGAGGAGGTAAAAGTTCTTCACCCCCTGCCCTCCATCCGGCTGGATGCGTGCAAACGGCTACGCGTCCGGGTCCGTCCATCCAGTACGATTACGGTCGATCGCAACGTTTACTCGGTCAATAGCCGACTCATCGGTGAAGCGACCGACGTTCGGCTTCATGCGGAAGTTCTCGACGTCTGGTACGGGGGAAAACGGATTCATCGCATCCCACGACTCCGGGGCCGGGGCAAGCACCGAATCAACTATCGCCACATCATCGATTGGCTCGTACGCAAACCGGGAGCGTTTGAGCATTACATTTATCGGGATGACCTGTTTCCGACGAGCCGGTTCCGGATGGCGTACGATGCGCTCCAGCGTCAACGTCCCAATCGGGCGGTACGGGAGTATCTCTCGATACTCAAGCTGGCCGCGTACGAGAGTGAGATAAAAGTCGATGAGGTGTTGGAGGCATTGACCCGGCGAGGAAAGCCGATCCGATATGAGGAGATTGAACAGAGTGTTTGCGGTCAAACGCTTCCCTCGGGACCGGTAGAGATCCAAATCGATGCGATGGATCTCACGCGTTACGATGAGCTTCTCGAGGGGGTGATGAATCGATGAAGGCAACACTTAAAAGCACGCTCCTCGAAACGCTCAAAGAACTTCATCTTCCGACGGTTCGAGCCTGTTATGAGGAAGAAGCCGCTCGTTGCCGGCGAGAGTCCCTCAGCTATGAGCAGTATCTCTTCGACGTGATGAGCGCCGAGCGCGAGGATCGCCGAGAACGTCGAATTGCGAGACTTGTTCGCGAATCTCGTCTGCCGTTAGAGAAAAACCTGGAGAGCTTCGAAATGAGGCGGCTTTCAAGCTCTCTGTCCACGCAAGTCCGAACGCTCTTGGAAGGCTCGTTCCTCGATCGCCGTGAAAACGTGCTCGCCTTCGGCAATCCCGGAAGCGGCAAGACGCATCTTTTGTGTGCGATTGGCTACGAGCTCATTCAGCAAGGCCACCGGGTCTACTTCTCGCCATGTAGCCTCTTGGTCCAGGAGCTGCTCATCGCCAAACGGGATCTCAAACTCTCGCGGCTGCTCAAACGGCTCTCCCGATTCGATGCGATCATCGTGGACGACCTCGGGTATGTGCAGCAGAGCCGAGAGGAGATGGAAGTTCTCTTCACACTCTTGGCCGAACGATACGAACGCGGAAGTATAATGATTACTAGTAATTTGCCGTTCTCAAAATGGGAGGCAATCTTCAAAGATCCGATGACGACGGCAGCTGCCATCGACCGCTTGGTTCATCACAGCGTAATCCTTGAACTCAATTTACCGAGTTACCGTCTGGATGCCTCTCAGAAAAAGCAGGCGAACAAACAGGAACCTTCAAAGAAGAAAGGAGCGAAAACGAAAAAAACCTAAATCGGCAGAATGGGAATTTTTAGTGTCGCCAACAGGAAATCTAATTGTCGTTGACCATTCCTATTATCTTTATGAGTCCAACCCCTTGGATTTGTCGCCCTATCATACTCCTATGGTA
>WVZY01000052.1 GCA_011772205.1 Candidatus Latescibacterota bacterium
ATAGACAACAGCCCCCGAAGATCATGGTAGTCATTGTCCTATAAATGATGCTACTCAGGAAACCCGTAAGACCACCACTGAGTAGGAGATTGTGGAATCGGCGCCGATTTGCAGGCGTGATCGTACACTCCTGTCAATCCGTTGCGACGGGAGTGGCTGCTTTTAACCGTCGCTCAGCAAGCCAGCAGTAAAGAACTGGAACGGTAAGAACCCGAATAAGCACAACGACCATACCGCCAAACGATGGGATCGCCATCGGGACCATGATATCTGCGCCGCGGCCGACTGACGTCAACACAGGGATTAGAGCGAGCAGTGTGGTCGCGGACGTCATCATCGCCGGCCGGATACGTCGTAGACCCGCTTCGACGGTGGCTTCCCGTATTTGGGACACCGTGGATGGTTTTCTACGCTGAAACACTTGTTTGAGGTACGTCCCGATAATAACGCCGTCATCGGTCGCTATCCCAAAAAGCGCAAGGAAGCCCACCCACACTGCTACGGAAAGATTATAGTTTCGAATCTGGAATAGCTCGCGCATGTCGACGCCGAATAGAGAGAAGTTCAAGAACCAGTCCTGCGCGTAGAACCATATCATGAGGAATCCCCCAGACCAGGCGACAAAGATCCCTGAAAACACGAGCAGCGTAGTCGGTACGTGCTTGAACTGGAAATAAATGATCAACATGATGATCACTAGTGCCAGCGGCAGCACTACCATCAGCTTCTTTTCGGACCGCACCTGATTCTCATAGCTCCCCGCGAACGCATAGCTCACCCCGGCCGGGACGTCGAATTCACCGCTTTCGATCTTCCCCTGCAGGTAGCGCTGCGCATCTTCGACGACATCAACCTCGGCATGCTCGGGTTTCTTGTCGAAGATGACATATCCCACGAGGAACGTATCCTCGGATTTGATGACCATCGGGCCGCGGACAAACACGACCTCCGAGAGTTCGGACAGCGGTATTTGAGTTCCGTCGGGAGCGGGCACGAGTATCTTACCCAGGTCCTCGATAGTATTGCGCAACTCGCGCTGATACCGAACCCGCACCGGGTATCGCTCCCGGCCCTCAACGGTGGTCGTCAGCCGTTTGCCGCCGATCGCTACCTCGATCACGTCCTGCACCCTTCGGATTCTGATGCCGTAACGCGCAATTGCCTCTCGGTCGATATCGATTTCCAGATACGGTTTCCCGACGATTCGGTCCGCCACGACGGCGGATGGTTCGATCGACGGGACTTCTTTGAGGTATCGCTCGATTTGCAGCCCAACTCTCTCGATCGTCTCCAGGTCAGGGCCCTTGACCTTCACACCCATCGGCGCACGCATACCAGACTGCAGCATGACGATGCGCGCCGCGATAGGTTGCAGCTTGGGTGCGGAAGTTGTTCCGGTGATTTTTCCCGCCTTGACAATTTCATCCCAGATGTCATTGGGCGACTTGATGTGATCTCTCCAGTTGCGATACGACCGTCCGCGGCTGTCGGGAACCAGCTCGCCGAATTCATCACGCACGAACTCATTCTTTTCCTTGTCGTATTTGAATTTCAGCCGATGGCCGTCCTTATCCGTGACGTATTCGGGTTTGTAGTTGATGACCGTTTCGATCATTGAGATCGGGGCCGGGTCGAGCGGAGAGTCCACTCTTCCCAGTTTGCCGACGACTGACTCGATCTCAGGAATGGCGGTAAACGCCATGTCCTGCAATTGAAGGATGTCGAGGGCTTCGCCGATCGATGCGTGGGGCATCGTCGTAGGCATATACAAATAAGATCCTTCGTCCAAGTCGGGCATGAACTCTTTGCCAAGACCAGGAAACGAGTGGTTCATGGACACATACAAGGACGTCGAGCGTACGAAGCCTGGCATGAAACCGAAGACGCTGTCGAACCCGCGCCAAACCATAGCCCCGATGAGTATGAGCGCTACCGGAAATGAGAGAAATGTCCACTTATGTCGTAGGCACCACCGAAGGATGGGTTCGTACACCCCGATAAAGCGTTGGATCAAAAACAGCATGCCACCGATGAGCACCGCCACAAATATGAAATTCAGGAATGTCCCCGCTTCGACCCCGAGCGGGAGCCAGTGGTCGGCGAGGAGCCAGGCGACGATGACGACTACGACGTAGTTGAATATCGAAGGCATTCGTTTGTGGATGGACTGCGGGATGCGCTTGCGCAATTGCAGATACGCGGCAATGACGATCAAGGCCAGCCCTGTCAGCCAAAAGGACCAAAACATTGCTGCGACCGCGGCGGCCAACAGCCCGAGGGGCCACAGCCGCCGTGAACGCATCGTTTTCTTCCCTCCAGTGAACAAAAGATGCGCGAACGGTGGCACAAGCGTCAGCGCGATGATGACAGAGGAAATCAGCGCGAATGTCTTCGTGTAGGCCAGAGGCTTGAATAACTTCCCCTCCGCGGCTTGCAATGTGAATACGGGAAGAAATGATACGACCGTCGTCGCCACCGCGGTCAAAACCGCACTCCCGACCTCGGACGCTGCGGTGAAGATGACGTCCCTTCGGTTTGCATCAGGCGGCGCGCGATCCAAGTGTTTCAAAATGTTTTCCGTGACCACTATTCCCATGTCCACAATTGTGCCGATCGCAATAGCTATTCCCGACAACGCCACGATGTTGGCGTCCACCTTGAATAGCTTCATCGCAACAAACACCATCAATACCGTCATGGGCAGGAGTCCCGAGATCAGCACCGAGCTGCGCAAGTGCATGACCATCATGATCACGACGATGATCGTGACCAGGATTTCGTCAATAAGCGCTGTATTCAACGTGCCGAGCGTCTCATAGATTAGCCCGGTTCGATCATAGAACGGCACAACTGTCACCCGAGACACACGACCATCCGACAGTGTTTTCTTGGGAAGCCCTGGGGAGATCTCCTCGATTTTCTTTTTGACATTTTTGATGGCTGCAAGCGGATTTTCGCCGTAGCGGACGACGACGACCCCGCCGACGACCTCAGCGCCACCTTTATCCAACGCACCGCGGCGAAGCGCCGGACCGAGAGCAACTGTCGCCACATCGGCAATTCGGATGGGCACATTTCCTGTCTGCTTGATGACGGATGTCTCTATATCTGAAAGGCCTTCGATGAATCCCAACCCCCGGATCACGTACTCCGCTTTGTTGATCTCTATGGTGCGGGCTCCGACGTCGATGTTCGACATTTTGACGGCCTGAAAGACGTCCGTGAGCGTCACGCCATGGGCGCGCATGGCGTCGGGATCGACGTCGATCTGGTATTCCTGGACAAAGCCTCCCACCGATGCAACTTCCGACACTCCGTCAGCCGAGAGCAGCGCGTAACGAACCGTCCAGTCCTGTATGGAGCGGAGTTCGTGAAGATCCCATCCGCCGGTAGGTTTGCCTTCTTCATCGCGGCCCTCGAGTGTGTACCAGAAGATCTGGCCGAGCGCAGTGGCGTCGGGACCGAGCGCCGGTTGAACGCCGGCAGGCACCGTTCCCGGTGGGAGGGAATTCAACTTCTCGAGAACGCGACTCCTTGACCAGTAAAAGTCAACGCCGTCCTTGAAAATGACGTATATGGTGGAGAATCCGAAGAACGAGTAGCTACGGACGGTTTTTATTCCGGGGATCCCGAGTAAGGCGGTGGTCATGGGATAGGTGATCTGGTCCTCGATATCTTGAGGCGACCTGCCTTTCCACTCCGTGAACACGATCTGCTGGTTTTCTCCGATGTCGGGGATCGCATCGACCGGTACGGGGTCCCTGGGCAATCCGCCCAGGTTCCAATCGAACGGGGCGACCATGATGCCCCACGCAACAAGCACGATGGCGAGTATGCTCACGATGAGCTTGTTGTCGAGGCAGTACCTGATGAGTCGATCGACAGGTGAGAGATGAGTCGTGTCGCCCGTATACTTTTGATCCGCCATGCTCTACCTCTTCCCTTCAGCTGTTGATGCCAACGTTTCTTTGATCGAGCCGCAGCGCAGCATCGACTCGCCATAGAAGGAATTCCACACGATGTTTTCGGTCTGAAGCCAATATGCCCCGTCACCCTCCCGAGCCATCGGACAGTGGGTCAGATAATAGTCCTCTTTGCCGGCGTGGCCGAAGCTCTGGTGAAGATCGATGGTTGCCTCTGAGAGATAGAAAAACCCATCACGTGCTACTTTGATGTCTTTCGCGCTTGAGATCCTGTCAGCGTGTTTGGTGAGTTTCTTCGACAACTCCATCCAACGGCCGTGACCGGATCGGGAAAAGACTGATATGTTTACGCTTTTGATAGCCGTGATGAGTCTCGTTCCAGCCTTCGTCGCTCCCTCGAGGTCATCCTTTGCCAGTGCCATCTGAACATCGAAGTACTGATTGTATACCGGCACCATGGCTTCTCTCGCTTTGACGCTCTCGTCGGATTGCTCAACGGCCGTCTCCTTGTGGTTCGCGTTCGGCGCCGCGACCGCGGTGGAGGCGCCGTGCCGATGCCCGCCCGTGGCCGCGTCCCCGGTCGGCGACATCATGCTCGGTTTGGCTTGGATCTGGAGTTCGCTGTCGATTTTGAACGCACCGTTTGACACAACCAAGTCGCCTTCCTTCATGCCAGATTTCACAACGTAGTAATCACCCGCGCGGGGTCCCAGCTCGACCTCTCGCCCCTCGAACAATGGCCCTTCGTCGTTGAGTATCTCTACATAGGCCACAGCGCGTTTTCCGGTGATCATTGGTGCGCTCGCCGGAATAAGCAACGGGGCATCGTCATTGCTGAGTTCCGAACCGACGAACCCCAGTGACGCCGCGGGCACGAGATCCATGCCACAGACATCACATTTGCCCGGTCCACTCTTGACCACTTCAGGGTGCATGGGTGAAATCCACTTGTCGGCCAGGAATTCGTCGATGATATTCCCCTCACCGTCGATACGAGACTTCACCACGCCACGAACGAACATATCCGGTTTTAGCCTCCGGTCCTTGTTTTCGACAACCGCCCGCACCCTCACAGTGCGTGTCTTCGGATCCACCAGCGGATCGATGAAGCTTATGATGGCTTCGAAGCGTTCGCCGGGAAAGGACGGTGATGTGAACTCGACCCGCTGACCGAAGCGAAGCCACGGCAGGTCCGACTCATACGCCTCGAACATAGCCCAAAGCTTCGCCAGATCGGCGATAGTGTAGATACGGGTGCCCGTCTTGACGTACATGCCCTCCTTGGCGTCTTTATGTACGACCACTCCACCTATCGGGGCGTAGATCGTCAGGTGGTCAGACGTTTCATGCGTCGCCTCTATGTGCGCGATCTGCGACGCTTTAAGCCCCCAAAGCCGAAGTTTGTCCCATGCGGCTTCGAGTGTCGCTTGTGCGGTCGATCGCAAGACGGGGCTCGTTGTGTTGTCCAGCGCCTGGACAGCGACGTGTGCTTGGATCAATTCCTCCTGCGCTGCCAATAGTTCCGGCGAATAAATGTGTACCAGGTGATCCCCTTTGTTGACAGTCGCGCCAGTGTAATCGGCAAACAAGCGGTCAAGTCTGCCCGGTACCCAGGCGGTGATGTAGGCGAGTTTGGTTTCGTCATACGCAATCTTGCCGACCATTCGTACCTCCGCCTCAGCGAAGGCCCGCCTAGCCGGTGTCGTCTGAATTTGAGCCAGTTGTTTGGCCGTCTCGGACAGTCGCAGCTGCCGCGGTCCGACGTCATCCCCGGAGCCCAAGTCCAGCGGTATCAGATCCATGAAACAGATGGGGCACTTGCCCGGCTTCGGGAGTTTGATCTGCGGATGCATCGAGCACGTCCAGATCGTGGGCTCCGAAGAAGTACTTGCCGCACGATCATGGCTATCATGCTCACTGACCGCTGTTTCATCACCACCCCCGAACAGCAGTCCACCGAGCACGAAGGCCACGACGGCGATAGCAGCTACTCCGATGACTCCGCGCTTTCCGCGAGGCGCGAATCCACCAAGAGCTGTTCGATTAGTTTTATGTTCATTCATTACTCATCTCCTTGCGCATCGGACGGCATCGCCCTTTGAGTGTCCACCTCAGTCTCCACCCTCCGGGCAATCTCAAAAATACAATACGCTTTTGTCGATCACTCGTTTCAGGGTGTTGGAAGAGTCTTTCCTGTCACCATCTCAATTTCCGCCCGCTTGATGGCGAGATTCGACTTCGACCGCTCGTACTGTAGCTGGAAGTCGAGGAGCTGTCGCTGAGCGTCGAGCAGATTGAGGAAGTCCGTCTCCCCTGCTTGATATGCCGTATAGTTTGCGTTGAGCGACTGCTCGGCTTTCGGGACGAGGCCGTCCCGGTACAAACGAGTCTTTCGTAGTGCATCATCATACTCGAATATGATTTTTTCGGTGAACGCGTACAGCCGGTTTTGGGCATCGGCATGACTGTTCTGCGCCTTGCGATATTGAGCTTCAGCTTCCTGTCTTCTGGCTTTATTCGCTCCGAACCATATGGGCAGGCTTATCCCCACGCTGGCCATCCACGCGTCCTTCCCGCTCTCAGGGAAATTTGGGTTGATTGCCTGGCCGACGTCGATGTAGTCAACACCGACGAAAAAACTGGGCCACGAAGACTTGCCTGCAAGCCGCTTCCCCGCCTGCGCCTTGTCGACGAGGTGACCGAGCGACTTCAAGTCGGGATTGTTGGCCAACACCTGTGCAATGATGGCGTCGCGGTCCAGCGCCGCCTCTTCGACGTGGATCTCCGTCGGCACCAGCAACATGACATTGTCAGGCAAGTTCATAACGGCCCGAAGTCGTGCGACGACCGGTTCCGTCATGTCTTCAACTGTGCGCAGTCGATCCTCGAGTTTTCCGAGTTCCACCTGCGCTTTAATCACGTCGGGATGTTGTTTCAGAGCGACACGATACTTGGCCCTTGCGACGGATTCCCAGAACGTGAGTAGCTCAAGGTTCTCGCTCGTGATGGCGATATCGCGCCCGAGATAGTAGTATTCGTAGTACGCGGTTTTCACCTGGTAGAATAGCTCAAGCTTTTCCGCCTCGAATCTCTGGTAAGCGGCATTGGCTGCTTCGAGTGAAATATCCTTCTTTGCTCCCAACGTTCCAAACCACGGAAACGACTGCCGCAATCTGAAGACCTGGTTTTGCGGTCCAACGCGCGTCTCGACGTTATCTACGAAGTAGGTATACGAGAACCATGGATCAGGTAAGGCTCCCGCGTACCCTGATCGTTTTAATGCCGACCTCCATTCGTAGAAAGCCGCTTTCAAAGCCGGACTCTGCTTCGCGGCGTACGCCAGATAATCGTCTAGCTTGGCAGTCGATGCGTCGAACGGAACCTCACCCTCGGACAACGCATACGCGGTGGACAGAGAATCGGACAGACTCCGGGGGTCACTCTGACCTCCCGCCAAAGCAGGTCCATACTGCGCCAACACCGCCAGAAGAGCCAAGGCGAACGATATGAATTCACCGCTATGTCTTTTTGTTTTCATGACTTTTTTTGAGCTCCTTTTGCGATCTGTGGGACGATTTGTTGTTACTCCTCTTACAAATGCCGTGCCATAATGCTTAACGCGCGCTTTCACAATAGATTAGGTGCATTCCGCTGTCGCACACCAGATCTACCTTGAAGAATATTATTTGTTTTTTGAACAAAATTGTCTATTATTCTCCAATAACACATCTCTTCCAGCGGGGCCGCGGCGGAGGCGTTTGACTGGACGATCGGGTATCTGGTTCGGCCACATCCAGTTGACCCGGTCGGTAATCCTTGATTCCCTCGTGGCATGCTAGTTGCCTTTACCCAAGATGCGTCGACATTCATGGAGGTGGAGTCTTGTGGACGCCTGAATCCCCTAAGTCCAAGCTACTTCTACTTGCAGCCGCTATCGTGTTCACGCTGGCCTTCCACTACGGTTGGTTCGTAGAGCTGCTATTCGGGCCCGTGCACTGGGTCCACGCCGTTCACGGGCGGCTTTGTTATATACCGATCGTGATCGCCGCCACCTGGTTTGGCCTCCGCGGAGGGTTGTACACTGCTGGCGTGATATCGGTTCTTATCCTCCCCTACATCTTGGGTTTTCTCAAGGCGCCGTACGAGCTTGCCAACGAAATGGCAGAGATCGTGTTTTACTTCGCGATCGCCGTACTGATCGGAGTATTGGCTGAACGCGAGTTCAAGGCTCGACGAAAGCAGCAAGAAGCACAACTGCAGATGGAACGTTCTCAAAAACTATCGCTCGTCGGTCAGCTTGCCGCTGGCGTCGCCCATGAGATTAAAAACCCTCTGGCATCTATCAAGGGCGCTGCAGACATACTGACCGACGATGACACGTCACACGCAGACCGCGAAGAATTTAAAGGGCTTTTGCAGAACGAGATCAGGCGGATCGATGCGACGGTAGCCGAATTCCTCGAATTTGCTCGCCCGAAGGAAACAAGGCTGGAGAAACTCGATTTGACCAAGACGGTAGAGGCAACTCTACGTCAGATTGAGGCCCAAGCAAGACGGGAGGGATTGTCGATCGAGACCGACTTGCACGAAGGCGTTGTTGTCAATGGTGACGGAGAAAAGCTTCATCAGATAGTACTAAACCTCATACTGAACGCCATTCAGGCGTCGCAAGAGGGCAACACCATACGTGTCTCGTTGATTGATCGAAATACTAACGGCGCCCAGCTAGTAATTGCAGATACAGGCGTAGGCATCGCCGCTTCCGACATGGAACACATCTTCGAACCCTTCTTCACGACCAGATCTTCGGGTACGGGTTTGGGACTCGCGGTTGTCAAAGACATTGTCGACAGCCACTCAGGCGAAATCACGATCGAGAGCAAGGTGGGTCGCGGCACGAAGGTGACTGTCACCCTTCCACATACGCAATTAGGGAGCACTATTGAAAATTTTACTCGCAGACGATGATCGATCATTGCGCCGTGTTCTCCAGTTCAAGCTGAAAAAAAACGGGCACGACGTCACCGCAGTAGAAGATGGCAATCGCGCGCTTGATCAGCTGCGCGAAGACCGGTGGGACCTTCTACTGTCGGATATCAAGATGCCCAACGTTGACGGTATCGAGCTGCTCGAGTACGCGAAACAACTCCAGCCGGATCTCAAAGTCATCCTAATTACCGCGTATGCAACAATTTCCCAAGCCGTTCGAGCGGTCAAACTCGGTGCCTTCGACTACATCACGAAGCCGTTCGAGGATGATGAACTTTTTGCAGCTATTGATAAGGCAACGGCGTTTCGAAAGCTCGAAAGGGAGAACAAGCTTCTTAGAGGACGTCTTGAGCAGAATGAGCGAACCGGGAAATTGATCGGCGTTTCCAGGGCATTCAAGGAAATGATGAGGACTGTTGACAAAATAGCTGCAACTGAGGCCATTGTCTTGCTAACTGGGCCATCGGGAACTGGAAAGGAGCTTGTGGCACGTACAATTCACGCCAAGAGCGAGCGGGCAGGCAGGGAGTTTATCGCCGTTAATTGCGGAGCGATACCTTCCAACCTTATTGAATCAGAGCTATTCGGCCACGTCAAGGGAGCGTTCACAGGCGCGATAAAGGATAAGAAAGGGAAATTCGAGCTCGCTAACGGCGGCACGATCCTACTGGATGAAATAGGTGAACTGGCGGTTGATCTTCAGGTAAGACTCTTACGTGTCCTTCAGGAAAGGGTCGTCGAGCCCGTCGGCTCCGAGCAGTGGAGGCAAATCGATGTCCGAGTAATCGGTGCGACCAACGCCGATCTGCAGAAGCGAGTCGCCCAGGGCAAATTTCGCGAGGACCTGTTCTACCGTCTTAATGTTATTCCGATAGAAGTTCCAACTCTTGCGGAGCGAAAAGAGGACATTCCGGCCCTCGTGAAGGAATTTGTTCGCCGGTACGCGCCAAACACAAAGGTAACTGCCTCCCCGGAGCTCATAGATCGCCTTTCCCTATACTCCTGGCCAGGTAACATTCGTGAGCTAGAAAACCTGGTAGAACGGATAGTGATTCTGCGTAAGGCCGACGTGTTGTCCGTCCGCGATTTGCCGAACGATTTCGGCGTGACCCCCGCCGGGGTAACAGAGTCTGCCAGCGAACACCTCACCTATCATGAAGCGGAGGAGAAAATCATAAGGGAAGCCCTCAACAAGTGCGGATGGAACCGCACAAAGGCTGCGAAGTATCTCAACATCCCGCGTCACGTGCTCCTCTATCGGATGAAAAAGTACAGAATCGAAGAGATGCAGCAGCGCTGATCGTAATCTCGATTTCCGATAATCTGCCAGAGGGATGACGACCGCCACGACACTGCTCGAGTTCCACTCGTGCTGCGATTCATTGGCACGACCATGACCATCCTCAAACTAGTGACGAATATATCATCGGTTCCACGAAGCTCGAGGCCCGGGGGCTTCATCAGACGCACAGCCGACGTAATCGTGTTTTGAGTCTCGCGCAGAATATTCTTCTTTTCTATAGAATATTCTGTGTTCTTTCGCTGGCCTTCTCGCCCCGTGCCATGCACCCAGCTCATAACTAGCCCGTTGCCAGCGAGTTGTGAACTATTGTAATTCTTGGCATTTCTTTTGCCGATACTCTCAACAGCAACCAGTGATTTGAGACGGTAAAAAGAGCTTTGGAGTACAATTTTGCTCCACACTTTTTTCCTCGAGCCATCCCACGAAGCTTAAATGAGAAGCGGCCAAAATTGAGAAACACTTACAACGCACCGCGTCTTTTGAAGGCGGATCAACGAACAAGGTGAATCGAATATCGGAGAAATCACGAAAGCAACCTATTTGATGAGGATGGCCAATAAGGATTTGTTATGAGAAAGTTCTTATACTCCCTATTCGGGTTCTTGAATGGTTGCCTTCTGCTTCATCCCATTTCTATGGTTCTCTTTGTGAACCTTGCCAAGCATGAGAATCCCAACCCCATTCACCAAGGGACGCTAATGATTATTCTGAGCTCATTCAGTCCCGAAATGTTGCCGATGGCTTTGGGCTTCGGGCTTCTGGGAGTGGTTGTGAGCCTCATCTATGAAGGCCAGAGCAGTAGGCTGGCCAAAGAAAAGAACCGTTTGCGCTGGGAGTTGGCGCGAGGTAAGGCATTGATGGACGAACTGGAGTATCGTACTCAGCAGTTGAACGAACAGAAACAAAAGCTGCTCGACCTGCAAAGAATGCGGGAACGCACCATCAGGTTTCTCGTGCACGACTTCAAGAACCAGTTGGGGTGCATCAAAGGCTTCAGCGAGATACTTTTGGGCAGGCCGACGATTAGCGACGACCCAGACATTAGATCACCACTAGTCAGAATCCACAGGCAGGCAAAGGTCATGATAACCGGTATTCGAAACCTTTTGGACATCGCGCGCCTGGAGGAAAAGTCGACCCTCAGAAAAGAGCTTCTAAGTCCAGTATCCATTTTGCAGTCAGTCGCGACCGAGGATTACGCGGCACACAGTGAATACGAAATCAGCATTACGCCTGAAACCATCAACTGTCCCTCAGTATTCGCTGAACAGGATCTGATCCGGCGCGTGATCCTGAATCTGGTCAGCAACGCCATTAAGCATCAACGGCCAGATGTTCGGATTATGTTGAGCGCGGGGCCCGATCCGTCCGATCAGGCCGTTGTGTTCACGTGCCGCGATGATGGAGAGCCCATATCGCCTGATGTGCAGCCCCACTTGTTCAAGGCATACCGTGTCGGTGGCGAGATGGCAGCCGACTCAACGGGATTGGGCCTCGCTTTCACGAAGGCCGCAGTGGAAGCCCATGGCGGGCGGATCTGGTATGACGGTAGCGAACAAAACGGGAACAGCTTTCATTTTACAATTCCTTTGGAAAGGAGAGGAGAAATGCAAACGGAGAAGCAACGAAATGTACTGGTGGTAGAGGACGAACCTGATTTCTCGGCGTTGCTCGAATCGATGCTCAGAGGATTGGGGTTCGAGGTTCAGTCAGCATTCAACGCTGAAGACGCGTTGACAAAGATGGAAGCCCAACCGCCAGATATGATCACTCTAGATGTCAAGCTGCCAAGCAAATCCGGCCTTCTCTTTTACCGGCAGATTAAGAACCGTGAAAAGTGGAGGGACATTCCCGTCATTGTGATTAGCGGTTTGCCAGCACAGGATCCCGAATGGCGTGGTTTCATGAAAACCTTCATGGAGGTCGATCACGTACCCGCACCCCAGGCTTATCTGGACAAGCCCATCAACAGGGACGACCTGGAGACTACGATCAAAAACGTTTTGGGAGACGACTCGGTGCAAAGTTGACGATCTCGTGACACCCCGGACTGCACGTTCTGATCCAGTAGCTTCAGAACAAGCTGAGTTCTCTCCTGGAAGGAGCAACGAAATGAAGACCGATAAGCTACGACGTGTGTTGATCGTCGACGACGAATCCGATTTTGCGGCGCTGCTCGAATCGATGTTTAAGGAACTCGGATTCGAGACCCAGATAGCTCACAATGGCGAGGATGCCTTGGCAATGCTAGACCTGGGTCGCCCGGATATCATCACTCTAGATATTCAAATGCCCAATCAATCCGGCATTCTGTTCTACCAACAGATTAAGACTATCGAGTATTACGCCCATATTCCTGTCATCGTTATTAGCGGCCTGCCACCAAAAACATCAGAATGGAGAAGATTCATGACGGCCTTTCTGGAAGGGCAGCGCATGCCCGGCCCTCAGGCGTATCTAAATAAGCCCGTCGAAAAGAACGACCTCGAGTTCACGATAAAACGGGTTTTCCGAATCGACTAGCCCAAACCTCAACGGATTCCAAATACATCCGCTATTCGGCTACGGTTGAAACTGACTCGGTTTCCAAAACAGAAATGCGAACGCATCACCCAAATGATAGAGAGATTTTAATCGATATTTCGACGAAGGCACGTTGTCCTGCCGAACTCCCGCTCCGCGCGATGGATATCCTTTGTTTTTGAAGAATATTATGAAGCAATCACGCGAGCATTGTGCGTCCTGTTTCATGTTTTGTATGTAACTAGATTGAAATTAATGGCTTGAGCATTCACGAATTTCTTGGCTTCTCTTTTGCAATGATCATGAGTAACAGCAAACTGCTTCGCACGAATTGCAGAATTTTCGACGGTGAACAGCAACACTGGGTTGAGTGATTCGATCGAACCCACGTCACAAATGAGGAGCTAAGCCAAATGAAAAGAGGAGACACCAAGAGAGATCCCGTCTGCGGAAAACGCATAAACCGAAACAAAGCCCATATCGTGATCGAGTACAAGAATCAAGAGTATTTGGTTTGGTGCCCAATCTGCCAATCGGAGTTCGAAAAGGACCTTGAACGATACGCTTTGAAGACGCGCAAACGCTAGACATAGGCGCCACCACCATGGGAAAACAGGTCAGTGGCACTTAAACTGGGAGTGAATGAACTGTGAGGAACCGAACGAGAATACGAACGATTTCGATATTGATTGTCGTTACTGCCGGGATTGTGTTTACCGTGACAATACGATCGATGCGGGAGGGACCACGTCGAACCTCAGAATCAGTGACCTCGGCAATGAAGATGGACGACTCCGGTCACGCGAACGACATTGTGATATCACCCACGCAGCTCCAAACGCTGGGAGTCAGAGTTGACACGCTGAGATATCGAAAACTCGAGAAGGTTATTCGAACCGTCGGAAGGGTCGATTACGACGAACGGCGACTGACGACCGTCAGCACGAAAGTCAGTGGATGGATTGAAAAGCTCCACGTCGATTATACGGGCAAGTTTGTGAAGAAGCAGGAGCCATTGTATGAGATCTACAGTCCGGAGGTCGTGAGCGCTGAAGAAGAGTATGTGCTCGCACTCCGGGGTCAGGCCAGGGCCGGCGCCGAACTTCCAGCACGGTGGCAGCAGGATGTCAAAACGCTACTTGAATCTGCCAAGAGAAGGCTGGAGTTCTGGGACGTGCCGAGCGAGCACATCCAGGATCTCGAGAAAACCCAACGCATCACCAAGACGATGATGATTCACTCTCCGGCAGACGGATTCGTGCTTAAGCGGAACATCCTCGAGGGGAGTTTTGTCAAGCCTGGATACGAATTGTTCACGATCGCGGATATTTCTAGGGTGTGGGTATACGCCGACATCTACGAGTACGAACTGCCGCTCATCGAGACTGGCCAGACCGCAGAATTTAGCTCATCCTATTTTCCGGGCGAGACATTCATAGGCAAGGTCACGTACATCTATCCCTACCTCGAGGAAAAAACCCGCACAGTCAAAGTCCGGTTCGAGTTTGCCAATCCTGGTTGGAAGCTAAAACCCGGCATGTTCGCCAACGTTAGACTCAATGTACCCGTTGCTGAGAAAGGCCTGGCGCTCCCGGAGGAGGCTGTCCTCGACACAGGGGAGCGCCAGCTCGTGTTCATAAGGAAATCAGAGGGAGTGTTTGAACCTCGAGAGGTGAAATTGGGACTGAAGGCAGAGGGATACTACCAGGTTCTCGAAGGAGTAGCAGAAGGTGAAGTGGTGGCAGTCTCTGCGAACTTCCTTATCGATTCGGAGAGTCGGTTAGGTTCTGCAATGATGAAAATGAAGATGTGAGTTGGCCGACACTGTTAGTCCGAGTCAGCTTGACCGGGATGACAGTACAAATACTCAATCAAAACTCAATAGAACGCGGTAGCAAATCATGATCGAACGCATAATAGAATGGTCTTTGAATAATCGGTTTCTGGTTCTGCTGTTCACAATCTTTTTGGTCGCCTCTGGCATCTACGTCGCCCTGCGCACTCCTCTTGATGCTTTGCCGGATCTCTCCGATGTCCAGGTGATCATCTACACAGAGTTCCCTGGACAAGCGCCCCAGATCGTTGAGGAGCAGGTGACGTACCCCCTGACTACGACGATGCTCTCCGTCCCCAATACGAAAGTAGTCCGCGGTTACTCCTTCTTTGGATACTCTTTCGTCTTCGTGATCTTCGAAGACGGAACAGACATGTACTGGGCGCGCTCGCGCGTTCTGGAATACCTCAACTTCGCCCTCGACAAACTCCCAAAAGGTGTGATCCCCACTCTTGGTCCCGACGCAACTGCCGTCGGGTGGGTCTATGAGTATTCCGTCGAGAGCGACCAGCACGATCTCAGTGAGCTTCGATCTCTTCAAGACTGGTTCATACGATATCAGTTGACGACTGTGCCCGGGGTTTCAGAAGTCGCCAGCGTCGGCGGTTTCGTACGGCAGTACCAGGTGGAGGTTGACCCCAACAAGCTGCTCGCATACGACCTATCGATTAAGCATGTCTCCATGGCGATCAAGAACAGCAACAACGACGTTGGCGGAAGAACGCTGGAGAGGACAGGGATCGAGGTCCTCATACGCGGCCTTGGATACATTCAGACTGTTGACGACATTGCGAATATCGCTATCGGAACGGACGCCCGAGGCACGCCCATCCTCATAAGAGACGTAGCAAATGTCCACCTCGGTCCCGAGATGCGCAGGGGCATCGTTGAGAAAGACGGCCGCGGAGAGGTGGTAGGCGGCATCGTCATTATGCGTTTCGGAGAAAACGCTCTCGAGGTGATCAAGAACGTAAAGAAGAAGATCGAAGAGATTCAGAAGAGCCTGCCTGAGGGCGTGAAGATCGTTCCCGCCTACGATCGAAGCGAACTAATCGAAAGGGGTGTCGAGTCTCTGACGCACAAGCTGTTCGAGGAGAGCATCTTCGTTGCCTTTATCTGCATCCTGTTTCTCCTACACTTCCGTAGCGCTTTGGTGGCGATCCTGATGTTGCCCATCGGAATCCTCATCGCATTTATTGTGATGAGAACGATCGGCGTGAGCGCCAACATCATGTCCTTGGGAGGGATCGCTATCGCCATAGGCGCGATGATTCCTGGTGCGGTCGTAATGATTGAGAATGCACACAAGCATCTCGAGGCCGAGCCAAACCGAACATTCTCTTTGGACTTCATCAGTCGTGCATCAAAGGAAGTCGGTCACGCGCTCTTCCACTCCCTCCTCATCATTACCCTGTCTTTTTTACCAATATTCGCACTCGAAGCGCAGGAGGGGAGGCTCTTCAGGCCGCTTGCATACACCAAGACTTTCGCCATGGCTGGCGCCGCACTTCTGCAAATAACGCTTGTCCCTGTGCTGATGTACTACTTGGTACGCGGCAAGATCAAGCCGGAGGCGAAAAACCCGCTCAACAGAATCATAAACAAAGTCTACCACCGCTTAATCACGTTCGTATTAAAACGTAAGAAGAGCGTTCTGCTGACCTCTCTCGCCGTCCTGTTCCTGACGATTCTGCCGTACCGTCAAATTGGTTCGGAGTTCATGCCACCGCTAAACGAGGGCACGATCCTCGCCATGCCCTCGGTTTTCCCCGGTGTGTCGATCACGGAGATATCAGACATACTGCAGAAACAGGACCGTATCCTGAAGAGCTTTCCGGAGGTGGAACGAGTCTTTGGTAAAGCGGGCCGGGCCAGTTCAGCCACCGATAATGCCCCGCTTGGAATGATCGAGACCATAATCGAATTGAAGCCGGAGGAAGAGTGGCGCCCAGGCATGACCCTCGAGAAGCTCATTGCCGAAATGGATGAGGCTACGCTGTTACCCGGTGTCACGAATACGTGGTCCATGCCTATTAAAGCGCGCCTCGACATGCTCACGACCGGCATTCGAACCCCCGTGGGGATCAAGATCTTCGGCGAGGATCTAAACGTCATCCAAGAGATAGGCAAAGAGGTGGAGCGTGTCCTGGTGGGAGTCCGCGGAACGACCAGCGTGTATGCAGAGCGTGCCGTCGGCGGCTATTATTTGGATTTCAAGATCAAGCGCGAGGAGATCGCCCGTTATGGCCTGACGATCAAAGACGTCCAAGACGTGCTTCAGTCAGCGATCGGGGGGATGGTCATCACCAATACTGTTGAGGGATTGGAGCGCTATACCGTCAATCTGCGGTATTCACGTGAACTCCGTGACGACATCGACAAGCTTCGCAGGGTCCTCGTTCGTACGCCTCAGGGCGAGCATATTCCCTTAGAGCAGCTAGCGGACATAGAGGTCGCCCGCGGCGCCCAAGTTGTGAAGAGCGAAAATGCTTTGCCCAATGCGCTCGTATTCATCGATATTCGCGACAGGGATATCGGTAGTTACGTGGCAGACGCCAAGCGGACCGTCGAAGAAAAAATCAAGCTTCCTCCAGGATACTTCCTCACCTGGAGTGGCCAATACGAATACATGCAGCGAGCGCAAGCCCGGCTCCTCGTCGTTGTGCCGGTCACATTGCTCATTATCCTTCTGCTGCTCTACTTCACCTTCAAGAGGCCCACGCCTACACTGATTGCCTTTCTCACGATTCCCTTTGGACTGATCGGCGGCATCTGGCTCATGTATTTCCTCAACTACGATATGAGTATAGCCGTCGGTGTCGGCTTCATTGCTCTCGGTGGAGTGACCGCCGAGATCGGGGTTCTGATGCTCTTGTATTTGGAGCTCGCATATCAGCAGCGTCTAGAGACGACCGGAATTCACAGTATTGACGACATTCACACGGCCATCTACGAGGGCGCGGCCCAGCGGGCACGGCCCATCGTCATGACAGTAACGGCCATCGTCGGCGGGCTGCTGCCCATCATGTGGGGTAGCGGTACCGGTGCTTCGGTGATGAAACGGATTGCGGCGCCCATGGTCGGCGGCATGGTCACAGCGACACTCCTGGCGCTTCTCGTGATTCCCGTCATCTACACGGTTATAAAAGAGTTGCAGTTGAAGAGGTCACAAAGTCCAACCGTCCCCGTAAGGTAAGGCACTGTCTGGACCAGGTAGGGAAGGAGAAGCACATGTCATTTAGAGAGATCAAGGCTTTTGTCCGGCGCGCCCGGATTGATTCGGTTATCTATAAACTCAGAGCAATGGGTTTCAAATCGATTTCGGTGATAGCAGTGGATGGTGTGGGGAGCTTTGTGAACCCATCGGATGACCGATTGTCACCCAAGTATGTGATGAACTTCAGTAGGGTATACAAGATCGAGCTGGCTTGCCGGGACGAGGATGAAGACGAGATCGTCCGTTTAATCGGCAGGGAGGCCCATTCGGGTGAAGCCGGTGACGGCATGATATTCGTGTCGGATGTTGAACGCGCGGTCAAAATCCGCACCGGCAGAGAGGGCCCCGACGTCGTTGAAAGACCGACGATGTCTGACAAGGAGTGACTCGCGCTAGGCGTTCGGCAGCTAACCAAAAACAAGGAGGTAGGTTCTATGAGCTTAAGAACAAGTTTCATAATAGTGGCGACTATGCTGCTGATTTTCGCGACCGGACCGCCTTTCGTGCACGCACAGCACCAAGGGCAACACCAGTCAATGCAGCAGCACCAACAGATGACTATGCAGAACCAGATGACCCAGATGCATGCCATGATGCAGCGCATGTCCGAGATGATGGGGAGGTTGCATCAGCTCCCGCAGACACTCGGCCACATGATGGACCAGCATCAAGGTCAAATGAGGAACCAGATTCACATGATGCAACGAATGAGTGAATCCATGGGCACCGTGGCGGAACATATGAAGACCAATCTGGAGCGGTGTAATCAGATGCTACAGGATGAAGAGATGATGAAAAACCGCGATATGCAGCAGGAGATGGGACGTTTTCGAGGCCACATGGATGACATGGCAAACAAGACGGACGACGCTCTCCAGAGTCTCGAGAAAATGACAAAACAGCTCGCTGAGGAGAAACCCAGCAACTAAACCATGCTCGCCATTGGATGGACATCAGTTCCGCAACGGATTGCAGCGGTGGTCGGGATCGCCCTGGTGATCCTGGCCGCCCCTCTCGCGGTCCGTGCGGGGAACCTCGTATACTCCGGCGCGCTCCAATTCGCAACGGGCGACTACATCTTCACCGATCGGACGAACAGCATCTATCTGATGAACGGGCTTTTCCTCTCCGTTGGCCCCGCTCATCTTTCGGTGAGCGTCCCCGTCATCTACCAGAACACATCACTCGTTTCCAACAGCGGCCCCGGCATGATTCCTTCTGGTGGCGAGGGGAGTGATGGCGTCAGACAACACCGTCACGGGGGGCAGATACACGTTACCGCCACAAATGATTTTCGTGAAGTCGAGGTCGGAGATCCACTGGCCCGCGCGGACCTCGAAGTCCTGGAGGGAGGAAATAGATCTCCCTCTATCAGCGTCGCCGCCCTGGCCAAGCCGCCAGTTGCTAGTGTCCAGAGAGGATTCGGAACTGGAAAGTGGGACTACGGCGCGGGCCTGTCGGTCGCCCACGTGATTCATCGCTACGTTGCGTCTGCGAGCATGATCTACTGGGTTATGGGTGACCCGGCTGGTGTTGATTTCGAGAATCCCATAGCCTACAGCATCGCCATTGGTCGGCCCCTGGCGAATAGCAAGTTCTCCGCGCTTCTCTCTCTTTCCGGTTATACACAAATCGTAGAAAACACCGATCCATTCAGGCAGCTCGGAATATTGCTTACATACTGGCTGACAACGCGACGAAATCTCAACGGGAGTATCATCTTCGGTCTAACGGAGTCCACGCCGGACGTTGGTTTATCCATCGGTTGGGGGATCACCCTATGACACTTGCTCCGACCGTTCAAGACATGATTTTCGGCGCACTGTGGTTCTGAATAATATCCCGCTGTTTTCAGATGGCAACAATCAGACCAGCTCTATTCTTGATTTCTTTTGCCGCTCTCACGTTCGAGATCTCCCTGACACGCATCTTTTCGGTAATGTTGAGTTACCACTACGTATTCGCAGTCGTGTCATTTGCACTATTCGGCCTGGCCCTCGGGGCCATCCTTTTGAAGAGCTGGCAACGCGTGACGCCGGAGTGGAGTTTCTACGTCAGCGGAGCGCTATTCGCACTTTCCATTCCCATTTCGATCATCGCGATTCTCGGACTGCCGATTGCCAGCCTTTCTACTGAAGGGCAACTTGGGTTTTGGATATATATTTCGTTTTCTGCGATTCCCTTCACGCTGGCGGGCTTGACGATTGCAGGCGTCTTTCAGGAATACCCCGAGCGGAGCTCAAGCCTCTATGCCTTCGACCTGCTAGGAGCAACGATCGCTGCGTCGGCGGCAGTTCCGCTTTTCGATCGAATCGGGGGCATCGGCGTGGCGCTGTCGTCCGCGCCAGTTGCGGGTCTTGCAGCCGTCTTGACCGGCGTTCGCGCCAAAACATTTCCAACACTTGGCGTTATCTCTCTCCTGCTGGGGCTCGTTGCCTTCCTTTTTGTTGTACTGCACGTTTTCTCGCCAACTGTGCCAATTGGCAGAAACCACAACAAAGACATGTTCCATATGTTGTCAAATCCGCTTGGAGCGTCTGAGGTTGTCGAGAGCAGATGGAGTGCTTTTGGTAGAACGGATCTGGTTGCGAGTGCTCGGCGACCCAACGAAATGACGCTCTTCGTCGACGGAGCAGCGGGCTCTGTCATGTATGCGAAAAGCATCTTCGAAGACTCCGAAGAGGCGGGGCACCTAACGCACCACTACGGCCAGTATTTCCCGTTCCGTTTCCTTTCCGATGAAGAGAAGGATAGCGCACTGATCATTGGGTCCGGCGGAGGTCGTGACGTCGTTGTCGCACTGCTCGGTGGCGTGAAGGAAATAACCGCGGTTGAGGTAAATCCCGAGATTGTTGAGATAGTGAAAGACCATGAAGCGTTCAATGGCGGGATATATTCCGGTATGCGGAATGTGAAGGCAGTTGTTCAAGAAGGGCGCCATTTCATCCGTAACAGCAGAGAGACATACGATCTGATAATGCTGGCCATTCCCGTAACCAAGAGCAGCAGGAGTGTGGAAGGATATTCCCTAACTGAAAACTATCTGTTCACAGCCGAGAGTTTTGAGGACTACCTTGATCATCTGACTCCCGAAGGACGGATCGTTATCGTCGCCCACAGTACCCTCGAGGTGTACCGCCTCGTATCACTCGCCGTCGAGGCCTTCCGCCGTCGCGGATTGAACGAAGAGGAGGCGTTCGAACGGATGTATACGTTTTCAACCGGCATGATGCCGACGATGGTCATTCGGAATGAGCCCTTCACACCCTCCGACACGGAACGTAGACACGAGATGATCCACAAGCTGGGCTACGATCGCCATGGCTTCTATCTCCCCCACGTCGAGCAGGTAGCGTTCTTGGCACAGAGCCTGGCAGCAGGACAGCAGATCACATTGATGATGGACGAGATTCTTTTCGAAGCCTCAAAGGAGACACTGAAGTGGGACGAAGTCGTGCGAGCGGCAGTCCGCGACATTGGCGTTGTTACTGATGACCGACCCTTCTTTTACAAGTTCCGGGGTGGTCTTCATGGTCCCCTTCTAACGTTTGAAGTATTGATCCTCATGGCGCTAGCCGGTCTGACCGTACTTGTCTTCAGTCCACGAAGACTATTCTTGTTTGGTGGTTCTTTCTTCCCGCAGTTGGCGGAGCGAGTCGAGCTGCGGGCTTTGCTCGTCGTATTCTTCCTTCTGGGTATTGGGTTCATGCTACTGGAGATTGCACTATTCCAAAAACTGCTATTGTACATTGGCAACCCGCTTCAGGCTTTGAGCGTTCTCCTTTTTTGCCTGTTCCTCGGCGCTGGGCTGGGAAGTCTGGCCAGTTCGCGTGTTCAGAAGCGGCTCGTGCTCACTATATCCGTGACCTCGAGTCTGGCAGCGTTCCTAGCTATCATATACTCGTTCTACCACGATGACATCTTCGCGGCGGTTCAAGCCCCGAGCACCGCAGCGGCAGTGATGCTTGTGCCGCTCGGATTTGTCCTTGGTTTCCCTTTTCCACTCGGCATCCGGTTACTGAAATCGTGGGGGCATGACGAATTCACCTATGTCATGTGGGGAACGAACGGGATCACATCCGTGCTTGGCTCGGCGTTGGCCATGATTGTCGGTATGACTATAGGCTTCTCTTTTGCCATTTACCTGGGGGCAGTGCTGTACGGAATCGTAGCCGTGTCGATAAGATTGACGGACACTCGTTCGGGCCGGTCCCCGCGGCGAATTTGAGGACTAGCCTGCTTCTCATCACACTATTAGACATATTTCTTTTATATTAGAGAATAGTGTACGGTAATCCGCCGGCGCTGATGACGGTGTTCATGCGTAACCCACGTTATACCTTGCTCTTACGCGACTTTGTATTTCAGTGGCATCGGATTTGCCTTTAGTGATCAAGAAATCGCACATACCTCCAAGTTCTCAGCGTCGACCTTTCAGTCGGACCGTCGCAACGCTAGAGCCAAACGGATGTAAAGCGATCGAATATGGAGTCATGTTTAACATCCCCTAACCGTTGGAGGTTTGAAGAATGAGAAATCCCTCAAACATCACAAGAAGTATCCCCATCTTGGGACTATCAGTGTTCCTCGGCTTCGGTGCGCTCAACGCTTTCGCCGATCAAAAGGAGCACAAGCATCACAAGATGCACGGCGAGGCCGACCAAGAAGTCGTGCTCATGGGTGAGGTGCTCGATCTTTACTGCTACATGAAACATCCAGCCAATGGCCAAGGACCTGACCATGCCAAATGCGCGAAGACCTGCATTCGCAAAGGGCTCCCCATCGGATTTCTCGCGGACGGCGAGGTTCATTTGATCATCGGGAAGGAACACGAGAGTGCCAAGGACCTCGTTATGGACTTCGCAGGTACGCAGTCTCGCTTAACGGGAACGCTCATCGAGCATGATGGCGTGAAAGCCATTGAAATCGTAAAAATCGAGAAGGTAGTTACAACGTCGGACAAATAGCTGTCGGCTAGGTACTAACGATGAAGCCGTCGAATACCAGAGTAGTCATCGTCCTAGCGATCCTCGTGGTCCTCGCTGGTATTACGTTGGGTGGGTTGACCTACTTACGAAAACCCCGCCTTACGCCGACGATGCATGGAGCCAAGTTGGCCCAAGAGCTCGGCTGCTTTGCGTGTCATGGACCTCGTGGTACGGGAGGTGTCGCAAACCCGGGAAGTGAGGAGGAGGAAGTTCCAGCCTGGGATGGCGGGAACGCGATGATGTATGTGAAGAATGAACAGGAAATCCGGGAATGGATCCTGTACGGACACCCGAAGCGATTAGAAAACGAACACCGCCACGAGTCCGCCAGCAATCCTGAGCTCCGCGGCGACGAAAACCACGTGCAGGACGGTAGCAACGCATTTCCCCTTCGCATGCCTAGATTCGAGGACGTCATCTCAAAGAAGGGGCTCGACGATCTCGTCGCTTTCTACAAGGCCGTGGCAGCCTTTGAGACTCTGCCGGAACAAGCTCGAGAAGGATACCAGGCGGCCTCCCGGCTCGGTTGCTTTGGCTGTCACGGTCCAGGCGGACGGATTGGATCGAAGAACCCCCGAAGCTTCAAGGTGTACATTCCGCCCTGGCACGGCAGAGATTTCGCGGATTTGGTGAAGAACGACGAAGAACTTCGGGAGTGGATTCTAGACGGCACAATTGATCGCTTCGAATCCAGTCCAGTTGCCAGGTACTTCACACGGCGCCAAGTGATTCAAATGCCGGCGTACAAGGACGCGCTCTCCGACAGAGAGCTGGACGCGTTGGTTGCCTATATACACTGGCTGCAGAAAGATGAAGGCTGGGAGCAGGCGCCGGCGACCGTAGGAAGCGGAACTAGTCGGAAGGAGAGAACCAGAACCGTTTTCCCGATCGTCGGCGCTTTTGTCCCAATATGGCATTCACCGAACCTCAATGGACCAAGGTATTCTGACTAATGCCTCAAGTTACCATAGAAACTGCTGTTTTTACTTGTCCCATGCATCCGGAGGTCATCCAGGACGCCCCAGGAGATTGCCCGATTTGCGGCATGGCCCTCGAACCACGGACACCTCCGATCGACGATGAAGAGAACGCCGAACTAGCGGATATGCGGTGGCGCTTTGTGGTGAGTGCGTTCCTTTCCATTCCTCTCGTCGTTATCGCAATGGGTGATTTGATACCGGGCCGCCCACTCGAGGACCTCGCAACCCCACCGCTGTTGCACTGGCTGGAATTAATTTTGGCAACGCCCGTGGTTCTCTGGGCTGGGTGGCCCTTCTTTGATCGCGCGTGGAAATCGATCGGCAACCGCAGTCTGAACATGTTCACGCTGATCGGCCTCGGCGTCGCAGCAGCTTATCTCTATAGCGTCATTGCACAAGTATTCCCGCAGATCTTCCCACAGTCATTCCGCTCCGACTCGGGCGAAGTGGCAGTGTACTTCGAGGCTGCCGCTGTTATTGTAACACTTGTTCTCCTGGGACAGGTCCTCGAGCTCAAAGCGCGCAGCCAAACTGGTGCAGCGATCAAAGCTCTTCTGGGCCTGGCCCCAAAGATTGCCCGGCGTGTCAGAGACGACGGCAGCGAAGAAGACGTACCGTTGGACCAGGTTCGCCAGGGAGATCGCCTACGCATCCGTCCGGGCGAGAAGGTGCCTGTCGATGGAGTCGTTCTTGAGGGAACCAGTGCCGTTGACGAATCAATGGTGACAGGAGAGGCTATTCCGATCGAGAAACACGAGGGCGATCCTGTTATCGGCGCCACCATAAACGGTACTGGAACGCTCGTCATGCGAGCAGAGAAAGTCGGGGCGGAAACGCTTCTCGCCCAGATTGTAAAGATGGTGACGGAAGCACAACGCAGCCGCGCTCCTATCCAGAAGCTTGCCGATGTTGTCGCCGGTTATTTTGTACCCGCAGTTGTTCTCATTGCCATTGGCACCTTCATTTTGTGGGCACTCGTCGGTCCCGAGCCGAGGATGGCCATTGCACTTATCAACGCTGTGGCCGTACTGATCATCGCGTGTCCGTGTGCGCTGGGACTGGCAACACCAATGTCAATTATGGTTGCGACAGGCAAGGGTGCGACGATAGGAGTGTTATTCAAGAATGCTGAAGCAATCGAGGTCATGCGTAAGATCGACACACTCGTCGTTGACAAAACTGGCACACTGACCGAAGGAAGGCCGAAGCTCGTAACCACAAAGACCGTCAGCGGCTGGGGCGAGCAGAAGCTGCTGCAGCTCGCGGCAAGCCTGGAGCGGGGGAGTGAGCATCCGTTGGCGGCTGCCATTGTCGCTGGTGCATCCGAGCACAACGTTGAATTGGTGGATGTTCAAGACTTCGAGTCGTTAACGGGCAAGGGTGTGAAGGGTAGGGTCGATGGTCACGTTGTGGCGCTTGGCAATCGCAGACTACTTGACGGGTTGGGGATCGATCGCGGCGATCTGACGGATTGGGCAGAGATCATGCGCAGCGACGGCGAGACTGTGATGTTTGTTGCGGTTGACGGAGAGGTTGCCGGAATCCTCGGTGTGGCCGATCCGATCAAGACCACAACGCCAGAGGCGATCCGCCAGCTCCATGACGAAGACATCCGTATCGTGATGCTTACCGGCGATAGCCAAACTACTGCCAAGGCGGTAGCAGGCCGACTCGGCCTCGATGATGTGATCGCCGAGGTGCTACCTGATCAAAAGGCGAATGCCATCAAGCAATTACAAGAAACCGGCAACGTTGTGGCAATGGCCGGCGACGGTATCAACGATGCTCCGGCGCTCTCCCAGGCGCAGGTCGGCATCGCCATGGGTACCGGTACTGATGTGGCGATGGAGAGTGCGGGCGTCACGCTCGTAAAAGGCGATCTTCGTGGGATCGTGCGTGCCCGACAACTCAGCCGCTCGACCATGAGCAACATCAAGCAGAATCTCTTTTTTGCTTTCATTTACAACGCACTGGGCGTGCCGGTGGCTGCAGGGATTTTGTACCCGTTCTTCGGCCTCCTGTTAAGCCCAATAATCGCCGCAGCAGCGATGAGCTTCAGCTCGGTATCCGTTGTGGGGAACGCTCTCAGACTGAGCAGAGTGCGCCTGTAAGCAACATGGAACTTTGATGGATACAACTTACTTTTTTTATTTCGAAGCGTATTATCGCATTCGTGTCATACAACAATTGAGGAGGCTACAGACATGACGCGGCCCGGATTCTTTTCAACGGCTTTGATCCTTCTTGCCTTCGGCGTCTGGTTCTCGGGGTGCAGCAACGATGATTCCATATCCGGTATCGCCGAGGTCCAGCCCTTAGTTGTGAGCGTATCCCCTCAAAACGGAACAAAGAACGTACCGATTTCGAGCTCGATCATCATGACGTTCAACACGCCCATGGATACGATATCCGTAATGGAGCATTTTCATTGTTCCGGCGGAGATGAGATGTGGGAATGGATGGACTCGCTCCAACACCACGGCCCCGGACACGGTGGGCATATGGGGCGGATGGACCACATGATGGAGTGGATGAGGGACATCGAGCTCTCTGGCGAATTCGACTGGAATGCCGAGATGACGGAGTGCGTATTCCATCCCGATACCGGCTTCTTGGCTCATACCGATTACATGATTTATCTCGAGGGCGATGTTCGATCACGAGGGGGAATGATGATGGACATGCACCGCTTGCAGTACGATGGGCTAATGATTCATTTTCGAACTGGTCCCTGAACGTCCTCGACGTAAGCGCTCACGCGGATTCGCTTTAACCGTACGATGTCGTCGTGCAGGGATGGACGGAGGCAAGAATCGCGGAATCGATCGGGGACTCAAAGATCATGGCGGCGCTAATGGGAAGCCCAGAACTCGTGTCGACGGTAGGGGAGGTTGGCCTTAGTCTGTGGCGTGTAACAAAAGCGCTTGGATAAGGCCAAAGACACAGCCAAGGAGGAGATACATGAACCAACATAAAGAATCCAGGACGCCCAACGGACTCCGGCTTCCGGGCTGGGCCGGACTGATCGCGTTTCTGGGCATCGCCGTGTTCTTTCTGTGGGAGGAGCACAAGGTTCACATACTCAGCGCACTGCCATGGGTTCTGCTGGCCTTGTGTCCCCTACTTCACCTCTTTATGCACGGCGGTTATGGTCACGGTGGCGGGCATGGGCATCACTCTCACGATGTGACGCCGCCACGGGGTGGCAACGAGAAGGAAGGAAGTGGGTCATGAGTCACGATATCCCCGCATATGGTCTGTGGGGGCTCGTTCTGATTAACTCTGCGGTATTCATCATATTCGCATTCAGCTTCACCAAACCGAAGACCAGCCGGGACTGGCGTTCCTTTGGTGCTTTTTCGGGGTTCATCATCGCCCTTTTTGCAGAGATGTATGGGTTTCCATTGACAATCTACCTACTTTCCGGTTGGCTGAGCAGCCGCTTTCCGGAACTCGACCCGCTGACGCATGATGCTGGTCACTTGTGGTATTCTGTGCTCGGATTTGAGGGCAATCCGCACCTCAACCCGATTCACATAGTGAGCAACCTGATCATACTGACGGGGTTTATCATTCTATTTTCCGCATGGCGGGTGCTCTACGTGGCCCAGCGCGAAGGACGGCTCGCCACAACCGGACCATATGCCCGCGTGCGTCATCCGCAGTATATTGGGTTCATTCTCATCATGTTTGGCTTTCTCGTGATGTGGCCGACCATTCTGACACTAGTCATGTTCCCGGTGCTCACAACGATGTACGTCAAGCTAGCGAAGCGGGAGGAACGGGATTCCCAAACCGCATTTGGATCTGAGTGGGATGTATACGCGGCGAGGACGCCTGGGTTCATAGCTTGGTTTGGCCACTCTAGGTTTGATGGCAGCGAGGTGGAGGATTAACGCTATGGAAAAGAGGCCTCGTGCCGCAACAGATATCACTGGGCAAGTCTGATGGCGCGGCACTATCCCGTAGCAGTGTCGCATGGCAATCGCTACAAGGAGGAAAAGATATGTCAAAACACACTGATCCCGTCTGCGGGATGGAAGTGGATGAAGAAGACGCTGGCGGTAAATCACAACACCAGGGCAGAACCTACTATTTCTGCAGCGAGAGCTGCCAGAACAAATTCGAGCAAGAACCTGAGAAATACGCGTCGAAGTAAGCGAGGCTAATGTTGCACCCGAGAGAGATTTTCATGGATACGGCTACCACTGATGAAAATTGGCTGAACCCGAGAGTACATTCGAGTGGGCATCCGGTTTCGTCGCGGCTCTCCTCTTTCTGGGCCTCGGCCTATCGTCCGGAGCATCCTGGATGTGGTACAGAGTCATAAGCAGTGGCGAATTGATACATCTGAATGGTTTGACGCTGCTCGGGTCAACATTCGCAACTGCGCTCGCTTTCGTCGTCTACCGCGAATCGCTTGACGTGCGCCAACTGGTGGGGATCGTTGCTACCCTCGTGCGTGTAATCATGCTTGGCCAGAGAATAGGAGTAACCGCGGCCGATCACGCCGTATCATAATCTAGCGATCATGTGGTCACAAGAGATGTCGCATTTCAGTTTCTATTCTAGACGGCCGTTCTCCCTGTGTTGACAGAATCTGCAATTGAGCATGATGTAGGAATACCAGACCTTCTGAGACACATTGTGATATGTTCTTAATGGACAATGGGAGG
>WVZY01000028.1 GCA_011772205.1 Candidatus Latescibacterota bacterium
CCTCCTCGGAATGTTCTGAAAATCCGGAGCTAGCTAGAAGAGTCCATAGCCGACTTGGACATTCGTAAGATATTCTCGATAAGCACGCAAATCGTTGTCGCAACCGGGCCACAAATAGGATACAGTCTGAAAAAACTGCCCTTGGGGGCGTGGTACCACATTACATTTTCCAAAGGAGGTCTTTAATGGGAACAAAGTTGTACGTCGGCAACTTGGGCTATGGTATCAGCGACAGCGACTTGGAACAATTATTCGCGGCTCACGGCACGGTGCGCTCGGCCCAGGTGATCTTAGATCGCGCCACGGGACGATCCAAAGGGTTTGGCTTTGTGGAGATGGGTAGTGAGCAGGAAGCGCAAGCGGCTATCGCCGCTCTCAACGATAAGGAGATCGAGGGCCGATCCTTAACGGTCAGCGAGGCTCGTCCTAGGGAAGGGGGAGGCGGACGTGGCAGAGGCGGCGGTGGCGGCGGACGCCGGTACTAGCTTCCGGCCGACGACTTGGTAGCTCCTTTTCCACGGATGGATGTATTCCCTTACAAAAACCACGTCCACATTGGCATCTTTGTATTTAAAATGAGTGAGGTTGGGGAATCTATCCGAGAAACGTGAGGAACGAGAGGGAATGAAGTTGCCTACGAAAGGTTGGTTCGAGTCGGCCCGGCTCCCTGGGCTATTCAATAGCCAGAACCTTCAGGGCGGTGTTTGAAATGGCCGTATAGCGGTTCGAGTCCAGCACGGCTCCCCGGGAGCAAGCCTCTTGCTAACTACTCTCTGTTTTGGAGGTCAATCGCTGGCTTCGGAGAAATCAGTTAAGTGCAAGACAAGCATTGCGGACGGAATATTTGGAAGGCACATGACGCTGCTGGCGAGAATTTTTTCGGAATCGCTCAAAAAATCACTTGCTTCCAGATACGGGTATGGTACGTTTTTCCCAAATCCGTCCGAGCCTTGAATGACAGGAGTATCAAGCGATGCCTCGGGATGATTTTGGCGATAAGTTCGATCTGAAGAAAATCCCGATACCTTCCGCGCCCAGGGGATTGCTCCGTTGGGGGATTCCCGGTCTCATTCTTCTTTTGCTCATCATTTCCAGTATTTACACGGTAGGGCCTGAGGAGATCGGTGTCGTGCTGCGGTTGGGCAAGTACCAGCGCAGTACTGAGCCGGGGCTTCACGGCAAGTTTCCGTTCGGCATTGAAAGAGTGACCAAAGTGCCGATTCAGCGGCAGCTCAAAGAGGAGTTTGGCTTCCAGACCTTGTCTGCAGGTGTTCGGAGCCAATACACGACGAGGGGGCGGGAGGCCGAATCGCTCATGCTTACGGGCGACCTCAATGCGGCCGTGGTCGAGTGGGTGGTGCAGTACCGGATCGTAGATGCCTATAAATATCTGTTCCGCGTCCGAAACGTCCAATCAACTTTCCGAGACATGTCGGAAGCGGTCGTGCGAGAGGTCGTGGGTGACCGCACGGTGAACGAAGTGCTGACAATCGGCCGCCAGGAAGTCGCCGATCTGGTGTCACAGGTACTTCAAGAACTCTGCGATCAATACGAAACAGGGATCAAGGTGGAACAGGTAGTGCTCCAGGATGTCAACCCACCCGATCCGGTGAAACCCTCTTTCAACGATGTCAACGAAGCACAGCAGGAAAAGGAAAGACTCATCAACCAGGCCCAATCCGAGTACAACAAGGTGATCCCGCGCTCGAGGGGCGAAGCCGAACAGACCATCCGGAGAGCCGAAGGGTATGCGCTGGATCGTTTGAATCGAGCCCGAGGAGATTCAGCCCGGTTTATGGCGTTTTTCGAGGAATACAGGAAGGCTCCGGAGGTTACGAGGAAGCGAATTTATCTCGAGACGCTGAATGAGATTCTTCCCCGCGTCTCGGCAAAAATCATTGTGGACGACGATCTTCAGAGCGTGCTCCCGCTCCTCAACTTGGATGTCAAAAAAGCCTCTGAGCGCAAGAAGGAGTAATACGGTCCCGAGTTTGCTTTGATAGACCCTCCAACAGAGGGAACACTCGATGAAAATCTTATATATTGTCATTGCTATTATCTTAGTGATCGCGCTCTTCAGCAGCCTGTATGTCGTCCAGGAGCCAGAGCAGGTCATTATCACCCAGTTCGGCAAGCCTATCGGCGACCCGATCAAGATACCAGGCCTAAAGGTCAAGATCCCATTTGTACAAAAAGTGCATCGGTTCGATAAACGCTTCTTGGAATGGGATGGGGATCCCAACCAGCTGCCCACGAAGGATAAGCGATTCATCTGGGTCGATATGTACGCCCGTTGGAGAATCAGCGATCCTCTTTTGTATTTCCAGCGGCTTCGGGATGAACGCGGTGCACAAACTCGTCTCGATGATATCCTGGATGGAGAAACCCGGAATGCCATCGCGAATCACAAACTCCTCGAGGTAATCCGGAATACAAACCGCACGCCCGAGCAGAGCGAGTTGGAAGCCCGGGACGAGACGGGGCTTGAACTGATTGACGTGGGGCGAGATACAATCCGGGTGGAAATTCTCGGGAAAGCACAGCACCGTACGGAGGATCTCGGGATCGAAATCCTCGATGTTCAATTCAAGCGAATCAACTACGTGGAAGAGGTCAGACGTAAAGTTTACGAGCGGATGATCGCCGAGCGGCAGCGAATTGCCGACCGGTTCCGCTCGGAAGGAGAGGGTGAAGCCTCCCGGATTCGAGGGGAAAAAGAGCGCGAGCTCAAGCGGATTCAATCGGGGGCCTACCGGACGGCTCGGGAAATCATGGGTAACGCCGACGCAGTAGCAACGAAGATTTATGCAGCCGCGTACGATCGCTCAGCGGCATCACGAGCTTTTTATGAATTCTTGAAAACAATGGAGACCTACCAGAACACTCTGGATGCGGAAACCTCCCTCATACTCTCTACCGACGGCGAGTTTTACAAATTTATCAAGGAATCGCAGAGCCGCTAGGTATCATTTTCGAGATCCTATCGGCTTGACGTAGAAATGTATCTTTGATGCGTTATCTTACAAGAATCATCTTGCGACTGGTTGTAAGATCTCCGGATTGGAGCCTGCAGAAATACACGCCGCTTGCCACCTGTTTTCCGCGATTATCGTTACCCGTTAAGTGTAAGAATGGCAATGCGGACGGAATAAATAGAAGGCACAGGTGAAAACGAGGTAGATTGTTTTGTTGAAATAAATCTCTGTCCATGCCAACAATTTATCGTATTGTTGCAGGTATTATACGGTGTTAGTGTAAGAAGAAGTGTACTATGGAAAGCGTCGATTTCCTATCAGGATGAATCTTTTGAGAATACTGCTAAGTGCAAAAATAGCAATGCGGACGGAGTTTTTGGAAGCCACAACCACATATGATTACAACTATCGAATTACATCGAAGCGCAAGGAGGCTGCATGCGTCTGCTTTTGATTAATCCCTGTAATCCGCTCGTGAACATCAGCTCGAAGAGAAACCGCTGGAGCAAGTACCGTGTCTGGAAACCGCTGGGTCTCCTGGTGCTGGCCGGCTTGACGCCTGCCGAATGGGAAATCACCATTCTTGATGAGAATGTCCGTGTGCCCGACTATGCGCGGATGTCGCGTCCCGATCTCGTGGGAGTGTCCGCATTTACTTCACAGGCGCCCCGCGCGTACGAGGTGGCCGCGGAGTTTCGTGCCCGCGGAATACCCGTCGTGATGGGCGGCATCCACGCGACGATGCGCCCGGCGGAGGCGTCGAAGCGAGTGAACGCAGTGGTGACGGGCGAGGCCGAGAGCGTCTGGACGAAGGTTCTGGAAGATGCTCAGCGAGGCACATTAAAGCCGATATATGCAGGCAGCCAGGAGGCTATGGAGAAGACGCCGTTCCCTCGCCATGATCTGCTCCCGTCGGGATACTATTATGGATCCATTCAGACCACTCGTGGATGCCCCCTCAACTGCAGCTTCTGCAGCGTCAGCGCTTTCAACGGAAAGGCCTACCGGCGCCGACCTATTGAAGATGTCGTGGCGGAGTTCAAGCTGATTCGCGAAAAACAGGTTCTGATTGTGGACGACAACCTCATCGGCACGCGCAGGGATCATATCGCCCGGGCAAAAGAGCTGTTCCAGGCGATGATCGACGCAAATCTCGGCAAGAAGTGGATCGCCCAGGCGACGATCAACATGGCGGATGACGAAGAGCTGATTCGGCTCGCCGCACGGGCCGGCTGCACCGGCGTTTTCATCGGCTTCGAGACGACGCGCGATGAAGGACTCATCGAGGTACGCAAGAAGTACAACATTCAGAAGGGCCGCGATTTCAGGGCCTCCGTCCGCCGAATCCAGCGGCACGATATCCTTGTAGTCGGCTCGTTCATCATGGGATTGGACGTCGATCGGTCCGGCATCGGGCTGGAGATCGCCGATACGGCCAATCGGTATGGTGTGGATGCCATCAGCGTGATGTTCTTGACGCCGCTGCCGGGTACCGACCTGTGGAACAAAATGGAAGAGGAGGACCGCATTGCCGCGGACAGCTTCCCCGAAGACTGGAAGTACTACACGCTCACACTTCCTGTGAGCCGCTACCGCCATCTCAGCCGGGACGAGATCATCAACGAGATGCATTCTTGCAATCGATCTTTCTATTCGCTGGCGGGCATTCTGCGGCGCACGAGCCTCACATTCTGGAAGAGACACAAAACCTTTCTCTCGCTCGTGTGCAACCTTTCCTATCGCAAGAACACTCATCTGGGCCGGAAGGTTCACTGGGAATTCAAACGCTCACTCGATCAGGTTCAACGCAATCGCCGGCTGCCCGCGACGGGGGTCAATCTGCATGTCTGTGCGCCCCGTCGCAGTGCGTTCTAAACGAATATCGATCTCGCCGGCCCCGGTGCGCATGGGGCGAACACTGATGTGAGCGCCTAGACTTATGATTTTCTTTGGGGGAGCGAGGAAATGACTTGACGGGCGCTCGCTTTTTGCTGTGCCTTCCAAAATCCCGTCCGCCTTGCCATTTTTGAACTTACGGTGATTCTATTATATCATAGATCCCTTGCTTTTTATCATTCTACGCACACTTTTCTCTCCGCTGAGGTCGCACCGTGCGTTAACCCTGCCGCTCATCCGTGAGCGGCATTAGTTACCGCGGTGAGCGTCCACTGTGCCGCTGCGCCGCTCGTCGGCTGCAGGGATTCGTCGTGCGACGATATCATTTCGTGATTGTGATGCTTCCTCCATCACTGTAATGGTACGTCCCGTAGCTGGCACCGTCGATGAATACCTCGATCTCGCCTTCTTCGTATCCATCGAACCATGCATGACCAGAAGAATCGGTATACTCCTCAGCGGTCATCCCACGGAGCACACTCGTAAAGCTCAGCACAACACGTACGTCCGAGATACCTTCTTGGTCATCGTAGATAACATGAACATCGAAAGAAGCCACTTTGATCCCCCTTCATTATTATTGATCGCATTACTCCCTGACCTCAGCTGCCGAAGCCGCTCCAACTGGCCGCCCGGTACGGAGACTCAATACTCTGCGTTGGCATATTAGCAGGGGGAATGATGTCTTGGCAGGCTGCAATGCGATCTCCCCATCGATGTGTATTTGCACCCTGCCAGACAACTCGTTTATTGTCAAGTATTGGCTGACGCAACCGCTGAGTGCAAGAATAGCAATTAGGACGGAATATTTGGAAGGGATACCCCGGGTTCGAAGCGGATAGCGGTTCTTTACTCTATCCTGCGAGGCATTTGATACCTGTCATTAGATGAGCCTGCCAATTATCTTGCGGTCGATCCTAACCCGCCGCTCACTGGTTCAGTGAAAGTTGGACGCTCACAATGATCTCAATTTCTTGTGTACGGGCCAGATTCTACGACGGATGGAGGCAGCTTTTCAGAAAAGCTTATAAGTGATTCTCTGAGATGCGGTATTCCGGTTTCTTTAACAGCGAGGAAAGACACCGTTTTCTCGGCACAGATGACGTTATTTTCAATCGTCCAGGATCCGACCAAAGTCCAATTCGAAGGAAAACTTGGCAAATCACGGCCAAACCAATCGAGATATACCAAAGCAATCTGAGTGTTTTTCTTCTTCGTTAGTTCAGCTATCGTACTAGTCGTGTAGTTTCTGCTCTTTCTTGCTTGAAGGATCTCTGCGGAGGCCAGTCCTGTTAAGTCAAGACATTGAATATTCGCAGAATAGTTAATTACTCCTATATCGTTGGCTGCTATACTTTGCCCGTCATAATACGTACTTAAAAACCGCCCCATTTGATACTGTTGCTCATAAATATTTCTCGTCGCAGGTACAGTTTGTTGAAGCGCTATCTTTGCTCTGAAGAAAGATGGATAAAGAAGAAGTATAGCAAGCACAATAACAACGGATGTTCTTACCAGGGATTTTCCTCGAATAATTTGCGATAGTGACTCGGCGGAATAATCGCCTATATAAAGTGAAATAGCAAATATAGCAAGTGCGATGAGATAAGCCTCATATCGATAGAACCAACCTGTTTGGGCAAATTGCAAATGGAGTAAGGATGTCAAAACAACTATGATGAGAAGCAATTGCCGTGTATCCCATACGCGATATTTCTTAAAATTAAAAATAAATATGCCTACGCAACTGATGATCATCGTGTACAGGTGCGGAGCACTCATCAATTTCTTGATAGCGCCATAGCCCAGCGTATGAATTATCGCCTTGATAGAGCCAAACTCTGGAAACGAGCCGTATATCATCAACGGATTAGGAAGCCAATAATTTCCTTGAGAAATGGAATACAGTCCATAGACCATAATTGGAATCGCCGCCGTGCAAGTCAGAGCTATTGCAGTTAGGAAATGTTTGCGCATCAAAAACAACAGCACAATGACAAACACCTGAAAAATGGCTTCGTATCTCGTAGTCACCGCAAGAAAGCAGAGCCCAAGGAGCAGCATTTCCCGGCCAGAGGCTAGTCGAGCTTGTGGTGCCGACAGAGATGTAGCAGCAACGTAGGAAAAGAACAAAGCCGCCAATATGTGGAGTGTATGCTCCATACCAGTGAAAATAAGGGGCACAAGAGGCGTAAGGTAAATGAAGAACAACAGCAAGGGGAGGATGATTAGTTTGGAGCGCAGATGTCTATGGGCTAAACAAAAGAACATAACGAGACTCCCCGTCGCAAATACAACGTTTAGGAACAGAGGAGCTATTTCAGACGCGCCAAATATAAAATAGACTGCCACCAGCAGAAAAACCCAAAAGAGTGAGGAAGAAGAAGAACTATACTCATAAGGAGTAACACCAAAGACACCGTGCTTTGTGATGTGTTTGGCTATAGCCATGTGGATATAGGGATCATCCAAAGCATAAATGACATTACCTTGGTTCGTACTGAAAGACACCGTCGCGGTATAGCCAATCGCTAGCCAAAGAACGCCAATAGCCAAGATCAGTGGCCAAGAGACGCCAAAGAATTTTTTTATCTTTCTAAGGATTATCATCATTCTTCAGCCCAAAGTTGTGGCCGCTGCCGCGCTTTGCTATATCCACCATATTCATCGATGTTTTGGCGTATTAAATTAATAGAAGCGTACTGGAGCTCTCCTAGCGGGGGAGAAACGGGAACGTATAAATGGATTGATTTAGCAACCGAGCCGCGATTTCCTAGCGGCGAGATCGGGCACTGGTCGGTTGAGGTCGTACTGAAATTATCGGAGGATGGCGATGATGGACCGGTTGAAGCTGATTCGGTGCCGTCCCGGATGCGAGGTCAGAGGAAGAACAGCGACCCGATTACGTCAATCCGATTTATTGTACTCCTGTGCGTCCCAAAAACTCCGTCCACCTTACCGTTTTTGAACTTACGCTGATTTCATTATATCATGGATTTCATGCTTATAATCACTTTACGCACACTTTTCTCAGCGCTGAGGTCGCACCTTGCATCAGGTTCGAGTCCTTCCTGGCTCCC
>WVZY01000008.1 GCA_011772205.1 Candidatus Latescibacterota bacterium
ACTTTCACCCGGCCAGAAGCGCCAAGCTTCGCTTGGCGCGCTAACGTCCATGGCATCAGCTGCAACTTGTTTTGGCTTTAACTAGCATCCTTGCATCTACCTGGTCAGCCGATGCGGTATCTTATCCAACTCCGCCATTTAGCAAATCAATATAAGCTTTGTCTACAAGGTCGGGTTCGAGGATTCCAAGCTTATCTATCAAGTCTCGAGCAATTCGAACACCTTCTGTCGCACCTTGACCGGGGAGCAGTACTACTTCCAGCTCGATGAACTTACCAAGTCCTTCGACCTCGTCTAAATGGATTCTCGTTTGACCGATAACATAGATAGTTCGCCGCTTCCGAACAACTCCTCGAATCCCAATAGAACGAGATAGAATTTCAATAATCTCTCCGGGTGCTGAGATCGACGAACGAATATAGCGGCACTCTGATGGTTCGATGGAATCAGGCCGATCATAATAGATAAGTTCACCTTTTGAATCCGAGAATTTTCTCAGCTTGAGGCGGCCTCTTGAGCTTCGGAAGAATGTATCCTCGTGATCGATGAGAGTCGGTCCACAGTCGGCGATCGCGTTCACTCGTTCCGTGATGGCCGTGAGATCAGAAATCTTAGCCTTGATTTCAATATTTCGTCTCATTGGTTCTGTACCAGGAGGGAAAAGCATTACCTCAGCCGCTCAGCATACTGAAAAGCCATTGCGTCAGAGGGATGGCTCATCAGACACTCTGACGATGAGTTTTCCCTTATTCGAACCATCGAATAGCCTATTGACAACATTTGGTGCTTGTTCGAGCCCGTCAACGACGTCAATACGATACTGAATTTTTCCTTCAGCCAGCCATTTCGTTAGATCCGCCACAGCTTCTTCTACGCGATGCTCGTAATCCAGGACAATAAAACCTTCCATTCGAGCACGTTTGACGAGAACATTACTGATATTATGCAGGCCGGCCTCAGGAGTCGTGGCGTTGTACTGTGAAATCAAGCCACACAGAACGATCCGAGCTTTGAGGTTGATGTGACTTAAAACGGCGTCCAATGTCTTCCCCCCAACGTTATCAAAATAGATGTCGACTCCTCCCGAACAATGGCGCCTCAAGCTTCTGAGGACAGACTGCGTTTTGTAGTTGATAGCAGCATCGAAGCCGAGATCCTCTTTGATCCAACGACACTTCTCATCAGTTCCCGCAATGCCGACGACGCGACACCCTTTTATCTTCCCTATCTGTCCAACCAATGAGCCGACAGCGCCCGCAGCAGCGGAAACGACAAGTGTTTCCCCGGGCTTCGGTTTGCCAATGTCAAGTAATCCAAAATAGGCCGTAGTTCCTATGTGCCCAAATAGCCCGAAATGAGCAGTCAGTGGAATAGTAGGATCTTTAGGTAGAATCCTGAGCCCGGATCCGTTGCTGACCGCATATTCCTGCCAGCCGATCAATCCCTGCACAATGTCCCCAGCATGAAAATTGGAATTGCGCGATTCTTCAACGACACCAATAGCAAAACCTCGCATAATCTCACCGATCTGTATGGGCGGAAGATACGACTCAGCCTGATTCACCCAGATCCGATTCGTGGGATCGAGCGATAGATAAATATTGCGGACCAGAACCTGCTCCCCTTCCAGGGCTGGAACGGCCTCCTCCCGCAATACAAAATCCGACTCTTTGAGCATGCCGGCTGGTCGAGCAGCGAGACGCCATTGGCGGCTAACTCTATCTCCCATTTAACAAATGCTCCTTCATGGTAGGACACCTTCAACTGACGGCTCAATTCCATCAGCGTCTGTCGAGCATCTGGATGATCCAGCAGTTATTCATTTCTACCGCTACCGCTTATTTTGTTGCACTAATATCCGAATCGAGCTTGACTTGAGCACTTCTTATTCAGATATTTCAGCGCAGTTTCAAGGCGTCCATTGATACTTTTCAAGAGATATTCGATCATCACGATTAAATTCAATTCCCTCCGCCTCGAGCAGGATCCGCTGCTCTTGTTCATAATTAGGAGCTAAACGTTTGCTGATCCCGCCTTTTGCATTTACGACACGGTGCCACGGCACGCCGCTATCATCTGGCAATACTTTTAGAGCATATCCCACTTGTCGCGCATGCCCGGGCAAGCCGGCGATCTCCGCGACTTGCCCATAAGTGGCGACCATTCCTCTCGGAATGGACATCACAACAGAATAAATAAGATCGTATTCTCTAAACGCCTTCATTCCACGAATTCCGGCCGATATTTGGCCACCCCCGAAATACCTTTCATTTCTGACTTATCAATTATTAAAACCATGAACGTGTCATCAGACACTTCCCACTCGCACCGAATTCCGTGACGACTCGCGGGTTCGAAGCCAAACCGAGGGTAATATTCGGGATGCCCCAACACGATCACAAAAGGACAATTGCTGTTTGACAGCTTATCGATTCCGACCTTGATCAGCTCTGAGCCTATTCCTTGTCGCTGGTGCTCGGGCAACACTGCCATTGGGGCTAAAGCCATTCCCTGAACCGTCCTGTTCTCGCATTCGATCCTAGCTTCACTGAAAAGGATATGGCCAACAATCCTATCGTTTATTACAGCCACTAAAGACAATAGATCATTGCAATTCTTGCGAAGTTTGTCTACAATATCAGCTTCAGTACTTTGCCCAAAGGCGCGCACGTTTACTTCCCGAATTGCTTTTGTATCCTGTGCATGTTCTTCTCGGATCACAATCATTGTCCACTTTCAAAAGATCTATTCGAACTATTCTATTAGTGATTTATCTTCATAATAAACCCGGCGAGTACATACAAGCGATCACTCCAGCAACTTGCGATAAGAAGCTAAATGTTCTCCCAATGCACCCGATGCAACATACTCTTCCCTAATTGTACTCTCCATAAAATCCAAAACCTCTTTTGCTCTTCTCTTGTTTTTATCCTTGTAATAATGAATCAACAGACGAAACAAAGCGGCTCGATAATTATTCAACATATGCGAGGCTCTGGGCATATTATTATCTGCTACAGATGCAATCGATTTATAATTATCTCCATCCATGAAAACGTCTTCAATACATTTAATGTCCAATTCCAGCTCTGTGTCTTTAGTTTGCGTCGGTATCAACCTATATGTCGTCCCACACGATTGAAAAAAATCGCCTAGCCCATGGTACATTCCTGGATGACACGCTACCGAAAAATAAATGGATCTGGCCCACTGGTTGGTTTTGACAATATCCGCCAATACGGCCGCTCCCGCGCTCAATCTACCTTCAAAATCAGGTTCCAATTCCCATTCAAAATCTTTGTCAATTTGTAGCTCAGCTTTTATCGTTTCTGGTACGGCTATCAATATCAAGTTCGTTTTCCATTTATACGGATGCATATCATGTATTTGTTCTCTTGACCAGCTAATGGGGGCAGCATTGATTGCATTCTCGATACCGTATTTAATCATTTGAACGAACCAAGGTCTGTTCAATAAGGCAATCGGAATAACTGTAACATCTCTTCTATAATTTTCGACCAATTGCAAATATTCTATTGGATTCGTGTCTGCATCACCACCCGTAAATAGGATTGCGTCGCGATCACAAGTCTTCAGGTTGTTTCTCCCATATTCGATTAACCAATCAGGCAGCCCGCCTTTCTCTCTTGCAAGCCTGAACTCAAAAACAGCCCTATCTACTTCGCCCTTTCCAAGATGTCTCCGTGCTCTTACGCCATATTCAGCACCGATGAAATAGTACGCATCGCCGTAACTTGGCTTTAATTCGACAGCTTTTCCCAAATAGGCAAGAACCTCATCTGACTTGCGAATATCAAAGCCGGTCAAAGGCACTGAATCATAGCAAAGATAATGAGTAAAATACCCAAGGCAGTAATACAGTTCCAGATCATCATTATTCTCTATCAAGGCATGCTCAAGTATTTCAATTGCTTTTGGATAGTTAGCTTTTTTGAACTCTTCGATTGCTAACTTTTTCAGATCTGCTGCATATACGTAAGAACATGAATAAAAGGAAATTATAAATAGAGAAAATATTAATTTTAGAGATGTCATTTCTATGTACACCTTATATTCGAAGAGTTATGCTCCAGCGTTCGTGCGCGATCGAGACTTTGCCCGGTCAATTGATATGCCTCCCGGTCTCCGGAACCTGCTGTGCGATCCACAATATTCGGGCGCGACCCGTGACAAAATGTACATCCGCGGCGATAATCACAACGCACCTGTTTCCCTAAATGTCTGAAACAGCGTTAATTCTTCGAGCACTCTCTGGCGACAGGGGGCGGACTGGGTCCAAGCCTCGCTGGTGCATCCACCCAATGGCGGGCAGCAGATAAATTTCAGTCGTTCGGGAAAGATTTTCTTCATCGTCAACAGAACACGGCGCATGTGCCATTCCGAAGAAACTAAAATCACTGTCACAAGCTGATCCAATAATCCGCTCTTTTCAATGACAGCTTTGGAGAACCTGGCATTTTCGAAGGTAGTACAAGATTGCTCTTCGACGAAAAGATCTTTTTCTGGGACACGCAGGCTGAGGGCGATCTCCTCCATGCGTTTGGCCTCAGGCAAACCGCGTGCATTGATGTCACCGCCCGTAACCAGCAACTTGGGAACGAGTTTATCATGATACAGTTGAATTCCGCGACGCGTGCGACGGACCAGCTCATCTTCAAGCGTCGATCCAAAAACAATTGCTAAATCCGCGAAAGTTGGCTCTTCCCGAAGGAAGAGCAGCCTAGTAATCTCCTCATCGGTCATCGGGATGGGTTTCAAACTATCATCCACGAATGCTATTTCGCCTCCCTTTTGGTTCTAATCCGTGGCACCTATGGATATTGTCGAGAAACCTGCAAACCAACGCACGACTCCCTGCCGGTAAGAACATGCCAAGTTTTTATCGTCACCGCTGTCCAATGACATGATGCCGCCATTAGATTCTATCCAGCGTCTCACGCGTCTTTGACGTTCGCACGTTTCCTGTGTTCAACGTGGAAATCGGCTCAAATAACATCACGTGAGCTTCTTCCTCGGCAACAGGCCGATGGTCAATTCCGCTGGGAACGATGATGAAGTCCCCCTCGGCGAGATCTAAGGCTCGATCTCTGAACTCCATGCGGAATCCACCTTTGATAACAAAAAACATCTCATCCTCATTCTCATGGTGATGCCAATCAAATGGGCCTTTGAATTTCACGACTTTGACATATTGACCATTCAGCTCTCCCACAATACGTGGAACCCAGGGGTCTTCGAATTGTGCTAATTTGTTGTATATATTGATTTTATCCATTTTTTGACCCTCCCAAATATTGTCGAATCCAAAATGCCCATACAACGCCGCGGCGATCAGCCGTGGATCCCGCTTGAATGCACTCCCTCTGATCAAAGTGCACAGGTCATCACAACGCAACGTTTTAATACGAATGCGTGCCCAAAATCACGTTGATGCCAAATTTGCTTTCAAGCGCAGCTTTGAGACTGTCAAAATCTATCGGACATTCAGCTGTTTCCATTGCTAGCTTCATGCATGTGCCAAAATGAAGTGTCTCTATCTCCCTGCCGAGATTCGTTGTGATCTCACTCAATAGTTTGACTCTTGGAAATGTTAGCCCAGGGCAATCTCCACAATCGGTCATGGCTACCAACTCGATTTCTTCATGTTGAGCAAACTCCCCGTTTTTCTCCGCCATCCCCTTGTAGCATTTTGCACCAGCGATGCACGAATGGTCTTTAACGCTTTTGCAGTAAAGTATCGCAGCTTTTGACATTGGCATCTCCGCCCACAAAAATGAGCCATGATATTGATCCATAAACGGCGTCCTACTTAAGGCAATAGATCACCTGCCGATCTGCATTAAACTCTTTTCGGAAATCGGGGCACTTTTATTTTATTCATAACTCAATTGCAATTTATTTTGTTCTACTATGTCGCTCAATTTCATCCAATTCTTCTAAAACTTTAAAGACAAACCGAGCAGGCCATTCTGCTACACATCCACAAAGAAACAAAGCAACAGCAGTTGCTTCTACTATTTCCTTTCTTTCGGCTCCAAGGTCAACAGCACTGCTGACATGATACTCTATTCAACCATAGCATCCGTTGGCAATGCTTACTCCTAAAGCGATAAGCTCCTTGTGCTTTTGTTCAAGAGCTCCATCTTTAAATGCGTTCTCTTCGGCATTTGCTATTTCGCGAAAAGTATTGATGCCACTAAGGAACATCTTGGCATTATATTTTTTCCTAAACGCTCTGATTTCACTAATGTTATCGTACATAGTGCCTCCCTAGGTAACGTACTGCCCCCGAATAACAAAACAAATATTAAATTCGTTTGCACTCCGCTTACTTCAATCGGCTGAACATTGGAGTCAAACTCCTCCGCTCAGATATTTCTCGCTCAAAACTTCCATGTGGTGCTTTTCATGCCCGGCTATGATGTAAGCGATCGAGCGGACTGTGAATCGACAATCGCTCGCGATACCGGTTCGGTCCAGAATAGTTTCGTCGAAGCTGTCGAACAGTAGTATGTTTGCGGATCTCAGGTGCTGAAGTTCCTGCATGAGATCCGACATCGCACGCGCAGAGAAATTTGCTCCAGACATGAACTCTTCCTGATCGACTCCCGGCAATGGCGGCGTTTTGCAGCGAGCGAAGCTCAAAGCTCGATAGCTGAAGACCCACTCCATGTCGATGACATGCCCCACCACCTCTTTCAGTGTCCACTTCCCAGGCGCATACCGGTGGTCTACCTTTTCCTGCGGAACTCCTCGAAGCAGCTCGAGAGTTGTCTGGAGCTGCTCCCTCAAAATCGCCACAATGTCCCCCTCCGGCACCAGCTTCACGTATCTATCGTAGAACTCGAAGTATTCCTTTTTCTCTGGACGATGTCCGATGAATTTGTTGGGCATTCCTCTCCTTCCGTTAGAGTTCAAACTCGTTCATGCGTCAGTTCTCTGCATCGGCAAGCTATCCAAACCTCAACTCAAATCCCAATACCAATGCTAACGTCAAAACCAAACCGCTCCCGAACAGACAGCCAGACATCTTGCCCAGCGAGGTAGTTACGGCCTCTCTCGACTCCTCAAAGCCGCGAGAACGCAGCCATTCAGAAACATGTCCTTCGAAAAGACCTGCGATCGCATCTGTTATTGCATCCCCAACCACACCGCCCGCCACCGCTCCTGCAACACCGAAGGCCAAACCACCCAAAATTGCTGGAATGGTAAGCAGACCTGTATCAACTGAACCGAAGACGAGATCAGGAACCGCTCTCGATAACGTCCTTCCGCTCGCGCGTATCACGAATAATGGAAGTATGCTCAGTACTAATATTAGAGGTCCGAGTGGTAATCGAAAATGTAGAATCAATATGCTGGAAAACGTCACAAAAGCCACAACAGGTAAAACAATTCCGGCGCTACGAATCATTTCATACTCTCTCTTGGTTTCTTTTAACTCGAGCGCCAGATGCGGCTGGCAAAGCTTACTAATTGGCTCCCCAAACCAATACTCATCACCGACCGTCTGCTGCGCGCGAGTTGGACGGCTGGACCTATATTAATTTGATAAAGGCGATTCCCTATTACCTGATAGTTACTTTCTCTTCCCTGTCAGCGAGAAGAGCAGGATGCCTGCAATCGTTAATATCCAGAGAGGCCAAAAAAAGAAGCCACCTATCAAAGTCATAAGAGCAAGTAAACAGCCACATCCTTTCATTTTTCTCCCGCCAAACTATCGACTGAATCCTCAGCCTTTCACAGCGCCTATTACGGCGATTTGGGAATGCAAAGTAATGATCGTTGATGGCGCTTCCGGTTCATGTCTCACCCGCTACATAAATTCCGATATATCAACCGAAATCCATTTCGCCGCGATCACCTGCCAATCGTCGCCATTTCCTTTATGGAGCATAAAATTAAAACGCAGCATATCAGCTTGAAGATGTGTCAAATCCATGCCGCTCCCAATGGGCTGACCGGCCAGAGCGACTGCGACGGCGAGCTCGGCTGAATTCGGATCGACAATCTTGATAGTCTTAACTTTTTTCAAAAGGTGAATCGATCGATTGTGAAGAAGATGATACGTCAGTATTCCTTGGATTAGTTTCTTGTCTCTACCCTCGTCATCACTATAGTTATCCGACACAAGGTCCCGTAGAGTTCTTAGATCACGTTCCTCTGCAGCTTTGGAAGCCTTTTCCAGCCAGGAACGAATTTCGTCTTCAGGGGATCCTCGATCAGAGCACGATAAATGCCATAGAAGCGAGAAAATAAAAGAGGATAACAAAACTGCTCGTGCCAGACATCGGATTTTACCGTAGCCAGTCATAACCTATCTCCTCCAAGCCATACCGGCTGTACAGTGGAGTTCACCGAGAATCCACTATTGTGCTCGCACATCTATGAACGGTGGTGCTCTGTCACGTCGACCAGGCGCGAGGAAGGCCGCGGCGTCCGCTTGAGGACGCATCATGTTGCAGCGGTTTACCAGGTGGGGCGTTTCTACTGCGCAAGCCTTCCAAACAGCCATGCAATCAACATAAGAAAAACACCTACCACTATCAGAACTACGTCGAGCGTAAAGACTACCAAACCAAGCGAGCATGTAATTGATCTGCAGTCGATTGGCACGGGGATACTTTCAAAGTTGCTGGCTGCACCAAGTGAGAACGCCCCAAAGCCGATCAAAAACATTATAAGCCGTATCATTTGTTAGTAGCTTTTTGCGTTTTCCTCAATGCCCCGGCGCTTATCCGGAGCCAGGATCCCGGTGTGTCAAAGCATCTCCAAACTCATAAGACTGTCGGCTGCAGAAGTTTATCAGGCAGTTCGCTTGAATTACGTTCGCGACCACTCGATTTCGATATCGTCACGATCGCCAATCGCTCGCTCGAGAAGTTTCATAAGCGTTTCGGGAGCACCGCGGCTTTTCAACATATCTACCGTCGCACGAGTAAGATAGTAGTCTGCATCTTCTTCCCACTCTTCCTCCAAATTATCTACCAGGAACTGCAGGTCTTCTTCTGATATGGACCCTAGAATGGAACCCGTCTCTTTGTTTCGCAGTTGAATCATTTTTCCCCTCCGAATCTAGGTTTGATCGTCGTCGAGGCATGTGCCTCGATCACCCTGCACCCCGGACTTGGCCGAGACTACCCTCGCTCAGCTTCATCTATCTCGAAGACACAAGGCTGTCAGCCACAAAGTTACTTGCGCGGATCAACGTTATCAAACGGTGATCAGCATACTCTGTTTAGCTAGAGATCCATTGACATTCTGTGCCCGCCGTGAATCCATATCAATTGACCTGTTACCCAGCTAGCTTGCTCAGATGCAAGAAATACAATCAAATTAGCTACATCCTCGGGTCGACCAACGCGTCTCAGCGGAATACTGTGTACCAATTTTTCTTCTACCTGTGACGTGATATAGCCAGTCTGGATCGGTCCCGGCGAAACAATATTTACCGCAATGCCGAAAGGCCCTAGCTCCGCGGCAGCACTACGACTAAACGACTCGAGCGCATACTTGCTGGCCCGATATGATATCTCACCGGGACAACCCCAAGCGCAGTCGGCACTTATATTGATGATTCTGCCCCAATTTCGTTCCCCCTCGATGTGCCGACGAGTAAATTCTGCCATCATTAGAGCTACCGCGCGGGTGTTAACGGCAAAGTGCCGGTCGTGGCTCTCCGCAGTGATAGTGAATTTAAGCGGGCCTTCCTCCCATAACGCCTGGCCACCGCCCTCCGCTGTCAGCCCGGGAAGAAACGTATCCGCTTGGTAATCCGCGGCATTATTAACCAGAACTTCGACAGGCCCAAATCTACGTTCCGCGCGTTCGAAGAGTTCAGGTATTGATTCCGGATCAGCAAGGTTGCATTCCCAGGAGTCCGCTTCTCCCCCCTGTTTGCGAATCCCCTCGACGACGTCATCCGCCGATTTTGTTTGCATCGCAAGAAAAAAAGGCACGCCAGGGGTGTCAATATCTTCGCTGCCGGATTCATCTTTAGAGGACCGGATTGCCGTCCGAAAATAATGAATGAATACCATCGCACCCTGCACGGCAAACGCTTTTGCCGTAGCAGCACCGATACCATAGGGATTGTTGCCACCGGTAATCAAAGCGACTTTCCCCTTTAATCCAGTTTCGATCATGATTCATTAGCTCCGTATTGTCGCCACCCAACGCAAACGAATTCCGTGCTGTCGGCCCGGTTTTTCGAAATGCCTATAGTGAACTGCTGACGTCTTGGCGTTCTTCTTCCGTACACAGCCCAGGTTTTCGCACGAGCTTCGCAGGCTCCCAGGTGCGCTACGACTGCTCAGCCGACGCGCCCTTTATACGCTTCATCAATCCAACAATGTACTGGATCAATATAATCAAGGCTGCCAGCGCCCCGGCAAGAATTCCGACAGCCGGACTGAGATCCAGAGGCCAGATTACGCACCCGGCGTAAATCAGCCCGCTTCAAACTGCCATCCCGATCAGGGCTTTGAAAGCTCTTAGTAACTCCAAAATATATTCACCTGTCTTCTGAAGATTTACGGCTTCTTTAAATCGAGGAAAAACCATTGATCCTTCTTTGCACTGGCGCCTACCTTGAATCCCGCATTCTCGGCCAACTTCATGTAATAAGGCAGATCGCGTGCTTTATCCGGCCAATTCACACCATACCCCGTTGCAATTTCTTTATCAGGAAGTTTGACCAGGAGCGGGATTATGGCAACATCCTTCTTTTCGTCCTCGCGTTCCGGGAAAACAGCATCCCAGATCAAAAATCGCCCACCCCGTGCAAGTACACGGAATATTTCTTCAAATACTTCTTCATGATCTGCTCCATCGATATAACAGAGCGTAAAAAACGAGGCCGCCGTGTTGAAAGCTCCATTGAGAAATTTCAGATCCCTGGCATCCATTACGATCTTCAAGGGGCCGGGAGGCGTTCCTTCCAACTCCCTTTTGCTGATATCAATGGCAACGACCTGCTGGCCCTTGAGCTGACCGATTATTCCTTCACCCCCTCCTCCAATAGCCAGAATATACCCTTCGGCCTCAAAGTCGCTAACGGTAACAACTTGCTCGTTAAAACGATAAATCCTTTCCGGCGAAGGTCTTCCATGCCGATGGTCTTCTTGATCGCTCGTTTTGATGCCGGGCGTGCCAAGCCGACTCAATGCAGAAACGTTCTGGCTAAAAGCGATCACTATAGGCACCACCGTGGACAAAATCGCAATCAATATAATATCTTTTCCTTTATGCATAAATTGCCTCCCGGAAGCTAATCCTTCATACGATAAGCCTCGATTACTTGGACTTCATCCCATGTCTCTTCGCCGTCCGTGGAGATTTCCGCTCGCCAAGTAAAGTGGTTTTCGGAAATGTCCGAGAAAGTGAGGCGAAAGAGAGTGTGCGGCGGAAAAAGTTTTCCAGCGAGGCGCTCCGGGACATAATGCATGAAAGTAATGGACGTATCATCGATCAGGACACCACCGAGCTCCTCAGGTCCCAAATCCAGCCACGTCGAGGCCAGTGCATCATGCCACTTCATGACCCAGGCGTTCTTGTCGGTATCAAAGGACCGGTAGTTTTGCCCAAGCTGAATGAGTTCACCGCCGGGTCCCATCTGTCGGAATTCGTCAGCGATGACATAGCCATCGAGGATATAGCGTCCAGTCCATGTAGCCGGATGCGTTTCAAACACTCCATCCTTTCCCTTCACTTTTGAGTCACAACGCCATTTACCGATGAGAAAGGCGAATTGCGAGAGTTGCCGAGGCGCGTCAGGATTGGGTTTCCCGTATGTTCGTTGTTCATGGGCCATGACTTCGAAATCCTCCTGTGTATCCTCGCTTGCCGATGGTGCATACATACCGCTATGCATCAGAAATGCGGCTATAAGTAAAAGAAGGATAACTCTTGTCCTCATCACCTCTCCGATCCATTATTCTGATGTTTTTGCGATCCGATCATCTTGTTTTATGTGCAAGCTATCCTTAGCTTTGGTAATTCAAAACACTCGATCATGCGCTCTCTAAAGCTAGCCTTCTAGCTCTTGTTCAGCCCACTCCGCTAAATGAGTTGCCACCCCTTCCAGAATAGCCTCGCCGAACTCGGAAGTGGCTCCCCTGGGATCGCCCAATACCCCGTTCTTTGTGATCACCTGGATGCCATCTCTCAGCACCCTTGACAATTGTCCCTTGAGAGAACCGATATAGCCGGGCTCAAAGCAGTCTGTCCGGACGACTTCCGGCTTGAGGAAAAGAATCTCGCTGGTTTCTCCAATGCATGCATGCCCTCCAGCCTTCTCAGGCTCCAGGCCCAGCTTGGCGACCTCCTGCTGGTAAACTTCCATGAAACCTTTCAAGTCTCCGTAATGGATAAACCGAAGCTGAGGAAATTCGCGTACGAGAACAGGGGTGAATGTTTCCAAGGGCGCAAAATTGCCACCGTGGCTGGAAGCAAGTATGATCTTTTTGAAGCCGTGTCGGGCAAGGCAACGACAATAGTCGCGCAGCAAGTCCAGGAGTACCTCGGGACGGAGAGATATCGTGCCGGGCAAGCTCATGTGGTGGTCCGAGCATCCCGGACGTATCGTGGGAGCAGCCAAAGCATTTCCCAACTTGCGTGCCATACGAATCGCAAGTTCATCGGCTATGAGTGTATCCGTGCTGATTGGCAAGTGGGGTCCATGCTGCTCAATGGACCCAACCATTATGATAACAGTATCGAACCCGCGGTCCAAAGCCTCTGAAATTTCGCGCCATGTCATATCTTGCAAGGTTACCTTTTTCTGGGCATTGGAATGGTGTTGAGTTTCCATCGAAAGCCTCCAATAAATGAATGAATCACGATTTTCGGAAAAGCAACCCAGCGCCTCGATACTCAGCTGCTGTGCTCTTCAATATATTACTATGCCTCGCATTAAATGCGTGCGAGAGCGAGATGGGATTTGCAAATCAAAACTGCTTGCATCTATATTTAGCTATATTCCTCCGGAATATGATTACATAGAAAAATCGCAGCCAAACGGCGCTGGATTCGAATAAATTGCGCAACTAAAATACCCGGAGACGTCCACCGAAGGCATTCCCGCATACTCACTTCCAACTGTAGCATCAATCGAAAAAACGAGTTTGACCGGCGGACCACAATCGAGTGAGTAAACGGTAATACTTCCTGATGATTCAGGTTCGTGGCTATATAGCTCATTCGAATTGCTAAAATCAACAAAGAACATACTCACAGGTGATCCATTCGTGGGAAGTGAATACGTGCTATCAACGGTAAGCTCATCCACAACAATAAATAATTTCCAAAATGATTGTTGAAACGACGGATCGTAGAAAAAGATTTTCAGCGCGTTTTTATCGATATAGCCTGGCTCCCAAATGCCGCAGCATATTGCATAGTCACTCCCCATCTGTATTTCTCTTCCGCTCTGATACTTGAAAACCAAGTTGTTATCTACGCTGTTTATCCTCGGTCCTGTCGGTGAACCACCTTTTTCGTCCTCTGAACACGATAGGGCCAATAACAATGATAATGCGACCGCCATTATCAATTGGCGGTGCAGCGTTACTTTGGCTGATTTCGATTTTGATAACAGGTTCCGACGTACTTTTTTCATATTTCTGCCTCCTGTGTTCCCGAGCGTGCCTCCAGCTTGGACTTGATTCTCTTTTGGTCTTGAACCATAACGCACCTGCATAGATACAATCCAACCGTCACGGCGTCCAACCAATGAACGTGAATTCGAACGCGAGTTGCATCGACCCGCTATCCGGCTTCTCCACTCCTGCGATCCTCGCGTATTTCGCTAAGCGCACGATCGACCGCGTTCAGCAATAGATCCGCGTCCGTCTCCAGAAACTGCAGCGGCGGTTTGATCTTGAGAACATTATGATGCGGTCCTTCCGCGCTGAGAAGTATACCCCAAGTTTTCAATCGTTCGATCAGTAGGGATGTTAGTTTCGTGGCGGGCGCACGTTTATCGCGGTCCAAAACCAGCTCAACTCCCATGAACATCCCCAAGCCCCGAACATCGCCGATCTCGGGATGCTGTGCACTGAGAGCAAGAAATCCTTCGGTTAGGTAGCTGCCGACCCGTGCCGCCCGATCGCGCAGCCGCTCCTCTTCGATAACGTCTAATACAGCCAGGCCGACCGCAATCGAGACAGGATTTCCGCCGAATGTGCTGAAAAACTCCATTCCATTGTCGAACGAGCGAGCGATTTCGGTAGTCGTGACCACTGCTCCGAGGGGATGTCCGTTGCCGATGGGCTTGCCGATGGTGACAATATCAGGAACCACACCTTGTGTTTCGAATGCCCACCAGTGGGAGCCAACCCGCCCCATGCCGACCTGAACCTCGTCGACCACACACAAGCCTCCCACCGATCGGACGTGGGCGAAAGCCCGACGAAGGTAGCCTTCCGGCAGCACGATCTGGCCGCCGCATCCGAGGATGGGCTCACAGATAAAAAAGGCCGGAGGATGGCCTTCCGCATCCAGGCGTTCGCATACCTTTCGAACGTGCTCGGCATATGCGCGCCCCACACCCTCCCCCGTGCCTCGGTACGGGCCTCGATAGGGATCGGGCTTCACCACCTCATGCGCCCAATCTGGGAGGCCTCGCCCGCCAGGCCCTTCACATTTGTAGGGACTGAGATCAACCAGCATCGATGTACTGCCGTGATATCCATCTTCCAGGACGATAGCATCATGCCGGTCCGTGTGAGTGCGGGCGAGCCGAACGGCCAGCTCGTTCGCCTCGCTTCCTGAATTCACAAAGTAGCAGACTTTCAGCGGATCCGGCATGGTCGCCGTTAGACGTTCCGCGTATTCGACCAAGTACGGATGCAGGTACCGGGTGTTCGTGTTCAAGATCGCCGCCTGTTCGGAAAGCGCAGCCAATACTTTGGCATGGCAGTGTCCGACATGGCAGACGTTGTTGACGCAATCCAGATAGGCTTTCCCGCCTGGCTCGAACAGGAACTGGCCGCGACCTCGAACGATTTCGAGGGGTGTTTCATAGGAGAGGCTCAATGAAGGGCCGATCCGCATGCGCCGCTCTTCGAGCAGTTCCCCATGCTTCCATCGCCGCTTCCCGAAATGCGTCGAAGGTCGCTTCTCGAGTCCGCATGCAATCCGCAAACGATTTTCGGCATCCCGCCAGTCGATTCGCTCGAGCTGCTCCAGCATATCCCAGGCAGGCCTGTCACTGATCTGCCGGTATTCGTTGTCGGGATCCTCTTCCGCGGCGATGGCAGACATTGTGACGCTGACACACAAACGCATGCATGTAAGCGGGAAAAGGACAAAAAGCTCGTCTCCTGTGAGTGGCCGGGCGCGGTGATACCCGGCAGTGATTCCCTCCATTACCTTCAGTGGATCCGCAGACCCCAAGACCGCGTACGCACAGGCAATTGCAAGCTCGTTCACGGTATGAGATCTCAACATGTCTCCAAAATCCAACAGCCCCGCGACCCTCCACCCACCCTCGGCATCCGGCGCCAGAAGGATGTTCTCATCATTCGCGTCGTTGTGGATGACGCTGGTGGGGAGGTTGGCAAGCACGGGTGTGATGCGTCCCCGGTATTGGAGAAGCACTCCCTCCACAATTCCCCGCTTTTGGAGGTTGGGCATGCGGCGGGTATACGCAATGATCCACTCCGCCCGTCGAAGATCCCATGGCAGTTCCCGGTCCATCGCCTCGTGCCGAAAGTCAGCCAGGCAGCGGTCGAGATCGCCCAGCGCGTAGCCAAGACGGTCCAGGCTCCGCTCACAGAGAGGGCGCACGGTTGCCAGAGGCTTTCCAGGCAGATATGTCAGCACCCTCATCCGGAATAACGCCCCATTGCGGCCGGACACTATGGCGATTTTTTCACCTGCCAACGAGCTGAGAACGCGCGGGCTCTTCCCCGACACCCAAATCTCGGACAGACGATTCATGGCCGCGTTCTGGAATTCCAATACCTCGGTTCGGCGACCCTGATTGGCGATCTTCACTACAAATGCTTCTGCATCTCCGCAGTCGAGCCGGAAGTTCTGGTCCCATTCTGCAGGCAGCGGCTCCAGCGTGCCATCAATCCCATAGAGGTCCCGGATCAGCCCACGGACCACCGTCGTCGAAAACGTTGGTCGACCCTCAACTGATAATTCCATTATGGGAATCCCTCACTCTTTTCCGGTTCTCAGCTGCAAGTTGCGTTGGTGGATCGTCGAGTGCGGTGCTGGAATGAACATCTCCCGCGTGCAAGGCCTATCGCCCTATGACTGACTCAAACAGATTCTCATGAGGTCATAAAAAATTAATTTCTATTGTCTTGTTTACTGCGCCTCCCATTCGCTATCGATAGAATGCCCAATAATAAAAAAAATCCCCCACTGTAAAAAACTCGCGCCCCATCGCCAAATAGAAAAATTAGAGCAGCAACCACGAAACTGAAAATACCAAGAGCCAAAGCTATTTTTCGCAAAAATACCCTCCTTCCCCAAAAGCATGACAATACCCATCAAAGCTGCGAACAAGGAAGCACGGCATTTGCCCTGCAGGAATCGTTACGCTGAAGGAGTACGGCTAGCGCTATCTATAGTAAGGTTCCGCGCGCCTGCTGAGATCACCTGCGCCGCCTTCTCGGGCCGCCTGAGTCACGTCGTGGCCGCGCTTCGTTCACGTTAAGCTTGCGACCATCTAACTCTGTCTCGTTCAGCGCCGAAATCGCAGCTGACGCTTCTTCGGCATTCGGCATCGTCACAAAACCGAATCCACGAGGCCGTCCCGTTTCGCGGTCAGTCGGGAGATTAATTTCCTCGACTACACCGTACTGAGCGAACTTCTCACGAAGCTGCTCTTCTGTAGTCGAATAGGCCAAATTACCAACATAAATCTTCAAGGTACACCTCCGGTTTGTGATGACCACGGCGGCATGGAGGCCTACGCGGACGTCACGGAACAGTTCTGGATCTCACAGTCTTTGCTGGGCTCTCGCTAAAAATGCTACCTCCTTTAAACGAGACCTAACGCCCCGGCGCTCTGACGAGGGCTGCGCCCGAAGGGTCCTCCGTCGCCCCGAGCGCCTGCAGGCCCTTCTGCAGCAGCTCCTTAAGCTGCACCCAAACGTTTCATAATCCGTCTTATCGGTTCTATGTTAACATACAATTGCCACACGGCGATTTGTTCGCTTTTAACGACAGCACGCCACGCTGCTGGCACCGACCAATGATACTCCGGGTTGAGAGCTCCATCTTTAGTGAACGTGCCAGCGGCGGTGCCCAGAAAAACCACCGTGTTGTCCCGCGTAAATACCTCTTCTACTTCTATTCTGTAGTCTGGAACTATCTTGAAATATTCCGCCCACGCCTCATGCATTCTCTCGCGACCTTTCACTTCTTCCCCATCCGGCTCAATGTAGACATGATTAGGCGTCATCAACTCGAAAATCCCATCAACTCGCTTGGTGTTAATCGCTTCAACGAATAATGATGCTACTTCATTGGGCGTCATTCATCTACCCCATATGCTGCTCCAGCAGCATGCCGTTCAACCGTGCCACCCGCTTGGACGTCATGGGCTAATGCGACATTCACAAATAAACGATTGCAGTAGTGTGCTAAGCTGATCTTTCTTCATTTAATTTTCCTTTAATTAATATGATCCCTTTCCAAAACAAGCTTGCACCTGCAAGTATACTCCCAATTGCCCGCAAGATAAAGGGGGGAAATAAAATGACCCCGGTCAATGGCATTCCAATTGTGAAAAGCACAGCACCAAAACGCGGAAAAACTTTTGCGCGAATCATGGCAATTCCAAATACGATGAACCCAATTGTGCCCAGATATACTATCAGATTATGTGCAACTGAAAAAATCGAAGCTCGAAAAAGTGGACCCGAAAAGTCGATCAATTCAGGGGCATGAATGCTAAGGATCGGCCAGACGAATGCCATATCGAAAAGCATACAACTATTAATTACTGCGCCAAGAGCAGCTAGGACAAAGCCAATTAATCCAATGATTCCCGATTCTTTATACTGCTTTACATACAGTCCTATGATTACAATAGGAAATAGCATATAAAGGGCAAAAGCGAGAACGCTAATGACTCTCCATTGTTGATCATTCACCCCTTCGATCATTGTCTTATCAACTGGAAGTGTTATTGATGGCAGGATTACCAAGATGATGAGGAAAATGCTTGTTATGATCAATAGGATCCCAATTAAGCGATTCAACAATCCAGTGCTTATCATTATTCTCTCCTCTATATGCAGCGATCCTGCCTAACGGCTGGATTTAGCGAGGTGATTGCGTTGCCTGTTGCTCCGCTCGATTAATGCTACTTTAGTCTTCAATAAAAGACATTTTCTGTAGCAACACAGCCTGCTTCGTCGAAGCCAACGCCCTCCACTTCCAGCAGCGCCCTTTTCATTTCAAGGCCACCCTGATACCCTCCCAGCGTTCGATCAGTGCGTACGGCTCGGTGGCACGGAATAATCACGGGAAACGGATTGGTGGCCAAAGCTGTGCCGACAGCGCGAGCCCCAAACGGCTCGCCTAGATGTTTAGCTATCCGTTTGTAGGTGCTTACAGATCCGCGAGGAATTCCGTGCTCGGCGCGTAGAACCTTCTGTTGAAACTTGGAACAGAGATCGAGACGGATAATGTCGAGCGAAAAGAGAACATCGTTTCCACGCAAGAATGCTTCGATTTGATCAGCATGCTTATCAATTACACTGCACGAAGAGGAGATGGCATCCGAAAATGACGCTTTCACAATTTGAACGGCCGAGAGTCCCGGTTTGGAAAGCGCCACGCGGCAAATCCTAGGACGGCCGCCTTGGATTGACCAAATGACAGCAACAGGTCCAAAAGGGCTCGAGCGGAAGCAGTAAGATACCTGTGCTGTGACTGTGTTCTTCATTAGTTTCGCGAATTGCACATCAGCTGCAGGGAGACGCTAAATGCTCCTGTGATTTTTCAATCACCGCTGCCAATCTTTGGCACCCACTTTCCCGTTCTTATCTTATAGCTCCTGTATTCTTCGCCAAACTTTTTATGCAACAACTTCTCCTCGTAGCTCGCAATATAATTGTAGAAGATGAATATCATAACCAGCAGCGCCAGGGACAAAAGCGAAGCTGTAGAAATTGACAGGCCGAGGTAGAACAACAGGCTCGCCAAGTACAAGGGGTGCCTGACATACCGGAAGGCTCCGGTTGACACCACGCCAGCAGCGCGATGCACATGACTGGTCACAACATGGCCTGACTTGGAAAAATACACAGCGGCGATGAGAACAAGGCCCAGAATGATTAGCCGAATATAGAGGGATACGTAATCCGATAGAAATGTCGATATGCGAAGGAAAAACGAGTCACCTGCCCAAACGACGAGAAACAAAACGAGCAATATCAACTGTCTAGCGTCACCGAAAGGGTGCTCACCGTTTTTTTCTTTCATCTATACTCTGTTCATTTAAGCTCGTGCATTTTAGGTCGCATAAGCAGCGATAAATGCATCTTTTTCAACCCCAAAAGTTCTTTGCTACTTCTTCATTAGAACATCAAGATCTTCGAGAAGAGCTTGCAAATCCTCTTCATGCTCGACTTCATCCTGAAGAATCTGGACTGCCATATTATAGGTGACCGGATCCTTTAACCCAACTTCTCCAATCATGGCATGATACACGCTTATGGCGCATTGCTCTCCCTTGATATTTTGTTGTAGGATATTTTGAACAAATGAATTATCTGGAGAGTCATAACCGCAATTCGTGAAATCAAACCACTTTTTCGGAGTGGTCAATGGTGCACCGCCAAGCTGAATTATGCGATTGCTCACCATATCCGCATGACGCAATTCGTCAGCTGCATGCTGCATAAGCTCGGCGATTACCGCATCCTTCATCGGACCAGAGACCACTTTGGCACCGAGCCAGTACTGATAGTAAGCAAGCCACTCATCGGCGAAAGCCTTATTGAGAAGCTCCAAAACCTTATTGACATCCAAACCGACAATTTCACGACCTTTGGTGCCCATCGAAACCTCCTAACTGAATATCAATTAATAGATTACAGGTGCTTAACTTCGCTCATCGGAGCGACCCGACGTCTTGGTGTTCGTCCACAAGCGGCACTATTTGATCCCATTCAACGTTACCTCCTCGTTCGCTATGCCGCTTTTCGGCTGCAGCAGAACTTCATGTGGCATGAGATGGAGATCATTCTGTCTTCGCCACGATATAAATGTATCTCAGTTGCCCCGATCCTGTATTGATTACGTTGTGTTCTGTTCTTGGCGGGCAGTACGCAACCCTACTAGTTCTCAAGATCAGAGTAGGCCTGTCGGTAATCACCATTTTGCCTTCGCCTTCGAGTACGACTAAGACTTCTTCTTATGAGTCGGTATTATGAGTTCCCACTGACTTTCCTGGAGCGAGCACGACCAGCCCCGCGCGCATCGTCACGGTTTCTGGCGGCCCAGCTAGTACTCTCATGTAATCTTTCACATCGGGATTTAGCGTGACAACCTTTGGTTCAGGGACCTTCTCCGCGTAAACCTTCAGACTAAAAACAGAAATAATGCCTAAAATCCATACAAAAACCAGGCTGCTCAAGACGAGTCGATGAACTTGAAATAAAAATCGCATAATCCTCCATGTGACACACGCATTATACAACTCTTAGCCAAACCGGGGACTTAACTTCGCATCCCAAGTTACAAATGCGTCATGCCCAAAAAAGCAGGTTGCAACGGGAAGTCCGAGACTCCGCAAATAGCCGGCTCCAATGCCACGACTAACCGATAATACTATGCTACTAATCAACAGCTATCATTACGTTAGATGCTTTTATGACTGCATAGACATCCTTGCCAACTTCCAGGCCGAGCCCCTTTGCCGATTTAACAGTGATAATAGAAACGATCTGCATGCCTCCTGGCAATTCAATCTCCACTTCTGTATTCACAGCACCAGGAGTGATTTGAGATACTTTGCCTTTGAGCATATTCCGAGCACTGATCTCCATCGAAGATCCTTTCTTTTGACTCTCCTCAGGACAATCAAGACACCTTTGTGATCTAGCACCCACTCATACGGCTCGTCTCTTCAGCACTTAACCGCAGCTCAGCTCTTGCCTCAATCAGCCTTTGTACCGGTAGGACATTGCTTGCAGCAGCGTGTTGTAAGCTCTCGCTCCAGCATACACACGTCCGTACAACTTGAGTGCAACAAGAGCTGATCAGTTCTCCGGGCGCTTGACGCGAATCGGATCTTGGGGTTGCGGCAGTATTTCAATCCCCTGTGTTTCTAGTAACTCCAGAGCTACCCTGACGGCTTCCTCTAATTGTGGATCATGCCCTTCGTTTACCAACTTCGGCTCTTGTTCAACTTCAACATCCGGCTTTACTCCCTCATTTTCGACGTCCCATTCGCCTTGCAAATTGTAAAAACCGCCTCTTGGAGCCGTAATATAACCTCCATCAACTAATGGCGGCACGTCCCAAATCCCAACCAATCCCCCCCAAGTGCGCGTGCCTACAAGCGGGCCGATACCCTTCAAACGAAACATGTAAGGCAAAAAGTCGCCACCAGAACCGGCAGCATCATTAATAATCATTACTTTAGGTCCCCAAATTGCTGCATTGGGCGCTGTGAAAGGCTGACGATCCCCGATTGGGTTATTGAAATATCCGAGCAATTCCCGCGAGAGCAAGTCAACGATGTAATCCGCAATGTATCCGCCTCCGTTGAAGCGTTCATCAATTACCGCTCCTTTTTTATCTTTTTGCGCGAAATAATATCGATTGAAACTTGTGTATCCAGAAACGGATGTATTGGGCAGCCATACGTAGGCTAATTTGCCGTTTGATAGTTCATCTACTTTTCTACGATTGTTTTCAATCCAGGCTCGTCTTCTTAAAGCGGTCTCACTATTAATCGGCACTACAGTTACTTCTCGGCAGCCTTTCATGGTTGGTTTGTCATTCACCGAGATTGATGTTTGTTTTTCCGCTGTGTGCTCAAAGAAGGCATAGAGGTTCTTACCTGAATCCAATTGAATACCATTTACGGCTAAAAGATAATCGCCTTCCTTTACGTCGATTCCCGGCCCGCTAAGCGGCGCCCGCAGCTCCGGATTCCAATTCTCTCCTGAATAAATCTTCTTGATACGAAAGCGTCCGTCCTCTACTGCAAAATCAGCTCCTAGCATGCCAACAGGAGTTCTTTCAACATTCGGCCAGTCCCCTCCACCTGTGAAAGAATGACCGATAGCTGTTTCACCACCTAATATATCTAGAACATAAGTTAGATCAGCTCTATGCCGCACATGCTCGACCCAAGGAGCGTACGTGCTGTATGCCCACTCGAGATCGAGCCCATGCACATTGTCAACATAAAAATAATCCCTTTGATAACGCCAGGCTTCCCTGAATATTTGCTTCCATTCCTCCGGCGGATCTACCTTCATGCGCATATCTTCTGTGTTAATTTTCCCTTCATCCGCTTTTATTTGGCCGTTTGCATCGGCAACTGCCCATTGATTCGGGCCCTTGGAGTAAAGCAACTTTTCTCCATCAGCTGATAACGAATAGTCTACAACACCCTGCAGTATTTCTTTTGCTTCGCGATCCTTCATTATATATCGATGCAATTTCAGCGTTTCTTCGTTTTGCTGACCTTCCAAATAGAATATCGTTCCCTCTTTTCCCGCTTTAAGTGTGCGGTAATCGCGAGCAGGAACATCGAGGGCGATAACTCTTTGATCAATACCCTCAAAATCTATCTGAACTTCGACATCTCTTTTCTTTTGCACTTCATCATCTTTGTTCTTTCCCTTCTTTTCTTCGTCTTTAGATTCATCATCAGCTTCTTCTCCACCAATTTCGTCATCACTTTCCGGAAGCAGCGGTGAAGGTTCCTTGGAAGAAAGAACGGCTAAATAAATGGCCCTTCTAACTGGGCGCTCCAATGAACTCAGATCGAGCCATCCCACATTCAAGCCATAATTTGTGCTGGCGAGGAAATAGATATACTTGCCGCCAGCATCCCATGCAGGCGACTTACAATCCGATAATCCATCTGTCAGCTGAAATGATTTGTTTTTTTCGAGTGAATAGATAAAGATTGCATTATATTGATTTATTAATCGCTTAGTATAAGCAATCCATTTTGAATCCGGTGACCATTCTGGATATATCGTCCGCTCGGGATGCGTAAAACCTTCGTTATCAATCAAGCTGATTTTCTTTGTATCTATGTTTACAATCCAAAGGTTTCGATCAGCATCTCCAAAACTAAGGTATTTGCAATCAGGCGACCAGGCTGGTGTGTAATAAAACGTGGGATTTTCGAGCGCGATTGTCTCCTTATTGCTTCCATATTGATCAGCAATGACCAAATGATATTCCCCACCCTCATCCGAAAACCAGCTGATGTATTTTCCATCTGGTGACCAGATGGGATTCCGATCGGCAGTTCCAGAGCTCGATGTTAAATTCCGAATATCCCCCTTTTTCTCAGGAACGGTGAAAATATCACCCCGCGCTTCGAACACCGCGCGTTTTCCAGTCGGAGATAGCGACCGATTTACGATTTGGTCTCCAACTGTTTTCCAATGCGTCCGCGCCCAGGGAAAATCCCCCCGAACAGCGACCGAAAGCTTTTCGGGTTTTCCTGCCGCAGGATCGTAAATATATAAGTAGCCACTATTTTCAAAAATCAGCTTGCCGCCACCTGCTTCCAGATTCTTGCAGTCAAAATCTTTAAAATAAGTTTCTTGTTTTAATTTTTTTGCATCCAATTCGTAAGACCAAATGTTCATGACATAATCTCGGTCGGAGAGAAAGAAAATTTTATTGTTCATCCACATTGGTGTGTTGTCATTCGCACCATCCCAGGGTAGTTTTTCGACTTCCAACGTATTTAAATCTATAATACGGATCGGATTATTTTGGCCTCCGCGGTAGTTGCGCCATTCCGATTCCCATGGCCATATTTTCTGGTAAACGAACTTCTTGTCATCCAGAGAAAATTTTCCTTCTGCAACCCTTGGAATTGGTAGAGGTATTGGCATGCTTCCTTTTAAGCTCACCTTCCAGAGTTTGGGATAATTAATTGGCGCATTCTCTCTACCTGACGCGAATACGATATATTCCCCATCGTTCGTCCAGCCACGCACTACGTCGTATATCGGATGCCAAGTCAATCGCTTTGGTTCTCCCCCCGTTGTTGGAACGACGTAAACGTCTGTATTCCCGTCATATTGGCCAGAGAAAGCGATGAGTTTACCATCAGGTGAAAAATGCGGTTCGGTCTCAGCTCCCTGAAATGACGTTAGACGACGCGCTTCTCCACCGCTTAGCTTCGCAACCCAAATATCATTGGAATAAACAAAAGCAATATGCGATTCGCTTATATCGGGATTGCGTAAAAGGCGAGTTTCCTGTGCTATTGAGCTCGATGGCAGGATAAGAAAGTAAACAAGAAACGTAAGAATTGCTCCGCGAAGCATTTCCACCTCCCTGGATGTGTAATTACTTATTGCAGATAGACTAGGTTATTAAAGCAGAAGTTCTTGCGAATGTCAAAGCTTGATTGTCATTATGAGCATCAAACGTCCCTGCGCTCTGCTCTCGCGCCCGCCCGGATGTGTCGACTTGCTGTCAGATCGCATAGCAGTGCCATCAGTGGGGTCCGGCGAGCGCCTTTAATAAAATGCTCAAGGCCCCCTGCCTCGCCACAGTACGTGAATCGATTCGCCTAGGTGTGCTTGATCGTAAATTTCGTATATGCTTACTTTGATGCAATCGCTACAGGCATATACTGAATCTTTGAGCACATGCACAAACTCAAAAGACCAACGCCAGTTCGGACTCAAGGGAGCGACCAAGGAGCCGTCACAGAACGGAGAGCCGTTACTCGTGACCAAATGGAATATCATTTGCAGAGTCCCATTCGCCTGGGTTTGAACCTCTGGGCTCGTGAAGCGATTCGAATCTGTCTCAACTCTCCGGAAATTGTGTGGCTCAAACTCCCAGATCGAGTTGCCATCATCCAGAGTCACGTACACGGATTTCAGCGAAAGCAGAGAGTCTTGGATGTAATAAACTCTAGCTCGTGAGTCCGAAGCTTGCTCTTCTTCCGAACATGCCCCAACGGCAAGCACGGCTAACAAGAAGTATGCTAATCTTGATTTCATGTTGCCTCGATCGTCAAGCGCTCTTCCATCAAATGCGATTGCTCGATTGCACTTACGATTCTCCCGTCATCAGCAAGCCGTCCGACATAGAGCTACGTTGGGCTACTCCGAGCCTCAGAGAAATTTCGGGTCATTCGCGAAGCTCACGGACAATCCACTTTTGACAATATATATTATCACCGAGTTGTACTCGATCCAGTTGATCAGCGTATCAGCTTCGGCAAGGTCTCCGTAAATCCTCACGCGCGACTCGGCACCACTAATCTTCGGAACCGGCACCTCAGTGAGCAAGTCGCTTCTTGAGGGTTTTTTGATAATTCCGTTAAAGACAAGAATATCATCCACGCTTATTTTCAATATCTTTCCGTTTGTGTGTCCGCTAACGTAGATCTGCTTGTTTTCAGCAGTAGCTCCATTGTAGACAACTCCGCCCATGTCTCTGAGACGCACAGTGAGCACTGCAAGCACGACAATTATAAAAAGCAGAAACCAGAGAATTTTTGACATGTTAGACGAAATCTCGTGTCCCACGTCGCACATTAGCCGCGATAGGAACCCGGGACGGGCACATCGAAACCGGCCTGCCAGCTGCAGCCGTCAGCTCCATGTGCGAGTTAAGGAGGAATAAAACGAATGGCCCTTTCAGATTCATCTGAGAACCAGCCCAATAATTGCAAATACTAATGCAAGATTCATTGAAATGATGTAGGCGTAAAACCATCGCCCCGGCTTTCCCTGCTCCTGCATAGTTATTTTACGGTACTGATGTATATATTTCAACACCATGACCCTGAAAAACAATAGACCAATCTTAATTCCACGATTGGATAAAAATGAAGCGACGACAATAGAGGATACAACTCCCCAAACAAGACATAGGATCGCTAATATAAGGGATAAATTGCTCATTACTATTCAGTGGCAGAGTCTCTGGACTGGTCCATCTCCTTACCGATCCGTATCGCCTCGCGCACCAGAACGTCAAAATCTTCCCGGCGGCTGCGGTGATTGGTGATTGCTACATGCAGAACGCACCTACCTCTAATCGTCGTCACAGATGGCACAGCAATGCCTCGTTCCTGTAGCTCCACCTCGATTTGCTTGTTCAGTTCGTCGAGAGCAGTATCATCCAGCCCAGCTCTGGTGTATCGAAAACAGACAACATTCAGTGTTACCGGAGCTGCAAGCTCAAGCTCCGGCGCGGCATCGATCAGTTCGCCAAGGTAACGGGCCTGATCGATATTCTGCTGGATCAGTCGACCATACTTGCTAGCGCCATGCTCCTTAATAGACATCCAGGCCTTGAGCGCCCGGAATCCGCGGGAAAGCTGGAAGCCGTAATCGCTGAACCAGGGGAGATCACTCCCCGCCAATCCGCGCCCGACTTCCCCGTGAGATAGGTACGCAGGCGTCAAGGAAAAAGCTTTGCGATGATCGTCTTCACTCCGCACCAGGATGCACCCGATTTCACATGGCATGTACATCCACTTGTGTAAATCCAAAGCCAGCGAGTCCGCCCGTTCCATCCCGTCCACCAAGTGTCTTGCATCGGGGACCAGTGCGGCCCACGCACCGAACGCACCATCCACATGCAGCCAGAGGCCTTCCTCCTGGCAGATATCGGCCAGCGCGCTGAGATCGTCGATAGCTCCGGTGTTGGTCGTCCCCGCTGCGCCAACGACGCAGAATGGCAAATGGCCGTCTTGGCGATCCTTCGCGATGGCCGTCTGCAGTGCATTCAGGTCAATCTGGTAGATGTCGTTGACGGGCACCAGACGGAGCGCATCCCTTCCCAGGCCCAGCAGTTCCACCGCTTTATGGACTGATGTGTGGATTTCATTCGATGCATACAGCACCATTTTCTGGGGCGCGACTTGAATGCCTTCGCTCCGCAGATCATAGCCAGCTTTTGTATTTCGGGCGACGCCCAGCCCGATCAGATTTGCGGCCGAGCACCCGCTGGTCAGCAAACCGCTGGCCGATGCGGGGTAGCCCAACATTTCTTTGGTCCAGTCGATCACCTGCTTCTCAACGTAATTGGCGCTATGATAGGCACCACCACCTGTGTTCGTGTTCATCGATGCTGCCAGTAGCTCGGCCAACGCACCAAACACAGTCCCCGTGCCCATAACCCAACCCCAGAAACTCGGATGGAGGTTGCCGACCGGGTATGGCAGCACATACTCCAGGAACTCATCGTAGATCTCCTCTTGCGGCTGAGGATCATACGGCAGAGGCTTGCTGAAGTGAGCCTTGACCTTGTCCGGAGCGTGCCGCCAGGCGGGGCGTTCCCGCAATGTTCTCATGTAATCCATCATGTCATCGAGCATCCGACGACCGAGCGCCCGCACGGACTCCCAGTCTTCAGGATCGAGTGTTTCTTCCGTAGGCATCTTTATCTCTTTTGTCATTGTCTCTACCTGCCTTTAGAATGCAATATTTAATAAGATAATGATTAAAATACTAATCAATATGCTGCAGTGAGCTGTCAGACGCACTGAGCGCCCAAGCGGAATTCCCGCACCTCAACGGCGCGTGAATCCTTGGAGAATCCCGCCTGCCTTCCGTGGATAGATAACCATAGCGTAATGCATATCTTTTGCCTTCGCGCCACGAACGCTTTAGAGCCTGGCGCTCTGCCGCCGCTCCTCCACAACAGTACTCTGCGCCAGCTACATAGCCTTTTTCCCAGCACCGTCGCGACCAGCTCGCCCCTTGGAAGCTCCCGATGTGAGCCGTCGCTTGATAAATTTTTCGGCCTTTTTCCTGGTGGCGTTTCTCGGATTCCTGAGCTGTTTTTTCACTAGCTTGGAAATCGCCCCTTGAAGCTTGGACCGTCCGTATAGCTGATCGAAGGCATCGATGGCGCGACCCAGAGCGACGTTGCGACACATCGATGTTTTGTATCGGGCTTTTTCAACATTCAAAATAGCTCTCACAATCCTGTCGATGAGTCTGGGCTTCGCCATGGCGATCTTTGTTGCTCCAGCGATCACGTTTGCAGCAGTAACGAGTTCAGGACCAGAGATGGGCTCGAGATATTTCTCCAGTACTCTATCGATTATGTTTTTGGAATCGACTTCAGCCAAGTTACCAATGACACGTACAGCACCCCATTTGAGTATCTTGTTCTCACAGTCAAGGAGATCGATAAATGAATGAAGCGATGGATAAACGACTGCCGGTGCTCTCTCTGAAATGAGCAAGAGGATCTTGCTGGCGCTAAACTTAACAGCCGCCTGGTCGGAACCTAGAGCCGCAACAAGCTCCGGTGCCAGCTCCGGCTTCCGAATGACGCTCGCGGCAAGCTTGTCCTTATTTGCATCCTTACGTGCAAGCTGTTGAAATAACTTCTTTGTCTCCATGAGTGGTCTCTCTTTAGATTTTCATTCTTGAAATACAATTGGACTTAGCTGGAATTTACTGTTGCGCGTTCCTTGCCAACCCTAATTGCCATCGACGCGATAAAAATCTAATCCAAAGTATCGACAGGCCGCCTGGGATAATACCAAAGAAAAGAATACCATATAATGCTGAAGTTACATCCTGGGTATCAAGACCAGGAAACCACACACCAACAAGAGCATTTAGGAAATAATGCAACAAAATAAGTGGTATCAGCGATTTCATTCTTATAAACATGTATGCGTACATAATTCCCAATCCGAATGCCCACGCTGCTTGTCCCAAAACCCAAGACTGATTCATTTCCGGATTCAGCATGTTGAGCAAGCGAATCCCGGCAAATATTGCCGCGGATATTACGACTGCCTTTGATTCAGCGTGCCTTATCAATAATAGCGTCAGAATGATTCCACGAAATAAGATTTCCTCGAATATACCGGCAATAATCGACTGTGATCCAAGCAAGCTGTGTCGGGAAAAATCGAAGATATAGTGACTACTACGAGTTGAATAGTAGATTAGTGATCCACTGAGTTGACTAATGATGAATATGAAGTAGCAGGTTAGCACTGCAAAAATGATCCGGTTGAAAGGGAAATAGATGACCAAGCCAATCCTTCTCATGTAATTACCGAAAGAAGTTATATCCGCCGACTTTCTTATGATATATGGAACGATGAAGAGAATGTAGAGAGAGAAGAATACGAACTTTGTGAGCACTCTGATGATGTAATTATCTGGGATTAGTAAACGAACTGTCGTCTCAGACACTAATTCAACAATAATATATAGGACTAGAACAACCGTTATTGTCAATGCGATACGAGATTTCACTGGCAGGATCTCCTTCACAATGAGTTTATCAGCAAAAGACGAGTTCCCAAAGAATTGCGGACCAGCGATGCATAACGGTTTGCCTTTCGACCGCTGAGCAAATATAGGAAGCGTTTTTGCCACAACACTCGCCAAAAGCGCTCTGAGCCGATAACTTCCACATGTGATAGGTTGGTCCGTAGCAACTTCGGGGTAGCAGATGCCCCGTAACAATACCCGCGTCATGCCTTTCCCTCTATCGAAGCACGACCCAATCAGTATTGGTAATCTTCTCGAATAGGGCTGAAAATATCCAATACTCTGGCGGAAGCATCGCCTGTCCTGCCACCGTGCTCAATACCTCCAGGAATGATGTAAGTATCCCCTGACTTGAGCCGGCGTGTTTCCCCGGCTATGGTCAGCTCGAACTCGCCTGAGATAATGGTACCAGCTTGCTCGTGAGGATGACTATGAACAGGTACAACCACGTTTGGAACAAAATCGGCGATGGACACCAGCATCTCGTTTCCCCAAAAGGTGCGAATACGCGCACCAGGGACAATTTCTTTCGGTTCCCTGTTCTGCAAATCGCAGAAACACTCCATCTGCGCCTCCTACTCATATTAGTTCAGTCTCTCGTAGCAGATAGCCCCTCGCCACTCTGTCGAGGGGCCCAGCTGTGGCGTTCTCATAAAGCCCCGAAAATCCCATAAACATTATCGCTAGATATGCTTCCTCGTCCCATGCGCTGTCCGCTACCCGTGCTAGTCTGTCGTATTCACTCCACTAGCGCAATCATATCTTGCCCTCCCCATACTGCGCGTTGCATGCACGAAACAACTGCAGAAGGATGACTAGGTTATAAGTCAATTGGATCGTCAAGAAGATGTACAGTATTATCCACTCGCCAAGTACCTCCCATCCTAACAGGTATTCTCGGCCGATCTCGTCTACCATCACTTTTTCTCCTGGCAACGAGACCAGACAGAGGGTTCCGAAAACCATCGTTGGTATATCGCTGATAACAATATTTCGAGACGGGTGCTTTCTTAATAAAATCCATAGGATGGACACAATGTCAAATACCAGGATCAGGCCAAATCCGATCAAAATTAGTATCTCCACGCTCGAAAACATATCGCGTTCGATAAAGATTTGATTTTTATAAATCATTGTTGCCAGCATGTTATACACCGAGAATCCGGTGGAGAAAATCGCCAGAATGTAAGTGGATCTATATAGAAAACCGGTATGTTTTTTCATTTCCTATCCTCATTGTTTAGGAATTAAAACATATCGCCTCAGTGAACCATCCCTTCTAAATCCCTTATAGCATCCGGCCTCGCGCCCCGCAGCCCCACACAGATCTCAGGAAACTCATCGAATCTCCGCCTTCACATAGGAGGACAATGGGCAAAACAATGTCAACGTATCCGGCCAGTCATCGATCGAAGCTTCGATGGCTGACGGTCTCCCATCACAAATCTCGGTGCTCTCTTCCGTCAGGGACCATTGCCCGGGAAGGAAATGCCATCCCCAAGCGAGATTGTGCCCCCCGCTCCCAAGCCCTATCACACCATGAATGTGAAGGCTGCGCTGCGATGCAGGGAGCAGGAGCTGTGCTCGCGCGCTCGATATGATCCCCTTATCTGCGGTCACAGCGACGAAGTCCTCGACTCCCGTGGTGTCATCCCATATGCCAAAGCGAAATCCTGTTTCTCCATCAAGATCCTGCAGATCCTTTTCTGAACCACAACTGCTTGTGAAGGCTACTAGCACGATAATTAGAATTGCCCAGGGCCCGATCAGGGGCATGATCGCTTCCTCAATGAAAGGCTTTTCATCCCGCCATTTGCTCATCACTCTATCTCGAACACTTTGAAGTCCGCACGACCGTAATCAGCTTCGGCCGTGTATGCAATGAGATTCGGTAAAATTTGTGCCGTACCGCTGCCATGGGTGTGCCCGCAGAGAACCGTGACCTTACAAGAAGGCTTTGCGCTTACGGACTCAATTAGTAAATCTCCGATGGCTTTACATGTAAAAAATGGCATCCATTCTTCCTCAGAAATTTTTCCTCCGTGCCAACAAGCTTCTTTAAACGGAGGCACATGCGTTAACATGAACACAGTTGAATAGTCATTGAGCGCTTGCTCCAGTAGTGGTTTTAACGTAGCTGCATCACGATCGCCGAGCTCCTGCAACTTCAGTTTCAGCGCTTCACGATGCTCAAAACCGTCCGCCAGGTCATTCATATCTATAGTGCTTTGCAAATCTTTGATGAATAGAAAATCACTGAGAATCACAGATGAACGTGCATAATCGCCCAATCGTGCGTCTCCCCACCCTCCAACACCGACTAAGGCCGATTTGCTCGTTAAACCCACGCATCCCTCGGCCGGAAGCCATCGAAGATACGTTGAATTCAATTCACTTACTTCGTGCCGAACACTTGCGATATCACTGCCGTAGTAATCGTGATTTCCAAGCACGAAATAAATATGCCGCTGTAGTTTCGATTCGAGTAACCGGAGCCATTCTAAGAGATCAGGAGCCTCGGCTATGTCTCCCCCGATAAGTACTATATCCACGCCCGACTCGATTATTCGGCTGCAAAATCTTTGTATGTCATCCTCTTCCATAACGTTGAGGTGAATATCGGTTGCCCAAGCCAGTTTCATGTAACTCCGTGAGACATCACGCCTTTATATATATAATTCCTTTGTCGGTCCGAAACTCTGGCGCTTTACGGCAGCGCGCAAGACTGCTGCGTCGCTTTTTGGAAGGTATTATTTATCCTTTGGCAACCGATGAATACTTAGTATTTCAACGATTTGACCTGCCATGCATATGCTCGCCAGGAAGGCGAGGCCGCCTCACCCAAGACCTTTTTCCCTTCGAACGCTGCTTCAAGATCATCTACCTCGAACGCGATGTGAGGCACCGTTTTTACAAGCTCGGATACCGGGCTGTCCTTCTCAAAGCGCATCCACTCAATCCCGTAAGGGCTGGTATCGAAGCCTGTTACGTACATCTTGAATTGCTTCAAGTAACGCTCGCGGGGCTTTGGAGTTTCTGTGGGCACGCCAATATGGTGATACCGCCAGCCTTCTTCAGCAACAACAGAAGGGGGCTCGTGATTCTTTCGCTTTTTCGCCAAGTTTGCCTCCAACATCTAAATGATGGTACTTGCCTTGCAGCGGAGTTGAACGGATGATCAGTTGAGTAGTTGTGCCTAGCTCGAGCCCCGGCCCTCGAGTAATCCAGCCACCACGAACGTAACGCCGATGCCCGAGCCCATAGCCCCGATGTTCACGCCGTACGAACAGGTCATCAATAAACGCATCACGACCGCTGTACTCCATGCTGAATCCCACTGTTAGAACCACGTACCCGGCAGCCGTTCCGCGACGTTCAAGAATCCACACACGACCGATCCTCTCGTCTTGCAGTATGCCATCAAACGCGCGAATCGTTCGATCCGTCTCGAAAGGCGTGCCTGACTCGGCATAGAATTCCTCCATCATTTTCACGAGCAAGTCGCGATCACCCGGTGTCGCAGGTCGAACCCGAGGAGTCATTTCTTGTTTTTCGTCCAATTGAAAACCGACGTCTGTCTGATGATCTGGCGCTGAGCCGCAGCGCTTGGCGGGGCGCTCACGCATGAGCACCCCGGTGCCTTTGTCGCCGTTAGCTTCAGCGATGTGATAGAAGGCTGTTTAGGAACAGCCATGACGGAAGTGCTGTGCAAACAATGCCAAATCTACGAGACCGATTTGACCGTCACCGTAAATATCAAAACGCGGATCGTATGGACGTGGCGGTGAAATATATCCACCGGCGAACATCGAAAAGTCGATGAGATTGACAATCGAATCCGCATCAATATCCGGACTCACCAGTACCAAACGTACGTACTTCTCGTAGCAATACGGAGCGGCAAACAACTTCCACGTCCGCGATCTTTTGCCCACTTAGTTATTCTCCTCCAGTTGTCGTTCGTAGAATGGTGCCGAATGCTCCCACTACCGTCCCCGTATTCGCATCCGTGAACGAAACACCAAAAAGCGAATTATTCGTGCCACTCGTTTGACCAACCCAGGTATCCCCGCCGTCCGTCGTCCGGAGAATCGTACCCCCTTCTCCGACGATGGTGCCCGTGCTCGCATTCACGAATGAAACATTGAGGAGCTCTCTACGTGTTCCGCTCGGGTGACTCACCCACGTATCCCCACCGTCCGCCGTCCGGAGAATCACACTCCTCCCAACGGCAATCCCCACGCTCGCATTCGCGAATGCGACCGCGAAGAGATCGTCATTCGTAACGCTCGGCAGGCTCACCCACGTGGTTCCGCCATCTGTCGTCCGGAGCATCGTGCCCGAATTCCCCACCGCCAGCCCCGTATTCGCATCCGTAAAGAAAACATCCCAGAGAATTTCGGACGTGCCGCTCGTTTGGCCCACCCAGGTGGCCCCCCCATCCGTCGTCCGGAGAATGGTGCCGCCTTCCCCCACCGCCGTCCCCGTGTTCGCATCCGTGAACGATACAGCAAAGAGTAATTTGTTAGTGCCGCTTGTTTGCCTCTCCCAAGTGGCACCCCCATCCGTGGTCCGAAGAATCATGCCCGGACACCCCACAACCGTCCCAGTATCCGCGTCCGTGACTGCAACATCCGTAAGCCAGTACGTCGTTCCGCTGTTTTGCTTCACCCACGTGGCGCCGCCATCCGTGGTTCGAAGTATTATGCCGTGCATGCCAACGGCCACCCCATTGTTCCCATCAACGAACGAGACACCCGTAAGAGCTGTACCCTCACCGCTCGTTTGATTCACCCACGTGGCTCCTCCATCCACCGTCCGAAGAATCGCACCGATTTCCCCAACGACCACTCCGGTGTCGACATCCGTGAATGAGACATCCCAAAGCCCATTTCCCTGGGGCAACGGATTCTGCCAAATCCACCCAGATGGGGATGATGGTGACGGCGATGACGGTTTGAGGGGATTACCGGAGCAAGCGAAGATCTGAAGAAAAAATGCAAGAACAGCCAGAATCTGGCATCTGCCCCACTTATTGCGTAGTGCTTCACACATAAGGATTCCTCCCGGTGTACGTTGTGGGGTTTTTGACCAGTGAAACTTTCCAAGGCCATCTAGCGCCTTGAGATTAAGACACCTACCCGGTTCTTGGACTCGCAGTCACCGCCCGCACAGAAAGATGGTACCTTATATTTTAAGTTATGTAAACTAATGGTCTTACGATTTATCTACAAGATAACGCCCCCGTGCTGAGATGCCCAAGGGTTCAAACGCACGCACCTTGATTTTTTCACCAAAACTCGATTAGAGCACCAAGCTCACGTACTTATAAAGCTGCTCTTGTGTCAGCCCGATGATCTAATCAGCCTTATCACCGTTATAGAGCGCTTTCACCCTGCCCCAAGACGTCATCGCCGCTGGAACTGCACTACCGGTTGTGAAAGCCCAGATGGGAGACTCCGTCGTTCCAGCATCGGAGTCATAGACTCCGACCCTCCAGTAATACGTCGTAGCAGGTGCCAAAGACCCCGGATCGTAAATCGAAGGATCAAGGTACTGTGCCACCATAGGCGGATCAGGAGTCGTCCCGAAAAAGACGGTATTCCACACGACCCCGAGCCCGCAACTGCACTGCTGAATCCTCCAGCTCAATTTCGCCTCGAGTGGCTGGCCCACAGCTCCATCGCTTGGTTCAGGGCTGTGCACTAGCGGTGGTGCCCATGATCCATCGCTTGTCACAAATGACGTATACTCATTACCAATGAGCACATTGCCACCGCAGTCGATAACCTCGATCTCACCGGATTCGAGAGATGGATCAGGTAAAACAGGGTAAGGGCAGCACGCATTCACCAACCCAGAGGTCATAACATTAATTGTGAGAACGTGAACTGGTGAGGGCAAACATGAGCCAAGAGCGATAGCGATACCTGTCTGCGAGTTTCCGATCGTAATAAAATGAGACGTGTCCGAAATCCATGGTGCCCCCTCCCAACATTCCGGAAGAGGAGCAGAAAACTGTAAACCCGTCACCCCAGGCGAGTACATCATAACCACGTATATCGACAGCATGCCCGGTCCATCATCCGGCATTCCACAGGTGGCAGGCGTGGGATCGCGAAAAAGACCAACCGAAGTACATTGGGCACTGATGGCGGATCCCGCTACAATGAGGCAAAACAGTGATGCAAACATGATCAGTCGCATATAGAAACTCCCTCCTTCGCGCCGCTGGTCCGGCAAACGATCCGACGTTCAGCTGCTAATGACGAAGCCCCCCTCACTGAGCGTCAGGTCATTTTTTCGCCACCGTTCGGCGGCTGCAGCTGCGTATTGGCATTCTCTTTTTATCTACTCTCAGTTTTCCGGATAGGAATGTGGATGAGCACGACAGAACTTGCATCTTCCGCAGGCGGATACTTCTCAAAAGTCGGCACGGAGCTATCAAGTTCATAGCCTGACGTCGAAAACCATTCTTCAAATATGTAGCGATACATATCACCAATCGCCTGTAAGAGACAGGTGAATACGGCATACTTAGCCCTTGGAATTTTGCGAATCTCTAAACCTTCAGGGATTGTCATGGGTTTCTTCACCGCCATACCGGCCATATACTCGATTATACCACGTTCTCTTGTGCCAAAGCTCACGCCATAATAACAGAGATCACAGCTGAATGGTTTGATCCGCTAATGATGGGACTCGAATTCATTCCAGATTGAGCTGAACTCCTCCGCGCTCTCGGTTCCCCGTTTGATTCGAGTAACCGTCCCCATGACCATAAACCCATTTTTATCATGGATTTAGGGTGTTGACCGCGATTTGCGTGCCATATGAGCCTGCTTTCTCCCAGAACTCCCCTCTCTTGTCTCGCAAGCCATTTCTCAATGCTACCGGCGCGATGCCCCAGGCTCCAGATGAGGCGGCTGTGGATCGAGAGGTCTGAGGCGCCGATTGGCCAAGGCCGGATGATCCGGCGGAATGTGCTCGGTCCGAAACACAGAATAGGGAGGATCCCCAGCGGGATTGGGGGCATCACCCGAGTAAGGATTATAGTACTCCCAAACGATATCTCCCTTCGCGGTCACCTCGAAGAACCGTCCTTGGGGACCCGAACAAATGAAGGTATTCCCGTTGGCCAAACGCTGGGCTCCGGAAATGAAATCCGAAAAGAAGGACCGTTTATTCGGAGCTGTGTACTCCCATACAGGCTCGTCCGGCCTGAAACGCTTCCGTGCCCTGATCGAGTATTGCCAATTGGCATCGAGAGGGGGCCGGATCTCGATCACTGAAGAGTAACCTCCTGCCAGCCGATCGGATCCGTTGTTGAACACCAGGATGTTGCCGGCGCCTGGATAACCATCAGGAATCCACCGTGCATCATGCTGGGCAAAGAGCTGCTGGTTCTCGATCGCGCCCCGATGGCAGGTCTTGGGATTCCCCCAGCGATAAAGGAGGTCCCCTCCCCTGCCTGCGCGTCCGCCGGTGTGACCAGCCGCCTCTTTTGTAGTGGTGCTATGGTCAATGATCCAGATCTCGTTGAAGGTAAGCACGCTGAGCGCGATTTGATCGAGCCGAGGATTGTACGCGATCGAGTTGGTGTGCGCGAAATCAGCACGAAGGTCCTTTGCATCCGTGGCACTACCTACATAACCTAAGGCCTTGAGCCGCCGGAGCTGCTCGTCGGAGGACCGATCCAGCTGTCGATCCCCGTTGATATCGATGAGTTCCGGATGCTCCGATACATCACCGTAGTTCTCACGATTTGGATCGTAATCCTGGATCATGTGGTCCCAGAGATGCCATTCCCACACGATCCGTCCCTCGTTCGGGCGATGTGGTTGTACCTCAAGGATGCAGTCAGGCCAGAGCCCCGCCGAACTCACTAGATTCGGATTTCGTCCAGCGCGGACGGTCTGTTCGGAGCTCTTGCGTTCCCAGGAAATGAGAAGGACGTTGCCATTTGGCAGGGGCTCAATATCGTGATGCTGCAGCCTCTCTTTGGAGGCGAGAATCCAGTCCCAAACGAGCGTCCCATCCCAGGTAAACTCCTGTATGCGTCCTCCCTCCCCACCCCCATGAAAAATGGGGACATCCGGTTGCCGCCCGCAACGCAACAAGTGCCCGTTGTCAAGGAGATATACCGAGGCTCCCGGCGCAAACTCGCTCTCCCAGGTATGAACCACTCTTCCCTTGCGATCAATGAGGTAGGTCGTGGTCGACAGGAGCGGAGAGAACAGAATGTATCCCTGTGATGCACCACCATTGCCCCGCACCACACCTCTGGTCTGCATATCTCCGATGCTCTGAATCGGTTCCCTGGCGAGAGAGTTGGAGTGCTCGTGCGTCGATCCGAAGCTTCCACCAAAGAGGCTCATAAACAGAACACTGCACCCGAAGATCTTCTTGAGAATTCCCCGGTACCTAGTTGCGTCCATGTATAGATGATGCAGGATTCACTCCCCCCTCAGGAAGCATGGTTCAGATCTTCATCACTCTAGGTGCCACATAACTTCCCTGCGCCGAGCTGCGGATGGAGGCGAATGCATTGCCCTACTAGCGCCGTGACAGGCGGCTTGCGGCTTCATTGGCGTGTTATACGTTTAATAGAAACTTAATATATACGCGCTATAATTTTCTCAGCTTCCTTGATAAAAAACCAAAAGAAGTGACAATAACAATATTGATAGTAGAATTTATTATGAAAAGATATAACACTTCTCCTATGCTATGGAATAATGGTAAAGACCAGTGAGTTCCAAAGGAAAGTATAAAGCCGATGAAACTAATCTGTGGTAGGGTAAATTGAAATTTTCTTGTCGTTGTCCAACCAGCCAAGCCAAGGACAATTAATCCAACTGACATAACAGTTGTCTGTATAATAGATGAATAAACATCGAACTTTCTCAAGAGGACGGTGATCAACGCAAGAAAGAAAATTATGGCAAAATATTTCTTTGAGGCAATCAAATACTCATTTAGTGTCTTACCAGCGAATATCATTTGATCTTATTGCTTCAGCATTTCCCTGAAAGAACACAAACTCGCCGCCAACTCATCATGCCGGCTTTCTGAATTCCAGGCAATACCCGTGATACTGACCATGCCGTTTCCAAATACCGTCCGCACATACCTCTTCCATAGCGTCCGGAACGAGGTGAACGGGTACGGACGCGTCCACCTTCCTGCCCAGATTTGAGCGCGATAAACGGAGGAAACGAGAGATGAGTTGTGCCACCCGTTCCGATTCATCAGCAATCACGATTTTGCTTCCCGGCCGGGCGACTCGGATCATCTCGTCAATGGCCTTCTTCTTTTCCGAGAAAAAGTTTATCCCGCCAATATGAAAGACATTGTCAAATGAATCTGTTTTGAAAGGCAACGCCTCTGCCATTCCCAAGAAAAGATCTACTGGCCATCTTCGAGTTTTAACGCATTTGCGACAGCGGGTCAGCTGCGCTGCTGATATATCCAGGCCATATATCTCGCCCGCTTTGGGCGACTCAAACAAGTAAGGCAGATTACGACCCGATCCGATCGAAACCTCCAGAACCCGGCCACCGCTCAGCTCCAATCGGCGCAAAATCTCTGTGCGTGCTTTGCGCTCCCCTCCCATCGATAAAAAAGACAACTTATCGAAAATTGCCTCGAAGCGTGAAAACCGCTCATAGAATTGAGCGAATCGGCGGTTAAGGCCTTCCAGCTCCTGCAGAGAAATAAAATGAGGGATGCCATTCCTGATGAGGAAGCTCCGCTCACAGTGCGAGCAAAACAATTCCCCGTCATCCAAAGTGCCGTCACTGCGCTCATCGCCCGGAGAAAGCGCACCTTGGCAATTGGGGCAACATAGCAACTGTAATTTCGAGCATTTCATTTTTACGTCCCAAGCCACGATGCAGCACGCCAATATCTAGGTGCCAAGCTGCCAGCGGCGAAACGTAGCCCCATTCCACCTCAATGCTCACCGTCCGTCGCCAGCGTGCTAGCCAGATTCTCTCCAGCTGTCCGCTGTTAGACAAGCAAGATCCTGATAATACGAGTCCGGCAGATTTTTACTCGGTGATTCGCTTTGCAGCAACTTGTACATATGGCGGGCCAGAACCGACCCGATCGCGTGAACCGCATCGTGCCTATCCAATCCATCTGCTAACAATCTTCCCAGAGTTTTCAAAACGGGAGCTTCCCCCATCGCCAGCTGGTTCTCAACGACCACGTGCAGCACCGCATGAAGTCTTTCATTTGGAGCTTCGAATCCAGCATCCTTGTGGTATTCAAGAACCGCCCCGATTCGGTCGGCCTCGCCAAACTCAATCCATACCTGCGGGTCCGGAGCTTTCAAAGGATCGTATTCCATGACTTTCTATACCTCCCTTCGTTGCGACTGCTTGCTAACGACCCGGAACTCAGCCGCGCGTGGCGAAGCCGTCCAAGCGCTGCGCAGCTCAAAAGCACGCCACAGGCCGACAGCTGCATGCGCGTATTAGACGAATCATTCTAAGACTTTTCCCAATAGCCAAATTCCTTCTTATAGCACGAAGCGTCGAGATCCGCGGTTCTCTCTTCGAAAAACGCACGGGCGTCCGCAATCGCTTGATTGTAGACAGTAGGGCCCATCTCCTTCAGGAAATAATCGAGAAGTAGATCGGCTTTCAGGTCGCCAATCTCCTCGTCCATGCGTTCTTCAAAGTACCGCTTGATGGAAGCGATCAACTTCTTTTTAGCTTCTGGTGAGAGAGTAATAGACACAGAATACTCCAATCAGATTGCTTGACCTTCTAAAGTTTTGGAGCCAAGCGCAGCATCTTACTTGGAAGCCCCAACAGCTCTGCAATTGCTGTTACTTCCAGCATCTCTCAGGTTCACGTGCTACGAGCAGTATCGGCTTGCTATCCAGCTTCTTCCCTATGGCCTGCGGTGTTTACGGATTTATTCCTTGCGCAGTTCAGCGAAATCGCTTGAAGCGTCGCTTGAAATCGGTATCTGATATGAGGCTCTCCATTAAATCATCGACACTCACGTCCTTGTTCTTCACTCGTGGATCCGGATTTGCAATCTGCGCGATCGCATCCAGTCTGTTGCTTTCGTTGAACCAGCCCTCGACAGCCGTAACTCCTACGTAATCGGAGAGCGGCTTCTGGCAGATCCAGCCATCGCAATACATATCCAGACGGAAATCTTCGGCGCTATGGCTCCAGTAGCTATTCGTATCCCGAAGGCGTCCGAAAGGCGAGTCAACAATGTCGAAGCCCACGCGCCGCTCTTCGTCCGCCATTTTCGAGAACAATGCATCGATGATCCCGTCGGCCGGGTACACCCCTGGATCTGAATATCCGGTCACCGCAGGCCACGGAGAGTGGAGAAAAATGGTAAAACAACATTCTCCAATCTCCGAGTAAATCCGGTTACCCATCCGATTTGAAACAAGCCGCACCAGCTCGCCGCTCTCTTCGTCTACTATCGGCTGCTGAAACTTTGTATAAGCGTGGTTGATCCCCGAGTAAATGAGAGCTTTTTCACCTTTCGCTAGGATTTCTCGCCGAATCGTTTCTGCCATAACCTCGTCTGAATCGCCATCGGGAAGCACTTTCTTCATAACCTCCCGATTGCCTCTGTCCTCCTCGCTCCAAACATGACTCCAATCCATACGAGCATTGAGCCCGATGACCCGAAAGGGGAGTTCCTCTTCCGATAAGTTTTTGTTGACCTCCCAGGCAACACGGAGTATGTCAATGTATTCCTTGTAGCCCCAAAACGGCCACTGATTCCAGAAGATCGTGTTTGCCAGCTTCTCGTCAAATGAATCCATGGTGAGAAGCCGATCGATAGCATCCTGATCACGGGCGCGAGCGAACTCAATACCAAGGTTACGTATCCCCTCCAGGTAGAGAAGCGGAATCAAGTCTTGCACTAGAACAGCGTCATGTCGTATCCGGTGGTACTCTCCCAGAAAAATGATGTCATGGTCCGCAAACTTTGACAAAACATAGTTCTCGGGAGATTTTCCATGATCGTGCAACCACGCGAGAAGGTCTTTCTCGATCTCGGAGTCGATCTTAGGCAAGGGAAGTTTGTTCTCTGACCAAGTGCTGAAGACAGTAACCAGCATCCCCGCAACCACCCCAAGGATCAAGGGACGCATAAATCCACCTCCGGATGAATCTTGGTCAAGTCTGAACAATGCGATGGCGCCCAGCTACCCCGCATTAACAAGAGTCCTCATACTAACTCCGTAGACTCCCGGGCCCGCTACGTCACCCTCGCCACACAAGGAGCTCAACATTAACCGTCGGCTCCACAACCGCGTTAGAATACCACCTACGAACATCTATGCAGCCAATGCTGGGCAAATAATGAAAAATCCACAATATCAACACTTCCATCGCCATCGAAGTCGAGACGAGGATCGTATGGCTTTGACGGTGATGGGAACCCAGCAGCAAATATAGAAAAGTCAACAAGGTCAACCGCGAGATCCGCATTGATATCCGGACTTACGAGTACTAAAGGGACGTAACTCATCATGCAATCCTGATTTACAAGATGGACGAGGTACCAGACAATTTCAGTATCATATCCACCGCCGGCCATTGGTCCGCTCACGGTCGTCTGCCCGTTATCGCCGGTAAAACTATCCGCCCTCAGAGGACCGCCGCACCAGACAATACCCCCGTTGCACCCTCCGGTTGAAAAAGGTCGTTCGGGTTTAACGATGTCCTGGTATGTAAGTGTGATAATAGCACCCGCTTCCGCAAGTGTTGGCCCGTCCCCTTGCGGACAAATCAGTACGACGTGATTCCCCGGCGGTAGAGATTGCAGACAACCACAGTCAGTTCTCGAGCCAACTGCGCCTAGTGTTACGCCACACCATAGTGTGAAGATGATAAATAATAGTCGTGTTCGCATCATCGATCCTCCGGGCTTTTTTACTTCCAGGCGCTAACATGCCGGCGGATGACGCGAACCTCGCCTCGCAAGGGACATAGCGCCCAGCTGTAGCTTCAGAAGCATTTTGATCGCTCCTCGAATTCCAACATCAGACCTGCCGTCGTCTTAAACCCGATACTGCGACGACAATCGCCCAAATACCGGCAAGGTAGCAAAGCAGCACTCCGAGAGTCCCTATGTAGATCGCTCCAGTAATGGCACCGAGATGCCCGAGTACGATCGTCAGGACTCCCCCGAGTACGACCAACCAGCGGTTGGTCCGCTCGTAGATCGGGGTGATCAGGAAAACTATGATTAGCCCGATTGCTACCGCTGCAACACCTGCGATGATCCCGACATCGCCCATCTTGCCTCCCGGATAAGCATCGTATAGGATAGCGCCGATACGTGCTCCGAGTACAGCGTTTACGACGCCGCTAATGGTGATTAACATTCCACCGATCTTCGCAATTCTCTTGGGGATTTTCAGTTTCATCCTGTACTTTCGTCTACGCGTCGTTTAAGGGCTAGCGCTGAGCCGCGAGCTGGCCTGGCTCAGGTCCATAGAAAGTATGGGTCGTGACAGGATAGGGCCGTCCAGCGCAACCGGCGACCAACGAAGCGAAGCGAAATTGGGCGCCAGTGAGATCAAAACTCGGGAATTGGCTGTCCCTCTACCCATGGGGCTCCCGCCTTCCTTAATGCTTCTTCCATTTCAGGTAATTGCTCATTGAGGATATTCTCCAATGTGGCCTTCAATTCATCAAACTGGACGTATGCAATTTCCAGGCTGTTCTTAAGGGTTGGTGTTGGACCATATGTCGAGTGTCTAGTGCCGCCCATGGCAAAACGCAAACGGCTGTTGATGGTTGGATTAATCTTCTCTCCGACTTTTCGTTTGGAGCGATTGCCGTTTAATTGCTCATCAAATTCCAGCAAGGTTTGCCTCAATTCATGCAATTGTCCATCCAGCCCCCCAGGCGCGGCTGGTGTGCGCGATAAGGCGGCTCGCATGGCATCGACTTTCTTCAATGCATTCTCTAAAACCAGCGAAGCTGCAGTGGTCGCTCGCTGTAGTTTTGCAATTTGCTGCCAGAATGCCGCAACATCTTTGTCTTCTGCACCGTCTAACGCACCCCGACGCATACGCTCAACTTCAAATGGTAAGGGCTTAGATAAATCTGTAACTGTTCCATCGATCTGTTTGGATAACGTTACTGTGTACTCGCCCGGCGCCGCCAGCACCCCGACCTGGTTTCCTGCGTCAAGGTCGCCTCTATAATCAATGGCATTTGTGGCCGGAAAATGTAAGTCCCAGGCCACTCGATGGAAGCCCTTTTTGGTAGGGCCTGCAATGCGTCTTACCACATTGCCATCACCATCTTTCACAGTTAACCAGATCATGGGTTCTGCTTGCCTGCGTTCGGACTCCATTTCTTCCCAACCGAGGAAAGGAACATCCTTTTTTTGCTTGATGAGTTCCTTTTCTTTCTCTTGACGAACGGCCTTTTTGGTTTTCAGTTCTTCAGCCAAGTAATACGTGAATACGGCACCGAAGGGCGGATTCGGAGCAGTGTAAAATGCTGCACCTTGAGAGGCTTTTTCGCTAAATCCTAATACAGGACGCTCGATATACCACAAGGCTTTACGGATAGGGAAAAGCGTTGCTTCCCGCTTTAGTTGTTGTTCCGAAACATGGCGCAAAATACTATAATCATCAAATACATAGAATCCACGTCCGAAGGTGGCTCCAACGAGATCATTTTCTCGACGTTGAATGGCCAGATCGCGGAAGGAGATGGTTGGGACATCGCCTGAAAGTTTCATCCATCGCCCACCACCATCTATCGTAAAATAGATGCCAAACTCCGTACCCGCAAATAACAGATCGGGCTTGATATGATCCTGTACTACACGCCAAATCAGCGTCCGCTCGGGAATATTGCCTTTGATTGAACGCCAACTCTTACCGCGGTCGGTACTCTTCAACAAGTATGGATTGAGATCGCCGAACTTATGATTGTCCAGGGCAATATAAACCGTGTTGGCATCGTGCAAATCCGCTTTGATGTCGTTTACAAAAGCGGTCTTGGGCACACCAGATAAACTGCCGACTTCCACTTGGCGCCAGTTCTTACCGTCGTCTTGAGTAATTTGGATCAGACCATCATCGGTACCGGCAAAAATGAGGCCTTCCTGCAGGGGTGATTCCGCCAATGAGGTAATAGTATTGTAGTTTGACATTGCCGCAAGGTCCCAGGGCGAATCCCAACTCCAGGTTTTGTCCATAATGGGAAGTGTTATCCGTTCCTGATCACGGGTGAGATCGCCGGAAATGGCAGTCCAGCTATCGCCTCGGTCGTCGGACCGCCATACGCGCTGTGAGGCAAAATACAATCTCGTAGGAGAGTGCGGACTCACCAGGATGGGTGCATCCCAGTTGAACCGTTCAAACTCTTCACCAGCTTCCGGCTGCGGTTGAATATATACAATTTCACCGGTCGTGCGATCAACACGTACCAGGAATCCCTGTTGCATTTCTGAATACATGATGTCGGGATTACCCGGTTCTGTAGCAGGCTGATGCCCATCACCGAAAAGCGTGATACACCAGTCGGAGTTTCTGATGCCATGCAAATTATCGGTGCGAGAAGGACCACCCTGCGTGTTATTATCCTGAGTGCCTCCATAGATGTTATAGAAAGGCTCGGTATCGTCCAAGGCAACTTTGTAGAATTGCGTGACAGGCAAATTGGCGATAAAACGCCAGTTCTCCGCAAGATCAAAACTTTCGTAAATGCCGCCATCCGTTCCCACCAGTAAATAATCGGGATCATCAGATCGGAATGCCAACGCATGATTGTCCACATGCTTATGCTCTTCCTTCATTCGACGGAAATTTTTGCCGCCGTCTTCCGAGACCTGCATGCGCACATCCATCAGGTAAATGCGGTCATACTGATGTGGGCTGGCGTAGATCTCCTGATAGTAATGGGGACCTGTGCCACCGGAAATGGCTTCCGATTGTTTTGTCCAGGAACCGCCGCGATCGGATGAACGGTATACGGCGCCGGTTCGTCGATCCAGTTCAATAGCAGCATAAAGGACATCGGGTCTTTGCGCCGATATCGCTAGGCCAATTTTACCCATATTCGATTTGGGCAATCCTTTGCCGAGTTTCTCCCAGGTATCTCCGCCATCGGTAGAACGGTGGATTCCAGAACCGGGACCACCGCCCATGTATGCAGCGACATTACGATGACGCTGCCACGTAGCAGCGTATAGCCAATCCGGATTGCGAGGATCGATCACAGTATCCGTCGCGCCAACCCATTCATCATCTCCCAACACCTTTTTCCAGGTTTTTCCATTGTCAACAGATTTGTAGAGTCCGCGCTCACCTCCTTTCGACCAAAGTGGACCCTGAGCAGCTGCCCAAATGATATTGGAGTATTTCGGATGTATGATAATTTTAGAAATATGATGTGATTCTTTTAATCCGAGGTTCTCCCAGCTGGTGCCGCCATCCTGACTTCGATAAATACCGTCACCATAGCCGACATGCCGGCCTCCGACGTTTTCTCCGGTGCCCACCCAGATCACGTGAGGATTGTTGGGATCAATGGTAACACATCCGATAGAATAAGAGGACTGATCATCAAAAATCGGTGTCCAGGTAACGCCCGCATTTTTTGTTTTCCAGACCCCACCAGAGCCTACAGCGACATACCATAGATTATTGTCATCTGGGTGGATTGCAATATCGGCAATCCGACCCGCCATCAACGCTGGCCCCACATTTCTGAGCTTCAGGCCGGCGAATGTCGTATCTGATAAAAGGGACGTACTTTCCTTTTGCCCGGCAAATACCACATTGGGGACGACTGCCAGGGCAAAACTAAGAACGAAGAACTTTGTTAGTGTTTTCAAGTCGTTTCCTTTCATCTAAAGGTTCCAAGTAACGAGTAATGTAAATGATCCATATCAAAAATCGATATTCCTTCAACTTGCGAACTGACACTGCGTATTGCAGTTCGATTGCAGCATAGCGTTCCGGCGCAAAGCTGCGGGAGGGCGTTCCTTGCCCCGCAAGGGACGTGATAGCCGACCGTAAGCCTCAGCATGTCAGCCGGCACTCAAGCGTGATCTTGAGATGTTTTGCCCACGCTTCAGTGTCTGCAGAAGAACAATACCGGGGCCTGCCAGCCGCGTCATGAAGAATCCCTCTTTTCCGAACAAAGTCTTTCTCAGGGCTCCGACACGTTGAACATCGTAACCCACGGTTTTCGCGAAGGCAGCAAGATTGCCCGTACTTACGATAATTTCCTCCCCTTCCCTTAGCTCTTCCCTCTGGAAATCTCCACGGCCATGAATCAAGACGGTACCGCTTCCCTCTACACGCTGGAGTACCAGGCCGGCACCGCCGAACAGGGCAGCTCCTGCCCTGCGGGCCACGGCGATCGAAATCTCGATGTTGGAACCCCACGCTGCGAGAAACGCGCCCCGGGTTGTGAGAACGGGACCCTCATCAGCCAGATCCCAGCTAGCGATATGTCCAGGTTCGTTCGCACCTAGTGTAACTCGTTGCTCATCGCTCGTGGCCACTATTCTCGCCAGAGCGACTCCTTCCCCTGAGAAGACGCGCTTTACGGCTGCTGAGATCCCGCCGGGCACTCTCACGTCCCACTCAAGACCAGACGAATAAGACACTATGGAGCCCTTCGATGCCCAGAGGCTCTCGTCCTTCTGCAGGCTGAGCTGCGCGGTTTGCGCCACTGTCCCGTGGATTCTGACGTCCATAGTGTTATTCACGAAGGAGTCTGCGCGCAATGCCGGCGGTCCGGCTGGCCGCACGCAGCACTTGCGAGTTGGCCATCAAACGGCTTTGAGCTGAGCGGTCCGCATTAGCAACTCGCAAACTCGTGACGTCTTAAGTCCGGGTCCGCTCCAGCGAGTGGCTATGCGGCAGCCAATATCAGTCCAGCCTCAATCAATGCCAAGATGCAATTTCATGAACTTAATGGTCTTCTCGATGATTTCGGCAGACTGGTCGGTACGCTGCTCAACATCGAAGCCGTGAAGGCCGTCTTTGTATTCAATATAGGTTATAGGAATGGCTTCATCGGCAAAATTCGCCATGAAATGGTCAATTGACTCATTCACATGGGGGAGGACATCGCGTCCTGCCCGCACGATGAACAATGGCAGATCACTCCGGATTTGCTGAATATCTTTCAATTCCTTGCTGTAACACCCGCGCTGTGCACACTGGGCGTTTATTTCTTCCCGCAGGTAATTGTCCGGCGATAGCATGTGCCCGTAGTAGAGCACCGCAAACTTCGCAATGTCCTCGCCCTCTTGCATAACATATGACATCGCAGTCGGAACATTCGATGAACTCGCCCACAACCCAATCCGCTCAGGATCGATTTTAAACTCGGCAGCATGCTCTTGCAAGAAAGCTATCAGGGTCTCCAGATCGACATTGGGTCGTTCTGTATCATATGCGATCCCAACTATTCCCTCGGCTGCCACCAGCCGACCCCACGATTCATACTGATAGAAATTCCGAAGATCGATGGCGGATGTTTTGTAGCCAAAAACAAAGATCACGGATGGGAACGGTGCTTCATCCATTCCATCCGGCGGATAATAGATATCGACAGTTAAAGGTTTACCCTCGAAGGATGCGTATTCGACATTGTGAACCTGAACGTCTTCCATTCCCGGAACACCGTAGGCCAGGGAATTGAAGAAAGAGCGCTTTGTTGGCTTCGGGATGCCGGTTGGTGAGGAAACTGGTGTTCGGGGCTCTTCGGCAATGATGTGTTGAGTCTCAATCATACTTTTCGGCAGTGTCTGAGCCGTGAAGCACCCAATGACAATAAAAGAGACAACTAGCCCAAATCCGATAAACCTCATGATCCTCCCCCCATTTGGCACAAATCTGATGCACGCAGATGGGCTTCCTGCAGCCTAACAGCTTGCGCGTCAGGGGCGCGCACCGCCGTCAGGTTGATCCGTGTGGTTGACCGCAACCCCACCCGCGTTACCGAACTATAGTACATTGTACGCTGCCGTGAATGCCTCCTGGACTTCTCCAACAACAGCCGCGGTTGTATTCAAGAGGTCAATTCACCTCACTCTTTGTCTTTTAAGATCTCCTTCCGCAGGATGTTCCTGAATCTCCCTTTGCTCACGTAGTGATCTGAAAGGAGCCGCCCGTCCCATATGAGACTGAAAACACCGTAATAAGAAGGCGCATTCTGTGCTTCTCGCGCGCTCTTGAGCAGTGTGGTTTTTAGTTCCAGGTCATGTTCGGCTGCCATCTCTGACAAGTCGTTCACCGACTTCAGCAGCATTGGGCATTGGGCGCAATACACGATATGCAGTCCCTTGTACTTTGCCAGGTTGCCGCTGATATCGCGGAAGCGTGGCTCCGGCCCTTCTCTCAGTCGATGAATGACCAGCTGGAATCGATCAGTCTCGGCTACCTGCACGAATGCGTTCTTGAGAAACACCTCCTTTCCTGCCATCCAGGCTCCGTCGCTCGCCATGGCGGCCACGCCTCTGGCGCCTGCCTGCCGCGCTTCCTCCACGCAAGCCCGGATCAACCGGCCGCCCAGCCCGCCCACTTTTTGTGCTTTGGGATATACCCACACACAATGGACAAACAGCCAGCCTCTGGCTTCCACCGGCCGCCAAGCGTATTCCCCTGGCACGTACTCGAGGAACGCCAGCGGCTTGCCTTTTTCGTCACGGTATAGCAAGAAGCGTAGGCCTTCAGCGAAGCGTTTCTGCAGCCATTCGGCCTTGGGCCCGTAACCTTTATTCTTCGGATTTGTAAGGCAGCCGATGCCGCAATCCGACAGGTTTGCGGGACCGACTTTTTCCAGCGTTATCCCATGCATTTGTCGAAGCTTCCCAAGCTTGCTTTAAAGAAGCTGAAACCGGAAGCCGGAGCTCTTTAAATTCCGGTTCAGCTTATTGTCCCTTACAGTCCGGTCTTCCTATCAATGACTCAGTACGATGCGATAATGCGCCTGACCGTTTCTTAGTCTTTCGATGGCCTCGTTTACTTGATCAAAGCTATATTTTTCGATAACGGGCTTTATATCATGTTGGCCTGCAAAGTTTAGCATCCTGGCAACATTCCCTGGGCTACCAACAGGAGAACCCGAAATAGAACGCTGTCCCATGATCAAGGGAAATACGCCTACATCAAGTGGTTCCAAGGTTGTACCTACAAAATGCAAGCGGCCTTTCGGTCGTAATGTTCCTAAATGAGCATTCCAGTCAAGTTTTACGTTGACTGCGGAAAGAACCAGATCGAATTGTCCTGTTGCTGCCTCAATCTCAGATAGCTCACGGGAATTCAGCGCATAATGAGCGCCCAGCTCCAACGCTTCTATTTTTTTCCTTTCACTCGATGTAAATGCCGTGACTTCACAACCCCAAGCGTTCAAAAACTGCAGCGCCATATGCCCCAAACCACCTATTCCTATGACTCCGACCTTGTCCGTAGGCTTTATTTCAAATTGAATCAACGGATTGAAGACTGTAATTCCGCCGCGGGGGGTGGGCACTTTCTTTGTCAACGGAATCAGGCAGTCTTACAACACTGGCTGCACTGGCACGAACCTTATCTGCAAAACCTCCGTGACGCCCAACAATAGTTCCCTGTGCCGAAGAACACAAATTGTGATCTCCGGACAAGCAAGAATTGCAGGTCATGCAATAGCCCGAATGCCAGCCCATACCTACGTAATCACCTATATTTAAATGACTTACATTATCACCGATCGATGATATTGTGCCTACGACTTCGTGTCCGGGGACAATGGGATATTGGGTAATATTCCAATCGTTATCGATCATATTCAGATCGCTGTGACAGATACCACAATGCTCGACATCGATTTCAACTTCATTATCGCCCAACAAACCAGGGTCGTACTCGAATGCGGAGAGTTCGCCTTTGGGTTCATGAACAGCATAAGCCTTGATCATGTTACTTCTCCTTTCAATTGGCTTTGCGTTTAGAAAAAAGTTTCGACTAACAAGTTTAACTTGATCAATGGAATGGCCGTCAGCTACAGCGACGGGCTAGGATTCAATTGAGTTCACCCTTTATATTTAATGAAAATCCCCTGCTTATACTCCTCAAAAGCGATTCGCAATTCTTCATGAGTGTTCATGACTATGGGACCATACCATGCGACAGGTTCACCAATGGGCTTACCGGAAATCAGGAGGAATCTCACTTTATGCCCCTCGGTAAAGGCGATTATCTCGTCACCGTCATCGAACAGAACGATCATCCCGCTACCGATAAATGGATCGCGTTGAAGGTCGAAGTAGTTTCTTCCTTCCACTTCGTAAGTGAAAGGATCTTTCTCCTCGCAGAAATACCCCTGGCCGTCGATTACGTAGGCGAAGACCGTATGGCCTTGTTTCGTGGGGTGTCTGAATTCTGAATTTGCAGGAACTGTAACATCGATATACTCAGGATCAATTACAATATCCTGTACGGGACCTTTAGTACCGGATACTTCACCGGAAATGATCTTGATGCTCGTATCATTGGGGAGCTTGACTTCCGGTATTTGTTCGTTCGCTACGTCCCGATACCGCGGATCCATCATCTTTTGCCGGGACGGCAGATTGGCCCAGAGCTGAAATCCATACATTTTTCCGCTCGCATCACCTTTTGGCATTTCCTGGTGGACGATCCCACTTCCGGCGGTCATCCACTGTACATCCCCCGAGCTGATAATTCCTTTGTTTCCAAGACTGTCACCGTGTTCTACGTCTCCCTCCAGAACATAGGTGATCGTTTCAATCCCACGGTGAGGATGCCAAGGGAAACCTTTCATGTAGTGTTCCGGATTATCAGAGCGGAAATCATCGAGAAGCAGAAAAGGATCGAACATGGGCACTTCACTGAATCCAAAGACTCTTTTCAAGTGAACGCCAGCACCTTCAATCGTGGGCTTGCTCTTGAGGACCTTCCGGATCTTTCGAACTGCAGGCATCTACGCATCCCTCCTTTATGAATGCCTAACGCCTTCGGCATCAGCGGCGCGATGGACCAGCGCGTTTGTCAGCTCTTGCAGCCGGGACGCCCGCTCATATACAGGGGCGTGACGCCGAAGTCACTCGGCTGCATGCCTTGTTATGCCGCCTTCTACCAATGCGTGTCGCCCTCTCGTGACTCGTCTTCAATGCGGCAGATCAACAGAGCCTTCACCAGATTTCTGTTCCGTCGTCTTCTTGTCGATCCAATCCTCCATCACTCTCAGGGCAAGCCCGATATTGCCGATCTGGCAGTGATTGTGTGCGTGCTCTTCCCTCATGAAGACTCTGTCGGCAACGGACCTCGCGGAGGTGAGGCGGCGCAATTGCTCTTTATGCAGTCTGAAAGGTATGAAGTGGTCCTGTCTGGAGACCAGGATCAGCACATCCTGTCTCACTTTGTCCGAGTGCAAGTTCTCTTCGTTCATACTGAAAGCGAAGTCCAGAGCTGCCATCGGCTCGTCGAGGCCCAACACGTACATCATATGGCTGATGTTCCATGCCTCCATACCGCCTTTCCGGATCTTCCATCTCGATAGCTTATTGGTGAACTCCCGCAAGTGATTGCGGAAGAACATGAGGAGCCAAGTAGCTGGTGCCGGGGCCACCTTTCGGTAGTCATAGGCGTGTCCCGAGGCAATGACTCTTTTGACTCGCGGTTCGAAGGCCGCCGTCCTTAGAGCGAAATATCCCCCCATGGAGAGGCCGATCAATGTGACTTCTTCCAGGCCGAAATGATTCAGGACCGCTCCGACAGGTTTCTCCCATTCGAAATCGAGCAAAAGACCGCTCTTGCGCCGAGCAGCTCCCTGCCCGGGCCCATCGAACCCGATGATCCTGAAGCTCGATGCAGCGAAGTACCGCATCAGAGAGTAGAACTCCTCGATGAAGGAGTCGTAGCCCCCGTGCAGGATGATGTTACCTCTTGGCGTCCCCTCCGGATCGACGATTATGGCGGGCAGGTGATTGGCGCCGTAGGGGATCCGGACCCTCTCGATCCCGTGATCTTCAAAGGCGCGATAGAAGAGCTCGGAGAACCGGTCGTACAGCGGCTGCTTGTCCGGGTCGCCGGGAAAGGTGTAAAACTCGACCGCCCGGTAGTAGAAGGCCGCGTTCATCAGCCGGTCCTCAGAGAGGGCCTCCTCCGCCAGCCGGAGCATTTCCGTCTTCCATTCGGTGAATGTGGTGATCTTTTTTCCAGCTTCTTCTAGATCTTCAAACCGGGCGTAACCCAGAGAATACGGACGGTTCAGCTGGAAATTGAACAGCTGGTTCTTGTGGAACCGATGGTATCCCACTGGAAAGGCGAATCCACCATGGCCCTCAGAATTCATGGCCTCCTCTATTGCGAAGGACACGCTGGACGTTGTTCGACTGGCCCCAGACGAACAGTGACATAACAGCATGGCGCGAAGCTGCGCGCCGGGCCAGGCGCGATGGATGCGTTGCAGCCGTTGCGACAGGCCGGAATATCAGCTCGAGCAGGCTTGTTAAGTGGGCGGTGCCAATCTCAATTCGTGGCGAGTACTCCAGTTGCCACACCCTTCCATAGAAGCTGATACATCCCTTTTTTGGGCATCCACATGTGCTGTGGAGGAATATCGGTCTCAAACACTGAGAGTTCCGCAATGAGTTGCAGACTTCCTCGAACATCTGCAATCTCTTGAAGCCCCTGAACGACGTGTCGCCCACCATCCATCAGGCTCCCCAGGCTACCACCGGTGTTTCGCCTGAGCTCAACACGTTCCGTTCCCCTAAAGTAGTATAAAGTCCACTCACACCCGACTACCATTTTATGCCCGACCATGAGCTTCAGCTTACAAGTTGACTGCTGGTCGAAACCGACATAAGTTCCGTTCGGCTTCGACTCTACAATCAACGCAGTGGGAACCGCCACAGTTTCAACGTGACGCCGCTCTGGATCTGCGCCTTCAATAGGACCGATTTCCTGAAAAAGCGTTGGTCGTGGTTTGTCTTGAACCCCAGGATTTGAGATGAGAAATGCTGAGACCAAGATCAATGCCATTGTGAGAAAATGTTTCATGAATACTCCATGCCAGCTAATACTCAGACGCTCAGCTGTGGCGGTTTGGCACCCGCTGCAGCTGATATCCTTACAATTCAATGCCGCCGCCGTCAGCTGAATGATATCGTTAGACGGCGCTTCAGAGCAAGGACTCATGCGTTCAGTCGCCAGATCTGGAAGTTGAGCGCCGATGCGAATCCCACCCAACACAGGTAGGGCAATAGAAGAACTCCGGCAAGCAGGCTCATCCTCCAGAAACACACGAGTGTCAACAATATCACGATCCAGAGAATGACAATCTCAAAGAACGCTAACATCGGTTGATGCGCGCCAAAGAACAGGTACGACCAAAGAGCATTCAGCACCAGCTGGACGATGAACAGAACCAGAGGAACCATCGCACCCGAAAAGCCGCTTCTTCTCCAGACCAGCCAGGCGGCAACTCCCATTAGAACATAGAGCGCTGTCCACACAGGCGCGAAGACGACGTTCGGCGGAGTCCATGCAGGCTTGACAAGAGAAACGTACCACTCGCCTGGCATGAACTGCGAGCCAATCCAGCCGGCGGCCATCGATGCAATGATCCACAGAATAAGCCCTGGCACAGTGCTTATGATCTTGTTTTCTCCCATTCCGCTTTCAAACGTCTGCCTTCAGCTGCATCGAGCCTGGCGTTACGGATCTGAGACGTAAGCATGATCGACTGGTTAAACCCCATTCCTTATATCTAGAAAATATCTGATCCCAATTCCTTCCATATAAATATTTCGAAATGTTATTTATGCTTACTCATAGCACCCCAAAACATGAGGAGCCCAAATACACCAAAAACGACCGCTCGTACAACATCCCCTATTGAAGCGCCCTCCAAACGTATCATCCCTAAATAGATACCCGAGGCTAGTAATCCTCCTATTGCTAATATCGCAAATAGCCATCTTGGTAATGTTGATACTCCTTTTTTAGCCATTGTATTGCTGCCTATTCAGGTTCACCGTGGGTCTAGTACCTTGACACTAAGCTGCGCCCTGGTGGCGTATCCCTGGCCGCGAGTCGGAGCTCGCAGCCGGGCCGTCTGCTTGTTACGGCGGAGGTTTCACAGGACGGTTTCTTAACTGGATGCGCATATTAGTTTACCCGCACCCCAACTTATTAATTATGTCTATGTCTACTTTAGTATCTTGTCTCACATTGCTTTTTAAATAGTTTTTCCATGAATTCTCAATCTGGTTTACGTCGGCACCCAACAAATCTTTAAAGCTCTCAACGCCATTAAGCCAAATGTCGCGTAAAGCTTGCGCACCGTGGGTCCTTTGGATAAAGCCGATTAAACTTGCAGCATAAAAACCGGCACGGATTTCACCCAGGCTATTAAAGTCGTCCAAAAACTCTCGAAGTGGTGGAAGCTGACCGTTGGATAGAAGATGAAACGCGACCTCGTCAACAGTGTACTCGCGACACCATCCATCACAATGGATGGCAATCCCTTCGATCATCCACCTGCTGGTGATATCAGGAGGGCCCCACACTCCCATAGTGACCACATGGGCGAACTCATGTTTCTCGAAGGAACGCCAATTGGGATTTAGTACCATAAATATAGCGTTAGCGGCCCAGTCTGAAAATCCGGAGTAAGATCGACCAACGATTCGTTTCATCTTCTCTCTTGATTCGACGTAGAATACGTTGAGAACAGAATCGCACTCGGATGCTTCCAAGATTTTCAAAACCTCGTCAACCGCAGTTATCATGCTGCGGAGCATCATCATCCGATGTCTTTCAGCGAACGAGTCTTCTTCATAGTAGATTCTTATTTTATTCGATGCGATGGACCTCCAAGCGAAACTGGAATCCGCAAGAGCTCTTTGCACGAAATTGGCATTTTCCTGACTAGATACCCCTGTTGCAATGACATTCAGGATCATTGCCAAGACAATAACGCGATGAATGTGTTTGTTATGCAAATGATTCCTCCTAAGTATTGAGCCACAAGTGGCTCAACGCCTCGGCGCTAAGCTGCGGGCAACACGACTATTACCCCCCAAGCGGCGTAACACGCGATCGCCAGCATCAGCGGGAGGTCAGAGGGCTATCCTCAGCGCCGCTTTCGCTGTGCGAATAACCAGTCAATCAAACCATCTTCAAAATATGCCCGATCCCAGATTGACGTAAGTCTTCTGTAGGAACCGCTCGTCCGGTTCACGAGACGTACAACCGAGGATAAAGCCGACTACTATGTTCGAGACGATGAGATACATAGACTTCTTCGATCTAAGAACTCTCATTGCACATATTCTTCCGGCCTGTCTAACGAATACGCAAAGCTGCAGGCGCCGTCACATAGAAGCCAGCAGCTTCAGAGGCATGTTGGATTATCATTATTTATAAAGTCTCTTTTAAAAAGCAATAAAGGTTTCAAAGCCGAACATACATCTACTATCCCTGCATGGAATAATAAAAGGGCAAGCCTTCAATAGGAATGATTTCCGACCATCATCTGGATTTCTAGCTCGGTTGCTAGAGCACTTGAAAATGCTAAATGTACCTGTAATAAACGATACGGCTCCGCAGAATAAAGATATATTGGGATGTTCAGATTTAGGCTGAGTTCCAATATACACAGCACCAAAGCCAGATACTATCCCAAGGAAACCCGTCAAAAAGTCACCGTCCCCTTGGCATAACAGAAATGTATTGATTCCAGAAATGAGAAGGCTGCTTACAATAAATGGTTTCTCGAATACTTCTTCGAATGCTGCCTCTGTCACATTCGCTTGGATGGATGGTGCAATAAATGCCATAACCAATAATACGCAATATAGTGATATTAATATCATAAGCAGTCTCCGTGCTTTCCACACTTTATCAAACTAACGCCTTGCCGCTCATCCGCTGGATGGCTCGCCCGGCTGAAAGTCGGCTGAATCGGTGTGCTGCATCCTGAACAGTAACGGTGTGTTGGGCCGACAAAGTCTAGTCGGCTACAGTAATGACCACTACTGCCAAAATAGCGGTCCCTACCAAGCCTCCGCCAAGAGAAGACCACATATTCTTCTTTCTTGCTTTCCCGGAATAGCCATTGATGTAACAAGCTTCATTATATCCTTCTGGGATAACTTTCGGCCTGGGACTGGATCCTGCCGACATCGCTGTTAAAATGCCCGTTCCAATGAATCCCAGCAATACACCTGAGGCCACTCCACCGTAAAACCAACTCTTTGAGGTGTGTTTCGACGCTGCGTCATTTTCTCCTCGAACAATCGCTTCAGTACAAGTTTCCGAAAGCGCCGGAATTGGAATAAGGCAAATACAGCATAGAATAGCAATGGATCTGAATAATCGCGATGTCGGGTATAACATTTCATGTCCCTTTCTGAGTAACGGCGAGGCTCATCTTTGTCATCTACTTATATCTTAACATCGGCCTAACGAATCATGAGCTGAGTGGCAAATGAGCCCAACCCTTTTGTCCGATCGAGTGAGGGATTGGGAGATGTGCTGAAAACGGTAGTCAACATCAACGCCGCCTTTCCGGCTCAACCGGGTCCTCTGGTTCTGATGTGGTCTCAGGTCGTGGTGGGCCAAGAGGACTCTCTGGGCACGACTCTGTCTCGACTGTATAGACACCACCGGTCAGCTTCCATCCATTTGCGGTCTTGACGAGATCGAACACATCGATCCCACAGTGACTGAAACGCCCACTCTTATAAAAGTCGTAGGCAGTCCACACGGTGGCGATGCGCCCGTGAACCCGAACCTCTGAGTTCCACACGCGCTCAAGAATCGACCCGGAGCGCATTGCCCATTTGTCCATGTCCTCCTGAAACGTGAATGTACGAATGACCGGCTCATCCGCTTCGATTCGCACGGAAAAGACACGACCCTCCGGCATCACGACCTTCCGCGCCTCCGCGGTATCGCGCTGTGCCATGGCATCGAGAAAATGCTGAACGGCAGCCAAGACAGCGACACGCTCTGTCTCTCCCGCTTCTTGCGCGCGGATCGGGAAGACCGCGGCGCACAGAAGGAGTGCTACCACGAGGGCACATCCCGCCTTGCTCATCATTTCGATGTACCTCCTGCTGGTTCGCGTCACCTGACGCTCTGCCGCTAACCCGCCTTGCCTATTTCGTGCGCTCACTCCACCCGGCGTCGGAGCAGCGCTGCCGGCTGCAGCGGCAAGTCATACGATCGACTCCAAAACCTCACCCATACAAGCGCGCTCAATACCCTTTTCTCGAAGTGTTGGTACTCTGCTACTACCCAAATATCCCTAGCGTTTGATTGGATGACCGTCCCGCTCCACCTCACATAGCGATGTCAAAGAACGGAGGTTGTCTGTCCTGCCCCTTACCCGAACTCGCGAATAACTGGAGAATGCTTCAAGCGCATATCAAGATCCAAGGCGATCATGAATGCGCATAGACATGACGCCAGGATCGTCGTCTGGCGAAGTTCGTTGATAAGCCCAAATTACATATGAAGCTAATTCTTCGGGAACGTCTCCTTGCTCCAGAATATCACGCTTATTCTTGCATCGATGTGGAATATCCCACTTGACTTTGAGACCCCAAAGTTCCTTGAATATTTTCAGACGGCGTATCCGCATTTCACCTTCTAAGACTATTTGAACACGCGCAAGAAGAGTCCGGTCAATTCCCATTGGAATGAAAGTCGAATCAACTTCTAAGCATCTTGAATATTTAGCGCCGATAATTTTTGACCAGTCAAGCTTCACTGTCCGCTGCTTCGGCGTGAGCCTTCGAATTCTTATGATTTTAACCGAATATTTCATTGTGAATTGTACATGCCTAGCGCAAAGGGAATCAGCCGCGGGCCTTGCCAAAACTCGATGCCCCAAAGGCCGTGGCCCATCGGCTGCAACGTCAAGTTATACCATCGACTTCAAAACTTCACCCCTGCAAGGGAGGTCAGTCCCCTCTTCTCGAAGTCAAGCCCGGCAACATTGGTCGGATCGGTGAAATCCATGTCGAATGGCACTTCGGTTATAAAGGAGACATTGGCCGCTCTCCGAACCTCCAATCCCAATCCGATGCTCCCTCCCAGCACCGCGATCGAGTAATCGTCGGGAATTCGGCTCGCCAGCAACGCATATCCTGCCCGAAGTTATTTCTTTGCGTCATTAATCTTCTGATTAATCCTATCCAAGAAGTTCTTTACCCATTTGATCTGAGGATACGATGTCGATATTGCAATTTGATAGGCTTTCTCAAAAGATTCTTTAGCTAAACCAAGCTGGTTGTTTTCTTCGTATGCCCTGCCTAATGCGATATAAGAACCTGCATTATTAGGATTCTTCTCAATTTCATATTTAAATATCTCAATGGCTTCATCGTATCTATTTTCTCTCCTAAGTTTTATTCCAGCTCGTCTCAATGCAGATGTTGACACGCCGATTTCATAGCCAAACTCGTTATTTAACGTGCGCTCATGTCGTTTAATCTCTTCCAATCCTTTGTCCACAATTTCATCCGGTATCTGGTACCAATCCTCAAAAAGCGAGCGTAATCCCGAGTAAATTGATCGATGGGGTGTTGATGTATGATCTTCCTCTGGCCAGTGATGATATTCCCACTCAAGGCCTTGTTTTGGATTCTCTTTTAGAATGCCAATAAAGGTCTCCAAATCGGGCAGAAGTATTGACTCATTATCCATTGTCATATACAAATAGTTGTTATGATAGATCTTTCTTTTCAAAATACTGGCCGCATTCTCAATGATAAACCGATTTTGATCTTCATAATTCACCCAAGGAATACTGGCTATTCCTGTCTGAAATAGATCTGGCTGAGTCAATATTGCATAAACTATGAACGCAGCACCCCAGGAGTTTGAGAATATAATTCGATAATTATGGACTCGGTAATTTGAGTCCATAAAAGGGAACAATTCTTCTCTAAAAAACTTTAGAAATTTATCTGCCTGCCCTGAATTTGGATCACTTTCAATTTTAGTCGGCGTGAGATAACTATATTCGTAGTTATCAATTTGAACATATATGATTTTAGGGATTAAGCTATAATCGTAAAGACTCTTGATAACTCCAGCTATTTGTTCGAAATGAGTTTGGAAAGTGTATAATACAGGGTATCTTACATTTGAGCCTTGATAATCATCGGGTATGTGTATAGAGAGATGCATCTCTTTTTCAAGAATGTATGACTGCATTCTGACTTTTTTGCCGATTACGATCTTTTCTTCTTCCTGAGCATAGACCAATTCACACAGGAATAAAAAAGCAGCCATAATTATGAAAATACAAAATACCTTCTGCTTTGATTTAGAACAGCTTCTAGTCATCATTATTCTCCTTTTTGTTTATAGCTACATAACGCCGCGTATCATCTGGAATGCTCAGCTGGTAGAACCATCTGGCGGCCCGTGCCATGCAAGGCCATGACAGAGAGCTTTGCCAGATGGATGCGCATGTCGCCGGCTCTCCCAGAGACAAAAATCGCATCATTCCGACTCATTGCCGTGGTCATTAGACCACCAGTTCCCGAATTTTGCGCGCATGGCGGCGTTGAACTCATCGGACTTGCCTGGGGCAATGCTCAGTGTTTGCCAGGCATTTCCTGTCAAGTGTCTGGCCAACTGAACAATCTGACCAGTGTGATAGACTACGTGGTTCAAGTTGCGGTGAATGGCCTGAACGACGGATAAGGGCTGTCCTCGGATGGTAATCGTGCGCTCCAAGTCAGCGGAACCGAGATTTGCCAATGTCTCGAATGCGATGCGCCATCCCTCCTCCCACTTTTCATGGATTGAAGCACGCGTCTCTCCTTCAGCGGTGAATTCAGTTTCGCGGTGCCGGTCTTGCTTCTCACCATCTGTAGTCAGGAAGTTGCGCCATCGCGAACGGTGGTTGCCTCCAATGTGCTTCATCAGTACAGCAATGCTATGGGGGCTACGTCCAAACGACACAAAGAAATCATCATCGGATACTTGCGCTGCAGCGCGTTCGCACTTGTCCTTGTAATCGCGATATAGGGATTGCATTTCGTCGAGCCAAACGCGTCCTTCCATGTTTGCCTCCGCACTCTGAGCGATCCGAAGACCGCCCTCGATTCTGCCTAAAAAGAGCAGCTAACGGCATGGTGCTGAGCTGCGCAGCCAACATGGCGTCGCACTCGGCACTGAGCACTAAGACGCTCGTCAGCTTCAGCCGCGTGACAGGTGGCTGACAATGTAGATCGGAAGACTCTACAAATCGCCAATTGATTCTGCTCTTCTCTTGATACCCAACATGTGCTTGCGCATCATGATTATCTCGAAATAGTCCAGCATGAATTTGGATAGCACGCTTTCTGTGCGAACTCGCAAGCGCGTTACCATGCGTGTGACTCCAGCTTCTTCCTGATACAATCCCCATACCCAAGTTGCCAGCGAATCCGGCTCGAAAATCAATAACAAATATTCGTTTGTTTCCAATGCACCTACTATGGCATTGCTGTCCTTGCTCAGGGGGATTCGATCTCCTTGCTGCAGCCCCTGATAATCGGGGATGATTTGCTCGGCACTTGAAATCCCATCATTATCCAGAAAATCCCAGCTGTAGAATCCAGCGCGCTTATAGCCTATCTGGATGATCCACGGCCAGATTCGCTCGGGGCTTGCGTTAATCGTAACAGCTCGAGTAGCAATGAAGGATGGTTGGTCCACGACTCTGTCGCCGACCATGGCACGATTGACTTCCTCATCAGTTGCTCCCCAAGTCATCTGCCACGGTCGATAAACGAAATAGGACAACATGCCGACGACAATTATAACGGTACACACCGCAGCGACGATCTTTTTCAAAGATTGTGCCTGCATTGTCGTGTCTACATTGATCGGACGGCCTGCGGCATGCCCCTAAGCTGCGCTTGGAAGATGCGTCCCTTGGCTTGCAGGGAACGTAATAGCTGTCCATCAGCTTCTTGGCGTGTTATGCTCGCCAAATATCTTACTTCGATATCGAATACAATGATTTAATAGCTCCCCAGGTATTAATCTCTACGGGAACCGGAAAATCACCGTCGATAATGAGGTGCGCATTGGTAATTTCTACGCTAGGTACTATAATCTCACTGCATGTCAATACATATGGAAGTGGACACCACATAAGAGATAGATCGCCTGTACCTTGCTTCATAAAATCCCAAGTTGCTTGTGATTGCGTCTGAAATTTCATCGTAAAATCAAGAGCACTCGAAGAGTCTTCATATGTATAACTCGCTCCCCACAGCAATCCAGTTGTTGAGTCCTTCATCGTAGCTTCATAATGAGTCCACCAAGGGCCGAGGATTTCCTGTCCATATGGCCCCTCGCAGGAGAGCAGTCCAGTATCGGCAATCCCACATAACCGTATCCATACATCGTGAACTTCAATTGGAGCTCTATCCATTTGAAAATGAGCCGTGCGCGTATAAGTCGAATCGACAGAATAAAGTCCTTGAATGTCCGGCAGAGCGATTTCGACCATCTCTGCATGGAGAGGTGTAGAAATAAGCAAAAGAAATAAAACTATTCTCAATAAATATCCGCGCATATTCCCTCTTGTAATGGTGCTTTCGTTGCGAGCATAACGATCAAGCGATCTGCTATGGCGCTTGCCGACGCCACTATACGCCCTAGTTAATATTTACAGTTCAAAAAGTATGCGAAACTCCCAGCGCCATCAGCAGAAAAGCCCTATCCTGGCCTTCAGCCGAGGCCCTTGCTGATCCTCGCTAAAACACATTGCTGATTGGCCGTCGGCTGCAGAGGCTTGTCAAGTTGCTCATTATGCGAGTTCTCTTTATTCTAAGTTTTTCAGATGCTTGGACATGATCGCATAAGGCGAATCGATGAATCCACAACGACGATAGGCTTCAATCGCTCGTTTGTTTCTCGTGTGAACGTACAGACGCAGGTCTGCCGCGCCACTATTTCGAGCTTCAGCCGACAATACCCCAATCATCATCTCGACAAGCCCTCGACCACGGTGACCTGGCACGACATACATACTCTGAATCCACCAATAGTCTTGAGCGTGCCAATCACTCCACTCTCTTACCACCGAGGTGCTCGCTACGACCTCGCCTTGGTTTGACTCGACAACCCAGTACATCGCAACAGCCCTGTTCGATAGTCCTGCCTCCACGCCGCGCCGAACAATGGATGGGTCCCTTTCGTCTCCTTCCGCTTCGCGAGCTTCGGCTACCGCGAAAGAAACCAGGCTGTCGAGGTCTTTGTCCTGAGCTCTTCTAACAACGTAGTTCATCGGGTATTGATCAATCACGTCTTGGGTGGTCTTACGCCCCCGTGCTAAGCTGCGAGCCGATCCTGTCGAGCCGGCTGCCCTACAGCCAGCGTGATAGGTTGGAGCCATCATCTTTAGCGGCTTGTCGGGCAATGTCCTATTTACTTAATAATGTTTCACAGAAGTTAAGATCGTCATAGCAGCATTCCATAAGACCACTTGTGGTTTTGCCCCATAGATTCACGGTCACTGCGCGAACAGCAGCCGTCGGTCCGAAATACGTGAGTGTGTCGTCCCGGTGTATGGTTGGACCGTACCAAGAATAATATCCCTGCACACCTGGAAGTTCATAGTAAACGACCTCGGCCTGCGCGAAACCATAAAGCGCAATTAAAAGAAAAAGGATTGCAATTGAAATCTTCAAATTCCTATGACCTCATATTGATGATCTGTGCCTTTAACGCAGAATGGCCTGCGTATGTCCTGCAGCCACGGAGTGGCTGTCAAGCGCATGTGCTCGCTGGGCGGCAGTAGACTAATGGCAAATGTCATGAGTAAAACGGACCCCCTCCTGCACTACTGAAGGTGCACACGAGCCCACCAAGGCAATCCCAGGCCGTGATGGAAATCGCCTTGGCCCTCTACTCGCTGCTTGCAGGCGGCTGGTCGCTATTGGCGATCAGACGGGCGATCTTCCATGAGCCGTCAGGCTGGCGTTTTACGATGAACACGGACTTTCTTTCGTCCTCGATCGGCTCGCCACCGGCTCTTGGCATGGCCGTCACCGTGCAGGCACTCCGGAAGTGCCCCTAGTCCCCAGCTACTTCGACCTCCAAAAGCTCACCGCCTCCATTGACGGCGAATTCATCAAAGACGGATTGATACGGCGAACGAATAGCTTCCCTTCCAATCACGGCTGGCTGATTCTGAGGCATCAAGACCGGATCATCCGTGTAAAGGGCAAGAAGAGCACCGGCGTCACCGGCAAGCCACCCGGCATGCCATTCCTCAGCAAGCTGCCTGATCGCATCTGTATCTTCAGTTTGCCCGGCCATTCCCGTTACCGATGATGACGTGCCGCCTGACATTTAGTATCTTGCCCCATAGTGCCCAATACATCGCCAGGAAAAGGCAAGATATCACCAACCACCAATTCTTCTTAACCGCTCTAATACTCCATACTCATTAAATGTATACGTTAAAATGTTGGATCTTTCAGTGCTGGAAAAACAATGCCGTGCACGGATGACAAATCGAATATGATCGGGTAAATGCGGAGTGCGGTTGAAGGCAGGTAATTTCTCGCGGATGAAACATCCCGCTCCCCGCCATTGTGTTTCGGGTGTAGAATACAAAACAGGATAGTCCACATGGATCCTCCCTGGAGGGTGCGGCTCCCCGTACCCTCAGGGTGGTGGGGGACATTTCTAGTGTAATACTTAAGTTATGTCGTGTCAACGCGCCAGGGAGCCTTTGGAAGATTTGCACACGGCCGTTCGCACTGCAGCATATCCCATGGAATCCCAAACCAGCTCGAAGCCTTTCATTCGCTCATTACATAACACATTATTATTAAATGAATTAAAAGCATTTTGCGATCGAGATCAGAACGCCAATAAAGCGCTCGAAAAATTAGCATAGTCCTTTTCAACTCTGTTATCTTATATATAACTATACGCATCGCCCGCTTTACTACGATGGCTACTGTTCCCGCCTGGGGCATTACCAGAAAAAGAGCAGCTCGCCATGTCTGGAACCCAGGCTAAAGACAAAATAGAGGCAGGCCCTATATGTTCCCTGCACAAGAAAATCGATCCCCGACCCCTCCCAGCCACAAGTTCTCGAGACGCGAATTTCTCGAAACGGCAGCCCGTTTGGGCATCGTCCTAGGGAGCGCGGGGATCGCCCTCTCCTGCCCGCCATGGTTCAAACACCTGGTGGGTGCTGCAGCGGCCGCATCCACCCCACTCGATAAACTGCTGAAAGATGCCCCCCTTGCACGCTACTGGATATCGGCCAATTCCGAAGGCGTCCGGTGCTTGTCGTGCCACGCAGAAGATGACGGAGTGGAGGGCACGCATTATGCCCACGAAAAACGCTTTGTGAAATGTCTTCTCTGCGCGCGGGAATGCCTCATTGAAGAAGGCGCCCGCGGACAATGCCGGTCAAGAATGAATGTAAGCGGCAAGCTTCGAAGCCTCGTATATGGACGTCCTGTTTCGATCCACGTAGATCCGATCGAGAAGAAACCCTTTTTCCATTTCCGCCCCGCTTCGGCGGCCTTTTCACTCGCCACCACGGGCTGTCCTCTGAGCTGCAAATTCTGCCAGAACTGGGAAATCTCCCAGGCAAGCCCCGAAGACTACGACACGAGATTCATCCCGCCGGAGAAAATCGTCAACGCAACGACCGACCACCGCGCTCCGATAATCGCATTCACTTACAACGAGCCAACGGTCTTTACCGAATACCTCACGGACATCGCCCGTATCGCGCGAAAACAAAACATCGCCAGCGTCCTCATCAGCTGCGGATTCATGAACGAGAAGCCCCTCGAAGAAATGTGCGATGTTCTGGATGCAATCAAAATCGATTTGAAAGGATTCAGTGAAGACTTTTACCGCCGGGTTTCGAGTGCCGAACTCAAACCGGTTCTCAGAAGCATCAAGCAGGTGCACAAAAGCGGCGTCCATCTGGAAATCGTCAATCTGGTCGTGCCTACATTGAACGACTCAAAAAAGATGCTTACGGATTTGGTGAAATGGGTGATGGGAGAATTGGGGGCGGATGTGCCGGTACATTTCACTCGCTTTCACCCGGATTACCAGATGCTGAACCTTCCCCCAACACCTGTGGCGACGCTGGAACAGGCATACGAGATTGCCAAAGCAAACGGGATCCACTATCCTTTCGTAGGGAACGTACCCGGGCACCCAGGCAACAACACTCAATGCCCTGCGTGCGATAAAGTAGTAATTGCGAGAACCGGATTCTTCGTCACGGACCAGCACATAAAAAGCGGGCGCTGCGAATACTGCGACGAACCGATAGCAGGCGTTTGGGATTGATTTAGATAGAACTTCATGAAGAAAGCTATTATACTTCTAGCACCGATCCTCCTTCTTAGCCAAAACGAAGCGATGGCCTCGAAAACCGATCGCAGATATAAAGCGAGTGTCCGCGAACCCGCGCGCGCCGATCAATTCTATCCAGGAGACCCAGCCCGACTGGAAAAAACGATCGATGCCTACATCAAAGACGCCGTCCCACCTCATAAGGAAAAGCCGCTCGCCATAATTTCTCCTCACGCAGGCTATATATACTCAGGTCAGATCTGCGCGGATGCCTTCAACCAGGCGGCCGCTCATGATTACGATCTGATCGTTCTCCTTGGCACTAATCATACGAGCGGCGCGTTTCGAGGCGTATCGATCTATCCCGCAGGCGGTTACAAAACGCCCCTTGGCATCGCGGAGATAGACGATGCGCTCACTGCCGAGCTCATCGATGCGGACAAAGATTTCACATTCAAAGAGTCGGTGCACGTTCAGGAGCACTCGATCGAAGTCATGGTGCCGTTTGTCCAGAAACTGTTCCCCGGCGCCAAGATTCTACCGGCCGTCGTCGGAACACCAGACCTCGACCTGTGCACGCGCTTCGGTGAGGCTCTTGCAAAAGCACTACGAGGTAAAAACGCGCTGATCGTTGCGAGCAGTGATCTGTCCCACTACCCCGAATACGAGAATGCGGTGAAGGCCGATAAAAAGACGCTGGACGCGATCGTGAAAATGGACCCCGAGGAACTAAGAAGCACGATTCAAAAACAGCTCAGAGAGGGAATCCCCAACCTGTCCACATGCGCCTGCGGCCAGGCTCCAATACTAGCTGCGATGATTGCCGCGAAGAGACTTGGCGCGAAAGGGGCGCGGCTCATCAGCTACGCCAATTCAGGGGACACACCGATTGGAAATCGCAGCCGCGTAGTCGGCTATGGCGCTGTTGCTTTTTATGATGATTTTGCGGAGAAGCCGCATCCCGAGGAACACCGGCCTGCTGAACCGAAAGACGAATTCATGCTCAATCGTCATCAAAAGAAGTCATTGCTCTCTTTTGCACGAAAAACAATCGAGCAATTCCTCGCAGCGGAAACTGTTCCGCTGGTCAGAGGTTTCGACCCCGTCCTCGAGAACAAAAAGGGTGCCTTCGTAACGCTCAACATGCACGAACGACTGAGGGGATGCATTGGACACATGGCGGAGGATATGCCCCTTTGCCAGGTCGTCGGCTACTGTGCGACACAGGCCGCTTTCAATGACCGTCGCTTCTCACCCGTTACGTTGGAAGAATTACCGGACATCGAAATCGAAATCTCGGTCCTGACACCGTTTCAAGAAGTGGGCGGCGTGGAGGATATCCAGGTCGGGCGTGACGGAGTTTTGATAAAAAAGGGCGACCGCTCCGCCGTTTATCTCCCTTCCGTTCCCGTGGAGCAGGGCTGGAATCGTGAGGAGATGCTCGAGCATCTCTGCCTCAAAGCTGGGTTATCACGTAACGACTGGAAGAAGGGCGCGCGGTTCTTCACCTTCCAGGCAATGGCGTTTAGCGAGTCTGATCTAGAATAGTACGTTTCGAATCATCCTCCGGTGACTTTATATCTTCTCACCATCGGTTTCATTTCGATCCTCGGCCAGGTTGTGATTCTTCGCGAACTCAATGTCGCCTTTTACGGCATTGAATTGATCTACATACTGGCCATGGGGATCTGGTTGCTCTGGTCCGCCGCCGGTGCATTGATCGGAAGAAGAGCCTACGCGCCCCCGGCAACCGTCGTCCGCTATTTATTCATTCTCTTTTCACTGTTGCTGCCCGTCGATGTGGCCTTTATCCGCGGCGCCAGAGTGTTGTTCGGCGGCATACCGGGTTCTTATCTTCCATTTGGCCTGCAGCTCGCGGCTATTTCTATCGCTCTTCTCCCGATCGGGATACTCATAGGCTTGCTGTTCCAATGGGCCGCAAAATTATATATCGCTAATGAGAGAACCCTTGCGCTCGCGTACGCGATCGAAAGTGCGGGCGGGCTCGTCGGAGGGCTGGCCTCGACGCTGCTCCTCAAGTTTGGCATCCAGAACTTTACCATCGCCATCATTTGCAGCCTCGTGACGGCTGGAATATTGTTGCTGCCTGCGAGAGAGAAACAAGGACGGCACAGATATGGCTTCATTGCTGCCTTCGGGATTTTCCTAGTCATTCTCCTCCTGTCTCCCGGGATCGACCATCGAATGACGCAATGGACGCATCCCAATCTTTTTGAATCCCGCGATTCTCCTTACAGCCGGATCACGATCGACAGCCGGGAAGATCAGCTCGTGATGTTCGAAAACGACGCGTTTGCCTTCGAAACGGAAAGCGCCGCCTCGGAAGAACTCGTTCACCTCGCGGCCGTGCATCACGACAATTTGAAGGACGTCCTTATACTCGGCGGTGGTGTCGAAGGTTTACTGAGGGAGTTATCGAAACACAGTCCCCAGAGCGTCATTTATGTGGAGCTCAATCCTGTTCTGCTCGCATTGGCCGAGAAACATCTCCCCGAGGCCTACAAGGAGCCACTCAGGTCGAAAAATGTAACCGTTCGTACTACGGATCCTCGAAATTACCTAAAAAGCGCAGGTCTTTACGATCTCATACTGGTTGGAATGCCAGAACCTACGTCTGGCCAGTCCAACCGGTTTTTCACACGCGAGTTTTTCGCGCAATGCTCGGATAGACTGAAGCCTGGAGGCGTATTGGCCTTTCGACTGCGCTCATCGGAAAACATATGGACTCAGCTCGTTACTTACAGAAATACGAGCATTCACCGCTCGCTGAAATCCGTATTTCAGGATCTAATCGTTCTTCCAGGTGTTACGAACACGATCATCGCATCGAACGCCTCACTCAGTCGGGATCCGGAGACATTGATCGGCAGATTCAACGACAAGAATATCGAAACGAGGCTCGTAACCCCGGAATACATCCACTATTTGTACACAAACGACAGATTCTTCGAAATTGCGAACCGCATTGCCTCGGCAAATGTCCCCGCAAACACGGATATACGGCCCGTGTGCTACCGGTTTTCCAGCATGATCTGGCTGTCCAAGTTCATCCCCCAAATGATCAACTGGGATCCCTCGTTCTTCGGGCGTTCGAGCGCAAACATTGTATCAAGCCTGTTGTTCATACTCGGTCTGGGAGCGCTGTTCTTACTCTCCCGCCGTAAAATGCATTTACAACGGATCACACTCGCCGCGCTGGCGGGATTTATTGGGATGGTGCTGGAAACGATTTTAATCTTGCACTATCAAGTTAAGAGCGGCGTACTTTTTCAAAATATCGGGATTCTATTGATGGTTTTCATGGCCGGACTGGCAGTGGGTTCCGTAGCCGTTCTGGATTCCGCCAGGGCTCACCTGCTGACATCCGGATCTATACCCAAAAGTCTAGGGCGAGGTTTGTTCATAGGCTTTGGGATTCTAAATTTGATTTTTATTGGATTGCTGAAACTCAACTATGCTTCAGGTCTATTGATCATATCGGTACTGTTGTTCTTGGCCGGCTTCTTCGTGTCCGGCATATTCGCATACGCCAGCCTGAGTGGAGTCAAAGATCAGAAGATCGTGGTCTCACCGCTCTACGCTGCCGATCTGTTGGGTGGGTGCATCGGATCGCTGCTGGGGAGCTTGTTGTTGATACCGCTTTTGGGGATGACTCAGTCGGCGGCCGTGATGCTCGCACTCGCTGTTGTTGCTCTTATACTAGTATAAGAGTTTCAACGCGTCGGAAATGGATGACAAGGGAGTCTCGATAGCCGCGGGGCGTTTTTCGCAGCGCGCGGTTTAACTCGCTATTGACAGCGACAGCAGCACTTCCCTCATTTTATCCAGGGTAACCGCTAGATCTTCCTCACTGTGCGCCGCCGAAATAAACAGCGCTTCGAACTGGGACGGGGCGATATACACGCCTGCTTTTAGTAAGCTCGCGAAGTACTGTGAGAACATGTCGGTGTCCGACTCGGTAGCATCCGAATAGGTTTCGATACGTCCGGGCTTGAAAAACAGGCATCCCATGGAATTGACATGATTCAAAGAGAGGGGTAGCTCGTTCTCCTCGATGAGCGCGATGCTTTTTCCAAAAAAATCATTCGCTTTTCTATTCAATTCGTCGAAAAAGCCCGGCCTCGAGATAATCTCCAGCGTCTTCAGACCGGCTGTTACGGCCAGGGGATTCCCCGAGAGAGTCCCGGCCTGATACACCGGACCCGAAGGAGCCACCGTTTTCATTATTTCTCTCTTGCCGCCGTAAGCACCGACCGGCAAACCACCCCCGATGACCTTGCCCATCGTGGTCAAATCGGGCGCGATATTATAGAGCGCTTGCGCGCCTCCCGGATGCACGCGGAAGCCGGTCATCACCTCGTCGAAAATAAGCACGCTCCCATATTGGCTGCATAGCTTCCGTAATCCTTCAAGAAATCCGGGTCTAGGCGGGATGACTCCCATGTTTCCGGCAACAGGCTCTACGATGACCGCGGCGATCTCTTTCCCCGACTCATCGAACAATTTCTCAACGGATCCCAGGTTATTGAACTCGCCCGTCAATGTATCCTGTGCGGAACCCTTCGGCACACCCGGGCTGCTGGGCTCGCCCAGCGTGAGTGCTCCGGAACCCGCTTTGATCAGAAAGCTGTCCCCGTGGCCATGATAGCAGCCCTCGAATTTTACGATCTTGTCGCGCCCGGTAACCCCGCGGGCCAGTCGGACGGCGCTCATCGTTGCTTCCGTCCCGGAATTCACGAGGCGGACCATATCCACCGACGGCACCATTTCGATAATCTTTTCGGCCAGAAGGACTTCGATCTCCGTGGGCGCACCAAAACTCGTGCCCCTTGCAGCAGTGTCCTTCAAGGCTTGGACAACTTCCTCGTGGGCATGGCCGAGGATGAGCGGTCCCCAGGAGCCTACATAATCGATATATTCGTTTCCATCGACATCCCGGATCTTGCTGCCCTTTGCCGAGGCGATAAAAACCGGATCCAGATTGACGGATCTAAATGCCCGAACGGGTGAATTTACACCGCCCGGCATGACTTTGTTCGCTTTTTCGAAATGTTGCTTGCTAAGCTTCCTGTTCACTTCACACTCCCGGTCATTTCCGGAGTAGATCCTTCACTCGTACCGCGTGTGTGGAATTTTCTCACTCGCTCAGCCACCCGGCCGCTTCTTTCGCGAAATACGTCAGAATGATGTCGGCTCCGGCGCGCTTGATGGACGTGAGCATCTCGAGCGCCACTCTCTTCTCATCCACCCAGCCGAGCTGCCCCGCTGCTTTCACGAGCGAGTACTCGCCGCTCACATTGTACGCTGCTACTGGAAGATCGATCTCCTGTCTGACGCGAGCGATGATGTCGAGATAGGGCATGGCGGGTTTCACCATGATGATATCGGCGCCTTCGGCCACATCCAGCTCCACCTCGAACAATGCTTCGCGGGCATTCGCCGGATCCATTTGATAAGAACGCCTGTCGCCGAACTGCGGCGTCGATTCGGCCGCATCACGGAAAGGACCGTAAAAAGCGGATGCATACTTCGCCGCGTAGCTCATGATCGGAATGTTGGCGTAGTTGTTTTCATCGAGCGCGTCACGAATGGCGCCCACCATGCCGTCTATCATGCCGGATGGTGCAACCATATCGACTCCGGCTTTCGCATGTGTGACGACCTGTCTGCCGAGCATTTCAAGAGTTGCGTCGTTGTCCAGCTCTCCGTTTACGATAGCCCCACAATGCCCGTGATCGGTATACTCGCAAAAGCACACATCCGTGATGACGTACATTTCCGGCACTGCATCTTTGATTGCTCTTACCGAACGCTGGATGATTCCCTCGTCGCTGGTGGCATCGCTCCCCATTGGGTCTTTTTTGGCGGGAATACCGAACAGAATGATCGCCGGGATGCCCAGCGTATTCACTTCTCTCACTTCATCTACGAGCAAATCGGTGGACAGCTGACACACTCCTGGCATTGAATTGACCGGATTTTTTACGCCTTTACCTTCGGTCACAAACAATGGATATACCATATCGTTTATAGATAGGGCGGTTTCACGAACCATCCGTCGGATGTTTTCGTTTTGGCGGAGTCTTCTCGGTCGAAAATAAGGATTAAACATCTTCATCCTTCCTCATGATACGCTTTTGAAGAATTATGGCTGTGTGTCTCGGGTGCCGTCACCCATTCTCTCGGTAATCTTCTGAACGGTCTCGTGGGCGCACAGTACGCTGTCGCCAATGCCTATGCCGCGCCGGAAATTACCGGCGAAAAACAAACCGTGAAATTCATTTTCGAGGTTATCGAACATGGCCTGATACTCCAGATATCCCATCGTGTATTGCGGGATCGCCCTCGGCCAACGCTTGATTCGAACGAATATGGGCTGGCCGCGAAGACCAACCAGATCATTCAAGTCATTATATACGATTTCCCCCAAACGTTCGTCATCGAGTTCAGCATTTTGGGGTTGCCTTGCGCCCCCGACAAAGGTCGTAAAGGCCGCGAATCCTTCGGGTGCCCGGTCGGGAAAGATGGATGAACTCCAAATACTGCCCAGAATCTCCCGATTCTCCACTTTCGGGATCAAGAACCCAAAGCCGTCGAGCTCTCTCGCGATGTCTTCCTCTCGGAACGCCATAAAAACCACGGCGACGGGGGGATAGTTGATTTCGCTGATCCGCCGGGCTTCTTCAGGAGCCAGATCTTTGAGAATGCTGGACATAGCATCCGTCGGGACGGAGAGGACTACTGCTTCGAACTGCCTCTGCTCAGCTTTTCCGTCGATGTCCAGCTCGACCGAGAATAATCCCTCTTCGCGTATCTGCTTCACCTCGGCATTCAAAAACACCCTATCTCCCAAGCGCTCGGCCAGAGCGTTCGTGAACGCATCCATTCCACTCTTGAACGAAAACAGCCTCGCCCGATCTTTGCTCACCTCTCCTCTTTTCTTGCGCTCGCGGGCGCCTTTGATGGCTCCCTTGATCAGGCTTCCGTGCTTCTGTTCGAGGGCGTACAGCTTCGGGAACGCCGCCGGCGCGCTGAGAGATTCCGGATCGCCAGCGTAAACACCTGCAACAAAGGGATTTATGGCATAATCGAGAAACTCATCGCCCAAACGACGGCGGACAAAATCAGCCAGTGAGAGGTCTCTTTGATTGGTCGGTTTGATGAACGGTTCTCTCAACAGCCGGAGCTTGGCTCGAGTGGAGAACAGCCCGGATTTGAGGAATTTTATGGGCGACATGGGAAGCGCGCATAGCTGCCCACCCTTGACGATATATCGGTTATTCGATATCGCGTTTCCATAGACCTTATCTCCTTCGATGCCCAGCTCTCGGATCAGATCTCTCAGAACGTTTGATGTCTCGAGCGCGCTGTTGGGCCCCAGGTCGATCAAGAAGCCGTTCTGCCTCTCGGTAATGATGGTGCCACCCACACGGGACGCCCTCTCGAATACCGAAACATCGAAGCCGCTCTTAACGAGCCAATAGGCGGTGCTCAATCCTGAAATTCCTGCACCGATGACGGCTATGCGTTTGCCATTTGCCATGCGTTGCCACCTTATGAATTTTTTTCGGCGCAGAGTCCGATCCATGTATGATCATTTGTATTCACATTCGAAGATTTCCGCATGTTCATGAGATGCAGCTCAATTCGACCATTTTTCGATAACAATCTGCTTCAATGCATCGATGAACAGCGCATCCGTATTGAGCGCGCCGATACGCCGAAAGGTTTTGATCCCTTTGTTCAGTGCTCGATCTTTGAAGAACATTCCGATTTCATAAACCGTCTCCGAATTGTCCGCCACGAAGCCTAGCGGGTAGACGAGCAGATGCTTGACGCCTTTTTCCGCTAGTTCGTCGATCTTAGCTGACGTAGCCGGTTCCAGCCATTTCACAGGTCCCAATTTGCTTTGATACGACAGATGCAATCCCACGCTATTGGGCAACAGGCTTTTGATCGCTTCCACGGATCTTTCGACCTCATCCCTATAGGGATCCCCTTTTTTGATCAACCGGAGCGGAATGCTGTGAGCGCTCAGAAGGAGTTCGACAGGTTCCTCGTTTGATACAGTGTCTTCACGCAGAGCTCGTTTTATCTGTTCGACCATGGCTTTTACGAAGGCCGGGTGATCCCCATAACGGTCGATGATAATCAGGTTTTCCCCGTCAAAATCCTTGCTTCGATTGAGATATTCGATGTGTTTGACGAGCGATCCGGTTGTTGATTTGGAATAAAATGGAAACAGAGTGACGACGACCAGCCTTTTAAAGCCATTGGCGACGATCTCACGCCATACATCGTCGATCAATGGATGCCAGTAGCGCATCGCCGGAAAAACCCTGAACTCATCCACACCCGTTGCATTCAGGCTTTCTTCCAGAAGTGCCGCCTGCTTTTGAGTAATTGCCGTTAAAGGCGTTTTTCCTCCGATTTTCTCATAGATCGCCTTGCTCTCCGGCTCGCGCTTCTTCGCCAGCCAGCGTGCGAACCGCTCGCGAATGATGCTCGGCATGGGAATATCAATGATATCCGGATCTCTGAAAAAATTGGAGAGATAAGGTCTAACGGCGTCCAGTGAGTCGGGGCCACCTATGTTGGAAATCATCAATGCTGTCGCCATTTGTTACCAAAGCCAATCTGTTATTTATTATGCAGTCACTTCAAACGGTTTTAGAATACTGAGGGCCCTCGCTCGCTTCATCCTCCAGGTACGCATCGAAGTTCATGGCAATGTTTCGAATCAGCAGGCGACCTTGATCGGTTACGAGAATGGTGCCATTTTCGAGAATGACAAGATCATCATTTCGAAAGGGCTTGAGACTCTCGAGTGCATTTTCGAAATAGGAATCGAAGTCTATATTATATTTTTTCTCTATGCGCGCCTTCACGAGCCTGAAATTGCACATCAATTCCATGATGACCTCTCGCCGCAGCCGGTCATCCCCCGACAGCTCATAGCCCCGCATGATGGGTAGCTGTCCTTCATCCAGCTTCTGGTAATATTCTTTGAGTTTCTTGTAATTCTGGACGTACAGCTTCGGAAGAAGACTGATGCTGGACATTCCCAAGGCGAACAGATCCAATCCTGCATTCGTCGAATATCCCTGGAAATTGCGGTACAAGGTACCTTCCCTCATCGCAACGGTCAACTCATCATCTGGTTTGGCGAAATGGTCCATACCAATATAGACGTATCCGTTATCCGTCAATCTCTCTATGCTCAGCTTGAGCAGCTGCAGTTTCACTTCTGGTGAAGGCAATGTCTCATCTCTGATCAGCTTCTGGTGCTTGATCATCTTCGGGAGGTGGGCGTAATTGAACACGGCCAGCCGATCCGGATCGAACCGGATAATCTTGTCCAGAGTCACAGAGAATTTTTCGACCGATTGGAACGGCAATCCGTACATCAGGTCTACGTTTACACTTTGAAAACCGAGCTCTCGGGCCCAATCGATCGTTTGCTTGGTAATGTCTTCTGGTTGAACGCGGTTGACCGATTCCTGAACTTTTGGATCGAAATCCTGAATGCCCATGCTGCAGCGGTTAAAACCGACTTCGCTCAACGCTGCCATATGATCTCTCGTCAGCCCACGCGGATCGATCTCCACGCCAACCTCGGCTCCATCCGTAAAATCGAACCGGTTGCGGACGGCATTTCCCAGTCGCCGTATTTGATCGGGAGGAAGATAGCTGGGCGTTCCCCCGCCCCAATGGAGCTGAGCAACCTTGCGGCCCTGGCTGATGAGAGGCCTAATGAGTTCGATTTCTTTTATCAAATACTCGACATATTCCTCGATGCGTTCCCTGTGATGGGTAACCAGCATGTTGCAGCCGCAGAAATAACAAAGCGTATCGCAGAAAGGGAGATGGAAATAAAGCGAGATGTCCTGATCACTCTTCAGGCGGTCGTTATCCTTGATGTGATCCACATATTGTTGCGGACCAATCCCTTCGTGGAAGTAAGGCGCGGTTGGATAGCTGGTATAGCGCGGCCCAGAGCGGCTGTACTTCTTCAACAGATCTATATTTACGATCAATTTATTTCTTCCCATTCCATTGCCTTTTCATGAATGAGCGATTATGTAATGTCGCTGCTCGAATGTAATCTCTCGCTTTGAGAGCGGACTTCGTCTACGAGAAATTGGACGTTTTCCACAGGCACATCCGGCAGGATGCCGTGTCCAAGATTGAACACATGACCGCTCTCACCTTTGAACACTTGCAAAATGTTACTTACTTCCCGCTGAATGACCCCCCCGCCGCCGTAAAGCACGGTTGGATCCAAATTGCCCTGAAGAGCAGCAACCTTGCCGGCAAGAGCTTTTGCTTCCGCGATATCCGTCATCCAATCCACTCCCAGTACGTCCGCCCCACTATCGGCCAACACTTTGATGAATTCGATGCCGCCCTTGCTGAACAACGTAATCGGCACTCCGAGCGGTTTCAGCGCTGCGACGATTTTTCTCATGTAACTTGCGGAGAATTGACTGAAGAGATGAACGGGTAAAATCCCTCCCCACGTATCGAAGATCTGGAGCGCCTGCGCACCCGCATTCACCTGCATCGTGAGGTAGCGGATGACGGCTTCTGTCAGCATATTCAACAGGCGTGTGAGCCGATCGGGCTCGCTATACAGCAGCGTTTTGATATGTTTGAAATTACGCGTCGGCTTCCCCTCGACCATGTAGGTAGCCAGGGTAAAGGGTGATCCGCTGAATCCAATGAGCGGTACCGTTCCCGACAGCTCGGCGCTGATTAACTTGACTGCTTCGCCAACATACTCGAGCTTTTGCTCGAGGCTCTCCGTGCTGAGGATCTCAAAATCTTTGTCTTCGAGAATTTGCGGCGACAGTTTCGGGCCGTGATCTTCCATGAATTCCAGTTGCTGTCCCATCGCCTCGGGAATCACCAGAATATCCGAAAAGAGAATGGCCGCATCGAATTCAAAACGGCGTATGGGCTGCAAGGTGACTTCCATGGCCAGTTCCGGCGTTTTACAAACGGTGATGAAGTCATATTTTTCACGCACGCTCCGGTACTCGGGCAAATACCGCCCGGCCTGACGCATGATCCAAATAGGAGTTCGCCGCACAGGCCTCTTGTAGATCGCATCGATATATAATTGATTTTGATCCGTCATGGCGGCTCGGTTCCTCCATCAATTTCTATTCGAGTAAAACGCAGCCAGCGCCTCAACGAAATCCTCTACAAGGCTTCTATCAGGTACGACATCCACGTTAAGATTCAGCTTCGCAATCGCTTTTGATGTCGTCGGTCCGATAGCAGCGATAGTGACGGCGCTTTTCTTGATGTCTTCCACGATCGGCTCGCCAACTATTTCGATAAAATAATTGAACGCCGACGGGCTGAAAAACGTCAAACAATCGATCTCATCGTTTTTTATTTGCATACGCATACTCTCCGCGTCCACCGAGCGGTTCGCTACAGTATGGTAGACCACCAATTTGTCCACACGGGCGCCGAGTTCGATCAGGCCCTCGGGCAATCTCCTGTAGGCGATGTTCGAGGTGGGCAGCAAGAACCGCGCACCCCTCAGCTCAAGAGCAGAGAACGCGTTCAGCAATCCACTAGCTGTGTGTTCATCGGGCACCAGGTCCGCTTTTCTGCCGCGCTTCTCGAGCGCTTCGGCGGTTCTCTTTCCGACGGCTGCTACTTTGAAGGATTCGCCGGACAGGTTGAGCTCGTTCAATCGATCGAAAAAGTAATTCACTCCGTTCACACTCGTAAAAACGACCCAATCATATGAACGCAAGCCCGATAACGCCGCATCGCAGGCCTGCCAGTCATCCGGTTCGCGAATCTCGATCGTTGGGAAAAAGATAGCTTTGCCTCCCAGCTCTTTGATTCTCCGAGCCAAACTCTCTGCCTGGCTTTTATCCCTGGTAATGACAATCCTGCGGTTTCTCATTTCGGTTACTCTTTCCGATACTGTCCAAGGAGCTCGAGAGCGCCACAAGCGATGAACTTCTCGGCCAGCTCTATTCCGGTCCTTTCGACGGCATCCTCATCTCCTTGATGACGCTCGATAAACGAAGTTCGACCATCTTCGCTGCCCACAAAACCGATGATGACAATCGAATGACTTTCCACCTTTGCACGAGCACCGACCGGGAATTGACACCCGCTGTCCAGCCGATGCAAGAATGCGCGTTCTGCAAGCACGGCTCTATGGGTCGCTGCGTGATCCAGACGTTCGACGATCTCTTTCGTTTGTTCATCGCCCTCCCTGATTTGAACGCCTATCGCTCCCTGTCCAACGCCGGGTATCATCTCCTCCGTGCTAAACGTATAATAGGAAACCTGATCCAATCCGAGACGCACCAGCGCCGCTTTGGCTATTACGATCGCATCCAAATTCTCATTGCGGAGCTTGCGAAGCCGCGTATCGATGTTGCCGCGCAGGTCCTTTATTTCGAGATCGGGACGACGAGCCAGTAATTGAGAACGCCTCCGAATGCTGCCCGTCGCCACCGCCGCTCCGTGACAAAGCTCCAGCAACGACCTCCCATCCTCTGTTACCAACACATCTTCCACGGGCCCCCTGGGCGGCACGGATCCGAGCGCCAGCCCTTCAGTCATCTTCGAGGGCAGATCTTTCAGACTGTGCACGGCAATGTCCACTGTCCGGTCGAGCAACGCTACCTCGATAGCCTTGGTGAACACACCCAGACCGCCAATGCTCGCCAGAGAAGAGCTTTGATCGCGGTCGCCTTCTGTTTTTACGATTACTTGTTCGAAGCTGATATCCGGAAAATTCCGTTTCAATTCGGCTTCTACAAATCCGGCCTGCCAAAGTGCAAGTTGGCTGCCGCGCGTTCCAATCCGAATTCGCTCCATGGCTCCCCGATCGATCATTCCTGATCAAGTTCGTATAGATCGCGCATCAATTCGACATTTTGTTGATGGCGTTCTGGATCCGTGGCGGTTTTTTTCAACGTTTTTATATGCTGATGCATCAATTTGTTCATTATGCTCTGCGTGAGGTAGTCGATTTCATCCATGTTATCTTTGGGCAATCGCTTTCTCAATCGATTCATCTCACTGCGCCGAATATGGTCGAAATATCTTCTCAGGCGGTTGATGGTCGAAGATGTGGAATGCGTCGCGATCCACTTTTCGAACTCAACGACATATCGATCGAGGATTTTGAACGACTTTGGCATCTCCTGCTTTCTTTTGTCCAAATTGATTTGTACGATTGCTTGCAAATCGTCGAGATTGTACAAATATATGCCATCAATCTTGTCTACGTCGGGATCGATGTCTCTCGGAATTGCCAGATCGATCAAGAACATCGGAGCGTACCGGCGCGCTTTGCTGATCTCACTCATGAATTCCGCACTCAATACATGGTCCGAACTCGAAGTTGCGGAAATCACAATATCCACGCCATTGAAAGCGGATGAGAGCTCATCGAATCCGTAAGCCTTCCCATTGAATCGACCAGCCAGCTCCCTCGCTTTTTCGAGAGTCCGATTCACTACAGCGATGCTTCCCGCACCTTTCTCCAAAAAGTGCTGGGCGGCAAGCTCCGCTGTCTCACCTGCGCCTATTAGGAGAAGATGTCTGTCGTCGAATGTGTTGAAAATCTTTCTGGCAAGTTCAACCCCTGCAAAGCTGATGGAAACAGCACCGTCAGCCAGGAAGGTGTTCCTTCGTATTTTTTTTTGCGCTTGGAGACCAAAGCTGATAATTTTGTTCAGCAGTGAATCCGTTGTTTTCAGTTCCTTTGCCAGGTTATAAGCATCCTTGACCTGCCCCGTAATTTGCGGCTCTCCGACGACCTGCGCATCCAAGCTGGATATAACGCTGAAAAGGTGGCGAACTGCATCCAAACCAGTTAAAACATAAGCGTACTGCTCGTTGGTGAAATAACCGCTCTTCTTATAACCATCCAACCACCGCTGGATTTCTGGAATAACTGTTTCGTACTCTTCCGCGCTTATATAAACCTCAGTGCGGTTGCATGTGGAAACAACTAGGCAACCGTCGATTTCGAATGCTTTCGACAGAGAGCGTAGGACGGATTCCTGCTCTTTCGCGTCCAGCGCCACCTTTTCTCTGATCTCTATTGGCGCGGTTTTGTGCGAAATCCCAATCAGAGCGATTGGTACGGAGTGATCCAGGTTCAACTCGCTCATTAGTAGAACTTGTGAAATGTTTCAGTCAAAGTAAAGACTATGACTCCACTGGTCATTAAAATCAAAAAACCGGATAGCGAAAGATAAGCCATCCAGCGACCTCTCCATTTCATGGCACGCGCCAGGGCGTAACTAGTAAAGTATGAGAGCCAGATAATATCCGAAATGATCACTTTGGGATCAGCGAACCAGAATGATCCAAGAACTCTACTTGCCTGAACATGTCCCATAAATATGCCGACTCCCAGCAAGATAACTCCGATAGCCACAGACCGGATACTCATCGACTCGAGATAGTCCAAAGGTGGCATTTGGTGATAAATGGCCCCGAACCGCCGCTTTTTCATGTTCTGATGATGGATGATGTACATTAAGGCATAAATCGCGGATAAGGATAACGCTGTGTATCCCATGACCGTTAGCGAGGCATGTATGGCAAATGTCGGGCTGCTCAGCAGCTCGTTGGTCTCGCGCTCCCAAGTGTGGTTGAACGAAGAGATGAGCTGAAGCAAAAAGGCAAATGAAAGAATGAACAATCCCGAGGCCTTATTTTTTATCCCCGACTCGATGAGAAGGTAAATGAACAAAATGGAGAATGCCAAAAAAGAGAGCGCATCGAATGCTGTTGAAAACGGCATCGCTCGCAAGGAAGAGAGGCGAATCGCAATCTCTGCCGCATGAGAGATCAGGAGAGCAATCAAAATAGGAAACGTCTTGTTCTCCAGCTCTTTCTTTTTCCCGAAAAAAATGTTGTAATATATATAAACGGCACAAAGATAGAATACCGGTAGAATATAACTAAGAATTTGGCTCAACTGCTTCACAAGTACTCCCTAGATTCGGCATAAATATTGATAATATAGGAGTTCTTACTCCAATAACAAGATTTCTAAATCTGAGTAGATAAGAAATCCGGGATAGGAATTGTCTAGATAATGCTTCTATAAGCGAATATATATCTTATGCCGAATAATAATCGTATATATTACGGATATCTAATTATTCCTCCAGTTTGATGCCCGCCATTTCTGCCATGACAGCAGCAATATCCTCAGCCAGGTCGTCCAGTTCCTTCCCGCTATACTCGCTAAAATAATTTACCTGGCCCAAGATCTCCAGCGATTCAATGTCAATGACTTTCAGGTAGGCGGACACCGCCGTGACATAAGGAGGCGCAGCCCGATATACCTCCATCACGAAAAAGGCGTTTCCGATGATAATCGCTTCGAGATCATACTGTTCGCGCAATTGCTCGAGCATATTCAAGCTGATGGCAAACGCGCTCTTGAGTTCGCCTGGCTTTTTCGATTCCTCGTCTTCCGGCAGAATCCTGACGGGCAGCTCCTGCAAAGAAAAACCTATGGAAGAGAGCTCCATCGAAATCAGGCCAGTTAGAGTTTCGCTCTCACGCGTGACCATCATTTCGGTTTCCGTGGGAGGAACGATAACCACGTTGTCCTCCCAGCGCTGAACCTTCAGTGTTGCTCTCGCAGAAGGCCACCCGGCCTTATAGCCGCCTATAGATGTGGATAACAGAGGATAGAAAGCGAGCCTCGATGGTATCCGTTCCACATCCCCTGATATGACACTGGTGAGTTTACCCGTTGTTCTGGTGCATCCTGCGGCAGCAAGAAGGAGGGCCAATGGGACCACCATATTGAATAAATGTATACGCACCATTCAAACCTCCCCGGTGAAAAGATGCGATTGATCGACTTGAGGGGTCCACATCGTTAAAGGGCGATTGAGATGCGACGGAACATCGTCTGCTCCAATCGCTCTTACGCGACGCCGCCGAAGATCGGTGGCGCATCCTGTCTCCATAGGCAATAATATATCCAATCGACTTAAAATTCCATTGTATTTCATTTCGGTGATTTCACCCGCTGGTGAAGTTCAACAGATGCCGATTTCCAATCCGCACATTGACCAATCCGGCCCGACGTGCGGACGCTTCCGCATCTTCTGCATGGCGCAGCGACGTGCGGGGTAAATCGCACATATAGAAATCGGGATGAAATGCAAGCAGCGAATATGGAATCTTATTGTTGACCGAAGCAATAAAACCCGCGATCTTCTCTACTTGATCTGCATCTACATACCCTGGAACGAGCAGCGTGCTGGCAACAACAAGAGGCAAATGCGGGCGCTCTGTATACCGCTTTGCGGCTCGCATAAAGTTGTCTTTGGCGCGCCGGTTGGAAACGCTCGTCAGAGCAAGATGCATCTCTTCATCGAATGCCTTCAGATCGAATTTGACGCACCCACCGGTTTTGAACGAATATTTCATTGCGGCATCGAGCAGTTTTGGATGCATCATCCCGTTCGTCTCCCAGCAGATTCGCACGCCTCGTTGAGCGAGGCGCTTGGACGCGGCAAGTGCATGAGCCATCTGCGAGGAGGGATCCCCCCCAAAGAAGCAGACGCAAAATGTTTGAGGATTCGCCTTCGATGCGAGCTCACCCGCGCCGATCGTTTTGCGTTTATACGGGGAGCTTCTTCGAAAATGCCAGTTCTGGCAAAAGAGACAATTTGCGGTGCAGCTTTCGTAAAACACGGCAAGGTTGTGGCGGCCAGGATGCCTGAATCCCTCGCACATCCACTCCCCCACACAGTTCGTCGGAAGAGTATCACGGTACCACGACAGAAGACCACGTTCGGGTGTGCCGGCAAGATGGGTTAATTTGCCGTTGCGGGTTTCACGAAGCCCACAGAAGCCATAACTGCCCTCTCCAATCACACACTCGTTGCTGCACAGCATGCACTTGATGCCGTCGGGATCGCGCGGCGGTCTTCCGGGCAATCCGAAGCCGGCGCGCGAATCGATGTGGTTTGCTTCTAACATCGCGCGCGCTTCGGAAAATCTCGTACGCACGCAGCCAGCACACACTCCCAACGCGCCCGAAGTAGTCGATGACGCTCGATGGCAAATATGGCAGTGTTCTGATCTTGGGATTTTCATGTTGAGAGGCAGCACGATAAGTCCGTCAAGGCCACAGCGATTCCTTTTTTTGAAGCCCCCGGAGAGCTTATATGCCGCGATTCACGATCCTGAGCGATTCTTCATGCACATGGCCATTCGACGTAACCAGACTGCCTCCATAGATCGTGCGCTCACCCGTTAGGGTGGTAGCCTTTCCCCCAGCTTCCTCAACAATTACCTGCACTGCGGCGATATCCCAAGGTCTTACCACTGGATCGATTGCGAGTTCTCCCGCGCCTTCAGCCACCAATGCGTGTTGGTAGAAGTCACCGAATCCGCGGGTTCTTTTTGCCATATTCATTAGAGCCTGGAATCCTTCCGGAGGGCGGATTTCTGCGGTCCCGCCCAGTTCGCCGTGGAAAAGCTGAGCGTGACTGAGATTTTGAATGCCTGCAACCTTGATACGGCGCTGTTTGCAGTACGCCCCGTACCCTCTCGCCGCCCTCCACCGCATTCCAAGAGCGGGAGCTGAAATTAGACCTGCAATTACCTCGTCGCGCTGTACAATGGCGAGCAGGGTGGCAAAAATCGGAATCCCGCGAACGAAGTTTCGCGTTCCGTCAATGGGATCGATTATCAAACGCGAATCACTCGACGCTGGCGTTTCCCCCTGCTCCTCGCCACAAATGCCGAGGCCCGCGTGCTTTTCCCTGGTGAAGCCGCGGGCCATGTCTTCGATCGCACGGTCAGCATCCGTCACAGGGGTCATGTCCGTCTTATCTTCAACTCGAAGCTCATGCGATCGAAAAAATTGCAGAGCGATCCCGTCCGCTCGATCTGCGATCTCCTCGAGAAAATTCAGCCACCGAAGCGGGTCCATCTTCATCCGTCCCATTCCTCCGGCTTCCGAAATCGCACGTTGCAGTCTCCATATATTGAAGCTAGCCGGGGGCTTAGCAATTATCCATGCATGGATTCTACCTAGGAACCGCCTTCGTATTTGAAGGAGACTCTTATCTTCGCGCGGTAGGAATCAATTTTGCCATCTTTGAGCGATATATCCAGCTCGCTTATCTCCGCTACACGAAGATCCCGCAAGCTCGCCGAGGCCAGCTCGACGGCCGCGGCGGCCGCCTTCTCCCACGATTCCTTGCTGGTGCCTACCAGCTCGATCACCTTGTAAACGCTGTCCGCCATTTCACACTCCTTTCCACTGAAAAAATCAATAGCCCAGCGCATTCAACGTAACCAATAGCGTGTATGCGTTCCTGCTTCCACCTCCCGCGAAACCGCCTTCGCTGCCGGTTCCGAAGATAAACTGAAACTCCACACTGTAGTGCGGGCTGAATTCATACCCGGCATTCGCTATGAACCCGAATCCCCCCACCACATTGGCATCATCCGATAGCAAATCTTCTTCAATGGGATCAGCAATAAGAGTTAGACCAAGGCCTCCTCCCAAGAAGAATGAGGGCGCTTTCTCCTCTAAATGATAATTCAAAGCCAGGCCGATCATCGAATGACTCGCCTTTATTGGAATAAATGGCAACGCAAGAGGGGTAATAACCATATACAGGATACCCTTGAACGATTCCTCTCCCGCTGTGTCAAACCAGTCTTCATAAGCCTGCCCCAGCTCGGGAAGCCTGAATATGGACATCTTCTGGAAGTAATAAATCTGAGTTCTGTTATCCGTTGAATACCCAATTCTACAATTGAGCGCGAGCGCGCCCCGTGTTACGTTCCTGGAAGTATGGCCTAAATTTGTACGCACATGAGTCATGCCTGTCCCGATACTCATTCCGAGAATGAAACCCTTTCTCTGGCCGTCCCATGCCATTGCCTCGGGAGGAAAAACAAGCGCGCTGATAATAAAGATAAGGAAGAGTTTTAGAATGGTTGATTTAATTGGCATTTTCTCCCTCTGCTTCCCGGCAGGAAATTGAATTACGGCCCCGTCGCGTTCAACGTCTAACATGCCTGCCATTTTTTTAGAGCGTCTTCAGAGTAACACGCCATAGATGCTCCTTCGCTCGAGCGTTGTCTTCATCTAGCCGAGCCCAGCCTCCATAAAATATAAGCCAGCAAGAAATAGAGAGGAGATTTGTCTGCATCCCTCAGGAAAACGCTTACAACGCCCAGAACGGCTGCCCCAAGCGCCAGCAGTCGGTCCAAGTAACGAATTCCAGGTCTCATTTGGTTTACTCAGCTTGCTTCGATTAGATCAATATGTCATTTTTCCAACCGATTCTAATTAGATCGATTTTCTCGGGGTCCGCTGTACCCAGATGATGGCGCGTGTCGGCAAGAAAAACGTGCTTGGGTGGAGGGCTCAGCGGGCGTTCCTCGCCGAAAAATTGCCTGCGTTTGGCAAGAAGAATACGGACTCCGGTAGAGTCGACTGCCACTGGATCTGATCCTACCAATAAACCCTTGTAGGTCCATACATATTTCGGACTGTAATGATGGGGGCCTAAGCCATGGAACAAAGGAGTCAAGAGCACCAAGATATTGAGACGGGTTTTTCCGCTTACGATCGGGAGTTTCCATATCTTCGCCAGATCCGCACATGAGTCGTCATGGTAGTCACTTGGACTTCTGACAAACATAATATAGTTTTTGATAAGACTCCCTACACCTGACCAATGGTGAGTCCGAAGAGGTCTCGTGTTGATGAGTGCCGTCGCATTGCGAAATCTGGAATCCCCCAACACGCCGCGATCCTTGATTCCGATATGCCCTTCAGAAACGCCCGCATCCATCACCCTTCTTTTGATAGCTTTTTCCAATCCTCTTGGAGTCGCCAGGTAAGACCAAACGTTGGTCTTGATCCCCACCTTGTCATCGGGAGCGATGATCCGCTTCCAGGCTTTGATAGGGTCGTTTTCGCCGAGGAGTGCCATTACCGCTTCATCCAACATCTCCTGGAGAACTTCGTCTCTTTGATTATTGAGATCGTCCAGAACATCCTTGTTCCTGATCAGCACCACTCGCGCCTTCTTTTCTGATTGAGCAAAAAGCTCCTCGGGAGAACCTAGGAAGAGGGCGCCTGCTATGGCCGCCGATGTGCTGCTTTTCAGAAATTCCCTTCTTGTGAGAACCTTCGGTTTCATGCTGTTCGTCCTTCCTGCTCAATCACCTCTCGATACCGCATCCATGAGTTTCAATGCTTCGTCTCTTGTTGGAGCGTTGAAAACAACTATAAGTAGCCTCTTGTTCAACTGACATCCGATCCACGTTCCATCTTCTATTCGAACAACAGCGTCCTCAGTAAGTTCCGGCAAGTAATGCTTCGCAAAATCCTTAAATCCCAGCTTTGCATTTTCTATATTCGCATATTGAACGAGGAGCAATATATGTCGCTTTCCTTTTTTGCCGTATTTAGCTAGAACGGCTTGAGTGTCTTTATCGATGTGAAGTATATTCTCATCGGCAATATAATAGTGCGAGTTCAGCCAAACATAATGACGGAAATACCGGATACTTTCTTCTGCAAGATCTTGCTTTGGAAGGAGTGCCACGATCCCAGGTAGAGGCCCTTCATGCGGAATTGATTCATCGATGCGCTTGGCAAGTTCGAACACCGCTTTCTTGGATTGAGCCGTTTCAGGACTGGCAAGAACAGAGACGTAATAGTTGTTTTTCCAGAAGAGCAAAAGCCCTTCCGTATACTGCGAGCCTTGGCCAAAGGTACTATCCACAGTTTCCCGCGAGTGCGAAAACACACCGAACGCATCCTCGGAAGTGCCCATATCGAAGAGATCCAGTACGATATCCGGCTGCCCCTGTCTCGAATATGTCCGGGTAATGACGCTTTTAAACTGGTAGGACAGATAAAGCTCCGCACCGCCATCAATGTATTCATATAAAGTCTCACGATCATAGGCTTGTTCTTTTTTGGAGAGATGCCAACCATCAACATCAGCGGGCAATAGAACAGCGCTATCAGATCTGGCTTCTTCCATACTCATAGCTCCAGAATTGCATAACAAAAGAATCACTAACGCTGCGGCATATTTATAATTCATCATAGTCATTCATCCCGAGAGATCCAGATCCCTCAGGATTTTCTCCGCACGAATGACTTCCTGCACCGGAACCATAGCCTTTATTTCATTGATGATGTGCCCATCATACTCACCTGACGAACGAAATAACGTGTACTCCGGTCCACCCAAAGATATTTGAGTGGCTTTCCTCGAATACAAGAACGGATGTAGGTGCGCCTGTTCGAGACAATTCGCTGCATGCTGTGCCTGGGCTGCATCGCTTATTCCATATACGCGCGCCATTCCCTGATATATTTCATAGTCGCTATGAGCGGCACACAGGAACAATCCGCTCGTCCAACCACCGCAGATGCTGCAATACCCCGAGCAGCAAATAATGCAGGCACCTTCTGCCGCATCTTTTGGATGATTTGTGCAGAATATCTCCTCTTTGAATGGATACCCGCATTTTGGACAAAAATCATCGGACATGCTAGCCATGCTTTTGCAGTGAGGGCAATTACGCTTGTCTTCCGATGCTTTGTCCGTTTTTTCCATGTTCCAAGCCCTCCGCGAATTATATCCTAACGCGAATCAATCCCCGCATCAAGCGAGATCTGCTTATCATATCATAACAGCGGAGATTTTATCCGATCATCCAGCGAATTCGCAGTAAATAACAAGAGTCTGTATACTACTCGGAATTCAATCATCTTCGATCGATTCCTTCAAGGCTGCGCGTGCAAGCAGTCGTGTAGAATCGAGCGTCGACAAGGGGCAATCAGAAGGATCAACGATTAAAGGAATTTCAGTACACCCCAGCACTACCGCATCACAGCCCCGATCTTTTAGTGCCCGGATGACCTCGTTGAAGTATAATCTCGAGGGTTCGAGAAAAATGCCTTTCACGAGCTCCTTGAAAATGATTTCGTCGATTTTCTCTCGATTATTCTCATCCGGGATCATACATGATATTCCAAACTCCTCCAGCACTTCTGTATATACGGGGCTAACCATGAGATATTTTGTCCCCATCAAACCCAAGCTTCTAAAGCTCTGGCTCGCCGCTTCTCGTGCGACGGCTTTGGCAATATGCAACCACGGAATCGGTGATTCCCGGGAGACGAAACCAAATGCCTGGTGAATTGTGTTGTCGGGTGAAATGGCGAAATCAGCTCCCGCCTTTGCGAGTTTGTTTGCCGAGGACAGCATGATATCTGCGACCGCCCTCCAGTTCCCTGCTCGAATATGCGTCATGTAATCACCAAGTGGATGAGTGTGCATCGTGATCTCGGGATGCATGTGTTCACCCATCAGGTCAGGCGCTTCGGTGCAAATGGTGCGGTAACAGAGAGCGGCTCCCTCCGCGCTACAGGCGATTATTCCAATGTGTTTTGGCATGTCGATCATTTCTGTTGAACACCAACTATCACTCAGAAATCCGAAAACATCACGCGTGCATCACATTGTTAGCGCAGTCATTATATGCTGTGATTTCTATGTCACCTTGTCACCTGCAAAAGAGACAAACATTCCTTGTCTCGGCCTCAACGCCGCATATAGCCCCGATCTTCGTCTTCGAAGTGCATTTCGAACAAGACAGCATCCTCTCCAAATCCACAATTCCTGTAGAATTCTCTGGCTCTGGTATTTCGTCTTTCCGTACTGACTTCGACTTCACAGCACCCAATCTCGCGGCATTTATTCACTGCCTCAAGCAGCAACCGGCGGCCTATTCCTCTGCCACTATACTCCTTTGAAACGACGAGTTCGTCGATCAAGCCTGACAGCTTGCGGTGAACAATCGTTCTTCTAATCGCAACATTGACAAGCCCGGCTACAGAAGTACCGACTCTCGCGACCATGACATGGTGCATTGGATCGTTGATGATCTGGCAAAAATTTTCCGCGGCACATTCCATGCTCACACTTTCTACCTGTTCCACCGCATCCAACAATTCCATGATTAATGGTTGGACGGCTGTCAGATCATGCATCGTTGCTTCAACGATCTCAACATTCTTCAGCAATCCGGTCATCGCTATCCCCTTTTGGCTAACCTTACTGAAAGAAAGCTACAGAACTAGTTCACGATTTAGCACAACTCGACAACCAGGTGGTTGTGTTTACAGATTCTTCGCCAACCGATTCAAGAAATCCCCGAATCCAAGTTGCTTCCAAAAAGCCTGAGATGCTTCATTGGTGGAAGCTACCTGCAGTTCAATTCGCCCGATGCCTCGTTCCTTTAGCCACGACTCCACTCTCTTGAAAAGTAATGTCCCCACGCCCTTCCCGCGGTGACTCTCGGCCACAGCAATATCCTGAATGAATCCAAATTGTTCAATTTCCAATACCGGCGGGTAATCCATTATGGTTGCCATACAGTACCCTATCGGCTTGCCCCCATCCACTGCAACCAAGATCAGCCAATTGGAGCTGTCAATATTTGTCCGAACGAAATCCGCAAAGCGCTCATGCCCATCCTTAGATCGTGTGAAAAAATTATCGAGCCCCCTGTGGAAATCCATGAACTCTCGCCAGAGTTCAGCAAGGATGTCGACATCCTGGGCACTCGCTTCGCGAACTTTAATTTCTGACTCCATCTTACATCCGTTCAGCTCAGAATTGAGTTAGTGCCAGCACTGATTTATTAACCATGGACTCAAGCATGGCTCAACCGATCTTCAAGACCTTTGCCCCTCGAATCTTCCTCTCTTGGAGCTCGATCAACGCCCGGTTCGCTTCTTTCAATTCGTACTCCTGTACCTCGGGTTTGATACGCATGTCGGCGGCCAAGGACAGAAATTCGCTCACATCTTTTCTGCTGACATTGGCTACGCTCTTAATCTCCTTTTCCATCCACAAATGAGTGGCATAATCCAAGTGTAATAGATAATCCTTGTCTATCTCTTCTTTTCGGATTGCATTAATGATCAATCTGCCGCCGGATTCTAGGTTATTTAAAGCGTTCACAATTGGCTTCCATACAGGTGTGGTGTCAATGATGCAATCCAGCTTGTCGGGCGGCTTATCCGATGTATCACCCGCCCAGGAAGCCCCAAGTTCCTTCGAAAATTCCCTTTCCTTTTCGCTCCTTGCAAAAACGTATACTGTCACATTCGGATATCGATGCCTTACCATTTTGAGTACGAGATGAGCCGATGCACCGAATCCAGTCAAGCCGAGTTTTTGCCCATCTTTGAGAGCTGCCAATCTTAGAGATCGATAGCCTATGGCACCAGCACATAACAATGGTGCCGCTTCGGAATCGGAAAACACTTCTGGAATAGGGTAGGCGAAACCTTCCGGTGCGGCCATATACTCCGCATAGCCGCCATTGGCGTCCCTTCCCGTAGCTTTGAAATCCGGACATAGATTTTCATTGCCATTCAAGCAGAATTCGCACTTACCACACGCAGAATAGATCCAGGCAACCCCCACTCTGTCTCCAGCTTTGAAAATATTGGCTTTACTGCCAGTTTTTTCGACTCGGCCAACTACCTGATGACCCAAGACGACAGGTAACTTCGGTGGAGGAGTTCTACCTTCAATTTCATCCAATTCCGTATGACAAACACCGCTTGTCAGAACCCTCACTAAAATCTCATTTTCTTCGACGATTGGATCCGGCAAGATGGCGAATTCCAGCGGAGTTTTGTTCCTCTGGAGGCTGCAGAGTTCATTTAAGATCATGGCTTTCATGATGATGCTTCCTTCCTATGCGGGTATTTGCCATTATTGAAACGCCCATCGTTTCAGACGGCGAGTTCTCGGTGCCTGACCCACTGAACGGTGGAAGATATCTGCTATCTCACCCCCACAGCATCGTCTCGAGATAATCCCTCAGGCGCCCTGCCGTTCTGAATTTTTTGAGAATAAGGTTGTGTTTCAGTCCGCAGCAGATCGCCTTCGCCTCAGGCGAGCACTTGGCATAGTGTTTGGCTCCACCTATTGCATCGTAGAAAATGCGGATCAAATCGAACACATCTTGTTGAATGTTCTCTTGCTTCGGTGCGGCCCATTGGAACATGTCCACGAGTTTCAAATCGAAGCCAAGACCATACCGCCTCACGATTATATTGTCCGTATGAAGATCGCCGTGATATTCGCGCAGGTTGTGGATGCTCTCGATCCCCGAGGCCAGCGAATGCAGCAAGTGCATCCCCTCGAAAACGCTCAATCGCTTCCCCGGTTGCCTTTTCAGGAAATCGCTCAACAGTTCGCCTTCCACATATTCCGACACCAGGAAGGTTACGGGTTGCCGCCTGAAAGTAATCGTCTCTTGCGTTTGGTACTGAATCACAATCGGGGAGTGGCGGAGCTTATGGAGTTTCTTCGCATACCAGATCGCCGTCCGATTCTTGGGATTTCGCTGTGGAAAGAAAAACTTCGCGGCCCGCGTGATTCCGGTCGATAGCTCGCGGATTTCGTAGACTTCGCCTTCCCACCCCGCCCCAATTAGCGAGACGAGTTCGTATTTCCCTGCGAGCTTTCTCCCCGGGAGGAAATCGAAACTGTCAATATAGAGGCGCTTGCCATGTCCTCCAGCCATCGAACCTCCTTTTCATTTCATAATCGTATTACTGACCCTCCAATTCAGCAACCCTTGCTTTCAGCCCATTGATGGTCTGCTGCTGATCTTGGATAGCCCGCACCAATATTGGTATTAGCTCTTCATATTCGATCCCCTTATACGTGATGGAAGCTCGCTCTGGTTCATTGCCTGTGATTCCGCCTTCCTTGCCATGAGGGGCGCGGCGAGCAGTGTTCATCGTCCTGTGGGCGGAGTGCTCACGCCCATATGCTCCATCCCAATTCAAACCGCAATATGCCGTTCACACCGTGTCTCTGCTGCCGAGTCGTTGTCCCGAGGCGGGTACCCGGTCATTTTAGCATTCTAAAAGGATATCACAAGCGAATCTTAATCTACGCTTCCGATCTAACCTCGAAAGGCATTTTCTTCGTTGTTATTATAAGGAGATTAACCATCAGAATCGAGGACTAGCCACCTGAGCAACTATAATCATGGTAAGCAATGAACCTCACGGCCGAATACAAACCGGTCTGGGATCATTTAGCTTCGACGGAATCTACTCCAATCGTCCTGCGCCGTGTCACAGAAGGGGGGATGGCTTATACAATAACGCGCGGCGGAAAACGTTTCACGGCGATCAAGGCACCGTTGGTATTTATCCCTGACGCATGAAGGTTAATTAGCTCTGGCAGATATGAGGAAATAGTGAATGAGCGCTCCTGGAGCGCCAATTCAAGAAGATCGAAGACTCTACCTATACGTCGAGAACCCGCGCTGCATTGTCGTAATCTTCGGGCTTTACATGCATGATGTAGCCGTAGCCGCCCTTCCCATCGGTAACCCCGCTCGATGAGTATACATTGATGTTCTCATCACAGAGTTTTCGGTGGATTTCGACAAGAGCGCCCAACCGATCATCCCCCTGAACGAGGAATGCACGATGAGGACCTGTAAGCACGAAATCCGAATCCTCTGCAAGCCGGACCAGCTTATCGACATTGTCTGGAAAAAGAACGATTTGCGTGCGCTCCGGTCCAACCGGTACCGCTGTAAAAGCGAGAAGATTCACTCCTCCTTCAGCAAGCGAGTTCAATATCCGGCACCCCTCTCCAGGCCTGTCATAAACCGTCGTATAAAAATATTCGACGCTACGAATCTTGGCACTCATTGGTCACTCTCCTTCGTTTCAACCGAGTATGATCAACGAGTCGCTGGAACAACTGCGCGCGGACGGCCGGCGCAGCGTGATTTAGTTGAATCATGTCAGCGTGAAAGGCTAATTATTGTCCCCAGGGATAATGATCCCTTTCCACACAATAGCTTCCCACCTGCGAAGCAGCGCTTTTCGAAATGAATTCGTGCTTCCCTTCCCTAGAAGTGGAATTCTCAGGAGAGCCAAGATCGATTGTGAACTCCAGCTTTTCGTCACCTTCGTATACATAGAGTTCGACGACGACGAGCCTGTACTCTCCGGGCGATAGATTCTCGATTCTGTAGTCGACATCGAAAAGACAGAGACAGGCACACCCCCCACCGCTCAGATCTTCACGTTCCACTACGGTGATCGTACCATTTTCGATCGTGATATCCGCTAAAACCTCGGTGGGACAGCAATTGAACGCTGCATTGATGTGCTTGAGCAGCAGTACGCTGCCTGGGGTGTACTCATATTCGATGCAATCCAGATTGGAAGGCGTTAGGGAATCATCAGCTGTTAGCAGATGGCTCTTGCAGCCGGTATGTCCGATAACCATTCCGGTGGGATTGAGTTCTTCGATATTGGTGCCGGTTGCTCGTTCTTCACTGCATCCATTGAAAAAGAAGATCAATAATATGGGTATCAGCAAGTGAGGGACACTAATTAACCTGTTATTTCGGTATATATTGCCTTTAATGTCCATAAACTCACCTGCACTACAGAGATCTTCTACGTAAAAAATGTAGTCCGATTGATTTCTCTTGTCAATTATTCAAACAGCAAGTTATTTATAGAATGGAAACCAGCCGCTCTCTATTGCAGAAAACCCACCAGAGCTATTCACCTACCGGCGATCAAGAACGCAGCGGGCTCAATGTCTACCGGACTTCCCAAAGGAGGTGAACCATGAAAAGGCTCTTATTACTCGGAGTTGTTGTCTTGTTCATTAGTACGGTTTCATTCGCGCAAGGCGGGCTTATTGGATTGTATATTGATCCGTGGGGCGACGACTGTGACATCGAAGACTGCAAGGTTGAGATCATCAACGTTTACGTTGTCCACAAGTTTGCTCCGAGTCCCTCGGCATGCCAGTTTATGATAGTGTCCAGCGATGGATTCACGGGAGCTTATCTCGGAGAAGAAACTCCTCTCATGAATGGCTGCATGTTTGGTAACTCCCAGCGAGGCATAAGCATAGCCTATGGCGAGTGCGCTTCCACGCCCGTTCATATCCTCACTCTCAGGTACTATTTATATGGCACATCAAAACCTAACAGCTACCTCCAAGTAGTGGGCGATCCCACGAATGTGACTCCAGGCATTTATATCGTGGATTGCACGACTCCGCCCACGCTGATTCCAGCCATTGGCGGCAGGGCTTATATCAACGGTGATGGGACAGTGTCGTGTTCCACCACGCCGGTGGAACCTACATCATGGGGGAGGATCAAGTCCTTGTACAAGTAAGGAGGGCGATTTTCATCATCTGAATGGTAAATGTCGATAGTCGCGGGATCATAATTCCCGACTCTTGATCCCGAACGCAAGAACGGTCCGGTCATCGTCCTGGACAGCGCCGTTTGCAAATTGATCCACATCTTTTATCAAACGTTCAACAAGCTTGCTCGTTTGTTCGTCCCGATCGCGCTGCAGTAATGCCTCCAGCCGCTCCCTTCCGTACTCGGTACCTTCCGCGTCCGTTGCTTCTATGATTCCGTCCGTGGCCATCAAAACTTTATCTCCCTGTTCCAGGACTCGGCAAGCCGGCTCCACGGGGATGTCCTCGAGGACGCCCAGGATCATGGCCGGGGCACCGGTCAGATATTCCGCTGGACTGGATGGATCAGCCGGGATGAGGAGAGGCTCGGGCGAGTGCCCTCCATTCACATAGCAAAGCTCGCCGGTTCGGTGGTCGTACATGCCAACGAAGACGGCCGCAAAGCTGTCCTCTGGAGTCAGAGCATACAAACGCCTGTTCAGCTGGCGCACAAAATCTTCGAGCGGGCTGCTTTCCTCGATCCATCCTTGAAACGCCGCTTTCAACACGGCCGTAATGAACGCCGCGGACATTCCATGGCCGCTGACGTCGGCGAATAGAACGGCTACTTTGTTGGGTTCGACCTCCCTAACGTCAAAATAATCCCCGCCGACTTCGGTTTGTGGGTCAAAAGCGGATGCCCAATCGACTTTTCCGGATAACGGCATATTCGTGATGTCGGGCAGCATTTGCTCCTGAATCGTCCTTGCGCGCGAGAGATCATCTTGAATCCGCTTTGCATAGTTTGTCAGATCTTGATTTGCCTTCCCCAGCCGATACGCCTTCTCCTCGTTGTCGTATTCAAGACTTCCGACGATCATAAAGAAAAGATACACCATTGCAAACAGAGTGGCTGACGCCAGAATCGATAAGCTCAAGAGAATCCATCGACTGCCGTTCGCCAAATAAATCACAAGCGGTATCAAAGCAATCCCTGCAACGAGCAAGGCGTATCGGGGCGCTGACTGGAACAGCGCGCGATGATCCCCAAAGCTTCGATGCCGCTTCTCGAACCAGAGCACCACCCGACTGAACGGTGTGAGACAGTAAGAATAGGAGACGCTTAAACGATTTTCCTTGAGCCATGTGCGCATGCATGATACTTCGACTCCCTCGTCGCTCACCAACTTGCCGACGCTGCCTCCTGCAGCTCGACCTCGATGCCATGCGGTCAAGGCCCTGCGATGGGCATACAAAAATACCACCATATCTTCTATCTGGTTCTCCTCGAGCCGCACTCCCAATTCCAGACACTCTATCTCCATAGACCTGAAAAATGCCCCGGTAAGCAAGAAAGTATCGGGCATCTCAATCTCATCCAAATCGGCACCCCCCACCCGGATTTCATTCTCGATCGTGATTTCGAGCAGAAGTGTGGACAGGCCTTTCTCAGCAGCGAACGGCAGCGCTTGCTTTTCCAACCAACTTGCAAACCGGCGCAACTCCACCGAGAAAGGCGTGAACATCAACCGCCACGCGGCCAGGCGGAGGCGAATCGTTTCGACTAAAGTAGGCCACCAGCCAGAGTAGCCATTTTTGAGGTCAGAAATATCTAAAGGTTTGCTCATTATTTGCCTCATCCTTTTGGAAATTGGTCGGGCGAATTGTCAAATCATTGCAGGCAGCGTTGTTGTATCCGCCGAGAGATCACTTTCGACAACTAAATAAGATATGTCGGATGCAAAATGGTTTCCCAATGAAGAGAAAATTGAAGAGGTGACTGATTAACTTATTATAAAAGTTGAGATTTGGGGGCTTGAATTCTGAGATGCAAAGCTTCGAAGAGCGCCTCATCGGCTTCTTGCTCGGTGCCGTGTGCGGACCTTCGGACCGAGCTTGCAATTCGCTGGGTCAGTGCCTTTCCCAGCTTTCTGCTATGACTCTGGAGAAGCTCTGGAAGTCGCTCGATTCCGCACCTGTTCTCGTTGACATATTGTGCCTCTATGATTCTTGCTGCAACGAAAAGGAGCACGCTTTTGCATGCGATCTCCTGTATATTTCTAAATCCATTGTTGCTGTACCGCACAAAGGGAATGTATAATTCCTCTCCGATTCAATGGCAGCCTCGTGAATCACAGCCATTTGAATTTTATTAATACTAATCGATCCTAGCACGGCCTAGCGTATTGAAAGAGAAAAGGATGGTCAAACAGCAACAATATCATTCTTCGAAACATCGCCGGGCAGCTGCTTACCGCGAGGCGGGACATGCCGTGGTCGCTTGGGATTGTGGGATTCTGCTCGAGCCCTTATCCATTCGCTCGAGAAGACGCCGGGCGAGGCAGAACGTTTGGAATGCACCGCTGGGCTCCATCGATCCCGATTGGATTCGCCGCGCGAGGCCTGATATGCTCATCGAACGACTGGCGATGATATGTCTTGCGGGACCCATCGCCGAGCAACGATTCAGCCCAGGCGCTCCCAGCGAACCGGCTTCCAGGCAAAGAAAGCAAGATGCGGAAGCCCTTCTGAAATTCTTGTATCAGTCAAAAGAACAGCGTTCCCAAAAACGCCGGCGGTTGGAGGCAAAGGTGGAACAATTTCTCAGCCGCAGCAAAAACCGGGAAATCACGGAGCGGCTTGCCGAAGCTTTGTTCAAACACGGCACCCTTTCGGGAGACAAGGCAAGACAAATTATTGAAAAGACAAAATAAAGCACTTCAATTCGCAAGCTTACTTTTGAACAGGATCTGATATGCAGGAGGTAGAGAGATGAAGCGGTTCTTGACGGTTATTTTGATTGGATTTGCATTGGTAGGGTGTGCGTCAAAAGCCAAGATTCAACAAGAGGCTCAGGCTTTCCTCGACGCTTACACCGCGGAATACAAGGCGCTGGCCTACGCGGCGGACAAAGCCGATTGGAAATCCAACACGATGATAATAGAAGGCGACACGACCAATGCCTATGCCACACGGAAGGCAAAAGAAGCTCTTGCCGCTTTCACGGGCAGTTCCGCCAATATCGAGGCCGCACAAGAGTTCCTTGGCCGCCGCAATAAGTTGACACCGCTCCAGGTCCGCCAGCTCGAGAAAATCCTTTACATGGCAGCGAACAATCCGCAAACGGTTCCCGATCTCGTCGAGGCCCGGATCAAAGCCGAAACCGAGCAGACGGAGAAATTGTATGGATTCGATTTCAAGATCAATGGTGCATCCATATCCACGAACGACATCGATCAGATTCTAAAAACAGAAACTCAGCTTCCAAGAAGGCTCGAGGCATGGCGGGCGAGCAAAGAAGTCGGGGCCAGTTTGAAGGATGGTTTGGTGAATCTACAGCGCCTCCGGAATGAAACGGTGCGGGCACTTGGATACAACGACTACTGCTCCTACCAGGTGTCCGATTACGGCATGGAAACCCAAGAACTCCTCGATCTCATGCTGCAGCTCAACCGTGAATTGAGACCTCTTTACCGCGAGATTCATACGTACGCGAGATACGAGCTGGCGAAACGATACGGAGTAGAGGAGGTTCCCGACATGCTCCCTGCACACTGGCTGCCAAACCGGTGGGGGCAGGACTGGACCTCTATGATCACGGTAGAGGGTTTTGATCTCGATGGAGCCCTCCAGGACAAAACAGCAAAATGGTTGCTCGAGCAGGCAGAGCGGTTTTACATAAGCCTGGGGTTTCCCGAGCTGCCGGGGACGTTTTGGGAATGGTCGAGCCTGTATCCGCTGCCGCCGGACGCCGGTTACAAGAAAAACAACCATGCGTCCGCCTGGCACCTCGACCTCGACAAAGACGTCCGCTGTTTGATGAGTGTGGTTCCCAGCTCCGAGTGGTATGAAACGACCCACCACGAGTTGGGGCACATCTATTATTACATGTCGTACAGTAATCCTGATGTGCCCATCCTGCTGCGCCAAGGCGCCAACCGCGCCTTCCATGAAGCCATCGGCAGCTTGCTCGGTCTTGCATCCATGCAGAAGCCCTTCATTGCTCATCTGGGACTGCTTCCTACGGAGGCACAAGCCCACGAGCTACAATCGCTCCTCAAGGAAGCACTCAATTATGTCGTGTTCATCCCCTGGTCGGCCGGTGTCATGACCGAGTTCGAGTACGAGCTGTATGCAAAAGAGCTTCCCAGAGACCAATTCAACAAACGCTGGTGGGAGCTAAAGTCGAAATATCAGGGAATCGTTCCACCTTCACCTCGCGGAGAGGAGCATTGCGACCCGGCTTCAAAAACCCACATCACCGACGATCCGGCCCAATACTACGATTATGCGCTCTCGTACGTTATTCTCTTCCAGCTGCATGACCACATTGCGAGAAACATCCTCCGCCAGGATCCGCACGCTACGAATTATTATGGCGACAAAGAGCTGGGTAAATTCTTGCGTGATCTTCTCTATCCCGGAGGTACTCGAGACTGGCGCGAGCTCCTGCGAGAGACAACAGGAGAAGACCTTAGCGCAAACGCAATGCTCAGGTATTTCGAGCCCTTGATGGCTTATCTCAAGAAAGCGAATGAGGGAAGAAAACACACCCTGCCGGACGTGTAGAATTAGAGGCATACCGTTATTATAGCCTAGAAATGAATTACGAAAAGCTGGAGCGTCTCGATCGCCCCTTGGCTCATTGTCCTCGCGGCGATCGAGGCGCTCGATGCAACGTGCAGTTAACTCTCAGCGCTCCTCCATAGGAATTTTATAATCGTATTCCCGCGGTTTCTGGGCGAGCCGCTCCAAAAGGTATTCGATTGCCTTCTCGAGCTGGACATCCCCGCCTGCATTTTCCATCTCTGGAGGACTCTCCACCAGCATGTCCGGCTCGATACCTTGACTTTCGAGCATCTCACCGGTGCTCAATTCCCATATCCCCGTATGGGCCTTCCGGATCATTCCACCATCGATCAGGACATGAGACCTCACCGCAATAACATAACCTAACGTGGGAATGCCAATCAACGTACCCAATCCTCTCTCCCTTACCGCGCTCGGAAAAACTTCCGCGTCGGAGAACGAATACTCATTGATGAGAACGACAACCTCACCATAGAAACCCTCCTCGGGTCTCTCGATCGTTGACTCCCCCCGCTTTTTTGTTACGTGGTAGGGCCTTCTCTCGAGATAGTCGATAATCCGCTCATCGATATCGCCGCCTCCATTGTAGCGAACGTCGATGATGATCGCATCTTTGTAGCGGAACTTCTCGAACTTTTCCTCGAATTCCCGCCATCCGCTTCGCATCATATTCGGGAGATGCATGTACTTCAAGCGATAGGTCCTCGGAATCGTTTGAAATCCGCGATCTATCTTTTATCTACTTGCCTTCAGCCTGAATACGGCCTGAGCTTTGATTAGCTTTTTAAGGGTGGGCGTATCAGCCACAGTCAAGCCCGTGCGCCTTATCTATTTTAATATTGCACTAAGATCCTACGAAAAGCAAGGATAAGATGTTTCGTAACAATTACTTGGAAAACCGTATTATCCCGAAACCAATGCGCAACGCGAAGGTTTTGTGCGCTTTTTCACAAGAGAGAGTAGTTTTTTATTACCAAGAACTTACCCGTTTCGTCAACTACATTGTAATTGCCGGCAAGATCAACTAAACGAAGACCGGCCGATCACATCGACATTCCGAAAAAATTAGGAGCTGCAACAACTATTTTTCACCATACTTGGTAACCGCAACCGAGTCTAAACAGCGAACCTTATTTGTTTTTAGACAGATCTAGCTGGTGTATACTCAGTCAGCTAGTGGCCATCTCTTATATTGGGTTCCCATGCGTTTTCCTTCGATCAGGGGAGGTAATCTGTGATGCGAAAGCGATGCTTCATAGGAGGCACCGGCATTATCCTGGCATCAAGGCTCTTACTACCACTTTCGGGGATCAACGGATCTACACTCGGCCTGTATCCGTACGACCGCTTCGACGAGCCCGACATCTGCGCCGAATGTCACATCGATATATCGAGTCAGTACTCGCAATCCTTGATGTCGCAATGCTTCACTCATATGTGGGACGAGATCGAGTATTTCGAACTCGCGCTACCACACAGCCAAAAAGAACCAAAGGTTGCCGAAGTGGAAGCAGGTTGCAACGGCTGTCATGCACCGCTCGCTTACCTCGCGGGCGATATCCCTCCCAAGCGCCCGGCGGAAGGGACGCGTGCCAATGAGAGCGTTTCCTGCGACATCTGTCACACGATGACCGGCTTCGAAGGGGATACTCCATTCAACTTCAACTATGCCCACGAGCCGGGGGATACAAAGCAAGGCGTCCGCAAGGGAACGGAAAGCCCCGGCCACTTGATAAAGGTGAATCCGTTCCTAAACACTGCCGAGTTATGCGGCGTCTGCCACAACGAGAAGGATCCATTTGGACAATGGGTGAAAGCGACACATCTCGAGTGGAAGGACGGACCGTATGCAAAGGCCGGCATCACTTGCCAGGACTGTCACCTCCCGGCCGCTCCCGGGAAAAGCGATCCGGAAGATGGCATAGAACATCCGGATGTCCGCCAACACCTCTTTCATGGAGCGCATGATACGGGAAAACTCTTGGGATCAATAGAAGTGCGGATTCACCCAAACATGACAAATGCGGCGCCGGGCGACGAAGTCAAACTCACCGCCGTGGTCATAAACGCAAAAGCGGGCCACATGATCCCGTCGGGATCGGCGGAGGAGCGCGTCGTTTGGATTCATGTCGAAGCGGTGGACGCGGACGGCCGCAGACATCATCTGCCCGTGGATCGAAAAGGCTTCGACGGCGAAGCATTCACCATCGCGTCTTCGACTGAGATGGCTTACCAGGATATCGGTGAGATCCAGGATATTCCTGAATTCCAAGGCCTCAAACGGGACGGTAGCGTTCCGGACGGGGACCGCATCTTTCGACTTCCCTATCTCGACCCACAAGGCCGGATGACGATCGCGCAGTGGAACACGGCAGGCTTCGGCCCGGATTATCGCCTCGCACCGCTGGAGGCCGTAACGGAAGGTTATACGTGGAAACTCTCCGAAGATATGCCTGAAGGACCGGTGATTGTGCGGGCCACGGTGTGGTACTCGCGGCTCATCGATTCGGTTGCGCAGTTCCTAGCAGTGCCCGCCGCTGAATACGAACCGGTAAAGATCAGCGAGCACGCAACGACATTCACGATTGTGCAACACTAGCTTGCATACATCTAAGAGGGGAATGTTGCGCAGCGCGCTATAACTTTAGACGCGCGCGAGGAGGGGTGCTGTGTGATGGGGCTGACGAACCATTGCGCGGAGCGAGCGAGGATCCTCCGCCGAAGGCGGATAGCCGAGCGAAGCGGGCGCAGGTGAGGAAGCCCCATCATGCAGCGACCATGCGAGGACCATGAGCCGAAGGGTGATAGAGGCACGCCACCTGGATAGCTTCAGATCATCGTGAAGGCGTGACTGCCCAGGACGGCTGCTGATCATACGTTGAATCTCACATGCAGAATATCGCCGTCTTCTACAGTATAGTCCCGCCCTTTGACGTAGTGCTTGCCTTCGCTCTTTGCTTTCTCCTCGCTGCCCAGGCGCACGAGGTCTTCGAACTTCGTTACTTCGGCCCGGATGAAACCCCTTTCGAGATCGCTGTGAATCGTGCCCGCCGCGCGGAGAGCCGTCGAACCTTTTGGAACGAACCACTGCCGGAGCTCCCCACCAGTTACGGTGAAAAACGATACCAGCCCGAGCGCCTCGATGCAGGCTCGAGTGAGCGTGTGAAGAGCGGGATGATCGATTCCCATTTCCTTCATGAATGCGACGCGTTCTTCCTCGGACTCGAGAGAAGCAATTTCCAGCTCCGCTTTAGCGGGGACTCTAACAAAGAAAATATTGAGTGCTTCATACCGTTCTTTGAGGCCAGGCAGTATGCTGTCGTCCCCGAGCTGATCATCGGAGACGTTCAAGACTACGATTAACTGTTTTCTAGTTAGCAGAGGGTAACTCGCAAGGACCTTTTCGTCATCACGTGATAGCGAAAAGAGCCTCAGCGGTTGTTCGTCTTCGAGGTGTGTTTTGAGGCCCTCGAGCAGTTCCCGTTCTCCGACGGCGGCTTCGTCCTTCATCTTTTTCAACTTGCTCTTTATCCGTTCTAGACGCTTCTCGATGAACAACAAGTCGTGGAGAATCAGTTCTGAGTTGACGAACTCGATATCCCTCTGGTGGTTTACCGAGCCCGACGTGTGATAAATCGCATCATCCTCGAAAACCCGCACTACATGGCAAAGCGCGTCAGCATCAACCATTTCATCGAAAAGATCGCTCTCTGAAATGTTTCGGGCTTCGATTCTGGGGAGCAGGGTGAATTCGATTCTCGCCCGCGTATGCTTCCGTGGAGAATAAATTGAGAGTAGCGTATCGAACCGGGGATCTTGAACCTCGGCCATCCCCCTGATCGACTTCATTGGGTCGTGCCGCTTTTCCAGAGCGCCACTTCCCGCGAGCAGCTGGAAAAGCGTCTTTTTCCCGGTCTGCGGCAGGCCGATGATACCGATGTCCATGGGTCCACCATTTCGGATCGAACGAACGCCGCCTTATGGGCAAAATCGGATTTCGATCGTCGGTCGGGGAGGTTCGCTGCTAGATCAATGTGGCTACACGTCTTCGATCTCAATATAAACGTCGTCTCCCTCTATGGAGATGGGGTAAGACGCCACGTGCGTCATGGCTGGAGGCGACAGTACCTCTCCCGTTCGAACATCGAAGGCAGCGCCGTGCAGCGGGCACATGACTTCGCAGGTTTCAGGATCGAACTCCCCTTCTGACAGAAGAGCTTCCTCGTGAGAGCAGGTATCCGAGATTGCGTGAAGCTGCCCGCCGACGTTCGCAATGAGCACCATCTCGCCCTCTATCTCAAATCCCTGAATCGTGTCCTCAGGAATATCGGTTTTCTGGCACACTTTGATTTTCACAATGTTTACTCCTTGTACAGTGTCCGCAAGCGCTTGAACCGCTACCTTGCGCAACCATTCGCATACAATGAGCAGATCAACTTTCTTTCAAAGCAGCAATCAGCTCGAGCACTGCTTTCTTACCGTCACCGAACATCATTAACGTGTTATCTGCTGCGAACAGTGGATTGGGGATGCCGGCAAAACCCGGACTCAGGCTCCGCTTCACAACAACCACCGTCCGCGCTTTATCCACGTCGATGATCGGCATGCCGGCAATGGGACTCGAGGGATCGGTACGCGCTACGGGATTGACGACGTCGTTTGCACCGATCACCATGGCCACATCCACCTGTGCCATGGTTGGATTGATGTCGTCCATTTCCTTTAGCTTGTCATATTCGACGTTCGCTTCGGCGAGCAGCACATTCATGTGTCCCGGCATTCGCCCGGCCACCGGGTGGATCGCATACTCCACCTCGCACTCTCTCGACTCGAGGAGATTCGCGAGATCGCGGACGGCATGCTGCGCCTGTGCGACAGCCATTCCGTAGCCCGGCACGATCACGGCGCGTCGCGCCGTATCGAACAGCATCGCCACTTCTTCGGGGCTCGCGGATTTAACCTTCCCCGCGTACACCTCATCGGCCGTTGCCGTTGCCTCGGTCGGGCCGAGCGTTCCAAACAGGACGTTCGACAGCGACCGGTTCATCGCCTTGCACATGATGCTGGTGAGGATGAGACCGGAGGCACCGACCAGTGAACCAGCGATGATCAGCACGTTGTTCGACAGGACGAAGCCGGTTGATGCTGCGGCAAGACCCGAATAGGAATTCAATAGAGCAATCACAACCGGCATGTCAGCCCCGCCGATGGGGATCGTCAACAAGATACCAAGGATCGATCCGACACCGACCAGCACCCAGTACGCAGTGACGAATGTCGGATTCAACACGATCCACACGCCCAGAGCGACCGCGATTGCTCCGAGAACGGCATTCAGTACATGCTGGCCGGGAAAATGAATGGCATTCCCGCTGATCACTTCCTGCAGTTTTCCAAACGCAACGAGACTTCCCCAGAATGTCACGGCGCCGATAATTCCCGAGGTGACCGTCGCGATGGTGAGCTGGAGGTTGTCCACGTCCCCGAGAAGCCCCGCCTCGATGAGTGCTGCTCCCGCAACGAGCACGGAGGCCCCACCTCCGAATCCGTTGAAAAGCGCTACCAGCTGAGGCATGGCCGTCATTTGAATCCTGACTGCGAGAACGGCACCAATGGCCGCCCCGACGACCAACCCCGCAATGATCATATCGAAGCTGATGATTCGCCTGTCGATCAGGGTCACTATGATGGCGAGCAGCATTCCGAGAGCACCGAGGAGATTCCCGCGCACCGCTGTCCTTGGATGCGCGAGACCTTTCAGGCCGAAGATGAAAAGAACGGAAGCAAGAAGATAAGTGATATTAATAATGGCTACCTGCATCTTCAGTTCCTTTGAACATCAAAATGATTTCCCGCCTTGTTTCGAAACTCGTTCGCGGGTGGGTCGATCAATCTTTTTTCCTGAACATTTGAAGCATGCGGTTGGTGACGAGAAATCCACCCACGACGTTTATCGCGGCAAACACAACAGCGCAGAAACCGAGTATAGTGGTCAGCGTAGTCTGCTGCGAACCGGCTGATATGAGCGCTCCAATCAGCGTTATACCTGAAATCGCATTGGAACCCGACATCAACGGCGTATGGAGCGTAGGTGGGACCTTTGTGATCACTTCAAAGCCGACAAAGATTGCCAGCACAAAAATCGTTAGCACGCCAACAAATACTTCCACTACGACTGCCTCCCTTCGGATGATTCGGCAGGGCTCAAGCCCAGAAGCTCCCGAACATGCGGATTCACCACATCGCCATCCCGAGTCACCAGGGTATCGCGTATGATTTCATCCTCCATGTTGAGGTTGAGGGCTCCATCCTTGATCATGTTCAACAGGAATGTCGTTATGTTCCTTGCGTACATTTGACTCGAATGATAGGGCACAGTGGAGGGCAAATTAACGGGACCGAGTATCGTGACTCCATGAACTTCAACCTTTTCGCCAGCTCTCGTCAATTCGCAGTTGCCTCCTCGTTCGGCGGCGAGATCGAGAATGACCGAGCCAGGGGCCATTCCCTTCACCATTTCCTCCGTAAGGAGCACCGGGGCTTTTTTACCCGGCACGGCCGCTGTCGTAATCACCACATCGTTGTCGGCAACGATGCGCGTCATCATCTCCCGCTGTTTCTTGTAGAACTCCTCTCCCATCGCCTTGGCGTAACCGCCTTTGTCCTCGGCATCACTTGTCTCGAGCTCGAGTTCGATGAACTTGGCCCCCAAACTTTCCACTTGTTCCTTCACCGCGGGACGAACGTCATATGAGCTTACCACTGCACCGAGGCGTTTGGCCGTTGCAATGGCTTGAAGACCTGCCACACCTGCGCCAACGATAAAAGCGCGCGCCGGGGCAATGGTTCCCGCGGCCGTCATGAACATCGGGAATATCCGCGGCAACTCCGCTGAAGCGAGGAGCACCGCCTTGTAGCCAGCCACGGTAGCCATCGACGACAGGGCATCCATGGTCTGGGCCCTTGTGATCCTCGGCAATAGCTCCATTGAGAAATGGATGACTCCGCGCTCGGCAAGCTCCTTGTTGAGGGTGGGCTCGGAAAGGGGTTCGGAAAAACCGATGATGACCTGTCCCGAACGCATTCGGATCAGGTCCGCGCGACCGGCTTCCGGATTGGCACCGAGCGCGCGCACCTGGAGGATCACATCAGCGAGCGAGAACAGCTCGTCCCGCGTCGCAGCGATCCGTGCACCCTTTTCCTCGTAATCGCTATCGAGAAATCCCGCGCCGATACCCGCACTTTTCTCGATCAGGACATCGATGTCCTTCTTGATGAGTCCTGGAATGACGGCTGGAACGAGCGCGACGCGCCGCTCATTCGGAAATGTCTCCTCAGGAACTCCGACAACCAAATGCTTCTCGACCGCTGTCATGGCAACGCGTGACCCCCTTTCCGCAAAGCGTTCAACGATGCTTTAGAAATGCCGCCGCAAGGCGTTTTGGACGCAGTCTCCTGACGGATGCGATATGGATGCGCTGTTGTGAAAATGTCTCGAATTAGTCTACGTAAGATAACACGGGCCGAGATATCTCAAAAGGAGAATTTTTAGAAAATTTCTACCTGCAGCGGAGGATCTTCGTAGAGCAATTGCGTGATAGAAACGACGATCCACTGCGCGAAACGAGGGAGGAATGCTGCATGACGCGTGTGACGAACCATTGCGCGGAAGCTTGCGGGAAGGCTCCTTCGGCGTGAGCAACCTTTACGTGGAACGAGGGAGGAGTGCTGCGTGATGAGGCTGATGAACCATTGCGCGGAGCGAGCGGGAAGCCTCCGTGGGGGGTAACGAACCGTTACGCGGAGCGAGCGAGGATCCTCCGCCGAAAGCGGATAGCCGAGCGAAAAGGCAGCCCAGACCTAGCAAATCCGCGGGAGCTGCTCGCCGCTCAAGCGATCCAGGATTCGATGGGTTCCGATCCGGCTCTTCAACCGAAGCGCACCGGGTGTGTCCTCGGTAACTTTGCCAATAATGGAAGCGCTCTCGCCCAGCGGATGGGATCTCATCCGTTCCAACGTTCTTTCGGCTTCATTTGGTGGAACAAATGCAACAAATCGGCCCTCATTCGCCACGTACAGAGGATCGAAGCCCAGAATCTCGCATGCGCCTTGCACATCTTCCCTCACTGGAATGGCGCGTTCCTCGAGGGTGATGCCGATTCCGCCCACCTCAGCGATCTCGACAAGTGCGCTCACGAGTCCGCCGCGCGTGAGGTCGCGCATGCAATGAATATCGATCCCTGCTTCGATGAGATTCATGACGATGTCTACGAGAGGTGCCGAATCACTTTCGATCGTCGACTCAAAGGAAAGATTTTCGCGAACGGCCATGATTGCGATGCCATGTCGCCCTACATCCCCGTTGAGAAGAAGCACATCACCGGGGCGAACGGAGGATGGTGTGAGCACGAGGTCATGGGGAACCACGCCGATGCCTGCCGTATTGATAAAAATTGCATCTCCTTTGCCTCGATCCACCACTTTCGTATCTCCCGTGACCAGCTCGACTCCAGCCTCCCTGGCCGCCGCATCCATCGAGCGGACCACACGCCACAGCGTTTCCATAGGGAGGCCTTCTTCTAGGATGAATCCAGCGCTCAAAAATTTCGCACGCGCACCGCACATTGCCAGATCGTTCACGGTGCCGTGGACGGCAAGCGAACCAATGTCGCCGCCCGGGAAGAACAGAGGGTGAACCACGTAGGAGTCCGTAGTGAATGCAATGCAGTGCGTCCCCGGTAGTATGACCGCGCCGTCGTGGCGCTCATCGAGATGCTGGTTCTTGAATGTCGAGATAAACATCCTTTCGATCAACTGGCTCATTAGAGTGCCACCGCCACCGTGTGCAAGCAGGATGTTTGGATAGTCGGATATCGGGAACGGGCAGCTCAGAGAAAATTCCTCGGGCTCCTTCATGCGACATCACCCCCGGAATTCGATTTTTCATCTGGATTTGAGTTGAAGTCCGAAGAACCACCGGTCGTCGATTTCCTTTCGGACTGCCGGCTGCGATACCGGTAGTACGCCGCGCAGGCTCCTTCGCTGGATACCATCGTTGCGCCAAGCGGGTGTTCGGGTGTGCACCGGTTCCCGAAAGCGGGACACTGATTCGGCTTGAGTACTCCCTGGAGCACAAGACCACTGTGACATTCCTGAGGTTCTTCGATGTCTCTTCGAGTGAGATCGAACTGCAATTCGGCATCGTATTTCGCATACCGCCGTTTGAGACCGAAACCGCTTCTGGGGATTTCCCCGACACCCCGCCATTTCCGTGGCCGAACCTCGAAGATCTCTTGAATGATTCGCTGGGCTTCCCTGTTTCCCTCTCTCCGAACGGATCGGGTGTACTGATTCTCCACCTCGGCGCGCCCCTCCTCGAGCTGTTTCACCGCCATATAGAGTCCCTGGAGGATATCCAGAGGCTCGAATGCCGTTACAACGATAGGCACGTTGTATCGCAGTGCGATCGGTTCGTATTCGGTGTATCCCATCACGGTGCACACATGGCCGGCTGCGAGAAATGCTTGCACGCGATTTTTCGGCGACGCAAGGATCGCCTCGATCGCCGGGGGTACGAGGACGTGCGACACGAGGAGCGAGAAATTGTCGATACCTTTTTGGTGCGCAATATAGACGGCCATTGCATTGGCCGGTGCAGTCGTCTCGAACCCCACGGCAAAAAACACCACCTTACGATCGGGATTCTCTTCGGCGAGCCGCACCGCATCCAACGGCGAATAAACGATGCGCACATCGCCCCCTTTTGATTTAATCCCGAGTAGATCAGTATCCGCTCCCGGTACCCGAAGCATATCGCCGAACGAACAGAAGATCACCTCTGGAATAGAGGCGATCTCAATGGCTTTTTCAATGAGTTCGAGTGGCGTCACGCAAACGGGGCAGCCGGGACCATGAACCAGCGTAATGCTGGGGGGAAGAAGCTCGTCGATACCGAACTTCACGATTGTGTGAGTTTGACCACCGCAGATCTCCATGATGGTCCAGGGCTTTGTGGTGATAAGAGCAATTGCGTGGGCGAATTTCCGGGCAGCTGCTTCATCCCGGTATTCATCAACGTATTTCATCGTTTCTCCGGCTTGCCCGTCTCATTTATTTCCGGGTTCAGCTCCATTGTCGTACATCCCTTCCGAGGTTCTCCCTATCTCATCCATCTCCTCGAGGTAAGAAAAGACTTCCATAGCCTCCTTCTCGTCCAGCCGGCTGATTGCAAAACCGACATGTACGATAACATAGTCGCCAACTCGCACTTCCGGCACATAGGCGAGGTTCACCTTTTTTACGATGCCGCCAAAACTCACCCGGGCCGTCCTCAAAATCGGGTCGCTGCCATGGATTTCCAATACTTTTCCGGGCACGGCAAGACACATATCCACTACCTTTCTTTCGAGAGAACGCGGGCCGCAGCTGCGATCTGTCCAAGAGCGATGCCTCCATCGTTCGGCGGCACGCGTTGATGCCAGTATGGATGAAAACCCCTCTCTTTCAACATCACAATTGCTTTTTCGGCAAGATAGCGATTCTGAAAACACCCGCCAGAAAGAACCACGCGCTCTTCTCCAACCAGGATCGCGACATCCACGATGATGGTCACAAGCGAGTTGTGAAATTTCGCCGCTATCGTACCTGCAGAACCGCCGGCCGCCAAATCCTCCAGAATTCCGGACACAATCGGAGACCAGTCTATCACACGGTTGGTCCGTGAGGAGTCCTTCGTGCTCGCCTCATCAAGGATCTCGAATGGATAGCTCTCGGTGGTTCCACCGCCCTCTGCGCAAAACTCGAGTGCCATCGCTGCTTGCCCCTCGAATCGGGTAACGAAATGAAGCCCTAGTAATGCAGCAACGCCGTCAAAAAGACGCCCTGCGCTCGAAGTGAGCGGCGTATGGATATTATGCTGTAGCATTGCGAGAAGGATACCTTTTTCACGAGATGAAAAGCTCTCAAATGGCTTGATCCCATCCCGGTCGAACAGTTTTTCACCGAACATCTCATATAGAAGCCCGACCGCCGAACGTCTCGGCTCTTTGATTGCTTGATCACCACCGGGGAGTTGGAACACTCGAAAGCATGCCTCGCGGCTGAATCCACTCTCGGTGATCTTCAAGAACTCACCACCCCACACCGTACCGTCCATCCCGTAACCGGTGCCATCCCACGAAACGCCTAGCGCACTCCCATGAATCCCATTTTCCGCCATGCAAGACAGAATATGCGCGTAATGGTGTTGTACTCGAACCACATTCACATCGAGCTTTTCGGCGAAACGTGTCGAGACATAGTCGGGATGCGCGTCGCACGCGACTGCTCCCGGTTCGATCGAATAGAGATCCTCGAGATCCGAAATCACACGGCGAAATGCGTTGAAAGATTCTGATGTCTCGAGGTCTCCAATGTGCTGGCTGATCCACACGTCATTTCCGCGCCCAAGTGCAACCGTATTTTTCAAATGGGCACCGACAGAGAGGACGACCGGCGCCTTGGATTCGATCATGACCGGAAGGGGCGCGTATCCGCGGGCCCGTCTGAGCACGAGTTCCCTCCCGGCAACAATCCGCGCCACCGAATCATCTACATGGCGGACGATGGGGCGATCATGAACGAGGAACCAATCGGCAACGCCGCCCAATCGATCCAGCGCTTCCCCATCATCGATGCAGATTGGCTCCTCCGACCGGTTACCGCTAGTTGCAACAACCGGGCAGTCGAGATCTGTCATCAACAAGTGATGAAGCGGCGTATACGGCAGCATCGCTCCAAGGTAGGGATTCCGCGGTGCCACCTCCTCGCTGACTGCACCCGCGCCTGACGCTCCGGGATGTATCCGTTTGAGAAGAACAATCGGGGATTCCGGTGATTGGAGGAGCCGCTCTTCGAGGGCAGATACTTCGCAGTGTTCTCTTATCGCCCGAAGCGTTGGAAACATGAGCGCGAACGGTTTTTCCTCCCTGAGCTTCCGTTCCCTCAACCGTCGAACAGCGTCTCGCCGCCTCGCATCAACGAGCAGTTGATAGCCCCCGACGCCTTTGAGCGCAACAATCGCCCCCCCGTGGATGGCCCGCGCTGCCTCGTCAAGTGCGGCATCCCCTTTGGCGATGGGAATCCCTTTCGGATCCCACAGTTCCAGGTGCGGCCCGCAATCCGGACAGGCATTCGGCTGAGCGTGAAACCGGCGGTCCATGGGATTCTCGTATTCAGCCCGGCAGGACTCGCACATTTCGAACCGCTTCATTGTCGTCCGCTGCCGGTCATACGGAAGCGCTTCTATAATGCTGAACCGCGGTCCGCAGTGCGTGCAGTTGGTGAACGGATATCGGTAGCGCCTGTTGTTGGGATCGAATACCTCCCGAAGACATTCTTTGCAGGTAGAGATATCCGGCAGGACCAGCGCCGTTTTCTCCCCCTTGTCCTCGCTTTTTCTTATCTCGAAATCTCTGTACCCGATAGGATCGAGAAAGATCGGCTCGATGCTTTGGATGAATGCATTCGGCGGTACATCCGATTGAACCGAAAGAAGGAACTGCTTCAAGCGTTCGTCGCTGCCCTCGACTTCGATCAAAACGCCGTGCGGCGTATTCACCACCCAACCATTGAGCGCCATTTCAGAAGCGAGCCTGTATATAAATGGACGGAATCCCACGCCCTGAACGGCGCCACGGATCACGACTCGAAGGCGTTCCTGCTCGGTGATTTCCTTGTCTTTATCCGAACTCTTCACCAACTTCATCTCCTGCTATTGTAAGCGGTGATTCAACCCATGCATGATCTCCCTGAGCTCGCGCTATAACATCAATCTTGGATCCAAAAATGCTGCAATTGATCTCACGCAGATCATTGGGTGGGACACCACCACCGATTGCCGGATCTCGCGCAGCCTGCCGCATCAAGATACGTAATTGTTGGTAATTTAACCTGTTAAGCACTCCCCGGTCAAGGCGTGGTATCGTCCATGGCTGAAGTCGGCTGCATCCGTGCACCGTTTCACAGCAACATCTTCTCTATAGTATAAATAAGCCGGTATACCTACATAGAAAGCCCAAAGCAGTCTTAAAATCTCAAACATCTCCATTCTCTCGTCGAAAATCCTTGTCTTCGCGAAATGTTTCGTGATAATGGTTGCACCAGATCGAATGCGTAACTCCTTAAGTAATAAGACCAGTAGAGTTTGATCGGCCGCAAAGGGCATTGACAATCGCTCCTCGCTCTGCCATATTTGAGTTGTGAAAGTTTTCACATATTGATCCCCTCTGTCTCCTCAGCGTTTATCGCTGCAACCAATTCAGCGCTGGGAGGGTACGAATGGAAGATAAGCACCTGACTTCTCTGGAAGCTCTGGGGATTGCCATTCGTTCCGAGATCGATGCGCAAGCTCTTTACACCGAACTTGCCGCCCGCACGGACTCCGATCCCATCAAACAGAGAATCCAACAGCTTGCCAAAGAAGAAAAACAGCACGAAGAACTGCTTAAAGAACTTTACCAAAAAACTTTCCCAGACGTACCGCTCAAATTGCCGCCATCCGTACTCCCTTCCAAAATGAGCACCAAAGAGAAGCGGGCAAAGATGTCTCCGCTGGATGTGATCAGCTTCGCGATGGAACAGGAACGGCATTCCCGGGAGTTTTACCTGGATGCAGCAAACAAGACGAACGAACCATCGGGCGTCAGGCTCTTACGGTTCCTAGCGGATATGGAGTACACACACGAAATGAGATTGAAAGCGGAGTATGAAATGTTAATCCGCTACCCGAACTACTTCGACTCAGGTGTCGAACCTTGGAAACCTGAACAGCGGATGAGGAAGAAGTAGGGCTCTTTCCAGACAACTTGAATTGAAGAGGTACGGATGATGGAAGGTGACCGAGTAGCGTTCAAGCTCTCCACGCCGGGAGTCTTACCCAAATCAGAGCGAAAGCTCAGAGAAGAGTTTCTCTCCCAGCTCGAGCTCGTCCCAGGTGGAGAAAAAATCAAATCGTGCATCCAGTGCGGAACCTGCACAGGGTCCTGTCCCGTGAGCTACGTGATGGACATTTCTCCAAGGGAGGTTATAGCCCGTTTCAGGATCGGCGATATCGAATCGATCTTGAAATCTCGAACCATTTGGGTTTGCGCTTCCTGCTACGCTTGCACCACCCGCTGCCCCTCGGGAATCCGGATAACGGACATCCTGTATGCGATGAAAAGAACGGCTATTGAGGAAGGCATTTTTCCCTCCCGCTTCCCGGTCTACACGATGTCCGAAGGCTTCGTGAAAAACGTGAATCGATATGGCAGAAACCATGAGATGGGACTTCTCGTGAGCTTTTACTTGCGGACCTCACCGTTGAAGCTCCTGAAAATGCTGCCCCTTGGTTGGCGGCTTTTCAAGCGGAAGCGGATTTCTTTCACTCCTATGAAAATCAAACGGTTGGATCAAATAAAGAGCATCGTCGCAAAGGCCGAATCCCAAGTAATGCCCTCAGAAAAAGCTTCTATCATGGTTGCCTCCACAGTCGGCTACGGATCTACGACAGAAGTGAAGCAACGAGCCGCAGGCGCAGCCCAAGGAGGTGCGAAATGAAGTACCTTTATTATCCTGGGTGCAGCCTGGAGTCAACGGGCAAGCCATACGACGTTTCCGTCCGAACCGTTTTCAAGCTCTTGGGTTTCGAACTCGAAGAAATAGCAGATTGGAACTGCTGCGGGGCGACGGCTTACATGTCGGTTAAGGAAACAGTTGCGCTTTCGATTTCTGCCCGCGTCCTGGCGTTGGCCGAAAAAATCGGAGGCGAAATCATCGCGCCTTGCTCCTCGTGCTATACGATATTGTCAAAAACGAACCGCGATCTCAAAGCCAATCCCGAGTTGGAAGAGCTGGTAAAGGAAGCACTCGATGCAGGAGGTCTGACGTACAACGGCACCGTCAGTGTGCGTCATCCACTCGACGTTCTCGTAAACGATATCGGAATCGAGTTGATCACAGCAAAAGCTGTTCGATCGCTCCATGGATTGAAGACTGCCAACTACTATGGATGCCAGCTGGTAAGACCTGAGAAGGGATTCGACGATCGGGAGTTTCCCACGTCGATGGACAACCTATTCGCAAGCCTCGGCGCGGAGAATGTTTACTTCCCTGCGAAAGTTCGCTGCTGCGGTGGAATGCTCATGACAACCTTCACCGAAGTCGGCCTGAAGCTCAATCATGACATCCTCCAGAGAGCCAAAGAGAACGCTGCGGACGTGATTCTCACCACGTGCCCAATGTGCCACATCAACCTTGAAGGATATCAGTCGGAGATCAACAAGAAATTCCATACCAACTTCAATATGCCTATAGTGTACTTCACACAACTCCTCGGATGGGCACTGGGGGCAGGAATGGAAGAAGTGGGAATGGAGCTCAACCTGATTCCTATCGAACACCGTGTAGTGGGAGGGGTGGTGACACGATGAACAATCGAATTGGTGTGTTTATCTGTCACTGTGGGGTCAATATATCGACAACTGTGGATGTTGAGGAAGTCACAGAGTTCGCTTCCAAGCAACCGAATGTCGTTGTGGCGCGGAACTACAAGTTCATGTGCTCGGAACCCGGTCAAGCGATGATCCAGAAGGACATAGGGGAAAACCACCTGGATGCCGTCGTTGTGGCCGCCTGTTCTCCCCAGATGCACGAACTAACCTTCCGCAACGCATGCGAGGAAGGCGGGATCAATCGATACCTCTTCCAGATGTCGAACATCCGCGAGCACTGCTCGTGGATTCATGACAAGAAAACCGCTGCTACGCAGAAAGCTGAAGCTCTCGTTAACGCGGCGATCCGCAGAGTCGCGTGGCACGAGCCACTCGAACCCACTTTCTCCGAGGTCAATCCGGCTACACTCATCGTTGGGGCCGGAATTGCCGGCATACAAGCTGCGCTCGAAATCGCGGAATCCGGCAATCCGGTATACCTCGTTGAAAAAGAGTCAACAATAGGCGGGAAAATGGCGAAATTCGATAAAACGTTCCCGACGCTGGATTGCGCCGCGTGTATCCTCACGCCGAAGATGGTCTCCATCAGTCACCGCAAGAATATCCACCTTATGACAATGGCCCATGTGGAGAAGGTTGACGGATTCATCGGGAACTTCAAAGTGACTGTTAGAAAAAAGGCCCGCTATGTAAACGAAAAATGCACCTCTTGCAATGACTGCGTGGATGTCTGCCCTGTGAAAGTTCCGCATTATTTCGATGAATACCATTCCGAACGAACTGCAATCCACAAGGCGTTTCCACAAGCGGTTCCCAATACGTACGTGATCGACAAACAAGAGAAACCTCCATGTATCGAGGCATGTCCCATTCGGCAGGAGGCAGCTGGTTATGTGGCGCTCATTCGAGAAAGGCGGTTCAAAGAGGCGGCCGAGCTCATCCGGCTGAGGAATCCGCTGCCCGTTGTTTGTGGGAGGGTTTGCTACCACCCGTGCGAGACCGAATGCAATCGCGATTATGTCGAAAAACCTATAGCCATCCAGTATCTCAAGCGATTTGCTCTCGATTGGGCACGAGAACAAGGCGAGAGTATCGAACCGCCCAAGATTGAACGCCGTGCAGAAAAGGTTGCGGTCATCGGTTCCGGACCTGCCGGTTTGACCTGTGCGCACGACTTGGCGGCGAAAGGCTACGATGTCGCTGTCTTCGAAAAGCTCTCTGAACTTGGAGGGATGCTCCGGGTAGGAATCCCTGCATATCGGCTCCCCCGTCATCTCCTCAAGGAAGAGCTCGATTATTTGAAGAAGCTCGGCATCACGTTCAAGATGAACGCTGAGTTTGGGAAAAAGATAACGATCAACAGGTTGAAGGAGGAAGGTTACCAGGCGATTTTCCTGGCCGCTGGTGCACACGCGGGTGTGACACTCGATATCCTGGGAGAAGGCAGCGAAGGTGTCATCTCCGGCGTTGACTATCTTAGAAGAGTGAACCTCGGGATAGAGAGTCATACAGGCAGGAATGTGGCTGTCATCGGAGGTGGAAACACGGCCATGGATGCAGCCCGGACAGCGCTCCGTGAAGGTGCTGAAAAGGTAACGATTCTTTATCGCCGGACACGTGCCGAAATGCCAGCCGCGCCTCATGAAGTCGACGATGCCGAGGAAGAGGGAATCCGCATTCACTATCTAATTGCTCCAACAGCGATTGCCCGAGGGCCCGATGGGAAACTGGATGTGACGTGCATCAACATAGAGCTGGGCGAACCGGACGCTTCCGGAAGGCGGCGACCCATTCCGATCAAGGGTTCGGAGCATGTCCTCGAATTCGATATGGTCATCCCGGCGATCAGCCAGAATCCAGATCCGAAGCTGTTCTCCAATGGAGGGGATCAGCTCAAGAAAAGTAGATGGGGGACAATAGAAGTCGACGAGGAAAGCCTCAAGACCAACATCGATGGCGTGTTCTCAGGAGGAGACGTCGTACTCGGGCCGTCTACCGTGATCGCTTCGATGGGCGCTGGCAGACGCGCCGCCGAGTCCATTGACAAATGCATCAATGGGCAACCTCTCGAGAATTTCCAAACTCACATGCCAAAGGAGAGGATCGCTCGAGGCGAAGACTTCCGGCCGCATTCCTATGCACCCATGTTCAAAGACATCCCCAAATCAGACCGTGTTGGCATGCGCAAGCTCCCCGCTCACGCACGAGTCAAAGGCTACGACGAGGTGGAGCTTGGATTTAGTGAAGAAGAAGCGGTGCGGGAAGCATCCAGGTGTCTCAACTGCGGCGTTTGTGTCGAATGCCTTGCCTGCGTCAAGACCTGCCAGCCAGAAGCCATTGACCACCGGATGCAAAATGAACTCGTTGACATTGAGGTTGGGCAAATCCTTCTCGCAACCGGCTACGATCTGTTCGACGCAAGTCACGCCGCACAATTCGGCTACGGCAAGCTCGACAATGTCTTATCCAGTCTCGAATTCGAAAGGATGCTGTCTTCCACAGGGCCGACGGGAGGGAAACTCCTCTGCAAAAACGGGAAGGAACCAAGAGCCATCGGCATTATTCACTGCATTGGATCCAGGGACGAGAACTACCACAAGTATTGCTCGAGAGTTTGTTGTATGTATGCCCTCAAGTTCGCACACCTGGTGAAAGATCGTACCGACGCAGAAGTCTATCAGTTTTACATCGACATGCGTGCTTACGGAAAAGGCTTCGAAGAGTTCTACAACAGGGTTCTCATGGAAGCAGCGACGGTGATCCGCGGTAAGGTTGCCGAGGTTGTCCCATCCGGCCCCACACTAAAAGAACAGGGACACCTCGTGATTCGGTGCGAAGATACACTGGTATCCAAATTCAGGGAGATCCCGGTCGACATGGTAGTGCTCTGCAACGCGATAGAGCCTACGGCCGATTCCGAGGATATACGGAGGCTCTTCTCCATCTCGCGTTCTCCGGACGGTTTCTACCTCGAACGCCATCCGAAGCTGGATCCAACGGCCACGATGACGGACGGTATATACATCGCCGGCTGCTGCCAGGGGCCGAAAGATATTCCGGATACAGTGTCCCAGGCGGCCGGGGCGGCTGCCAGAATGTTGGCGATCATCGCCAAGGGCAAAGTCGAGCTCGATCCCATCCGTGCGGAGATCCAGGAAGAACTCTGTTCCGGTTGCCGCATTTGCAACAGCCTGTGCCCTTACTTCGCTATTGATTTCGATGCAGAAAAGAAAATCTCAATAATAAATACCGCTCTCTGCAAAGGATGCGGTACGTGCGTGGCTGCGTGTCCCGCCGCTGCCATCACTGGCAAAGGATTTACGAACAATCAAATTTTCGCTGAAATCGAAGGGATGTTGGTATGAGTGGCTTCGAACCCAAGATCCTTGCATTTCTTTGCAATTGGTGTTCGTACTCCGGGGCGGATCTTGCCGGCGTTTCCCGTTTGAAGATGCCTCCCAATGTTAGACCTATCCGAGTCATGTGCTCGGGACGTGTTGACCCTGCTTTCGTGCTGAAAGCATTCGCCTCCGGAGCGGACGGTGTACTCATTGGAGGATGTCATCCCGGCGATTGCCATTACGCGGAAGGAAACTACAAGGCGCTAAGGCGCGCACTGTTCCTTCAAAGGATGCTGGAGCTTCAAGGCGTTGATCCCAGACGGTTGAGAATCGAATGGATTTCCGCTTCCGAAGCAGACCGGTATGCCGGAGTCGTAGCGGATATGACGGAAATTGTTCGGGCATTGGGGCCGCTGAACCTGGACCGCTGGGAGAAAGTGCGCATTAGAAAGAGATAAAACCGTGGGCAAGCCAAAACTAGCGCTTTACTGGGCGGCCAGCTGCGGAGGATGCGAAATCGCCGTTCTGGACATCGAGGAAAAAATCCTCGAAGTGGATGCGTCTTTCGATATCGTATTTTGGCCCTGCGCCATGGATTTCAAGGTCAAGGATGTCGAGGCGAAGGCAGATGGAGAGATCGACATCTGCCTGTTTAACGGAGGGATCCGGACCTCCGAAAACGAGCATATGGCAAAACTTCTTCGACAAAAATCGAAGGTAATGGTAGCGTTTGGGTCCTGCGCTCATGAAGGATGCATACCGGGCCTCGCCAACCTCTATACCCGCGAAGGGATCTTCGAGAGGATCTATTTCGATACCCAAACGACGAACAATCCGGAAAAGGTAATTCCACGGCCAAGCACCAAAGTGCCAGAGGGCGAGCTGGAGATCCCCGTGTTCAACGAAAGGCTTAAACCACTCGATGGGGTAGTGAAGGTCGATTACTACGTCCCCGGTTGTCCGCCACAACCGCGCCAGGTTTGGGCAGTCTTAGAACATTTGATTCAAGGAAAACCACCGCCGCCGGTTGGATCGGTGCTCGGAGCCGAAAATAAAACGTGCTGCGACGAGTGCCCTCGCACTCGGGAAGAAAAGAAAATACGGAAGTTCTATCGGCTTCACGAAATAACCGTCGATGAAAACAAGTGTTTGATGGATGAGGGAATCATCTGCTGTGGCCCGGCAACGCGCTCTGGCTGCGGCGCCCTTTGCGTAAGCGCCGGAATCCCATGCAGGGGCTGCTACGGTCCCCCACCGGACTCACCCGATCAGGGTGCCAAAATGCTGGCAGCGCTGAGTTCTGTTATCGACTCTCAGGATCCCGACGAAATCCAGGCTATCATTAATACTATCGAGGATCCAGTCGGGACCTTCTACAGGTTCAGCCTGGCGCACTCAATGATTGAAAGGAATCGGAAATGAAAAAGCTCTCCATCGATCCTATTACCCGTCTGGAGGGACATGGGAAGATCGACATCTTTTTGAACGATGAGGGTGAGGTCGCCAACTGTTACTTTCTCGTTCCCGAACTGAGAGGCTTCGAGAAATTCTGCGAAGGGCGGCCTGTAGAGGAACTTCCACGCATCCTAACCCGAATCTGCGGCGTTTGCCCCGAAGCGCACCATATGGCTTCAGCCAAGGCTTGCGATGCCGTTTACCATGTCGAGATCCCAAGGGCCGGGAGATTGCTCCGAGAGCTGATTTATGCTGCGTTCTGCGTGGCGGATCATACCGTCCACTTCTACGCGCTCGGAGGACCGGACTTCGTCGTCGGACCGGATGCGCCACCAGCCGAAAGAAATGTCCTCGGTCTCATACGGAAAGTAGGTTTGGAGGCGGGTAAGAAGGTTATTCGCACTCGCTCGATGGTACACGAGATCATCGACACCGTGGGAGGGAAAGCGATCCATCCGGTAAGCTCGATACCTGGAGGCATTACAACTCATCTGACCGAAGAGCAGAGGAGTAAGTTCATCGAATACGCGAAGGAGATGGTGGAGTTCGGAAAATTCTCAATCAAAGTTGTCGATGACATCGTTCTAGCGAACAAAGCATACGTTGACCTAATCCTCTCCGATACCTACGCGCACAAGACCCACTCGATGGGCATCGTGGATGAGAACAACCACGTCAACTTTTACGATGGCAAGATCCGCGTAGTTGACACGAAGGGCAAGGAAATCCACAAATTCGACGCAAGGGATTACAAGGATGTTCTTGCCGAGCACGTGGAGCCTTGGACATACCTCAAATTCCCCTACATTAAATCCATCGGTTGGAAGGGATTTATCGACGGTCAGGATTCAGGCGTGTACAAAGCTACTCCGCTTTCCAGGTTGAACGCCGGAGACGGGATGGCCACGCCGTTGGCTCAGGCTGAGTATGAACGATTCTACGAAACTCTCGGAGGCAAGCCCGTTCACGCCACCCTTGCAACTCACTGGGCGCGGGTCATCGAGCTGCTCTACGCGGCTGAATGGACGCTCAACACGCTCCAGGATCCCGAGATCACCAGCACTGAAACACGCGTGATTCCGACTGAAACGCCAGATGAAGGGATTGGTGTGGTGGAAGCACCACGCGGAACACTTTATCATCACTACATCACGAACGATAAAGGGATCGTTCAGAAGGTCAACCTCATCGTGGGCACCACGAACAACCATGCGGCGATTTCGATGTCGATAAAGAAAGCGGCGCACGGTTTGATCAAGAAGGGAACCGAGATAACGGACGCCACTCTCAACATGATCGAAATGGCTTTCCGGGCGTACGATCCGTGTTTCGCATGCGCCACGCACTCGCTTCCCGGGCAAATGCCCCTCGAGTTGAGAATTCGCTCTCCGCAAGGGGAGATCATCGATAGAGTGAAGCGCTTGTAACGCTCACCATTAGCGGTCTGGAATGGATCGGCGCACCGGGTAAGAAAGGAAAGGGCCGTTGTGACAGCCGAAAAACAGAAGATTCTTGTGCTGGGTCTCGGGAATCCGATCCTAAGTGACGACGGCGTTGGTATTTTTGCCGTCCGCCAGGCCGCCTCTTTATTCCAGAATCAGCGGGTGACCTTTGAGGAATGTTCGCTTGCAGGCTTTGGCTTCCTCGATAGAATCACCGGCTACGACAAGCTGATCATCGCAGATGCAGTCCAATGGCAGCGCAGCCCTCCAGGCACGATCATTACGCTGGGCCTTGACGATTTAGAGGATGAGCCTCATCTTCGAAACTTCCACACACTGTCGCTCGCAGGCACGCTGAGGCTCGCAGACGAGATGAGCGTGCAAAGACCACAGGAAATAGTTATATTCGCTGTAGAAGCTGCCGACTGTTCCACATTTTCTGAACAATGCACGCCGGAAGTGCAACCGGCTGTGCTCAAAATAGCCGAGATGATCGTCGACCAGATAAAAAAGTGGCTTGGATCCTGAACTGTGTGGGAGGAAGCGATATGCATGAGATAGGGATTGCTCAAAGTATCATCGAAAAGATCGAAGAAAAATTGCAGGATGTAAAAGTGCCGATAACAATCCTAAACATCACTGTGCTGTTAGGAAAAGCGGCGAATGTGAACGCGGAGTCCTTGCAGTTCGGATTCGATGTGGCAAAAGAGCCCAGCAGTATTCCCTTTGCCAAACTCGTTATAGAGGAAGAACCGGTCCGTCTTGGTTGCCCCCACTGCCACCAAAGCTATACAGCAGATGTCATCGAACTGGAATGCCGCCTCTGTGGAAAAGCTCCTTTGAACGTCCTTAGCGGGAGAGATATCCAAATCATCGACATCGAGTACGAGTGACCTGTACGGAGTGACCCAAGGCATTCTCCGATTGCTCTTGTGCAATATCGGCTCGTAATCTCTTAATGTGAAAAAACCTCGGCAATATCCGAGAGATATGTTAAATCCCTACCAATTCCTTTATGAACTTGGGTGGAGGAGAGCCAAAAGACAGCACCCTGTCGTGCATTGCCTTCAGATTACCGGTGCCAAACTTCGCCTCATATGCCTCCCTTATATCATTGACTTCCGAGATACCAACAAAATAAGTCGAGAGCTGCGCTGACGTGAGAACTGCCCGGCGCCATTTCCCCGCGGCCTCTCCTTCTTCTTGAAATCCCTCATTCATCATCAGCGCTATCGCTTCTCGCTCCGTCATGCCTGCTGTATGGATTTTCTGGTCAAGGATTGCATTGATGATTACTCTGAGCAGCATTTTCAACTGCTGCATTTTGACTTCCGGACCACCGAATCCTTTTTCCACCATCAGCTGCTCGCTGTACACCGCCCACCCCTCGATAAACGTCCCGCTGTTGAATATGGCGCGAATCATCGTTGGGGCACGGAATTTATTCGAGTGCATGATCTGCAGATAATGGCCCGGCATCCCCTCATGAACGCTTAGATTGCGGAGCATATACTTGTTGTACTCCCGGAAAAAAGATGTCACCCGCTCTTTGGACCAGTCATCGGGCGTGGGCGAGATGGAATAGAATGTTTTTGCATCCTCTTCGAAAGGACCGGGGGCATCGCAATGGGCAACGGCCACACCACGTTGGTACTCGGGCATAACGATGAGTTCGATCGGTTCTGTAGGAATCGTCACCAGATCGTGAGCTCTCACAAAATCCGTGCATTCCTTCAGGTAGATCCGTGCAAACGAGACAATCGTTTCATTGTCAGGGCGATCATCGGCGAGTTTATCGAGTACGGATTTGACCACATGTTTCCTATCGGCCAGCTTTACAGGATCTTTTTGCCCTGGATAAAACTTACGAAACAGAGGAAGAGCCGTTTCATAGATCAATTCCTGTGTTGTTTTGAGTTCCGCCTGAGCACGCTGCAGAATTTCTTCCTTAGAAAGACTGGATGCAAGCGCATAGCGAAGTTTCTTGCGATACTTGTCGTCACCGAGACGAAAGTCGCCGTCGGACCGGAGTAGGAGTTCCTCCTCCAACCACAAGCCGTAGGATTCCAGCGCTTCGACGGCCCGCTTTTGTACCGGTTCGACGTCGCTCTTGAGTTCGGGCACCTGATCGAGGAAAGTCTTTAGCTCTTCGCGAATCAAGGTTATTGTGCCTTTGTTCTGCAGGATAGCCGTTTCCGTGTGAACTCGTGGGGGATTCTTCAAATTCATCTTGGCGAAGACAATGCGATCGGGGATTTCTTGCAACCTCCCTTTGACGTGCAACAACCTGTCTTTTAGCGGCGCAAAATCGCGGGCTATCAGGTCATAGATAGCCCCGCCAGCATTATAAACGCGTGGGTTCCATTCGTATCCCCGGAGTGTGTCCAGCTCGAATATCATCCGCTGGACATTGTGCTTCATAATCTCGTGATCAATGCGATTCACCTGGCTCAGGCGGGCGACATTGATGGAACCAAGCGAATCGAGGTACGCTCGATGGAGATTCAATCTCGTTTCGATACCGGCTGTGCTGTAATCATTCAGTCGATCATCGTACCGATGATCGCCGAGATTCGTGGCCCATTCGGGATACACTGCAAGCAGACGTTCGATATAATTGTTCGCCAAGGCTTCAAATTTGGCATTTTCACTTTGCGTTGGTGCGCACGCGAACAATGAGAGAGCCGCCGTAAGGCGCAACAAAAATAGAAAACGCATCTTTCGAGATCTATTTTTCTCAACCATTGACAAACCTTCCGTTCGATTCCATATCGGACAGACGCCTCAACTTGCTCTCGAGCCAGCCAATCCGGATGTTTTGAGCCGCATCGAAATCCGGCACATATGGCTTGATATCCAACAATGGAGTGCCATCAACGATGTCAACGTCCGAAATATAGAGAGCCGCTTCTTCGATCTCGATGAGCCGGACAACCGAAATACCTATTGGATTCGGCCGTCTCGGAGCCCGAGTCGCAAAAAGGCCCCGTCGTGTATCGTCCAGGAAGGGGATAACGGTCAGATCAAAACCGGTAGATAGGTGAAGGTGATAGATCAAGATGATATGCGAAAACCCATCCAGATCCTGAAGCGCAGCCTTGTATTTAACGTCAACCTCGACCGTTCCCTCGATCCCACGAGCCGCTGCGGGCTGTATCGGCATTCCTGCGATTTCTTTAAACGGTGAATGAACAACGCCGATTGGCTCGTAGCATATGGTTTTCACGCGGCACCTCCCAAAGCAAAATCAACCCATCAACCATATCACACAGCTCCTTTACTGTCCTTTTTTTCTTGCGCTGAATCCCTCAATAATCGAAAATCTCAGCTGCCAAAGAGCTACTCGATTCGGTGGCGCGAACAACCACAACCTGTACCATTACCTAACCTCTTGACTTATGGCTACTTGGCTGCCGCGAAAGACAAACAGCACGCCTCAAGCCGGTCTTTTCCGAGGCATTACCCTGCTTGTTTCGCTCCTTATTGTGGGGACGATCGGCTTTTCGATCACCGAAGGCTGGGATATTCACGACTCTTTCTATATGACGATCATCACCGTCTCCACCGTCGGTTACGGAGAAGTCCATCCGCTACACACAAGCGGACGAATCTTCGCCAGTATTCTGATTCTGACATGGCTCGGGACGGCTTTTTATACAACCACCCGGCTGGGACAATGGGTACTTGAGGGAAAGCTCCGTGACGTGCTCGAAAGGAGAAGACTAATGAAGGACATCCAGAAGATGAAAGGACATACCGTAGTGTGCGGATTCGGCAGGATCGGTCAGATCGTTGCCGAGGGTCTCGAGCGCGAGGGAGTGGAGTTCTGTGTTGCGGAAACCAACCGCGAAATAGAAGCGGACTTGCAGAGCACCGGCTATCGTTACATCATCGGCGATGCAACAGAAGAGTCCATTCTGGAGGAAGCTGGGGTGTTGAAGGCGAAAACGCTGCTAGCCCTCCTCCCAACGGATGCGGACAATCTATATGTCACCATTGCGGCAAAGGAGATGAATCCAAATATCACTGTGATCGCCCGTGCGCTCGACGACAGGGCCGAGGTCCGGTTGAAACGCAGCGGCGCGGACAAAGTCGTGTCGCCTTACAAGACGGCCGGATTGCAAGTGCTCAATGTCGCCATAAAGCCCACCGTGGTTGAATTCATGGAGCTCGTCACTTCGAAGCAGCATCTCTCATTGGGACTCGAGGAGGTGGTGGTAACCGAAGCATCTGGATTGAACGGTCTCTCTCTCCTGGATGCCGGAATCCGAAGCCGGTTCGGCGTGATTATCGTCGCCATAAAGAGGGCCAGCGGCGAGATGGTATTCAATCCGGTGGCGGATGAAAAGATCCAGGCAGGAGACATCCTCGTAACGATCGGGAAGGAACCGGACCTGGAAAGGCTGGTAGCGAGCTGCTTGGCTTCTTCTTGACCTTCGATCTCCCATCCACCTTACATTCCCAACACCCGTCCGCGTGCCCAATCCAGATCACCCACCAGCGCTGCAATGTCGCTCCCGTCCGTGCGGTAGTTGGTAATGCAAGCGCGAAGCGCCGGCTTCCCACCCCCCAGCTTCGTGGTCGATATCCATGCTTTACCTGATGAAACGATCTCACCGGCTATCGCATCGAGATAGTCTATCGACCTCCCCTGCGGATGCTCCGTATCCACGAAGCAGACGATTGGAAGCGGCGTCTTGTTGACAATTTCCCAACCATGGGCTTGCAGGCTATCCTTGAGGTGGATTCCCACGGCCGTCTGGTTCCGGATCGTTTCTTCGTATCCCTTCCACCCTGCAACGGCAAGAGAGAGAAATACTTTCAGCCCTATAAAGCGGCGTGACCATTGGATGGTGTACGCATAAGGATCCGCCACGTCCAGACCGGCGGCTTCTTTCGGCATGTAGAGCGTGGGAATGCGGAACGCTTTTTCGAGTATCTCCGCATCGCTGGTAATAAAAAGCCCGGCTGCCATCGGTACAGATAGCCATTTGTGTGCATCGAAGGTGATCGAATTGCTGCGCTCGATGCCCTCCAGCAAGTGGCGAAGCTCGGGAACCAGCACTGCCGCGCCTCCCCATGCGGCGTCTGCATGAAACCACAGCTCCTCTTCTTCAGCCACCTCGGCGATCGGTATGATGGGATCGATAGTCCCGGCACTGGTGGTTCCCACGGTGGCCGCAATCATAAACGGAGCGCACCCTGCTTTCCTGTCACGCCGGATCTGCGATTGCAGCTCCGAGGGAATCATTCGAAGATCCGTATCGACCGGCACTTCACGAACCGCCTCGGCTCCGATTCCGCTGATGCGCGCTGCCCTCAACAGCGAATGGTGGCTCTCCGAAGACACGTAGAGGGTTGGCTGTGCTTCGAGCGACCTTATACCCTTTGTCCCGTATTCGGGGAATGCTCGGACCAGCGCAACCAGCACAGCAGTGTGGTTCGCTTCGGCGCCAGCGTTCGTAAACGTGCCATCTGTATCCGACGCGGGATATCCAAAACGCGTGCCGAATGCGCGCACGAGGTGCCGCTCGATCTCGATGGCGAGCGGGCTGTGACTCCAAGCAGCGAGCTGAGGATTGAACGCGGCGACGAGCGCATCGGCCGCAATTCCCATAGGGGTCGGCGCTGGATTGAAAAGACCGTAATATCTCGGGTGGGGCGTATGGGTCTGGTACTTCGAAAGCCCCTTGACAATGAAATCCACCGCATCGGACGGATTCATGGGCTCCGAGAAATCCACGGGCTCTAGAAGGGCACGAATTTTCATCGGATCGAGTTCGGGTGTAACCCGCTCATCGGCAACTGTCTCGATATAGTTTTCGATTGCCTCCGCTACCTGATGCCACAGCGCTTCTCTCTGTTCTTTGCTCAGCAGCAATGTTTTCCTCCTTCACTCAATCATTATCGTTTTCTCGCGCCTCCGAGATAAATTGCACTGAGCGCGGTCAGCGCGCCCACAATTTCGATCGCCGTCGTTGGTCTACCGAAAAACAACATGTCCCAGATGAATGTCAATGTCGGCTGCAACAAGAGAATGAGGCCTATCCTCGAAGTTTCCACCTTCGATATCGATCCGGAGATAAGCACCCACCCAACGACCTGAGAAATCACTCCCAAGCCAAGGAGCGAAGCCCAGGTCTGGGGATCCGGTATTCCAAAGCTCTCCCCTTCCGCTGCTATTTCCAGGGCCATAACGGAAGCTGCTGCCGCTGACAAAAGGAAAAGGTTGGCTATTGGCGTCAACCGCGGCAAGATAGATTGAGATTTTTTCAATACCAATATGAATATTGCATATATAACAGCAGTGAGCAGGGCAAACAGGACGCCGAGCTTGAAGTTCGTCCCGAGCTCTTCCCACTGGATCCCAACCAGGAAAAAGAGCCCGAGCATTGCAAGCGGAATTGCAGCAACGAATTTCCAGGTGATTGTCTCCCGAAATACCAAAATTCCAACGACGGCGAGAACGAAGACCTGGAAATTTCCCAGTATCGTAGCCAGGCCGGGCCCTATGTACAGGATCGAGCGGTGCCAGCAGCTCAAATCGAGCGCGAAGAGAACACCGCATCCAACACCGAGGAGAAAAGGTATCGCCCCGCGCCAGAGCGCTTCTCTTCGGGCAAAAACAAGAGGGATGAGAAGCGCTGCCCCAAACGCTGCCCGGTAAAATGCCGACACCGTTGGGCCTACATGGGCGAGTTTGACAAAGACTGCTGAGAAACTGATCAGACAAGCGCCGAAGACGAGCTGGAGGACGCCGGATTTGATCCCAGTGCCGTCGATGGGTGCCACCTACTCTCCCAAAATCCCGTACTTTACCATCGCATACCGGTAGCGCTCCGTCCGGCGCATCGATTCCGCAAGACGTCCATGGATGTTTTCGTCCCAGGAACTGTACCGCTCTATATAACATTCAGCCGCTGCTTTATCCCCTTTGTATTGGAGCGCAAGAACCTCCTCGAGCATTGTGGCAACCACGTCGTGATAGCGGTCGTAGTGAATGCCGAGCTTGTCTGTTTCGGTGCTAAATTCTAAAAGTCCTCGCTCGAGAAAATAATTGAACTGCATCAGTTCCATTGTCTGGTACGGCTGGGACTTTTTGGGACGCGTTTTGAGTATTACGCGGCGAATCCCACTTGCGTAAACGCCTTTTAGGTCTTTCTCGCTGTAGTACGATCGCTCGCGAAGTGCTTCGACAAGAAACAGCGAAACGAGATCGGACTTGAGCTCTTCTAAGATCGGGGATATCTCCTCGAACGCCTCTTCCTGCTGTCTCCCATCATGTGTGAGGTCCGGACCGAGATAGTGGCCGATCTCGTGCCAGAGCGTCCGGTAGAAATTCCCCTCGGCGGTGAAATCGCCATGGTAATCCGGCGCGACGGCCGCTTTTAATGCTTCGCCTCTAATCTTTATCAGCTCGGGGTGGGTGAGGATATTGTAGCGCATCAATATCGTCCGACCGTACTTCCTTGCAATGTAGCTTTCGTTGGGAAGGATTGTCGCAGTATTCGTCCCACGCGACTGGCCGAAATCGGCGACGACGTTATAGACACCGACGGGAATGTCCTCGCGCACTCGTTTGTGCTCTGTGAGAGCGCCTCCCTCATCCCTCGGTTCATACGGCAAGCTGTTCTCGAAATCCTGGAGTCCTCTAATGGCCGATTTCAAGGCGACGCTTCTCTCTTCGTCCTTCACCATCAGCACGAGGCCAAAAAACGATTTCACCGAGTACAGCTCGTCATCGTACACCTCATAGGCGCCAATTTGGGCGTTCAGACGCTTGAACTGTCCGGTAACCCATGCAGCATCTCCTGCTTCGTAGTCGTTGGCGAGCAGATCCCGCGCTCTGTGTCGCAAGTATCTCGCGAATTCGATGTCGTCGGTCTCGACATCTTTGGCTGCTTCCATCAGAAGCCGATACGCATCGAACAGCTGGTCTGCATAAGCAACGGAATAAGGGATGGCATAGAACGCCTGTTCGGAAGCGTGGGCTTTCAGCCTTCCGAGCATGTTTGTAAGTTCCGGGTGGAGTACGGTCAAGACGGGATACTTCTCAAGCATAGCCATATCACGGTCGATTACCGCGCGTTCAGAACGTCGGACCACCGTACGGACATGGAGGATCTTCGATCGCTCCTTGGGATTGTCGGTCAGGTACCGATCCAGCTCGTCCCTCGCCACTCCCCATGGGTACACATTCTTCCCAGGCACTTTTTCATCCACGGGAAGAAAAGGCACATACTCGTTGTCCATTGTCCGGGCGATTGGGCCTTTGAAAAGGTAATGGAGATCGAGGATGTTTTGGGTTGCGTTCGGGGAGCCGAGATCCCGGTGCATTGTAACGAGCTTCTCGTAAGAAGAAGCCGCTTGGTGGTGGCGGGAATTCTCATAGATCGAGTGGAAGATTTGTCCTACCTCGATCAGCTTCTCCGCAGCACTAAGCTCTCCAGGCGTCAGGCCGGTCAGGTCGGGATTCAGAGTCAGGACGAACGTCTTCTCGAGAATCTCTGCGCTTTGCGACTCGGACCAATAGCCTTTGGGAAGAGTGATAGCCCGTGAGTCCACCGAAGCAAGGAGCAAACTGGTGAAGCATGCAACAGCCAGCGAGATGAAAATCATGGAAGGTTGCGAGCATTTTTTTTTCATATCACTCACGATGTTGTCCCCCTGTTTTACTCGTTTTCCCACTCCCTGCCGATCTCTTCGTACTTGTCCATGTAGTTTCTGAATAAGGTTTTCAGCTCTTCGAGGCGCTCCTCCGTTTTTGCCTCGAAACGCAAAACGAGCTGCGGCATGTTCGAGGATGCCCTCACGAGCCCCCAGCCGTCGTCGAACATTACTCGGGCTCCATTGATATCTATAACCCTCGGAAAATCTCTTTTGAACGCTGCCGTGAGCTCATCCACAACCCGATATTTTTCGCCGTCCGGGCAGTCCACATGGATCGTCGGAGTGGACACATAGTACGGAGCGCTATCGATGATCTTTGAAAGCGATTCCGATTGGTTCGATATATATTCTGCAAACCTGAGACCCGCGTAAACACCATCGTCGAACCCATAATAGTTCTCCACAAAGAAGATATGTCCACTCATCTCCCCGGCCAGGAGCCCCTTCTCCTCGTGGAGTTTCGCTTTGATGTGCGAGTGCCCCGTTTTCCACATGATGGGTATTCCGCCGTGGGCTGCGATATCCTCCTCGAGCGCTTGAGAGCACTTGACATCGAACACGACTTTCCCTCCCGGGCTCTTCTCGAGAACTTGGCGGGAAAGCAGGATCATATATCGATCGGGCCAGATAACCTGCCCGTTTTCATCCACCATGCCGAGACGATCTCCATCGCCGTCAAATGCGAACCCCACGTCGGCGCCTTCTTCGATGACGCGCTTTCCGAGGACTTCGAGCGTCAGCTTCAAAGCCGGATCGGGTTCGTGGTTCGGAAATTCGGGATCGAGGTCGCAGAACTGTTCGACGACTTCACACCCCGCCTTTCTCAATACCGGGGGAGCTACCATGCCGGCCGTTCCGTTTCCAGCGTCGACGACGATCTTCAACGGCTTCGCAACGGTCACCCTGCCGGTAAGATCCGCTGCGTAGTCTTCCAGAATGGATACCGCCTCCCGCTCGCCGCGTCCCTCGGTGAAATTCTCTCTCTCGATGTAACCTAGGATCTCCTCGAGTTCTTCCCCTATCAGTGTATACGAGCAGCCGAAGGCCAGCTTCAAGCCGCTCCAGCCTTTGGGATTGTGGCTTCCGGTGATCATCGCGCCGCCTTTGACTTCAAAGCGATACTGCGACCAGTACATCATCGGCGTGAGGCACATACCGAGATCTACGACGCGCCGGCCGGTGGAAAGCAGCCCTTTGATGACACCCTCGCGGATCTCTTCTGAACCAACGCGGCAGTCGTACCCGACAACAGCCGAATCCACCCCGCGTTTTTCCAGAAATGTCCCATAAGCACGGCCTATCAATTCCCCGCTCGTGGGATTGAGCTCCTTGTCATTGACCCTCCCGCGGATGTCGTATTCTCGAAACATGGATCTCTCGACGTGGGCCATATTGAAAACCTCCCTATTACCCTGAGGATTGATGGTTTTCCGCGATTTTAAAAAATTAAATTTACAGGATTGGATGCATTCGGACAAGCGCAATCCTAAAGGATTGTCATGCAGAAGGGGGAGGAGGAGTTTGTGCAATCTGAATCAATGGCGAGGCTACTCGCATCACTTTAGCAGCACCATCTTTTTCGTACCGACAAAGCCTCCCTGCCGCAGCTGGTAAAAGTACACTCCTGATCCCACAGGATTACCGTGGTTATCTTTCCCGTCCCACGTTTTCTCGTGCCTGCCCGGCTTGAGGGACCCGCTAAAAAGGGTCCGCACCCGCGCGCCCGTCACGTCGTAGATTACCAGCGAGACGTTCCTCGGCTGCCCTTCCGGAACCAAGAACGTGATCCTCGTCGTCGGATTGAATGGATTGGGATAATTTTGCAGGAGCCCGGCTCTGGCAATCGGAATGTATATCTGGTCGCTGAGAATCGATCGACTGGTATCATCGGCTTGCTGGAGCTTGTATACATAGCGGCAGCCCACTTCGACGCAGCGATCGACGAGGCGGATGCGACCGTTTTCTTCCGCTGACAGATTCGATGCCACCAAGGTGTAACTCGAGGGCAGTTGATTTTCGCGGGCGGTCCCACGGAAGACATCGTAGCAATGGAGTCCGGCGTCTCTTAGTGTCCAGACAAGCTCCACCGCTCCATCCAACAGCTGGAATGCAAAAGTGGCTTCTACGACACCTGTGGGTACAATAGATCCATAATGACCATTGCGATGAACGTTTGCATGGAACGTCGGCCAGGGAAGTTTGGTCGGATCGAGATATCCATGTAAATCCCAGACATATAGTTTCCTATCCCATCCTGCCTCGACAAGCTCCAAATCTCCATCGCCGTCCACATCGGCTACTATCGGCGTCGCTCTAACAAAATCCCCGGTAGCTATCGGGAAACCATCGAGGAGGTCCCCATTGATATCCCAAGCGCTAATGTATTTTGTTTCGTCGCCCAGAAGGATATCGAGCGATCCATCGCTGTCGATATCTGCTACCACAGGTGAGGATTCAGTATTCGTTGTTGCCGAATACTGGATGGGCCAACCTGTGAAGTTCGCCCCCGTGTGAGTGATGACGTAGAGTTTCTTATTGTCGCTCGCCATAATGGTCTCGAGTTTCCCATCATTATCCAGATCCGCCAAGGCCGGGGACGGAGCAAAGAAGACGATGTTGTAAGGGATCCATCGGGTCCAGAGAATCGAGCCGTCATGGTTGTAAGCATTGACCTCGCCGCTCTTTGTCGGAACAACCAACTCGAGATAATCATCGCCGTCGATATCACCTACGGCAATGCTGCCCGCTACATCCCCGTTGGTGCCCACCGGCCAGCCGGAAACGCTCGTCCCATTCTCGTTTAGTACGTATACGCTGTCGCCTAGAGTTCCGACAATGATCTCTTCCATCCCGTCATCGTCGATATCGCAGGCCGCAGGCGTTTGATAATCAAACCCGCCGGGCCAATACGTCCGGTAGAACACCCCTTGCGTCACGGGATTGTTATCGCCGTCCCGATATTCGGTGCCATCATTGTGCCATGCATAGATCACCCCCTTCTGATCCATCACAACGATTTCGGGATCAGAATCCCCATCGAGGTCGCACACTATTGGAGCTGCTCTCACATTGGATTCCGTAGTCCTCGGCCAACCGGCAAGAGTATCACCGTGATAATCGAAACAGTAGATCTCTTTCGTCCAATATGACGCAGCGATAATATCCATTCCCAGTACGTCATCCAAATTGCCGAGGGTAATGGGGGCGATAAATCCATCCCCGCTTGTGTTCAAGACGCCCCACGTTTGGGGGTCCGCGTCACCGTCGACCATTTCTATCCCGTCGGCATGCCAGGCATAGACGAAGTTATTGCCGGCGACGATTTCCATGTGCCCATCGCCGTCGATATCGCCAACGGCCGGAGAGCATACGGTTTCTTCCTCCATTTCTATGGGCCAACCTTCGATCTGAGGTGGGTTGGTAGCAGTAGAATACTCCAAGGATGGATCGCTCTCGTTTCCCGAAGTGTCCACCGCAGTCACTACGTAATAGTAACGGGTGCTGCCGAGGAGACCGGCATCGAGATAAACTGTATGGTCGACGGGATCCGTGGTTCTCAGCTCATAGGGGCCTCCGGGAGATAGAGAGTGATAAACCCTGTATTTCCGCGCGTCATTGCTATCGCTCTTAACCCATGATACTTCTATCCGGTCTGCACCAAGTCTCACATCGAACTCGAGCGCCGTCGGCGGTGAAGGCACTCTGAGCTCAATCGTGTCCCGGTAAACCCGCCCGTGCAGATCCGTAATCGTCAGCTCCAGATCGTGCTCAGTCGCCGTCGATGTCTCAAGGATATGAAAACCATCGATGTTCTCTCCTTCCGAGAGAGAGTTAAGATCCGAATAAGCGTCGGTGCTGTCGAAAAATGTGAATGCCCCTTCGAGATCCAAGAGCTCCGTCGCAAGACCGCAAGCAGCGCCTGTCCCATAGTTCTTGATTCCGTAATGGAGCTTGAATTCCTCACCCGGCTCGTTCCGACCATTACCGTTCCCGAGCGGTGCCGAATCATCGATCCGCAAGGTGATCAACTCGAGCTTCGGCGCATGGACCAAACGCGTAAACGTATCGTTCCACTCAGCCATCGATGCATCCCGGACAACCAGGGCAAACTCCACGGCGGCTGCATCCGGAGTGCTTTCGGCAAAATGCACGCGCACCGGGTCCAGTGCCTGCTTCGTACCACCCGCCGCGATGATCCCAACAGCAGCGACGCTGTCCTCGACCGTCACCAATGAGTCATCGCTCCGAATCACTACCCACACGCTGTCCGAAGCGGCACTCCCTGTGTTCGCAAGCAGGAGCGTCAACTCCACTGTCTCGCCCGCATCGATCGAGCCGTCCGCGTTCCCAAAACTCGTCCCCGCCGAGTCGTCATCAACCGTCGTGCTCGAAAGATTCACATATGCATCCACCGACGGATCCACAACGATATAGCTCTGATGCCTCGCTAGATTCAGACCGGTGACCACGACACTGATGCTCCCGGGAGACTCCGAGGCAAAATCAATCGTGACATTGCCTAGCGTGTTCGTGGCAGCATAAGCATAGTCGTCCGTCCCCTTCCAAAGACAAACTACCGCTGAATCTACCGGGACCCCTTCGGACGTGACGTTCACAAGGATCGATGTGATTCCCAAGCCGACGTTCGACACATGGAATACGTTCAATGTGTCCACAGGGCCGTTCCAGAGACACATTTCTGGATCGCCCAGGAGTGCGTAGATATAGTGCGTCCATAGATCGACGTTATCCTGAGCCTCAGCGTAAGGCGTACGCGGCAACCTGGAACGGGCAAACGTCTCACCAATGTGAACAACATCTTCGTCGAACAGGAGCCTGTAGTACTCGGTCATGTAATACGAAGTATTATACGGGAAAGCGCTCTCGACGGCCCCGATGCATGAAACGGCTCCACCATCGGGATTTTCTAGATAAGCCTCAGCCAAACAGTTGAAGTCAAACGCCGTTGCTGTGCAGTTCAGCAGGTAGAGGTTGAAAAAACGATCAGGATGACTCAGTGCAAGGGCCTCCGGAACTGCGATATTGCCGTTCGCCACGGACATGACGAAACGGAAGCCGTGCCCGATGTGGCAAACATGATTCAGGCCGCTTTCCATCGAATCCAGAGCTGCCTGAACGGTTTCCAGCGTGGAGCCTGGGAAGAGGTCCCACGTCTCGTACATCCGGGTGACTTCCATTGGCTCATCCAATAAGACGGTAGAATAAAGAAATTCCGCCATGTCGGCGCCATTGAGAGTGATCGGTTCTCCCGGTTTCCAGTCGACAGGAAAGAGAACCTCCGCAAGAAATATCATCCTGTCTTCGTAGTATAAATCATAAGGAGTTTCGTAATTGATGATCTTGTCGATCATCGTGTTCACTTCTTGAACGTTCGACGACGGCATACGGCCAACGTAGATTTCCGGATAGAGATCGGGTTCATCCTTGGGCTCATCAATGAATCCCTCACCCCAAAGACTGTTGTGATTTGCGTTCCACGACCCATCCAGACAGGCAAAATAGATTTCCGCCGGTACTTCCTTGCCATCCTTATAAAACGCGCTGTAACCATATCTCGGCGGGATCTGGGGAGTATCTCCTCCCAAGAGCGCATACCCAATACCCCATTTCGCATAAGCGTCCTGGAGGAAAAATCGGATCGTCTCCTGAATGTCGACACCGTTCCTGCAATTTGCCTGGATCCATTCCACCGTCCTTACTACTGTGGGAACGCCCTTTGCCGTCTTCCAGTCGGCCAACCGCTGGTATGCGCTAGCAAACGAGTCCGGGGCAATGATCACATAATCGACGGGGCTCCCTTCGAGCGATGGGGCCGCGGTTGGTTGAAATCCACCCCGAGGCTTTTCGACGAAAATCTCATCGAAGTGATAGCGATCCAGCTCTTCCGGATTGACGACCATCGACGTAACAAGCATGCGGCGATTCTCCGCAAAACCACCTCTTGCTCTCAAACGCCGCGCCACATCGTTCTGATCTGAAGTCGGTTCCGTCGTGATCCGCAAGGTGATATCCGCGCTCAACATGAGATCCCCCCCAGAGACCTGAAGGGGAAATATGGCGAAACTCGCAATGGCACATCCATGAAGATAGCGGGTGCCGAGATACCTGCCGATCTCGGCAGGGTACAGGCCTTTTCCGTATGGTGATCCCGTAACGGAAAATCCGCTCCTTTTAACGCCGCTTTCTGAGACCTGCGGCGGTGCAATTATCGGCTGAAAATCCCTTAAGATCACACTTCGGGCGCCGCGGATCGAGCGGAATGATCCAACCGAGTGCCCCTGGGGGAGAAGCACATTGACGATCCTGAAGGGGAGCTTTGGAGCGCCTTCATCTTCTAAATAATGATACCCCGCAACAGATACACCGATTTTGGACAGACCGTCTTCGGTCTCGATAACGATGCTCTCCTCCGAAAGAGTGAGCGGAAAGACCATCTCATTCGCATACGAAACATGCGGAGTGAAAACTAACAGAGATAATACGAATGAAACGATCCAACTGAGGGAAATTCTTGAGAGCGATTTGGGTGTCATTGCTACCTCCCGGCTTGCCCACATTGGAACTAAATACTGGATCACGCTGGCTTGGCACCGGAGTTCCAAGACTTGCAACTGATCATTTCGATGGATCAATTTAGGGCAGCCTCTCGTGCGCCTGCCCGAACAGTAGCAATGGCGAGAATCGCTCTCCTTGAGCTGTTTGCCTTCAACATAAGCCAGCGAGAGAAGTACAGTATGCCTTTAATAGAAGAAATTATAGATTATCTATCGCAAAAAGTCAAGTATAATTAACAACTTACGCACATCTGAGCCCGAATCCGCTCAGAAGTTTTGTTCAGCAGTTCCGGGGGAAATCTACCGACATCAGGGCTGGTGCCGACCGCGCTCGAGTAGGAATCCTCATTTATCTTCTGCCAGGTGGTACTCCACCACCTCCACCGTCAGCCCGCCAGCCATGGCGAGGTCGTTGGCGATATCTTTCAGACTCAGGGCCTTGGCATCTTTCGATGCTGAAATCCGGATGCGGATTGGATCCATTTTCAAGTCCAGGGCATCGAGGGTCCTCCAATATCCCACATAGGCTTCCGTCCACATGTGCCCAAAGAGATAGCCGCCGCCATAGGCGAGTCCCGAGACCACCCGCGCGGGGATACCCGCCGCCCTCAACAGTGAAGCGAGGAGGACGGAATGTTCGGTGCAATCCCCTTCCCTGCTTTCCAAGACTTCGAGCGCTGAGGCAAAACCGCGTCCCAGATCCTTGGTCTCGATGTGAGCGTTCACCCAGGCCGCGATTTCCGTGGCGAGAGGCCATCCTTCTTTGCCGCTGTCGTTGGCGATTTTCCGGGCGATCGAATGCACGGCCGGATCGTTCGACTGGATGTAACTATCGGGCGCGAGAAACACTTCTAACTCCTCATTTGAGAGCGATGTTTTAGTGACTGTGCCTCGCGATAGAAGCAGATCCACGGTGTTCCCCTCTCGGCTTACCACCTTCTGATTGGGGGCATCCAACGCTTCATACACCGCTCGTGGATTTTTGAAGGAAAGTCTCAACGTGATATCCTGAACACGCTCGGGGGATTCGGGATATCCCGGGACTGGAATCCTCGAGGCTTTTATCAAGTCGAATCCCGACTCCAGTTCGACATCCGTGGCCGTCTCGTTCGGGATCCGCTCGATGATGATGACCATTGCGAGCTGATGCGTAATCGTCTTAACAGGGAGAAAATCCTCATCCAACAGGCTCACCAGAGTTGCCACATCAGTGTCGCCCATGTACTGTTCCACCTGGAGGTACTCCCCCGCCACTCCAGCAACCGTGTCCTCTACGGTTCCGGTTCGTACGATTCGCAACGATTGGAACTCTTTTGTCTCTGTATAAAAGACCCGAAGAGAAAACTCGTCTTCGCCGGCCATGAGACGCTTCCTTATTTCCCAATCGACGCTCCCCATCCCCAGGGCACCCTCCTCCCAGGGGATCCGGGACTCCTCGGAATAACCGAGCCCCTCTGATTTGAGATAAACTGTGTCGTTCTTGACTTCTCCATAGATCGACGAACCGATTTCCGACGCCTTTACTTCCGAACGGAACCATACCGGTTTGCCATCGGCCGCTTCGACTCCTTCGTGCGTCATGAACATGCTCAGCGGGGCGCCCAATCTGGATAGCTCGATTTCTGTGTAGGAGCGGTAGAACCGCCCTTCCGTCCGGGTTTCCCAGACCTCCCTTGCGACACCCACCGCTGCGCCTTGGATTTTCACGACGAACGACAGCTCGCCCTTCTCACGATCCGGAATACTATCAAGTGAACCGCTCGCAAGGGCACACAGTGAGAGACATAGAAGCGTCTTTGAACAGAGAGGGATCATGCGGCGACTGTATCAAAGATCGACCACAGGCTCAAACAAGAAAAGCCCAGGACGAGCCTGGGCTCTTCTCATCGTCAGTGCGAGGTGGATTAGTCGATCGAAATCTTGTGACCGACGCTCTCCGCCTTCTTGGGAAGCGTTACCGTGAGGACACCATTGTCCATCTTGGCCTTGATCGCATCGCGATCAACGCTGGCGTCCAATCGGAAGCTTCTGCTGAACTTTTCCTCGCGGATTTCTTTCCTCAGAAGTCCCTTGTCCTCGAGTTTCTCCATACGCTCGCCACTCACGGTGAGCATGTCACCCTCGAGGGAGACCTCTACATTCTTCTTGGAGACACCCGGCATTTCCATCGTGACCACATAAGATGTCTCCGTCTCGTTGATGTTGGCCAGCGGGCGCCGGATGCTTTCATTTCCATCCTCGAAGAACCTGGCGATTGGGAAAAACTCCCTCTCAACCGCATCCCAAAAGGTGTCTCGTTTGGGTGTCCATTTCGTCAAAAACATTTCACTTACCTCCTAATTGTTTTGTCCAAGAATCTGAATCCGTACCACAACGATTTCAGTCTTCGTTCCGGTATAAAGCAACCGCAGTGCCAATCTCCAGCCAGAAAATTACACCCATAACCTCTTGTATAATAAATAAATACGGATCAAGCGCAGTTCCGGCTCAATCAGGATAATGTTGGCCTGTCATAATTACAGGACAAATTGGCACATAATCAGAAAGATGGGCAGATCGTTCAGATCCTGGGCTCGTGAAGCCGAGTGCTGAGCACGAGGTTGCAGAGGGCGAAAAACAGGGCGGCGCTAAAGAGAACCGCGACTCCGAAGATGTTCAGTATCAGCCCGCCCAACGCGGGGCTAAGCATCAAAGGAAAGGTGAAGCTGTTCATGAATCCAACGTACAGCGGTCGTTTCTCCGCCGGAGCGACTTCGAGGAGATACGTAATGTTGCTGATGAATCGGCCGCTTCGGATGAGCCCATTGATAAAGAAAGTCGAGGCGATCATCCCAAACATGATCCAAGAAGATGTAGCCACTTCACCACCCAACCGCCACCACTGCAAGACAAGGGCGATAGCAGGGGGCACGATACTCAATCCCGCTGTGATAATGAGAACCAGCTTGTTCCCTTTTCGGTCGAGAATCCTTCCCCAGATATAATTTGAAATGACTCCTGAGCCGACCCAGAGCGACACGAACACTCCTACGCTGGCTTCGGAGAATCCCAACTCGTTTACGGCGTACGTGCTGTAAAAAGGAAACGCCATGGCGGTGAATTGCCAGCAAATTCGAACGATGTAAAACAACCGGTAATTCCTGTCGCAGAGGATCAACGAAAATCCTGTCATTAGGTGTTCGAGCATCTTGCGAGGTTTCTGGATGGATGGTGCGGGAACTTCGCCGACAAAGCAGAAAAGAAGGAGGGCGAGAGCGGTAAGCACACCCCCCAGGACGAAGAGGATGCCATAATTTATCGGGAAGTCATGCCCCAATAATCCCAACCGGCCCGCCATCGATCCAACCGCATTCGACAGCCATCCTTCGCCAACGACCGCAGATGTCCTTTCGTTCAAAATGACACCCACCAGCACTCCAGCAAAGATCCCGAGAACCCCACCCGAAAACCGGCGGGTTCCAAAGAACCTTCCCCGTTGCGTTACGGGGATGGTCTTGCTCGTGATCTCCAAGAAAGGAATGGCCGCGACGCCCGCTCCTACGTTTGTAAGAAGAAAGCACATTATGAAAGAAGTGAGAAACAGGGAGGATCGCCCAGGATCCACATAGAATATGGTGAATGTGGCTCCCGCCCAGGCCAAGATCCGCAGAACGGCCATATTGCGGTAGATCCCAAGTAGATACATCCGGGTCTCAACGATTCTCGAAACGAAAACTTGGGGAAAAAACCAGCCGGCGCCGTGGATGGCGCTGACGAGCCCAATGATGAAACTGGATCCGCCCATCCGCGAGACGAAAACGGGAAGGACAGTAAAGGGATCCACGAACGCCATGCCAAAGTTGACCAGGGTGCCGTTAGCGATCCCGAGGTAGAAATTTCTCCTGAAGTATCTGCTCTCGATCGACTCTACCATATTTGCCTGTTATAATCGAAAAGGGTCATTCCATTGTTGGATGATGATGGGTATACTCCCCAGATGTTCTCGCAGACGCGGAAAACCGTGCTGCACTTTTATCATCGCCTGTTCACTATGTCGCCGCTGCGGGCCAAGTTATCCTCCAGCGCAACAGTATTCCGGTGAGGGCACATGATCAAGGGCATCGGCATAGACACGATCGAAATATCCAGAATCGATAGAATCTTTCATGAATACGGCGATCGTTTCCTGGCGAAAGTATTCACACCTTGGGAACAAGAATACGCACGACGGTGGAAAGCACCTGATGCGCGTCTGGCTGCTCGATTCGCCGCAAAAGAAGCCTGTATGAAGGCACTTGGAACAGGTTGGAGCCGGGGCGTCCGTTGGAAAGATATCGAAATAATCCGCGGGGCGGGCGGTCAGCCCGAACTATCCCTCCACGGAGAGGCAAAAAAGCGCCTGCTCGAACTCCAAGCGGAAAAGGCTCACCTAACGATCACTCACTCCCGGGAGTACGCAACAGCCGTCGTCATCCTGGAGTGATATCGGTTAATGTGAAGGGGATTTCGCCCTGATAGAATCTTTGCTGCGCGGTTGATCGCCGTCAATCCGCATCTCTCCTCACCACACCCAAACCCGGCTCTTTGCCGAGCACCAGCTTACCCTTATCGACCTGGACACCTTCGAAAGGATCGTAGGCCAAGAGCAGATTGCCGTCTAGGTCAGCGTAATCAGCCAGTGGGCTCAAATGCGCCGCCGCTGTGATACCGATCGATGTCTCGATCATGCACCCCAACATGACGGACATGCCGGCGTTCCTCGCTTCCTCGATGAGGGCGAGCGCAGGAGTCATCCCACCGCACTTCGTCAATTTGATGTTGATCCCGTGCCCCAGGTCCTTGCAGCGAGGCACATCGTCTGGATCGATAATGCTCTCATCCAGCACTACAGGCAGCGGTGCAAGACGCTTCAGCGTCTTGAGATCCTCGCGCTTGTGGTGTGAGATTGGTTGTTCCATAAACTCGATTCCACGTTCCGCGAGCTCTTTCCCGATGTGCAGCGCGGTATCCAGATCCCACCCTTCATTGGCATCCACTCGGATTTTCTTCCCCGTTCGTTGGATCGCGCGATCGAGGAGTGCGATGTCCCCCGGAATTCCCATTTTCATTTTGAGAATCGGAAAGTCAACCGCTTCATCCAGCTTTCTGTCGATTACTTCAGGCCGATCGAACCCAATCGTGTAAGACGTCACGGGAGCTTTTTGTGGATCGAGACTTAGCAGATCGTAGCAGGCTTTCCCTGCGATCTTTCCCTCGATATCCCACAGTGCCATATCAATCGCCGCCCGAACCGAGGCATCCTCCTTGAGCTGCTCTCGCAAGTCCCCGGTAAAAAGCCGCTCCCGGAGCTCTTTCGGCTCGCCTTCGAGCAGTTTGCTGATTCTCCGGACGGCCTCATTTACCGTATTGCTGGACTCACCGTAGTACTGCTGAGGCGACGCTTCCCCAATTCCCGTTACATTTTCGTACGTGATCCTGAAGACAAAATTCTCATACCGTTTCCTCTCCCCCCTTGCAATCTTGAAAGTATGCAGGGTTTCGAGTTGGATCGGTTCGACCTCGATAAGCATAAAATACTCCCCTTTTATCTCCCTTTTTTCGTCAGGCATTCAACGATTCCATCAACCACCTCACCAGCCCCAAAACGCACCATATCGCCCGCCGGGAGACCTGTCTCCTTCTCAACCGTTCGAATCATGTCTCTGGCCTCTTCTTCGCCCAAACAACTCGTATTTAGCGCCACCCCGGCAAAGGGAACGTCCTTCAGTGGTGCCATCACAAGCTGGTGAAGACGTATCACCTCGCTAAGAGGAGGTATTTCAACATTATATTCCCTGACCTTATCTCTTTCAACATCGTGAACGAGCACCATGCAGTCCGGCATCGCGCCAAACATCAACCCAAGCGTAACACCCGCGTAGCCAGGATGGATGAGCGCCCCCTGCCCTTCCACAAGAACAACATCCTTCCCCACTCCTTCGAGATTCACCAGCGCCTCGGTAGCGCCTCCGATGAAATCTGAAATTACCCGGTCAATAGCGATGCCTCGCTCGCGAAGGATCATCCCCGTCTGACCGGTTGCTGCCCAGGAAACGTTCAATCCCCGGCGCACGGCCTCCATATAAAGTTCGTATGTCACCGTCATTTTTCCCACACCGCAATCCGTTCCGACGGTTAGAACGGATCTGGCTCCGGTAGTGCACCCATTGCCGCTCGCTATGGTGCCTTCTTCGGATACCCGGCGGACATCCCAGATTTGCGAACCGGATTTCGATAATGCTTCCCGAATCTCCTTGTCGTCCTCCAGGAATACGTGCAATCCGCTGATGATATCCATGCCGGCGTCGATGCACTCGAGAATCTGCTCACGAAATATGTCATCCAGGTGTCCGCCCCGCGGAGCGACGCCCACGATCGCGATTTCCGGATGAAATGCCTTCGCCTCCTCGACGGTCGCAACGATCGGAATATTCCTGCCTATCCCGAGCGTGTCGAACACCGTCTTTCCGGCGTTTCCTCTATCCAACACGACTGCAGCATCCTTTTCTCTGTACCGGATGAAGCAAACGGCCGTCTTCGCCTTGGCCGTTGGAAATTCCCCATCGGCGAGCAGGAGCGTCTTTCTACCTTTTATTCGGAACGGCGGTGTGTTCAGCACTAGGCCTTACCCTCAATTAATGAAACTCATCTTCGATTTCACCGACGAGACGCTCGATAATATCCTCTAGAGTCGTCATACCAACAATGCGCCCTGATTCATCCCGAATGATTGCCATATGGCAGCCCTGATCCTTCATTTTGAACAACACTTCAGCGATTGGGAAATCCAATGGTATGAAATACGGAACTTCCAGGTGAAGCCTTCCTGCCCGCCGAGTCGCGACTTTCAAAGCGTTATGGATCGAGAGAATTCCCACTATATTCTCCCGCTGACCTTGGTAGACAGGGAGGCGGGAATAATCTTCTCTGGCCAAGGCTTCCATGTAATCGTTTATCTCAATACTCTGGGGGATCATGACCACGCTTTCCAACGGCACCATAACGTCTCTTGCCTTGAGTTTCCGGAGCCGCAGTGCCCGGGAAGCCAACGTTTTTGTTTCCCTCTCTATCAGTCCGGCTTCTTCGCTGTGCTCCAAATGAAACAGAAGCTCCTCCATCGTCATGCTCATCTGCTTCTTTCGAGTGCGCGCGCGGAGCAAATTCATAACAGCGTCCGTGAAAACAGAGAATAACATAATGACAGGATAAAGAACGAATGAAAGTACTCTTAGAGGGAACACAGAGATAATCGCTGCCTTGTCCGCATAGTACAGGAATATACCTTTTGGCAAAATTTCACCGAAGATAAGAATCATCGGCACAAGAACCACTGTTGCCACCGTTACACCAGCATCGCCGAATTGATGCACGGCCAATGCGGTAAAGCTCGCCGCACAACCAATGTTACCCAGATTGGTACCCACCAGCACTGCACTCAGAAAATGGCCTGGGTCATGAATGTAGGAAAGCGCAAGCTTTGCCCCTGGATTACCGCTCACTGCCAAATGTCGGAGCCGGATCCTGTCAGCGCTGATAAGGGCCGTCTCACAGCCAGAAAAAAACGCACTCAGCGCTAGGGCAGCCAAGGCGATTATTCCCAGCGCCTGGTCACTCATAGTTTTTCAATCCTCATTTTTCGTACGACGTTCGGTTTTGCAGAGATTATATGAAACTTCAAATTGCCGATAATGATCGTCTCCCCCTCATTCGGGATCCTCCCAGTTGCACCCAAGAGGTAACCGGCGATCGTCTCATGTTCCTCATCATCAATTCTCGTTTTGAAAACCTCGTTGAACTTGTCGATCTCCATCGTGCCGAGCACGACGATTCGCCCGTCATCGATCAGCTGGTACGTTTCGGTACGAGGTTCTCCCGCGTCCCTGATTTCACCGACGATCTGCTCCAGCACATCTTCCATCGTGACGATTCCCACGAAAGATCCGTATTCATCGATCACGACGGCCATATGAGCCTTTCGGCCGATCAGTTCCCTGAACAGTTCTGCTATTGGTGCCGTTTCCGGGACGTGATACACCGGTTTTAGCAGCTGCCGAACATTCGCCGACACGCCGCCCAGCATATCGCGCATCAGATCCTTGACATGAAGCACTCCGATGATTTCATCAGCAGACTCCCCATGGATAGGAACGCGCGAAAACCCCAATCGCGTCATTCCATCCAGGATCTCGTCGATTCTCATCTCGACGGGAAGGGAGAACACGCTGACACTCGGCGTCATGATCTCCTTAACGACCTTGCTCCGGAAGGCAAGGATATTCGAGAGCATTTCATGCTCGAATTTCCCAATGTCCCCTTCGAAACGACCGATTCTCACTGCGGTGATCAATTCTTCGGAGCTGAAGTGTCTCTCTGCCTGCCCGAGCCGTTTCTTGAGAAAATCGACCATTGCTTCCGATAAGTACGACAGAGGCGCCCGCAGCGGGAGAAAGAGCGCATGAAATATATTGAGAGGGTAAGCGATGAAGAGGGAAAACCTCCTTGGCCGGTTGAGCGCCACGGCTTTTGGAAAAATCTCCCCAAGCGTCAGGATGAGCACAGTCATGAAGGCGAACGAAATGCCCACACCCGCCTCTCCAAATAATCGGATCGAAACGGAAGTGGCGGCACTGGTGGAGAATATATTGACGAAAAGGTTGCCCAGGAGAATCGATACCAGTAGCTTTCGGGGGGAGGACCGCAGATTGCTGACAATCTTGCCCGCCGATGAGGTGAGGCTCAGTGCTTTGAGCTGTGCTCGCGAGAGCGAAAAAAGTGCGGCTTCCGATCCGGAAAAAAAAGCGGAAAATGCAAGGAGCACGGCCAGAGCAATGCCGTAGAAAAGGGGATCATTCACTGCCGCTGTCGCTATCCCTCCAGATCCTTCAACGCCAGGCGAGCACGCTCGGCTTCTTCTGTGTTAGGGTACTTAGATATCAACTCTCTGAATGCCCTCTCGGCTAGGGCGCGTTCTTCGAGATTTGCATAGCAGATCCCGGACTTCAAGAATGCTGCCGGAACAAGCCTTGTATCCGGAAATTCGCGCACCACATACTGGAACTCTCCTACGGCTTCAAGATACCGCTCGCTTGCGTAATAGGACTCTCCGAGGTAGTAGTGAACCTCGGGGAGCCTTGCGCCTCCGGGAAATTTTACGAGGTAATTCTTGAATCCTTGGATAGCGAGGTCGTAGTTCCCAAGGGTGAGATCCATGTAAGATCCTTGGAATAGTCCCTCCGCATTACTTTCTTCGACTCGCGGCGAGACAGGGAGTGTATCCGGAGGAACTCTACTTCCTTCGTTTTTCGAAAGCGTATCCTGAGGATTTATCCTGATAGGTGCAGGAGGTCGGGTGGTGGCTCCTTGGATCGATGAAAGCAATTGAGTATTTGCCTCGACTTTACTCGAAAGTATCTCGAGTGAAGTCCCGATTTCTTGCAGCGCGGTATGAGTTTGCGCACGGCTTAGTGTGTTCATCTCGCGCTCTTGCTTGAGCTTTTCGGCAATCTCATCCAATAATTGAAGGATTTCTTCCTGCCGCTCGCGAAGGGTGTCGACCTGCCGATAGGCCAGCTCGGCGTTAATAGGCATTTTGACTATTTTCCCGCCATAGCACCCAGCCGCGAGAAGCAACGCTACGGAAATCCCTACAAGGCTTCTCATTCGAAGATTCAAAAGGCCACCTTATTTCTTCTTGATGACGAAGTGAGCTCGCCTGTTCTTAGCCCACGCTTCTTCGTCGTGGCCGGGATCGAACGGGCGTGACTTCCCATAGCTTATAAAGCCGATCCGATTTGGGTTGATTCCCAGTGCTATAAGATAATCCAGCGCTGCCCTTGCTCGTTTTTCTCCCAGAGCCATGTTGTAATCGACGGTCCCTCTCTCATCGCAGTGTCCCTCGATGACGATGTTCACAGATGGCGAGCCTTTGAGTTCTTTTGCGTTCTGCTCCAACTGGCGCTTGTATTCCTCTTTGAGATTGTACTTATCAAAGTCAAAGAATACGTCTCCAAGAATCGGCATTTTCTCTTCCACTACTGGAGGTTCCTCGACTGGTTTCTCCTCCTCGACGGGTGGTATATCCGGGGTCACCTCCTCAACGGGCGGTTCGGCCTCGACTGTCGGTTTCTTTGCACACGCAAATGCAATGAGCAGCAAGCTCGACAGGACAACTAAGAAGAAAAGGGTTCTTCTGTGCATACCCGATACCTCCATTGCACGAAAAGGTTACGCGCTCTGCGAATTCATACGGAACTAGCGAAAAGACCAATCCGGGGTCTCGCCCTGAGTCAATATTCGCCTACCCCCCGTTGCCATGTCAACTATGGAAATCACCGGTCCGCTCCGCCTTCTTTCGGTAAATACAACATGTCTTCCATCCGGCGCCCAGCGTGGATCCTCCTGACTCACCCATCCCTCGGTGAGCAGCCGCTGGTCGGTCCCATCGGGCCGGATGGTGCAGAGCTGGAAGACGCCGTCAATCCGGCTGACGAACACGATGAGGTCCCCTTTCGGGGACCAGTCCGGGGAGGCGTTGTAAGATCCGTAAAAGGTGAGCCTCCGAACGTTGCTTCCATCCGCCTCCGTTACGTAGACCTGCGGAGTTCCCGATCTGTCCGAAGTGAAAAGCGCCTCGCGTCCCGTGGGAGACCAACTTGGACCGCAGTCTATCGAATGATTGTGGGTCAGTCGGCGTTCGATGTGCCCATCCTTCCCCATGATATAGATCTCAGGGTTTCCTTCCTTGCTCAATGTAACGAGCAGCGCCCCCCGCTTCTCCGACCAGTCCACCGAATAATTCAGCCCTTCGTAACTCGCAATCAGTCTGGATGAGCTTTCTCGCAAATATCGGATGAACAGATCCGGTTTCCCATACCGGTAGCTCGTGTAGAGCACTGCCTTCCCTTGCTCAGCCCAGCGGGGTGATATAATCGGCGTGCTCTGACGCATAAGAACTCTCGGACGATATCCGTCGTAATCACAGATCACCAATTCCCAAACATCACCCGATTTTCGGGTGTAAACGATTTGAGTGCCAGCGATCCCCTTTTCCCCCGTCAGCCAGTAAACAACCTCATCGGAGAAATGATGGGCGACTTTCCGAATCAGTCCCTTTCCGAGCTTGTACCGCTTTCCCCCGATGAACTGACCGCTGGACAATTCGACGGCTTTGCCTTCGAAGTATGCCTCCCCCGCCCTCTCGAATAGCTTCCCGCTGACCACGACGGCAAAATTCTTTCCTTTTCCCAATCCGACTGCTCTACCTCGGGTGATGCGGAAAAAGCCCGAAAAATCGAGATCAGAAAAGACGACTTGCTCGATAGTCTGCGCATCGCTGATCGAGGCACCCCCATCTGCCTCGAAATTTTCGATCCACATTGGGATCAAATCGGCTTCCTCTGTTTTGATGCCCGGCCACACCTCCGTTTGAGCCGCCACAGAAAGAGGCAGGAGGATGCATATCAAAGCAGCGTGGAGGATTCGGAGCAACGTATTACCTCTTCTCGTAAGCAAAGCTGAAGTGTACGCCGAGATAGTCGTCCCTGAACTCTCTGGGAAGAGGAGGCAGCGGCGAAGCCTGCACTACAGCACGCAGAGCCGCCTGGTCGAATAGGAAGGAACCGGATGACTCTTCGATATCCGGCGTCGTGATTGCGCCGTCCTTTGACACACGGAAATAGACTCTGCAATATAGCGAGGTTTTACCGGATGCCCCGGGCACGTGCCAATAGGATGCAATTTTGCGCTTCATCGTGGCAATATAGTAGGCGAACGGGAAATCATCGGCATCGAGTGCGACGTCCCCCGTGACCGGCTGCTGTTCACTGTCAGGCTGCTGCTCGGGTTGCTCGATTCTATTGAGCTCGGTCGTCGGTACTTCCTTCTTTTGGGGCTTTCGTTCTTCTTTCTTCCTGGGTTTCTTTTTGGGTTTTTCCGGAGGAGGTTCCATCTCCTCAGGTTCTTCCTGGGGAAGAGCCTGGACCGCCTGCTCCTGCGGAGGCTGCTCCTTTGGTGGTTCCCGCATTACCGCCGGTATGATTTGCACGGTATAAATCGGTCGCGGCACAAACCGGACTTGTCGGAACCGCACGATTTGCATCGAAGCGAATCCGATAATCAAATGAAAAGCGAGGGATCCGAGAAGCGCGGTTTTCATTCCCCCGCGTGCAAGCTGGATTCCAAATGAAGAGGTCATCGCTTGGAAATGGGCTAATCTTTCATTTCGGTGATCAATCCGACCTCATCGATGCCGGCACCCTTGACATTTCCAACAACTTTCATGACGACACCGTACTGAACACCCTCGTCCGCCCTTACGAAAACCCTTTCTTCACCGGCGAGCTTGAGGTTCCGGAGTGCCTCGGCGAGATCCTCGGCTTCGACGAGTTCGTTGTCCAAATAGACCTCGCCTTCTTTCGTTACCGCGATAACGATGCCTTCGGTCTCTTTGATCACGGTGGACTTTGCTTTGGGGAGCTTCACTTTGATGCCAGCCTGTATAAACGGCGCCGTCAGCATGAAAATAATCAGCAACACCAGGACGACATCCACCAGGGAGGTGAGGTTAATTTCGTGAATAGAGCTATACCGGCTTTTTTTCATAGCTTGGCCTCGGTTTTGTGTTCCGCCTCCTGTTTTGCAGCGCTTCTACCTGCTCCACGATTCGCGAAATGAATAGATCGATGAGCGTCTCCTGCCGGTGAACGTGACGCACTAGGAGGTTGTAGCCGACGAGCGCGGGAATGGCCGCACCGAGCCCCGCGATCGTTGTCACCAGCGCTTCAGCGATCCCTGGACCCACGACTTCGATGCTCGCCGTTCCATGCACGCCCATGCTCAGAAAACTGCTCATGATCCCCCAAACTGTTCCGAGCAGTCCCAGAAAGGGGGATACAGCCGATGTCGTGGATAGAAAGACAAGGTACTTTTCCATCTCCGAGATCTCGTGCATCGCGCGCCGGTCAAGATGCAAGCGCGCAGATACATCCGTGGGAATTTCCGGGCCTTCATCAGCGAATTCGCCAGGAGCCGCCTGCTCTTTATTTCTACTCTCGAGGTAGCGCTTAGTTTCCAATAGAATTGCTCCCTCAACCGAGGGCAAATAACCGCGCACGTCCTTCATTACTGCAGATAAACCTTTGCTTGCAACGGCGTCCCTCAACCGAACGCCTTGTTTTCTCAACCGAAGGTAGAGCCGTAGACGGTCCCAAATAATGGCCCACGAAACAACCGATATAACGAAAAGAATGAGGAGTATCGTCTTGGCGAAAAGTCCGGTTTCAGCAATCAGTGTGAACACGGAGCGACCGACGGCCGCGGCTGGCAGGATGCTTATCATATCCATTATATTCCTTTCTCCATCGGCCAAACTGCCTCTAAATGCACGTAATTCCGAGGTACGGAAAACATACCAAAGGGTTAGAACGGCGTCAAAACCATTCTAGCGTGGAAAGGAATTCAGCGTTCAGACGTGCATTCCTTGTCAATCCCGCTCATGGCATCGAATTCGCATGCGTTTTCCATAACGAGAATGCGCTCTAGATCTTGAATTTGTGCGCGATACTGACTATAATGAATTTGGTAGACAGCCCCCTGGCGACGCCTCAACCCAAGGAGGGAGCGCAGATGAGAAAGCTGTTAGTTCCCCTGATTATTGCATGTCTTTGTTCGCCCCTATCTTCTCACGCCATAAGGTCTTCTAAATCAAAAAGTTATGCTGAAGAAAATTACGCTTCCGTAGGTGTCAAGCTCGAGCTCTCCGATCCTGCAGGATCCATTTATCGGCCAGGGGAGACCGTCCGCTTCACCTACGAGACCAGCGAAGATGCCTACGTCATCATATTCGATATCGACACAGAGGGTTACGTCCACCTGATCCACCCGCCCGGCGGTCGGCTGGGAGCACGCTCTATCGCCGGCCAGCGCTACACGGTCCCCGACGGTCGTGACGGGACTCTGTATGTAGAAGGCGGAACGGGGATGGAATTCGTGTTCGCGTTGGCTGTTCCCGAACGTGAGTACATCGATGAAGTAGAACTGGAGTTTCTATCAGAGAACGAATTCCTTTCCCAAGCGGAGCGTTTCCGGATCGATGGGGATCCCTTTCTCGCAGCGAATATGATTGCCGGCGAACTTGTTCGAGGGATTTCGCACCGTAGCGGAGTCTCATTCGCATATACATATTTTCACATCAATGAGCGCGTCGACTATCCGAGCTACCTCTGCGCGGAATGCCATGATTCCTCGATACACGGATACACGGAGCCTTGCACCGAGTACGAATTTGCCGCGAATTTCGGACAATCGGCCAGTCTCGATTATCCGCTCGGGAGAGGTTTCGATATCTTTAAAATCGATGCCTCGGATGCCGATCGCTATGCCGAGGACGAAGAGGATGCCGACGTTACCAGAGTCTACGTGTCCTTTTACCCGTACGAATCCTACGTGTATCACCATCAGCCCCTGTGGATAAGGTCGATCTACTACGATCCCTTCTGGTACTACGATCCTTTCTGGTATGATCCATGGTACTGGGATGCGTATTACTACCCTTACTACCCGCCTTATTACTATCGCGGCGGTTTTTATTTCATGTTCAGCTGGAACTGGGGATGGCACGGCTGGTGGTGGCCTCATCATTACTATTATCATGACTACTATTGGCATCACCACCGCCCCTATTACTACACGTACAGGTCCATCCGACCCCACCAGCCCGATAAGAAGTACAGGGGACATCTGCAAACTGCATCGAGGCGTGCCTCGCGTCACGATTCCGACCTGAGGGTTTCCACGGTAGGCTACAAGGGCAAATACACAGATCGTTTCAACCGCGAAGTCCGGAGCAAAGATTCTTACATCGCCAAGCAATTCGACAAAGGACGCTCGAAAAAGCCAATCCGAAAGGATGCCTTGCGAGCGAAACAACCGAGGGGATCCGAAAAACGGCTGGAAATCAAGCGCGACAGATCGCACATTTACAAGAGGGACCGGGATGCTCGTTCGAAGGATAAATACATCAATAAAAACAGGACCCAAACGAAGCGTTCGAAGTCCTCGACCATTCGTTCAAAGACAAAACGAACGGCTCCCAAAAAGATCGACCGCAGGAGTACCAAGAAACCCTCGACCAAGACCCAAAAAAGCCGCAAATATACACCACCTTCCAAGCAGCGCTCCAATAAATCAAAGGGCGTAAAGAGGAGCAGTCCTCGGAAAAGCAAAAGCCCATCGAGCATCAAGCGGCCAAGCCGTTCGGCGCCCCGAAAGAGCGGAGGGACGCCGAGCCGGTCCTACCGGGCCCCGAGCCGTTCTTCCAGCTCAAAGGCCAAGCCGGCCCGACCCAGCTCGAGCAGCCGGAGCAAAGGGGGTTCCAACAAGGGAAAGAAAAAATAATAGTGGAGCGTTCTGAAACTTCGATGACATTGGGTTGAACCTGAAACGACCGCTAGGATACATGCCCAACCCCAGTAAAAAAAGAGGCCCTAACAGCGGGACCTCTTTTCAATGCTGCTAACGATTTAGCGTATGACCATTGGTCTTCTATTAAAGAACCTGGAAGCGCGAAACTTCAAGATACTTGATGCCGTCCAGCCGCTTCACTCTCGAAGTGATCTTGAAGCCGTTCTTCGAATGATGCAGATCTCTCATCTTGATGACAGAGTTATTCAGCACCAGCGGGTAAATGTTTCCATCGGTCGTTTTGAACATCGCCTTGCAATAATCGAACTTCTTGAGCTCGCATTTCCCGCAGATGTATTCGCCTTTTAGAACGACGCGCGTGGCTTCGCGGTACGGGAGATCCGACACGATGGCTTTCATCGTGGCTTTCTCCTTCGCCTTTAGAGCAGCGGCCTTCTTCGCGCAGCAGGCCTTTGTTCCGGCACAAACCTTGGCGCAGGCGGCAGCAGCTTTGGTCTTCTGGGTGCAGTCGGATTGGGCAGCCGCAGCGGTCTTCGCGCACTCTTGCGCAGCGGCCGTCGCTGCTTCCCAGCAACCGCTCATGGTCACCTGAGCAGTCGTCTGCTTGCCTTTTCCATCGCAGGCGTTCGCGTAACTCCAAGCTGCGAAACCAAGTAGAGGAAGCATGAGGGCCAAGGCCACAATAAGACTGAGATGGGATGTTTTCTTGAGCATGGAGACCTCCTTAGAACAAAAAAGGCCCAAGATGGGTTGAGTAGAATATGTCATGCGGGATGCATGAAGTCAAGCAATGAATCGAATTTTTGAATTGATTCATGAATTCAGGTTTTCTGGATGACGCGACGGGACTGACGGACCATTGCACTGATCATGAGGAGGCTGCGTGATGGGGATTCATCACCGGCAACTTCTTCGCTCGGCTATCCGCCTCCGGCGCGCAATCTTTGTTAGAATGCTGCGTGATACGAGTTCCTTACGTGCGTGCGCCTTGCTCGTCCATGCTCCTCCGGCGGAGGATCTTCGCTCGCTCCGCGCAATGGTTCGTTACCCCCACGGAGCCTTCCTGCTTCTTCCGCGCAATAGTTAGCCACCCTCACCACGCCGCTTTTGCTACAGATTCACATACTCTCCCGGTACGAACTTGCCGTTCTCCTTGTCCACATAGCAGGCCATGACAAATGGATCGTGCTCGAAATAAAGGATCCAGCGATCACGATAAGCTTGGTCCAATATCGGTTCCTTCTCTTCCATGGCGAGCACGGGATCGAGATCATATGCCATGATATAGGGGATAGGAAGATGCGCCGAGGTCGGAATGAGATCCGCACAATAGAGCAGGGTCTCATCTCCACCGCTGACCTTCACGAGTTGCATGGCGGGTGTATGACCATGAGCTGTGACCAGATCGAGACCAGGGTACAGTGTGCAATCGCCCTCATGAAACTGAACGGCGTTCTCTCGCTCAAGGATTTCGATGCGACCGCGGAAGTAACTAGCACGGTCACGGGGATTCGGATTCAACGCATGATCGTACTGAGCCTTCTGAACATGGTGGACGGCATTGGGAAAGACGAGCTTCCAGCTGTCTCCACTTGGGGCAGCCACTCCGGCCGCGTGATCGAAATGCAGATGCGTTAGTACGATGTCGGTAACCTCTTCTGGCTGGACACCCTGAGTTTTGAGCGAAAGTATCAGGTTCTCTGAATCTTCGAATGCATAAATTGTTTCGTATTTTTCTTCATATCCGCTACCCGCTCCGACGTCCACGAGGATGGCTTTTCCCCGTCCGGCAATGAGAAGCGGCCGCATCACCATTGGTATCCTGTTCTTATCGTCCGCAGGTATCGATTTCGCCCAAATGGTCTTCGGCACGACGCCAAACATCGCCCCTCCGTCCAGGCGAAACCTACCTGCCAAACAGGGTTTCACTTCCCAGTCACCGATCCTCATTTCTCTCCTTTCGCCGTGGCGGATCACGAATGGCGATGGCGATTGAGCAGAGATGGGCATCGTCCGCTCCAATCGACATATCCAACGCCGCCGAGAGCTGGCGTTGCACAAATGTATCATATCATATAGAAAAATCCAGAGAAGCGATTGTCAAGATTCACCTTCTGGATTCGATGGTTCAAGTCCTTAGCGGGGTATTCAGGCCCAGCCAGTCGCTACCCCAATTGCTTTGCTCGAAGCGATTAGTCGTCTTCTACGTATACCGCGGTACCATAGGCAAGCAGCTCGGAGGCGTTCTGCATCATACTCGATGTCATAAAACGTACACCGATAACGGCGTTCGCCCCCAGCGTCAAGGCTTCTTCTCTCATCCGGTCCAGACACTGCTCACGAGATTCGGCCATGAGCTTTGTGTATTCAGTGATCTCACCGCCTGTAATATTCTTGAACGCCGCAGTGATGTCTCTCCCCAGATGGCGAGCGCGAATCGTGTTCCCGCGCACGATACCGAGGATCCGCTTGATCTGTTTACCCGGGATTGCTTCTGTTGTTGTAATAATCATCGTTTTACCCCTTTATAAGGATCATTCTTGCTTTCGTGATAGCGCTCCCTCGCGACTGAGATGAAGATGACCACAAGACCGATGAGGATGACCGTAATGCTGATACCTTCGTACGTAAAAAACCGCGGGGAGGTTACCGCTTTGAAGATCCCGTAGAAAAGGATCCCAACGACGCCGATCACCACGAAGAAGAATCCCGTGCTTCGCTCCACACGCCGGTAGACGCTTTCCCAGTACCCTTCCCAGAATTCATCATCGGGGGGTCTGAACCTCAACTCGTTGGTGAGCTCGACCACTCTGCCGAGATCTTTCAGTTCTTTGCGGCAGTCCTCGCATTCTCTCACGTGCGCCTCATAATGCAGCTTTTCTTCCTCGGACATTTCACCGTCGAGGAGCCTCATACCGTCGCTTTGAAAGCGGTTGCAGCCCATACTATACCACCTCCCCAGGTGCGGGGTGGCCTTCCGCAAGCAGATGGCCGGTGCCAGGGATTCCAGTTTTCTCGAGTTCGAGTATGATGTCTTTCAGCACTTTTCTTGCGTAATACAACCGAGACATCACGGTTCCAATAGGAATTTCAAGGATTTCAGCTATTTCGGCGTAGGAATAACTCTTGAAGTTTTTCAATATGATGACTTCTCTGTGCTCAGGCGATAAGCGTCCAATGGCGATCCGCAGGAGCTTGTGCCTTTCTTCCTTTTCGAGCGATTCGAGAGGTGTCGGGGTCACGGATGCGAAGCGTTCCCTGCCAGGTTTGTCTTCCTGGTACAACGATTCGTGCCCCTTTGCGTGGCGTTTCAGGTGGTTCAAGCAATGGTTTTTTAGAATCTTATAGAACCAGGGATAGAAGGGCTTGTCTGGATCGAAGCTCTCTCTTGCTTGGAACGCCTTGACAAATGCGTCTTGTGACAGATCTCGCGCGTCCTCGCGGTTACCGACGAAACCATAAGCGATCAAGAAGGCTTCCGTCATGAAATGGCGGACGATATCCTCGAAGGCCTTCTTATCGCCCTTCTTCCACCTGGCAATGATCTCTCGTTCGTTTTCCATTGCGCCCGCATAACCGGCCTGTTAGACGCCGGATTCGACAACCACCTTTAAAATAAAAAGTTAAGCTTTTCCGTCGGCCCAGTCAAGCCGATCGCTCGATGACTTATGCAGACCATACAAGCCGAGGGGCGGATTATTCAATGCGATCGGCGAACCTGTGGCATGAGTGCAATTCCCAAGAAATGCACCTGCTTTGCGCTGGAAAGGACGCCTGCAGGATCGATTATACCAGCACAGGTCCATTTCCCGCGATCCCAAAATACTCACCTGGATCCTTCCGTCCCTACAGAGATGATCGTCAACAGGATTCAGCCGCCCAGCGTGGAAGGCCTCTTTATATCAGTTGACCCCCAGATTCACCTGTGGTATCTCTCACAAGAATTCTTGGGCGCATCGCTTTGCAGCTGTCTGCATATCAAGGCGACTTAGCGGCTAAGGAGCGTCGTCCCTTTCCAATGGACGCGTGCAACGCCGCCGCAGGCCGGTGTTGCATCTAATTATCGTATTGTCACAGGGAATTCGAACGGTATGCGAGTATTGGAAGATAATCAAGAAACGAGAGAGAGGTACTCGCGTATCTACAAAACCAGTGAAACCGCAACCGTTTACCAATCCCCCGAGTGGCTGCGAGTTCTCGAGAGCCTCAGGGGAGAGCTCATCTTTCTAGAAATTGATGAGAATTCGCTCATCCCATTCATCTGCAAGGGAAGAGGTCGGCTCAAAAGGTGTTACTCACTGTCTTTCGACACCTACGGAGGCCCAGTTTCGCGCAGCAGTCCAAATGTATCTTTCGAAGAGGTGGTTCATGCGCTCAAGATCCCGTCCGTTCGCATGGTCGACTTTTCCCACATAATGGTGGACCGCTCCAATTCAGCAATTGAGTTCCACGCACATATAATGGACCTCACCGGAGGAATCGAGCGTGTTACAAAAGCCTACACAAAAAAGAACAGGGAAGCCCTCAGGCAGTCAGCCAGGCGGGGAATCCAGATCGAGAAGATGAATGATCCCAAACTCCTGCCGGTATTCTATGCATTGGTGAGCCACGCCGCCCGCAGGCACCGAACAGTGCCGCATCCCATGCCGCTCCTTCGTCAAATCTACAAGATAATGGTTCCCAAGAACATGGCGTCCTTCTATTTCGCTCGTCACGAGAATAAAGCTGTGGCTTGCAATTTGATTTTACGAGACAAAAAAACTGCCTATGACTGGCTGTTGGGATATAAAGAGGAGTTCCTCCAGCTCAGGCCGGCGAATGCATTGATCGACCGAGCGGTTCGCAATGAAATCGACATCGGCTGTGAAGCGTTCAATTTGGGAACGTCTCCATTCGAACACCGGGGAATCATCAAATTCAAGGAAAGCTTCGGCGCGAAACCCTATCCGTATCGTGTATTCTTTAAAGCGGGTCTGTCTTACAGCGTGATGCGGAAACTAAAGAGTAGGGCCCTGAGGCTGGGACCAGGAAAACCAGCAAAGAATTCCAACGGGGTTGATGAATAACAGGCTCCTATGCAATCCTGTCGTTCCCGTAATTAAAATCCTCCAGGCATCCCGATTCAGCTGGCAGCGCCTGACGTCGTTTATCCGCTATACGAAATCATCTCTCCCGCTCAAGGTCCCAGCATGCGCCTTAAATATAGAATACTTCTTCACCTCATTTCGATAATTCTCTTCATCTCGCTATCCTTGTTTTTTTTCACCTGGATTCCGGACGATGCTTACATTAGTTATTGCTATGCGAGGAATCTCGCCGCAGGAAACGGCTTCGTTTTCTATCCCGGAGAGAAGGTCGAGGGCTTCTCGAACTTTCTCTGGACGCTTTACTTGGGCGGTGCTTCGAGTATTGGAGCCGACATTGTTCGGACAGCAGTTATTACATCGCTTCTCTTCGCCCTGGGGGCGCTGTTTCTCATGCAGTGGCTCATTCGTGCCACCTGCCTTTACACAGGCGTGGAGACGATTCCCACACCCATAGAGCTCGCAGCTGTAACCATTCCAGCCGTTTTTTTCCCTTTGATTTTCTATGCAACCTCAGGTTTAGAAACTTCGGCCGCGCTGTTCTTCCTCGTGCTCGGCGTTCTACTTCATCTCGAAGCAAAAGTGAACCGCCGGTCATCGTTTCACGTGGCTGCATTGTTCGCTTTCCTCGGCGTTTCCCTGCTGCGGCCGGAGGGGATTATATTCCTGCTAATAAGCGCCCTGTTCCTTCTAGCCGACAGGCGGGCGCTATCGAAGCGAAAAGCCCTGCTCGTGGCGCTCCCTTTTGTTCTCTACGCGATTTTCGTTGCGGTCAAATATCTATACTTCGGAAGCCTGCTGCCCAATACATATTATGCGAAACCTGGAGCATCACTCCATTATTTGAAACCGATCCCTCGCGGATTTGGCTATCTCATCAACTTCTTCACAAAAAGCGGACTCGTCTTGCTCCTGCCTCTCGCCGTCTATTCCCACAAACGCCCCAAGGCGGCGTACGCGTGGCGCTACATTTGGAGCCTTACGCTGGGCCAGCTGGCGTTCATCATCTTCGGGGGGGGAGACATACTCAGGTTCGACCGGTTCACCCTTCCCTTCTTCCCGTTGCTCCTAGCCGCAACCTGCATGGCCTTCGTGGAGCTCACGCGAAACCACGAGCTTGCGAGCCAAACGGCAACCGAGCTGCCAGGGAACGCCGCCGGCTCTAATCACAAAATGCAACACGGCCGCAGGTCGCCGTTGCATAAAATTATCAAGAGAACGGCCCTGGCGAGCCTCATCATCATCTGCGGTCTCAATCTCGCTCAGATACCCATAGCAAAGGGAAAATACCGCTTTCACGATTGGATGCACGCTCACATTCAGAAGGAGACCGGAGTAATGCTTGCCGGGACCTTGCCGGCACACAGCAGCATTGTCACCAATGAGGTCGGTGCGTTTGCATACTACTCAGGTCTCGCAGTTATCGACATGATAGGGCTGACAGATAGGACCATAGCTCGAATTCTCTACGAGTCTTATATGACATATGGCGTAGGAGGAAGCGAATGGAGTGTAAAAGAGATTACAAAATACCTGCTGTCAAGGAAACCCGAGTGTATCGTCATTCCCGCATACCGCCCGCTCTCGCTGACGGATATTGATGCGAATAGAGATAGGATGCATCTGCTTTGGCACACGATTCTGGCCGATAAGACTTTCCTCGACGAATATCGCTTTCTTACTTTCATCGAAGTTCATGCAATGAAATACTTATATATCTTTATCGCAAAAGGAATTACTCCTAAAACGGAGCTTCCGGATCCCGGTTAGCTCTCCCAGAAGCGAGCAAACGATGCATTCGATCCCGCGGTCATGGGCAACCGTTACAACTCGCACCATCCCTGAGCAGCGTCGTATGATGCGCACCGGATTTTTCTTGCGAACGCATCCATGGTGCGATAAAGTACGTCATTCATTGCTAGGATTAATTCTCTTCCCGGCCTGCATATTAACTCAGAACGAACTCTTGGCTGGACAGCTGGTCGGATCGTTTTACCATTCCGCCAATCTACCGTATCGTTGTACGGCTAAGTCATGGTAATGGGTGATTTTTCGAAATTTCTACGAAATTATCTCTTAAAAGCTGAACCGCTCTCCAGAGAAGTCAACATCGCTTACTGGAACGCCTCGATATCCGGGAAAAAAGAGGACTTCAATCGTTACGCCGACCTGCAAGTTAAATTGCAGCTGTTGCACTCCAAAAAAGAAGCATTTGAAAAACTCCGCCAGTGGAAAATGGATTCATCCCCCGCTGATCCTCTCGTGAAAAGACAAATCGAGCTCCTCTACAACGACTACCTCCGCAACCAAATCGATCCGAAACTGAACAAAAAGATCACAAAACTCTTCAGCAAGATCGAGAACCAATTCAACGTCTACCGCGCCAAATTAGATGGAAGAACAGTGACGAGTAACGAGATCATTCAGATACTCAAGACCAGCGAAGACTCGGACCACAGGAAGAAAGCCTGGGAGGCAGGCAAAGAGGCCGGCGCGCTCGTACGCGACGATCTGATCACGCTCGTCAAACTGCGAAACGAAGCAGCCCACTCACTTGGCTATGACAACTTCTATGGTATGTCCCTGGCGCTGGGTGAGCAGAATGAAGAAGAAATCGTTTCCCTCTTCGACGAGCTGGAGACACTCACGCTCGAGCCGTACGAATCTATGAAAGACAGGGTTGACGAGTTTCTCGCAGCCAGATACCGAATCGCGCCGGAAGCGATTCGGCCTTGGCACTACGAAGATCCTTTCTTCCAAGAGGCTCCGAGGATTTTCGATGTCAACCTGGATCAATATTATGAATCGCAAGACATCCTGGACTTGATCAAGACATTCTACGCAGGCATCGACCTAGACGTCGAAGACATCCTCCAAAGAAGCGATCTGTTCGAAAAACCCGGAAAAGTCCAACATGCCTTCTGCACAGATATCGATAGAAAAGGGGACATACGGATTCTCGCCAACGTTAAAAACAACGAGAACTGGGCGGGAACGATGCTCCACGAGCTGGGCCACGCCGTTTATATAAAATATATCGATGCCTCCCTTCCCTTTCTGCTTCGCGAAGAAGCGCACACATTTACCACTGAAGCGGTTGCTATGCTGTTCGGGCGACTTTCCAAGGATGCGGAATGGATCCAGGCAACGATGCGGATTTCGGACGCCGAAAAACAGAAGATTTCGGAAGATCTCGGAGAGCACCAGCGCTTATCTCAGCTCATATTCACAAGATGGTGCCAGGTAATGCTGCACTTCGAGAGGGAGTTGTATAAGGATCCCGATCGGAATCTAAATGAATTGTGGTGGGATATCGTTTGGAAATACCAGCGTTTGACGCCACCTGAAAATCGAAATGCTCCCGACTGGGCTTCGAAGATCCATATCGTATCTGCGCCGGTATACTACCACAATTACATGCTCGGTGAGCTTCTTGCTTCCCAGCTCGACCACTATGTCCGTTCGAATATCGCTCAAGGTCCCGGAGAAGGAACTCTGTACCGCAGCCAACCGGAGCTTGGCAGGTATCTAAAAGAGAAGGTGTTTCAACAAGGCGCTCGATATAGGTGGAATCGAATGGTCGAGCATGCCACGAACGAAAAACTTACACCACGGTATTTCGTCGATCAATTCGTTCGGTAACCCTTTCCCTGCCGCTAGCGCAACAACTACGCATGCTCTAGTCGTCATACTCTGCGATAAATTCTTCCGCCTTTTCTACCAGGTCCTTGTTGCCCAAGAAGAGTGGGGTCCGCTGGTGCAGGTCGGTTGGTTGAACATCCAGAATCGACCCTCTACCGGTGGAACCGTACCCGCCGGCCTGCTCGATGATGTACGCCATCGGAACGGCCTCGTAGAGCAACCGCAGCTTGCCGTGGGGTTTCTTTGGATCCCTCGTATCCGAAGGATAATAGAATACGCCGCCGCTCAAAAGCGTACGATGGATGTCCGAAACCATCGACCCGATATAGCGTAGGGAGAGCGAACGCGGAGCGCCTTCTTCACCCTGGAGCCAGCGTGTGTATCGTTGAATGCCCTCCGTCCAGTACTTTGTGTACCCCTGGTTGGCGCTATAGTACTTGCCGGGCTCCGGCAACCGGATATTTTCGTGGGACAGGAGGAACTCACCGATGTTCGGATCGAGCGTAAAGCCGTTCACACCGTTTCCGGTGGAATAGACCAGCATGGTGCTCGATCCGTAGACCATATAGCCGCCCGCTACGACGTCAGCACCCTTTTGGAGAACATCTTCGAGCGTCCCGCGTCCCGATGCCGATTTTCGCCTGTAAATGGCAAATATAGTTCCGACGCTCACATTATAGTCGATGTTAGAAGATCCATCCAGCGGATCGAAAAGCAGGACGTATTTCCCGGTCGGGTGCCTGTCCGGAATTGGAATGATGTCCTTCTCTTCCTCGGAAGCCATGACGGCAAGACGCCCCGTGTGATTGTTCAGCTGAACGATCGTTCTGTTGGCGTATATGTCCAGTTTCTGCACCTCTTCACCCTGGATGTTTTCTTCACCGGCAGATCCAAGGATATCAGCCAGGCCTGCCCGGGTCGTTCGGCTGGCGATGAGCTTGCCGGCAAGGGCAAGGCTGTACAGAATCTGCGTGAGTGCACCTGTGGCATCGGGAAACGATTCCTGCTCGTGAAGGATGTGCCGTTCGATCGTTATAATACCCGGGTTTTTTCTGCTACTCGTTTTGGCTTCCATGTTTAGCCCCCATTCTCGATTACCCAACATCGCCTGACTCAAACCAACTGCAAAAAAGGCAAAGCAGCATACCTCGAATTTTCGCTTTGGCGTCAAAGCGGGTGTGGAAAACGCACGAAAAAAACAACGCCGTCGAAGCTTTTCATATAATTCATCATATCATTTCATGGTACATGAATCAATAAAGAGAGCCTCTCTGTGAGAGGCTCCCTTAGAGAAATAACAGAAACTTAGTCAACGACTTACCAGTACCAGCTGAACATTAGACTGCCTGAGACATAATTCGCCGATTGGAGATCGCCGCCAACGTTCATATACGCGAATTCGATCTCGGGCCCCAAGGCGAATTTCGGCGTCAACCGCGCTTCGTAACCAACGGCGCCGAGGATGCCAAAACCGCTGTCATCGATTTTTAGAGAACCTGTCCCGAGTCCAAATATAGTGGCTTCAGTCTCGACTGAAGCAGTGCCAAAACCGACACCGGCTTTGATGTACGGTCCGTTATTCCCTGGGAAGAATGTCGCGCCAAATGTGGCAACGCTGAAAACCCATGTTGCAGTTGCTGAGCCAAGACCAACCACTCCATACTCCTCACGCTTGAGCCAAGCAGAGCTTTCAAGGCCAATTGTAAGATTTGGTGCTACAGCATATCCAATCCTGAAGTTGCCAACGGCACCACCCGTCCTGCTGCCGGCGTCTTGAAACGTGGCGCTTCCACCACCGCCACCGAATCCAATAAAGAAGCCCGTCCGTTCGTGAGGATGCCCGGCAAGAGCGGGACTAACCTGGCAAACACCGGCTAACAAGAAGACCACGAGCGCGACCACGACCATATGTTTCATTCGAAACCTCCTCGCAAAGATTCGAGGGCGATACACCCTCTCCCCCGAGCCACTATAAATCCACAGAAGAACTCAGCAAAGAGCGTGGACGAAATGAGAAACTCTGTCAAATGATTTCTTTGACGACGTGCTAGCCTTTGATCACGCCGATTGGCCGGACTTCCACGACCTTTTTGAGGAGGCCCGCGTTGTACATCACATCGACCACTTCCGCAACATCCTTGTAAGCCTCCGGCATCTCTTCGGCAAGCGTGCGCCTGTCTTTGGCCATTACCGTCACGCCTCGATCTTTTAGCTCATCGCCGATCGAACGCCCTTTTCCGTGCCTTATCGCCGCAGAACGGCTCATTAATCGACCGGCACCGTGGCATGTGCTGAAGAAGGGATGTTCTCCGGTGATTGCCGAACCAACACAGAGGTAGGAAGCTGTCCCCATATCCCCGGGGACCAGAACCGGTTGGCCGATCGGCCGGTACAACTCGGGCAGGCGGGAATCCCCTGGCGGCAACGCTCGTGTCGCGCCTTTTCTGTGAACACACAACTTTTTCTGTTCCCCGCTGATCTCGTGCAGTTCGATCTTCGCGATGTTGTGCGACACATCGTAGAGAAGCCGGAAGCCCAGCCGTTCGACGGTGGTGCCGAAGCTTTCTGCAATGGCGCGCTGGGCGAGGACCATCAAGGTCTGGCGGTTGGCCCAGGCAAAATTGGCCGCGGCAGCCATTGCACCAAGATAGCCTTTCCCCACACTTGAATCCAGCGGAGCCGCCGCAAGCTGCCTGTCAGGAAGCTGGAAGTCATACGAGGAGGCCTTGGATGCCATCATCTTGAGATAGTCGGTGCAGACCTGGTGGCCGAAGCCGCGAGATCCAGTATGAATAAGAATCGTCACGCTTCCCTTATCGAGGCCGAATACTGTTGCGAGTTCCGGCGAGAACACATGATGTACATAACCCACCTCTAGAAAATGGTTCCCCGAACCCAAGGAGCCAAGTTGGCGCCTGCCCCTATCGATGGCATGCGTGCTCACTACATCGGGATCTGCTCCCGGCATAGCCCCATTCTCTTCCGAGAAGGTTAGATCCCTGTCCGTCCCCATCCCTCCCTCGACAACGAATCGGGCACCATCTTTCAATACTTTTTTCAGGTCATCTGAATTCATGTGTCCCCATCCCGACTCATGCGCCGAGGGACCGCATGGGACGCGCCCAAATAGGGTTCTTATCAGTTTGCCCACCTTTCCGCGCACCTCGTCGACCTCCAAGTCGCACGCGATCATCCGCACGCCGCAATTGATGTCATAGCCCACGCCACCGGGCGATACGACACCCCCTTCATCGAAGGCAGTGGCCGCAACGCCACCAATGGGGAAACCATATCCAACGTGTACGTCCGGCATCGCCCAGGAGTAGCCGACGATACCGGGGAGATGGGCAACATTGACGACCTGATTGAAAGACTTGTCCTGCTGGATCAATTCAATCATCCGATTGTTTGCAAGGATTCTTCCCGGCACGCGCATACCGCCCTGCGCGGGAATTTCCCACAGCGTGTCGCTCTTTTTAATCATTTCCATGGGATTCACCTTGCTTTCATTGTTCGCTCGCTTCCAAAAGCTTCACCACTTCCGGTTCAACACCAGGTCATACGCTCTCCTCGATCATAATATCACTGTTTTCAAAGATCAAATCAACACTCGAGAATCACATGAGCATCGCAAGGATCGGACAGGGAGAGAACATCCGCTGCCCGCCCCCTGTTAACGCTAACCTCAATGAGGTTCCAGCTGTTGAGAACTACCATGAATGTTCCCTGAGGTCTCTCGGAGTAGCATTGTTGCACACCCTCAACCACCCGATTGCCGATCTGAGCCCGGATCTTCCCGAAGGGGTGCCCAGAAAAAGCCTTGTCCAGGTGAGCTGATGTGATATTCGTCAGCACATTTCCAAACCGGTCGATATATCTGCCGCATCCTTCGATGCGATTCTTGCCCAGGCGTACTGTAGGAATGTCAATGGTAGCGAACGCATCCGCCGGATTTCCAAGCTCCTGCAGTGGTGTTCCGGAAGCTAGAGCACCGGCGGCCGGTGCGAATACGTCCCTTCCCAAAAATGTTTTTCCTGTCTCGGGCCGGAGCCGGAAGAGATCGAGACGATCCGTATTGATCGCCATGCAGGTATCCACTTCATAACGCGCCACGAGGTCGCTGACGAGCCCATTGTCCGGAGCAACAACGTAGCGATCGCCAAGATCAAAAACAAGATTCTCCCTCTTGCCTCCAACACCCGGGTCCACTACAGCGAGGAAAATCGAGCCCGGCGAAAAGTAATCAAATACGGTAGAAAGGATAAAGCTGCCTTCCTCCACGGCTTGGGGGCTTATATCATGCGTGATATCCACTACACGGGCGTGGGGTGCTGCATGATAGACGGCGGCTTTCATCACGCCGACGTAAAAACTTCCGTATCCAAAATCCGAAATCAGAGCAACGAATCCGCCCGAAGGTATTTCAGCCACACACGGTCCTTTCGATGGCGTCCTGAAAAAAATGACTCGCCGATGCGATGCGGCGACGATGCAGTGCCGCTATATTGAAATATCGAGTATCCATAAATAGTGTAGCATGAGAAAAGTTTTATAGGAAGACCGGAGCATGTCACTATCGTGTTCTGGACATCAGTCTCCGCAAGAAGCTGCTCTTTTTTAGCCAGGCCTTTTTGAGCTCGGGGATGAGTTCTCTGGTGAACCTATAGCTTTCTTCGATGATATCAGCAGAACTGTTGAAATCGACAGCGCTGTATCCATCGATATCCGGGTGGATCAAGAAGTCTGCATTCTTCACGGAATTCATGTAGTTCTTTTTCGCCATGAGACTGGTGATTTGCATGACAAGCTGGAGGATGTGCCTCGGAGGTTCATAAATAGCGTTCACACGCGCGAGATGGACGCCGATGATGAAAATGTTCCCAATTTCTCTGAGCGTCTCTACCGGAAGATATTCCGATAAACCTCCATCCACATAATACTCGCTGTCAATTTTTACGGGGAGATAGATCTGTGGTATACTGCAGCTCGCCCGGACTGCAACGGCGAGGTTTCCCGAGTGGAACGCGTGTTTTCTTCCGGTGAGGAGATTCGTAGCAACGACGTAACAAGGGATTTTGAGATCCGAAAACGACAGGTCTCCGATCTGCTCGCGGACGAACTCTTCGATGCGTCCACTCGAAATGAATCCCAGGCGGGAAAGCCTTATACTAGCCAATTTGCGCCAGCTCAAGTTGTTGGCAATGGTTTCCATCGATGAAACAGGCATCCCAGAAGCAAACATGCTGGCGACAATGCTCCCGCCGCTCGTCCCCGCTATGTAATCGATAGGGATGTCCTCTTCGAGGAGCGCTTTGATGACTCCAACATGCGCGACTGCTTTCGCGGTGCCGCCGCTCAATGCGAGCCCTACTGGAATCCGTCTCAATTTGCCTCCTTTTGGATGAAGCCTTTCCGCTGCCTCAGGGCTGAGAGATCAATGCCAATGCGATGGGATTCCATTCGACCCAAACTTGAACTGCATTGAATTTGCCCAATGCTAAGAGCAAATCATGCCGTGAGACAACTGAAAACCTGGCAGCCGCCCCGACTTTGCCAACGAGCAGCGCCCCAGAACCTCCCGGCTGGGATATATGCAGTAACTATGCCTGGAGACTAAGAGGTAGATGATTTTTTCCGGCGCCATCCGCTTTGAACTACCGGCTAGAAGATTAGATGGCCAGAGCGTCTTTGAGGAAGTCAAGATACGACTGTGATCCCATCGATATGTCGAGCGCGATAATTTCCGGAACCTCATAGCTGTGAAGCGCTTTTACTCTCTCTATGAGCCTCCCGAAACACGAGCGGTGAGTTTTCACGATCATCAACACTTCACTATCCTTTACGATCCGGCCTTCCCACCTATAGATGCTCTCACACCGTTCCACGAGATTGACGCACGCAGCGAGTTTTTCTTCAACCAGCGCCTCGGCGATTTTCTTCGCTTCATCCATTTTCCCCACTGTTACCAGAGCGACCTGATAATGTTCGTTTCCCATGGACAGATCACCTTTCGAGAATTCGAAAATGTATTGAGACTTCAGATTCGGAACGAACCGAGAAGTTCATCCGGAGCCGGCGATACGGTCAGCACCCTGCTATCATTGCCGTGCGAGAATTCCACTTCCACAGACGGCTGCTCCTTGCCATCGCAGTATCGGGCAACCATCGCACCGATTTTCTCCCAGGAGTCTTCGTCGATTTCTCCCATGACCAGAGCAGTCGGTCCAGGGTAACTTCTGGCTCTTGCGCACCAGTATTCCTGATTGTACCTCGAGAGAAAGTTGTTTTCGACTTCATCCCGTCCAATGATCACTTTCAGGGCAGGGGAGAGCCGGAAGTGCCGTCCCACGCCCAGAAGATAAACATCATCCATCGAGATGGCATCCTCATCTTTGTGAAGGATCACATCTCTGAACTTGCGAGAATAGGCTTCGTCGGTGAGAAAACAGCAGCCGCCTGCAGGTTGCATAAACCGAGTGATGCCGAATCTCTCCGCGAGCGCCAGCTGATGTTTTCTAGATCGTCCTTGCAGATCGAGGAGCTTTTCCCTGTCAATCAACTTTTCCCGTTCAACGATCGTCGGGGGCAACAGTTTGGCCGAGAGAGGGCGCAACAGGCGCCCTTGCAAACCGGTCCGCCGCTCGATGGCATCGAGCATGCTCCTCGTTTGCGACATCGGACGCTGCCCGATGACCTCTCCCGTAAACACGAAATCGGCTCCAACCTGCTCCATATGATCCTTGGCTTTTAAAAGCATGAACTCCCTACAGTCGATGCAAGGATTCATGTTCGCCCCGTACCCATGTTTTGGGTGCAGAACAATGCTGAGATATTCCTTGGAGATGTCTACCAGTTCAATTGGAACGCCAATCTCCGCAGCCACCTGGAGCGCGTCGTTGGAAATCGGCTTGTCTTCCCTCCCCACTCTGCTGTGATGACCCGTCACGCAGAATCCGGTGAAGAAGTGCAGACAGACGACGTCCGCGCCTGCTTCCATCAACACCTTGCAAGCGAGGGCGGAATCCAAACCACCAGACAAAAGTCCAACGCCTCTTGCTCTTTTCATAGCAGATACAATATACACGGGTATTACTACAAAAGAAAGGAGGTAACTGTTAAAAGAAGGGAGGCAATCCGCTTCAGGTATTCAGGATTATGGGATTTTGCGCCTGATCGGATTGAGCGCATTCGTGAGAAAATCGCCGAGAACATAGCACGAGATCACGGTAAGACAAATCATCAGGCCCGGGAAAATGGCAATCCACGGCGCGGTGCTTAGATATCCCTGGGCGTTTTGCAGCATCGCTCCCCAGCTCGGCGTGGGCGGCTGGATTCCGAATCCAAGGAAGGATAGAGCGCTCTCGATGATGATGGCCTGCGCAAGCCCCAGAGTGCCCGCAACGAGAACCGGCGCCGTGGTATGAGGAAACAGATGGCGAACGAGGATCATATTATCCGTTACGCCGAGGGCCCGAGCTGCGTCGATGAACTCGAGCTCCCGGGTGGAGAGAACGACTCCTCGTACGAGCCTCGCCACTTCCATCCATTGCGTCATGCCGATGATCAGACAAATCATTAGGATGCTCGGTACGATCACACTCGAGAGGAAAAGGATTACGAAAAAAACCGGCACAGCAAGCATCAAATCAACAAATCTCATGATTAGCGTATCGACGATGCCCCCATAATAACCGGCCAATCCTCCGGCAACCAAACCGAGGAACAGAGCGATCAACATTGCCATGACGCCTACGCCGAGAGACACCCTTCCGCCGTACATGACTCGTACAAACAGATCCCTGCCGAGATCATCCGTGCCGAAGGGATGCTCGATCGACGGTGATTGATACTGCTTCGTGAGATCGATCTTATCGCGACTTTGAGAACTCACTAGAGGTGCTGCGAGCGAGCATATGGCAATGAATCCCAAGAGAACAAGCGCCGCGGATGCAAGCGTGTTTCCTCTCAGGAGCTTGAGCAGATTTCTCCTGCCACCCAAAGGCCTTTGTTTTGGTGCGCGAGGCATTTGGGGTCTCCTACTCCGCCCAGGGGTCTGCTCTTCGATCCCCCTGCTGCGTTTCGGCTTATCGAGCGTATCTAACGCGGGGGTCGAGTACACCATAAGCCAAATCCGCCAGCAAATTGAGAAAAGCGATTAAGATCGACGCGATAAAAATGATTCCCATCAATCGCGTATAATCCTGCCGGAGAAGCCCTTCATAGAAAAGCCTGCCCATACCTGGCCACGAAAACAATGTCTCTACGATGATCGATCCCGTGAACAGTGCAGGCAAATTCAGGGCGATAATGGTCAAAACCGGAATCGACGCGTTTCGAATGGCATGTTTGAACACGACGCTCGTCCTTGATGCACCCTTCGCCTTTGCGACACAGATATAGTCCATTGCGAGGACCTCGCTCAAGCTTGCCCGCATATAGCGACTCCAGCTCGCCATGAAAAGAAGAGAAAGCACGAGCGAAGGTAAAATCAAGTGCATCAGGTGATCCGTTGTAGAAAAAGGAACTCCCAGGGAGAACATCCCTGCAGACGGGAGCAAGCGCCATTTCACAGTGAATAGCATCATCGCCATCAATCCCAACCAAAACACGGGGATCGAAATAGCCACTACGGCCATGATAGAGAGAAACGAATCGATTTTCGTGAAGCGCTTCAGCGCCGAAATGATTCCCCCCGTCATTCCAAGCAGGAATGCAAGAAGAAACGCAGATCCCATCAGCTCTAATGTGGCGGGCAGCCGCCTTCCAATCATATGCAGGACCGGCTCACCGGTTACATACGAGCTCCCAAAATCGCCGTGCAGAACGACACGTTTCAGCCACATGAAGTACTGGACCATCACGGGCTGGTCGATTCCGAAATTGGCTCGAATCCGAGCAATATCTTCGGGTTTCACCATAGGATTCTGAGAGAGCATCGCAGCGGGCCCGCCTGGGGTGGCTTGCATAAGCGCAAAACAGACGAGCGAGACGACGATAGCAAGAGGAATAATCTCCAAGAGTCTTCTTCCAAAATATCTCAGCATTCTACATATCCCTATAATTTTTAATAGGTTATACTAATACGACCCTGTTCAGCGTATGGCGATCTCTGGCATGCGGTGCGAGTTTCGTACCAAACTAACCGCTTGATTGGAAATAAATTCCGGGCCGCGGGATCATTCGTTGACGAGGTGGACCCATCGAGGATTTACGTTGATAGATGCGGATCAACCGAATTCAGAAAAGTTACTGAACGAGATACCAGGTTGACGCGTTCCACGTGTCGGCGGATTGCGTGGGATTGGGCCTAAAATTTCGGAGCCTCTCTGTACAGGGATTCAACGATGTGTACCAGAACAACGGGATAACCGGCGCCTCATCAACGAGTATTTCGGATATCTCATGATAGATCCGTATTCGGTCCGTCTCATCCACTTCATTCGACCCCTTCTGGAGAAGTTTGGAAAGCCTCGGGTGGTTGATTCGTGGGTTGTTTTGCCCTTTCGGTGGGATATTTTTTGCCGAATAGAGCGCCTCTTTCGTGGCGGGCTCGGGTGAAGAAAGCCACGCATACATCGCGAGATCGAACTTCCCCCGCTTCAGAATTCCGCCGTCTTCGTAGGTTCCATAAAGAACGGTAGGATTGTAGTTCCGGATCTTCAGATCGATGCCCATCTCCCGGTACTGCTCGCGCAGTACGAGTTCAGCGCGTTTCCGATTGATGTTTCCAGATGTAGCACTGATCGTCAGAGAAAGCTTCTGGCCATCCTTGTCGATAATTCCATCCCCATCATGGTCCATCCAGCCTGCGTCTCTGAGAAGACGTCTCGCCTGCAGGGGATCATATTTCGCTTTCCCGGCTGCACTTGGGTTGAAGTATTTCGAAGAGTGGAACTCGTCGAGAGGCGCAGCTTTAACCAGACCGCTATACACTTTTTCAGCAATTTGAAGCTTGTTCGTTGCATAACTCAGCGCCTGCCTGACACGCTTGTCCTTGAGAATCGGATGCTCTGTATTCAAATCGATGTGCTCATACATCAGCATTGGCGTCCGGTATACTTTTATTCCCGGTATCCTATTGATATCCCGATAGAAGTTGATATCCGCCCGGTGAAAGAGGTCTATCTCCCCCGTTTTCAGCTGAACAAGGAGCGTATTTTCATCCGGGATAAACTTGAAAATGATTTCATCCAGATACGGACCCTCTCCATAGTAGGCTTCGTTTCGTTTTACGATCAGGTGGGAGCCGTTCACCCACTCCTCGAATTCGAACGGTCCCGAGCCGACAGGCTGGTGGTGGAACCTGCAGGAATGAAACTTCTCCCCGACATCGTCTTCCAGAATATGTTTGGGAAGCACGGACTCATCGTAGAACGTCTCCCCGACAAAATCCGGATAGGGCCGCTTGAGATGGAAAATTACCGTTTTGTCATCCGGAGTATCAACGGCTGCGATCATATCCCATCCCTCCCGTGATTCCACGTTCACTTTGGGATTCATGATCACTTCGTAGGTGAATTTGACATCGGCGCTCGTCACGGGGCGGCCATCATGCCAGTAGGCGTCCCTGCGCAGGTGGTACGTGTAAGTCATATGATCCTGCGAGATCCCGCCATTTTCCACAGAGGGAATCCGCTCGATAAGATCGGGTATCAACCTCAGAGAATCATCGTACTTGACGAATTTGCTAAAAATGAGATTGCACACGAGATTATTCGTCGCCATTGCATTCAGAATCTCGCTGAGCATTTCCGGTTCTTGCTGAACGCCGATGATCAAGCGTCCGCCAAGAACGGGCTTCCCATCTCCGGCCGCCGCCCCGCCGGGGCGCTGCCCGACCTGCGGCGCCCTACCCGAATCGCAGGAAACGGCCAGAACGAGCATCAGCGCAGCGGCCAATCGCTTGGGCAACGATTTCTTGATCATCGAGATATTACCTCCGGCTCAATGGGGGAGCATAATGCAAGAGTGGTGCCCACAGGACCGAGAGAGTCAAAAGCCGCCCCAGCGCATCTGCCAGCCCATTAAAATGGAAAAACATCGTCGTTTATTGATAACAACTAACGTTTCAATATTGCAAAAATGAAGGCTTTTATACTAAAATGAAAGCCTGTCTCCCGTTTCCAGGAAGGGTACATCTTGGCGAAAAAGCGCATTCATAAGAATTCCCGCGAAAAGAAAGAAGCCCCTTCGAGAAGGGCTAAACGTTCCTTCAATGTTCTATTCAAGGAATACTACCCAATCGCGAGATTCATCCTCACAACGATCGTCTCGCTGGTTCTTTTCTTTTGGCTCCTTCGGGTGAAATATTTCGAAGATCAATTCGTCGCACCATATACCGAATTCGTGGCGGCAAGCAGCCGCTTTTTCCTCCGCCTTCTCGGGATCCAAGCAACAGGCAGCGGATCACTGATTGCTTCTCCTGAATTTACCGTGAACATTATGTACGTTTGCAACGGCCTGGAGGTGACAGCGATATTCTTCGCTACGACTCTCGGCTTCCCAGCGAGATGGCGTAACAAGCTCATCGGCCTGGCGATCGGTTATCCCGTTATATATCTCATCAATATTTTTCGGATCGTGGTGCTGTTCATCCTTGGTTTCAAAATGCCTGGCATCTTCGAGACCGCGCATTATTACTACGCGCAGGCTTTTGTGATCATAGCAACTGTCGGCGTTTGGCTGATTTGGGTCTCTCTCTATTCCGCATATGGCAGTAAGAGCAGTCATCGTATTTCTAATTAAAATTTTCCCGTTGTTTTTCCTTACACTGTTCGTGTGGCACTATCTCGGGTTGTCCCACCCCTACCACTCCATTGTCGCCGGGGTCCTGAACATCATATATCCTATGATCGAATCCACGAACCTCATCGGCGGTATCCATTCGGAAGGCTCATCTTTCGTGATCGATCTGATCTACAAGGGGAAATCCGTCGGTTCCCTGAATATCGTGGGCGAAGATATAACAAGCAACACTGCCATGCTGCTCGCTCTCTACGCCGCCTCACCCATCCGAATCCATTTGAGGAAATTCGTCGCATTCTTCATTGCTTCTCTTCTTATCTTGTTTTTCGTGCACTGCCTAACCCTGGCTACAATGATCCAGTACTCGCTAATAATCAATCCGGAAATCATGCGGAGATACTCTTTCAAGGTTTTCACGATCAAGGCCGTGGATGCTTACATTTATTTCTATGAGATCATTGGGATGTATCTGATTATTCTGGCCATCTGGTTTCCCTACATCATCATTTGCGCCGCCGAGGCAAAACGCAGAAGAAAGGCGCATGGCGAGCCTCAATAAAAAGAGCACCCTTCGGAGGGTGCTCCAGAGTGTCACAGGACACAGGTTATATGAGCAATCACTGATGCGCCAAGGTCAGGTTTCCTCTATACGCTTTCGAGAGCTTTTTTGAGCTTATCATTCACTTCCGCCGCGAAGCCCTTCAAATCATCCCGGCCCACGACAGTAAGCATCTTTTCTGCATCGATGACGGAGACGGTGCTCCCCCCCGCTTCGTTCTCATACACGATCACGTTGCAGGGCAAAAGCAGCCCGATCTCGAGTTCTTCCGACAGTGCCCGGTTCGCCAATGGTGGGTTACAGGCACCGAGTATGATGTATTTCCTGAACTCCACATCGAGCTTTTTCCGGAGAGTATCCTTTACATCAATCTCGGTCAGTACGCCGAATCCTTGATCTTTGAGCGCATCTTTGACCCGGGGTAGCACGTCCTCGAAACTCGCGTCCAAGTTTTTCGAAAACCCGTACATGACATCACCCAACCTTTTTATCCGGCCAGCACGGCGTCGATCTTAGAGGTTATGGCCTCCTTCGGCTGCGCGCCGACTACACTTTCTTTGACCTCGCCGTCTTTGAATATCATGAGCGTTGGGATGCTCATAATGCCGTATTGAGCTGCTATCTGCTGGTTATCTTCCGTGTTCATCTTTCCCACTTTGATCTTACCTGCATATTCTGTTGCGATCTCCTCGACGATTGGAGCCACTATTCGGCAAGGACTGCACCAGGGGGCCCAAAAATCAATCAAGACCGGTATGCTCGATTTGATGACCTCGGCCTCGAAAGTCGCATCGGTAACTTCGATCTGCTCACCCATGTCGCACCTCCTCGAAATTCGCTTTTCCTTTTTAAAATGCGGAAAATTGCATTCATAATAATTATTTGCTTGGACATTGCAAGTAATTTATAAGCCCAATGGTTCTCAGGAAACACATGAAGCGAAGGTAAAAGCGTATTTTGCTGAATTCCATCGCTTCCATGCCATTGTGTTTATTTTCTAATTTTGTCGTCCCGGTGCCCTTTTCCTTACGGTATTTCTGACGCGGATCCCATGGGTCATGGAAGTCGGGGATCAGTCCGATCCCTCCAGAGGTCCTTTCAATCAACTCGCGGTCAAAGGGATCATTCCACAGAGGCGATGGTGCAGCTTGAAGGGGATAGAATCACTTAACATCTTGAAATCGAAAGCTTTATAATATGCACCGTTGACTTGCGCCGACATTGCGTATATCGATTGGAGCGGACGCTGTACCGTCGCTGCTCAACCGTCACATGCTCCCTAATGAAACCCAATGCCAGGAGGATAGAGGGATGATAGCATTCAAAGAAATCGTCGTTCCAACGGATTTCTCGGAGCATTCACTCCGGGCAATAGACTATGCTACCGGATTGGCTGAGAAGTTTGGATCGAGGTTGGAACTTGTTTACGTCGTCGAAGCAGGCCTCCAGCCCGCGGACCTCGCATGGACGAATGTGGATTACGGGGACCTGAACAGGCAACACAGGGAAGCGGCGCAGAAGCACATGGAAGGTATCGCAAAAGAACGCATCCCGGAGGGGATCTCGGCCAGTGTTTCAATTCTCATCGGAAAGGCCTTTGTCGAAATCGTACGCTTCGCCGAATCTGTAAACGCCGATCTCATAGTAATGGCCACGCACGGATACGGTGGTTTTTCGCATCTCCTCTTGGGAAGCACGGCAGAGCGGGTTGTAAGGAAAGCCCCTTGTCCGGTACTGACGATCAAGCACCCGCTGCCAGTGTCCCCCATTTCGTAACTGATCGACTTTTTTAGGAAACAGGACAGGAGCTATTTTGCCTTGGACCGAGCCCAAATCCTCTTCAACCGCCCCAAGAACCGATCCGCAATCACATAATATGTGGGGAGTACGAGAAGCGTAAGTACCGTTGAGCTGATAAGCCCACCCATCACGGCTCTTGCCAACGGGTAGTATTGAGCATCTGCAACATGAGCGCTTCCGACGGCCAAGGGAGTCAGACCAAGCACGGTTGTAGCTGCCGTCATCAGAATGGGCCTGAATCTCTCCTTTCCACCTTCAATAATCGCCTCGTTGAGGGGGAGCCCTTTCTTCCGGAAGTTGTTGATATGATCGATCAGGACAATTCCGTTGTTCACCACTATGCCGATGAGGATGACGAGTCCGATCATTGCCATCAGACCCATTGCCGTTTTCGTTGCTGCCAGCATCACCACAACGCCGAAGGAAGCAAACGGCAGGCAGCCCATGATGACTAACGGATGCAGCAATGATTCAAATAACGCAGCCATCACCATGTATACGCAGATCAAAGCGAGCAATGCATTGATCGCCATTTCATTCGCCTGCTGTTGCTGTTCGATGATCCTGTCGCCGAATGCCCAGGAATAACCGAGGGGCAGTTGAATCGATTCCATGACTGCTTTGACTCTGTCTTGGATGTCTTTGGACTTTTCATCGTCGTACAGGCCCTGTACCGAAACGGCTGTCTTCTGATGCTGTCTAGTTATCACGGTGGGGCTTTTCGTCTCGATAAAATTCGCTACCGCCCCCAGGGTAATCTCCTTCCCATCGCTCATCCCAACGGTGAGGTTCCTGAGATTATAAATTCCGACGCGGTCTTCCGGATCGAGGGTGATGGTCATCGGCACTTCCCTCTCCTTTGTTTGAAATCTCCGGAGAGGAACGCCTCTGAATGTGAGATTCATGATAGCACCGATCGTTTCGGGTGTGATGGCGTGTCGAGAGGCAAGCTCACGATTGAGAGATACCTTGATCTCTTCCCTGCCCGTTTCGATGCTCGTTCGTACATCTTCGAGATCTCCAAGCAACTCGAACCGCCGCTTCACCTCGTCGGCAATCTCTTCTAGATAATCCCCATCCTCACCGAACAGGGTCACGCGCATCAATTGAGCTCCACCGCTGCTCTGACCCTCCTCGTCTCCGAACCGCAAGGCGACCCCCGCCATCGGGGGAATGATTTCGCGAAGTTTCTTACGTTTCTCCTTGAGCTTATTTTTGGTCAGGTATTTGTCTTCGAAATAGATCGTCGTCGCTGCATCATTGTCCGCATAGTAACTGTAAACATCCCGGATCCCAAGTTCTTCGAGATTGGCTGCCAGCGTTTCTTCAACCCTGGACACGTACTTTTCCGTCTCATGGTACGAAAGGTTGTCGGTGAAATCGTAGGCAATGTAGATATTCTCGATGACCAGCCCTTCTTCTATGGAAAAACGCAGCAGCTTGGTCGCCTGCGCGCCAAATATGGTCCCCACGAAAATGAGCGGAACGATCACAAAACCGGTGACAAAGGGTCTTTTCAAAGCTGTCCATCGGAGCGCCCGAATGTACCTGCGCTGAATTCTGCTGAGAATCGCCGAGCTCTTCACTTCCTTGGGCTTTAGAATTCGGGATGTGAGGAATGGGATCAGCGTAAGTGACACGAGGAGTGAAAAGATCAGAGCGACGGATATGGTTATTCCTACCGTGGAGAGGTAAGTGAGGAGGCCGGTTGAGTCGGATGTGATGATTACCGGCGCAAAAACAATAATCGAAGTAAGCGTGGCTGCAACAACGGCCCTTGCCACCTCTTTCGAGCCCACTACCGATGCTGCTATGCTCTCTTCACCCTTGGTCTGATGGCGGAAAATGGATTCCAGCACCACGATGGCGTTATCTACGAGCAGTCCAACTCCAAGCATCAGCCCCATCATTGTCAGTATGTTCAAGCTTCTTCCAGTGAAAAAGAGGAAACCGCTTGTGCATAAAATCGAGAAAGGAATCGCGATCGCAACGATCAGAGTGGTTGTCCACCGCCTGAGGAAGAAATAGAGGACCATGATTGCGAACAATGCCCCGATCAGTCCAGCTTGCCTCAGGCCTCGAATGCTGTTGAGTATTTGATCGGACTGGTCGAAAAAGAGGAGTACGTTGATCCCCTCCATCGCCGGATCCTTGTTCACTCTATCCAGGACGGCATGAACCCGCCTGCAGACATCAACGGTGTTGGCCCCAGAAGATTTTTGAACCCAGAAAGCGATCGCTTTTTCTCTGTTGAGGTGCCTCCCGTATTGAATCTCGGGTTCGCCGTAGTAAACGTCAGCAATATCTTTGACCCTGAGTCCCTCCTGATTGATAACCATATTCTCGACTTCTTCCAGCGAACTGAAGCTGCCGACGGATCGAACGTGGTAGCGAAGCCCCCTGCTCGTGAGCTCACCGGCCGATGTCGTGAGGTTTGCGCTTTGCAACAAGCGAAACAATCCCCCTACATCCGCCCTGTGGGCTTTGAGGCGATCGAGTCTCAGATAGACGGAAACCTCCTTCGGTTCGATCCCATCGATGCCCACATTCCCAACCCCCTCTATTCTTTTGAGAGGATTGATGATCATTCTCTCCAGCAAATCATAGCTCCCCGAAAGGTCTTTACCCTTTGCAGAGATCCTCCCAACCATGATGGGAATATCATCCGAATTGAACGTGAGAATCTGTATGGTCTCGATATCGTCCGGAAGCTCGCTGCGGATTTGATCGATCTTCTCTTTCACCTCGAGCCTCAGAACGCTGATGTCCTCACCCCAGTTGAAAAGAATGCCAACGAATACATCATCCGGGGATGACCATGACCGGATTCGTTTGACATCACCCAGTGTGCTCACTACCTCCTCGATCGGTTTGGTAATCTTTCTCTCGACATGAGAGGGTATCGAGTTGGGGTAAGGTACATAGACGCCGATGAATGGATAATCCATGCGAGGAAGAAACTCGATGGGGAGCTTGGAGACGGATATCGCGCCGATGAGCAGTAGTGTAATCAGGCCCATCGAGACGATGACGGGCTTTTTCACTGCAAATTCGTACAGCCTCATGGCATCTCTACTTTCCCCTAGCCACAACGGCATAGAGCGAGGGGATCACGAGCAGTGTCAAGATTGTCGCACCGAGAAGCCCCCCAATAACGGTGAGGGCCATCGGTGCTCTGATTTCCGAACCTTCCCCAAGCCCCAGGGCCATCGGGAGAAGGCCGAGAACGGTCGTCATCGTCGTCATGATGATCGGTCTCAATCGAACCCTTCCCCCCTCGATGATCGCCTCGTACTTGGCCATACCCCTACGCCGGAGGATGTTTATGTAGTCGATCAGAACGATCCCGTTATTCACCACGATGCCAGCAAGCATGATGGCGCCGATGAGCACCACAACGCTAATGGATTTGCCCGTTAAGAATAGTGTCCAAATGACCCCGATTGCCCCTAGGGGAACTGTGAACAGGATGATAAAAGGATGAAGGAAAGACTCGAACTGCGAGGCCATCACTAGATATACGAGAAAGATCGCCAGAATGAGAGCAAACCTGAGATTCTTGTAGGAGTGGAGAAGCTCTTCATTCTGGCCGCCGAGCTCAACGGTGGCTTCCGGGGGGATCGGAATCCCGGCGATGACGGCTTCAATATCCTTGGACACAGACCCTAGATCGCGATCCGTGAGATTCGCCGAAACAACCGCGGCGCGCTGCTGTGAAATCCGGCTGATTTGGGCAAGCCCCTTAGCGGCATCCACATCGGCTACTGTACCCAATGAGATCGGCGTCCCCCCGCGTTCTCCAACGACGAGAGACTTCAGTATCCCGATATCTTCGGATCTCCAAGCGGTGGTCCTTACCCGAATATCCACCTGTTGTTCTTTCTCCTTGAACTTAGTGGGAACATCCCCCTGTATTTTGGTTTTCAGAATATTCGCGACATCGTCCAGCGAGAGGCCGAGCGAGGAAAGCCTGACACGATCAAAAATGATGTTCAGCTCGGGATTTCCCGGCTCCATCGATGTCTTGGCATCTTTGATGCCCGGTATCGTTGCAATGCCGTCAACGATATCATTGGATACTCTGCTCAGGACGTCCAGATTGTAGCCAAACACGTCGACTTCGATGGGCGTTTGGAAGGTGAAGTACATTGGTCGCGAAAACTTGTATGTCATCCCTCCGATGTCCGCAAACCGATCCCTAAGATCCGCAATGAGCCGCGCTTCCGCTTTCTTGTCCCCTCGCTGTTTCATAATAACGTTCAGCTGCCCGATATTTTTGTCTTTGCTCTTTACGTTGCTGCCCAGTCGGCTCGCTAGCCCGACACTCGAGAAGTACGTATCCACCGCTTTTTCTGAAGCGACAATGGATTCCATCTTCTCCAGTTTCGCGCTGGTAGCGTCCAGCGGGCTCCCCTCCGGAAGCTTCACATTGAAACTGAATTCTCCCTGAGAAAACTGAGGAATCAGCTCTTTGCCGACGAATGCGGATAACCAGAGACTTGCAACGAAGAGAAGTACGATACCTGCTAGAAACACGCCTTTGTGTGAAAGAGTCCACTGCAGGAGTGGCACATAGCGTACCTCGAGAAAGGCAAAGCCCCGTCCGAACGTAGTGAGAAGCGGTCGTGTGAGAAAGCTCATCGATCGGCTGATCTGCCTGCTGATGAACCGCAAGCTTTTGATGCAAAATATAACTACGGATTCGGCAATACCGCCTATCCTTTTGAAGAAACGCTTCACGCGGGATTTGGGGATGTTGGACTGGGTGCTGGATCCCACTGCTGTCGGAGTTTCGCTCGTACGAAATTTCAAAGAAGAAATCATCGGAATCAGCATGAGCGCGACAATGAGGGAAGCTAGAAGAGATACAGAAACGGTAAGAGCCTGATCCTTGAACACCTGTCCTGCGATGCCTTCCACGAACACAATGGGAAGGAATACAGCGACAGTCGTCAACGTGGACGCGATGACGGCTTTGCCAACTTCGCTTGCTCCTACGACCGTGGCTTCTCGTCGATCCATCCCACCATCTTTGTGGCGCGAGATGTTTTCCAAAACGACGATCGAATTGTCCACGAGCATCCCCACACCCAGGGCAAGCCCTCCCAGCGACATCAGGTTCAGTGACACGCCGAGCTGGCGCATCAGCACGAACGTGGTCATGACCGAAATCGGGATTGAAAGTCCGATAATGATGGTGCTTCTCAGATCCTTCAGGAAAAAGAAAAGAATGATAACGGCGAGGATGGCTCCCAAGATGGCATTTGATTTCACCTCGCCGATCGCTTTCTTGATAAATCGTGACTGGTCGAACAGGATCTCTGTTTCAATGCCTTTTTCCATTTGAGTTTTCAGAGAACTTAACCTCCACCGGATCGCGTTGGCCACTTCGACCGTGTTGGCGTCACCCTCTTTATAGATCGCAACCTCTACGGCCTCTTTGCCGTTTATCCGGGTGATTACTTCGCGTTCCCTGAAGCCCCGCCTTATCGCACCAAGGTCGGCAAGGATGATGCGTTTTCCCTCCTGTTCTTGCACGATGGTGTTACGAATTTCACCAAGATTCTTGAATTCATTCTCCGTTCTCAGGAGAAACTCGGATCCCTTATCTCTCAGCCTTCCGCCGGATTGATTCACATTATCCTGGAGAAGCCTCGTACTGACCTGAGAAATCGGGACTCCGAACATCGCCAGCTTTCTCTCGTCGAGCTCGACCTGAATCTCTTCTTCGAGCCCCCCCAGAACTTTTGCGCTTGCCACCCCTTCGAGCGACTCGAGTTCTCTCTTGAGCGTCCGGTCGGCAATATATCTCAGCTTGACGAGGTTGCCCGACCCGTATATTCCAACGCGCATAATCGGGTCGAGTGATGGATCGTACCGCAGGATAACCGGCTGGCTGCACTCCTTGGGCAGTTCTATAAGGTCGATTTTATCCCTGACATCGAGTGCAACATAGTCCATCCGCGTCTTCCACGTGAACTCCAAGGTAATCTCGGACAAGCCCGGCTTGGATACCGACTGAAGCGTCCTCAGGCCGCTGATTACGCCAACGGCCTCCTCGAGAGGCCGAGTGACGAAGTTCTCCACTTCCATCGGAGCAGCATCCGGATATTCCGTCTGGACGGTAAGAGTCGGATAGGATATATCCGGCAACAGTTTCAAACGCAGCCGGTCCAGGGAAACAAAACCGAAAACTACGGCCGCCAGAAAAATCATTGCAATGGTGACGGGTTTGTTGACGGAAAAATTGATGATTTTCACGGTGGGAGGACCTTTCCTTCGTATGGTATGAAAACTAGCAGGAGCATCTGTACGCCCGGCTGCACCAGCTTTTATTTATCGACTCTGGCTGCTTGGGTAACACTGTCCGCGTCGGCCCTATTCAGGATCTTGATCTTCGTCCCCGTTCTCAAGCCGCCCGTCCCGATGACGATAACCGTATCGCCTTCTGCGATCCCCCCGAGAATCTCGGCGTATTCCTCGTCCTCGAATCCAACTCTCACTTCTATCTTCCGAGCCGAGTCGGCCTCAGCAACATAAACGAACGTCTCCCCGGCATCGGAAACTACTCCCCGCCTCGGTATAGCAAGCGTTTCTTCATGTGTTTCGGTGACGATCCGAACCCTCACGAAGCTTCCCGGCATCGCATTCCCTCTCGTCTCCACGGTCACCTTGATCGTTCCGGTTCTCTCGTCCACGCTTGGGGAAATGAGTGTAATCTTACCCTTAAGCTGAGAAGCTGGGTCGCTGTCCGGGGTAATCAATACTTCCTGGCCGACCTTGACACTGGCGATTTCTTTCTCAGGCAGGTACAAGCGGACAAGCAGAGGATTGGTATCCGCAATCTCAAACAGTATCGATCCAATGCTCACATTTTCTCCTCGATCCACCTCCCTCAACGTAATGACGCCATCGAACGGCGCACGGATTTTTGTGTACTCATACCTGAGCAGGGCCGCTTCGTACTGGTTTTCGGCGAGCTCGTATTGATACTTGATGTCCGAAAGCTCCTTGTCACTCAGGAGGCTGCGTTCATGGATCGATCGGAGCCGCTCATACTCCCGTTTTTGCTTGTCTCTGTTGATCCTCGCCTCATCGAGCGCGACCTTCTGCTCTTTGTCGTCGAGCTCGCAAATAAGATCGCCCTCTCTCACCACCGCACCTTCCTCTACAAGCAGTTTTTTCACCTCTCCCGCTATCTTGGCGAGAACAGCCACCTGCTTCTCGGGCTCCAGGGCAGCTGTAGTGAGGTAATAAGAAGAGATCTTCCTGGGTTGCGCCTCCGCGACCTCGACGGGAACGAGGTCGACATCTTTTTCATCGTCCTCTTCGCCTTTTTTACCGGAGTCGGCTGCCGCCTGATTCGCTTGCTCCGTCGTGGTATCCGATGCGGCAAGGCTATCAGCCGTCCCAGCAGCTTCTCCTGAGCCAGGACCCTTGCGAACCACGTAAGTTGCTATAATTAAAACAGCTACAATAAAAACAACCACGCCGGCAATTCTGCCGCGCTTTCTCCAACTCGCCATGTTTACATCCTCTCGATAAGGGTGGGTTACATATAATTACGGAAGCTTCAGCCGAAAGTTACTTCGGAAACAGTTTGCGGGTCCTTTCGAAAATATAGCCCTCTCATCCGAAAAATCCAGCCATCTCTCATAATTCTTGCATCTCTGAGACGATCTCAAGAAAAGATTGATAACGAAGGAATAGGGGTATATTTTAACTGCGAAGGAGGAATGAAAACGCCAATGAGAACCTACTACTATCACGGGCGCAGACCCCTGGCGGGTGGAAACTTCACCAGCGGCGTCGTTGGCCGGCTGATCCTTGCCAACGTCCTCATTTATATCCTCCAACTGGTCTTGCCGGTTCGATTCAGCCTGCTCCTCGCCCTTACCCCCAGGGTTATCATCGAAGATTTCTACATTTGGCAGATTTTTACCTACATGTTCCTCCATGGGGGATTCTGGCATCTATTCTTCAACATGCTCATGCTTTTTATGTTCGGTAGTACTCTCGAATCCGTCTGGGGAGGGAGAAGATTCCTGAATTACTACGTTGCCTGCGGGATCGGAGGCGCCGTCTTCAGCTTTATCTTCAACTACAACAACCTTATTTTGGGCGCCAGTGGAGCGATTTTCGGTGTGTTTCTCGCTTATGCGATGATTTTTCCAGATAATATCGTATACCTTCAATTCCTGTTTCCCGTAAAGGCCAAACACCTCATTGTTTTCTTCGCAGCCCTCCAAATTGCGATGGGTCTGTCGGGACCGAGCGGGATCGCATTTTTCGCGCACCTGGGAGGCATGGCGGCGGGTCTGATTTTCTTTCGCAAGCAAATTGCCAACTCGAAATGGGTTGCGAGGGCGCGCCGGAGATGGTCGGACTATTCCCGGCGAAAAAGAGGCCAATGGGAAGCGCAAGAAGATGCTAATATCGACTCGATCCTGGACAAGATTACCGCCAAAGGATACGAGAAGCTTAGCGCTACCGAGAAGCGGATACTCGAGAACTACAGCAAAAAGAGCAAAGAAGACTCTGGCGACACCTAATCCCGTCACACCAATCAATCTCACCCGAATCGATGGATATAGCCGAACACCAAAATCCGGGCGGATACCGGGAAGTATGGAATCTAGCCTATCCGGCGATCCTCACCATGGTGTCTCAAACCGTTATGTGGACGGTGGATTCCGCGATGGTAGGCCACGCCGGAAAAGTCGAACTTGCTGCCGTGGGTCTCGGCGGCATCCTGGTATGGACAGTTTATTCTTTCTTTCTCGGTCTCACGAACAGCATCAATACGTTCGTATCCCAAAACTTCGGCGCCAAGAAACTGGACAGGTGCGCGGAATATTTGTGGCAGGGCCTTTATATCGCACTCGCCGCGGGAGTCATGATCCTTGCGCTCAGATTTTTGAATGGCTGGATCATCGATCTTCTCCGCCCATCAGAGGAGGTCAGGGGGCGCTGCATCGCCTATGCGAACATCCGGATGCTCAGCGGGCCGTTTACAATGATGCACTTCGCTTATGCGAACTTCTTCAGGGGCATCGGCAACACCAAAACTCCAATGAAGGTCGTGGTATTTGCGAACCTTCTGAATATAATCGGGGACTATTTTCTCATTTTCGGGAAAGGCCCTTTTCCCGCAATGGGTGTCGTTGGCGCAGCTTGGGCAACCGCATTCGCCAATTTTCTCTCGGCGTACATTTTCGCTGTCGTCGCTTCTTCCGGCAAATACCGCAGGGTCTATGGCACCTTAGAGCACTGGCGCCCACATCTTTCGGAGATCAAGAGCTTGCTGCGGATCGGCATTCCGATCGCTGTCCATTTCTTCCTGGATATGGGTAGTTTCCTCGTGTTCTCTGCCTACATCGGCCGGATGGGGACCGAACCCCTCGCGGTGAATCAAATCGTCATCCAAATCCTTGCCCTCTCTTTCATGCCATGCCAAGGATTCTCCATTGCTGCTACGACATTGATGGGTCAATATATCGGCGCCCGCAGATCGGACCTTGCCAAGAAGAGCGCGTACACGGCTCTAAAGCTCGGTGCGACATACTCAGGGATTGTAGCAATAATATGCATCACCTTTCCCGGCCCACTGGTTCGTATATTCAACACCGATCCGGTCGTGGTCTCGTTAGGCAAGCAAACGATGCTCTGGGCCGCGCTATTTATAATCTTCGACGCAATCCAAATGGTCTCCAGCGGAGCGCTTCGCGGCGCCGGAGATACGAAAGTGCCTATGAAGATCACCATCGGAGGAGCATGGTTTCTGTTCATCCCACTCGCATACATTTTCGGCACGGTGCTTTCGGGAGGAATAGTCTGGGCTTGGGCGGGTGGAGCCATCTACGCACTTTTTCTGGGGGCTGCGATGTCCTGGCGATTGATGAGGGACCGTTGGAGAGATATACGGATCGAGTAACTCGTTATATAATAATTAGTTATATCCTATTCAAATACCCATTATGTGATTGACAGAGGGACTTGACCGGCCAGCGCTTCGTTGAAAGCCTGAGCTTCCTCATCGCTAAGTTGTCGCGATGCCTCGCCATCTTTTATCCGCACGGCATAGCTTCGGGTTGAATTTCTCCCGGTTAGATAGGTGATGATGTATCCGCTACCGTTTCCATCGAGCATGCACAGCGAGTAGCTCTGCTGCCCTGCGATATCCTCGAACGCGTCATAGCGAACGAGAGCAGAGCGATGGAAGAAGGATTGGCTGTGGCGGATCAGGTCGGAAAGATCGGACGTTGCTTTTTTGATGTCTCGCTGGTTTTCCTCAACTGCACGGAGAATTGCCAGGATGATGTCTTCAGGCTTCCCGTCCGACTTTAGATTCGCCAAAGGCCTGGACACAGCGGACAGCCGGATTGCGAACACGAGCATGAGCACAAGAGTCAACAGGGCTACGATTGCGATGGAAAACAGGATAGAACCTGAGTGAGCGTTGAAAAAGGCACCGATGTCGCTTGAGAATTCCATATGACTTCCCCCTAGAGGCTTGGACGTATGGTATATGCCGGCACGCCACTTGTAAACAGAAATTGTGGTTTTAGACAGCCATAGAGCGAGTGAGGAGTGCTGCGCGATGGGGGTGACGAACCATTGCGCGGAGTGAGCGAGGAGGCTCCGTGGGGGTGACAAACCATTACGCGGAGCGAGCGAGGATCCTCCGCCGGAGGCGGATAGCCGAGCGGGAGCGTGGTGAGCACCCCTCCACGGTGCCTTCCGCAACAAAAATCGCCCGCCGGAGGCGGATAGTCGAGCGGAGCGGGCGTGTGATGGGGAATTCCCACATAGCCGACAAGAAGAAGCAGGCGCACCTTAGGAAACGGCCATTTCTTGCCTTATAGATCGTTCCCTACAGCTCGTTGAATACCGATGAATCAAAGCTAATACCGAATCTGCACCGTATAAGTGAGATCCACTGCGCCCTTTTTTGGCACCGGCACATCGAAACGGACCCTGTGGGATGATTCCTTTACATAGTCGTGCGATTTATGAAGTATCTTCCAATCGCTCTGAAGCCGCTCGATCACGGAGACTACAATATCCTCTTCCTTGTGGTTCCGTATGGATATTTTATAGGATGATTCGTAAATGCGCCCGCTCTTGATCACTTTGAAATCCGTCTGTGTCCTGTCCGCGACCACGTCGAACGCCTCGCCCATTTTTACGCGCACCTTTTCATCCTCGGGCGTGTGGTCGATCCAGTCCTCCCCTACGAATTGCAGATCACCGGCGCGATCCTTTTTGTAGACTCTCACCACTCCCTTTGGGAGCGGCATTCCCAAACCATTCTCCTTTTTGTTCTCAACATTGATGAAGACGCCCACCTTCTTGCCCAGCTCCGGCGATTGCATTGCGGAAAACAGATAGCTTCTCAACGGCTCGAATACATAGGATTTCTTCACGGTGATATCGGCTGCGCTCAGAAGGCTGAGCTGTTTTGTCTGGTTGTCTTTGATCGTAGTTGGACGCTGGAGAGCATACAGATGGTACTCAAAGAATGCCTCTTCCACGAAAGCTTTCTCCTCCATAGGCGCTCCGCGGACATACAGCTCCTCGCCCCTTCTTGGCGCGCGGGGAGGTCGAACCCTGTGTACATCACCCGCGACGAGCTTCAGTGTTGCGTTCCGGTAGGTTGCTCCGCTTCTGTTATCGATCGTCACCCAGCCGGCCAGGTCCATTTTGGTGTCGTCATCCGAAAGTACCGCCACATAGTTAGCTTTCCAACCGATACCTTCCGTCAAGTAGCTGGCCTCGACCAGATGGTTTACGCGATCGCTGTCAAGAAGCCAAACCAGCGACGGTTTCGATATCAAACCTCCGGGCAGGGCGGGCATAACGACCCTGCCTGGTGGATTGATCGCTATCTTGCCGTCGATTTCATACACGTATCCTTTTTCGATTCCGATCAGCTTTGCCTGAATCCGCCGCTCTTCCCCTTCATGTTCGGTTATGAGCTCCACCGTCTCGCCCAAATATTTTTCCATCAGCTTCGCCGGGCTGATCAAATCGTATTCGAAATTCTGCTCGAGAACGCTGAGCTTTTTCGGGTAATCGATCGAGCGGATGTGGACACTCGTGGGATCTATTCTCGCCGCGACACCCTCAAAAGTCAGCTCGACCACCCCCCTGGAAAGCGATAGATTTCTTACATCCTTTACGAGTCCCAGGTTGTCGTTATAGATCGTTATCCCGATTGATTTCTGGCGCGCGGGAGTGCTCTTGAGTTTTTCACTGCTGGATGAGGCTGGGAGGGAACTCCAGGGGACGAGCAGTGTGCACACCAGTAAAATACCAACCATCAGCCGTCCGGATGTCGTCAATCGACCTTTGAAACGCCGAAGGTCGGCATGGCACACGCTATTGGCGTGCTGCCAGGATCCTCCTGCAGCTACCAAAGCGCAAAACAAAGTCTTCATGATTCGCCCCCTTTTCAAGGAGTTGGAAGACCGCTCCTGATTAAAAGATCGACAGCGGTCCCTATTTGTCTCAGCTTATATGGCCATTGAAGCGGGACAGAACGCCGTCTGCTCCGATTGCCTGGTGCAATGCCGCCGAAAGTCTGGATTGCACATAGTTATACCACAACGAGGAAATTCCATTCCAGAGTGGCGTCAGGGAAAGGTAAGATTTGGGAATATTCTTGGTGCCGAGGGCGGGACTCGAACCCGCACAGACTTTCGCCTACTGCCCCCTCAAGACAGCGTGTCTACCAATTCCACCACCTCGGCACAATCCTTCTTGGCGGACTATAAAGAATCGGGTGGGACAGTGTCGAGCTCGGCTGTCCCCAGGATTTCTTCTATGCTCTCCCCGCGCGGAATGACATCCTCCCTCGCGGCCGCCGCCCGCCGAAGAACGCTTTCGGGTCGGTACTCGCTTCTCCTCGAGGAGAGAAACGCGAGCAACAGGGATAGCAGCATGAATAAAACTGCGAGATATGTGGTTGCCTTACTAAGAAATGTCGCCGTTTCATGACCGCCAAACATCGTCTGGCCTCCACCACCCCCGCCGAAAGCTCCCGCAAGCCCCCCTCCTTTGCTCGACTGAAGAAGGACTACGATGATCAGTGCGAAACAAATAATAACATGAAATACGAGAATGATTCTGAACAACAGCATTCGATTTTCCTCGATTCGTCTACCGACGGCCGGGGTTCCGCCGCGGTGACATTCGTCAAAATGGCAGCCCCGTAAATTTAACCTGAAGATACCAGATGCTTTAGCTCAAGTCAAGCCGGGGGTGCTCTTATCTTGAAGCGATCAAACGTCTCCCAATCCCAACCTCACTGCCGCGGTATGGCCCCGGCGATGGCAAGAAAACTGTCCGCATCCAGGCTGGCCCCGCCGACCAGCGCACCGTCGATCTCTTCCATTTCGAGAAGGCTTGCCGCGTTGTCCGGTTTGACGCTTCCACCGTATTGAATGATCAACTCGCCGGCGATTGGATCCCCGAAAACACCGCGGACGAAACGTCTGATGAATGCGTGCATCTGTTCTGCATCGTCGGGAGTGGCCGTTCTCCCGGTCCCAATCGCCCAAACCGGTTCGTACGCGATCACGAGCCTTTTCACATTCTCACGACTCAGCGCTGAAAGAGCGCTCCTCAGCTGCTTTTCAACGGTAGATTCAGCTTCACCTGCCTCCCGCTCCTCCAGCGTTTCTCCCACACACAAAATCGGTCTTAGCCCGCTGGCGAACGTCGCCATGAGTTTCCTCGCGACCGTCTCATCATTTTCGCCGAAAACATGACGCCGCTCTGAATGTCCGATTAGCGCGTATTCGGCCCCTGCATCGCGGATCATCGGACCCGATATTTCCCCTGTAAAGGCTCCTTCATTCTCCCAGAAAATATCCTGCGCGCCAACGGCAACACCTGTGTCGCCCAAGAGCCGCGCAACAGCTGGTATGGCAATAAAAGGAGGAAAGATGAGCAGATCACATCCCGGCTGCGGCGCAGGCGAGGATTTCAAGCGTTCAACGAACGACACCGCTTCGGAAATCGTCTTGTTCATTTTCCAATTCGCAGCAATGAGTTTGCGCCTGGGCATATGAACCTGATTCCTCATGCGTCGCACGAAGCCTCGGCCACATCGCAGAGTGCTTCGACGCCAGGGAGAGTTTTCCCCTCTATAAGCTCAAGGGATGCACCGCCGCCCGTTGATACGTGCGTGAACTTCTCCGCGATTCCCATTAGCTGGATAGCAGCTACGCTGTCCCCGCCGCCAACTATTGTCGCCGTACCACGTTCGGTCGTATTGGCTATCGATTGGGCCACCGCTTTGGTTCCGTCGGCAAAACCGGGTTTTTCGAACACACCCATCGGCCCATTCCAGAAAATAGTTTTGGCTTTGCCGATCTCCTCTTTGAACAGACTGACGGTCTTGGGCCCAATATCTACTCCGATCCAATCCTCGGGAATATCCGCGCTCGAGACCTCTCGTTTTGGCGCTCCATCTTCGATCTCTTTTGCGACGATTGCATCAACTGGGAGGAGCAGCTTTGAGGGGCCTCCTCGGATCTGACCGAGGAGCTCTTTGCACATATCGAGGTAGCTCTCATCGACAATGCTCCTCCCGATCTCCAGCCCGCTCGCCTTGAAGAAGGTAAACATCATGCCCCCGCCCACGAGAAGCACGTCAACTTTGCTGAGAAGAGTCCTTATCAAGTTGATTTTGCCCTCGATTTTAGCGCCACCAAGGACGGCAACGAACGGCCTCTCGGGACTCTCCAGAATCCCGACGAGGGCGGAAAGCTCTTCCTCCATGAGGATGCCCGCAGCGCGAATATCGAAGTGTTCCGTTACCCCGACGGTGGAGGCATGCGCACGGTGTGCGGTACCGAAGGCATCGTTTACATAAATATCACCCAGGGAAGCGAGCTCTCGTGAAAAGTCCGAATCGTTTGCCTCCTCACCCGGATGAAAACGAAGGTTTTCTAGAAGAATGATCTCCCCATCCTTCATTGAGTTTACCTTGCTTCTCACCTCTTTCCCAATGCAGTCGGTGGCAAATTTCAAGGGGTTATCGAGTAGATCCCCGAGACGGTAGGCGACAGGCGTGAGGCTCAAATCTTCGTTCCGCTTTCCCCGAGGTCTTCCGAGGTGGCTCATTAGGATAAGTTTTCCACCGCGATCGAGAACGCTCTTGATCGTTGGAAGTGCAGAAACGATCCTCGTGTCGTCGGTAATGTTTTTATCGCTGTCCAGCGGAACGTTGAAATCCACCCGTACGAGAACTCGTTTTCCCCGTACATCGCAATCTCGAACGCTGAGTTTCTTCATCTTTACCACGCTCATTTCAGAAGGAGCCTAAGCATATCAACCATTCTACCTGCATAGCCATACTCGTTATCATACCAGGCAAGAACCTTGAAGTGCTTCTTGCCCACTGCCATTGTTGCAGAAGCATCAAACACTGATGAATGAGGATTCCCAACCACATCGAACGATACAATCGGATCTTCGGTATACTGAAGAATCCCCTTCAACTGTCCACGGGCAGCTTTCTTCATCGCCGCGTTGACTTCCTCCACCGTGGCCGGCTTCCGTAGTTCAACAGAGAGGTCCACCAGCGAGCCATCCGAGACTGGAACCCGTACGGCCATGCCGTCCAGCTTTCCCTCGAGCTCGGGGAGCACCTTAGCTACGGCCACTGCAGCCCCCGTCGTTGTCGGAATCATCGATACGGCCGCGGCCCGTGCGCGTCGCAAATCTTTATGGGGGAAATCGAGTATTCGCTGGTCATTCGTATAAGCATGAATCGTCGTCATCAATCCGTAACGAATCCCGAAGGCATCGTTCAGTACCTTCGCCAAAGGAGCGAGGCAGTTCGTCGTGCAGGACGCGGTGGAGATGACATGGTCTTTATTTTTCCGGTACTTATTATGATTCACTCCCATCACGATCATGATGTCCGCATCGGGCGACGGCGCCGAAATCATGACCTTTGATGCACCAGCTGTGAGGTGCTTGCTCGCGTCCTTGTGCTTGCGGAAATGGCCGGTTGATTCAATGACTACATCGACTCCGAGTTGCTTCCACGGAAGCTTTTCGGGATCCTTTTCGGCGAAAACCTTGACAATTTTCCCATCGACCTTTAGCCCGTTGCGTACGGTCGACACTTCTGCAGGAAACGCCCGGTGGACCGAATCATATTTCAGAAGATGAGCAAGAATCTCGGGGCTGGTGAGATCGTTTACGGCAACAAAGTCGAACTCCTTAGATTGAAAGCCATGGCGATATACCAGCCTGCCAATTCGGCCAAAGCCGTTGATCGCGACACGAATAGCCATTTGAACCTCCCTGAATGTGCTTGCGTCAAACCATCATCAATCCGTCGGTCGCCAAAGCGCTGCAGCAATCACCAATTTTATCTATCGCCTGCATCCTCTGATTGCAGGGATTCCAGCGTTGCACACTTTCCGCACTCCATTCCTCCAACCTGAAACAGCGCATGCAGCATGCCGGCGTCCGCAAATGTTTTCCCGAAAAGAAAAAAAAACCGCGGCCCGATCGCTTGGAGCCAACGAGAGGTGTCTTTCGCGGATAGATAAGCGAATCATACGCTCCTCCTCGCCAGCTGTCAAGTCAAAGCGCTACAACGATCTTCCAAAACATAGGACCGCAACCGAAGCGGCACCCGACTGGAGAAGGGCCTTTGCGCACTCGGCCGCCGTCGCGCCACTGGTCACGAGGTCGTCCACGAGAAGCACGTGCTTTTCAGCAATCCTGCTACCGTAAGCAATAAAGGCCCCTCGAACGTTCTCCGCTCGCTTCTCACGGGCGGTCTGCGATTGGGGCCTTCCCCGACGGCGGCGCCGGAGGGCGCTGCTGTCCATGGTGATGCCGGTGAGCCTGGACAGCTCCCATCCCAATCTCTCGGCTTGGTTGAATCCGCGCCGCTTTTCATCCTTTCGGATCATCGGCACGGGCACGAGAACCCATTGACCAGATTCGGGTTCCAAAAACGTTTCCAGCGCTTGCTGAATCGTCCGGGCAATGTGCGGAATCAGTGCTGTATATCTTGAAAATTTAACTAGATGGATCAATTTCAACACGTGGTCATCAGTCATGAATGGAGCGATAACCCTAATATCGCTCCGTGCTGTAGGTTCCGGTGGGGATTCCAGACCTTTAACTCCTGGTTCTTGCTCGTCGCTCGGACTCCCTTCGGGTTGCTGCCCGAACCTTTGCTTAGAAACCATTGCCACATGATTGCCAACATGGAAGCGACCGAGGTTCCCGGCGGACCGGGTTTCATCAAAGCAGGACAAGCACCTTTCGCATATCGGCTTGTTTTCGAGAGGGATCACTCCGAATACTTTTAAGTGGACCGGACGCCTGAGGCATCTCGAGAAGGGTCCGCTGGACCTCGCCGCTCCCGGCTGACCGGTAGAAGCACCACAGAGGACGCAGCGATTCTCGATCAGAAAATCAATGGCTGCTTGATGAACTTGCCGAAGGTGTTCGGCAGCCCTCGGCAAGAGGGTGATCATCCAATTCGCCACGCGGACCCGCGAGGGGACCTTATTTGCCCTATGCAACACTGAGTTCAAGCGATTCAGCGCCCGCCGCCACACGAACATCATCACCCCATCCCGCGGGACATTGAAGCTACGCCATCTAGCCCGCATTCCCGCTCGGCGCGGAACGCCGCTCGCTCGTTTTCCTGAGCAACAGGTAGATGCCGATCAGAAACATGCCGACGCTTATGACTTGATTGAGTGTTAATCCAAACAGAACCAGCATGTCCTCCTCGTAAATCCGGAAAAAATCCAGTGAAAAACGGAAGACGCCGTACATCACGAGCAACGCCCCGAAGGTCCCACCTTTTTTACGAACTCGGCGCTCAAAGAGAAAAAGTAGGAGGAAAGTGATCAAACCGTACAGCGAAGCATAAAGCTGCGTCGGATGAAGTTTGACGGCCGGAACCGAAAGCTCACGAGCAATGCGCAGCGAATAATAACCAGCAGCGCAATCGGTCGGAAATGTTACGCCCCACGGCAGATCCGTTACCTTACCGAAACAACATCCGCTCATGAAACAGCCGATCCGGGTGAACGCGAGTCCCAGCGCGATCGAGGGACTCAGCGCGTCGGCTGTAAAGAGGAAGCTCAAGCGCTTCCTGGAGGTATAGATGTAAGATGCCAGAATGGCGAGGAGGAGGCCACCGTACAACGTTGCTCCCCCCTCCCAAAGAGCGAACATATCGAGAAAATTTCGGTATTCGTCCAAATGGAATGCCACGTAGAGCAATCTGGAACCCACCACTGCAGTCAATATGATGTAGACACTTATGTCGAGGATATGCTGGGGCTCCAAACCGAAATTCCTTGCTCTCTTGGAGGCGACTAAGATGCCAACAAGAAAACTCAACGCGAGCATGAATCCGTACGAATGGATCGTGAACCATCCCACTTGGATCAGTACCGGATGCATTTAAGATTCCTTAGTAACTCACGATATTTCATTTATCCTGTACCTTTCAATACTCGAACCAGCGCACGCTGCAGTTTAGAAGAAAACCGATGAAAAAGAAGCTGACAACTATAGAGCTTCCTCCATAGCTGATAAACGGCAACGGGATCCCCGTTACAGGTGCGATTCCGGTGGTCATCGCCACATTGATGAAAACCTGAAAGAAGAAATAAGCGGCAATACCGATGCACACCGTGCTGGCAAATTCGCTCCTCGATTTTTCGGCTAGAGCCAGCGCCTTATAAATCAAGATAAAAAACAACACGAGAATTGCAAGGGCGCCAATGAATCCCAATTCTTCCCCAAGGACGGAAAAGACAAAATCAGTATGCTTAGCCGGCAGAAACTCAAGCGCCTTCTGGGTTCCCTCCAGATACCCCTTCCCAGTAATGCCTCCGGACCCGATAGCGATTTTCGATTGGAACACCTGCCATCCCGCACCGAGCTTATCAGAGCCCGGATTCAGGAAGTTCAAGATTCGATCCTGCTGATACTCCTTGAGATTGCTCCAAAGTCCCGGTAGCACCAGCCCGACACCGACGTTGGACGCCACAAGTAGGAGACTCTCAAGAAGGAAGGCCCGCCTGCGGTACGCAATGATCAGAATCAAAACGATATATATTCCAAAAGGCAGTGTCTTGTGATTCTGGGCGATTTCCTGGCCATATATGAGAAGAATACTGCTAATAAATGGGGACAACACGAACAAGATATGCAGCCCCCTAAATCCTCTCCAATACAGAACTGGCAGCAGCATGGCAAAGAAAACGAGCGCCGTCCCCAAATCGGGCTCCTTGAGAACGAAAAGAAATGGAACGATGAAGACACCGAGCACGATAACAAGCCGCTTCAGTTGATTCGGATTTCTCGTATACCCCGAAAGGATACGGGCCCATAGAAAAAGGAGTGCGATTTTCGTAAATTCGGATGGCTGGATGCTTATTGGTCCCAGAGAAATCCATCTGTGGGCTTGGCCAGTCCGCGTAATGAACAGCACGCCGACCAATAGCACGACACAGATGATGTAATACATATAAGCAAGCGTTTCGAAATAACGGAATGGGATTGTGAAACCTATGAACATCGCTATGCATCCAATAAGGATCCACAGGAGTTGCTTCTTGAGATAGAGTAAATTTGTATGATTAACAGTATCATCTTCATGCGGATAGAAGACTGAATAAATGAGGGCCAGCCCCAATATGCAAAGGAGCGCCACTGTCAGGCAGATCATCCAATCGAAATCTCTAATTGCTTTCACGGTGCCTGCCTCCGAGGCCGACAGCTAGTCCCGTTTGATCGCCTACAGGGGGCTTCTGCTCTGCGAGCTGTTTTTCGAAATATTTCCTGTATGCATCTCTCGCCAGTGGAGCAGCGAATTCTCCTCCGTGCCCTGCGTTTTCGATAAGGACCGCGATAGCGATAACTGGATCATTTGCTGGGGCATACCCAATAAACCAAGCATGGTCTTTACCATGCGGATTTTGAGAAGTCCCAGTCTTGCCCGCTGTTTGAAGCCCATCGACCCGACACCAATGTGCCGTGCCATCCTTGTCTTCGACGACCCCCCGCATCGCGCGCTTTAAAAACTGGATCGTCCGTTTCGACAGCGCCCCAATCTCTCGCTTTGGATGGACGACATGGTAATCGTCCCCGATTGAATGAATGACGTGCGGGCTGACGAGGTACCCCCCATTCGCGATAACGGCGGCAACCCGGCACATTTGGAGCAGCGTCGAAAGAAACTCACCTTGGCCGATCACATTGTTGAGAACATGCCCCTGAGTCCATTCACCTTTACCGAGCTTGTTATCATAGTACTTTCTGTCTGGGACGAGACCTCGCGCCTCACCACGCAGCTCAATTCCGGTCCGGGAGCCGAGGCCGAATGCACGAGCGGCTTCGGCAAGCTCATCTACATCCAGCGTTTCGGCGAACTTGAAGAAGTAGGAGTCACAAGATTGGACAACGGCATTGTGAAGATCCATCCACCCATGCCCTTCTTCTCTCCAGCACTTGAAGAATCGGTTGCCGAACCTGTGTGCACCGGTGCAGTAGACGAGCAGCTCCTCCGGATCCACCAGCTCGTTTTCGAGCGCGACGCTGGCAGAAATCACTTTTAGCGTCGATCCCGGAGGGTATGTTGCCTGTAGGTAGCGATTGAAAAGGGGCTTACTTTCTTCGTTGTGCAAGCGATCCCACTCTTCTTGATTGATGCCTGCAGCGAAACTGTTTGGATCGAATCGTGGAATGCTCACTGCCGCAATCACAGCGCCATCGTGGACGTTCATCATGACTACCGCGCCCGTTCCCTCCCTCGCCAACCGTTCCTCGAGATAGGCTTGGATCTTTGCGTCGATCGTCAGCTTCACGGTCCTTCCCGTTCTCGGCGCAATAGAAGGTCCATCTACATCGCCGAGCACCGTTCCCCAGGCGTTTACTTGAACGACCCGGTAGCCGTGTATCCCGTGAAGATGTTCTTCACAGTAGAGTTCCAATCCTGTTTTTCCGATCACATCCCCCGCTTGGTAATCGCGTGGATCACTGTTGGCCAGCTCCTCATCGCTTATCTCTGCAACATAACCGAGGAGGTGGGACGCAAAGAGTCCCTTTCGGTAACGACGCCTTGCTCTTGTCTCCACTCGGAGCTGAGGGAAAAGATCGACATTTTCCCTGACTGCAGAAATTATCAACTTGTCGGCGTCTTTGACCACCGGGAACGGTAAGCCGGCGTTTTTCTTGGCCCAGATATCGAACCGCGCAAAAACTGCAGTAGAGTCCAGTGTGAGAAAATTGGAGAGCTTCCGGATCATCATCAAAGCACTTTCTTCTCTTTTCCATGGCACGACTACATCGAAGCGCGGCACGTTATCAACGAGTACTTCGCCGTTTCGATCTACGATCAATCCCCGTGGAGCGGGAATTCTTAAACGCTGGAATTGGTTTTTCTCCGCGTCCTTGGCGTATCCAGCGTGCTCGACCGCTTGAAGGGAGAAAAGTCTGATGAGGAGTACGAGGAAAAAAAACACGGCAAACGCTTGAAGCCAGCGACGCCTCGTCCTGCCGAGTCTCTCATCCCAACTAGCTCTCTTGCCCAACCGATCTCACCATCCTCGCATTAATAAACAGCATCAACTTGTGCAAGACAATTCCAGCGACAGCCGTGTACACCGCAGACGGAATCGCGACGTTGAAGAGCATCTTGATGAAATTCCCCATATCGAGAGCAGTAAAGAAGATCAAATAGACAAAATCGTGTCCCAATGCGGCGAGAAAGAATACAGCTGACAAAAACAGGGTTCTCTCGGGAACCGTCTTGGCGCCCACGTGGCCGAAAGCATAACCGATGAGAGTCTTTGTGAGCGCATTCAAGCCTAGAAACGCAGGATTGAAAAGATCTTGAAAAAGCCCGACGACAAATCCGATCAGGGATCCTCTTATCGTGCCCTTATACAAGGCGAAAAATGAGCACAGGAGTAGAGCGAAATCGGGCGAGATTTCACCGATCGAAAGCTTTCTCAACGCCACGACTTGAAGAAACAAACACACAAATGCGATGATCACCAGAACGGATACTCTCATCGTGCGTACAATGCATTTTTACGAGCACTACCGAACACCGACAGGCTGTCTTCCATATCGTAAAAGATCGCTTGATTCCAAGGGATCTCATCTATAACGACGAAAACCTCCTCAAGCGACCTGAATTTGATATAGCTCTTGGCCTCCACTCTGAGGCTGAGCCCGTCGATCGCATGGGTGACTTTGCTCACTACGGCGACGGGGAATCCTTTTGGGACAACACCGCCGAATCCGCTTGTTATCAGTGTATCCCCTATTGCGACATCTTCAACGATACCGACGTTTTTAAGCTCAAAATATGAATGATGCATCCACTCTAGAATGCCGACAACACGACTCCTCTTGTCGATACAGCTTACCGGATTGTTCCGGCTGCAGATCAGCTGAACCCAGGAGGAATTTCCAAAAACTTCTATAATCCGACCAACATACCCCCGATAGGATAAAACCGGCATCCGCACTCTCAGAGAATCTCGCGCACCCTTGTCGATGACGAGCATCGTTTGATAGCGGTCGAGATTCCTTCCAATTACTTCACAAGGAACGAGTTTCAGGAACTGCTCCTCTTTGAAATCGGCCAGTCTCCGCAGCCGCTCCCTCTCTTCCCTGAATTGGGCAAGCCTCTCCCTTTCCAGCAGGAGGCTTGCAGCAATGCGCTTGAGCCGCCTGTTTTCTTCTCTCATTTCACGAAAATCTTCGACAAAGTGGGTTACCCGGTCAACAGGAAGGAACAATCCATTGAGCGCTACCTTGGCCATACCGAATTTTGCCCGCTGTGGTATGATCAGTAGAATAAGGGAGAGGATAACAAGTAGACCGAGCGTTGTTTTGTCACGGTGTCTTTGAAAAAGCTGCTCGATAATCTGCATTTCAATCGTGAGTGCTTTGCATCAAGATTCTGTCGTAGAGATGGACGTTGTCCAAAACCTTCCCCGCTCCGAGCACAACGCAACGCAGGGGATCGTCAACAAGATTGATCGGCAAGTTGGTCTGCTCCTTTAGCAGAGTGTCCAGGCCTTTCAATAACGAGCCTCCACCCGTCAGAACGATTCCTCTATCGACGATATCGGCGGCGAGTTCCGGTGGAGTCTGCTCCAGGGCGGTTTTGAGTGCTTCGACGATTTGAGAAAGAGGTTCGCTCATTGCTTCGCGAATCTCCTCGCTCGTGAGCTTTAGGTTCTTTGGGATTCCGGCGACAAGATCCCTCCCTTTCACCTCAATCTCAAGTTCATTATCCAGCATCGTTGCCGATCCAATTTGCATTTTTATTTGCTCCGCTGTCTGTTCGCCGATCAGCAGGTTATATGTGCGTTTTACGTAATTGACGAGCGCTTCGTCCATTTCATCTCCGGCAACTCGGATCGAGCAGTTCGCCACAATACCGTCCAACGCGATGACGGCGATCTCTGTTGTTCCTCCCCCAATATCGATAATCATGTTACCCGAGGGTTTATCGACGGGGAGGCCCACGCCGATTGCTGCTGCGATAGGTTCTGCGATCAGATACACATCGCGCGCGCCCGCGTGCTCGGCGCTGTCCCGAACGGCCCGTTTCTCCACTTCGGTGATGCCTGAGGGAACGGCAATAACGATTCTCGGCCGGATGAACAGCTTCTTCTTCTGAGATTTTTTGATAAACTCTCTCAACATCATCTCGGTAATCTCGAAGTCGGCGATCACCCCATCTTTCATCGGGCGTATGGCGGCGATATGCTGTGGCGTTTTGCCCAGCATAGCCTTGGCTTCCTTTCCGACCGCATAAACCTTACGGTTGGATTGATCCACTGCGACGACGGATGGTTCGTCCAGAACGATTCCGTTTCCCTTGACGAAAACGAGCGTATTGGCAGTGCCCAAATCGATCGCCACATCATTCGAAAGAAAATTGGATAACCTGGAAAACACTTCCGATCCCGCTCCTTTCCTGATCCTTCTCCCGTGGGCCTGCCTAAAAGTAGCCCCTCTCCTTCAAGCTAGTAAACTTTCCCGCTCCAATGATCACATGGTCGAGCAGCCCGATTCCTATGAGTTCGCCGCATTTCGCAAACCGCTTGGTGAATTCGATGTCTTCCTTGCTGGGCTTTGGATCGCCGGTTGGGTGATTGTGCACCAGCACGATCGAAGCTGCGCTGGTCGATATCGCTGGCTTCAAGATTTCCCTCGGATGGACAATAGATGCATTTAATGAGCCAATCGATATCGTTGCGGTTTTTATGACCTGGTTCTTCGTGTTCAAAAATGCCGCTTTGAAATGCTCCCTGTCATAGTGCTTCATCTCATCCATAAAAATTCTGGCTACATCTCTCGGGGATTTTATCAATGCCCCGTTACTGCCAGATTCCCGGACGAGCCTTTTGCCCAGCTCGAAAGCGGCAGCCAGCTGGCACGCTCGGGCAAACCCGATACCGGTAACGCACTTCAGATCGTCGAGATCGGCTTTGCCGAGAGAGGGTAGGTCGCCAAAGGTTTCCAGAAGCCGATACGCTACAGCAAGGGCGCCGGCGCCTTTCGAACCACTGCCGATGACGATCGACAAAAGCTCTTGGAGAGAGAGCTCCTGCGCTCCGATATGATACAACCTCTCCCGGGGTCTATCGCCGGGAGGGAGTCCTTTGACGGACATCCCATTCATCATCTTCCCCACCCCCTAACGATCCGTCAGAGGAAACATACCACAAGACGATGGCAGGCTACCACCTGCTCAGACACTCCTACAAGCATTTTATTCGGCGGACAGCACATCCGCAAGAAATCTTTACTCACCTCGTCATGTCGGACGCCGTTCGGACGTTATCATCCGGGGGGACGCTCATCATCCCGAGCATTTCCTCCCCCTCTCCATTTTCTCAGAACTCCCGACAACTCGTAAAAGGTGCTCTCAAACTGCTCCAAAAGAGAGAAGCCGTACTTGCTCCCGAGCGAATTCCACCCACTCATCATCAGGATACAACTCTATGAGCTTTTTGTAACAACGCGCAGCTTCATCTATATCATCCAACGTGTTCCAATAGAGGTTTGCCGAGCGCAATAGAGCAAACGGTGCCTCTTTGTGCAGAGGGTAGCGTCTCGCGAAGTTTTCGTAAGCCCTTATCGCAAGCTTATGCTTGAGATTTCGCTCGAGGCCGAATGCGAGATCGAGATGCTTCCCAGGTGAGAGCACAAAGTTCGGGAAACCATGGAGCGCTTCCCTAAAGAGATCTTCCGCCCGCCCCCGCTGTTTCTTCCGCAGGAGACGTTCGCAGGCTTTTCTGTAGTTCTCATTCGCGCCTTTGGTGTCCCCGACGATGATCTTCGCCCTGGCCAGCGTGGCAACGGCGTTGTCGTCGTCGGGGCGCAACGAGAGATAATCTATCAACTCCCCCTGGGCGGCATACGCTTCGCCCTTTTCGACGTATCTCTGCGCCCTGCGCCAGATGGTTTCGATCTTGGCTCTTCTATGCTCGCCCACTAGGAGGACCAGCCCAACTGCCCACATAAAGCCTGCGATGTGAGTGATATAAGCGACGTTCGACGCGACGCCGCCCGCCTGCACCAAACCGCGGACGAGCTGCAGTACAAACCACAGGGCGATGGCGAGCAGCGCTGGTATTTCGACTCTTCCAGCCCGGTTGTACGCCTGCAGTGGCATGAACGCCCAGAAAGCCACTTCCAAGCGGCTGGCATAGAATCGTACGGCAAATGCTCCCAAAATCCCGGAGATCGCTCCCGAGGCACCAATGATACCCACATCCGGTTGGTGTAAGACATGGATGTTAAACAGCCCCTGGAGCACATTTCCCAAAGCAGACGACGAGAAAAACAGTATGGCGTAAAAGACCGCTCCCATACGATCCTCGACATACCTTCCAAAGACCAGCAGGAAAACCATGTTGCTTATCAGATGGAGGTACCCAAAATGGAGAAAGGCAGCGGCCATAGCTATAAACAGGTTGGATTGCCCAGGAATATAGATGAGATTGTAAAAATCGACCGGCAGCTGCCCGGCATAGTACCGGTTCCCGAAGAAAATAGCGAGACAGAGGAAACAGCAGAAGTATGTTATAGCAGGGAACTTACGGAGCTCCTCATCGATCCTCACAGGTATGTAATAAAAGAAGTACATCGTCGGTGCTCTCTTTTACCGGTTAAAGCTCAAGAAATCATTGACTTGCAATATTCGGGCCTCGGAAAGCAAATACTCGAATTGGAGCCAGGAATCCGCGCAAAAAATTGAGCCCCCCAATATCTGGGGGGCTCAACATCATCCGGCCCAATGAGCTGTGCCTACACAGCTCCTAGAAATGATAAATGGCGCTGATTCGGGAAATCGGGACATCATCAGCGGGCTGCGCTGGCTCACGAATCCCATAATTATAGTCATAGGCGGAGTGACCGGTCAGCCAGTATCCCACGCTGAACGGAAGCTCCGGACCCAGCTCCATGTCGATGTCGAACTCGGCGATATGGAAGCCGGCTCCCAGGAACCAATCAAAGAATGCATCCGTGTAGTCGATCTCGGAGGCATCGACATATGTATCCGTACCCTTCACCAGTGACTTGATCGCTCCGACGCGCACTGTCAACCATGGCTTCACAGCGGACTCAAGGGCCAGACGGAAGGTTGGGAGGTAGAACGCTGTGAACTCGGCGAGAGCGGCGCCTAACGTATCAGGAACCGAGGGCTCCCAGCTCATTCGCTGGACCTCGACGCCAAAAACGAGCAGGTTGTTCGTGTTCACATCGAGATTCAGAGCGGCACCGATCCGGAACGCGTTGATTTTATCTCCGTGAGATCCAAAAGTCAGATCCGGATTCTCTAGAGCAAACTCCAGGAACTGGAATTCGGCGAATGGAACGAGCGTCGCATAATCTTTCCACTCGTAGAAAATACGCAGGGCACCATCGAAAACGAGCTGCTTATCGAAATCCGACGTGTCCGGGGTGATGAACGATCCGTACGGGATGTTCTCGCCGCCAGCGACACCCACCGTGAATGCAACGTCCATGTAAGCACTCTCGCCTGCATCGGCGCGGATCCCGCCACCAAAGGTCGTGAACCTCAGATCAGATGTCAGATCCGCAGTCTGGATATCCGCATCAGATCGTGTGAATCCCAGGCCAACGGCGAGTTTCTCGAACTCCTTACCCCACTGGATGGCGAACTTGTTCACGGGGAAAGCACGGCCGACAAATTGATCATAGATGTCGAGCATTTCAATGCTCGCGAACACGGGGTTCACGATGAAGAAGCTGTTGTCCGTAACGTTGTCCATCAGGAAAATCCCCCAGGTGCCGTATTTGCCGTTCTCACCACATGAGTGTGTGATACCGAGCGCCTGATCGATAGCGGAGAATCCGTTGTACGTACCCAATTCCGCCATCACCATGTTGCTGTAAGAAGGGAGTGTGGCGTACCAACGGAAAATGTTGGAGTCATCGTTGATGTAGTCTCCAGAGCGGGCAAGTGAGTTTTGCCTCGCCGTTGTGGCGAGAGCAATAGGAGCCGCCATCGCAACAACGAGCAGCGAAACGACGCACACTTTGCCGAAAGTTTTAAACATCTCGAACCTCCTCATCCAGGAACAGAGGGCCTTGGAGGAAACCGGCTTCTCCATTCCTAAAATTCGATTTATTTCGATTTCGAATACTGCATACACTAAAGGTGTCCGAATCCTACCGCCCGACGGCGGTTCACCTAACGTAGTGATGCATCACCTCCTTCTGCAAACGGACCCACGGTGACTTAGCCCAAGTAATAAAAAAGAACAACGATTGTATTGTTAAAACTGGATACAGAAATCCCCCCCATTCTTCCTCCCACACTACGATCGTGGAAATTACCGACACGCCAAAATCTTGTCAACTTCTTTTATTGTGAGGAGGAGAATTTTCACGAGCGACCGCTGACTGGACCGGACAAAACGATCTTGCCGTGTACCTTTTGGAGGATCTCTAATCCTTTGTCATTAAAAAACTTGCAAGGAACTACTTGGAGAGAGGGTCCCGGGTGATTCTCCAATCCCCAGCGAGTTTCGCCTCGAACAAAGGGTGTGCAGGATCGAGGGAGTCTACCCGAACCTGGCCGTAAGCGTGTAGAAATAGACTATTTGACAAGTACATAGCTGCATGGGTGATTTGGGTTTCGCTTTTGCCGAAAAAAAGAAGATCCCCCGTTTTCAACGCGTCCAGCCGACCTATTTGTTTTTGCTTTCCGAACATCGCCTGAAGATCCGAATCCCGCGGTAGCAAAAGTCCGTTGAGCTTATATATTCTCTGAATGAGACCCGAACAGTCGAATCCTTTCGGTGTGGTCCCTCCCCACAGATACGGAACCCCGAGGAACTTGAATCCGGTGGTGGCAAGGTTGCTTCTCACCGTAGAGCGCCGCCGAGGCAGCGGTTCGATCGTTCGGCTCCTGGCATAGCCTATCTTCCCATCGGGCAACTCGACTTCCCTCCATCCCCGCTTACCGATGTTTCTCGACACTACCGGAATTCCGATTACCGCATCGCAAACAGGAAGCGCATCAACAGCAGGCGATGCATAGATCTGCGTGACCGATTCTCCCACTCGGTGTTTGACCTGTTGCAAAAAATCACGGGTTTTTTCTTGTGTCGTGGGTTTTAGATGCCAGCTCCGGATCCACCCAATATAACCATCTTCCAGACGGACAAGATTCCAATCCCCCTCTTCTTTCAGCAAGCTGAGGGCGTCCCCGTAGATGATCTGAGTCACCAGCTCGGCCGTGTGGCAAGGCGAGCGACGAACGTCGGCAACGCTCGTCACAGCAATGAGCAGTTCAGCCAAGCTCTTTCTTCGTCTCGGCAGTGCGATGAACTTGAGTCCTTTTATGCCGCTCCCGAATTTGTTTCTCGCTTCTCTCTCGATTTCCTCCAGCACAGTCCGGTCGCTGCACTCAACGATGATTTCCAAACCGCCCGGTGGTGACGGTCGAATCGAGACATAGCAGCTTCGATGGTCGAGAGACCGCCTTTTCAAAATGGAAGCAGCGAGCTCATTGATCCCGGACAGCATCTCCAATCCTCTCCATGGGCTTTGATGCGCCAGATAATGAATACCAATGGCACCTCGATCGTCTCGGGGCGACTTTTCGACGTATCAATTCTAGCACTCTCTACAGACGTCCTCCCGAACCAGAAAGTTTCGGATCCAAGACATCCCGCAACGCGTCTCCCAGAAGATTGAAACCAAGGACTTCGAGCGTGATTGCCACTCCAGGCGCGAGCGAGAGCCACGGCGCCACACGGAGATAATCGAGCCCCGAGCTGATCATCGATCCCCAGCTTGGAAGCGGCGGTTGGGCGCCCAAACCGAGAAAGCTCATCGAGGACTCCGCCATCACTGCCATCCCTAGCCCCATCGAGAAGATCACTATCAGCTGGGATGAGCAGTTCGGGAGCAGGTGCCGGAACATAATATTCAAAGGGGACCCCCCGATGGATCGAATAGCGAGAACGAACTCGCGCTCTTTGAGTGAGAGAACCTGCGCACGGACCAGCCTCGCCACGCCGGCCCACCCGACTGCGCCAAGCGCGATGATCAACGATGTCAGACTCGGACCGACGGCGGCCATTACGGCAATCAGAAGGAGCAAACCCGGATAAGCAAGGGTCACATCCGCCAGGCGCATGACGATGTGATCGACTCTTCCCCCGAAATAGCCGGCACAAAGACCGAGCAGCGCCCCAAGGGCGACGGCGATCAATCTCGCTAAGACACTGACCTGCAGAGAAATCCGCGCCCCCACTAGCAGCCGACTCAGCACATCCCGTCCGAAAAAATCGGTACCGAGCGGGTGCGCAAACGTCGGAGGGGAGAGCGCCACGTCCATATCGATGTCGTAGGGATCGTAGGGCGCGATATAGGGCGCAAAAATGCCGGCGATCAAAACCAGAAGGACCAAGAAAAATCCGATCATTCCGTTCCTTTTGCTGATCAACCGGCGCATAGGACGGCTCCCTCACTCGCTGCCCGATCGTCTTCCCGTTCTGATCCTGGGATCCACCCAGGCGTAAGACAAGTCGACGGCTAGATTGATGACCATGAACACAACCGCCATGAAGAACACGGCACCCTGTATCGCTGGAATATCGCGTTTCAGGATCGCATCCAGCGTGAACCTCCCCAGTCCCGGCCACGCGAAGATGGATTCGGTCAGTACCGCCCCGCTCAGGAAGCTTCCAAAATCAGTTCCGACGACGGTAATTATCGGAAGCAGCGCGTTTCGAAGAGCGTGCTTGACGAGCACTTTTCTTTCCGGAACACCCTTCGCCCTGGCCGCTTGAATGTAGTACTCCCTGACTTCGTCCAGCATGCTCGACCTCGTGATCCTCGCGACATAGGCTGCCGATGCCTGGGCGAGCGTGAAAGCGGGAAGAATGAGATAGGCTGGACTCCCTCCCCCGTAGCCCGAAGGCGGTAGCAAATGAAGTTTGATCGAAAACAAATAGATCAGGAGGACCCCGAGCCAAAAGACGGGCATGGATATGCCAACGATAGACACTCCCATGGCCACGTGGTCCACAGTGCCGCCCCATTTCCAAGCGGCGAGAACACCGGCGGATATACCCAAAACAACAGAAATGGCCATCGCCGCGACGGCAAGTCGAAAGGTGTATGGAAAGCGTTTCCAGATAGAATCCCAAACAGGTTCCCCGGTGACATACGACCTGCCGAAATCCAATTTGGCGAGCTTTTTCAGAAAATGGGCATACTGGACGCCGACGGATTTATCCAGATGCATTTCCTCTCTCAGCTTTTGTATGGTCTCTTCATCGTACCGCTCTCCGACCATGCTGAGAACAGGATCACCAGGAAGAATGTAAAGTAGAAAAAATGTAATAGTGGCCACGCCGAGGAGAATGGGTAGGAAAAGCAGTATCCGTTTGATCGTGTAGTGAAGCATCTTCTCTATTCAGCTTCTCGCTAGCTTTTTCGGACGCCCTCGTACTGTCGGGCGAGATAGAGAAATGGGATGCGATAACCCGTTATTCCCAGTGAAACGACTTCGAATGATTTCGGGAAATAGAGATAGATCCACGGAGCCTCCTCATAAACGAGGCTGTCGATTTTTGCGTACAGATTGTAGCACTCGTTTTCCCCCAGTGTCCGATGCGCCAGCTCTATCAGACTATCTATCTCTGCGCTGCTGAAAAAAGACCGGTTACCCCCACCGCCCGTGTTCTCCGAGTGGAATAGGGGATACAGGAAATTTTCTGCATCTGGATAATCCGCATACCAGTCGAGGAAAAAGGCATCTACTTTTCCCTTGCTGACAGCTTCCTTGAACGCACTCCATTCACGCTTCACCAACCGAACTTGGATACCGACTTCACTCAGGTAGCCCTGTATCGCTTCGAGAATGCGGTTGCCCTCGGGGCTATCGCGCTGCCAGATGTCGAGCTCCATGCCGTCCCCCAAACCGGCCTCCAGCAGGAGCTTGCGGGACGCTCCAGGATCATACGAGTAGGCTGGACGCTTCCGGTACCCTTTCAGGGAAGGTGGAATGGCTCCTGCAGCCCGGACGGCTTCCCCATTCGCCAGCACCTCGATGATGCGCTCCACATCGACGGCCATGTTGAGCGCCTTCCTCACGCAAGGATCATCCAGCGGTTTCCGCGTGTTGTTCAAGCCCACATACAGCACCCTCAGTTCTGGAACAGACTGGATGCGGCGCGAAAGCGACGGATTTCCCAAAAACCGGGGGAGTTCGGCGCTCGGGATCTTCAGGACGTCGAGGGAACCGGACTCATACTCCGCAATCCGCGTAAATGCTTCCGGGATAATACGATACCGGATCGCCCTGAGCGTTTGCGAGCCAGCCGGATGAAACGGGTTTGGCACGAGCATCAAGTGATCCCCTCGCTCCCAGGAATCGAGCACCCAGGGGCCCGAGCCGACCGGTTTCTCTGAAAAGTTCGAGACAAGGGCGGCGGGTGCTCCGGAATGCGCTTTCGTATCCACAAACAGCTCCTCGGGAACGATCCTCGCAGCTGGCATTGCGAGGAGCTGCAGAAACGGTCGAAACGGTCCCTCCAGCTCGATCGAGACCGTGGAATCGTCCAGAACCGCGAGCCCCTCGATTTCGGGAGCCATGCCCTCGGAGAACGCATCCGCTCCCTTGATTCGTTCCAGCACCCACTTCCTGGGAGAGCGGCAGTCCGGTGAAAGGAGCCGCTTGAAACTGAACGCGACATCGGACGCCCCTACTCGTCTTCCAGTGGAAAAACGCATTCTCCGATCCAGGTGAAACACGTACCGTTTGCCGTCATCCGAAATCTCCCACGAAGATGCCAGATCCGGAATGACTTCCCCATCAGGAGAAAAACGGACCAATCCCTGGAAGATCAAAGAAGCAACCTCTCCCTCGGCCACATCCACAACGTATGCAGGATCTAATTTGTTTGGGGAAACTTCCAGGGCGAGGCAGAGGACATCTTTTTCTTGCGCTCCACCGCCACAGCCGAGGAAAGCAACAGCGAGATAAGCGAGAAAGGATTTTTTCAAGGCATGCTCGTTTGGATCAAACGATAATCTCCAAGACCAAAGCGATCATAAAAAACAAACACCAAGTTATTCGAGAAGTACCGCCAAATCAGATATTCTCCCTGGAGATACGGATCCGTCGACGTGTCGATTTGATCGGGTTCCCCGTACTTGATGTAAACCTGCCCCCGATCCGTCTTCCACCCGGAGTCGAGCGAAGAGAAGTGGGTTGTCGCGTACCGCACCCTTCGCAAGTGTTCCTCGAGTGCCTCGTTCGCCTCTGTATTCGGCGTAGGGTCGCGCATCCTCCAGAACTCCGACCACGCTCTGGGCCTATCCTCGAAAGAGGCGTTCTTGAGGCCTTCGAGTTCCTCGCTGGACGCAATCAGCGCCAGAATCTCCATTGTCTGGTCGAAGTATTTTCCCAGCATCGCTCGGTTGAATTCAATGGTGAAGCGCAGCGAGGATGTCGTCTCCCTTGGTGGATTTTCGAGGGCGGCCCTAACGTTGAATATGTAGGCACCCGGCTCCCACTCATCCACGCTGAACGTAACGGCAAAAGCATCCCCTGCGCCCGAAATTTGGACCTTTCGCTTGCCGTAGAGGAGCTGGCGCTTCGAGCGATCTACGACCTCATAGGAGAGCCTGCATGGAATCGGCTTTCCGGCCCTCTCCTCTGCGTAGACTTCGAATCCGAATGCCGGCTGCCTCTCGAAACCGAAAAACGTGGTTTGCTCCTTCTCTTCGACTTCCTCGCCTTTGAGGAAATCGCCTCCCTCCAGCGCGGCGGCTAGGGATGAAGCCTGGCGGGGAACGGTGAACAGTCTCGGAGGGCTCAATCCCACGCCCGATGAAAGATAATCGGGAACTTCGACGCCGACCGATTTCGGAATCCTCAGCTGTGTATTCTTGATGGCGAGCAACGCTTCTGCAGTGTAATCGCCGGGATCCAACTGGAAGGTTTTGGCGACCTTCGACGTTTTCTTGCGAGAGCTGGTCTCTTCGTAGCTGCCAACCTCCACCCTGTCTCGAAGAACGGCCGATTCGATCAGCTTTCCCTTGGAATCGAGAATTTTGACATAGAGCTCATATGAGGCTTCATAAAGATCATTTTTCTTGAGGAAGACCATGTTGCTATATGGGATGATCGCACTGACCTTGATGAGGGGGCGGCGGTCGTCACCCATATAAGAGTGTGCAAATAACGAGAATCCCCTGTAGAACGGTCTCTTGCCGCCTTGCCCCATCACGAGGACGGCTAGAACGGCAAAAAAGCACGCTCGGCTCATCACACGAATCATCATGTCGATATCTCCTTCCTCGTCAATGTAGTACAGGAGTTTAAGGGGGGGCAAGACAAAAGCGGTGCTATTCGTAATGGAGAGCAACAACCGGATCCAGCCGAGCGGCCCGGCGTGCCGGGTAGAGACCGAAAATAATGCCTACCAGCGCCGAAAATACAACAGCGATGAGGGTCCACTCGACAGAGAAATAGAATGGAAATCGGAGCAAGTGACTCATCACGACCGCAGCAGTCGTTCCCAGCAACGTTCCAACAATTCCACCGATACCCGTCAGGGTGGCCGATTCGATGAGGAATTGCAGGGTGATATCCCTCTTGTTGGCGCCGATCGCCATCCGGACGCCGATTTCACGAGTCCTTTCAGCAACCGAGATCAACATGATATTCATGACGCCGATACCGCCGACCACCAGGCCAATCGATGCGATCACGATAAGGACGAGCCCGATGTAAAACGTCACTCTCCCTATCGTTTCGAGAAACGCCTCGCTCGTGATCACGGCAAAATTGTTTTCGCGCCCCGGCCGGATATTTCTCCGTATGCGGAGGACGTTGGTAATTTGCTCCTGTCCTTCTTCCAGCGTACTTCCCTCTTTGACATTCGCGGTTATCGACGTATTGTCGAATTTCGTCATGAAATCCTTTCGATAGGTCGTGTAAGGAATCACAGCGAAGTTATCGGAGATCGCTCCGATAAAATGCTTTCGCCTCGCGAAAGTTCCAACAACCTTATAGCGCTTGTCTGAAACGCGAATGACCTTTCCGGTCGGATTTTCGCGGGGGAAAAGATCTTGAGCCGGCCCATACCCAAGCACCACGACGCGCTCTCGGTGGGAGAGCTCGGTCTCGGTGAAGAATCTGCCCGTCTCGATGGGTATGGAATAGACGTCCGGCATCGTGTGCGCCATCCCGACGAACTGGATCGGGCGCGTTTTTTCGGCCTTATAGTAAAGGACATACATGCGGTTGGGGGAAATCGCATAACAAACGTCGTCCAGGGCTGGGCAGGATTCTTCCAGCGCATCGGCATCTTCTGGATCGAATCCCTTGCGTCTCAAATACTCCTCGTCGTCCACACCTCCCACGAACATATCGAATTTCTGCACGACGAGGTAAGGCCTGGTCGCGGAAACGAGGTCCTTGTTGATCTTCCTTCCCAGACCCGTTAGAACAGTGACCATGGCAAGGATGGTCATGATGCCGATTGCAACACCGAGAATCAGCAGCGATGAGCGCATCTTGTTGGCTTTGATCACACCAAGGGCCTGATAGAGATTGTCTCTCCACAAGCCCCTCTTGGACGTTGACCAGCTAGGGGATCGTTGGTCCATCAGGAAGGCCTCCCTCACTCGTACCGAAGCGCCTCTACGGGATCGAGCCTCGCCGCTTTAACAGCCGGATATGTCCCGAAAATAAGACCCACCACGATCGTCACGACGAAAGCGATCGCAACGATCACTGGATCGACACTGTAGGGCAACGGCGTTTTCCATGAAACAATCGACGCGATGAGAAAACCGATGAGCATCCCAAACAGCCCGCCAAATAATGAAAGCGTCGCCGATTCGACAAGAAATTGCCAGACGATGATCGGCCTGCGTGCTCCGAGGGCCTTGCGTATGCCCACTTCACGTGTTCTCTCGGTCACGGCAACGAGCATCGTGTTCATCAGCACAACGCCCCCAACAACCATGGAAATACTCACCAAAGCGATAAGGGCGGCCATGATTCCGCTGCTCATCTTTTTCCAGAGATCAACAAGTTGTTCACTTGTTGATATAAAGAAATCATCTTTGTCCGTCGGCTTCAAATGATGACGGATCCGCATGGCGACCCTCGCTTCTTCGATCGCAACAGGCAGCTCGCGGATATCCTCGGTCGCCACTTTGATTTCGATCGACTGTTGCGCCCCGAACAGCTTGAAATAAGCGCCGAGGGGAACGATAACGAAGCGGTTCCGGCTGCTGCCCAAAATAGATCCCCTGTCCCTGGCCACACCGATGACTTTGAAGTGCCGCGATCCGATTTTGAGCATCTTGCCAATTGGATCTCGAGGCTTGATCAGGGAGGTATACACCTCCCAGCCGACTACCACCACCTGGGCGTTTTCGTTCACCTCGAGGCGGGTCATGTGTCTGCCCGCATGCAGATCGATATTCTCGATGTATGGGTAATACTCATCGTGTCCTTTGACATCGATGCTTTTCAAATGCTTCTCGAAAATCCCTACTCGTACCGAAGATGAAGCCGTCCCGCTGATATAATCGGCCGAGGGGATCATCGTTCGCAGCGCGTGAACATCGTCTCGGTTCAAGGGTGGATTGTGCCGGAGAGCGTGGAGGAAGCTTTCGAAGTCGGTTACGGCTTCTATCAGATTGATGCGTTCGATAGTAAATACATTACTACCCTCGGAGGCAACCTCCTCGCGGGCGTACTCATCAATGCCCTTGAGAAGGGATACGACGGCAATAACCGACATGATTCCGACAATGTTACCGAGGAGTGTAAGAAAAGTCCGAAGCTTATTGGTAATGAGCGCATTATAGGCGATCCGTATTCCCTCGAGCAGGAGCCTCATTGTATTATTTATTCCGAAGTGGTCATCTTCTTGACATTCACAAGGTCACCGTCGCGGATGTCGGTGATCACTTTGAACGGTCCGCTGATGACTGCTTCCCCCTCTTCCAGTCCGCTCTTCACATGGAAATAGCTTTCGCCGGCGATTCCGACCTGGACTCTCCTGAACCTCGCCGTCCCCTCCTCGACCACAAAGACTCCTTCGATTTCATCATCCTCTTCTTCATCCCTTGCTCCTCGATCCTCACCAGCGAGCTCACCTTTTTCACCTTCGCCCTCCTCCCGCGAGCGCCCCTGGACTTCTCCGAGATCCTTTGCTTTCCTTACCGTGAGGCACTGGATCGGTATAGTGAGGGCATCCTCAACCCTGGCCACCACGATATCCACCGAAGCCGAGAGGCCCGGCCTGATTCCTGGTATTGAATCGGTGATGGTGACGACCACTTTGAAATCAACGGATTCTTGACCCAGACCTGCTTGTACGCGCATTGCGCTGTTTCCAACCTCAGTGACGATGCCGGAAAAGGTAGTATCGGGGAATGCATCCAGTTCGACGGTCGCTTTCTGTCCGGTTTCGATATAGATTACCTCGGTCTCGTCCACTTGAACTTCCGCTTCCATCTCGGAGAGATCCGCAATTGTAAGAAGCACCGTGCCCGGATTGTTCAGCGTGCCCATGATTGCGCTTTCCCCTTCCTCCACGTTCAGCGCCGTAATGATGCCCGGCATTTCTGCGATAATGCGCACTTCATCCAGGTCGTGCTGGGCCGTTTTCAGATTGGCTCGCAGCTTTGAGAGATTTTCCAACGAGGATCTCAGCCTCGCCTGACCGATATCCACGTTGATTTCAGCGCTCCTGAGCTCCTCCTCGGAGAGGAAGCCTTTGTCGTAGAGCGTCCTTGCACGCTGGAGATCATATCTTGCCTTCTCGAGAGTGGCTCTCTCCATGTCGAGCGAAGCCTCGGCGGCGCGAATGCTGGCTTCGAGCTGATCGACGGTGGATTGGTATTCAGTCGGATCGATCTGAAGGAGGAAGTCTCCTTTCTCCACATATTGACCCTCACTTACGGCGAGCTTTGTGATTTTGCCAATTGCAGAGGCACTGACATCCACCTTCCGCTTTGGCTCGATGGTTCCGGACGCCGTGACGATTTTCTCGATGGTTCGCCTTTTCACTTCACTCACCTGAACGCTCGTCTTGGCCCGCCTGCTCGAGCGAAGATTGAAAAAGAAGAGGAGCGCAACAACGATGATTACCGCCCCTGCGATAATTGGTTTCTTCACAGGTTCTTCCTCCGTCTCTCCGGGCTACCCTTGCTTTGTCGCATCCGACTCGATTTTACCATCTCTGATCCGGACGATTCTACGGGTGCGTCTTGCAATATAGTCTTCGTGCGTCACTACGATAATGGTATTTCCTTGATCATGGATGCGGCCGAATACCTCCATGACATCCTCTCCGGCCTTGCTGTCCAAGTTGCCGGTGGGCTCGTCTGCAAGGATGATCGACGGGCGATTCACGATCGCCCGGGCAATAGCAGCCCGCTGCCGCTGGCCACCGGAGAGCTCGCTTGGACGGTGATTCGCGCGGTCTTCCAGACCCACCTGGCGGAGAGCCTCCCACACTCTTTCTTGCCGCTCCTTTCCACTTACACCACCATATATCAAAGGAAGCTCCACATTTTGAAACGCCGTGGCACGGGGAAGAAGGTTGAACGTTTGAAAAACAAATCCGATTTCCCTGTTGCGGATGTGGGCGAGGTTGTCGTCGGAAAGTTCGGTGATCTCCTTGCCATTGAGTGCGTAAATTCCTGATGTCGGAGTATCCAGGCATCCGATAACGTTCATGAAGGTCGTCTTCCCCGACCCGGACGGTCCCATGATCGCAAGGTATTCGTTTCGCTCGACGTCCAGATCCACCCCATCGAGGGCACTGATGGTTTGGGACCCCATTCTATAGATTTTTCGAACGTTTCTTATGTGTATCAGCATTGGAGGCGACTGCCCGCTTGCGTTCGAGGTCCTCGTCGGACCCGAACTCAATCCGCGCGGACTTCACGCCCTGTTGCGCGGAGCAGTTCGGCTTTGGCGATGAGATAATCGCACTGGGCTTGCACGAGATTCGCTTTCGCTTCCGTCAATGAAACGCCCGCCTCGATCGTTTCGAGAATCGTTCCCGCTCCCACACGATATCGTTCCTCAGCAAGCCTCAAGTTCTCTTCGGCCTGGCTGACCGTTTCCTCGGAGAGATTGATCCGTTCCATCGCCTCTTTCAGCGATAGCACGATCTGCTGCACCTCATAAACCGCATCGAGCTTGCCCATTTGAAGCTGATACTCGGCGATCCGGGTTTGGGCTTTGGCCGACATGATGGACGACTTCGTGGCGAACCGATCGAAAATGTCGAAATTCAGAGACAGACCGATACCCCAGGAATACTCGCTCCTGAAGAAGTTGGAATCTTCCGGCCATTGTCTGTCGTTCCAACTATAGCTGAAATATGCACCGAGCGACGGCCATCTGGAGTTTTGGGAGGCAGCCAGAGCGTTCCTTGCCGACCGCACCCTCGATCGAAGAGAGAGGAGATCGGAGCGGTGAGTGAACATGTATGTGACTTCTTCCTCGAGCGAAGGTTCGATGGGTTTTATGGTAATCGACTCTACGATTTCGAAGTCTTCGTCCAGCGGCAAATTTAGATCATTTGCGAGCTTGGATTTTGCAAGTTCCATGTTGTTCCGCGCCGTAATGAGAGCCAGCTGGGTGTTCGCAAGCCGGACGCGTGCCTGGAGCACATCGGCTTTCGTGTTCGATCCTATGGTGAAAAACGCTTCGACCTGCTCGAGATTTCGCTTCGCCGCATCAACACCCTGCTCCTGGACCTCCTTCAGCTTCTTTGTTCGTAGAAAGTCGTAATAGCTCCGGATCACCACGGCAGTAATAATGTCCTGTTGCCACTCGAGATCATACCCCGCCGCATCCGCTGTGCTTCTCGCTTCATTCAGCCTTCTCACGCTCACGCCCCAATCGAACACGTTCATCGTGCTTTGGAGCCTGAAGGAATATGATTCATAGTCGAAACCAGTGGGCTTGATAGCGCGCCCCTGCTCGTCAATAGCAATCGAGCCGGTCGGGCCTATAAACGTGCGACCGGCGCTCATCGACAGGCTCGCCGAGGGAAGAAAATAACCGTAATTCCTGAGCACGTTCGTCCTGGCCGACCGGAGCTGTTCCCTCTGGGATCCCACTTGAGGGGAATTCTTTATGGCAATCTTCAAGCACTCCTCCAGAGAGAGTATACGGGAATCGCTAAATGCGCTCTGAGCAGCCAGTAGGACCAATGCTGCAATTACCACGGTGACCGTACGCTTTTTCATGTTTCACCTTCCAAGAATTAGCGGCCGAAATGACAGCACGACGGTACTTTCACGAATACGAAAAGATTCTTCAGAAGTTACGATTATAGCGGATTCTCGATGGTCAATAAAAGGAAAACGAAGGGGAATGCCTGACGGACCTGACTGGGATCATTCCAGCACGAACCGGAAGATAGCCTTGTCGCTGGATTTATCTGCCTGTTTGGATCGGCTGGGGAGGCTACTACTATCACAAACGCCACAAATCAATATTAATAAGCGCCCGTCAACTTGAATTGGAACGGGATCATTACATGAGCTTTCACCGGTACCGTACGCTGCTTCGCCGGTTTGAAACGGCACTTCTTTGCCGCTTCGATAGCGGCCCGTTCCATATCCGGTGTCACATCCGATGAAAGCACTACGGCGTCCAAGACCTTTCCGTCTTCTCCGACGAGCACTTTGACGGACACAGTTCCCTCGATACCTGCCTCCCGGGCAAGCTGAGGGTATTTCGGGGACTCGTAGTACTGCAGCATGGGAGGCTCATCGAACGCGAGGAACATCTCTGCCTTGCCGCTCGACGGGGCGGGTGGAGGAGGCAATTCTTCAAACGTATCGAAAGTGGTCGGCCCGATCTCCTTGTCGGCATCCTCCTCACCTTCTACCGCCTCCACGGGAACCTTCGGTAGGGCGACCTCTTGTGGAGGAGGCGGAATCTCGATGTTTTGAGGAAGATCCACCACTTCGAAACGCTCCTCCTTGAGTCTATACGGTTTGAACTCGAAGGGGGGCGAGAAGAAGAAGATAATAAAATGGATGATGAGGGCGCCAACAATGGAGTACCGGATGTACTTGCTATAGTTGCCCTTAAACTCGGCGTTCGCTGATAGTACGATAGCGGCCATGTGTCACCTTCTCAATACCGATTCCCCTGCGCGCTCCGCGTCGCTCGTGAACGAAACCCGGATGGCGTTCGCTCTTTTCAACTCCTCCATCACATCCGAGATGATGCCATAGGGAGTTCGATGATCCGCGTTGAACGCCACGATGAGCGAGGGCTTCTCCGCTAACAACGTCTTGATGATAGGTTCCACATCGGCAACCTGAACTATTTTGTCGTTGATGGAGATCTTCCCTCCCGCATCGATCCACACATGGGAGATGAGCTCGCGCTTCTGTTTATGGGCCGTTTCCGCCCTCGGAAGATTCACCGGAAGCCCATCCTCCATTTTAAAGATAGTTGTCGTCATAAAGAAGATCAAGAGGAGGAAGGCGATGTCCGCCATAGATGCCGTTGGAACTTTCTGTTCTATTTTTACGTTTTTTTGGAACTTCATGGCGTACTATCCCCTCGAAACGTTACATCATCGTTTTCAGGGAGATCGTCCTCGCGTTTGCGAGCTTCAGCTCGTCGAGGATATCGATCATCAGGCCGTATTCGCTATCCGGATGCGTTTCGATCACCACAACGAGCTTCTCGTTTTCCGCGAGCCTTTTCTCGACGGCGGGCTTGATTTCCTGAAAAGTAATTGGTTGTTTATCCAAGGTGATCGAGCCGTTCGGATACGCCTTAATGATGAGCAAATTCTTTCGGCTGACCTTGACGTTCTGCGACTGCTGACCCGGTAGTGCAAGTGGGATTCCCTGCTCGACGGCGAAGATTGTTGTAACCAAAAAGAAGATGAGGAGCAGAAATGCAATGTCCGACATCGATGCCGCAGGAATATCGGTAGATGGTCTTTGTCTCCGTTTTTTCATGGAATCTCCTAGGCGCTCGTCTCCATCTCGATGAGCTCGTTAATGACGGTAGCACTTGCTTCTTCCATCTCGATGATGAACCGGTCGATCTGGGACACGAAGAAGTTGTGCATGATCGTGACCGGTACGGCGATGATGAGGCCTGTGGCCGTTGTGATAAGCGCTTCCTGAATACCCTTTGCGACGAGCTTCGCGCTCACCTGCTCTGCAGCAGCGATCGCCGCAAACGCGCTGATCATACCGGACACCGTGCCGAGAAATCCGAGCAGAGGCGCAACATTACCGATAGTGGCAAGGGCGACGAGACCTCTTTCGAGGAACGACATTTCGATCGTACCGGCAGTTTCGATAGCTTTCTCGACAGCATCCGGACCTTTATCCGCTCGGAGCAGGCCGGAATGCAGAATTGCCGCGATCGGCCCCCGCGTTCGCTGGCACACTTCTAGCGCGGATTGAATTCCTTCTTCTCTCAGATTCCTGATGATCTTTTGCATCAGGCCTTTGACGTTAATCCTTGCTCGAGACAACGTCCAAAACCTCTCTATAATGAATACTAGAGCAATAATTGATGCCAGGAGAAGCGGATGCATGAAGTTCCCGCCCTTGATGTAGTTTTGTCCGATACCGCTGCGCTTCAGCCGATTTACGAACCCACTCTGCTCTTTCTTGATTAGGGCTTGAATCTCCGCAGCGAGCTCCGTGGAATCGTTCATAGCTGTGGCAAGCGAATCTGTCTCCGGAATCATCGCGGTTTCCGCGACGGCCTCTTCCTCCTGAGCTGCCGCCACTCCAAAAACCGCTACCAAAACCAATACAGACGCCAGGAAAAGGGCTACCGTTCGTTTAGCATCAAAGAAAGCATGCATCGCAAAGATCTCCTTTAGCTTAACGGGTGAAAGTCAAGAGGAAGCTTAGGGTCCTTAAATAAATGCGCTTATTCACGTGCAAAGCTTTATCTTAGAGCATTACACCCGTGTTGTCAATAAAATATAAAATGTTTCAGCTGAGCATACCGGCGGGGAAAAACTGACCGCATGCATAAAATGCTGCTATTTATCGGTCGTCGATGAGCTGCTCTCCAATTTATAATGGCCGTACCCCTCTCTGTCAATAAAAATAAAGCGCAGTCCGATATCCGCCTCCAGCACTCGATCTCGCTCTAGAATGGGGTTTCCGCTTCTATTGTATATCCACAATTCGTAGGGGTATGCCACGTTCCCCCCTTCCCCCACGGCGCCTATTTTTCTAGGGTCCACGATGATGTCTTTACTGGGTCCCTTGAAGCTGCCCCGGGCCCCATGAGTGCTATAGCTTACCGGGTGAAAACGATCCTCGACCTTATCCAGTGCATCCGAGAGTGCCTCACGGTTCAGCGGAACGACCTCGGCTACGATCTCGTCAGGCTCTCCGTACTTCAGGTAAATGAGCCCTCTATCGGTGAAGAATCCTTCCTGGTAGTCCGCGTAATAGGTATTGACGTACTCGAGCCGTTCCATAAACTCGATATAGGCCTCATTTTCGCTCGTATTCGGCGTGGGATCCAGTTTGCTCCAGAGCTCCTTGAGCATTTGTTCCTGATCACCGATGCTCTTGTAGCGGAATTCTTCGAATGCCTTATCTCCTATGAGGAACCGAGCCTCAGCGAGGTAGTTTCTCCGGGGAGCCTCCCATGTTCTCAAATCCCAGGCGATGTTGAAACTCCCACAGCGGAAGCGACCGATCAGTTTGCTCTCTATTTTTATGTTAGCATACAGAGAATAGCCGCCGGCGGTAAACGCGGTGAGATCTTCCCTTACAAGCAGGGGATAGAGATCGAAGTTTCCGATGGATCCTGGGATGTCTCCTCCCGCTGTTTCTCCTCGCCTCTTCAAAGGGATTCTGGATCGCTTGACTACTTCGCCCTTACTGTTCAACACACTCGATTCGAATCCCAACGTGCCGAGAGCGCTAACACTGTCAGGTACGTACAATTCCATATAGACTTCGAGCGAATCCTTATACAGACCGTACATTCTGGCTGGATTTGGATGATATACCGGAGCGCCTCCATTCCGCTGCACAAGCCATAGAAACATGGGATCGCTGAGCGAGATCAAGTCGGGTTCGATCCGAGGAATGTTCAGTGGAACACCGCGGAGTTCCGACGTCTTGTGTCGCCGCTTGACCATTGCCAAGACCGTTACTTTGGGGGAATGGATATCTGTGACAGTGCAAGTTAGCTCGTATTTACCTGGAGGAAGCTGGTAACGTTTGATCACCATCTGGAAATGGAGCGGGCTCTCGATCTTTGCTTCGTCGTCCTCATAGAAATCCATGGTGAAATTTTCGTCCACCTGTGATTTGCCCGCCTCGTCCTTTACAACAATGGCGAAATCCAGCTTCGAATGGAATTTGTCTTCGGAAGGTTTAAACTTGATATCGCGATTCGTAAAACGGAAGTAGAGTTCCTGGATTTGCGTTTCTCCCCCGCGCCAAAACAGCGCTCTGTCTAAATAAAAATCGAAGTCTCCCCTGCCTCTGAGTTCCTTGGAGACAGAAGACGCCGGAAGCGCCAAGAGACAGGCGCCACTGGCTATGCAAAGCACTGCGAGCTTTGCAATGGATCCTCTGGCCCGGTGCAGCATCACCATAATACAAATATCGCTCCTGAAGTTTCGCCTGTCAAATCCCCAATGCAACAAGCTGCCCCGGGCCACGAGAGCGAAATGGGCACCCCGGTGGGGTGCCCATCACTATATGTGCTCGCAGACCGTGGGTGCTATCCAACTGCGCTTAATAGCTGAATCCGAGGGAGATTCTATGTACATCTCCAAGGTAGTTCAAATCTACCCAAGAGTAATCGACCAGAATATCCGACGTCTGCGTTGTGTCGATTCTGAGTCCGAATCCCCCGGCCGCGCCATGCGCGTCAAAGCCGAGGTTATACCCTCCACGAAGGTAGAAAAATTGGTTGAAAGAATACTCCGCACCGAAGTTCATTCGCTCGTTGTTATCCGATGGATGCGAAAACTCACCGACGGATTGGAGACTGTGAAGCCCTCTCTGGTAGGCGTTGAATGCCAGGCCGACTTTGAAGACCGTTGGCATCTTCGAAGCTCGGTCATCATAATCCACTTTCGATCCGAGGTTCTGTATCATCATTCCCAGCCGCATGCCTCTCAATCCAATCCTGTAAATCAAACCGAAGTCGACGGAAAACGTATTCACGCTCTTCTCGGCAAGCCCCGAATGGACGAAGTGGATCGTTCCCCCGGAGGAGAATTTATCGGTGAAAAATTTTGCATAGGAGAGTCCGAAGGACATATCCCCGGCGTCAAACTTTTTCCCCGTACCTTCCGGAAGGAAGATTGTTCGCTCGATTTGAGGGTCCAAGGTCAATGCCCTCGCACTAACGCCAAAGCTTCCCGGCACGAAGGGGAGGGTGAAAACAGCCGCTGCATAGCTCAGGTTGATGTCAGCCGGCCACCATGCCTGATTGAGGGATACACTGGTCCGCGTGATATCGACCATCCCCGCCGGATTCCAGTACGTAGCCGTCGCATCGTTCGAAACAGCGGTGAATGCGCTTGCCATTCCGGTCGCCCGGGCGGATACGCCGATTTTCAAAAACTGAAGGGCATACGTTCCGACCTTGGCGAACGGCTCCGTTGCCAGCGCTTGCGTTGGCAAAAATGCCAACAGAGCGAACAGTACAATGCCGTTCAGGAACCTACTTCTCACAGCGAACCTCCTCAGCTCTGGATGTTGCATCCGAATCAAAGCAAATCTAAATGTGACCTTTCCCTTATGAACCAAAACTCCACTATCTATTAAAACTCAAATCCGAATCCGATGCGCCAAATTCGATGGGTCTCCCAAATCGTCGGGTCGTTGACCGCGTTAAAATCATCCAACCCGTCGTCGTCTATATCCTGGAGGTAGGCGCCTCCAAACTGACCCGTTTCAGTCAAGTAAGATCCATTATCCATGCCAGCTACGACCATTCCAGGGAACACCCCAGGTCTGGTTCCACCCGGCAGGAGCACGTCGTCGTTCAGGAGATTTCTCCCTTCGAAGTACAACGTCAGCTCACGCCCGTAAATACTGAACTTCTTCCGGCCTTGGACGCTTAGCTTATGGTTCGATTCCACACGCATGGAATTCTCCCAGCTCGGATCTTGAAGTCTCGCGAACCGGTCGAAAGGCGTCCAGGGAAGGCCGCTACCGTATGAATAGATCGCTGTGGCGCCCCAGCGGTTCTCATCTCTCAATCGAAGCGTCAAGTTGAATGTATGGCGCTGATCCCAGTTGAGCGGTAACTCGTCCGTTGGCAGGTGAGTGAGCCCCTCGGCCGAACGGCCGAAGTCCGCATCGCTCGCAACGCCGTCAGCAAACGAATAGGTGTAGTAAGCTTCGAATCCCAGCCGCCGGGTGAGCCGCTTCTCGAGCGAGACCTCGAGCCCTCTCGAGCTCGCGTAGGTCTTGTTGATGAATCGGAAACTCTGGATCCCGGTGGAATCGTCCGTGACGAGCGTCGAAGAGATCAGACCGAAGATGTCCTTGTTGAACACCACAAAATTCGCCGCGATATCTTCCGTGAACTGGTGCGAAATCCCCGCTTGATAAGAAATAGTAAGCTCGGGGCCGAGGTTGGGATTACCCAGGGTACCGAGAGAGCCAATCGCATCCTGTGTCCTAAAGAGGTATGTCCTGCTCGGCCACTGCGTGAATCGCCCGTAGTGGAAGAAAAATTTGTCCCTATCAGTGATCGGGAAGGCAAAACCCAGACGAGGGGACCAGTTGGTTTTGTACCTCTCCACCTCGGGATCGATTTCCGAACTCTGGATCTTGATCTTGTCATTGTTGCCCGTCGAGAAGAATTCGAATCGGAGGCCGGCGTTCAACACCATCCCCTCGTACTCCCACTTATCCTGGGCATACCAGGCGCCTTCCGTGTTGAAGTTATGGAATCTGTTGACGTTTCTCCCTTGCTGGTAAATCCCGGTTTCGGTGTTCAAGCGTCTCTGCGCCGGGAATACGCGCTCGTCCTGCTCTAGATCGTTATAAATGAGCTGAAGCCCGGTCTTCATTCGGTGACCTTTGAACTGCTCCGATGTGATGTCGGACTTCAGGAGATATTGAATCGACGTATTCTCGGAGTAGTACGGATAGTCGTATGCCGTTATGAAATAAGCGTTGTCCGGATCGGTGTACCAGACTGCTTGCGAGATTCCTCCTTCGAGATACGTTCCATTGGGAAGCGTTACCGGAAGTCCAGCCGAGGAAAACTGTGCCGGCTCCTTGCCGCCAACAGTATTCAACGTATGGAGCTGGAGACGGCTCATCTTGATCGAATAAAGGAGCTTGCTCGTAATGTTGTGGTTGAACGAAAGCTTCAAGTGAAGGTTCTCGTCTTCAACCTCCGGAGTGCGAGTCGCGGAGTTGAAGTACACGTACGACGTATCTTCCTTGAAGTTGCTGAATTCACTGAACGGGAATTGGAACCCATTGAAGAGAATCCACGACCTATATCCCGTCACCGTTTGGCCGTCCGGGGCAAGAATTGCCTCATCCCAGAGGACTGTCCTCTCACCGAAATCAACCGCTCGGAAGTTCGTATACGTGATAACATGGGATTCACCCGTGTCCGGATCACGGACGACCTCTTCGACGATAATCGGCCTTGGATTCAGTGATTGAGCATTCTCTACCCACGGACCGTGATCAACCACAGTGATGCCCTGGAAAGTATAGATCTCCTGCCCGGGAATCGTCTGCCGCAAGCGCTGGAAGTAGTAAACCTTCTGAACATGGCCGTCGATGTTCCAGTTGTGGCGGTAAACGTCGAACTTCGATCGCGAAAAGATCGCCTCACCGGTGAGCTTATATTTCTTTTGAATGAAAGAAAGCTTCGACTGAACATTGTAACTCTGGTGGAGCCGGGGACGCCATTTCAGCCAGTTTGTGATCTTCGTCTCTTCCCGGGGCTCAATCGTGTTGGTTTCGGTGTCGGTAAAGGTTGCATCCCCGGATATATAGTACCTGAGACTTCTTACGAATGCAGGACCCCCGAAACCGATACTTATCCGGTCGTAATTCGTGTACGTCTTATCCGCCCTACCAAAGTCGTCGGTCATGAAGCGAACCTCGCCGCCGAAGACGCTTCCGCCCTCTTTCGTAGCGATGTTGATGATCGCCGATTGAGCATCGCCGTACTCTGCATCCATGCCGCCAGAAATAATTTCAGAACCAGCAGAGCCAAAGTACCCCACTTCCACAGTGCCGCCGCCTAGAGGGTCATCAACCGGAACGCCGTCTATCTGGATTTGAACCTCGCCCGAACGACCGCCGCGGACGTGAAGTTCTTCCCCAGTCTTTACAATCCCTGATTTCAATGATATCGCTTCGATAACGTCATCAACGGGCATTTCCTCCACTTGTTCCTGATCCACAGACTGGCGTTGGTCCGACGCGGTCACCTCCACCATCGGCCTCTCCCCCGTGACGACGATTTCCTGTGTTTTCATTACGATGGTTTCTTCGAGCTTAAAAGTGAGATCCACACCGCCGCCCGGACCAATGGCAACGTCCGGCTTCTCCGATGGCTTGTAACCCATCATCATTGCTTTTACCGTATACGTTCCAGCAGGAACACCACGGATCGCGAACTTCCCGTCCTCCAGCGTCATTGCTCCCATCGTAGTGCCCAATATGATGACGTTCGCGTAGGGAAGGGGCTTCCCCGTCTTGGCTTCTGTGACCGTCCCTGAGATGATGCCCGTGCCTTGAGCGAGGATCAGAGCCGGGACGCAGCACACAAATGCCAGCGTGATGGCGGCGATAGTGCACATTCTCACGCGAGCGACCTTCAACATAAATCCACCCCCTTGGCTTTCTTTTGGCGGCACAAATTATGTAAATGTGGTGGGGACAGGACTTCGGACAGACTTTAACTGTCCTTGGCCTTCAGGTGGGGTTACTCTAACATATTTCAAATAGAAATGCCAGTGTTTCAGCTGACTTTCGTTTGAAATTTAAATAAGACAAAGCCGCATGTCAATCATTAATATAACGCGAATTTACGCGGATCGGACCGGTCCGATTTCGATCTACGTTTCATACAGCCAGCAGCTCACCTGATGCCCCCTCGATATTTCTTTCAGGACCGGTTCTTCCTGCTGGCAAATCGGCTTCGCGTGCGGGCAGCGCGTATGAAACGGGCATCCGGGCGGAACCTGCGCCGGGCTGGGCACATCACCCTGAAGGATGATTCGCTCGCTTTTCTTGGCTGGATCGAGGCTTGGGATCGCACTGAGGAGCGCCTCTGAATAGGGGTGCATGGCCCCCGAGTATAAACGCCCGCTATCCGTAATCTCTACGATTTTACCAAGATACATCACTGCCACTCGATCGCTGATGTATTCCACAACCCCAAGATCGTGAGCGATAAACAGATACGTGAGACCGAGGTCGTTTTGCAGATCCTTCAAGAGGTTTATGATCTGGGCTTGAATCGATACGTCGAGCGCACTCACAGGCTCGTCGGCAATAACAAGATCGGGGCTCACCGCCAGGGCCCTTGCAATGCCGATCCGCTGTCTCTGCCCACCGGAGAATTCATGGGGATACCGGTTCATGTGTTCTGCAGGAATCCCTACGCGGTCGAGCAGCTCCACGACTCGATCCCGGATTCCTCCACCTTTTGCGAGCTTATGAATCTTGATTGCCTCCGATATCATGCTTCCCACGGTCAGGCGAGGGTTGAGAGAGCCGAAAGGATCCTGAAAGATGATCTGCATCCGCCTTCTGAGTTTCCGCAACTCTCTGTTATTCAATGAAAAAACGGGGATCTCTTCGAAGGAGACTTCCCCTTCCGTCGCATCGATGAGACGAAGAATGACACGCGCAAGCGTCGTCTTGCCACATCCGGATTCACCGACCAGACCCAGTGTCTCCCCCCGGCGGATTTCGAAACTGACGCCATCAACAGCCTTGACGTGACCGACGATCCTGGAGAAGAAGCCTTTCCGAATGGAAAAGTATTTTTTCAATCCCTCCACTCTGAGAAGCGTTCCATCGCTGCTGGAATGGGGAGGATCGACAACCTGAATTCTTTCGTGCTCGCGCGAATGATCACTCATCGATATCCTTCCAGCATTTAACCATGTGGCCCCTGGAGATTTCGCGCACCTCAACCGGCTCGTTGTAGCATCGGTTTTCTGCGTACTTGCAGCGGTCCGAGAAACGGCAACCGACCGGATAATCCAGGGCATCCGGGACCCTTCCCGGAATCACCTTCAGTTTTTCTTTTCTTTTTGCCAAGCGGGGAATCGAAGCCTTGAGACCGAGCGTATATGGATGCCTCGGATCGTGGAAAATCTCGGTCACGGTTCCCTCCTCCATGATCTTCCCCGCGTACATAACCACTACCCTGTTCGCCGTCTCAGCAATCACTCCCAGGTCATGGGTGATCATCAGGATGGCCATGTTGAATCGCTCTTGGAGCGAGCGGAGCAGGTCGAGAATCTGCGCTTGAATCGTTACATCCAGCGCCGTCGTGGGTTCGTCGGCGATCAGCAACCTCGGACTGCAAGAAAGCGCCATCGCAATCATGGCGCGCTGGCGCATGCCACCGCTCAACTGGTGCGGGTAAGACTTTGCGAAGGACTTCGGATCAGGGATCTTCACTAGGTCCAGCATTTCGAGCGTCCTCACCTCAGCCTCCTTCTTGCTGACCTTTTGGTGGAGAAGCACGGCTTCTTCTATCTGATAACCGCAAGTCAAAACTGGATTTAGGCTTGTCATAGGCTCCTGAAAAATCATCGAGATCTCGTTCCCGCGGATTTTCCTCATTTCCCGATCACTGAATTTTAGCAGGTCCTTCCCTTGAAAGAGGATGCTCCCACCGTTGATTTTACCCGGTGGATCCTGAATCAGTCGCATGATGCACAGCGCGGTGACCGTTTTCCCGCAGCCGCTTTCCCCGACGAGGCCGAGTGTCTCCCCTGGATAGATGGAAAAACCAACCCCATCGAGGGCTCGGGCCAATCCCTCTTCCATCCGGAAGCTGCAACTCAAATCTCTTATTTCGAGCAGGCTTTCCAAGTCCTTATCCATAGATAAGTTAGCACTATATCGCCGGTTAGGACGCAGGGTCAAGCAAAATCGCGGTGCCAATGCCTCTTATGCCAGCAACGGATCTATTGTTTGGCGGCCCCCATACCGGCAACGGATCTATTGTTTTGCAGGCAAGCTTCATACCATTAGCACCTGGCAGGACCATCGCCTATCACACCGGAGTTCGGACATCCATTGCATCCCGCAATCCATCACCCAGGAGATTGCAGGCAATTACTGCGGCGACGATTGCTATGGCCGGAAAAGCGGCAACCCACCAGGCGCTGAGCAGGACTTCTCTGCCCTCGAACACCATGGCCCCCCAGCTCGGGGCAGGGGGCTGAATCCCGAGACCCAGGAACGAAAGCGAGGATTCGAGAAGAATAACGCCTCCGATTCTGAGCGTGGCCGCCACGATCACGGGGCCCAGGGAATTCGGAATGAGATGTTTGTATATGATTCGCACCCGCCCCAGACCGGCCGCCCGCGCCGCCTCAATGAATTTCGTCTGCTTGAGCGACTGGACTTCCGTCCGCACCAATCGTGCAATTCCCATCCATGCCGTCGCCGCGATGACTGCAATAATGAGTGTAAATGAATTCGAAAACAGTGCTACCAGCGTTAATACGATGAGGAGCCTGGGGAACGCCAGAAGTCCATCGACGACACGCATCGAGAGCCCATCGATCCATCCGCCAACATATCCAGACACCGCCCCAATTCCCGTGCCGAGAAGAGCGGCTAAGATCACCGCGATTACTCCGATCGAGAGCGACACTCTCGCTCCATACAACACCCGGGAAAGGATATCCCGGCCGAACTTGTCCGTCCCCATCGGGTGTCCCAGCGATGGAGGCATATACCGTTCCAAAACCGGCTCCGGCTGCTCCAAAGGATCGTACATCGACAATAGCGGTGCAAGAATCGCTGAACACAAGATAGCCAGCAGAAGCACGAATCCCACAACGCCCATTTTGTTTGCCCGGAATCTCTTGGAGAACGCGCCATGTCGGGCTCCGGATCTTATGGATTCCAGCCGCGAAACGCCTGCACCTGCCGCGTATATTACAAGCAGCCCGCCGAAAACGACGATGAGTTCTGCCCGCTCTCCCGCACTCCCTTCATGCCAGATCTGTGAGATGTTCCCCGACTTCAGGATCAGAACGAATCCGTATGCATAGAAAAACAGAGTAAAAAGGAGCGAGAGTCCATGTCTCGTTGGGGCCGAACAACCTGGGATCCAGCGGAAGAATTCTACTCTACTATGCTTCATCTTGCGGCTCCGGAGCCAGATGCCGGTGATCGTTTCACTGATCCCGGCGATCACCCATATAGGCAAGCTTAATGCGTGGGTCAGCCAGCGCACAGGCCACATCCGCGAGGAGATTTCCCGCAATGACCATGCAGGCTCCAATGAAATTCGCGGCCAGAACAACGGGATAATCCCTGGCAAAAATCGAATCCACCATCAGTGATCCCATCCCCGGCCACGCGAACACCTTCTCTACGATGACGGATCCACCGAGCAAGAACGGGAAAGAAAGGCCGACCACCGTCAGAACTGGAGGAAGCGCGTTTTTGAAAGCGTGCAGCCAGAAAACCCTCTTCTCATCGAGCCCTTTTGCGCGGGCCGTTCGGATATATTCCTGGCCAATCGCGTCCAGCACGCTGCCCCGCATATACCTCGCCAAGCCAGCGGCGCTCCCGAAACCCAGAACGAATACGGGTAGAATCAAATGCGTCAACCGGTCTCCCGCCTGGCTCAACAAGCCGGTCGGCAGGGCGTGTATTGAAGACATCCCGCTCGAAGGGAGAAACTGGAACTTCAGCGAGAAGAAAGTAATCAGCAAATAGGCGAGATAGAACGTGGGCACCGAGTACAGGATCAGAAAAGAGAAGGAGAGCGCTTTGTCCCTGAGACTATAGCGTCGCGCAGCGGCAAGCATTCCCAAGGCGAGACCCAAAATTACTTCGATTATAAGCGCCAGGACAGTCAACTGAAGCGTCCGGGGAATGGCTTCCCACAGCATTGCAGACACAGGGCGGTGCTCCGAAATGCTCACGCCGAAATCTCCGCGAACAAAACTCCAAACCCACTGGATATACTGCACGGGAAGCGGCCTGTCCAAGCCGAGCTGATCACGGACGGACACCATGACTCTGGGATCGATATCAGGGCTGAAATATCGGTTGAGAGGATCCCCTGGCGCAAACCGGAGAATAAAAAAGGTAGCAGTGATCGTGATGAAAACCAAAAGGGTGGCGTAAAGCGTGCGTCGAATGAGAAACAGTACCATTCGAAACCTGGATGTTCACGAATTATTATTCGTAGGGCTCAGCCAGCACCGGACGGCGGTTTGCCGTGATTTCATCCAGTCGCCCCACAGGGCATTCATGAGGGGCTTCCCTCAATAGTTCCGGCTGTTCGACAGCCTCTCTGGCGATCTGTTTCATGACGGCGATAAACCGGTCCAGCGTCTCCTTGCTCTCGGTTTCAGTCGGCTCGATCATCAAAGCCTCAGAGACCACCAGGGGGAAATAAATCGTTGGCGCGTGGAAGCCGAAGTCGAGCAATCGCTTGGCGATATCAAGGGTTCGGATTCCATGCTTTTTATAAGACTCCCCGGAAGCGACGAATTCGTGCATGCACCGCTCACCGTAGGGGATCGGAAATGTGTCCGCAAGAGCTTTGGCCAGATAATTCGCGTTTAGATTCGCCACGGCACTGACTCTGCGAAGCCCTTCGGCTCCGAGACGCTCGATGTAGACGAGGGCGCGGAGGTAAACGGCGAAGTTTCCATAGAACGAATGGATCGCGCCAACAGCGTCGGTGTTGTCATAAGAAAAACGATAATTTCCATCTTCGAACGTTACCCTGGGATTCGGGAGATAGCGTTCGAGCGCTGCTTTAACGCACAGAGGGCCCGAACCCGGGCCACCTCCCCCGTGCGGTGTGGAGAATGTTTTGTGCAGGTTGAGATGCATCATGTCGAAACCCATGTCCCCGGGCCTCGCATGCCCCAGAATCGCATTGAGGTTCGCCCCGTCGAGATAACACAGAGCGCCAGCTTTGTGCGTGATTTCTATTATCCTATCGATCCGACTCTCGAAGATACCGAGCGTGTTCGGGACGGTGAGCATCAAGACGGCCGTCTTCTCGTCGAGCGCTTCAGCGAGAGCATCGATATCCACTTCACCATCATCTCCCGATCGGATCGTCCGGGATTCGAATCCAGCCGTGTAGACGCTTGCGGGATTCGTCCCGTGGGCGGTATCGGGCACCAAGACCTTCGTGCGGCTCTCCTTCCGGTCGTCGAAGTGCTTCCTTGCAACGAACATCCCCAAGAGCTCACCTTGGGCACCGGCAGCGCTTTGAAGGGAGACGGCCTCCATGCCGGTGATTGCCGACAGCTTGTTTTCCAGCACGTGAATGACTTCCAGGGCACCCTGCAAGTCTTCGCACGACTGCTCGGGATGAAGCCCTGAGAATCCTTTCATAGCTGCCACGTCTTCGTTCACCTTTGGGTTGTATTTCATCGTGCAGCTTCCCAAAGGGTAGAGATCTCTATCGACGTGATGATTGAGTGTGGACAGTGCAACAAAGTGACGGACGACTTGCGGTTCGCTGACTTCAGGAAGCCCAACGCCCCCTTTTCTCCTGTATTCTTCAGGAATAGACTCGGGTATCGCAATCGGCTTGTTGGAAAAACGATAGCCTTTCCTTCCCTTCTCACTCTTGACGAATATTGTCTTTACCATCTCCCGAAATCTCCTCAGCCTTTTTTCAAAAACGCGCAATATGCTTCCAGCTCTGAATCCGTTCTCTTCTCCGTGAGCGCGACCAGCAGGCAGTTCTTCGCCCAATCACCGAAGTAGCTGCCAAGAGGGATCCCGGCGAGAATCCCTGATTCCTTCATCCTGGCCGCAACGTGCTCAGCATCCACAGGGCACTCCACCACAAATTCTCGGAAAAATGGACCTTCGAATTTGATCGAATAACCCGGGCATGCGGAAATCATTTCCGCAAGGCCATGCGCCTTTTGGTAGCATATCGCGGCTTTTTGCTGAAATCCTTCTTCACCGATAACGGAGAGATGGATCGTCGCTCGAAGAGCGAGCATACCCTGGTTCGTGCATATGTTGGAAGTCGCTTTCTCGCGCCGGATATGTTGCTCTCTGGTTTGGAGCGTGAGAACGTAGGCGTCCTTGCCGGAGACATCTTTGGTGCGACTTACGATTCGACCGGGCATATTTCGTATGAAATCTTGCTTCGAAGCGATGAATCCCAGCAATGGACCTCCGCAGCTTGGGGGGCTGCCCAGACATTGTCCTTCACCTGCGGCAATGTCTGCGCCATAGTCTCCCGGTGGGCGAAAAAGGGATAATGATATCGGATCGACTACCGAAATGAGAAGCGATCCGGCTGATTCCATCATCTCGCGAACTTCCCAGGGTTTTTCAAGGACGCCAAAATAATTTGGGGTCTGCACCACAACAGCTGCAACGCTGATATCCAGAGACCGATTCAACGCTTCCGCTTCGATTTGTCCCGTCTCGGAAAAAGGAAACGATACGAGCTTCAGGCTCTTCCCCCAACAATAGGTCTTCAGCACTTCGCGATAACGGGGATTCACACTGTCGGGGACCAGGATCGTGTTCCTTCCGGTGATCTTGGCTGCCATCAGCGCCGCTTCAGCGAGCGCCGTGGCGCCGTCGTACATGGACGCGTTGGCAACGGGAAGACCGACCATTCTCGAAATCAGTGTCTGAAACTCGAAGATCATCTGGAGAGTTCCCTGGCTGACCTCCGGTTGATATGGAGTGTAAGCGGTGTAAAATTCCGGTCGGCCTGCGAGATGGTCAACCACAGAAGGGATCTCGTGGTCGTAGATACCCCCACCGAGAAAACTCGCATAGCTAGAAGCTGGTTCATTCTTTGCACTCAAGCCATCGAAATAGCGCAGCGTGTCGCTTTCCGTTTTACCCTCATCAATCGGGAGGGATTCCTTGACCAGGTATTGCGCGGGGATTCTTTCGAACAGCTCTTTCTCCGAACGCATCCCCAAGAAAGCGAGCATTTGTTTGATTTCGTCCTCAGAGTGATAAATGTACGGCATCGCTGCTTCCTATTCGCTACTCTTTCCCTATCATCTCCTGGTATTCCTCGTGGCTCATTAGCTTCTCTAGCTCGGAAGGGTCCGACATTTCCACTTTTATGAACCACCCCTCTCCATACGGGCTCTGGTTGGTCAGCTCCGGCTCATCCTCCAGCTTCTTGTTGACTTCTTTGACAGCTCCAGATATGGGGGCATAAAGATCGGCAACCGTTTTGACGGCCTCTATCGTACCCATCGGTTCCATGAACTTAACCTCTGTTCCCTCTTCCGGAAGCTCGATATACACGATGTCACCCAGCTCTCCAGCGGCATACTCGGTGATACCCACCGTCGCCATTTTGTCCGAACCTTCCGCTGCTACCCACTCGTGCTCCTTGCTGAAGCGCATCTTATCGACATCCATCGACAGACTCCTTTCCTTTACTTCGCCCGACTCTTATAGAACGGCAGAGGGGTTCTACGCGCTTCCACCCGCTTTCCCCTGATCTCCACCTCGAACCGATCCCCTTTTTTGGCTTCCTTGGTTTCAACGAACGCCATGCAAAGACTCTTCTTGAGGGTTGGTGAAAAACTGCCACTCGTTACGTTGCCGACCACTTTATTTCCTGCTGAGACAGCATATCCCTGCCGGCCAATCGATCTCCCCGCGAGTTCGAGCCCTATTAGCGTCTTTGTGGGTCCCAGCTTTTTTTCTTCTTTGAGTGCTTCTTTGCCGACAAAATACGGTTTGCGGATTTTCACAGTCCACCCGAGACCAGCCTGATAGGGCGTCGTTTTGTCATCCAGCTCCCGCCCGTACAAACAAAAGGACGCCTCGAAACGGAGGGTATCCCTTGCGGCTAAACCCGCCGGAGCGATCCCAAAAGGCTTTCCTGCACTGGTGATCGCATCCCAAAACGCGGGAGCCATCTCAGGAGGCACAAATACTTCAAAACCGAGTTCGCCCGTGTATCCCGTCCGCGAAACGATGATGTTGGCACCATTGTAAGAAAAGCAGAAGTGCCGGTAGTATGGTATGCTGTTCAGCTTTTGCCTAACAGGGACAAATATCGGGCACGCTTCGAGGACCTCGCGGGCAAAGGGTCCCTGCACCGCGAGAAGCGCATATGCATCGCTGATGTCCTCGACCTGGGCTTTGGAGATCCGGTGGGATTGGATATGCTCGAAATCTTTCTCCCTGTTTGCGGCGTTCACGACGAGCAGGAATTTATCTTCCTCGATCACAGAGACAAGCAGATCGTCCACGATGGTTCCGTTTGGGCGACACATCACCGTGTACTGGACGCCACCCGGATCCAGCTTCGAACAATCATTCGTGATAACAGTGTTGACGAACTCTCTCGCAGGCCGTCCTGAAATCAATATCTCGCCCATGTGACTGACGTCGAAGATCCCTACTTTTTCACGGACCACACGATGTTCGTCGAGAATACTCGAATATCTTACCGGCATCAAAAATCCTGCAAACGGAACCATCTTCGCGCCGAGCGATTCATGAACAGCAGCTAAAGGCGTCTTCTTCAGCTCGCCGGTATATTCCGCCATCAGTGCCCCCCTGTTTGCCTATGAGATGCAGTCCCCGTTGCTGCATTGCAGCTACGCATCTCATGCACGACTACTTCGCCCCCGCCCTCGATCTCTTCGCAGGATCCGAAACATCCGATTCTCCCGGGCGTGCCGTCGACGTGCTGTTAGACCGCCGTTTCGCGAGCTCGCGGAACATCTCCCCCGTGTGGGAATCGGGGCATTGCATGATTTCATAGGGGGTTCCCGTGGCCACGAGTTCACCGCCCGCCTCACCACCCTCGGGCCCGAGATCGATTATATGTTCTGCCGCCAATATTACATCCGGGTTATGCTCGATCACAATAACCGTATTCCCTTTATCCACAAGTTTATTCAATACATCCAGGAGAAGTTGGACATCTTCGTGGTGCAGACCCGTCGTTGGTTCATCGAGGATGTATAGGGTTTTGCCGGTTCCATGCTTGGACAGCTCGGCGGCTAGTTTTACTCGCTGAGCTTCCCCGCCCGACAGCGTGGTCGCCTGTTGCCCGAGCTTTATGTACCCCAGGCCGACGGAAAGAAGCGTTGCGCATTTCCGTCGTACTGCAGGTACGTTGATGAACAGCTCATGGGCCTCGTCTACGCTCATGTCGAGGACATCTGCAATGCTGTGCCCTTTGAACGTCACTTCGAGCGTTTCCTGGTTGTATCGCTTCCCCTTGCATGCCTCGCACTTCACATAGACATCGGGCAGAAAATGCATTTCGACTTTTATCACTCCATCTCCGCTACATTTCTCGCATCTTCCGCCGGGAACGTTGAAGCTGAACCTTCCCACCTTGTATCCCCTCATCCGGCTTTCGGGAAGTTGAGAAAAAAGATTCCTTATCGGTGTAAAAAGACCGGTGTATGTCGCAGGATTGGAACGAGGCGTCCTTCCGATGGGCGATTGATCGATATCTATGACTTTGTCGATGTATTCGGCACCTAGGATGGCCTCGTGGGCCCCAGGAAAATCGTGGCTGTCGTAGAACCTCCGGTGGAGCGCTTTGTAAAGAATGTCATTGATTAGCGTACTCTTTCCGGAACCGCTCACACCCGTTACGCAGTTGAAGAGACCCAGAGGAAACGCGACGTCGATATGCTTGAGATTATTTTCTGATGCGCCTTTGACAACGAGCCATTTGCCGCCTCCCCTTTTGAGAGCTACCGGCTTTATCTCGGGCGGCTCGAGGCAAAGGTACCTGCCCGTCGCACTTCGAGGCTCGCTCATGACCTCCAATGGCGTTCCGGCCGCTACAACATCACCGCCCTCCAGACCCGCACCAGGACCGAGATCTACGATATAATCCGCGGAGAGAATCGTCTCGCGATCGTGCTCGATCACGATCACTGTGTTTCCGATGTCGCGGAGCTCTTTGAGAGTTCTGATCAATTTGGTGTTGTCCTTGTGATGGAGGCCGATGCTTGGCTCGTCGAGGATGTACAGCACTCCCATCAGTCTCGAGCCGATCTGAGTGGCGAGCCTCAGCCGCTGGGCTTCACCTCCGGCAAGCGTTACAGCGCTCCTATCCAGAGACAGGTAGCTCAACCCGACATCAACGAGGAATTTGAGCCGCTGGGTGATTTCTTTGAGCACGGGTTCGCCAACTAACTTCTCATTGCCATCCAATTCGAGCTCCGATACCGTTTCCATGGCGCGCTGGACGCTCATCCGGCATAAATCAGCGATGTTCATTCCTCCGATGCGCACGGCAAGGCTCTCCGGCTTCAATCTCGAACCTCCGCAAGACGCACAATTTTCAACGCTCATAAACGATTCGATCCATTTCCGAACGCCCTCAGATGATGTCTGCCGGTATCGACGTTTCAACCAGGGGATGATTCCCTCGTACTTCGTGCGATACTCTCCTTTGACCCTTTCGAAATCGAGCAGCACGGTGATTTCGCGGTCCGTTCCGTGAAGGATCGCTTCTTTCGAACGCTGGTTGAGTTTTTCAAAAGAGTAGTCGAGGTCGAATCCGTACAAGTTTCCCAACGCTTCCAACTGGTTTCGCCCCCACTCACCCTTGAGCTTACCCAGCGGCACGATCCCCCCTTCACGGAGCGGCACTGTCTTGTCGGGGACGATAAGCTCCAGATTGAATTCCATTCTGGTACCTAGGCCGCCACAGTCCTCGCATGCACCGTATGGAGAGTTAAACGAAAACATCCTCGGGGAAAGCTCTCCGAAGCTCACATCGCAATATGGACAGGCGAATTTCCTGCTGAAGAGGATCTCTTCTTTACCGGATAAGCTGACCATGATCAGCCCATCCGAAAAACGACTCGCCGTTTCGAGCGAATCGGCGATCCTTCTGGCGTGCTTGGGAGAAACGCTCAGGCGGTCCACGACGATTTCGATGTTATGTTTCTTCTGCTTGTTCAGCTTTGGCGGATTCGATGCGTCAAAGATCTCACCATTCACGCGCACCCGGACAAAACCTTCTTTCTGTACCGTCTCGAAGAGCTTCCGGTGCTCCCCCTTTCGCCCCCGCACCACCGGAGAGAGGATTTCCACACGGCTCCTTTCCGGCAGAGAGAGGAGCCGCTCTGCGATCTGGGCAGTGCTCTGTTGGGAGATCACACGACCGCACTCGTAACAGTGAGGAACACCAACACGAGCGAATAAGAGACGGATATAATCGTAAATCTCGGTCATCGTCCCCACGGTGGACCGCGGATTTCTTGAACTTGTTTTTTGCTCGATGGATATCGCGGGGGAAAGGCCTTCGATCCTATCGACGTCGGGCTTTTCCATTTGCCCCAGGAACTGCCTTGCATAGCTGCTCAGGCTCTCAACATATCGCCGCTGTCCCTCTGCGTAAATGGTATCGAAAGCAAGCGAGGATTTTCCCGAACCGCTGAGTCCCGTAATCACGATCAGCCGGTTCCGGGGAAGGGTCAGGTTAATGTCTTTGAGATTGTGCTCGCGCGCACCTCGGATCACAAGATCCCCGAGTTTTCTCATCCTTCTCCACCACCCTTTTCCCCTTCAGGTTTCGCGCTCTCCAGATCGGCCAGGGCTTTTTGGGCGACCTTGCCCCAGTTGCTGCTCGCCCCGAACCGTTCGATAACGCTGGTGTAGATCTCCCGCGCCGCTTGGTACCTGCCAACGGACGTGTAGCACTCAGCGGCTTTGAGCTGGGCCGTAACGGCCCACATTGCCTGGCTGGGTAGGAGATAGGGGACCTTGAGATATTCGACTATCGCTGCTTGAAAGTCACCCAGGGTTTGATGGCAGATGCCCGTCCAGTAATATGCCCTCGCTCGATCTTCTCCATCAAGCAGCGGGAGCGCTCTTTCGTAAGCACCAATGGCTCCGACATAATCGCCGGATTCCATCTTGCACCTGGCAGCGTTGAGAGACGCTTCCGGGGCATAGGAGGAGTTTGGAAAACGCTCGATCACCTCGGCCCAAGCCTTCCCGGCCTCTCCCCACCTCGAGAGAGTTTGAAAAGCTATAGCGAGATGCTTCAGCGCATTGAATACCACGGCGCTGTCCTTTGCTGCATTCGCCGCTTCTCGATAGTGCGTGAGCGCTTCGTTGTGACGCTTGAACTTGGTCGATAGCATGTTCCCCAGCTTCAGGTGAAGCGGCGGGACCAAATTCGATAGAGGATATCTCTCGAAAAACCGCTGGGCTTGGCGTGTTCCCTCCTCCACTTTGTCTTGAGCGATGAGGCTCACGCTGTAGAGGTATAGTCCTTCCTCGCAAACGCTGTCTCCCGGGCAGCTTTGCGTGAGGCCAGCCACAGCTGTGGCTGCGTTCACAAAATCCTTTTCGCCGTAATAATATTTGGCCTCTTCAACGGCGATTTCTCTCAATAATGGCGCGCTTGCTCCCAGCTTTTTTGCGAGCGCGGTGCGTCGTGATTTAGCATCCTGGACCTCTCCGCCGCGATAAAGGGCCATGATGTACAAAGCAACATCCTCGTCCTCGGGCTTGTCTCGGCCTTGCACAAGATCGCGAGCCAGGGCGAGTCCTGCCGATGGCTCATTGACGCGCAAGTGCAGTCTCACGAGCTGCCTGCTTGCGGCGAGAGCTGCATCCCCTTCGCGAAACTCTTTTATGAACAACGACAGAAGGCGACGTTCGGTCTTCGAATCACCAAGTTCCCTCGCGATCTGCACCCCCTGCATAAAAGCCCGGCTGCGGAGCTGTCCTCCGCGCTGTGCATCAATGCAATTTTCCATTGCCTGCAGCGCTTCGCGCAGTCGACCGAGACGCCTCTGGCACAGACCGATCCTAAACGTTAGTTCCCACCTCAACCCTGGATCGGTTGCTATTGTCTCCACCTGGCGATACGCAAGGAGCGCTTCGTTGTACTGCTTCATCAAGTATTGACAATCCGCCGCCTGCAAGAGCGCCTTGGCCTTGAAGTGGCCACCGGCTTCCCCTCCGACATTCCGGAAATGGCTCAGCGCTTCTTCGTACCGCCTTAGACTGCGAAGCGTCTTTCCAGCTCCATAAGCGGCTTGAATACGAATGCGCTTGCGATCATGCGTCACAAGTTTCCCGAATATCTCCCACGCATCGGTGTCCCTTCCTTCAGCAGAGAGTGCTTCAGCAACTTTGAGCTCGAGTTCGGCCGAATCGTCTTCGCCACTCAGGGTGAGGGCTTGCTGGTAATACGCAAGCGCCCTTTTAGCATCGGATTTTGTGCCCTTTTGGGAATAATAATCACCCAGGAGTTCGAGGAGCGAGGACCGATCTGCAAGTTTAGGGTATCGTGAAAGAGTTTGGAATACGGCCGCAGTATCCACCTCACCGCTCACCTCCGCGCTGAGGAGGACTCGATCGGCTGCAGCTTTGGCAGACCACTCGGACGCGGCGTGCTGGCCCGTCAGCTCGCCCCAGCAATCGAGTGCCATTTCAAGAGCGGTTCCGGCCTGCTCGTTTTGACCAAGGAGGCTCGCTTTCCTGGCGAGGCTTGCGTGACAGGCACCCTCGACGTAGAGCGCTTTGGGACGGAGGGATGAGCTTCTCAAAGACGATTTGATCTTCGATAGAATTTCCAACGCGCCGTTGGGATCCTTGGCAATGTTCAACCGGGTTTCAGCCAGCTTCAGCCTCGCAGCGTTGTCCTCCATCGACGTGATTTCATAGGCCACATCGGCAAATAACGCCAGCGCCGTTTGGGGATCGAGCAGGGTAAATTCCCTGAGAAACGTAAGGCGTCGTTCCGCTGCCTCCGCTTCTTTGGAGAGCGGGAAGCCATCTACGATTTCTTCGTATAACCTTCCTGCCTCTCTATACCTGCGGGCACTCTCGAATGCCCGCCCAGTTCGAAGCATGTAGAGTGGATGCCGATTTTTCTCCACTTCGAGCTTTTCCTGCATTGCATCCAGCGCCGACGCCGTATCCCCAAGGCTGGTCATGAGAGCATCTGCTATCATTTCCAAGGCGTCGCATTTGGCTGAGCTGTCCGGCGTCGAAGAAACGAAACGTCTCAGCTCGCTTATCGCTTCGCGGGGCCGCTGCGCGCCGATCAGCGCTTCGCCGCGAACTCGTGCAGCTTCTAACGCCCATTTGCTTCCAGCTGCGCGAGCATCGAGGGTTCCGGCATCTTCCAGCGCTCGGGTGAAATCGGCCCGCCTCAACTCAGCCAGCGCCTTGTAATACGTTATTTCGGGTGAGAATGAGCCTTCGAACCGCTGAGTATATTGCTTCGAAAAATCGAATACCGACTCGTAATCCCCCGCATAATAAGCCGCACGTGCGGCGGCGCCGTAAACTGTCGCAGGATCCGTATCGGTATCCCCAAAGTTATCCAGATCGAGCAGCTCCCGGTACCATGCGAGCGCCCTTTCATGGTCACCTATTTGTTCGAGGATTACAGCCCCTTTCAATGTGGCCGGCACAAAAATCGCCTTTTCCCTGAACTTTCTCGCTGCGGAGTAATGATCGACGGCGGCGAGACTATCACGTGCGGACACTCGCATTTCGGCCGCTTCGATCGATGCAAAGGCGCTGAGCGGATCCTTTGGAAACGTCCGGACCATAGCCGAATACGTTTCCAGGGCTTCCGAATCTCTGCCGAGCCTCTGCTGGCAAAAGGCCAAGTCGAAGAATGCACGCGGGGCGATCTTGCTATCCAGATGGCGAGTAACAATGACAGAAAACAGATCGACTGCGGCGTTGTACTTTTCGAGCGGGATCAGCGCTTCCCCTTTTCCGAGAAGCGCATCTGGATACAGCGGGCAATCGGGCATCAATGCAATGACATCGCTGTACACCCGGTCCGCGTCGGTGTACCGCTTTTTATTGTAGTATAATCGTCCCAACCGAACTTTTGGCGCGCAGAGATCCGCGCTGGCCGCGTAGGTATCGATCAAGGTCTCGAGCACTTTGATCGCTTCGTCATCCGAATCTGACCGCGACAAACACATCGCGGCTTTTTCCAGCGCTTCCGGAGCCCTGGGATCTCTGGGATTTCCGGTGGCGAATTTGAGGAATTGCTGGGCAGCCGCTTCGAAGAGCCGGTCCCTCATGAGCTGGTTGGCGAAAGAAAAAACTTCATCCGCCCGCTCGTCCTGAACGGCACCTGAAGGAGCCAATCCGCCAGCAACGAGTAAAATCACAAAGAGAGTAACGATCTTGGATTTTGTAGTTGTTGTCATCGGTTAATCTTTCGAGTGAAATGTTTTCGAATCCTCTGAAACGGACTGAGAAAACTCGGTGAAGGTCGATTCCTTGACCGCTGGGATCGATCTCGGATGAGGTCTTGCAGCGATTTGCTCTTGCGCCAAATGTAAGTTCAAATTAGCAAAAAAGCAACATACCGTCAACTCGCATCACGGGTTCGAAATCCAGCCGCTGATAGCAGCGCGCTGCTTGGAGTTGAAGTTGAAGTGGATTCTTGACGCATTGAGGCCAACGAACCCTGCTATGGGCTCAGCCGATTGAGCAGCCTGGGAAACGGTATCGCTTCCCGAAGATGCTTGAGTCCGCAGATATAGGATACCGTTCTCTCGAGCCCGAGTCCGAAACCCGAATGTGGCACCGACCCGTAGCGTCTCAAGTCTGAGTACCAGCGAAACGCTTCCTCCGGGAGGTCGTGCTCGCGTATCCGTTTTTGAAGCTGATCGAGATCGTGAATCCGCTGTCCGCCCCCGATCATCTCGCCGTAACCTTCAGGTGCGAGCATATCAACGGACAGACAATATTCAGGATCCTCCGGATCTCGCTCCATATAGAAGGCTTTCACCCGCGTGGGATAGTGATGAACCAGGAGCGGCTTGTCGAAAGCTTCACCTAAAATTGTTTCATCCCCGCCGCCGAAGTCGTTTCCCCATTCAAAGTCGACGCCCTTTTGTTTCAGGAGGTCTACGGCATCATCGTAATGAAGTCTTACGAATGGCCGCTTGACCGCTTCGAGTTTGGAAATATCCCGCTCTAGAACATCGCTCAACTCTTGACCGCACGATTCGACGCATCGAAGGACGATGTATTCGAAAAACTCCTCGGCTAGATCGATGATATCTTCCAATGTCGCGAATGCCACCTCCGGTTCCACCATCCAGAACTCCGTGAGATGGCGCCGGGTCTTGGATTTCTCGGCCCGGAACGTGGGACCAAAACAGTAGACTCTACCGAATGCGGCAGCGGTCGCCTCGTTGTAAAGTTGACCGCTTTGACTCAGGTAAGCTTTATCGCCGAAGTAGTCCGTCTCGAATAGAGTGCTCGTCCCCTCGCACACGTTGGGAGTAAATATCGGGGTATCGAGGCACAGAAATCCCCTGTTGTTCAGGAAATCCCGGATTGCAGAAATGGCATGGTGACGCACCTTCATGACAACGTGCTGCCTGCGGCTTCTAAGCCACAAGTGTCTTATATCAAGGAGAAAACTCGACCCGTGTTCCTTTGGTGTTATCGGATAATTCTCAGAACCTGCGATCAGACGAACGCCCGACAGGACGAGTTCGAATCCGCCTGGGGCACGCTTATCCTCTCGGACTTTTCCGGTGATTTCCACGCTCGACTCCTGCGCGACGGTGGAGATCAATTCGAAATCTTCGCCTGAGACATCCGCTTTGCCGGCAACGCATTGGAGGAAGCCGGTTCCATCGCGAAATATCAAGAACTTGATCTTACCGCTCGAGCGGAGATTATAAATCCAGCCGCGGAGAAGGATGGTTTCCCCGACGTGGGAGGCAATCTCGTTGATGTAAACGTGCTTCATTGGATCACACCACACTTCTCGAAATGTTTGGATACTCCATCTTTTTATAACACGCAAAAAACTGGAAGCCACTCAAAATCTTCTACGGAGCAATACTGGTCAACAGCGTTTTTAGGCACGATTCTTGCCCGCAATTCTGCGTAACCATATTTATCTCTGGGGCTTACACGGGGCGACCGCTTTGAACGAAACCCTCTTGACTGTAGGAGTTTACCTTTTTGAATAGCATCGTCTTTAAGGGACTTGCATTTTGCACGATCCTCCTCTTGACGCCAATCATTAATACGGCGCTCGGGAGCAACGGCACACCGGCGGACACATATGCCTCACCCTACAACGGGCAGGTTTATAGGGGCGCCCAAACGCTACCTCTGCTCGCTCAGCTAACCCACCAGAAAGCATTGAAGGCGCTGCGTTCCGGGGACAGCCAACGGGCGGAAGCACTGCTGATGGAAACGCTAGAACTGGATCCTAATTACGCCGATCCGTATTTCACCCTCACTAAAATAAAAGCCAAACAGTTCAGCAGCGACACGTTTTATTATTTCTCGAAAGCGATCATTACGCTGTTGACGAAATTCCATTACCAGAGAATGATTGTGGTCAATGCGATTCTCTTTCTTCTGTTCATCGCTTCGCTTCTCGCCTCCATCATATGTGTCGCTTTTCTGATCAAATACCTCCCCTTCGCCGCCCACAGGCTCAGGGAAGCTTTGTCCAAACGCTTCAGCACATCGATGCCGGGATTATCGGCATACATGATACTGCTCATCCCATTCGTGCTTCTGCCGGGCTTTATCACGGCGCTGGCCATGATGATCCTGCTCTGTTGGGGCTTTATGTGGAAGCGGGAACGGCTGCTGGCCATTTTCATGTTGTTGCCATTCGTGGCCCTGGGATTCTTCTCGGATCAACTCAAACCTCTGGCGCCGCTTTCCGATCCATCCTCCCTCACCTCCCGGATTGCTGCGGCCAATGAGTCTCACGGGGATCAGCGGTTGATCACAGCAATCGAAATATCGCCAGAAGGCTCTCTCGCAACAGAAAAGGATCTCGCACTGGGGCTTCTTCATCTCCGATCCGAACAGTTTTTGCCTGCCGCGACGCACTTTCTGCGGGCGATTTCGAACGACCCGAAAAACATGATGGCCTATGTGAATCTCGGCAATGTGTACTATCTCCAGGAGGATTACAACAAAGCGCTCGAAGGATACACGAAGGCCGCTTCTCTGGATTCACTTGATGCGATTTGCCAGTACAATCTCGCCCAAGCCTACATAAAGACACTACTCCTGGGAGAATCTTCGAGAGCTCTCAGGCGAGCATCCGCTTCGGGCATAGAGAAGATAAAGCAATCGTATGCATCGAGTGCTCTCAAGCACTTTCCCGTCTACCCAAAGACATTTTCGACCGGAGATCTGTGGCGAATATCGCGTAACGAAGGGAAGACATACGCAAAGGGAGATCTTGGGAATGTGCTGCTGCCCCTTACGCGATTCTCATTGAGGACAAGCGCCTGGATCCTGATAATTGCGTTCATTTTTGCATTTTCCATATATAGAGTCATCGGCCGACGCAAACTTACCTTCCAATGTTCGAACTGCGGAGAGCTTACCTGCACGGAATGCTGCAACGACGAGCGAGGGGGGGCCTACTGCAAGAGCTGTGCAGAAGCGATCGAAGGAGTGTTCTCCGAAAAGGTTGTCGAAGCGTTGCTGAGGCAGAGGCGTCAGTCGGTCATCGTGAAAAGGAGAAAATCTACCCGTCTCCTCACACCGTGGCTCCCCGGCATTCGCGACATATACTTTGGACGAATTCTCAGAGGCGCTGTGCTTGCCTTCTTCTTCTCGCTTGCGATGATTTTCTTGTGGTCGAAGGGTATGATCATCAAAGACTGGACATCGATCACTACCCAGATACCAATTTGGAAAACAATACTCTCTGCATCGGCCATCGCCCTTACTTATGCGTTCTCGATTTTCCCCAAGCGGACCTTCGACAGCCGAAGCTTCAGAATCTCCGGAGCGAGGGGCAAATCGAAAGAGCAGAGCGTCGAAGACATGGCCGGTGATGCAGTGGCTTAACAACGCCCGGAGGATGAGTAAGGTATGGCTCTAGAAGGTAACTTAACAGCATTTGGATTGTCAGAGATCTTTCAGCTCATCGCAGTGCAGCAAAAATCCGGCATGCTCTCGGTGAACAGCGAAGACCGGTCGATGGTGATCTTCTTCAAGGGTGGGAGCCTCGTCTCGACAAGAGACCGTCGCCGCAGGAGCAGCGACCCACTGAAGGACTACTTTACACGTTATGGAATCCTCTCACAAGCGGACCTCATGCGCATCATGGACATCAGCGCGAAATCCAAGCTCGACATGACGGAGGTCATCGTTTCCGAAAACTTCTTGACCGAAGAGGAAATGCGCAGGCACTACCGCAATCAAATCCAGGAAGCGGTGCATGAGATTCTGACCTGGGAGCAGTGCAGCTATAAGTTTATCCCCAGCCAAGAAATCCTCGATGGCTTGAAAACCTGGGGAGAATTCGGTATCGAGGGAATGCTCATGGAAAGTATGCGACGGATCGATGAGTTTCCCGAGATGCTCAAAGTATTCCCGGATCCTTCAATGGTTATCCTCCGCACGGATAAGGAAGCCCCGGAAGATTTGGCACCGAATGAAAAAACTATTCTTGACCTGCTCTCTGAAGAACGCACGCTTAACTACCTGATTTCTCAAGGGAAAATGTCCTCTTTTGAGACCTACGAGGCGCTGAAGCATTTGAAGGAAAAAGAGCTCATCGACACAAAGGGCGATCGGCTTGTCGCGACGGCAAAGCCAGCTGCAGAATCACGCACTATAAGACAATTAAGGAGGATGCCAAGACGTTTTATCGCAACAGGCTTCGTGTTCCTTCTTTTTTCGTCATCGCTTTTCTTTGGCGCCAAGACATCCCTTCGGTATCTGAAACCCCAGGCAGACCATCTCCAGGACGCACTGCACGATGAGACTCTCGCCCGTCATCGCATGGAAGAGAAGCTTCGCTGCATCATCGAGGCATACCGTTCAGAGTTCGGGTCTTACCCACGGACTCTCGCCATGTTGTCCGAATCGGAGTTTGTAACCGAAGGATTTATAAAACGTTTGGAGAGGTTCTCATTTAGATACCATTTGACTCCCGGCGTGGACGCCTATACTCTTCTTTAACGCTTCTTTTCGCTGTTTTCATAGACATAACATCCGGATTCCCCAATGCAAGACGGCACTTTTTTGAGAATCTGCGATTATATTTTCGTGCTGCGTCCCCTCATTCTCATTCCGGCATGGAGTCTTTATCTCATCGGAGCGGGAGAAGCGATCAGGCGGAGCTCGCAATCGGCAGCGCTCTTTCCATCACCCAGGGTTTTTATTTGTCTTACAGCGATTCTCATAACTGCCTATCTTCTGAATCAAATTTTCGACCGCGAGTCGGACGAGCGGAACCGAAAGTGTTTTTATCTGTCCCAAGGAATATTCGGTGTCAGAACGCTTCTCGTTCTCTCTCTGGGTTTCTATCTCGTGGCATCGTTTACGTTCCGCCGGCTTGATGAGCCTCATCGAATCCCGCTAATTGCCGCTTTGATCCTGTCGTTGACTTATTCGCTGCCACCATTCCGCCTTTGCGCCAGGCCGTTCCTCGACCTCCTTGCGAACGCCGTGGGATTCGGAGGGATCGCCTTTATCCTGGGATACGGCCTTTTCTTCAATGATCTTATGGAATCGGCTCAACTCTCGCTCCCCTACGTGCTTCTCGTAGCAGCGACGTTTCTCCACACGACCGTGTTGGATGTCGAAGGGGACAGGGAGACGGGAAAGATTTCAACATCTGTCCGCATTGGAATTGGCCCCTCGAAGCTTGTCGCGCTCGTCCTGCATGGATTCGCCGTTGCTGCGGCGATCTCATGGAGCACCACACTCGCCATCGTCATCACTGCAACAACTCTCCCATTCACCGCTTATGCGCTGAAATCAACAGATCGCAGAATGAGCTCGGTGCAGGCGCAGGCAGCGACCCTCATCGTTACACTCGGAGCCGTTCTTCTTTGGCCTGTTTATATCGCGATCCTCCTGCCGCTCGTTATCCTCTCGCGCTACTACCACCAGCGACGGTTTGGAATCATCTATCCCGGTTTGCGGAAGAATTCTTGAAGATAGGGGTCAAGACCGCAATCCCGTTGATCGTGCGGCATTTGATCTCTTCGAACCAAGAGAAGGGGCGTCGTTCGATTTTCCGGAGAATCGAGCTGCGAGTATCAATGACATACACGCCATTCCGCCTCAAAGCGAATCGATCAACAACCTCGTTCGGGTGGGAAGGATATAGAGAGAAGGCTGCTTGATAGCCAACCGCCCGAGCAAGTTTTTTTATACGATCGTTGTAACGACCGAAAGGATACGAGAAGCTTCGCACGGGAGCGTTCAGGATGTCCTCCAAGGCCGATTTGGAGCGGACGAGCTCCACGGCGCACTCCTCGTTGGGCAGGCGGGTGAGATCCCGGTGGGTGGCTCCATGCGACCCGAACGACGCTCCCCGCCCGGCCATCTCTTCCACCTCCCTCCATGATAAATGGCGAAAGGGCCTGCGCCCCAGGGAGAGATCCCACGCGTTTTCCCGTCCCGCAAAATCCGTCACGATAAATACATGGAAGGGAATAGTTCTCTTTTCCAATCCAGGGAGAAGATAATCAAAAACCTCCGTGTAGCCGTCATCGAAGGTAAGGAGCAGCATTTTTTCTGCTCCGATCGTTGCGGCTTCGATAGAGGTGAGAAACTCGTCCTCCCCAATAAATCGGTACCCCCTGTCGATGAGGAAGTCTATCTGGCTGAAGAACCTATCCGGAGTCGTCCAAGTTCCCTCGAAACAGAACCTTTTGGAAATCTTGTGGTAGCAAAGCGCCTGTGCATACCCCCTGGGAGGGAAACGGTATTTTCGCCACCATAAGGCGTACAATGACCCAACCACGAGCCCCGCTATGATAATCAGGCCGGTCATACCCACTCTCCAACGATTTGATGACGAGGGCTGCGGCCCGGGATGCGCCCGGGTCGCTATGCATTCGAATCCCCTTGCTCTAGGGACCGGGAATAGTATACGCAATAGCGCCGGAGTTGTAATCATTTTGACCCCGGAGTGAAGAAGTGGTAGAATTCCGGAACGTAGTATCACCCCCTCTGCGTTGAGGGGACTCAGTACCTTAGTTGCTATTCCCCGCGTATTCGTATTCTTTTGCTTGCTAGCTGTCTCAGCTATTAAATGCTGGAGGTTCTAATGGTTATCGGGGTTCCTCGCGAGATCAAAAAAGATGAAGCCCGTGTGGCAATTACCCCGGAAGGGGCCAGGGCTGCGCGTATCCACGGGCACGAGGTTCTAATCGAAGCTTCCGCAGGTATCGGAAGTGGCATCACAGACGAAGAGTACAAGTCCGCAGGTGCCAAGGTGATGAGAACCGCAGCCGAAGTTTGGAAGACTGCGGACATGGTGGTAAAAGTAAAAGAGCCGCTTACCGAGGAATTCGAATTTCTCCGGAGCAACCTTATCCTGTTTACTTATCTGCACTTGGCAGCCGTGCGAGACATTACAGAAATGCTCATCGCGAAAGGCACCACATCGATTGGCTATGAGACGATCGAACTGGATGATGGTTCCCTGCCGCTGCTCGTACCCATGAGCGAAATCGCCGGGCGCTTGGCCGTTCAGGTGGGCAGCTGGGCGCTTGAAGCTCCAAACGGCGGGAGTGGTATTCTGCTTTCCGGTGTCAGCGGAGTGGCGCCGGCGAATGTTCTCATCCTGGGAGCAGGTACGGCGGGTCAAAACGCAATCCGCATTGCAGCGGGTATGGGCGCGAACGTAGTCGTCGTGGATATCAATCCAAACAAGCTCCGCTACATCGACGACATCTACCGCGGCGGGCTCACTACGCTTATCGGCAACGCGGCAAACATCGAAGCAGAACTTGCCAAAGCAGACCTCGTTATCGGGGCCGTTCTGCTTACTGGGGCGAAAGCACCCAAGCTTATCAAGCGCGAACACTTGAAGACAATGAGACCCGGATCGGTTCTTGTGGATGTCTCCATCGATCAGGGCGGTATCGCGGAAACCAGCCGACCGACGACGCATACCGATCCAGTATACGTAATCGATGGTGTCGTGCACTATTGCGTGGCAAATATGCCCGGAGCAGTCCCTCGCACCAGCACAGCGGCGCTTACGAATGTTACGCTCCCGTATTTGCTTTCCATTGCCGATCACGGCCCGATTGAAGCAGCAAAACGGGATCCCGCGCTGGCCAGAGGATTCAATACGTACAAAGGAGCCCTAACGCATCCCGGCGTTGCCGAAGCATTCGATCTCCCCCTGTCGGAGCTCCCCCTCGAGTAGCGCCTCATTTCCTTGGAGCGATCTGGTGTTTTAAAGAGAAGGGCTGACGTTGCGTCAGCCCCTTCTTCATAGCTCAGCGAGCGGCGGTTCAACTACGAAAATATCTGACTCCGGGCAAGGGGCCAGGATTTTCGCTCCAACATCGATTGGTCACATGAAGCGCGCGTTGAAGGATAAGGAGGGCGTTTCACGAGGAGCCGAGCGGCTTTCCAGCACGAACTCATAAATGGATAAAAGAACCGGCAGGCACTCGGCGCGAAAACGCTAGCGTCGCACAACCCGCACGCCTGAAGCAGTGGGACCCAAGCTGATCACGGTCGTATTCTCGGGTGAAAGAACCTCCGAGGCAGCATTATGAAGTTCATCCATGGAGACGGCGCTTATTTTTCCAATGATTTCCCTTTCGCTCACCTGCCTGCCGTAGTAGATCTCGTTTCTTGCCATCCGCATCATTTTTGCAGCTGATGTTTCCAGGCCGAGGAGAATTTTGCCGCGGAGCTGTTCTTTCACATCCCGGAGCTCCTCTTTTCCGATATCACCGTTGCGAGCTTTATCGAATTCTCCGAGAACAGACTGCACGGCTTTCGCCGCTTTGCTCGGATTCACGGCAAGATATGTTCCGATGAGACCGCTGTCCTTCGCATATTCTGCGTAAGTGAAGATATTGTAAGCAAGACCCATCTCTTCGCGGATGCGCTGGAAAAGCCGCGAACTCATCCCTCCGCCTAATAAAGTCGTCAAAACCATGATTGCGTAGCGCCGTTCATCGAGGTAGGAACACGCGCGGCTGCCAAGACAGAGGTGCTGGTGGTGAAGGTTGCGACGATATAACCTTCGAACAGGTAGAAACTTGCCCGGCCTTCTCGACTTCAGCTTCGCATGCCCATCGGGAAAGTTGAAGTGCGTTTCACAAAGCCGTCTCAGCCGGCGTCCATCGATGTTACCGAACACCGCTATAAGTATGTTACCGGCCCTGAACGCTCTCCGCGAGAAACTGACTAGCATCTCTCGTGAAAATTTTGAGACGGTCTCGGGACGCCCGAGAATCGGTTGCCCGAGGGGGTGATCGGGGAAAATAGCAGCTGCAAGCAGGTCGTGAATCAGGTCATCCGGCGCATCCATTACATCATGGATTTCCTCAAGCACGACCTGTCTCTCAAGTGCGACTTGTTCCGGGGCATAACAGGAATGCGTCAGCATATCGCCCAAAATGTCAAACGCCAGCTCGGCGTGATTCTCGAGAACCTGTGCATAAACACAAACTTGCTCCTTGGTGGTAAACGCATCCAGTGAACCTCCTGCACGCTCTATCTCCTGTGAAATGTTGAGGGCCGACCGGTTGGCAGTGCCTTTGAACAGCATATGTTCGAGAAAATGGCAGAGACCTTCTTCGCCATTTTTCTCGTTCCGCGAGCCGACTTTTGTCCACACACCGACACAGAACGCCCTCGAAGTCGGATTGTTCGAGTGCAATACGGTAATACCGTTTGAAGCTTGAAATTTCTTCACTGAGGATAGCACGGCGGATACGGTGGGTCTCTATCCCCCCTCGGGGATGCTGCTCACCTTCTGCGGGAGCTTCTATGATTTCTTTCTCTTGGATCTCTTTCTCTACGCCCTCTATCAGGCGGCGGGCCGTCTTCGAGCGCTTTCTTGCTCAGCCGGATCTTACCATCGCCGTTGATATCTATGACTTTGACTCTTATGACATCTCCAACTTTTAGAACGTCCTCCACACGGGCGATTCTTCGATACGAAATCTCCGAGATGTGGAGAAGGCCATCTTTGCCCGGAAGGATCTCGACGAATGCGCCGAAGTTCAGGATGCTCTTTACCACGCCATCATAGACTTTTCCAATCTCCGGTTCCTCTATGATCTCCTCGATCCGTTTGACGGCCGCGTCACTCGAGGCTTTGTCCACAGCAGCAACCTTCACTGTGCCATCATCTTCGACTTCGATAGTTGCGCCTGTTTCCTCTTGGATACTCCTGATTACTTTGCCCCCCGGCCCGATGATTTCGCGAATCTTGTCGACCGGAACTTTCAGCATCACAATCTTTGGTGCGAAAACGGAGATCTCTTCCCGGGGTCGAGAGATCGTTTTGTCCATCTCGCCGAGGATATGCATCCTACCCTCTCTGGCCTGCTCGAGTGCGCGCTTGAGGATATCCATGGTCACACCCTCGACCTTCACATCCATCTGGAAGGAGGTAATACCTTGCTGGGTACCCGTGACCTTGAAGTCCATGTCGCCGAGATGATCCTCCGCGCCGAGGATATCACTAAGAATTTCGACCTTGTCGTCTTCGATGATAAGACCCATCGCGATTCCCGAGACTGCCCTCGGTATTGGCACGCCTGCATCCATTAAAGCGAGACTACCCCCGCAGACAGTGGCCATCGAACTCGAACCGTTCGATTCCAATATGTCTGAGACTACACGGATGGTGTACGGGAAATCTTCCTCGCTTGGGATCACCGGCTTGATCGCACGCTCCGCAAGGGCACCGTGGCCGATCTCCCTCCTTCCGGGACCCCGGAAGAATCCAACTTCACCTACACTGAACGGTGGAAAATTATAATGAAGCATATAACGTTTCCAGCTCTCCCCTTCGATCGTATCCAGCATCTGCTCGTCCTGGCCCGTCCCTAGCGTACTGGCTACGAGGCTTTGCGTCTCGCCTCGTGTGAACAATGCAGAACCATGCGCTCGGGGAAGAACACCGACTTCACAAGTGATCTGACGGATGTCCTTTGGCCCCCTGCCGTCGATCCGCACACCTTCTTCTAGGACCATCCGACGCACTTCTTTCCTCTCGATCTCTTCGAGAACCGCTGAGATGTATCTTTCTTCCTCGGGATACGCTTCTTGATATTCCTTGATGGCTTCGTCACGGATTGCCTCGAAAGCGTTTTGTCGCTCTCGTTTGCCGGGGATTCTCAAAACACTCTTAATGCGTGCGTAGTATCGCTCTTCGACGGCCCGATCCAGTTCCTCTATGACGGGCGGCGGCTCGACAACCTTCTTCGAAGGAACTTCCACACCTTGGATCAGCTCGCGCTGAAGAGCGTTTATCCTCTTTATGCTATCGTGAGCCAGTTCGATTGCCTCGACGAAATCGGCTTCGCTCACTTCATTCGCTCCACCTTCCACCATGAGCACGGCATCATCCGTACCTGCGACCACGATATCCAGTTCGCTTTGCTCGATTTGTTCGAGAGGAGGATTGACGATGAACTGGCCGTTCACTTTGCCAATACGAACACCGGAAATCACCTTGGAAAATGGAATTTCGGAAACGGCAAGCGCAGCGGAAGCTCCGGTTATACCGAGCACATCGGGTTGGTTGGAGCCGTCGTAGCTCAGAACCTGAGCGGTAACCTGGACCTCATGCCTGAAGTTCTTGTCGAACAGAGGGCGAATTGGCCGATCGATCAGTCGGGCAATGAGGGTTTCTTTATCATGCGGACGCCCTTCTCGTTTGAAAAAGCCGCCCGGGATCCTACCTGCGGCATAGAGCTTCTCCCTATACTCAACGTATAAGGGAAAGAAATCAAGGTCTGTGGGTTTTTGTGAAGCAACAGCTGTTACGAGCAAAACGGTGTCTCCCATCCTTATCAGAATGGAACCATCCGCCTGTTTTGCCATTCTTCCAGTTTCAATTGAGATCGCTTGTCCATTAATAATCTGAGATACGTTTTTCATTAAAACCTGCCAATTTTAGGTTGAGATATGACCGATCGATGGTAAGCGACTTACTTCCGCAGGTTGAGCTGCTTTATTAGTACACGATACTGCTCGATCTTGTTGTTTTTTAAGTAATCCAATAACTTCCGCCTGCGACCGACGAGCTTTAAGAGACCTCTCCTGGAAGCGTGATCTTTCTGGTGGTTTTGAAAGTGCTCGGTCAAAATTCTGATGCGCTCCGTTAGGAGGGCAATTTGAACTTCAGGGGAGCCGGAATCTTTGTCATGTAATTGATACTTCTCAATGATTTTTTTCTTGTCATCCGTCGATAGTGCCATCGTCAATTCACCTCCTCTATAAGGAATCGCGTCACGATGGCTGTAGCCTGGGCACCACGGTGGGGGTCAGCCCAAGCCACCTCGAACTCCAGACCAAACTAACACAGGAAAACCCCTATGTAAAGCAATAATTAGCTACGACAATATTCCTACCTCAATCCCAGCACGCCTCCACTTGGAGTATCCTGAGGGCTCTCATCTTATCCTTTTGGAGTTGCTTTACCAGAGCCTCAACCGAGGGGAAGGATCGCTCTTTTCTCAGGAATGCATGGCAACGAACGATGATGTTCTCGCCGTAAAGATCCTCTTTCCAATTAAAGATATGCACTTCTATCTCCCTTGCGCCGTCTCGAAGCTCTTTGAGGGTCGGCGCTCTGCCAATATTCATCATGCCGTGCAGCTCCCGATTCCCTATCCTGACCGTCACTGCATACACCCCTCTTGGAGGCCATAGCTTATGGGGATCCTCAATAGCAAGGTTTGCCGTTGGAAATCCAATCGAATGCCCCATCCCATGCCCTCGAACGACCTGTCCCGAAACTGTGTAGGGATGTCCGAGAAGGTCGTTGGCCTGCTCGAGTTCCCCTTCGAGAAGCTTGTTCCGGATATGGGTGCTCGAGATCACTTCCCCGCCTTTTTCCACGGGGGGGACAACCTTTACATCGAAACCCCGCTTTTTGGATTCGGTTTGAACCCTCTCCGGAGTTCCTTCTCGGTTCTTGCCGAAGCGGCAGTCGTAGCCGAGCACGATTACTTTCATATCGAGTGCATTCAGAAGGTACTTGTCGAGAAAGGTGCGATAATCCGTGTTGGCGATCTCCTCATTGAACTGGATCACAAAAACACCATCTAGAGGAAAAGATCGTAAGAGGTCGATGCGCTCATCGATCGTTGTCAGAATCGGTGGGGTGATCCTCGAATGGGTCACAACCAGCGGATGGGGATCGAAAGTGATCAAATAGCAGCTCTTTGCCTTGCCGCTTGCACGGCACTGGATGAGGGATTCGATGATGCGGTGATGCCCCCGGTGCACACCGTCGAAAACACCGAGAGTAACGGCAGTCTTCCGGGGCTTCATCGAGATCAGATCTTCCATCGAAAAGGCAACTCTGAAATCCTGTTCCAATCCCATCAATTATCCCCACTGGTGAACAGACGATAAGTATCTACCCAAAAGAGCTTTTTCCGTTTCCCTTCAACCCTTTTCCCAACGGCAACCAACTCGCCGTCGGTGTCAAGGATGCGGAGGGTTTTGCCCCCGGCAACATCCCCTATCGTTCGAACGACGTCCCTCTCTCCAGGGAGCATTCCGGATAACAAAGCCTTCTTCGCACTATCCTTCAGCACGATGCCCGGCATAAAATCCAGGGCTTTTGCGAGCCCAATACCTTCCAGTCCAGAGATATCCCCATTGAACAACTTCTCCCCCAGAAATGCATTATCCAGAGAGAAAGGACCAATCCGAGTTCGCGTTAGACTGGCGACATGAGATGGCAATCCGAGTTTTTCACCAAAATCTTTAGCAAGCGACCTGACATAGGTTCCCCGCGAACAATTCAAACGAAGTCTAGTGATGGGAAGGTGAATATCGAGGATGTCCAGCGAGTATATCGTCACCGTCCTTCTCCCCACTGCCGGCTTTTCTCCGGCCCTTGCCAATTCGTAAAGGCGTTGTCCGTCCCGCTTCAGCGCTGAAAAAGCCGGGGGACTCAGTTGATATTCACCAAGAAACGATTTTGCGACACGGTCTATTTCTTCGGGATCCAATTGCGGACATCGCACCTCTCTCACCACGGTGCCTTCGGCATCCAGCGTGTCGGTTTCAACTCCTAGGTGGACATCGAACTCATACGTTTTTTCCAGGTTCATGAAATGCTCAACCGCACGTGTTGCCCTTCCTGTGCACAACAGGAGGACGCCTCGCGCAAGCGGATCGAGAGTGCCGGCGTGCCCTACCTTCCGAATGCGCGAAGCCTTACGGAACGCTTCCACAACATTGAAGGAGCTGGGACCTTTGTGTTTATTGATGACCACGAGTTTATGCTGAAGTTTCTCCATGACCGTTTGGTGCGCGGCGCCCACACCAGATGGACCGCTGTGTGATTTGCCTAATCATCCTGTGCCGCGGAGGAATAAACCAGAACACTCTCAAGCCGGGTAATCGTGCTGAGCGGAAGAGCGTGTCAAACGGGTGATGGGAGGACTCAAGCCTTCCCCTTATCTTGATCCTTGATCTCCTTCAGGGCCTCCTCAATCGCCATAGCTTTGTCCAACGAATCGTCATAAACGAATTTGAATTCCGGTACTTGTCGTAGTTTTAATTCCCTGAAAACCGTTTTTCGCATAAAACTTTTTGCACTTTCCAATCCTTTTCGCGTCTCAGCTTTTTCATCGCTGCTCCCCATTACCGAAAAATAAACCTTCGCTGTCAGCAAGTCAGGAGCGATCTTCACGGAAGTAATTGTCACCAATCCTATCCTCGGGTCTTTGATACCGGTGAGCAGCAATTCGCTCAAAATCTCTTTGATGCTTTCGTTCAATCTTTCCTTGCGATGAGATCTGGTCATATCTTGCCCCGCAAAAATCAACGAATTTCCTCGCAATAATCCAAGACCTGTACCCTCCCGTCGTTCTCGATTAGCTTCAATGCTTTGTCGCACCCGGAATCCACGATGCTCCTATCCGCCCCTACTGTCGCAACGGCCAGCTTGCATCGCTGCCACTTGTCTTGAAAATCAACTTCCGAAACGCTCACATTGAACCGGCGGCGCAGCTTCGTTTTGAGGCCGTTGAGAACGTACCTTTTTTCTTTCAAAGAGGAGCAGCAGGGAATGAGAAGGTCTATTGTAATAAGCTTCAGGACCATCGTTGGGGATTTGCCATGAGAGAGTGCTTTAGAGAACTACAGCACTCTTTCTTTTTCCTCGATGACGTAAGCTTCGAGTACGTCTCCCTCCTGGAAGTCGGTGAAGCCGGCTATCCCGATTCCGCATTCAAAGTCTTTCTGAACCTCTCTCATATCATCCTGGAACCGTTTTAGGGAGGATATCTTCCCGTCGAAAATCGCTTCATCTCCCCTCAAAACCCGCACCATCGCATTCCTGATAATAGATCCCTCCATGACGAATGAACCCGCGATGGTCCCAATTCTGGATATTTTGAACACTTTTCTTACTTCTGCCCGACCCAAGATCTTCTCCACTCTCTCGGGCTCCAGCAATCCCTTCATTGCATCATCGATTTCCCTCAGACACTCGTAGATCACGTTGTAACTCTTGATCTCTACTTTTTCTTTCTCTGCGATATCTTGTACCTTGGGCGAAACCTTCACATTGAAGCCAATGACCACGGCGTTTGTGCTGGCCGCAAGGAGCACATCCGACTCCGTAACAGAACCCACCCCCGAGTGGATCACCTTAACCTTCACTTCATCGCTCGATAGCTGCGGCAGGTTGTCGGTGAGCGCTTCAACGGACCCGTTCGTATCCCCCTTCACAAGGAGATTCAACTCCTTGAGCTCCCCCACCTGAATCTGAGAATACAGTTCTTCTAGAGTCAGCTTTCTAGGAGCCTGGCGCTCTCTATCCTTACAGGCTTCCAGGCGCTTTAAACTGATCTCCTTTGCTGTGCGCTCGTCATTCACAACGATAAAGGAGTCTCCAGCTTCAGGCAGACCGTTGCACCCCAGCACGAGTACTGGGGTGGAGGGTGACGCTCCTCGGATGGCTTTCCCGCGGTGATCGAGGAGGGCCCTCACCTTCCCATGATGCATTCCGGTGACAAACGCGTCTCCAATCCGGAGGGTCCCATGTTTTACTAGAACCGTGCAGAGGATACCGCGCTCCTCTTCCTTTTTCACCTCGACGACAATGCTTTGACAGGGCGCCTCCGGATCGGCTTTGAGTTCCATCATTTCGCCCTGCAACAGGATCATCTCGAGAAGCTTGTCGATGCCCTCACCAGTCTTTGCGGAAACATCCACGTCAACGATATCGCCGCCGAAACTCTCCACTACAACACCTTGGTTCGCCAGCTGCTGTTTCACTTGATATGGATTGGCCGCTGGAAGGTCGATCTTGTTTATCGCGACGATCATCGGTACTTCCGCCGCATTGGTATGGTTGATTGCTTCCTTGGTTTGCGGCATCACTCCATCATCGGCAGCGACGACGAGCACAACAATATCGGTAACCTTTGCACCTCGAGCCCTCATTGCGGTAAACGCTTCGTGACCGGGAGTATCGATGAATGTGATCTTTCCCGTTCCCCATTCGACTTCGTAAGCACCGATGTGCTGGGTAATGCCGCCTGCCTCACTGGCTACCACATTGGTCCTGCGGATATAGTCCAGGATCGAAGTTTTCCCATGATCGACATGACCCATGATCGTTACGATTGGGGCCCGGGGTTTGAGCTTTGCCGGATCGATTCTAATAACTTCTGCAAGCTGGCTTTCCCCATATTCGGTTTCGAACTCCAAAGACCTGTCGAGATCTTCGGCGATGATTTCTATCACCTCTCGATTGAGGTTCTGGTTGACCGTTGCCTTGACTCCCAGCTCAGTGCACCTATCGAGGATCTGCTCGATTTCCATTCCTAGAGCGGTGGCCAACTCGTGCACCGAAGCATTGTCGCGGACTTTTATCGGGGCTTTCTCCTCCGGCGCCTCTTCTCTCAGCTTCGCCTTTCGCCTCCTTGTCCGCCGTGTCACCTCAAGTTTTGCCAGAGTCCTCCGGACGCTTTCCCTCACGGCTTTTTGCTGCGCCTCGATGTCGGCTGGGGGTCGTTTCTTGGGCAGCTTGGGCTTCCGAACTTCCGGGCGCTCAGGCATTCGTTCCGGTGCGCGTGGAGGCGGAACCGCGCGTTTTTCGGTGGGAGGTTTCGGCTTGCCCTTCACTTTTTTAGCAACCTTCTCCGGAAGCGGCGCAGCCGCTTTCGCGGCATCCTTTGCAGGGGGCCTTGCCTTAGCGCCTTTCTTCGCGGTTTTTTTCACCGATTTAGGTTTGGCGCTTTTTGCCGCTTTGCGTTTCTGCTCAACCTCAGCGCGTTTTGTTTCGGGCTTTCCTTTGGCCTTCGCCGGTTTGGCTGCTGCGGAGACCTTGGCCTTGACCCGCCTTTTGGCCGGTTGCTTCGGGACTTTGAAATGCGACTGCACCAGCTCAACGGCTTTCTCGTCCATTCCACTCATGTGGCTCTTGGCGGGAATGCCGGCCTTTTCGAGCACCTCAATAATGGCCTCGCTGGTTACTTCTAATTTTTTCGCGAGCTCATAGACTCTCATTTTTGCCAAATCGCATTCACCCCCATCATTTGATATAAACCCATCATGTCTCTATAAACTATATCTCCGCCGATATTTCTAGAGGAATTGCTTCTATTGAGAAGACTCCTCGACTTTCTCGTCCGATCCGGTTTCAGCCGATTCCGCAGCGTCCGTGCTCGTTTCCTCGGCTTCCTCCGAATCCGCAGGAGCTTCCTTGAAAAGCGTTTCCTCGGTGAGAGGCGCTTCCGGCGGAAGTTCTTCTTTCTTCTCGGTTGGTTCCTCGCTTTCGAGGATGCTCTCATCGAACAACGGCTTTTCTTCTTTTCTTGCGATTTCCCTTTCCTCGTTCTCTTTCTGAATCAACTCCTCGAGCGCTTTGTTCAGCTCGTTCATGGTTTTTTCACCCGTTGCAAGGAGCTTTTCAGCTGTCTTCGCACCGACACCCGGTATAGCAAGAATCTCTTCGGCAGGTGTGCTCATCAGCTTCTGAACCGTGTGGATTCCGATGACTTTGAGCTTCTCTGCCATCTTGGCTGTAACCCCGACCATGTCCTCGATAGCCATGATAAGATGCTCCTGGAGACGCTCACGCTGCTCGAGCTCTCTTGAAGATACCAGCTCGATCTGCCACCCGGTGAGCTTTGACGCCAGCCGGACGTTCTGGCCTTCCTTGCCAATGGCAAGTGAAAGTTGATCCTCTTCAACGATTACGAGAACTGTTTTGTTATCGGAATCAACACGGACTCCAGAGATCTTCGCCGGTGAAAGCGCTCGGGATACGAATGCAGAAATGTCTTCACTCCAAGGAACGATATCGATGCGCTCGCCGCTCAGCTCGTTCACTACCGCTTGAACTCTCGATCCTTTCATTCCCACACAAGCGCCGACGGCGTCGACCCTCTCATCTCTCGAATACACGGCTATTTTTGACCGCCCACCGGCCTCTCTCGCTACGCTCTTTATCTCGATTAGCCCCTCGTATATCTCAGGAACCTCATGGCTGAACAGCTTCTTGAGAAACTCGGGGCTTGTCCGCGAAAGAGTGATCATTGATCCCTTCGCGTCCTTGTCCACTTTGGTGATGCACGCCCGAATGGAAGATCCTTGATTGTACCGCTCGCGGCGGATCTGTTCCTTTCTCGGAATCGTTGCTTCGGCGTTTCCGAGATTCACGAGAATGTTGTTCCTATCGATCTGTTGGACCGTCCCGGAAACGACCTCACCCACCCGATCCTTGTACTCCTCGTAAGTCCGGTCCCTCTCGAACTCGCGTATCTTCTGGGTGAGAATCTGCTTGGTTATCTGGATGGCATTTCGCCCAAACGCTTCGAACGGCACGCTGATTCGAACCTGATCGCCCAGCTTTGGTTTCTTGAGAAATTGCTTGGCGTCAGCTATGGAAATCTCCGATCCCTCGTTTTCCACGTCCTCAACAACCGTTTTAAGCAGATAGACTTCTATATTCCCGCGGCCGTCTTCGACGACTTCCGCTTCAGCATTGGTCCCAAATTTCTTTTTGATTGCAGAACTCAGTCCAGCCGAAAGCGTTTCCATCAGGAGTTTTCTGTCCAGGCGCTTTTCTCTTATCAGCTGGTTGAGTGCGTCGGCTATTTGAATGCTCATTTGACACCACCCTTTTTCCTCTTTGCACGCTTCATTTTCTTGTCAATTTTGTATTGCTCGTCTGTCAGGTTCGCTTTGATAATATTGGCCAGCTCGATCTGCTGCTCCCCCTCAGCTGTATCCATAGCCAGCACTCCATTTATACAGGATCGTATGCATCCTGTATACGTCTTTTTCCCTTCCTCGGCGCTCATCCATTGAACCCTTGCCATATGGCCAACGTACCGGACGAAATGCGGTTCCCGGGTCAGCGGCCGGCTGCTTCCCGGCGAGGAAACCTCGAGGAGATAGCGACCCGGGAAAGGATCCAGCCGGTCGAGAACCAAGCTCACGGACCGGCTGACCGATGCGCAATCCTTGATGCTGACGCCGCCGGGCTTGTCGATATAGAGCCTGACAATCTGGCTTCTCCCTCCCCCGACGACCTCGCATTTCACGCATTCGTAGCCGAGCAGCTCGAGCTCGGGAGCGATAATCTTTTCCAGCTCCGTGTTCTCCACTTGATCCCGAAATCCTTCCAGATACGTTAATTCCAGTCTACTACGATGCTCCCCGCCTCCCGCTACTCGGGGTGGATGGCCGCTGCAATGGTATCAAAGCTGTGTTCCGGGATGAGCATCGGCATGAAAAAAGTGGGCGCCCACGCCCACTTCAATTTAATAGATAGCACAATCCCAGCTTCTCTGCAAGAAAAACAGAAAAGAAAGATCATAGACGAAGTGGTCATCGGGTCGAAAAGGGGCCATTCATCTATAAACAGGTGCATTCACTTTTGAAAGAATTCCCGGGGAGGATGTGGCAGCTGCAGAAGCTTCATCCGGGCAGCAAACTCAATGAAAGAAGCCCCGAGTGATCAGAAGGTTAGAATCGTGCTTATCCCAACTCGAACGGTCGTTATCGTTTGGTTTGTCGCATCACTGAACTGACGGCTGTAGTCAATAAAGAACGATCCGTTTAGCTGGCTGGAAAAACTGTAGGTCATCTTGGGCGATATCCTCAACGCTGTCGAGCTAGGGAGCTCCTCGAAGCGGTCTGATCCTGGAAAGAAACGCTTACCTCCTGTCCGCGAATAGGACATATTGACACTCGTGTCCAATCTGCTTTTGAGCTTCAACCGCTTGCTTATAAACGGAATTGGGAGTCGGATTCCCTTTCCTCCACCGGTGAAACTTTTCTTCAAATCCACCGTCACGGTAAAAGTCGAGTTCTCGTTCTTCGACCCACGCGCCTCGGTCGTCCGTTTGGAATAGGCAACGGCAAACGTGCTGTTCAGACCGTTCTTCCATCCGGCAGCCAAGGACGGCGAGATCGTTATGGATTCGTTTGCCTGATCGACCGTCCCCTCCCTGCCCGATTCTTGGCGGGTTTTGCGGATTCCAAGCGTCGCGTTGGCGGATGCTACCCTTGTGAGATTCCGGAGCGGGGAGAATTCTTCCAGCCGTTTCCAGTTGAAATTCAGGTCCGGCCAGTTCGTATTTTTCCCGTTGGTTTTGCTCCCCTTGAAGCGATTGGTTGAACGGGAGACCGAGTAGCGAGCGGCAACGTCTATACTACGTGTTATTTGGGTGCCTGAATCGAAGCTGATCGTGAGACTTGACGTCGATCTTTCAGGCTCTTCGTAGCTTTGTTCCTTATGAGTTACGCCGCTGTTGTTCGTGAAACCGAGCTGGTATTTTATAGATGGACGGCCGGGTATCCGCGAATAATTGCTGTTCGTCCGCTGCTGAATCGAAGCGTTAACCTTCCGGATCCTGCTGAGAATCCCTCCGAGCTTCCGAAGAGGGACGAACGGATCTCGCTTCTTCTTCGGCTCCTCCACAGAGGGTGTTTGTCCAGCTTCACCAACGATCGTTGAGTCCTCTCCCGCTGGTTGCCCGGGCGTTGCGCCACCACTCTTGGTATCAGGGGCAGTTTTACGTTGTGAGCTTCCCCCCGCTCGGGTCATATCTTCTTTCTCCTCGAGCTTCAGCTTCTGGAAGATTGTCTTGAACAAATCCCCAAGACCAAACCCCGCTTTTACATTGAACCCCCGGTTGCTCCGAACATTCTTCACTCCTGCCGGGTCGCCACGTCGTCTCACATTGGGACTCGAGTCTTCGGAATAGCTCGCTGAATAGCTGAAATCCGGCGAGAAAGGTTTCACAAACCATACGAGGGGTGGTTTGTAATTCACCTGCAACGATTGATTACGGTTGATCTCGGTCCCAACGTCGACGCCCAGAAATTTGTTGGGGATTCTCAAGTCATTGTTGATGGTCATCTTAAAAGAGGAAGTCAAGGATCGAAACGGCACGTAAGACGCAGACCCCGATTGACCAAGACTCGCACTCCATCTCCTTGGGTTCGCTACGAACCTGTTGCCAACGAAGCGGTAACTTCTTCCCTTGACTCTGGAAGCGTTCAACCGATAGCTGAGGGAGTTGAGCCAGTAGCGGACCTTGTAGTTCTTGAAAATCCGAATGTCCCTGTCCCGCCCCCAGCTGATTTGGTAGTCGAACGTTCCGTTCATTGTCGTGGAAGTGTCGGTGCTTGTCGGTGACCGCCTTTGCGTCTGGCTCATCGAGAAGTTTGCCGTGATCTTATCGAATGTGTATTTCAGCAGAGGATTTTTCGATCCTTTTCGACTCAAACTTGCGCTGAAGCTCCTCCCTATGCTCTCCGTTCGCAAGCTGTCCTGTAGAGCTTTATCTTCGATTTCGGTATCGCTGCTAGGTTTGAACTTGGGAAACGCAGTAGTCTTCGAGTAGTTGCCCGAAATCGGAATAGAAAACCCGAAAAGCGGTATGAAATGCAGGACATTCGTTCTCAAATTGACATTCATCGATTGGGTGAGGGCTCCGCTTCCCCTCCTCTGTTGCAGTCCCCTGTAGTCCGGTCCTGTTCGGCGCCATCCGGTGTTGACCTTGATCACGTTCCCCAGATTGAGACTGCCGTTGAGAGTGCTCGTAAAATCGATATCCCTTCTGATGCTCCCAAGCGAAATATCGTTGAGCCACAGCTCTCCGGATGCAATGGGTGGAATGGGCTGATTTGGCGAATGCCTATTCCTTAGCCCGGCGTAGAGGAACCGGACCCTGAAAAGGTCCGGTTTCCCAACCATTTTTACCCGGTACGTGCGATCCTCAACGATGTCATGGGCTAATCCGGTAACAACCGAGTCGGGAGTTTGAAATTTGAGACCCGTTAGATCGTTCAAGCGGATCTGAGCCAGCATCCATCCGGTCGGACCGAAATATTCCGCGGAAAGCGGCGCCGTGATTTCATAGAAGCTCAGGCTGTCGAATGCAATCTGAAAGTAGTATTCGAGCGAGTCGTCCAGAGCATGAACATCGGTGTACACCCAGAAGTTCATATCTCTGTATCTGGTGTAGTCCTGTCCATTCCCGGGAAAACGTTTCTTGATGCGGAACGAGACTCCGGGTTCCAGGTCCGTGTAGTCTATGAAAAGCGACTGTTCTTTTTCGTAGATGTCGTTTTGCCTATTCGGGATTATAGGCGGCTTGTACTTGTTCGGCTCGGTTTTCGTATTGATCACGCCCAGTGTAAAGTCGGTAATCGCATCAGCAATCAGCTTTCCTCCGAGATCTCGGACTCCATCCTCCTCCCACCTGTTGCCCACGATCTTCAATCCTGCGAGCTGAAGCCTTACCAGGGACGTATCGAGGGCCACGGAGACGCTGTCGAGCCAGATGCGCATGTGGCGCACTTGAATCAGATTAGGGACGCCATCTTTCTGAACCATTTCGGCATCGGCTAAGTTGATCCTGTAGAGACGCCACGCGTCCTTCAGATGATTTGGATCAAGGAGACCATCGTAGTATGGAAAATCCCTCCGTATGTCTACTTCGGCGCTGTCAGCGAGGCGAAGCTTGTATCTGAAATAGAAGTCTTTCTCATCCAAAATTCCCGAGCGGTCGAGATCCTCTGTGTCCAGAAGAAAGTTGCCTTCCGTGCCGTTGATTTTCGTGAGCCTCTCATTGACGCGTCTGGGGTTGTAATCATCGTCCGTGTCGCCCGGCTGACCGTTCGGGACACCATCGAGCCCTGTATCCTCAGTGCTCGCTGTGAAACCGTCCCTGTTCCGGTCCTCTGTATGGAATACTTTGGTGCTCTCCGGTCTGAAAAAGTTCTCGTCGATGGTGCCCAACTCGATATACACGACCCCGCCCCGATCAGCCCGTAACGGTTTGAAATCATTGACCCAAATCTCGATGAACTGTCCTCGAGACAGGTCCAAACCACCCCCCGCAAACCCTGTCATGAGCCCTCCCCACATCGTATCTTCGGGTGTTTGGAAAAATTCGAGATCGAGAGAAGTAACGAGGTTGTCTTCTCTCTCGTTGAGATCCGGATTCAAGTCTCTCCGATGGACACCCCGGTCCGGTTCGATGTTGTACCAGAAAAACCGATCACGCCTTCTCGCAGGCAGTTTTGCACCAGCCACCCCAAATGGATCGACAGGCCGACTCGCCCACCACCAATTCCGACGGGCCAACGAGATCATATCGGAGTCCTCCGCTCCTTCCATATCGTCGAGGAACACCTCTCCCCTCGTGTTGGGATCCGGGAAGCTTGCAGCGATTTCTCCGTTCAATTGCACGGTGCTCTGAGCGTCCGTATCGACGAGAGGAAGCACATTCACCACATTAGTCAATTTGTCCGATTGAAATTGGAGATTCGCGTACAGGTCCCCGACAACGGCCCGGGTAGGCTCTTCCCCCAGTCTCGGCCGAAGCGAGCCGGAGCTCTTCGACTCGTATAGCCATGTCGTGCCGACCCTGGATGCTTTGGACAGGTTCCAAAGCGCGTTGAAACCGAGAAGGGAACTCGAGGCCCCACCTGCGAAGGGCTTGAACTCGTAGTCGATCTTTATCTGAGAACTCGGCGTAAGTTGGTCAACCGCCTCGCCCTTGAGTTCGACCTCTCCGCTGACATAATCGATGGTGTAGTCGACATCCCGCATGAGCCGCCTCCCATCGAGCGTGACAGCCTCGCTTCCTTCGATGATATCGAATGCATCGATCCTGAAACTCCTCGTCGTGCTTGCCGCGCGAACGACGATGTTGTATCTATTCGCATTCCCTAGCTCGGTCTCGCTGAGCCATTTGTCATAAAGGAGCGGGTTGGCCATTCCTGCAAAATCCCCGGCGCTGTCGATCGGGACGATGAAGGAGTCGTCATCCGCCGTCCAGGCGCGAACCGAGTCGAGCGGAGGATCGAATGGTCTCAATGTGGGGAATGTAATGAGACCCCGCTGCGGATCGATGAGACCGGCCAGAAGATCGACCCGGTTATCGGGGCCGGGGAATCCCGATTCATCGAACCGATCCAGACCGAAGATTCGCAGATATGGGACCTCTTCCCCCTCGGGAATCGTCCTTTCCAGGCGCGCCGATCTGTCTTCGATCTCGATCTCGAGTGTGGCGACATCGATATTTGTCAGTCCGAGACTGTAGATGTTCCGCATCATATAATCCCATGTATAACCGAATGTTTCTGAAGGTCCTCGTGCATTCCTTGGTTTTATGAGCTCGAGATAGAGCGTATCGGGACCCACTGGGGGGAATTCATCATAGTTGCCGATGATTTCCTCATTAAGGTTGACATAGCGCACAGCCAGTATTCTGTCGTCTTCGATTGGACGTATGAGTTCAAGGCCGATGACGGATTCATCCGCAAAATCGAGCACAAACCGATAGTCCACGCCAAACTCGAGGGGGGTGCGTTTGAACTGGGCCAGCTCATGATCCGCAGGCTCCTGACCTGCTTCGATCATTGCTCTGGCGATGTTGATGTCCGTCCCGTCGCCCAGTCTGTCGACAAACGCCCTTCCCCAAATCCGAAGGATATTTGGATCTTTTTGGAGATCGTTTGGCGTGACCGATATAAAGACTTCCACTCTGGCTGGATCCGGCTTCCTCATATTCCAGTTGGGAGTGCTGTCGGGATGGTTGAAAAAGAAAAAGGTGTTTTGTACGAAATCGATATCCGGAACCGCCTTGGACTCCATCTGACCAATCGCTCCGCCCGTTGGCGTGAAACTCGCGCTCGACGCTTCCCCCTCCTGTTTGCTTGCGATCATGGTGATGTCCACCGATCCCATTTGGGCAAGCATCTTGATACCGAATAACCCTTTCGATGCTGCTGAAATACCCCCCACCTGCCCCCCCGGAAGCGTCAAACTCGTGTTGCCAAGCTCGATCAGTTGGATGATGTCATCCTCGAATCCGACATAGTTCAGGCGTATCCGGTTCTGGCTTTCTGCGAACTCGCCACTCGAGTGGTCTACCAGGACGTTCACTTTCTCACCTATCTGACCTTTGAGACGGATATCGAGTTCTTGCTTCATTTCCAGCGAGGGAAAAAGCGGCTGTTTTCCTTGACCCTCCACGCCGATGAATGGATGCACACGGCGCGACTCGCCGGCAAATGTGATCGACTCCCGCCCGGAGACATCGATGTTCGTCTTCTCCCCTTTTCCAAGAATCTTTTCCAAAGGTCCGAGCGGAAGGGGGATGTCCACATGGATGAGCCCCTTTTTCTCTCGCAACTGGGTTTTCTGTCCCATGAAGGAGGTGATGAGTGTGCTCTTCCAGGTTTCATTGAGAGAATGTTTGCGGGTTTTCTCCGCGACCTCGTCGATGGACTCGATTTCGATCTCCAGACCGGGAATTTGAACATCTCTCTCTTTGATCACGTAGAAGGCTCCCTGCTTTTCTTCTTCATTACGAAAAGAATAAATCATCGGGACTTTGAACGTTATTTTGTACTCCCCTCCAGGGCCATACTCTTCTACGTTCCGTATCCTTCTGAAATCGTTGGGCAGAAAATTGGGGATGCGGTAGTGCTCCCACAGAGTGAGAAAACGAATATCACCTGGGCCCAAGGTGTCCCAAGTAGCCCTTTCATAAAAACCGGTCATTGATTCGAGAGAAAACTCGAATGTTTGTGCCTTGAGTTCCGCGGGATTGGCGTGGAGAATGCTGCAGAATACTAGTAGGAGCAGTAAAAGGCTCGCGACCAGGGATCCGTTTCCTGAAGAGAGCAAATAGGGTTCCTTAGCCACGTTTTTCCGATGGTTACAAGCGAGACATACGATTTACCCAAACGCTGGCGCGTCACGGAAGCTCCGGGTCGGCACCCAATTTCAGCGCCGATGGCGTAAGTCCAGCAAGCGACAGGTGTCCTGGATTTAATACAAAAATGCTTTTAACTGTCACTATAAGAGACAGATTTTTAAAAGCACACACACCACTTCGCCGCTCACCGCCCGCCTTTCTTCGTGGGGAGGCGAGGCGGCGCAGATGGGGCGAAATGATCAACAAACTTCTTGTCAGCAAATAAATTATTATTATTATGGATTTGGGATTTCTGTTTGACCTCCTGAGAGAGTTTCAATCGTGATTATCGAGCGATATATCATCCGAAATTACATCGGGCCGCTTCTCTTCTCCACGTCCATTATAACTTTTGTGTTCATAATGGATTTCATCTTGCGCTACATCGAGATGTTTTTAGGCAAGGGCGTGCAATTTCATATCGTTTTGCAGACATTTATCTTAAGTCTCGGTCATATGTTTGCATTAATTATACCAATGGCCACGCTGCCCGCGACTCTGATGGCATTCGGCAACCTCTCGTCAGAAAACGAGATAACCGCAATGAAAGCGACTGGGATCAGCTTGTATCGAATGATCCGCCCAGGATTCTATTTGGCTCTGTTCCTCACCGCCGCTCTGATTATCTACAACAACTACGTCTTGCCCGAGAGCAACCACAAGCTCCAGAACCTTCTCATCGACATCGCCCGCAAGAAACCGGCGATCGAACTCAAGGAGAACATGTTTATCGATGCCTTCGAGGGGTACACCATTTACTTCCGCCACAAGGACGACAAAACGGGAAGAATCGAGGACATCCAGATCTTCAAGCACGTCAAAAGGGGTGCTCTCCCCACGACGATCATTGCAGAGAAAGGCAAGCTCAAGTACTTGCACGAAGATCACATCCTTCGCTTTGAATTGGAAAATGGCGAGATCCACGAAATGCCCGTGGGAAACGATCCCTCGACGTACCGCCGAACGATATTCAGGAATTACACGATGAACATCAATGACATCGACCGCTCGCTAAAACGGACGGAGCGAACGTACCGGGGAGACCGTGAAATGAGCGTCCAGCAGATGCAGGCAAAGATCAATTCGATACGAGAGGAAATCCTTCTTGCAGAATCCAAAATGATTGAGGCGGCAAACCGACAGATGACGGGCGTATTCGCGTTTCTCGATCGCGATTACCGAAAGCAGCAGCTAAAAGCGATGCAGCAGCCCGATTCTTCACGAGCACCGGCGCAAGGTGGAGATCGCTCGGACGCCAGGAGGCGAGAACGTCAGTTAGTCCAATCCGCCGTGAGCAGGAGCGCATATAGACTGGACAAAGGCGAGGTATTGACCCGAAATCTTCTGGAAAGCCAGGTGAAAATAAAAGAATCACATCTCAGGCAGATCGACAGGTACCGCGTGGAAATCCATAAAAAGTTTTCCATCCCATTTGCGTGCATTGTATTCGTTCTTATCGGCGCGCCGATCGCTATACGAATGGGACGTTCGGGGATGAACACAGCGATCGGATTGAGTATACTTTTCTTTTTGATATACTACGTATGCTTGATAGGAGGGGAAAAGCTCGCGGACCGTCGTTATATCAGTCCGGTGCTCGCGATGTGGGGACCAAACATTTTCTTTGGCATCTGCGCCTTTTATCTCATCAGAAGATCCGCAAACGAAAAAAGTCTATTCCAATTGCGCACAATGATCCCCCGGAGGCTGTACGATCGGTAATATGATCCCACGCACTCACGACAGATATGTTCTGAAAAAATTCCTGAGAGTTTTCTTCATCAGTCTTCTCTCTTTCTCTGTCATTTACATAGTCGTAGATATTTTCGAGGAAATCGATAACTTCATCGATCACGATGCAAAGCTCCATTACATTCTTCTTTTTTACTTTTATTCGATCCCCTTCATTCTCTCGTACATCACGCCCGTTTCGCTGCTTCTCGCCGCCGTTTTTTCCATGGGAATTATGGGTCGCAGGAACGAGCTCACTGCTTTTATTTCCTCCGGCATCAGCCTCATTCGAGTTGCTGCACCAATTCTCATCACTGCCCTCCTCGTGAGCGTCGCCTCGGTGTTTTTCAATGACGCTGTTGTCACAAAAGCCAACAAGGAGATGAAAAACATAAAACAATTCGAAATCGAGGGCAGGAAACGGAGCGACCCATACCTGAAAGAAAATCTCTACTATCTCGGTGAGGGCGGATTTGTTTACCTCGCACGTCGTTACAATCACAGGACCAAAACTCTGTATGACGCAGTGGTTCAGCAGTTCAATGAGAACACACTGGTCCGCAGGATAGATGCAAAACGGTGCTTCTGGCGTATCGACCAGTGGATCTTCTATCAGGGATTCGATAGGAGCTTCGATAGCAACAATGAATACGTGAAAGCGTTCGAAGAGCTTAGCATCCGAGGTTTGGCTGAGAAACCCGAAGACTTTGCGAAAGAAGCTGTCGACGAGGAAAACATGAATTTCGGGGAACTCAAAGAATATATAAGAAAAATACGAAGGAGCGGGGGAGATATTGGGAAATATCTCGTTGATCTCTATTTCAAGCTGAGTTTCCCATTTGCCGGAGTGATATTCGTCCTTCTGGGAGTGGCTTTTGCCTCGGGAAAACGCAAACCTTCGATGGCGACAGGGTTCGGTCTCACCCTCGTCATCAGCTTCATATACTATGGGATTCTGCGCGTCGGACAGACCCTCGGACATAACGGGGCGGTCCCTCCTTTTCTTGCGGCCCAGCTGGGTAATATCGTATTTTTAGTCGTGGGGAGCATATCGCTCGTCAGAGCCAATCGGTAGCCAGCGGAGTCAAAGGAAGGCACTTCCTTGTGAGATAGCGAGCCCAACCGATGAATGCATTGAAGCCTTTTCAGATTTTTTGCCTATTAACGGGATCGTTCCTCGTCCTGTCGATGATCTTCCCGGCGGGAGGGATCCCTGGAACGCCTAAGACAAAGATTCTCCCCGAGGATCTTGAGCGCCTCTCCCCGGCATTGCAGGACGAACTCGCCGGTCTCCAGTATCTCCTCAATCCGTTCCAGGTAAGACACCTTCTCAAGCTCCAGAACGACAGCCTCAGAATGGAGTGGATCGAAACCTACTGGAAATCGCAAGATCCCACACCTATCACCCCCTACAACGAGAAACGCATCGAGCATACTGTCCGGGCTCGTCTGGCCCGACAGTTTTTTAAGCTGAACAGGTGGCCTGGGTGGGATAAACGCGGCGAGGTATTCATCAGGTACGGGCCTCCCGATTACAGGGGCAAAATTTGGGGTGAGATCACAGCCCGCAAGATGCGCCCACCGGGGGAACTGTGGTTTTACAAGCGGCATAACATGCTGGTCTCCTTCCAGAACTTCGGATTAAAGGGCGAATACATCTACTCGTTGAATCCACTTGGAGCAGCTCAGGATGCTTCTCCCGAGCTGATCGAGTATCTATTGTACGACACCGATCAATCGATTACTTCCAAGATCCCCCAATACCTGCTCGAATTCTACGCTTCCCCCATGAGCGACGAAGACATAGAGAGGGCCATTCGAAACCGAGATGCAATAGGCGGTCCGACAACAACCGAACTCAACCTCGAGAACCGTCCGCGGATCAGGGACATCCCGGAAAGCATCGATGACATCATGGACAGGGATTACAAGAGCGCCGTCCCAAAGGATGTGTCCCTCATGTTTCATCGCGACGAGGTCGAAGAAATTGCCAACAACTTCGAAAAGGTACTGGAAGAGACACCTTCGAGTTATCCGTTCAACTTTGCACATAAGCCGTTTCCCTTCTACTTCTCAATTGATCAATTCAAAGGTGGTGAGGGGATCAACCGGGTCGAGGTGAACATCGAGGTGCCAATCGTAGCCGGGGGAGAAGATGCGAGTCAAAAGGAGGAAAGTTTCAAGGCAACAGCGGTGGTGTGGAATACCCAATACAAAGAGCTGTCCCGCAGCGAGATGAAATTAGTGCTGAAGAAAGAGGACGCTGCTGGAGAATGGATGAAACTGATCCCCACACAGCTCGTCTTCTCTCTCGAGGAAGGATACTACCGGATCGGGATCGCGGTCGAGGCAGAGACCCGCGAAAGATCCACCACCTATAGGACGTCCGTTTCCTCCGAGAAATTCGGTGGACGTCTCGCAATCAGCGACATTCTTTTTGCCAGTAAGATCGAGAGGCTCACCGAGCCTTCGTTGTGGTCACGGGGAGCTCTTCAAATCATTCCGCATCCGCTCCGCGCCTACAAAAAATCGTTTTCCGTCCCGGTATACTTCGAAACATACAACCTCGGGCTGGACGAGAGAGGCGTCTCTTCTTTCACGGTGCAATATAAGGTAGTCCCCCACACAAAGAAGAAAAGGCGATTTTGGGATAGATTTGAAAAGGAGACGCCCGTCGTATCTTCTAGCTTCCAAGCATCCGGCTACAGCCCGGACGAAACCCAGTTCTTCCGCCTCGGAACAGATAATCTATGGGAAGGTACGTTCGATCTTCTCGTAACGGTGAGCGACGAGATAAACCGCACCACTGCCTACCGAAAAGCCACCTTCACGATTATCGAATGATGTTTCTTCCCTTTACCCTGCCAATCTTGATCCATCCTTCTTCGACAAGCCCCACTGAACGATCCACCAGTCAATGATGGGCTGCCGACGAACCGTTGTGCGGAAACAAGAGGGAGGCTTTGCGGGGGTGACGAACCGTTGCGCGGAGCGGGCGAGGATACTCCGTAGAAGGCGCGAAGCCCGAGCGAAGGTATCATATGAAAGACACGTCCCAAACGCAAAATAGAGTCTTATCGA
>WVZY01000007.1 GCA_011772205.1 Candidatus Latescibacterota bacterium
CCCCAAATCAACCGAGCGAACCCAAGCCCGACGTCAGCGGTCTGGCCAATGGCACCGGGGCCGCGCTCTACGGCCCCGACAATCCATACGCAATCGCATCGCTCGATGAATGTCTCGGCCGCCGAGAGGTCGAAAAAGTCCTGGTGGCTCTGGAGTACCAGGGATACATGCTCGAGCCCAAACAGAGTTTCTTGGTCGAAGGTGCCGACGGAGAGGAGAAAGGTTCCATCTGGTTCCTCGCCATGAGGTCCGTGGATAACGCATCCAGCGATGCGGCGGTGGTTGCCTGTATTCGTGTCGGCGGCGACTTCAGCGTCGCTCCCGCCACCATCACTACTCGTGCTCCCCTCAACCAAGCGGGCTTTGAACCAATATCTGAAGGCGTATGGATGAAGCCCGTTCAGGCAAGCGAGATCGAAAACACTTTTCTCGAGAGCTGTCCCAACGATCCTTTTCCGCTCAAAGGGGACGAAGGTCCCCAGCTCAGGCCAAGCGAGGGTTTCTGGGGAGCTTTCTTGGAGTGCCTGGTCTCGAAAGTTCCAGGTGATGTAATAGGTTGCGTCGTTTCCTGCAGAATTTTGCCGTTCGGGATGTTCACGTGTATCATTGCCTGCGCAACGGGCGTCGCGCTGGCCAACGTCATCAACTGCTTATTTATCGCGTACCGCTACGGTGGATCGGAGAAGAAAGTAGAATGATCAAGCGGATTTTCCTGTGGTGTCTCATTCCGGTGTCCATCCCTCTCACGCTCGGATTCATAGATGGGCCCCTGGATGCGTGGCGGGTGACCGTGACTGCGGAATCGCTGATCGCCGGGATACTCGTGGGACTGTGGTACGGAGCGCTGATTAAAAAGCGCCGAAAAGACCGGTCGAAAAACCAGCGAGCGGTCCGGATGATATGTTGATGGTGCCCAGCACAAATGAGTCACGGCAGGGGTTAACGCGGAGTTGACGCTGGGGTCTCACAATAGTCCCCGTGTTTCGATCGCCCCTGTATGACCCGATTCCGAGAAGAGATGTCATGAGGGGGATGAGGCCTTATTCGCGCAGCGATAGATAGGCCGAATCCCCCTAATGACTCACATCGGTGTAGAATCACAATGCCTTCAGCGTTGGTTGTCCAGATATGCCAGAACGTATCGAAGCCCGGGATCCGATCTGGTACCGGCAGTTCTTCGGAACCGGCCCGGATCGGAAAAGGGGACTCCTAAACCATCCGGATCTGCCCTTGGACATAAGCCGATACGCCGAGCTTCCCCGATTTTTTGTACCGACGCTCTATGAAATCTCGTGGACAAGCCGCTGCAGGGCAAGCCAAGATCAACATGACTTGTAGGAAAGGGAGCTGTATGGTTGCGGATGTTCGAATGTATGAAACGAATATTACCTTGCTTTCCACCAGTCGAATGCGGCGATATAATGCTCCAATTCCCGCCATAAAGCTTCGAGATCACACCGCATGATAATCATATCCTGTCTATGTCCCTTCATGTCCTTCACGTACTCGGGCAACAGGATTTCCTCATGAAATCCAAGCTTTCGGAAAATACCTTGCGCCGCGACCTGAGGGCGCATCATTTTGACAACGATTTCTTCAACCCGTTCCTTTGCTGCGATTGCAAAGAGCTCGCGCGCCATCATCATGCCGAGACCCTTACGCTGGTACGGGCGAGCGACGATCAGTCTAATTTCGCCCACGTGCTCCTTCCAACCGTGGCCTTCCATCTCGAATGCTCCATCCGCCACGATCTCGTTATTTGCAAGCGCAACGATCCGCCTGACTTTGATGAACTCCATCGCGAGGATGCGGCGCTCGACATTCTCGCGCTTGGTGACGTCGACTCTGAGATAGGCCCTGTCCTCCTCGGGTAGCTTTTGAAAGAATTCGAATGATTTCTCGATATCGTCTTTTGTAAGGTCACGAATGATCACCTCGCTGCCATCTTTCAACTTCACTTTCTTTTTTTCCATACAAGACCTCCTTGGAGGGTGCAAAAATAATTCTTTACTCAACGAGGCATGAGTGGAGAATTCCTTGGACGGGCTCTGATCCCGCGCATGAACCTTCTCAGCCAGTATTTTACCATTTGTCCTGGCCTGGTGCCAAGATGAAGTTTGGAGACGGTTTGAGAACGAGGGATCAAAGAAGTGGTCAACGAGGGGATCATCCACGGGGTGAGGTGCGCCCCATCTCGCGACGATGGGGCGCTTAGAAAGTGAAAAGGGCCGAAAGGTACGTGTTGTCGTTTTTCTCGAACTGGCCGAGAAACGTTGTTTCCTCCTTGCCGCCAAAAATGTTTCCACCAATCGTCGTTGAAAAACTATCCGCGAACTTATACGTGATCGACGGTTGCAGGAGATAATCGGTATCCGCCGGGCTGTAGAAGCCAAAAAACGAAAGCTTGAGCGTCTGATGCTTGAGTAACTGCGTCAGCCGGAGTGTGACGGTATCCCTGTACTCGCTTTGCTCCGGAAATCCTCCGGGCAAAGAGGCTGTATAGGTTTCATGATCCTGCATGCGCTCCGCATGGTATTGGACTCCCGCGTTGAAATCCTCCCACATCTGACGCTGATACCCGATCAGAAACCGCACCTGCGAGTTCGGTATACTCGGATCGGCGCCGTCCGAATCGTCTCTGGAGTCGTAATAACCGGCTTCCAGGCTCACCACGCCGCCCGGCGCCCGGCCCTGCGCGCTGAATCCATATACAAACAGCTCCGGATAAAAGATCATCACCTCGGTCGGAGCTGCCGGATCATCCGTCATCATACCCGGTGATCTCCAGAATCCTTTGTACGCATACCCGGACACATCGAAGCCCCATATATACCTGTACACTCGGACGGCGAGCTCCGTGTTTTCAAACGTCCGCCCTGGCAGCTGCTCTCTCCTCGAAGAAATCGCAGCCAGGGGATCAAAAAGAAAGAAGCGGTCGGAACCGGGAAGATTGTCCGGCTCGAAGGTGGGGACTGCGAGGATGTCCGCATTTACCAGACCGCTCGAAAGGCGCATTCGCAAACCGTCCACACCGAATTTCAGATACTCGAGGGGCCGCCCGAGGAAGAAAGATTCCCAGTCTTTCGGAAACACGTCGTTTATGAAAATAAGATCTCCGACGCCCCATGTGACTATCTGGCGCCCAAGTGTGAAATCGAACGGCCCTGCTGTATAGTTGATGTAAGCTTCCCGGAGGTCGATATCGAAATCCCTACCGAGCGCATCGTGGAACATATCCAGTCTTATTCTTGCCGCTGCTTCGACGGCTTCCGACCATGTTTCGATATCCAAACGGAGCCTTTCCTCGCTCAACATGAAATCGCTAAACCGTCCCCCTGCCGGACTGAGTCCCGTGGTACGTCCCGCATAGTTCCCGAGCAAATACCCGTGGACCTCGATGTTTCGATCACCGAACTGGGCGGATCCCGAATCCACTAATCCACCCGTAAGGATGAATCCCAGAACAATCACAACCGTACGCCGGATCATTTTATTGCCTTCCTCTTTGCCGTTACCGTCGCGAGCAGCGAACATGACTTCACTAGCGAATCCACTTTTTGGGCGGCTTCCTCAAATAGCGCTCGCTGAAATCCTTGTCATTGAGATCGATGTCGTAAGCGATATCCTCGAAACTGACCTCGGTTTTATGACCTGTTTTCAAGTTCGCCATCGTTCGCTTCGTAACAGATGGGAATTTTGACGCTTCATCTTTTCGTGAAGCTATTACATCCACTTGCTCCGCCGTGAACACCCGATAAAGCTCACCCTGTCGATCGTAGTACTCTTCTTTCAAAGGCAGATAATTCTCCTTGTCCACCCACGATACGCGTTTGGTGTAGTCGATCACCTTCTTGGGAACGCTCTCAATGACATAGCAGTCACGTTCGTTGAGCTTTTCCTCTCTCACCAGAGTGTAGGTATCGGACTCCACGTCCCTGCCGGACACATCCTCGTAGTTGAAGTCGGAGCCGACGAAGCTCGACCGCTTGTCATCCGCAGCGATTCTGCGAACGAGATCCACCGCCGGAATGAACAACCATCGATCGTCTTCTTTATCCCCGTACTTCCACACCATAAACGTCATCCCACGAACATCTCCGGGTTCATGAAAGTAAATGAAGTACTTCTGATTCTCTCCACCGGCTTCATCGATCCGGAGCATCGTCATCACCCGGCTCCGTTCTTTTCCATTTTTGTCGATCAGCGCCATCGAAACCTTCGCTTTCATGTCACTTGCCTGATAATAAGAAGCCTGCTGGGACTTAGCGATGATGTCCTGTGCGCTCGTATCGGTTCCTGCAAATGCAACACCCGACGAAAGACTCATAATAAAACTCGCTATTATCGTGATGGGTACGATTTTCATGATTGACCTCCAATGATTCGACTTCATCTTTTGCTTCAATCGCGAACGTTCTTCATTCCTACCTTCTCCAGCAGCGTTTTCATGGGGCACCAGTTCGAAAAAGCCGATTGAAACAGATTGAGTCCCACGAACGCTGTGAAAAGATACCACCAGCTCGAGTGGTAATGCGCCAGCAGCAGTGAACCTACAATAAAAGTGCCGGCAATGCCTCTGAGCATACGCTCTACGTACATGATTACCTCGCTTTCAGAATGCTATGCCCAAACAGCCTCATAAAGGCCGGGAGCAGGACTAGAGTTGCCATAGTGCTAAACAACATCAGAAGCGCAAAGAAAAACCCGACCGTTCCGTAAGGTGTCAGGTTTGATAACAGCAACGGTAGGAATCCAAGCGAAATGACAATTGCATTTCTCGCAATAGCCCTGCCGGGCTCCTGAAACATGTATCTGTTGGTGTCTTCGAGATTGCCGCCGTTCTTCTTGAAGTGCATTTTGTACCGCTGCAGAAAGTGGATGGCAAAATCGATTGCCAACCCCAGTGAAAGGGCTGAACATACCGCCACCGGCATGTCGTAGTCCTTCCCTATCCAGCCGACCAGGCCGTAAGTGAGAACCATCGCCACGCTGAGCGGCACCATCGAAAGGACTCCCAACCGGATCGAGCGAAATTCGATCATCATCAGAATGAACACGACGAGGAAACCTCCCAGCACCGCCTTGAGCATCCCGACCACCATGAGGTCCTGCCATATCTTATTGATATAGGTCAATCCCGACCAGCGAAGCACCAGTCCATCGGGCGGTGGATTATCTTCGACATACGATGCGAGCGCTCGCTCCACCCTGGCCATCTGCTCGTTGTCTCCCCCTTTCATCTGGACCCAAACGTTCGCCGCTTGCGCATCATGATCCACAAAGTTATCGAGATCGTTCGGATCCCCGGACGATTGGAATAGAAAGAGGAACTGGCCCACGGCCTGTTCGGAATCGGGCACTTTGTTGTATGCCGGATCGTTGTCGTGGAGTACCAGGTTGATGCGTTTGACGATATCCGCGATCGAAGATGTTTTCCCAACAATGGGATCCGTTTCCAGCTTCTCCTGTACTTTGTCGATGTATGAAACCACCTCTGGACGTTTTATAGCCTCGGAGCCCTCACCCTCCGCGATGAGGTAGGCCATATAGGTCCCCCCGAACAGCCGATTCATATTGGTGTCCGCGACGCGAAGAGCGTGGTGTTCTTCGAACCATTTCACCGGATTGTCGTTCACGTTGATTCGCGTCAACCCGGCCACGCCGATGGCAATGAGCACCACGCCTGAAGCAACAACGATCCCAGCACGTGAAAACGCAACCCTGCCGAGCGGCTGGAGCACATGATCGAATATTGTTGATCGGCCGCTCTCTTTCTTGGGAATGCTCCTCAGGAGCCTGTCATCCCGCATGAGGCTGATCATTGCGGGTACCAGAGTGATGGTCAGAATCCACGCAGCCAAAATCCCGAACGCCACGAACAGGCCGAATACCCGCACCGGGGGAATCGCCGCGAGCGTGAGCGACGAGAATCCCACAGCCGACGTAACCGACGTGTAGAGCATCGGCCGGTAAAGTGGCTTCATCGCTTCGAGCAGCGCCTTCCGCTTGTCGGCAAGCCTCCGGAAGCTGTCGAAGAATTCGCTCAATATATGGACGCTGTCCAGGATGGCTATCGGCATGAGGAACACGGGAATCATCGAACTCATGATGTGAACCGTATGGCCGGTTCCGATCAGCAATCCCATTGCCCAGATTACGGAGAACATTGCCATCACGCCAACCGGTATAAGCAATGGAAGGCTCCTGAAAAGAAGAAACACGAGGAGCAAGATGACAACGAATGCAATTGGCGCTACGATCGCCATCTGAATAAACATTTCATGCCCGAATGTATCCTCCGCCACCGCAAGCCCGGCAACGTGGTACTTCTGCCCCTCGAGAAGATTACGTTCCAGGATCTTTTCCACCTCACCGGCAACACGATAGCTGATGTCTTTGCTCTCGATCGGAATGTACATTGCGACGGCAGTCCCATCTTTCGACGCAAGCTTTTCATCGAGAAAAGGATTGTCCGCGATGTCACGCCGCATGAGCTGGATGGCGTCTTGATCCGAGGGCGCTTCCGACATCACGGGACGGATATCGAGAAAGCCGCCGGTGGACTTTACGTTGTCCGTTGTGCTGAGACTTATAACGTCCTCGATAATCACGCCTTTGATCTCAAGCACCTCGGATGTTATGCGAGCAATCCGTTCGAGAGATTCTTTGCGGAACACCCCCTGCTCATCTTCGATCCCGGCCACGATGAGATCATTGATGCCAAATCTCTCCTTCACATGATCGTAAAGCACGCGGTCCGGCTGGTCGGGCTCGAGCATGTTTTCAGGATCGGTGTCTATCTTAATTTTAGGAAACTGGAGGGCAAAGAATGCTGTCACGACAATCGCCGTCACAACGATCCACCAGGGGTGATTCATCGAAAACTTTGTAATTCTTTCTAACATCTATCTTTTCCTTTCCCTCAATGATGTTGCTGCCTAGCAAATACAGCAGTGGGGGGGCGCTGTCTCAAAGATGTACCTCGCTGAAGCTTGCTGCGCCCCCCACTTGCCCCACCAAAATGGTTACTCTGTTCTTCCTTCTCCTTTTTCCACGGCGAGACTGTGGGCCTCCCAGTCCTGTATGCTTTCATCGAAGCGATACGCCTTGAATCCGTTTCGCTGAAGCAGTTCAACAGCCTGCGCGGCGAGGATGCAGTACTGGCCGCGGCAGTAAGCAATGATTTCGTGATCTTTGGAAAGCTTCGACAAGTTGGCTTCGAGTTCGTTGAGCGGTACAGAAATGGCTCCCGGGAGGTGACCCGCCCGGTATTCTTCTACCGGCCGAACGTCGATGACCGTTACATTTCCTTTTTTTGTTCGAGAGATCAATTCTTCCCGGGTCATGCTTTCGAGAACCCCATGGGTTTCGAGGTAGTTATGGAAGAGCTGGTCGATCTCGGCCACCCGCTTCCCGGCGAGCTCCTTCAACGTCGCGAGGAACTGGAGCACCTCTTCACTCGCCAATCGGTAAGTGGAGTAAACACCGTTCTTTTCGGACTCCACGAGGCGCGCAGACCGGAGAGCCTTCAGGTGCTGAGATGCATTAGCGACGGAGAGATTCGCCTCTTCAGCAATGGTTTCCACTGTCCTCGGACCTTGTGAGAGCAGTTCGAGCAGCTCCAGCCGCCTGGGGCTCGAAATGGCCTTGCCAATCCTGGCCAGTTGCTCGTAGATCTCGTTCTGGTAATGCCGAATGTCGTTGTTCATTGATCATCCTTAACCTTCAAATCCCACAAGCTTCTGAAATTAAACAATTTAAATCTTCAATCCATTTAATTCATTCATTATTTAATTATTTAATGGAATAATAAAGCAAAACGTCCATGCTGTCAAGAAGATTTTTTCGAAACCTAACTTTTTTTATCCGGAGGCCCGAGTGCCCAGCGAGCATGAGGGCTCCCTAATGGGCGTGGCGAACCTTTGCATCGAGCGATGGGTGCACGCGATGGGGTGATGAACCGTTGCGCGGATGCAAGCAGGGAGGCTCTGCGGGGGTGACGAACGGTTGTACGGGGCGATCGGGGATTGTTGCGTGATGGGGGTGACGAACCGTTACGCGCAGCGAGCGAAGATCCTTCGCCGAAGGCGAGAAGCCCGAGCGAAGGTATCATATGAAAGACACGTCCCAAACGCAAAATA
>WVZY01000074.1 GCA_011772205.1 Candidatus Latescibacterota bacterium
ATACCTCGGAGTGTCCATTAATTCAGGCTCTGATTTTGTCCCACTCTTGCTGACGGGAAACAATCAGGAAAGCAATTGTTTGCCTTGATTTGAACAATCTGCCGTTTCTCTCGAACACTTGATAAAGTAGCATAAGCTTCGTTACTGTGCTAAACTAATATGTGTACTTGATTTTTGATTTCATGAGGAGGAATAATGAAAAAGATCATTGTATTCGCTGTTGTATTTTTGGCTTGTACCGCACTCGTTTCGGTGTGCCACGCGGATTCGGTCATTTATGTGATCTTTGGTCCGTCAGGACTTGCGGATTGCACGTTTAGTAGCGGGTCTGGGACATACCAAGTATTCGCCACCCTCAACCTTTCCGCTCCAGCCAGAGCGCTGGAACTGTCCGCTCCACAGTGGTGCAGCGGGCCAGGTATCTGGTGGAACTATCCGGCCTCCGGCGATCCCAACTCGCTTCTCACGGTTGATTTTGGTGGATGCATCACCGGCTCTGTAACATTATTTTCGGCAGAATTCTACGTAGACGGTTGCTGCCCAGCGTTGCTCAACGGACCCATTATCACGCCTCCTACACCAGATAGCCCACCCATCCTCATTGGGTGTGACGACCAGCCGCGCTTTTTGATTCCTCCTTGTAGCGCAACATCCCCATCGCTACTCACACCAACAGACGGCGCGACCGACGTATCACTCACGCCTTTCATGTCGTGGAACTACGCATTCGGGGACTATTGCCAAGAAGGAATTGGACTCCCAATATTCACAATCTTCTATGGGACTGATCCAAAAAATCTAGATCAGAGTGCGGGGACATTGGATTCTAACCAGTGGACGCTGCCGTTGTTGGAGCCCTATACGCAATATTTCTGGCGGGTAAGAATATTGGATGACTGGGCATGGTACACTGGATCGATGGTCAATTTCTCGGAAATCCGCAACTTCACGACCGGGGGAACCGTTCCAGTTGAGCGTATCACATGGGGCGCGGTGAAAGCTTTTTATCAAGAGTAGTCAAGATTCTACAGCCCCTTACTACAGCAGCACACGTTGGGGCACATATGGAGTGTGCGTTTATGTGGTGAGTTAGTTACAATTCCGTCGTTAAGTGACAGAAAACAGGCGCGCAGTGATATAGCCCTTCGCCACTCGCGTCCATTCCAAGCACATCAGATCCCAAAATATCACACTCTGGGACACCAACCCTGGGACCACTCTGGATGATTCATCGAACTCTCGGGAAGGCGACTGGAAAGGTTCTCAAAACGCTCAGACTGGGGAGTGAATTTGACTTCAGTGGACACAAGTGAGATGCATCAGAGGGCAGTCGGTTGCGGCATAATAAGCTTCAACGCCAAATTGCTAATTCACAAAAACTCTAAACGTCGTTGAATCAGCACCCCCATGGTCATCTACAACGTACAGAGTGACCTTGCGGCTCGGGCGATCGTACCACTGAGATATAAACTCAAGTAATCGTAACCTCTCAATGAATTGATACTTGGGTATAGTACCGTTTTTAATATCGGACAATGAGACGTGCACAAAGCCTCCGTAACTGAGCGAATCCCCATCAATATCAGATGCTTCAGCATAGAGCCTCAGTGTATCTCCAACGGTAGTTGAGGTATCGTTGTGATCCACTATGACTGGAGGATTGTTAAAAGAGCGCATTTGTGAAGACGGACCTCTTGAATCATCACCGCAGCTTAGGCCTGCAACTACAATGACGCAAGTTATGAAGACTAATACGAACCTCATCGTCGTAAGCCTAAAGCGCTGGCATTCAGCCGCTTGTTGGCAGCAGTCTGATCCACGTCATTACCCTTAAAGAAACCTCTTGCAAGAGGAGTCCAGATACGGCGAGTTAGACGCCAATCCCTGATGGTTCTGTCGTAAAATACGGGACGGAAATCTTGTCAATCTGCGGTCCGTCGGGAATCTGAACATCCTCGAGGTCGCGCCTCGTCACCTCTGGTGGATATGCATGGATCAATTACGATGGCACATGCACCGTACCAGTAGAAGATACTAGCTGGGGAAGGATTAAAACGCTGTACCGGTAGGCCGGTATGAAAAAATTCTATGCGCCAACATGGGGAGCCTACCTCCATTGACTTTACTGGTCCATTTTGTTATAAAGTCTGGCGGTTAGGCCTTATAGGGGATCTGCATCCCGGGATGAGTTGACCGCTTGATCTTTGGCTATTAACTTTATATTCTTTAAGACACACCGTTAAATGCACAAAGATCACCAGACTGCGGTGGGCGTAGCTCAGCCTGGTAGAGCCCTGGATTGTGGTTCCAGCTGTCGCGGGTTCAAATCCCGTCGTCCACCCCATTATTATAATGAGCAGCCGCCTGATTGATGCAGGCGGCTGTTTGTGTTTTTCTCTGCGTAAGCCTAGAAGCGCCCAAAAGCCAGAGGGCTCAAAAATCTGGAGGCTTCAACATCAAGAGGAGGAGGCCGCATTATGCGACCTCCCCCCGAGGCGTGTTGCAAAGAAAACCTTCCCGCAACACCCCTGACACGAGCCAGCGTTATTGAGTCTTTACTGGATCTGCCGGTCTTGGCGGCAGTCGCTTCGGATTCTCCCGGATCATTTTCATGACTTCTTCGATACCGCGATCGAGCTGCGGGTCGCGCCCTTCGATTACGGACTTGGGATCGTTCTCGACGACGATGTCCGGATCGACACCGTAGTTTTCGATGTCCCATTCGCCTTCGGTGTTCACAAAGCCGTACTCGGGCACATACACCGACCCCCCGTCGATGAGCGGCCCATGACCGGAAATACCAACCACGCCGCCCCACGACCGCTTCCCGATGAGAGGCCCGAGTCCCGCTTTTCTAAACATTGCCGGGAAGATGTCACCGTCGGAAGCGGATGTTTCGTTGAGCAAACAGGCCATGTGTCCGTAGAAAACGGTTGCGGGATACGGTTGTGCGAACTCGCTGTTGCGCGAGTAATCCACGCTGAGAAGCTCCCGGCGCAGGCGCTCGATGAGCATCTGGGACACATTCCCACCGCCGTTGCCCCTTGCATCCAGGATGAGTCCTTCTTTGCGAATCTGACAGTAGAACCATTTGATGAATTCACGGATTCCGTCCGATCCCATATCGGGAATGTGCAGGTAGCCAACGCGGCCGTCTGTCTTTTTCGACACGTATTCGCGGTTCTTTGCAACCCAATTGAGATAAATGAGTCTCCGTTCGCTGGTGATTGGCTTGTATGTGACTTTTCGGGCGCCCTTCATGCTCGGCTCTCTGTTCACGGTGAGTTCGACCGGACGATCCGACTTATGCATGAGGAGTTGGTAGGGATTCACATCGGCGGTAAGCTCTTCACCATCGATTGCGAGCACGTAATCGCCAACGTTCACGTCGATGCCGATCTCGGTGAGCGGCGAGCGGTAGCGATCCTCTTCATTCTGGCCTTTGAAAATTTTGGAGATCCTGTAGCGGCCGGATTTTTCATCGAGTGCGAAACGCGCTCCGGGGAGGGCAACTCTCGGCCGGTCCGGGACCTCGTAATCGCCGCCGGAGATGTAGGCGTGCGACACGCACAGCTCGGCGACCATCTCACCCATTACGTAATTGAGGTCGGAGCGATGGCCGACGTGCTCGAGCAGCGGTTTGTACTGCTCTCTCAGGCTTTTCCAATTGTAACCGTGCAAGTTCTCCACGTAGAAGAAATCACGGAACCGCCGCCAGACTTCTTCAAAAATCTGCTCCCACTCTTCTTTGGGGATCCGATCTACCTGGAGCCCCTTCGTGGAAACGGTCTTCGCATCTTTCGCTTTTGGCTTAGCGTCATAGAGTTGGAATTTTCTTTCCTGGCGGACGAGGACTTTGGAGCCATCGTTCGAGATCGCATAGCCCGAGATGTTCTCTACGAGTGTGCTCTCCTTGCGCTTCTTTATCTCAAAGATCTTGAGCGCCGGCTTTTGATCACTCTGTCTTCCGTAATAGAAAGAACGTCCGCGCACATAAAGGAGATGACCCTCTTTTACAGAAAGACCCCCGAAGTTATCAGGATCAACAGGTACCCTGGCGATGCGGTCACCGATGCCATCGAAATCGATCTTGATGTACTCTTTTTTCTTTTTCTCTTTGTCCTTGTCCTTTTTGTCTTTGTCTTTATCTTTCTCCTTGTCTTTCTCTTCCTCTTCGATGGTTACTTCGTCGCTCTCGGGAGGGAAGGGGTGCTTTACGTCTTTTCGGAGAGCGAGTGCAAAGATCGCCGTTTCACGGTCCACCACATAGTTCCATTCGAACGAGCCGATCTGAGGCGCGAACTCCCGGTCGCTGAAGAAATAGAGATAATTTCCTTCGGGATCCCACGCCGGATCGAATTCGTGGAAGTACTTGCCGGTGATCTTTTGAATTTTCCCGTCCGAAACGCTCCAAATGTAAATAGACCTGAACTCGTTTGGCTCCGTGAGACTGAAAGCAAGGTGCCCGCCGTTCGGGGACCACTCGTAGTCTCTCAAGCGGCCGGATTTATCGCGTGCGATTTCCTCGAGCTTTTTCTTTTTGAGTGTGAAAACGTAAAGCTTGCCGTTTTTGTCGCTAAAGGCAATACGCTTGCCGTCTGGAGCCCACCTGGGTGCATATCGCATTGCGTTTCCGCCGTCCGTGAGCTGCTCCATATCCCCTGAGCCGTCCTGATTCATGATGTAAAGCTCTTCTTCACCATCACGGTCCGAGATGAAGGCGATCTTCGATCCGTCGGGTGACCAGCGCGGCCACTTGTCATGTGCGGATGAGGATTTTGTCAGGTTGCGAGTGGGTCCTTTCTCGATGGGTGCTGAAAAGATGTCACCCCTGGCGGCAAAGACGGCACGCTCACCCTTTGGGCTGAGGTCCCAGAACTCGATCTGTCTTTCTGCCGATACGCGAGAGGGCCGCATCGCCACACCATCATTCGGGACGAAAATGGAAATAGCATTCGATCCACCCGTGCGAGTGTTGAGAACAGTCAGCTCGCCATTCAGTTCGTAAACGATCTGTCCAGTTTCATCTGCGCTCGGCCACCGGATGTCCCACTGATCGCTTTGTGTAATCTGACTTGTTTGTTTGGTGCTCGTGTCATAAGCATAGATGTTGAGTTTTCCGTCACGGTCGGAGGTGAAGTAAATTTTGTCGCCGATCCACATGGGATCCCGGTCACTCCTCGGATGATTCGTGATCTGTTCTGCGGTGTGGCTTTTCAAGTCAAAGATATAGAGGTCCTGCGCCCACCCGCCTTGATAGCGCTTCCACGTGCGGAAATCACGGATGAGAGGTGAGTAGACGGCTTTCTTACCATCGGGAGAGAAGGCACCAGCGCCCGAAACCGGCCTGGCCGTCGTTGCCCTGGTGTCCTGCGCCGTTTTCACGGCGTTCACCGGAGCTTCGGGAGTAACAATCATCGCGATGGGCGGGCTCCTTTTCCCCTCCCTCCTCCAGGAAGGATATTCAAAGCGATTCTCGTTGGGGCTTGTCACCGCATCGGGCAGCCTGGGGCTTCTATTTCCTCCCAGCTTGCCCTTGATCCTCTATGGCTATGTAGCGGCGGTCAGCGTGGACAAGCTGTTTCTTGCTGGACTTCTACCCGGGATTTTGCTCGTCATCGTGCTTTCCACGTACGGGCTCTATAAGGGCAAAACAGAGGGCATCGAGAGAGAACCTTTCTCGATAAGACGGATATTGAGTGCTTCTCGGGAAGCTGCATGGGAGCTCCCGCTTCCATTCATTGTCCTCGGCGGTATTTACAGCGGAATCATTACGGTCATGGAGGCAGCAGCCCTCACTGCGATGTATGCGCTGGTCGTCGAAGTGTTGATCTACCGGGACATCAAACCGCGGGAGCTTCCCAGGATCGTCGCGGAGAGTATGACGCTTGTCGGGGGAATCCTCTTGATTCTAGCCTGCGCGATGGGCCTTACCAATTACCTCATCGATGCAGAAGTTCCGATGCGGATTCTCGAATGGATGAAAACGTACATTACGAGCAAGTACACGTTTTTGCTCTTGCTCAACATTTTTCTTCTGATCGTTGGTTGCCTGATGGACATCTTCTCCGCTCTGATCGTTGTGGTGCCGCTCATCGTTCCGGTGGCGCTCGGGTTCGGTGTGGATCCGGTACATCTCGGAATCATCTTCCTCACCAACCTGGAGATCGGGTACTTGACACCGCCGGTTGGGCTCAATCTGTTCATCTCATCCTACCGGTTCGACCAGTCGGTGGTGTCTCTATATGTGGCGAGCTTGCCCTTTCTCCTGCTGCTCCTTCTCTCGCTCATCGTAATCACGTACCTACCGGCAATCAGTTTGTTTTTGGTAAGGCTCGTAGGCGGATAGGCTGGAGAGGATTTGCGGTAGCCTGCCGAAGGCGAATCTATCCCGACAGGGCCCCACTCGAGTTCGAAGCAGATAACCAGCGTCTATTCTTTGCGTTCAGCGGCCGCGGAAGGAACAACCGTCTCTGCCTCCGGCCAAGGCGGGATTATCTTGATGAGTGCCCATAAAATCACAAAAGGAAGCAGTAGCAGGCCGATTGACATCAAAAGTCCCTCGATGCCAAGCACTTGGACTTTATAGATTGTGAGCCCCCTGAAACTCTTGGAGAACAACTGTCCGCCGACTACAACATTCCATCTCGTGCTGAATATCCCCACCTGGACGAGTATGGCCGATCCGAAATAGATCAAGCGCCGCAATTCATCCGGTAGGGGTCGAACGCGGACCAGCACCAACCCAACGAGAGGAAGAATGCTCCCCAATATCAATTGGATGATAACGAGGCTCAAGAAAAGACGACTCGAAACCATTTGTGAGATGATTTTGATCGATTCCTCGGACTCGTAGAGGCGGTGAATGAAGTCCAGCAACTCGAGCGAAAGATCGAGTATGATCGCATACATTAGATATGAGCCCAGCTTGTCCAGACACCCCATTTGGAACTTTTTCCATCGTATTAGCGTGGTGAAACCATAGATCAGGATCATGATGGCGATACCAGATACAATTGCAGAGAAAAGAAAGACTATCGGCATCAATACGCTGCTCCACCAGGGATTGGCTTTCACCGATCCAAAGATGAAGCCCACATATCCATGAAGAATGAACGCAGACGGTATCCCGATGATCGTTATGAACTTTCCCGCTTTCTTATCGAAACGAAGTGCCCTATCCGAAAGGTCTGTCGCTCCGAGCGTAAGAATTTTGTACATGTACTTCTTCAAACCGGTTTCATTCCGTGACCAGACAACCAGGTCCTTGCGATAGTCGAACCAGATTTCCAGCAGGAGAACAACCATCAAATACCATATATATACAAAGCCAAACATCGCCATCGCGGATTGAAGGTGTGGAGTAAGAAATATCTCAAATGAGAGTTCCGGATGTCCCAGATGGGAAAGAAGAGGAAGAGGTGCCACGAACAGAAATGCAAGCGCAGTGATAAGTGATAATCGATACGTCGGCTTCAATTCTTCGATGTTAAAGATTCTCTCCAACGAGGCAAGGATAAAGGCGCCAGCGACAAGCCCTGTCACATAAGGATAGACTACGATGAGCAATCCCCAGTGAAGCTCGATCTCATTTGGAAAAATGAAGCCTACGACCTGTTTGAGGTTGAGCAGCAACTCTTCAAAATGATCTTCCAATCTTTCTCTACCTCCATCGCTTCGCTTCCAGTGCAAGGGCTGACGAGCTTGATATCAGAGACTTTCCACAGGCTACCGAACCTCCCCATCGAGATTCGCGTAGTAGACTCTCGGTTCGGTGTTGAGATACGGCTTCAAGACCTGCACTTTGTTGAATCGGAAAAACCGGGTGAGAGGACTGCTGCGCAGGGATATCTCACCGAATATTCTTGCCTTGGTCGGACAGACCTCGACGCAGGCTGGATTCGATCCTTTCTTGATACGGTGGTAGCAAAATGTACATTTATCCGCCGTTTTTGTGAAAGGGTTCAGGTATCTTGCTCCGTAGGGACACGCCTGGATGCAGTAGCGACATCCAATGCAGTAATCTTCGTCGACCAGGACAACGCCGTCTTGCGTTGAGAATGTGGCGCCAACCGGGCATACCTGCACACAGGGAGGATTCGCGCAGTGGTTGCACAGTTTTGGCACGAAAAAGGTTCTAGCAATTCCCTTCTCGCTTATGTTCGATGGAAATCCTTCACCTCCTCCGTGGGGGCTTTCAACAATGACTTCGTTGTCTACCTGGACGACGTAGCGTTCCACCCACGTCCGGAAGTAGAAAGGCTCATCAGGAACGCTGTTCTCTAGCTTACAGGCGTTGACGCAGCGGCCGCACCCAATACACTTGTCGATTTGGATGCCCATCCCAAAATAGTGTGCTTCCTTATGATCGCTCAATTCGGGTGAATTCTTGGCAAAGATTGATTCGGCTTCTGCTAAAAGGAGCACCGCAGGCGCGGAGACCGCGCACTTCTTCAGAAATTCCCTCCTGGTGAGCTCCTTTTTATCCTTTTTCATATATCTTCCTCCAGATTCTTTATCACTCATTCCCTTTGAATCCGCTCGATTTCTGCCCGCACATTCATCCATCAGCGCACCTCTGGGTAGTGAGGATAATGGCACTGCCAGCAGACATAGCCTATGCCATGGTCGGACATCATGATGCGGGGGATATCCTTTGGACTGTCCGCTTCCATTGCATGACACTCGCCGCAAAAAGTCCGTGATGTTGGCTTGCTGGGGAGGTGCATCCGCGGCTGATCCTTATGGGCCTCCGGTGCCTCATGGCACCGGGTGCAGAGGAGGGGTGCGTGGTGAGAGACAGCCTTGGTTCTGTAAATTTCAGCATGACAGGCACTGCACTGCTCTGGAGTATGCGGCGGTTTGGGATCGTGGGGATCATGGCAATCGATACACGGTTTCGGCGGATTATGAGATGTGAGATCGATTTGGGGAAATCCTGTCGGTCTGGATGGGTTGTATTCATGACAAAGCGGACAGTACCCCCGCTCTCTCGGCGCGGGCGGTACGAACTCGCTCGGATCCTCAGTGTGGGCGATCGCCGGCCCGTGGCAACCTTCGCACGAAACATCCCGGTGGTACGATTCGATTTTCAAAGCGTAAATGTCGTCGTGGCACTCCATGCATAACTGTGCCCCAGCGTATCTCAACGGCTGGCTCATAATGGAGTCGATTGCCGCTGCTCTATAGTGACCGTATTTACCGAATGTGTCCGGTGTGAAGAAGTGCCTGAGCAGAAAAAAAAGCGATATGAGAACCAGGAACAACACAAAAAGGCTTTTTAATTGTTGCGGGATCTTACCGACTTTCGCATTGAGGTCTCCGGTAGCCTCTTTGCTCGCTCTGAATAACTTGCCTTTGTATTTCATAGCACCCCTAGCTGGCTCGCGTGACTATGATGCATGACTCACCTGGGCGAGGGTAATCCGGTCGATTCCTCGATAGCTGCTGGATTCCTATTTGAGGACTTCCAGGTCAAAAACCCCTAAAATGCACTAACCAAGCGAATACAAGGAACGCATTCTATAAGAAAAGAGGCTGAAATGTAAACAGGAAATCGTGTACAGGATATTGCGGAGCCGATTGGGTTAATTAAACGAATGAAAAAACCCTGCTATCTTTAGCTGTCGGCACTCGATAGCCGGGCTTTTTGACCCCAATAACTCAAAAGAGACGCGGACTAGACCCTATGGATCCGGCTGGACTCCTCGATTTTTCGTGGGTTAGTTTGGTGATGAACTAAATCTCCAAGCTAGAGCCACAATGAGTGTTCTCTGCACTCAATCAATGAAAGGAGCCCAGCCATGAAGGAGTATATCTGGGTCGGTCTCGATGTGCACGTCGATTCTATCACCGCTGCAATCCTGGAGGGAGACACCGGGAAACCGGAGGTTGTCAGGCTCTCCGGGGATCTCATGAAAGTTCGCCGCCTATTTCGCCGTCTCGCTAAACGAGGACCAGTTCGAGCGTGTTACGAAGCTTCAGGGGCTGGATTCGTATTGCAGCGGGTCCTTACCCGTGATGGGTTCGATTGTGAGGTGATTGCGCCGTCGTTGACCCCGAGAAAACCTGGGGACCGCCGGAAGACGGATCGTATAGATGCAGGGATGCTGGCCAGGCTTTATCGAAGTGGTCATCTGACACCGGTTCATATCCCTGACCAAGACCAACAGTCTCTCCGAGGATTGCTCCGGCTACGCTACTCCTACCAGATGCAGTGCCAAAAAACCAAGCGCCGAATCTGCGGTATTCTGCTCTCACGCGGTCTCATTTATCGGGAGGGTAAATCGCTGTGGACCCAGCGACACAAGCGATGGCTCAACAAACTCCGGCACGAACTGGAGGGACCTTTGCAAACCTCTCTGGCCGCAGAGCTCGAGCATCTCGAGTATCTGGAGATGCAACGGGGTTCATTCGATGCCGAGATCGAACGGTACGCTCAACGTCCTCCATATCGGGTGGTAGTCGAAGCGTTGTGTTGTCTGCGTGGAGTCAAGACGTTGACCGCCATGACCTTGGCCTCTGAGATCGGTGATATCAATCGATTCAGATCGCCCCCGGGATTGATGGCGTTCGTCGGACTCATTCCACAAGAACGATCCTCTGGAGAACGTGAGTACAAGGGGCCAATCACGAAGGCAGGCAATACCTATCTGCGGCGGATCCTGGTCGAGGCCGCCTGGAACAACCGGTATCGAAGTGGGGCGGACCTCATATTGAACAGACGACGTCAGGGACAACCACCCGAGATCGTCGCCATTGCTGTTAAAGCGCAACACCGCTTGTCGAGAAAGTTCAATAAGCTGCTCTACAGAAAACACAAACATGTCGCTGTCATTGCCGTTGCTAGAGAGCTTTGCGGTTTTGTGTGGGCGATAATGAAAGCGGCGCCCCAGTACCAACACTGAGGCGCCGCTGTAGATCCGACATCGAGAGGAGAGCTGCGGTTTACGGAGAATCCTCGTTTGAAGTATGCGGTATGAACTCACGTTCTAACCCGCGCGGACTAGACAGAGGTAGCTCCGGACGAACAAATGGGAATGCGGTACTCAACCCGCGAATATCAGTCTGATGATCGTCGATTATTGCTCTCCTCTCGACCTAACAAAAGAGGTTGACACCAGCTGGATCCATATCAGGTGTCCTAAGTGTCTTTTGAGGTCACAAGCGTGTTGTCGAGCTAGTTGGAGACGAGACGATTTTACCCTATTTCGATCCCGGCGTCCATTGACGTCGAGTTCGAGTTGATTTAGCGTTTGTTTGGAGAGTCTTAAGACCAATTCAATCGTGGGATGTTATCCCGAACAGGTCATTTGGTCTTGGCTCTCCTCTTCATTTATCTCTCCTTGCGAAAGTATGTTATAAACGCGTTCCAAGAGTCTTGCTGCCGTGGCGCACAGCGCGACGTTGTAGTGCTTTCCTCGTTTTCTCATCCGGTCGAAATAGGCCTTGAGATGGCTGATCGAAAGCAGATCCCGTCGATGTGAAGACGGCTTTTTATTGCTCTTTGAATATGTCTTCAGGTAGAGATCAGCATACTCTGCAAAGAACGGACTAGGCTGAATCTGGCGAATGCCAAACCGCTCCTCGAAGATAGCCGCCTGCCGTTTAGCAAGCAGCTGTATTGCCCGCTTCTTGCTGGTTGTATGCGTCGATTCCCTGAAGCACTGCCCCGCGAATGAGTAGTTAATCCACCAATACTTGCCACGCTTATAAACTCCCATATTGACCTCCTTTTGTAGCTCTTGAATTTCTACTCTGTTGATCCACCCTTTTTTTCTTCCGCCCATACCCGCTCTATAACTGCGAGTTCGAAAGGAATAGTTCTTTGATGCTGCTAGCTCCTCATCAGAATACTTATGATGAATTAGATAGACCAGCCACCCTCTACCCTCCACTTTTTGTTAAAGCCTGCTTAAACTTAGAAGAGAAATGACTTAATGGATGATGAGTTTGCGGACAGGCTTAGGATTCGAATTTGCCTTGCTTAATAGAAGACGCTCATTCTTCCAAAAGAGTAAGCATCTCCTGCGAGACCTAGGAATGCAGGGTGTTGATCAGAAAGCTAGTAAACTGATTGTCCTCTTTGAGGTATCGTTTCCTATCAGAGAAGTAACAGTTCGGTGTTTTGTTGAGGTAGATGTTAGTGCCGGAGGCCGGACTCGAACCGGCACGGAGTTTTCACTCCAGCAGATTTTAAGTCTGCAGCGTCTACCATTCCGTGTAGGAATACCAGACCTTCTGAGACACATTGTGATATGTTCTTAATGGACAATGGGAGGT
>WVZY01000002.1:0-1297 GCA_011772205.1 Candidatus Latescibacterota bacterium
GAATGGTCGCCACTAAGTTCGCGTCGATCTCCTGTCGCATATACGTGCCCCTTATGAGTCTTCCCGTAGCCAGGCGCGAATTGCTCGGCGGAAGGACATGCGCTCGATCGTCGGTTATGAAGTCGCCGCCTAAATGATAACTCAGGTCGATCCAGTTGGTTAAGTCGTATTCAGCTTTGACGTAGCCGTAGGCACGATTCTCTTCGCTCGGGTTCTTATGCTCGTACATGATGAAATAGGGATTGTCGAAACCTCGACCCTTCTTCAATACTGTTGCGTCGCTGTAGCGGTACGAACGATGGAAGCCGGTCTCAGGATGAATATAAGGCCAGTTGTTGAAATCCGGCGGGCTACGCAACGCTGAAATGCCGATACCTGCTTTGTTGTCTGCCCTCTGGNNGTCTGCCCTCTGGATAGCATGTTGAAAAGAATTGGAAAAGGCAATGTTGCCAGTCAGTCTCAGCTTCTGCCCAACGAGATGGGTTCCTTTTATACGTGCCGTGGTTCGCCGGTAGTCCGAACCTGCCTCCCAGTGTCCCTTCTCATAGAAATGCCCGACCGAGAGGAAGAACGTCGTCACTTCGTTACCGCCAGAAATGGTGATGTTATTATCGAGAATGTATCCGCCATCAGAATATGCGGTGCTGTGGTTCCAGACCTGGTCTTCGGGTTGGCTCGGATCATACCACGGCGCGCCGGGAACGTTCAACGGTCGTCCCCAGCTTCTCGAATAATCCTTGCGATAGGCTCCCTTTCTTCCCTGTCCATACCATCGCTGGAGAGGATATTCCCGGCTCATTTCACTCAAGCCGATCTGGCTCTTATAGCTGATCCTCGTTCTACCGGGTCTGCCCGATTTGGTCGTGATCAGGACAACGCCGTTGGAGGCGCGTGAACCATAAATCGCGGCTGCTGCGGCTCCCTTGAGAACCTCTATGGATTCGATGTCCTCGTTGTTTATATCCGCGGCACGATTCGGAGTCTCGGTGTTGCTCCCGTCGTAGACGCCACCCAAACCAGCGATATCCAAATTATCATGCGAATTATCGATGGGAACACCATCGACCACGAACAGCGGCTGAGTCGAGCGGTCAATCGAGGCGCCACCTCGGATACGGATATAGGAACTCGTTCCGGGGTCGCCGCTCGTTTGGATGATCTCCACACTTGGCGCCTTGCCAGCAAGCGACTGCACAACGTTTGGCTCGTCAGCTCTTGTAACTAGATCTGCCTTGACTTTCGCAACTGACATACCGAGTTTCCTTTTAATCTGCGCGCCGCCCATCCCTGTAACCAC
>WVZY01000002.1:1320-1663 GCA_011772205.1 Candidatus Latescibacterota bacterium
TTCCTCTAACTCAAGTACGTCTATGCTCAGCTCAAAATTCTGGGTGATCGTTCCCGGCGAAAGCGTAATCGTTACCGATTTGGGGGTATAACCCATATAACGTCCGGTTAGGGTTACTTCNNTAGGGTTACTTCCTGCCCTGTTGCCACTACATTAAAACTGTAAAATCCTTCAATATCCGCAGCAGCCCCAAACGATGTTCCCGGGATATAAACGTTCGCCCCGGGCAATGGGTTTCCAACCTCGTCGGTAACCTGCCCATTAATCGTAGCGAGTTGTTGCCCTAAAACCCATAAAGGCATCAGGACAAATGCGAACGCTAAGATTGCAGAAAGCATACTTT
>WVZY01000054.1 GCA_011772205.1 Candidatus Latescibacterota bacterium
AGCGATCACAGCAGGAGTACATACTTGACAGGCGCTTTCTATGGAAGCGGGAGCGTTGTGAGAAACCCCGCAGAGTCTCCCGCAACTATGCTCACCAGCCGGATGCGGGAATCAAAGCGGGGTGGGCGCAGGTGAAGAACCCCCACGGAGCCTTTCACAACGGCGCTTATATAGAAGGCGCTTGGACGATCGAGCCGCCCGAAATGCTATTGCTCTTATGATCCGCGGAACTTCGGGCACTATTGCCCATTGGTGAGGGTGATAACGATCACAACCTTCCCGAAACCGGTAATCGTATAGCCGTCCCGGGTCCCGGCAGGGCCGATGGTCGGCACATACCCGGTCTGCCCCATCGCCGCCGCCGCTCCGGAAGACAGAGGCTCCGTCAATGCTTGGGTGAAAGGATTCTCCAATCTCACCCCCCCAGGCAACATGTCGAGCATGGTCATACCTTTCGGGGTGGTGTCAATGTCGGTGTTGGCGGCGTAGATGCCGTCGTTCTGAACAGCAAAATCTTCAGCTGCCAGCTGCACGGTGTGGCAATTATGTTTCACTCTGGCTTCTCTGGCTCTCTGCTGCATACGGCTAAATGCGGGTATCGCTATAGCAGCCAGAATACCGATGATCACGATTACTATCATCAATTCTATCAGTGTGAATCCTTTGATGCGCATCTGAAACCTCTTCAATTTGCAATACATTGTCTTACATGCACTTAGTTCCGCAAACGTCGATTAGGTTCGCAATTATCGTGCCAAGGGCTAGTCGAGGCAGTGCACCATGTTTCCTTTGACAGATCTTTTGTGGACCTATAGCTTGTCCCCAAATGACCGAGGCCCGCCTCGGCCTATCCAGTCTTGATGCTTCAGCACTTGCGATGCGGGAGCACCGATCGCTCCGAAGTGATTCATATAATAACAGGTCCCCGAGGCGTGCGCTGATCATCCCAACCTGAGGATCAACGTCGTACTGCGCCATAGGCATAAAAAAAGGAGGAACAAGACATGAGCACACCAAAAATCGCAGATAAAAAACCGGTCGTCATCGAACTCGAGCCTGGGACTTACTACTGGTGCAGGTGCGGACATTCTACGAGCCAACCCTTTTGCGACGGTTCTCACAAAGGCACGGAGTTCGAGCCGCTCGAATTCAAAATCGAGGGGAAAAAGCAGTGTGCGCTCTGCCAGTGCAAACATACGGGTGACTCCCCGTATTGCGATGGCACCCATAACACTCTATAAGGAACCACTGCGCTTCTGACCAGAAAGTTCAAAGGAGGTTCATTGTGGACTGGTTTGCCGCTCCGCTAGGCAGATTGCTCCTGAGTTTGATCTTTTTAATGAGTGGGATTATGAAAATCGGCGACTGGTCCGTAACAGCAGGCTACATGTCCGCTAAGGGCATGCCTGTTGTACCATTCTTTTTGATAATGGCAATCATTTTTGAACTCCTCGGCGGACTTTCCGTTCTCCTCGGTTACAAAGCGAAATTCGGGGCTTGGTTGTTGATCATCTTCCTCATTCCCACCACGCTCATCTTTCACAATTTCTGGGGTCTGGAAGATCCTGATAGACAGGTACAGGTGATCATGTTCATGAAAAACCTCGCCATACTCGGGGGACTGTTCATCATTGCCGCTCTTGGTGCGGGGAAGCCGAGCTTCGATGAGAAGGGAAAATCCTGAAAGAGAGTTTCGGCTTTTCCATTGCCTGATTGGTGCGCCTTGTGTGCCTGGATTGATCGCATTTTCTGCACATAAGTTATGATGTCACCACTGTAGTGAGCGAAGAGAAGACACATTTTCCCCTGAACGCGAAATCTGTCACCCTGGAAACTGCTTTTGCCTTCTCTAATACTGGAACTCCTTGAACCTCACCCGGAAGAAAAGTGAATACAGCACAGGAACGATACCGAGCGTCAAAACGGTTGCAAAGACGAGCCCGAAGATGATCGATATTGCCAACGGTTGCCACATTGGACCTCCTCCGAACCACAATGGAAGTAATCCGCCTACGGTCGACATCATCGTGAGAAAAATGGGCCGGAGCCTCCTCTGCGCTGCCTCGATCACAGCCCTGGGAGGTTCCAAACCGTTCTCCTCGATTTCGATCTTGATCCTATCGAGAAGCACGATCGCGTTGTTGATAACAATGCCCGCCAGCGAAATGATACCTAGCAGCGTCATAAAGCCGAAATACGACTTTGCCATCAATAGTCCGATTACAACTCCGATCAGACCAAGCGGGATGGTCATCAGAACGATCAGAGGGCGGCGCAGGGAGTTGAATTGTGACACAAGTAAGATCAGGATGAACAGAAACGCAATGGGCACCTTTTCATTGATGGATTGATTTGCCAACGCGGCGCTTTCGTATTCACCTCCCAGCTCGTATTTGTACCCAATTCCCCAATTTTTGCTCTCTTCTTCGAGCCACTTACCGATCTCAACCGCGATCGGGATCGAAAGCGTTTTTTCGGTGACATCCGCCTGAATGGTTACCGTCTTCAAGCGATCCCTGCGGAGGATCTTTGCCGGCTGCCAGGTGACTTCGATATCCGCAACTTGTTTCAGCGGAACGGATCGCCCAGTAAGCTGAGAAAAGATGTTGTGACTTTCTAGCTTTGCGATATCTTTGCGTTCTGCTGCAACAGATCGAAGTGTAACCGGGATTACTTCATCCTCTTCCCTATACTCAGTGGTCTGATAGCCCGTGAGAATCGTCTGTAGAGACAGGGCTACATCCAAACTGGTGAGTCCAGCCCGCCTTGCTCGCGGTTGATTTATTTTAACGAGCAGCTTTTTCGATCTGGCGCCCCAATTATCTGACATGTTTTTTATTCCGGAAATGCTTGATAGTCTCGATTTCGCTTTATCTACAAGATCGAACACCACATCTTCATCCCTCCCGGAGATCCTGACTTCCACTGGGGCATCGTAAGGCGCGCCGAGCTTCAAAAAGTCTATCTCCGGCTTCACATCAGGAAAGTTTTCATAGCAAAATGACTCCATTCTGGAAATCAGCTCTTTGCATGCTTCCAGTGATGTTGCATTCACGATCATTATTGCGTATTCCGGTTTTCTTGGTTCGGGTGTGTACGCCAGCATGAAACGCGGTGCGCCAGAACCAATGAACGTCGCCCAGTTCTCGATACCTTCCGTATGGTCCGGATTTGCGACGAGCTCACTCTTCATGAAATCTTCGATTTTCAGAACCATTTCCTCGGTGCGCTCGATCGGCGATCCCATCGGCAAAGTAAATTCAGCCGTAAATATTGCTTTGTCACTTGGTGGGAAAAATATTTTGGGAACGAAGCGGAATCCTTGCATCGCTATAAGAAATGCGACAATGGTACAAGTTACCGTGAGAAAACGATGCCGGAGCATGGTCAGCAAGAACCCGCGATACTTTCTATAAAATTTGGAATCGTATCTTTCCTCCTCAGCCGTCCTCCTCACCTTGATGAACATCACACAGAGCAAAGGCGTCATCGTTAACGCCAGAATCCAGGAACAGAGAAGTGTGATCGTTACTACCTTGAAAAGCGGTGCAGTATATTCGCCGGTACTGGACTCCGCGAGAAAAATAGGGAGGAAGGCGGCAGCCGTAGTTAGGGAGGCCGTTAGCAAGGGAATCCGGAGTTCGGCGGCCGAATCGACAGCCGCTTCGACACCCTTCTTCCCTTCGCTCATCTGAACCATGATGGACTCGGACATCACAATGGCATTATCCACGAGCATACCTAAGGCAATTATCAAAGATGCCAGCGACATCTGGTCCAGCCCTATGCCCATTAATGACATGATCAAAAGGCTCATGATCATCGCCATCGGGATCAAGCTTGCGACAACCAGCCCCGTTCGAATTTTCAGAGTCACCAGCATAACCAGGAGCACGATAAAAACAGCCTGCATAAGGCTTCTCGAGAAATCCTTTACCTTTTTATCGACATGAGTCGGCTGGAATGCAACAATATCGAACTCGATACCAATTGGATACAGACCCTGAAGCCTCTGAATGTTCTCCTTGACCTTCTCGCCAAGAGCGATTATGTTTCCGCCTTCTCGAAGATTGATCGCTAGCCCCAGACAAGGCATTCCCGAAGAACGCATTTTTGATGTGGGAGGATCGATGTAACCACGGTAGATCTTCGCGACATCCTCGAGATAAACAAGATCACGACGGCCAGGAAGATTGATGACCGCACGTCCCAACTCTTCCACGGACTCGAAATTGCCCGAAGGTTCGAGAACGATCGACTCGTGCTCCGTTGTAATCATTCCACCGGGGAAAACAATGTTTCGGCTCTTGAGGATCTGCTCCAACTGGTAAGGAGAAAGGCCCAGTTCTGCCAGGCGGGCGTTGTTGTACTCAACAAAAATCCTTTCTTCCTGAGCTCCATATATATCCACTTTCGCCACTTCTTCAATGAGAAGAAGCTCGTCGCGAACCTGATCAGCGACATTTTTCAGCTCTGCATAGGTGTAGCCTTCTCCAGTAATGGTAATAACGGTGCCGAACACATCCCCAAAATCATCATTCACAAAAGGACCCCTGATTCCATCGGGGAGGTTCTCTCTTACTCCACCAACCTTCCGGCGAAGATCATCCCAGATGGGACGCATTTTCTTGTAGCTTTCGAGGATGCTAACATAGATGATCGAAACACCCGTCTTGGATTCGCTACTGATAAAATCGACTTCAGGCATTTCCTGGATGGCTTTCTCGAGTTTGTCCGTAATCAACTGCTCAACTCGCTCCGGACTTGCACCGGGGAAATATGTCATGATCCTGGCCGTTCTAACGATGAAACCCGGGTCCTCGGCTCGCGACATCGTTCGAAAAGCATAGAGACCGCCGACAAAAATTAAAATCAATGCAACGAGTGTAATCCGGTTTTTTTCGATGGCATGCTTTGTGAGGCTCATCGCTGACCCCCCGCAATTTCCAGTACTTTAACTTTGAGGCCATCTTGAATCCGACTAACACCGGCGATTACTACGAGCTCACCATCCGACAATCCCTCCAAGATCTCGAGCCCTCTTCCCGTGATCTCTCCTACTTTCACCGCCCGCCGATGAACCACCCCGAATCCAGATTCGGTAGGCGATACGACAAAAACAAATCTCCCTTCGCGGTCTTCCCCCACGGCGACCGGAGGAACAAAAAACCTTCCTCTGGGACCCTCCGCTTCGAATACGAAGGCAACTGTCGCCGCCATGCCTGGACGGATATCAGGATCAGAGCGATCCAGCCGAACAGTGACGGGATACGTCGTTGCCATATCCGTCGTGGCGACACCCACCTCGGTCACGCGACCGGTGAACTCCCTATCAGGCAGGGCATCGAATGTAACGGTGATGGCGCTTCCTTCCTCGATCCCGGCAATGAGGACTTCCGGTATTCCAACCCTTACCTCGAGATCCGACCCAGATGTCAATAAAACAATTGTTTGACCGGCTTGAATGTTTTCGTTTATCTCTACGAGGCAGGAAGCGATGGAACCGGTCACCGGCGCCGTTAGCCGCGTGTAGCCAAGCCGGCGCTGGGCGAGTTCCAAACGTTTGTCCATTGATTCAGCTGTCGCCGCAGCTGACTCGTACGCCGACCTGGCTTCGTCCAGATCTTGTTTCGACGCGTTTCTGTTTGCGTAGAGATCTCTCACGCGCTCGTAGCTTGCCGATGCGTTGCGTTCCCGCGCTTTCGCCTGGGTAAGAGATGCTTCCGCCTCCAGGACCTGCAGTCGATAATCTTCGGCATCCAGCTCGGCGATCAACTGACCCGCCTCGACTTGATCGCCCACATCGACGGCAAGCCGCTTGATCGTTCCCGCCACTTTGAAACTGAGCTTCGATTCCACACCCGCACGTGCAACTCCGGAAAAAGTACGGGTATGCCGACCGCCGGTCGAAAAAACCTGGATGTAGCGAACCGGTCGAATGATCGGCTCTGGAGGCGGCTCCTCTTTGGAGCAGGACATAAAAGAAGCCGCCAAAAAAACGAGTAGGGGCATCATCAACAAACGAGATATTCGAATCATAAAACTCTCCTCCGCTCGAATCTGTTCTATTTCGAATGCATCAATATTATTTAAAGCAAAATGGAAATCTAAGTTCGATGATGAGCGTTGCATCCTTTCTATTTACTCATTGATTCCCGAACGTCTCGAAAAAAACTTCTATGCGATCAAAAAATGCCTCGCGTTCTTCATCCGACATTTGAAGCACGACCTTACCGATGGAACGTTCTACTTCCATAAGATCAACGAGAAAATCATAAACAGCATTCGCTGCCACCTCGCCCGCCACCAACGTGGCGTTCTGCGCATCGAGCAGATCGATAATTGTCGCCGCGCCCCGGGAATACGCATCAATCATGAGATCAAGAGATTGATCTGCCGCTTCCGCAGCCAGGCGTGCCTGTTCGATGCCGGCAAAGGACGCTCCGGCAAGATGAAGGGCCGAGCGGACCCGCTGTTCGATGCGTTCCGCTAAAGCCGCCCGCTCGAATCTGAGCTGCGTGAGCTTTTCCAGTGCTTGGGATCGCTTCGCGAATTTTGTCCCCCCGCTGAACAGAGGAAACGTTGCACTCAGGCCAATGCTCCAATCGAGATCATCCGGATCGCGAAAAAGCTCCGACATAGCAGGAGGAAGCGATAGCGAAGGAGGATCTGCGCCCGCTCCTTCTTCGGAAAAAATGCTCGATACTTCCGCTCGGAGTGCCAGGGTGGGCTGCCAGAAGGCGCACGTCGCCGAGCTCCTGGCGCGCTCTTGAGCGGCGATTGCCGCCTCAATGCCTCGGATTTCAGGGGAGTATTCGATAGCCTCCTTTACCATGAAACTACGGAGTATCCTGAAATCCCAACGGTTATCCGCGTACTGCATCAACCGGCCTTGCGATAATAATAGATGTGGATCTTCCAGATCCGTTTCCACCGTCTCGAAATGTTCCTCCGCCGGCCGGTGAAGGATACGATTGAGCGCAATTTCGGCCACATTCCGCTGGGCGTTGGCGCTGATTACGGCCTTGCGGTTGGAAGCCAGTTCGCTTTCCCACCGAAGCACTTCGGCCGTTCTCGCAGTGCCGATACTTTCTCGAATTCTGGCAAGCTCGAGATTCGAGCGCGTCAGGCTGAGATTCTGCTTTTGTATGCGCTCGAACGTCTTGGCCCGAAGCACGTTGAGATACGCCGTTGCAGCGTTTCGGGCAACATCGAGTCGAAGCTGATCCCGTTCGCTCTCACGTGATCTCTGAAGGCTCTTTTGAATGGAGAAGTTGGCCCATGCGGGTTCGGAGTAAATGAGCTGCGTCACACCGACAGATCCTGTCACGGTTTGTTCGGCCTGTTGACCGAAGCTCGCTTCTGCGCGATCCTCGTCGATTCGAACCCCGAGGGCTGAGAGTTCGATTTGCGGAAACAAATTCGACCGCGCCAAGCTGACATCTTTCGTCCCGGCTCTGACAAATCGCTCCTTGGCAGCCAAATCGAGATTAACAGCGAGCGCTTCTCTTACGGCGTCGTTCAGGTCGATCACTCGCTCGATTTCTTCTCTTGCTTCTTTGATCAGATTCGCTTCCGTCACTATGCTCCAATCCGGGTAAACTCCGATCGCTCTGGCCGTTTCCATGTTGATCGTGAGCCGCTCTTCCGCGGGGATTGTCACCGGGATTGTTCCGGGTTCTTCACCCAATAGGATACGCTGTACATTCAAAGCAATCCGTCGTGTGTAGCGGGGGAAGATATCCGGGTTTGCCGTGGCGAGCAAGCCGCGCTCGACTTCAAACACACCGAAGAATGAAAAGCTCGGCAATTTCCTTTCTATAAGCCCTTGCACCATACGATCGAATTCCTCTGATGGTATGTGAATCAGCGGCGTCACGTACACCGCCTCTACATCAGGGGGAAATGCGGCAAATGCTTCATCGATTGACCTATCCACTTCTATGATATACGGCTCTACGCCGAGCTCGCGCATTATTTGCTGCGCACGAACAGATAGGTTAGGAATACCATCCTGAAAACGTTTGTTTACGAGGAATACCATTTTTTTGAAAGGAACGATTTCTAGAAAGTAGCGGATGTCCCTTTCGATAGGAGTTGGAAACGTAAGATAATGAAGATTCTCAACACCGCTGGACCCATCTTTGAACGATACACCCTGCAACTCGATATCGAGCACAAACGGAGCTATAACTGGTTTCGGAAGTCCCTCCCGACGACAGGCGTTGTCCGAGGCCAGAACGCCGAACGCAATCACCATATTTATTCCGCGATCACGGAGCAGGCGGTCGATGGCCTCGCTGACACCAGCGTTCGATCCGTCCGCAACGATAAACTTGTCTTCCGGAAAACGAACATCAAACTCGCCCTCGGTAAGGGCGAGCAGTTCCTGCATGAACATACCGGCAATTTCATCATTGCGCTCCCAGGGACCGTCGATGACGATACCGATGTTGACGACACGTTGATCGGAAGCCTGCGATGAAGCAATAAAGCAAATTGAAAGCACCAAGCAAACCGTGCTCATAGCCAACAAGATATTTCGCATGCAAAGCGACCTAATTCTCACAGAAGTTTCCTCCGTTTATAGTTTTGACCTGCCAGGATTCGTGATAAGTGCGGTTCGAAGCCAGACGTGCCAAGCAAACATATTTTCAAGAAATTATGGCCATAAGGCAAGCGCTTTGTGGACTGAGAAAGGACATCCTTGAGCCAGGCAGTCAATGCTGAAATGCTTCACAGCGTGATTCGTGCGCCGATGTTTGCACGTTGGGATCTTCAACTCACCAATCACACTGACTTCCCGCAATAAAAAATCCAGCATTCCGATCGGCGCCGTATAAGAATTCTCCGCGGATTGAGAGACTCTCGACCGCATCCCGGGTTTTGACGATTCCCAGACGCTTCGGAGCGGCTGGATTCCGGACATCGAACACCTCGAATCCCACCAATCCTTCCGAAACATACGCGATGCCGCGACGCACGATCACAGATGTAGGATTTCCGATAGTACCAATGGTTCCAACCACTGGCGGTGGGCCGGGTGCTGCAATATCCAAGACGACAAGACCGGAGCCCGGCGTGGCGAGGTATAGGTATCCATCGCTGATTTCAACGCCCAGGACGGTTCCAAATTGATTGATGACTTGGAGGGTTCGGGGATCGGATGGATCGCTCACGTCGACCACTTCCAATCCCCGGAATGCCACTGCGATATAGGCGATGCCATTCAAGACCTCGATGTCGACAGCCATACCCGAGAGAGCATACGTATTAAAAGGATCCGGATCGTACCACATAAGGAGATCAACCATGAGAAGACCCGAGAAGCCATTTGCCACAAAAAGCGTGCTGTTCTCGATCGCGACAGCTCTGGCGTCTCCCCCTGTGGAAAAGCTCTTGGTAACAACAGGAGCTCCGGCATTCGCTATATATATTACATGAATTCCATCGCCTCCTGCTGCGAGATAACCTGCTTTTTCCGTGATGAGTATCTCGCGCAAATCGCCGAGTCCGTGGATAGTCCCGATGCCCTCCGGTAAACCCGGATCGCTCGCGTCGATAACGTGGAGCTCTCCGTTCGTCCGTGCTGCATAAACGAATTCACCACACGCAGCCACTGCACTGGTCGCCCCGGGCCCCGTGAAATCCAGTCGCCCCAGGAGGGGCGGCGATTCCGGGTTCGACACATCGATAATGCGAAAGCCCGCACCACCGCTACCCACATAAGCGCGGCCGTTTTTTACGAGCAGAGATGTCGCTTCTCCCAACGTTGGAACGGTGCCGACAATGACCGGCTGACTGGGATCCTCGACATCGAGGGCGATGAGACCCGATGTTCGAGCGGCGACAAAAACGTAATCACCCTCCGCCGAAACACCCCACGCCGCATTGGGAACATTTCCATATCCAATGACTTCAGGCAACGCCGGTTCGGTAATATCAACGATCTGCACTCCCCCGGATTCCAGAGCGACGTAAACACGATTCCCCGACAAGGCCACTGCACGAGCTCCTCCAGGCGCATCCACCGTTGTAATGAGTGAAGGATGAGCAGGATCGCCCAGACTTACGACGCGAAGCCCCAGGATTTTGTCGGCGACATAGGCAAAATTTTGTGAAAGCGCTACATCCCATGCTTCGCCCGATGTGTTTTCGATACCCGTTATCACTGGAGTGCCGGGATCGGCGACATCGACGGCTATCAAACCGATCGCATCATCGGCGACATAAGCAAATGTATCCGATACGGCAACCCCGAGCGCGCGGCCGGGGGTCTCGACGCCTTCGATGATCTTGGGAGACGAGGGATCAGTGATATCCACGAGAACGAGGCCGGTAGAACCGTATGCAACATAGGCGAGCGTTCCTTCCACGCCGACATCCCATGCTTCTCCCCCCGCCGCCGTATCAACACTTCCTATAATTGAGGGGGATGCAGGATCTGTGATGTCGATGACAAGCAATCCCGCCCCACCATCTGCCAAGTAGGCATACGATCCCGAAATATCCGCACCGCGGGCGTTGCCCGGTGCCGGTGTATCGACGATTCCGTCGAGATGCATGAAGGAAGCATAATCGACGCAGAACTCAGCCTGTTTTTGTGGAGGCAGGATATCTCGATCCGAACAGCTGGCAAGCGAAAAACACGCGACCAAGAAAACCAGGAGTCGCTTGTGGATCAGTGTTGGGAATCGAGGGATACGCATCAGTGCCGGCCACACCTATCGTTTATGCCGCTCATCTCGAAACTGCGTGTCACGATAAGCGCTGAAAAGAGGTTTCAATTTGTTGCGTTGATACTTCCCCGTGGATGTCACGGGAATTTCTTCCCCGAACACAACAACTTTTGGACATTTATGGTGGGGAAGCGCTTCTCGGCAGGCATCTATAATGCCCTCTTCGGTAAGCTCGACCCCCGGCATGAGCACGACGTATGCGCCAACTTCTTCTCCATAGACGTTGTTTTCGAATCCGACCGCAACACCCGCTTTGACGCCGGAGATCGACATCAATACTTCGTCGACCTCGAGAGGTGATACATTCACTCCTCCGCGGATGATCAGCTCTTTGATCCTGCCGGTGATGAAATAGTATCTCCTTCCATCGCTCCCGGTTTGGAAGAAGCCTTCATCACCGGAACGGAACCAACCATGCGCAAACGTATCCGTATTGGCCTCGTCGTTTCTGTAGTAGTTCAGCATGACATTGTGTCCGCGGATGACGATCTCACCCCGCTCCTGCTCACCCGCCGGTTGACCGTTTGAACCATGGATGTCCATTTCGTTTGCCGGTATTGCGACACCGATCGATGGAAAACCGTAATCTTCCATCCAACTCCGGTGTTCCGATTCTGACAGATCTGGAGGAAGAAAGCATGAATAGCATGTTGTTTCGGACAGCCCGTATCCGTGTATGATCCGCATCCGATAGTAGTCCTGGAATGATTTCGCAAGGTCTACCGTCAAGGGACCGGCGCCGCAGATAATATGCCGGAAGTTGGAGAGATCAAGGTCCTCGGTAGACACTTTCCCCTGAAGGAGAAAAGAAAGCAGTGTAGGCACCACACTCACAACGGCGACCTGTTCGGAAGCCAGATGCGGAAAAAACTGGTCTGTGTGAAACTTCTCGTTCAGGGCAACCGAGCCGCCGTAGTACAGCGGGGTTATTATGGTCACGACCGTTCCGTTTACATGGTGAAGGGGGAGTACACACATCATTCTTTCGCCCTTCGCCATCTTGTGCCATTGAGCGATGTTCATCGAGTCGACCATCAGATTGTATTGGCTGAGCACCACGCCTTTGGGATGACCTGTCGTGCCGGATGTGTAAACAATGAACGATTCATCATTCGGGAGGGGCACATTTGCGCTGAAATATTCCTCTGCCTCCTCCCATGCTTCCTCGAAATGAAGAAAGCCAGGCGCTTTCTCCCCTGTTACAACGACTTCACGGAGCAGGGGTAGACCGGGACGGATGGATTGTATCTTTTCGAGGTAAGGATTGCGGGAAAAAATGAGAACCGTTTCTGAATTGTTGAGAATGTACTTCATTCGCTGCTCGTCCTCGCTCGCATTGAGCGGAACCACTACAGCGCCGATGAGCCACGCGGCAAAGTACTGGATAACGGTGTCATAGTGGTTCTGCGATACTGTAGCAATACGCTCTCCCTTTTCAATCCCGCACCTCTTCAAGAAATTCGCTGTTTGGCAGACCCTCCTGTAGAACTCATCATAAGTAAACGCTTGCCGCTCCCCGGAATCCGGAAGGTAAACAAGAAACTCCTCCCCGCCGAGCTCCGACGCTCTCGTGAGCAAAAGTTCGCCGATGTTCTTGAACTCCACCAGGCGGTTATCGTGCGGAACATCTGCCAAGTCCCGCGCATGGCGGATTCTCTCCAGGGTTTCTTCGGAAAGTGCCATGCCGGTTCAATCCTTTCGCCGCAGCATAACGTGAGATGGCATGTATACGGCGCCCTTGGCTATCGGCATCCGGTGCTCACTCGTTGGTTGCGCACCTGTGCAGTCGATCACGCTCATTAGGACCACCGATTCCCCGCCGACTGCCAATCGACTGAAGATATCTCGAGCAGATCATCACGGTTGGTATTTTTTCCGCTCCATCGAAAACCGCCTGCCGAGCGTAGTGTACTCAGTGCCGGCGAGGCGCCCAACAGGTTTCAATGCTCCCGTGTCGATTCGCCCTTTGCGCAGAAGCTCATCGGCTACGTGGAACAGCACAATCTCCCCGATCACGAGGGCCCCGCCACCAGGTCCCTCGGGACCGATCTCAATCACCTGGTGGAGCTTGCACTCCATATTGATGGGCGATTCTTTGACACGAGGAGGAGCAACAATCTGTGAGGGGATCGGCGTCAGCCCCGTCATTTCGAACTCATCGATTTCCGGAGGAAAATCCGTTGCCGCTTCGTTCATCTGCCGGGCGATCGCTTCTGTAACGACGTTTACTACGAACTCTCCTGTGGCCACGATATTGTTCAGCGTGTCCTTTTGCGTGCCATCCGCCGGCCGCCTTGCCGGTGAAAAGCAGATTGTGGGAGGCTGCGATGTAACGCCGGTGAAAAAAGAAAAGGGGGCCAGGTTGAGAGTCCCGTCGGTAGAAATAGTGGAAACGAAAGCGATGGGCCGGGGGAGGATGCTCCCAATCATCAGCTTATACACATCTCTTCTCGGTTGATCTTTGGGATCAATAATCATACTTTACCTTCTTCAGGATCGCGCATGTAGAACCGAATCACTCTCGTGGAAATCGTGCTTTAACGGCCCTTTCTTCCAACCACACCGTTCCCAACTACCATTCCAGCCAGTTTTATGGACACTTGTCATCGTCAATGTTCTGGGAGGCTCTCGCCAGATTGAGCGGCGCAGAGGTGTCCAGCATGACGGCGAGCTCTTTCGTCTCCTTGGCACAATATGAGGTATTGGTCGTTAAGGAGGATCGTGCATCGGGTGTTCGAATTTCTACGCATGAATCGTCAATCAAGCGAAGTCTGCGAGCCGAACGGCCATCCGCCGACCACCCCAATCGCCTGGACGGCTTTCGAAGACGCCCGCGCACGGCTCGCCGCAGCTCTTGCATGCACCTTTCTCGTCGAGGTTCCAAGAGGTCAACACATACCAATCCCGGCCAATGAGTTTCTCACCACACCCGTGACAATACGTGCTGCCTCCCTTCTCATCGTGGACGTTTCCGGTATAAACATAGCGGAGTCCGTTGGCCAGACCTATGCGCCTCGCTTTGGTCAGAGTAGCAGGTGGCGTTGGAGGTTTGTCGCGCATCCTAAAATCGGGATGAAAAGCGGTAAAATGCATGGGCACATCGGGACCCAATTTTTCCGCTACCCATTGGGTGAGTTCGTTGAGTTCTTTCTCCGAATCGTTTTCTCCGGGAATGAGGAGTGTTGTCGTCTCGAACCACACATTCGTCTCATGCTTCAGATAGAGCAGCGTCTCCAGCACGGTTTGCAGGTGACCTTTGCAGAGTTCCTTGTAAAATCGTTCCGTAAACGCCTTGAAATCCACATTCGCCGCGTCCATGTACTTATAGAATTCAGCGCGAGGCTCTTCGCAGACTTCTCCGGCGGTAACAGCGACTGTCTTGACGCCCACATCATGACAGGCAGCTGCGACATCAATGGCATACTCGTGGAAAATCACCGGGTCGTTGTACGTAAAAGCAACGCTGCGGCAGCCCAGCCGGCTCGCCGCGCGCGCGATCACTTCGGGAGACGCTTCATCCGCCAATGTGTCCGTTTCACGAGATTTACTGATGTCCCAGTTCTGACAAAACTTGCAGGCGAGGTTGCAGCCGGCCGTGCCGAAAGACAGCACCGCCGAATTCGGGTAGAATTGGTTGAGTGGTTTCTTCTCGATCGGATCGATACAAAAACCGCTCGAACGTCCATAGGTTTTTAAAACAATAGCGCCATCCTCGCAAGCACGGACGAAACACATTCCTCGCTGCCCCTCGCGAAGCTGGCAAAATCGGGGGCACAGGTCGCATTGGATGCGCCCGTCTTCCAGCGCATGCCAGTATTTGGTTGGAACGGTATAAGCTGATGTGTCCATCGCTCGAAAAATATGATAGGAAATAGATCCGATTCGCAATTAGAATATACGCCCGTACGGCGGAGACTTCAATCCCAAAAGATGACCCCCAATGCCAAAGGATGACCCGTTGGAGAACGTCCCCGCACCAGCTCTAAGCCCTTTTTTACTTTATCTCTGCCAACCGCTCCTTTTAGAAACGGCCGCTTTCATATTGCCTCAGACTGCAAAAGAGGCGCATGCCTGCAGCCATTTTTCTCAGTTACCCCTCGCATCCCCGATCAAAGCCGTTTTATTGATAGATGTATGCCCCATGTTAATGAGACGATTCCAGAATTGAGGCGAATATGTTAAACTGTGCCGGCATAATCAAACTGAGGGAATAGCCTTCATGAAGCGACATCCCCCTCGAGAAATAATTGCAAAAGCCGCACTGCTTATCGTCTTTGCGGCGGCCGCCCTCGTGATCTCGGAGGTGGCCCTCCGCGTGTTCTTTCCGCAACCGGAGGGATATTACGTGTGGCCCCCGTATCTCCGGCGCACTTTTCGACCGCAACCAGGTGCGATGCCGGGGGTGGAAGGTGATGCCCGGTTCATCATCAACTCGAGAGGATTGAGATCGGATGAGCTGACTCCCGATCATACATTGAGGCTCATGACGATTGGTGGCAGCACCACGGAATGCCAGTACCTGGACCAAGACGAAACATGGCCTCACATCCTTAAAGAAATACTCAATCAGAATCTTCCCGGTGAGAGCGTGTGGGTGGGAAACGCAGGGAAGAGCGGTCAAACCACAAGGGATCATATTGTTCTAATGCGCTACCTGCTCCCGAACTATCCAAAAATGAATATGATCATCATGATGGTCGGGGCAAATGACTTTACCGCGAGACTGGCCCAAGACGACCAATACGATCCCTCTTTCATGGATCGTCCGCTAGCTGAAATAGAACTCCTCCCCAGAGTTTTCTACGTGCTGCCTGCAAATTATTACCACTCGCTTCCCTTTCCGCAGCGCACCAGACTGTGGCGTTTGGCATGGGGATTCAGACATTCGACTCTTCCAACCGGAAGGGACCAGGATGAGGCAGGCCGTAAGTATCATACATGGCGGAAGTACAGGCTAGAAGCATCTGTCATTCGCAAAACGCTTCCGGATCTATCCCCAGCTCTCAAGGAATATAAACGAAATATCCACGCGATCATCGACGCAGCCAAAGAGCGGGACATGCACATCATCTTCGTCACACAACCCGCGCTGTGGGATCCGGATCTCCCGGAATCACTGAGGGTGATACTTTGGTTTGGTGGTGTGGGACATTTCCTGCGTAACCGAAGCCAGGAGTACTATTCCGTGGAATCACTGGCCGAGGGGATGAAGATGTACAACCGCACCCTTGTCGAGATCTGCAGTGCAAGAAATGTCGCCTGTCTTGACCTCGTGCCACTCATCCCAAAGGACACGACGGCTTTCTACGACGACCTCCACTTCAACGAAAGTGGCAACCAACAAGTCGCCAACGCCATCTCCAATTTCATTCTGGAACGGGAACACTATCGCGGCTTTTCCAAGCCCCGGTGACAAACACTTTTGTTAATAATAATAGGGCTTCCCCACTGTCATCATGATACGTGGGGAAGCCCTTGTTCGTGAATGCCAGCAGCTGCCGAATGTGGCGGGCCGCTCAACTAAAGACGCAAAACTCTAGAACGACGACTGGAGTTTTGCATCCAGGGCACGGTCGATACGGGCAAGGCTCTCGAAGAGATGCGCGTTGGCCGCATCCCCCAGGCCTTTCCTCTGTATGGCCGAATTAATGGTTGTCCGAATGCTCCTCAGGTTCCACCTGGCAAGGGCGATCGCATCATCCGGCGTTCCGAGAAATGGTTTAACGACCATTCGGACGAGCCAGCGAAGGTAAATCCTCTGGAGGTTTCTCTGCATCGCGGCCGTCCTACCCGATGGCGTCGGATTATCCAGCCAGATGGATTTCGTAAGCGACCCGAACATCTCGGACAGCTGGAACGGATTTTCTACTTTGTACTCCGCTTCGATGACTCTCTGGAGGAGCATCGGCTGGAACAGGCGCCAAAGAATCGCATTCTGGATCGCGCCCGTCCATCCCAGAAGAGGAAAATCGAACCGCCGCCCATAAGCAAAGGGTCTATTCTGCCAGTCGGACAGCTTGTTGTCGGCAAGCTTGTTCAACACGTCCGGAGGCAGGGCAAATGCATCCGTTGAGAACGCATTTTTCACGAGGAAATTGAGCGCTTTCCTCTGTTCTTCCGGTGCCAGCGGTTTGAGCGGAAGGTTATCCCCCGGATCACCCTTATGGGGCCTTTCTGTGTATTGACCGCCAACATATTTTACTGCGAGAGTAAGAGCGACATACTCCTGCAGAAGGAGCGTCTCCACGGCGCTGCGAAGCGGAACATAGTTGTCGCCTTCCGCGCAGACCCGGTTTTCCAGGTTGTCGCTTTTCAGGATGCCATTGGCGAGGCGGAAGTGCTTTTGTGCATACTTCAAAGGGTCCGAGCCGAGATCGAACGTATTGCAGCGCGGATCCAGGGCTCCCGCCGGGTAGGCGTCCTCGTCCGCCCCGTACGCATGCTCCGTCTTCCACGCCTCTTTCGCCAGAGGTTCCAGCGCTTTTGCTTCGGCTTCGGGCGATCCGCCGGGCACTTCCATGTACCCCCACTTGATCGCCCAGAAGTCGTACGTACCAAGTGTCGGCGAAAAATAATAGCCTTGGTAGTCTGGATCCTCGGAAATGTTCGGAGCGGCATAATCCATCACAGAGCCGGTGAGACCGATTTTTTCGACAACACGCCTGTCGTTCAGCTTGTCGAAAGGAGTAGCGATACTGCTCTTGAAATTGTGTCTCAAGCCGAGCGTGTGACCCACCTCGTGCGTCGTTACCCAGCGGAGCGCTTCACCGACATACTCCATCGGGACGTCCATGCCTGCTTCGATCAAACCCTGGGAGAGCATGGCCAGGCGCATGAATGCCGCCCCCTCGGACACGCAGTTGCCCACACTGCAAGCCCACCGGTGGTTGTGCTCGAAGAAGGGAAGCGCCGGCATCTCTTCATCCGCTCGTTCCGGATCGTTGAATCTCAAGAAGGGATCCCATTCAGCAAGCGCTTCGGGTCCGACATAACGCTTATAGCCCCTCCGGAAGTTGGCCAGCATGTTGGCTTCGATGAGAATGTCCGCGTCCAGGATCTCTCCCGTTCGCGGATCGGTGCGAGATGGGCCGATGGCGCCAAACACAGGAACGTCAGAAACGATCCAGCGGATCGTGTTATACCGCGCGTCCTCGGGATCGAAATCTGGATCATCGGGCGGATCCTTGGCGATGATCGCGTTTTTGAAACCCGCTTCCTCGAAGGCATCCTGCCACGCCTCAATACCTTCCGCCACATACTTCCTGTACTGTTCGGGAATCGTATGGTCGACGTAAAAAACAATCGGCTGCTTCGGTTCGGAGACAAGCGCATCCGGATCCTTTTTCTCGAGACGCCATCTATTTATATAGTGCACCATGAACGACTCTTCGTCATCTTTCGTGAAGTCTTTGAACGGCGTATGGAAAAAGCCGATCCTGTCGTCGGCCAGGCGGGGTTTCATCGGCTCTTCCGGAAGCTCGCTGATGCTGTAATGCACGCCGATCTCGATAAATCTTGGATCCGGCACGGTGGGAAGCCTCAATCCCCTTCGATCTCCCAGCGAGTAGGTCAGCATCGCTTCGATCTCAACGTTCTTCGGGAACGCCTTGAGCTTTTCAAAAACCGCCTTTTTTGCATCCAGCCGCGCCGGCTTCCTGAGGACGTTCTTCAGAAAATCCCCGACATCCGAGATGTCCGATAAGAACACGTCGTTCATTTTCACGAGGAGTTTTTCCTCCTTTTCATCCTCGCTTTCGATAGGGAGAGAAAATAAAACGGACGATCCGTAGGACAGATCGATCGCCTTCTCGAGCGCAGGGTCGCCGGATGCTCGGAACAGAGTATTCAGGCGGCGGATCTGTATGTGATCTTCGGCCCTGCGGAAGTTGAACATCACATCATCAATCGGCATACCGCCCAGGACGAAATATGAGCCGATGCCTTTGGAAAGGCTCAACACGGCGAGGTACGGCTTGTCCAACTGATCCTTGCGAATCTCGAAGAATAGGTCTTCCCGCTTCTTATAGACCTTGAAAAGCCCTTCCAGAGTCTCGGCATCTTTGATCACCTCGTCCCATTTTTTATATTTGGGCTTTTCCTCGGGTTTCTTCGGTGGCGGCTTCTTTGTCCGGCCCCGGATCTTGTCCGCGTAGCTTCGGGACTTGCGCTGCTTTTCCACCTTTTCGCCCTTTTCTTCCGCTTTTCCTTTTCCCTTGAAATCATCTGTGCCCGGCGCGCTAACACCTGTCACCCCCGGATCGGCGGAAACACCCGCCGAAGCGAGCCCACCGCAAAGGGAAACCAGGAGCGCAAATGAGGCAACTATCCCAATATTCCGTAACATTAAATACCTCCAGGAATTTGAAATGGTGTCGGATGTGTGGACAGAAGTTAATACTGAGAAACAGGGAAATTGTTGCAGTTGATTTAGTTCATTCAAAATAACCCCTGTCGGGTTCTATGAAAAGTATATTCGGCTCCCAATGGCATCCGTTTAGCCCGGAACATTCCCCTGGTACCAGGCCCAGTCATTTACCGAAACTGCGCATCCATCAAGCGATTGAGCTACGACAGAACGTTATCTGCTCCAATGGCCCTATGCGATGCCGCTCAAGGTCGGCGCTGCAAGGAATAATACCCAGTTAATGCCGATATCGTTCCCGCACTCCGCCCATCGGGATCTCCAAACCCATGTTGAAATCTTCATCGCTTGCTGTTGAAAAGCTCGGCGCTCTTTCCGGCACATTGAAATCAAATAAAATAGAGCGCTGGGTGCCCAAGTCCAGCCCTTTTGCGTAGAATATTTCAACGCAACAATGCCTTGACCAAAGTGAGATCTGCCGCTCTTTTGCTTTCCCGCTCTGCCAATCCATTCTAATGAAACAAGTTAGCAGCCACGAGGATTTATTTGGCAGCGTCTATCGCAACGGCCCGCATTATGCTCTTTACCGCAGTGACTGCACTCATGGAGAATAAAGGCGGTGAAAACTTGGTTGTCATCCTTGTAGTCATAACGGTAATGGTTTTCCTCATGGCGGGCTACTTCGTTGGACGAAAGCGCCGGCGGGCCATGGCCGGGCTCAAGGAAGTTGATTCCGCTCAACTTGCCCAGTTAATCCACTCGAAGACACCGGGCTCCTTTAGAGAAAGGCTGGTGGAGCGCTTCCCCCTGGGCGTATTTCTCGATCCGGGGCACACGTGGGTTTTCCTGGAAGAATCGGGCTCGACGAAGCTGGGGATCGACGCTTTTGCCCAATGCATCATCGGAACGATCGATCGCATTGAATCCCAACCGGTCGGTGAGAACATCCGAAAAGGAGACGTGATCCTCCGCCTGTGGCATGGCAACAGAACGATAGAATTCCGATCCCCCATGGATGGCGTCATCGATGATATCAACACATCGCTTCTCGAACGCCGGGACATGCAAGAGGTGGATCATTTCACCGATGCCTGGCTGTACAAGATCAAATCCTCCGACCCATCCGAGCTGCCAAAGACGCTTCTCGTCGGGCAGGCATCACAGAACTGGCTGATGCGCGAGATCGAGCGGTTGAAAGTGTTTCTCGCCACCCTGGTTCCTGGAGATCCGGCACTTGGCCAGACGCTGCTGGACGGTGGATTGCCAATTTGGGGCCTGATCGACCATGTGGAAGACGACGATTGGAAGAAGCTGAATGACGTGTTCTTCGGCTGACCTGCCTGCTGGAGACGGATCTACGCGCCTCACTTCCTCATCCTGATCCCGAGAATGAAGTCGCTGTGTGCGACAATAGCGCTCCGGCCCTTGAGACATCCGGCTCGCTGATACCTACGGGATCGCCGATTACAACAGAAGCCAAAAAGAGCCGGGAAAGCCATAGATTCTAACTGGCCTACTGATATATAATTACTCTCGAGAAGACTGCTATGTGATGGGGATGACGAACGCTTGAACGGCAGCGATTTGGAAGGCTCCGCGGGGGTGCTTCACCACGCTCCCGCTTCCATAGAAAGCGCCTGTCAAGTATGTACTCCTGCTGTGATCGCTG
>WVZY01000011.1 GCA_011772205.1 Candidatus Latescibacterota bacterium
TCGTCTTTTGCTGTGGTAGCGGGGGAAGGATTCGAACCTCCGACCTTTGGGTTATGAGCCCAACGAGCTACCAGACTGCTCCACCCCGCGTCAATCCGAGGGGTTATTATTCACTCGTGAGCGGCAAAAGTCAAGAATAATCAAGGGATTTCCCCGCATTTTCCAATATATCCTAGCGTTCGGAGGATATTAACAAAAGAGCGGCCATCTGGCCGCATGACTAGCCGAGTATTCTACCTACTCCCTCTATATTATAGTAGATTTTCGAAACCCGCGTGCCTCCTTCCGAGAAGACCGTTCCAGAGGCTCCGAATAGCAACACGGCAATAGCAACTCCGCCAATAAAAATCCGAGAATCCCTCACTCCTCGAGCGCCCGGGCCTGCCGGTCTTTGGGGACAATCTTGTATACCTTGTCCCCGGGTTTCAGCAGCCCGTACCGCTCGCGGCCGATTTTTTCGAAATAGAAGGGGTTGTTTCGCATGCGCTCGATTTCTCTTTCGAGAAACTCGAGGTCCTCTTGCAATCTCGTAATGTCATTCTCGAGTTCGGCCGTTTTGTTCCGCAGCACGAATATTTTGATCGCACCGCTGTCTCCGAGAACGAAAACGTATATCAACGAAGCAATCACCAGCAGAAAAAAGAACTTCTGAATGCCATCGCTGATGACGGCCTGGTGCTGATAGAACTTTCTCAGGAAAGGATAGTCTTTGAGGCTCCCGCCGGATGTGATGGAGCGCTTGCCCGATCGGCGGCGCTTGTCTTTCTGATGTTTTTGCGAGGGATCGGAACCCCAGTAGCGCATTTATTCTCCAGCCCGCGCGATTGCGCTCCGCCCGGGGTACACACCGATGCTCCCGAGCTCTTCCTCGATACGGATGAGCTCGTTGTATTTCGCCACCCGCTCGCTCCGGCAGACGCTTCCGGTCTTGATCTGGCCGGCGTTCGTCCCCACGGCGATATGAGCAATCGAGGTATCCTCGGTCTCACCGCTTCTATGCGAGATGACGAACGTATATCCGGCGCGCTTCGCCATCTCGATCGTCTCCAACGTCTCTGTCAGCGAGCCGATCTGGTTCACTTTTATAAGGATCGAGTTCGCAACGCCGCGCTCGATCCCTTTTCTCAACCGTTTCACATTGGTCACGAAAAGGTCGTCACCGACGAGCTGGACCTTCTTGCCGAGCTCTTTGGTGAGATTTTCCCATCCATCCCAGTCGTCCTCTGCAAGCCCGTCTTCGATGGACAGAATCGGGTACTGCTCCACCCATTTCGCGTAGAATGCAATCATTTCGTCCGAAGACAGTGCTTTATTCTCTGCGGCCAGGTGGTACTTGCCGTCTTTGAAAAACGAACTCGACGCCGGGTCGAGTGCAATGGCGATATCTTCGCCGGGCTTGTAGTGAGCCCGTGTGATGCCTTCCAGGACGACCTCGATGGCCTCCTCATTCGATTTCAAATCGGGCGCGAAGCCGCCTTCGTCTCCAACTGCAGTGCTGTAGCCCTTGTCTTTGAGGTAAGATTTCATTGCGTGAAACGTCTCCGCGCCCATCCTGATCGCTTCGCTGAAATTCTTCGCCCCAACCGGCATGATCATGAACTCTTGGAGATCCACGTTGTTATCCGCATGAGCACCGCCGTTCACGACGTTCATCATCGGTACGGGCAGTGTGTAGCTTGCGAATCCGCCGATGTGCTGGTAGAGCGAGAGCTCGAGCGCTTCCGCTGCGGCCTTGGCAACGGCGAGCGACACGCCGAGGATGGCATTGGCCCCGAGCTTCGATTTGTTCGGGGTTCCGTCGAGCTCGATCATGATCCGGTCGATATATCCTTGTTCGACGGCGTCCAGATCCTGGATCTCGGGTGCGATGATCGTGATGACGTTCTCGATCGCCTTCTTTACCCCTTTCCCGAGGTACCGGGTTTTCTCGCCGTCGCGAAGCTCGAGGGCCTCGTGGATCCCGGTGGACGCTCCCGAGGGGATCGCCGCCCGGCCGAGGATGCCGGAGATGAGCCCCACATCCACCTCGATGGTGGGATGACCCCTCGAATCGAGTATTTCTCTGGCATGCACGAATTCTATCGCGGTCATGTTTCTCAACCTGCCTGTTAAGGTGGGACCGTTTTAAGGCAAACAAACTGTAGAAACGGGCGCCGGAATGTGTCAAGATAAAACAAGACAACAGGTCTTGGCGGAGGTCGCATCGTCCCGGCTGGAGAGGGAAGCACCTCGATGCCTCGGCATTCGTCTCAGCAGCACCGGGATCGAGTGCGATCTGCTCTGTCGATTGATTCCGACGGCAGTGCAATCCCACCTGCCCAACTGAGAAAGATTCGGGTGAAGGAAGAGGATATTGAACTGATATCTCTTGCCAAGGCTGGGCAGGAAAAGGCTTTTCGCGCGCTCCTCGGTAAATACCAGGGGTCCGTTTACAGCATCTGCCTCCGAATGGTGCGTGACCGCGAGCAAGCAGCGGATCTCGCGCAGGACGTGTTTCTCAAAGTCTTCACCATGCTGGACCGGTACGATCCCTCCTATGCCTTCTCGAGCTGGCTCTTCAAGATCACGTCCAACCTCTGCATCGATCACCTTCGGAAACGCCGGGTGGAGACGTACCCGATGGAGGCGCCGCTCGAGGGCAATGACGGGGAATTCGCGCGCCAGTACGAGGCGCCGGACCCGACGCCGGAAACCCAGATGATCCGGAAAGAGCAAATGGCCTCACTCGACAAAGCCGTTGATGCCCTCCCTCCCCACTACCGAATGATCATCCTGTTGAGGCACCAGGAGAATCTCTCCTACGATGAGATCGCCGTCGCATTGAACATCCCCCTGGGCACGGTGAAGGCCCGGATCCACCGCGCCAGGGAGATGCTGAAGGAACGCCTGAAGAAAGAAGATATATAGTAGCAAATTAAATTATAATGAGTTATGTTTGGGGTTGCGGGCTCCGGTTCACTAGCACCGTGACGCCTGGCCCTGGAATCGCATCCCCTCCTGTAGCCCCGGATTTTTCGAGAACTTTCCGGTGTGGTTCTTCGTAGTAGTGGACTGAGGGAGCCCTAGAATTTGAGGAATGAGGTCGGTCAAAATGACGGTAGTAATGAGAATGCATAAGACCAAGATAGCTCTCCATCTGTCGTTTTTCGTTCTCACTCTTGCTGTGGCGGTCAATTCCCTCGCGGGGACGCTTCGCGAAGAGGTAAAGAAGACGTTCCCTCTAAGTGGTGAGACCCAGCTCCACATCAAGAATTCAAGAGGCAAGACGATCATTATTGGGAAAGAGGGCCTCAAACAGATCTCCATCGAAGCCACCAAGATCGTCAAAACGAAGAGCGAAGAGGCAGCCGAGGAATTGATGAAGGCACTCACCTTCGAAGTCAAAAGTGAAGGGGATGTGGTTTGGATCATCACGCATCACCCCGATGAGCAGAAGGAAGAGAAGACTATCTGGTCCTTCTTCAAGGGCCTGAGACACCGCACAGCAGTTGACTTCATGGTCCAGGTGCCCCGCAGTTTCAGCGCCCAGGTGACGACGACGAGCGGTGATGTCGAGGTTGCCTCGATCGATGGTAACGCCAAGCTCGTCGGTACGAGTGGAGATGTTCGTATCGGAGAAATCGGCGGATCGGCCTATCTCGAGTTCACCAGCGGCGACGTCGAGATAAAAGAGGTCAAAGGCAAGGTGAAAGTCGCGCTTTCGAGCGGTTCGGCCTACGTGGATAAAGTCGGTAAAGACCTCCTGCTGGCGGCAACGAGCGGAAATGTGAAAGCCTTCAATATTGGCGGAAACGCTGACGTTCAGCTCGTCAGCGGGGATCTGATCATGAAGGGCTGCAAGGGGAGTCTCAAATCGGTGAGCGCCAGCGGCGACATGGTCATTAAGGATGTCGACGGCAGCATAGAGGTGAACTCTTCGAGCGGCGACATCGAGATATTCCTCATGCCGCTCGGCGAGAATAAATACAACCTGAACACCTGCAGTGGGGACGTGGACGTCATTTATCGGCTCGGAAGAAACCTTGGATTCCTGCTCGACGTAAATACGATGAGCGGCTCGATCGAAGGCGATATGGATATCAAACTGGAGAAAGTGTCCCGCCGACATTTGAAAGGCATTGTCGGAAACGGGAAGGCAACCATTGTCATCGCAACGGCAAGCGGTGATGTATCGATTTACAAGGGCAACGGAGATTGAGCCCAGGAGTAAAACCGGTGAACTGCAGCAGTGCATCGAGACTCATTCAGGATTATGTGGATGGACGGCTTTTCGGCCTCGAGCGCAAAGCGTTCGAGGAGCATCTATCCGCTTGCCCTGCCTGCTCGAAGGAACTCGAAGCGCACAAGGCCCTCTTCGCGCTTCTCGATCGGCTGGAACCTGACGCACCGCCCGTCTGGTTCGAGGAAACCATCGTGCGGCAGTTGAAGCTCGAGGGCGCCATATTCGAGCCGAAGGTTCCGCTCCCGAGAAGGATCGCCGCCGCTTACGGCCGGATGCCGGGAGTCGCGAAGTATCCGCTCGCCACGCTGGTCTCCGCACTGCTGATTTACATTCCGATCCACTTCATGCTCTCGTTTGCGAAGGGATTCGCGGGCAAGGTAGCCGTATTCGGGTCGGAAAGTCTCGTTGCCGTCGATCGGACGCTCGAGGGGATCAGCGTGCTTTCCCGCTTTTTCGATATCATCGCGAAAGATATCAGGGCGGTCAAAACGATATTCGGAGCCTTTTTCTCCTTGATTTCTTCGGCTGGCGGAGGCATTGTTCTGCCGATTCTGGGAGTAATTGCTCTATTGACATTATTACTGATCCGGCACCTCAGAACCCCACAGAGAAGGAGCCAAAATGCGTCGACTAAATATTAGCGGCGTCGGCCTTGCACGCGGCGTTTCTTTTCTCATTATAGTGGCAGCAATCACATCCGCCAGCATAACGGAGGTGTCAGGACAAGCGGGCACCGCGGACACCGCGCGCGTCGAAGAGACAGTCAAAGATGAGGAAGGCAAACAGGTACGCATCCGGATCGATGAAGAAGGGATCAGCATCGAGGGCGGCGATGTAGAGATAGAAGAACCCGAGGATGTCAGAGCGTACCGCAAAAAAGGCACGGACATCGTCAAATTCGGCGAAGATGTTTATGTTGCCCGGGATGAAATGATCCGAGGCGACCTCGTCGTATTCGGAGGCGACGTGACGGTGGAAGGAATTGTTGGGGGAAACGTGGTCGTTATCGGCGGGGATATCGAAGTCGGATCCGAAGCTGAAATCAAAGGCGACGCCGTCGTCCTTGGCGGCAATTTGGAAGAAGAAGTCGGAGCGGTGATTCATGGTGAGCGGGTGATGTTCAAAGGCTTCTTCCCATTCAAGCACGTCACTTTCTTTCCCACATTTCATTCAAAGGTTTTTCCATTCGTTTTCTTTCCAGTGAAATTCGTACTCAGCCTGATTCTTTCGTTCCTCATCATCCTCTTCATCAGAGAGCGGATATTGAGAAGCGAGCGCCACCTGACCACCGGCGTATTCAAGAGCTTTGGTATAGGATTCCTCATTATATTCGTTGGCGGCATTACGCTGTTGATTCTCTCGATTCTTCTCTGCATCACCATCATTGGGATCCCGCTTGCCTTCATTCTCGTAGTGAGCAGCATCGGTATTCTGCTATTTGCCTGGACGATTGCGGCCTACGCACTCGGTGAGGCGGTAAGGAAAAAGCTCCAGGTTCAATCGACCAACGCCTTTTTGATCGTATTCATCGGGACCACTGTGTTGTTCCTGCCCGGTTTCATTGGATACGGCTTGTCTGTGGCCCCTCTATTCAGTCCGCTGGGTGCATTTTTCAAACTGATTGGATTTCTCATCACGACGTTCGCCGAGCTCGCCGGCCTAGGGGCGCTCTTCCTCAGCCGGTTCGGAGGGAGAGAGCTGGTAGCGCCCGCTCCTGTCCCGGCTCCTGCCCCGGAAACGCCCTGATAATCGGCTTGCATCACGGAGTTTGTCCTTTTCACAGTGCGGCCCAATAGTTAATGTTTCAGCATGGACAAGCTGACACGCGCGGCCGCTTTGTGCCTTTTCTTCTCTGTCATACTTCAGTTGATCGCACCGCCTACTGCTGCTCCGGCGACGGTGGAGAACGGTCCCATGGATTGGGCGTATGGATGGGTGGTGGATTCAATCACTGTTTCCGGAAACGAAAAGACCAAACCGTTCGTCATCCTGAGGGAAATGGAGATGCGCGTTGGAGATGTGCTGAACAAAGGAGTTTTGGAAAGGGACAAACGCTATCTAGCGGATTTGAGCATCTTTGCGAATATTGAGATCAACGCCGACTCCATAGGCTTCGGCAGATGTGCCTTGAGGATCCAGGTGATCGAGCGATCGGAATTTTTTCTGAAGACACTCGCACCGACGATCAATTACGACTTCGACAAGGATGGCTTCGAGTATGGTGTCAAATGGGAGGATAAGAACTTCAGGGGTAGAAACGAGCAGCTGGGTCTCTCGTATGAAAGAGACGCTTCTGATAACGATCATGTATCGTTCGACTGGAATGCTCCTTGGGTGGGCTGGCGCCATATCGGTTTGGGATTCGGATTCTCGTATTTCCACCGAGCGGACGTCCCCCGCTCGCTGGCAATCGTGGAGCGGTCGGGGTGGCGGGCATCGGCGGCATTCCCAATAACGGCGAGCCGGATATCTCTTGCTCAAGTCATCGGAAGGCTGGCCATGGATCAGGTGCGCACGGGGAAAGAGGATGGGAACGGTGAAAATCAGGTGTTCGTCTCTCCGCAGATCGGGCTGAGGCTGGACAGCCGCGACAGCCCATTGCGCCCGCGGCACGGGCGGTACTTTTTTGCGTCCATTCTCGTAAGCCGGTCGGTAACCGGGAGAGAACAGTTCTTCTACCAGCTCTTCAATGACATCCGCTTGTTTGCACCCCTTACTGAAAAGGCGGTCCTGGCGGTTCAGTCGAATTTATTTCATCAATTCGATGAGTTCCCTGGATATTTCGACGTCGGGCTGGGTGGCGCCGGGACGGTTCGGGGCTATGCGGACGGGAAGTTCATTGGATCCCACAGATGGTACCAATCGGTGGAGTGGAGGTACACCGTTCTACCGAGGAAGGTGTTTCGCTTGCCTATCCTGGGCCATGTGGATGTTGTGTTGAATATCGTGCTGTTTATCGACGGCGGCATCGTCTGGGATCGCAGGGAAGAGTTTCAGCTCGAGAGGTTCCACGGTGGGACAGGGTTCGGAGTGCGGCTTTATTCCCCGTATCAGGATGTGATTCGTTTCGATTTTGGCTTCAATGAACGGGGAGATGTCTTCCCGTATCTCAACACGGGTATTCGATTTTAATCCCTTCGTTCCGTAAGGCTCCGCAGGGATTCCTCACTACACGCCCGCTTCGCTCGGCTATCCGCCTTCGGCGGAGGATCCTCGCTCGCTCCGCGTAATGGTTCGTCACCCCCAGGGAGCCTTCCGCAACAAGGATCCCCCGATAAAAAGCGAGTCCCGGAACAACGTTCCAGGACTCGCCTCTCGTTCGTCAATTCTAAGCAGGTCTTTCTAAGAGCCCATCTGCTTCGCCACCCAATCCGTGCCTACGGACTTCGGACGTGTGATCGCCGTGCCCAGCGCACGATTGATGACGAGCTGAGACGTCATGCCCATCGCCCTCGATACGGAGAAAAGCACGGTGTAGTAGGGAAACTCCCTCAGGCCGAAGTGGTAGAGGATCGAGCCGGAGCCTGCGTCCACGTTCGGCCACGGATTCGCTGCCTTACCGTGTTTCTTCAGCACCTCGGGGACGATCCTGTAGACCTTGCTTACCGTTTGGTAAACATTATCATCCGCGCAGTACTTCTCGCCGAATCCGATGAATGCGACGAACCGCGGATCGGGGCAGCGGAGAACGGCATGGCCGTAGCCCGGAATTACCTGGCCGCTGTTCAGTGTATCCCAAGCGTACTGCTCGAGCTGCTCGTCCGTGGGGACGCCGTCGAATTTGTCGATAACACTGAGGATCCACCCCAGGCACTCTTGATTCGCCAGTCCGTGAAGCGGTCCTGCCAGCCCGTTGAGACCTGCGGATACAGAATAGAATGGGTCGGAAAGCGCCGAGCCCACGGTGTGGCATGAAAACGCAGAAACGTTTCCGCCTTCGTGATCACTGTGGAGCACGAGATAGAGACGCATTGCTTTGTAAAAATCTTCGTCGTCGTTGCCCAGCATGTGCGCATAGTTCGCGCCCCAATCGAGGTTGGGATCTCGCGGGATCCTTGGACCTTTGTCGTAACGCATGCGGTAAATTCCTGCTGCAATCTCGGGCAGCACTGCAAGCAGGTTCAGCGAATCTTCGAGGGCCGGCTCCCAGTAGTCGGTTTTCTTCATGCCCTCGGTGTAGCGCTTGCGGAATTCCGACTCGTTTTCCATTACGAGGATCGCCGTATCGAGCATCGCCATCGGATGGGACTCTTTCGGCATTGCCTCGAGAACTTTCCAAACGTAATCAGGCGTTTTTCCACGCTTGCTGTATTCCTTCTGCAGGTCTTTGAGTTCCGCCTCATTAGGAAGCTCTCCGGTAATGAGTAGGAAAAAGATCTCTTCGGGCAGCTTCTCGGTAAGCTCCAGAATCGGTATGCCGCGAATGATCAGGCCCTTGTCAGGCTCAACGAGGGAGGTGTCACAGATCAAACCCTTCACTCCACGCATGCCACCGAACGCCTGCGCAACGGTGACTTCCGAAATCTGCTTGTCGCCATGCCCTTTTAGCAAGGTTTGACGTTCCTCGCGGAGTTTCGGGATCTGCGAGGCAAACTTTTCGTGCAATGCGGACATCACCGCACCTCCTATTGAATGGGATAAATGTATGAGAATAACAATGGAAGCGCATAGCTCCCATTCTAACGGTACTTGATTGGAACCCGAATTAGGTTACAGCCGACCCGTTAGCGAGGTATGTGAATTATTTCGCATACATTTTTACCCGGAATCCGCCCAAATGTCAACAGATTTCGAGGCGCTTGCGTTCAAGGTTCAGAAGATTCCCATCTTTCTTATCGTTCCTCATCGGTCCCTGTTGTTACTCGAAACAGTCGCGAAATTGGGGAAATCTCCTCAAATCCCTTGATCGTGAAACCGGTTATAGTTCAGCGGCTTGCCGAGAAATTAGCTCCGGAGGCGCCTGAAATGGGTGAATTCACGCGATACCGAGCCGGCGCCGTCGGTGGAGAAGGGCGCATCAAGATAGACTCGTCTATTGAGAGCGTTGCCTGGTGCCCGGCGTCACTCCTCTAAGTGTGATTTATACAGCGGATTATGAATGAGGCGTGGACGTTCCCGCCCCACAGCCGCTGCGGAAGCCGATCGATGCTCGTAAAGGCAAGAGTCGGAACGACCATTGCAGTTCTTAAGGAGTGCTAGCTAAATGCAACTTAAAAGATTTATATCTCCATATCTCAATCAGCTCGCTTAGCTCGTTTCTTCGCTCTTAGGAAATTTCCATCGACATCATGAGACTGTTCTATCGCATATGCGCGATCGGCTTGCCCTTTCTGTTTCCGTTCTTGGCGGTATCGGGCCACGCCCAGGAGGCATCCAAGTTCTGTAACGATGGCGTGTCCGCACAGTCATCGTTATCCGGAATGTCCAAGAGCCTCCCTTCGAGCTTCGGCACCGGCATCGAAGGTCTGCGAACGATTTCTCTGTCGAATGGAATCGAGGCCACGATCCTTCCATCGTCTTACCTGAACGAACGACTCGTTCCTGATATGAACGGGGGCGTCATTCCCCTTGACAATGGCAGATACTTAACGGTGATCACGGACATCAGGGATCCCGCTATCGCAAATAAAGGAGACGGGGCGTTCCATCCATTCGATGAAGGTCAGGTAATCACCGCGCTAAAAGAGATATCTTACCCAGGGCTCCATTTGAATGTCACGATATATATTCTTCCTTATCCAAGGAGAAACGTAATCTTGAGTTCCGCAAACGGACACGAGATTTACCTGAGCCCTCACGTGCTGGAGATTCCCTATAATGTATGTGCTTATATCGTCACGCACGAGATCGGGCACGTCTTTCAGTTCGGGAATCTCCCGGAAAGTGATGTGGAGAATTGGGACGCGTATAAAAAGCTTCGAGGGATCGACAATCCCTTGAAGTTTTATGAAACGGCCCCTCATGCGTACCGCCCGAAAGAAGTTTTCGCCGAGGATTTCAGAGTGCTGTTTGGAGGAATAGCGGCCAAATTCGGCGGCATTGTGGAGAACCCGGAACTCCTCTCACCCCTGCAGGTGGCCGGATTGGAAGCATTCTTCCTATCGTTGAAACCTGTTGACAGACCTGCCGAGACCATCGTGGCTTTGAACGGCTTTCCGAATCCGTTCAATCCACGCACGCAGATTCGTGTGGAACTCGGGAACGCGTTTGCCTTGGGAACCGATCGGTTGAGTATTCGGATTTACGATGTTAACGGCGCCTTGGTGCGTGAGCTGTACGAAGGTACACCCGCTAGTCGCGAGGTGCGGATCGACTGGAACGGAGCCGCGAACAATGGTACGCAGGTGGCGAGCGCCACCTACTTCGCTCTCGTTCGAGCAGGGGAGGTTCGAAAGACCGTCAAGCTGCTGATGCTTAAATAGAGATTCAGGCCGTCCTCCCGCAACCCGGAACCCCTCCCCGGCCCCCTGCTGGCGGATCTTTTCCGATCAGCCGACCCCGGCAGGGGGTTTCTTTTTTGCATCGAGGCTTTCCGTCCACAGCTGGCCGCAAGCGGCGTCGATGTCCGCACCCCTGCTGCGGCGAATCATGACAGCCGGCGCGATCGGGAGCAGCGTTTGGACGAACCGATTGAGAGTAGGTTCGGATATTCCCTCGAATTTCGGGCCACGCCCGGGATTGTAGGGGATCAAGTTGATCTTGAACGGGCCTCCCGCCGAAAGCTTTGCGAGAGCGAGGGCATCGCGTTTCGATGTATTTTCTCCATCGAGCAGTACGTACTCGAGAGTCACCCGGCGCCGGGTTTTCCGGTGAAAGTAGCGCGCCGCGTCGAGAATCTCGCTAATCGAGAATCCCGAGAGAGCGGGCATGAGACGCCTGCGTTTTGCATCGGTGGGAGCGTTCAGTGAAATCGCAAGTGAGCATTTCAGTCCCGCATCCGCCAATTCGATGATTCTATCCGGAAGGCCCGCTGTCGACACGGTGATCCGTTTGCTCCCGGTGTTCAAACCTAGAGGATCGTTCAATACGCCAATGGCATTGGTGAGATGATTGAAGTTGAGCAGAGGTTCCCCCATTCCCATGAAAACAATGTTGACCTTCTCAGCCTCTGGGAGGCACTCGCGTTTTAGAATGCATATTTGATCCAGAATCTCCCCGGCGGAGAGGTTTCGTTTGTAAGCCCCCTGGCCCGTGTGGCAGAAAACGCAATCCAATGGGCACCCGACCTGGGTGGAAATGCATAGAGTGATGCGTTTCTCCTGGCGCATCAGCACGGACTCGACCGTTTCTCCATCGGGAAGTTCGAATAGAAATTTTTTCGTGCCGTCGAGTTTCGAGATCCGGGCATCGAGCGGCCGGAGCGCCTCCACCACGGCTTCTGAGTCGAGCGTTTCGCGAAAGGATTTCGACAGGTCCGTCATTTCCGAAAAGTTATGGGCAAGCTTGATATACACCCATTTCGCAACCTGCCTGAACCGGAACTCCGGCACGCCGTGATCTATAATATACGTGCGGAGCTGTTCGAGGCTCATATTCCGGAGGTGACGCTTGGGCATTGTACGGGGGCGTGTTCGCATAGGCGGTGAAATTTTAGGTGTAAGCTTGCGTGTTTTTCGGTAGTTTCCAATATATGAGTTGTGCTATGGGTTTGGAACAAAAAACGCCTCAGAGCCGTGGATTCATCCTGAGGCGTGAAGTGCGACCGAACCCATCGTAAGGTTGGGTGGGATTTATGGCTAAAACGATATTGATTGCAGACGATGAAAAGGGCATCAGGGATTCGCTTCGCCGGCTGCTCGAGTTCGAGAAATACCGTGTGCTCTCCGCCGAGGACGGCCCGAAGGCACTTCAGGTTCTGGAAAAGGAGCTGGTCGACTTGTTGCTCCTCGATGTCAAGATGCCTGGGATGGATGGCCTCGAGGTTCTCTCGAGAGTGCACAAGGATCAGCCGGAACTCCCGGTTGTCATCATCTCAGGGCATGGAACCATCCAAACAGCGGTGGAGGCCACTAAACTGGGCGCTTTTGATTTCATAGAGAAACCCATCGATGCCGATCGAATTCTTCTTGTCATCCGGAACGGCCTTGCTCAGAGGAAACTTATCCGGGAAAACATCTCTCTCAAGCAAGAGGTCCAGCGCAAGATACAGATTGTTGGCGAGCACGCGGATATGCTCGCTATCATGGAAACGCTGAAAAAGGTGGCCCCGACAAACGCGCGCGTCCTCATCATGGGTGAAAATGGGACCGGCAAGGAACTCGTTGCGCGGGTGCTCCATGAATTGAGCGTCCGGGCCAAGGAGCCTTTTGTCGAAGTCAACTGCGCGGCAATTCCCGAAGAGCTGATCGAAAGTGAGCTTTTCGGTCATGAAAAGGGTGCGTTCACCGGTGCGATATCGAAACGGATCGGCAAATTCGAGCTCGCCGATGGCGGCACGCTGTTTCTGGATGAGGTTGGAGACATGAGCCTGTCTGCTCAGGCGAAGGTGCTGCGGGTGCTTCAGGAATCCCAGTTCGAGCGTGTGGGAGGGGCGGAGACGAAACGCGTGGACGTTCGCGTCATCGCCGCGACGAACAAAGACCTTTTGAAGCAAAGCCAGGAGGGAAGGTTCAGGGAAGACCTGTTTTACCGGCTGAATGTTGTTCCCATAACGATCCCGCCTTTGAGAAAACGCATTTCCGATCTTCCGCTTCTCGTCGACCATCTGCTCGAGCAGGCCGGCGCGGAGCTCGGCCAGCGGCGGAAGAAGATCAGCAAACGCGCGATCGAAGTCATGAAAGAGCACCTCTGGCCGGGAAATGTGAGGGAACTCAAAAATCTGATCGAGCGACTGGTGATACTGACGCAGTCCCCGGTTATAGATGCTCACGACCTTCCCGCCTTGGGGCCTGCGAAAAACATCGAAGAGAGGTTTTTCGATAAAGATCTGTACAACGACTTTAGAGAGGCAGTCGAAAAAGAGTTCTTTTCGAGAAAGCTGACCGCGAACGGATACAATGTCAGCCGGACGGCCCGCAAGTTGGGGATGCAGAGGAGCAATCTATATAAAAAGCTGGAAAAATACGGCATTCCTTATAAAAGAGCCCGCGAGGACGATGAGGGTGGAAACAACGAGGAATAATAAGGCACTGGAGCATGGGAGGGCGATTGAGCTTCGATGGTACGCCGCCCGATCCAATCGCGCCCGGCTGCGCCGCCCTGGGTCGGCGTGGAAGATTTTATGCAAAAGTAGGCAAAATTATCCCTTTGACAACCTGTTGTACCCGGGGTATATTTATTTAGAAAAGAAGATTTGCCAATAGTTTTCAAAATCACTGAATATAGATTTTGAGGACAGAGGAGCTGATGGCAGGATGAAACGGGCACTATTCGTATATCTAGCCGTACTAGCGGTTCTGCTCGTCTATCCATCCACCGATCTTCTTGCAAAATCTCCCAAATCTAGCGATTACCCAACTATAATTATCGTCCCTCCGACCATTTATGCTCCAGGACCCAATGATTATTGGGGTACTGGCGGTGAAGATGATGGAGGAGATCCGGGAGACGCCGATGACCTTGCCGGAACCCGAGGAGGCAAGCCAGTAGACAGGAATTTCCTGCCGGGCTTTGGAGATGCAAGGATCGTTTTGAAGGTTTGGTGGTTGTACTTCTTCCACAGAATCTTTTAAGATCGCCCGTTTTTGGTGGACGACAGGCTGATCGCTAGCAAGGAACGCTTCCATGTCTGACGCACGGGAAGAAAAAGACTGGCAGGGGCGTAAGCAGGGTCAAGGAGGGAGGAAGTCGAGATCTGTTTCCTCACCTGGTGAGGAAATCGGTCAAATGCATTATTCCACGGAAAACTACACCACCGCTTTAGAATACTTCTCCAGAGCACTTGGATCTCCAGACATATCATCATATCCCGACCGGTTCCGCATCCTTCTACGGATGAGCGATTGCCACCGTAAGAAGGGTCATTATGTGGAAGCTCGTCAATACCTCGAAAAAGCCCGATCGCTGCTGGACGATGCTGTCGTCGATGAGGATTGCGGCAAGATCGAGTATAGGGAAGCGTATATTCTGCTCGCGCAGGGCAACTACGATGATGCGCTCCGCATTGGCTTCAGCGCGTACCGGCGGCTGAAGCATTCGGACGAGCATGGCGAAGTCGCGGACATCCAGCTCCTCCTTGCCAACTGCTACCACCGCTTGGGCTTGAGCAGCGAGGCGGAGGATTTCTTCATGGATGCTCTGTCCTCCTACAGGCGGATTGAGGACCGGATTGGGATCGCGTACGTATACAATAACCTCGGACTTTTGCATAAGAACGCCTGTCGGTGGAATCGGGCGATCGCATCGCTTTCGAAATCGCACGAACTGGCCAAGACACTCGGGCTTACCCAGCACTTGATCCGCGTGCAATTGAACCTCGGCGTTGTGTATTCGAAGCTTCGCCGCTTCCCTGACGCCTTGAGCGCCTTTGTGAATGCCGCCAACATGGCCGAACGGTTCGGAGATAAGAGCAAGCTCACAAAAGCCATCTTGATGCAGGGTAGAACGTACATCCAATGCAGTGATTACGCTAAAGCCGAGAAGTGCATCGTTCGCGCCCAGGCTATGGCGAACGATCTCGGTTATGGTCGTGAGTCGGCACTCGCCGATGAGTATCTCGGGGAGCTGATGATGGCGAGGGGCCTGTATCATGAGGCTCTGGTCAACTTCAACAACGGGCTACGCAAGGCAAGAAAGATTGCCCCGGAGGGAGACGTCACCGCTGAGCTGTTGGCGCGATTGGCCAGTGCTCACTACCACCTGAACAATCCCAAAAAGGCGCTGCTGCTCATCGACGAGGGTCTCGAGGTTGCCAATAACTGCGGTGAGTTTTACGAGATCGGATTCTTGTACCGGACCAAGGGGCTCTGCCATGGCAAAATCGGTGATCTCAAGCAAGCCATATCCAATCTTACGACCAGCATCGAGATGTTCGACAAGTTCGGGAATCCTTACGGCAAGACCCAATCCGAGCAGCTCCTATCGAAATCCTATATCCGCGTTCGTACAGAAGCGGGTCTTTTGAAAGCAAAACAGATCCTTTCCGATAGCATCGTCGGCTCCAGCAAACTGGACGACAGCCAGGGGCAGATTGTTTCCCAGGTTCTCCTCGCCTGCGTGGAGCAGCGCCTGGGCAATCTCGATGACGCCCTCCTGGCCATCTACGAAGCCGATCGTCTTGCTGAGGAGGAGCAGAATCCCAAGTTCCGCAGATTTCTGGGGGCCATGCGAGCCCGCGTCGAGGCCAAGATGGCCAGCGCGACCACACGGGTTATCGACCAGTTCTCCATTTTTGGCGATATCCAGACCGGTGCTCGTTCGAGGGAAAAGCTGGTAGAAGGCCTCAAATCAACCCTGAAAATCATCCTGGACAAGGTGGAAGCGGACAGCGGATTCATCGCGATCCCCGCTCCATCCGGAGGACGCCTGGAAGTGGCCTGCACCGAAAAGATGAGCCAGAAAGATGCCCGGTTGATCCTCGGGTCCAATTCGGTTCCCCGGAGCGCGAATCAGAATCAACGAGGACTCACGATCATGGATTCGCTGAGGGATCCCGAGCTCCGCAAGCTGAGCGACCGCCTCAGCTTCGATCTGAGCACGCTCGTGTTCCAGAACCTGGGATTTGAAGGCGAATCGCTCGGCATTCTATGCATCCATCAGGAAAGGCCGTCATCCAGCTCGCCGCTGGAACAGGAAGCCCTGAACTTTGTCGCCGCCTATTCGAGCCTTCTCTCGCTGTCCGTGTACGAACTCATCCGGAATGAGAAAAGGGACAGGCTCAAACCGAAGCGCCAGGCAAAAGGATTTGAGACCATCGTCACGGAAAATCAAGGGATGCTCAAACTTCTCAACCTCGCCGAGCGTGTTGCGCACTCCGATGCCACCGTTCTTCTACAAGGCGAAACGGGGACAGGGAAGGGGCTCATTGCTTACGCCGTCCATTTGCTCAGCGAACGTAGAAATCGCAAATTTATTCACGTAAACTGTGCAGCCATGCCCGAGGCGCTTCTCGAATCCGAGCTGTTCGGACATGTCAGGGGTGCGTTTACCGGCGCCATTGCCGAAAAGGAGGGGCTGCTGCGCCAAGCCCACGGTGGGACGATTTTCCTGGACGAAATCGGAAAAACATCGTTGGCGATGCAAGGCAAGTTACTGCAGTTCCTCGACACGGGCAAAGTGAGGAAAGTCGGTTCGAACGATTTCGTCCCTGTCGATGTCCGGGTTATCTGCGCTTCGAAAACGGATCTCATGGCGATGTGCAACGAGGGGCGATTCCTCGAGGACTTCTTTTATCGCATCAATGATTTTCCTCTCACTGTTCCGCCGCTCAGGGACCGGAAAGAAGATATACCGCTTCTTGTTTGTCACTATTTGAACAAGTTCTCATCTGACATGGGTAAATCGGTGGGTCCGTTTTCCGATGAGGGAATGGAACGCCTCATGTCCTACCGCTGGCCCGGCAATGTCCGGGAGTTGGAGAAAGTGGTGAAGCGCGCCATCATTCTCGCCGAGTCGGGCGAGGGGCTTGATCTCCACCATCTTCCCCCGGAGGTTGCTCGTGAGGGCAACGGCGGAGACCGGCAAGCCGGTCAACGGCTTACCTTGAGGGACCGCATCGAGCAGGTGGAAAAAGAGGCCATCCTCACCGCCCTGGAGCGCTGCAATTGGAACAGATCTCAAGCGGCCATCGAACTCGGGATTAGCTATCCCAATCTGCTATCAAAGATTAAGCGCTACGGTTTCAACGGTTGTTAAATATCTTTATAAATGTTTGCCTGGCGCTGAAACTTGCTGATTTGTAAAGAGTTGCTTCCTCCTCAGTTTCCGTTTCCTGGAAACTTTTTTTATATCAACGCCTTTCCCGCATTTTTTTTGAAATACGGGTAATTGGACCATACCGTAACATTATTTTTTCAGTGTAGTTACGAAGATTCTTAATTTTCGACAAGGCCTTATAATGGCATGGCCCTTGCCTTTTATAAGCGCAGGAAGTCATCCCGTGCGTTTAGGAACTTCCGTCTGGTGGGGGAGAGGATTCTTGGGGAATCGTGAATTCCCCAAGAATCCGAAAAAGCTGGTTTCGGAGCTGAGAAAAGCAAAAAAACGGAATTATCCCGTTCTTGAGTGTGTCCATCGAGTAACAGTGCTTTTCTCGATTTCTCGGCCACCCGAGAAAAAGCTGACGCTCAACGTTTCTCTCTAAGCTGAGCTGCTGGCTTTGCAAGTTAGTTGATTTCGAGAGGTGGGGTCTCGAACATTGACAAAGAGGGAAACTGGGCGTCAGTTTTTTATGCCTCTTTTCATGCCTCAAAATCCCCTCCAACCATGCCCCAGCACCGAGCGAATGCCTCCCATTTCATGTCCTTTTTTTAGGACAGTTGTCGTTGCCTGGCAACGATTAAATCGGCTCTCTTCAGCAACCTCATCAGCCATTTACTCCGTCTATCAGTAGTCTTCGATCACCTGTAACATGTTATCAAAAAGCAAATTAGCGAGAGTGCGATCTGGCTGTTCGGGCAGCTTCTCAGTGGTTTTTTCCTTATGGCATGCCGCTTGCGCTATAGGACGAACGAGATGCGGAATCTTAGCGGCATAAGAAAGGGGGGTCAAGACTCGAAAGGTCACGCGGCCCTCTATGCATTGATCGGAGCATTGCTGCTGCCGGCGCTAATATACACCGGCTGTTGTGACGAATGTGATGACACAGTGGTAATGATCGATAATGGCCCCCCTTCTGCGCCGCGAGGCCTCTACAGCGTTACGGGCGATGAAGAAGTAACCTTGTACTGGTACGAGAATCCCGAGCCCGACATCGCTGGTTATGACGTTTATTGGAACGATGAGGAAACCGGTTATTACGACTACCTCGCCACCACCCCGCCTGATCAAACCTGGTACGTTGACTATACGATCGCCAACGGCGAAACGCGGTACTACGCGTTGATCGCTTTCGATACTCAAGGATTAGAGAGTGACTGGAGCTACGAGGTGGCGTTCGATACTCCTCGGCCGGAGGGGTTCAATCTCGTGCTCTATGATTATTTGGGGCAAAACAGCAGCCTGAGCGGTTACGACTTCTCCTCGTTGTCGGGAACCGCTCAGGCTTGGGACGACCCTGCCACGGATGTTTACTTCGATCCCTCAAATGGCGTGAACCTCCTCCGCGCGAGGATCGGAGTAGACATCCAGGATTACGGGCTCATCGATCTGATCGATGTGGATTGGGCCCCTAGTGATGGGTGGTCCCCTACCCAACAAGCCGAGCTTATCTACGGCCACAGCTACATAGTGAGGATAAGCGACAAGGCAGGCGGCCATAACTATGCAAAGATTTTTGTCAGCTCTGTCTCTCCCAGCTCTGTAACGCTGGATTGGGCTTACCAAACCGTCGTCAACAACCCGGAACTCACCCCTCGTGGAGGTGCATCAAAATGAAAAGCACTGACATGGTATCCATGAGAAAGTCCGCTCTGGTGGTGGGACTTGCCTTAGTGGTTCTGGCCTTTGTGGGCGGACTTACCGCTTTGAATGCGGGTATCGCCTACCGGAACACCGCGGATATCCGGGTCTGGTTGGAGGAAGACTACGACGTTTACCAAGACATGGACGATGTCGTCTTTCACATCAGGGCGGCGCGTGGTTGCTACGCGCTGGTGTATGTGGTCGACACGGACGGATTCGTCCACGTCATCTACCCGTTCTCTCCCCACGAAAACGCCTGGATCGAGGGTGGTGTCACTTATCGATTCTCGGCGTTCGATGTCGGGATGTACGGATTTGATTTCAACAGGGGAATTGCTTTCGTCTACGCAATCGGCAGCCCTTACCCGTTCAACTACTCGTGCTATGGCGCAAACATTTTCGCCGGTCGTTTCGCGTACCGCATTTACGGAGATCCTTTTGTGGCTTGCAGGCTCTTTTATATCTCCTTGCTTCCGGTATGGTGCGATCGCGCGGTGATCGGTATCAGCTTCACGCACTTCTATATAAGAGAATGGGTGCGGTATCCTAGCTACCTTTGCTTCTGTAATGGAGCATCTTACCGGATCCGTGGAGGTTACTGCAGCCATTGCGCACCGGTCTACGAAAGATACCGGAGCCACCAGAGAGACCCCTATCGAGTGCTGAGTCCGAAGGTCCGGTACAGGGGCGACGCATCGGCACACGCAAGGATCGCCCCCGTGCCGGAGAAGCGGAGGGAAGCCATACGCGCAAAGCTAAGCCGGTTCAGAACGGCCACGCCTTCCAATGAAAAGGAACGGGTGCTGCGCGAGAAGACTATCGGCACGAAAAAGATAATTAGGGAAAAGAGTAGAGCCGTTGAGAAAAACAAGGGGCAGCGCTCCATCAAAATGAAGCCGGCGACTAAAAAGTCGTCAACGAGCAGCCGCCTTGTCGCTCCAAAGAAGGCTGTGAGGAACAAGGACGTGCGAAGAAATGCTCAGAAAAGTAGCGTCGTACGCTCGAGCAGCGAGATCGTCAAGAAAGAGAGGAGCAGGACCGTTGCCCTTAAGCAGAAGGCTCAGATCAAGACATCGACTCCGCCACGCGCGAAGACGGTGAGTGCAGGGAAGACATCCAAAGCAAAGGCATCCGTTGCGAAAGCAAAACGGTCCGTCGGGACAAAGGCTTCGAAGAAAGCGCGCTAAAGCGCTGGAGGATAGAGTTTGTTCCCCATCGTTGCTGATAGGTTGGTTGGCTGGTAGCAGGGCGCTCTGACGAGAGCGCTGGAAGCAGGCTGGTTTGGTAGCCGACCAAGTAAAGGGGAGTTGAGCAGAAGTAAACGTCGATCAGGGGCGGCGGTTTACGGAAGCTCACTCCCCTTTGCTGTTGACCTTTGTATTCTTATTATATACAGTAATTGCACTGATTGTCATCAGAAAGATTAGAATGTGAGCGCAAGGGTCTCCTTTTTCTCATTTTTCGCGTCAACCTGCCTTTTACTGCTCTTCTTAGCCTCTGAAATTCATGCCACAGGCTATAGCCCATCGTACGCTCCCGATAAGCGTTTTTTGGCCGGCCCCAAGTGGCACCAGGCGCCGGTCAAGCTCAATCGCTTTCAAAGAGAACGCGTCCGGAGTTTGCTCGCTGGCCGCGAAATTGCGCATGCTCAGGCGGCTATGGATACCCTGCGCCTCGTTGCCATCCAGGTTCAATTCGCCGACAGCCTCATGGGCGGTCAGCCGGGAAGCCGGAGGCCGCAGCTTCGGGATTCGCTGTTCTTTGCAAATGAACTCGAGCATCTGACCGACTACTACCGCGGTGCTTCCAGGAACTATCTGACGGTGGCCTGGGAGGTCACCTCACGGCTTTATACGCTTCCCAAAGCCATGGGGTACTACGGGAAGGACGGTGAAGAGGAAACGCGGGTAGTGGAAATGGTGCAAACAGTGATCGATTCCGCGGATGACGATGTGGACTTTTCGTTGTTCGATGCGGTGGTTGTCATCCACGCCGGCGCGGGCCAGGAGACCGATTTGGCGGATGATTCCAGGGAGCAAATCTGGTCGAGCTTCTACGATCTGGACGATATCGATCATGCATTCCCCGACAGCACTGTCTCGGGTCTGGCGACGAACGACTCGCTCGGCGGTATGCCGTTTTTTGTCGATAACTTCCTCGCGCTTCCCGCCAATGCAAGCCAAGACGGAGTCATTATCGCGACGTTGGGCATATGGGCATTCGAAACGGGAAGTCGCCTCGGGCTCCTCCCGTTGTTCGACAGCACGCCGGCAGGTTTCCCGGATTCGCGCGGTGTGGGGAGCTTCTGCCTGATGTCCTACGGGCTGTTCAACACGGCGAGTTTCATACCTGGATTCCCCTGCGCGTTCAACCGGATTCTGGGCGGCTGGCTGGATCCAGTGTTCGTCGAGAGCGGCGGCCATTTTCGGCTTCGCGATATCAATTCTCCGGCGAACGGAGATACGGCTTGCTTGAAGATTCCGGTCACCGAGAGCGAGTACTTTCTCGTCGTCAACCGGGTGCACGACACGAACTTCGACAGTCTGTTCACCTTTGGTGATTTGGACAGCAATCTGGTTCCCGACAACCCCGATTCGCTTCTGGGAGCGGAATTCGACTTTTTCCTCACCGATGTTACCAATCCCCAGGTCATCAAGCGGGATCCAGATTTTAAGAACATGTTCAGGAGATACGTCTCCACCGGCTCGGGCATCTATGTCTGGCACATCGACGAAATGGTCATTCGTGAGGCATTGGAGACCGGATTTCTCCCGAACGACTTTGTATCGAGAAAAAGTGTTGATCTCGAAGAGGCCGACGGCGTGCAGGATCTCGACGGGGTGGCAGATCAATCGTTCAGTTTCGGCAGCCACTGGGACAGCTTCCGAGCGGGACATATCGACCACTTCAGTCCGGATACCGATCCCGCCTCGAATGCGCACTCGGGTGCGAGGACGGGGATTCGCGTGAGCGGGATAACCTCTCCAGCTCCTTATATGGAGTGCGATGTGTCGTTTTCGCTTCCTTACAGCGAAAGGCGAATTCGGTGGGAAGCGACTGCGCCCGGTCAGCCACCGACTCCGGTGAACCTCGATGGCGGTGATTCGACGGAGGTCGTCATTCTTGCGGATACCGGCCTGGTATATGTGTTCAAAGCGGACGGTAGCGAGTATGTCGATCAGGATGCGGACCCGCAAACCATCGAGCCGTTTCTCACGGTTCCTGGAGCTGTTTGGACGGGGCCTCCGGCGTTTGGGGATATCGACGGCGATTTGGACTTGGAAATCGTCGCCTCCAGTAAAGACGGGCGGCTGTTCGCCTGGCATGACGACGGCTCGGAAGTGTTCGACGGGGACGGTAATCCATCGACCGAAGGGGTCCTGTATGCTGGATCGACAATGGTCGCACCACCGCTGCTCTACGATATTATTAGCGGAACAGCCAACCGGATCGCGATCATTGAAAGAGAAGGTGACTCGCTTGCCGTGAGCTTCATCGATGACACCGGCAACAAGGTCTTCCCATTCATTTGGCCGGGAAGCGAGCCGGCTAAATTCCAGGCTCAGTTCGCCTCAGCTCCGGCGGTTGCAAACATAGGAGTGCCCAATCTCGTCCATGCTAATCTCGCCGTCGCATGGGCGGATACCGTGGACGGCGTTTACGGCATTTCGTTCCTGCCTCTCGAGCTTCAGCCGGCGGAATCTTCTGTGGGAGAGCATTCGGTGTTCGGGTCTGCATTCGAGCTCCTGCCGGCGGTGACGTTTCCGCTTCCGGAAGGGATCGATGTCGAAGAAATGATTTTTTCGCCGGTGGCGGCAGGTGATCTTGATGCGGACACCTTCGACGAGGTGGTCCTTGCACTCCCCAATGGCGAATTGGTGACTTATTCATATGGCGCCTTCGCCAGGGGGAGAGAACCCCTCTCCATAGCGGCGCTCCGCGGAAACAATCCATCCGCCCCGGCGCTTGGCGATGTGGACAACGACGGAACATTGGAGATAGCGCTTTGGGACGATGACTTTTTTTATCTCTTCAAGCACAACGGCGCATTGTACACCAACTGGCCGAAGCCGGCCCTGTCCGTGGAATTCCTCGATCTCCCCCCGCTCTCTTTCGACAACCTTCACAAAAGCCCGCTGATCGGGGACATCAACGGAGACGGTGCGGTGGAGATCCTGTTCCCGACGTCGCAAGGGGCCGTCCGCGCGTTTCACAACGATGGGAGTACGGTTGCCGGCTTCCCGCGGCCGGCACCGGCGTTACTCGATGCCACGCCGTCCCTCTCCGACATCGATGGGGATGGCGAGGTCTCCCTGCTTGCCGTTGGAACCCTGGCGGCGCTCGAGGGCAGGGACGGCGTCCGCGACACACTCATTACCAGCAATGTAGCAATCCTGTCCGTTCAGTCGTTTCCCGGCTCTCAGGCGACGGATGATCAGTTCTGGGCGATGTACCAGAACAGTGTCGACAGGCGGGGGCGGACCCGCGCTTTGGAACCGCTGCAACAGAGCCCGGCACTCGTGGAAGCGGGATCCTTTATGATTTATCCCAATCCGGTAACGGGTGCCGAAGTGCGGGTGCGTGTAACGCTGAACCAGAGCGCTACCGTGGGTGTGGAGATCTATAATCTAGAAGGGGAGAGAGCTTTTTCTCACGAATTTGCTGCGAATCCGAGTGGTGTGATCCAAACACCATTCGATGAAGCTTTGGATGTGAGCAGCCTGAAGAGCGGTATATATTTTCTACGCCTGTCCGTCAGCGGCTCGAGCGAGTCCACGGCGGAAGTGAAACCATTTGCTATAAAGAGATGATTCGGCTATTCAATTAGTATAGTGATAAATAGTAGAATAGTAATGAGGAGAGGCGACATGCGAAGAACCATAGCACTGCTGATCATTACACCAGCTCTGGCGTTTTCTTACAACCAGGCAATAGCCGGTGATCCCGGTGATGCCGGCGCCTTGTTCTTGCGCATCGGGCTGGGAGCAAGAGCGTCCGGCATGGGGGAGGCTTTTGTTGGTGTGGCCGAGGATGCCTCTTCGGTTTACTGGAACCCGGGAGCGATGGCTGCCGTGCTGGGGACGAACGCGCTCGCGATGCACAACGAGTATCTACACTCCCTGAGGCTGGAACAACTCGCACTCACACACGAAACCGACTACGGGACGATTGGTCTAGGTTTCACGGGTCTTTACATGGATGAGTTGGAAAGGCGCGGTGACTCTCCGACTTCCGTTCCGCTCGGCACTTTTTCCGCTTATGACGTCGCCGTAACCGTCGGATTCTCGCGTTACATCTTCCCCAATCTTTCAGCGGGAATAGCAGTCAAGCCCGTTTATCAGAAAATCGACGAAGAGTCCGCCATTGGCGTCGCCTTCGACGTTGGGGTGTATCACATTGCCAGGATGCCCGGAGTGAAATTCGCCGCGGTCATCACAAATGTCGGAAAACCCATGAAGTTCGTTTCCGAAGAATACGCCCTTCCGCGCGAGATCAAAATTGGGGGCAGCTATGAGAGGCGGGTTCCAGCCGCAAGAGGTAAAGTGCTCTTTACATTGGATGTTCTATTTCCCAACGACGGGGATATCAAGGAACACGCGGGTTTCGAGTATGGGTATACGGGAAGGCTGTTCCTTCGTGCAGGCTATAAAGCGGGTTATGATTCGTTCGGGGCAACGTTCGGCTTGGGCGTGAAATATAAGAAGCTTATCTTTGACTACGCATTTCTGCTCGTCGATAACGATCTGGGGGATAGCCACCGCCTGGGCGTGGGGTTTACTCTTTGAACGCCTCCAGCTCGAGTCTGCCGTTCACGAGTTTTCCATATGTATAATGCTCGATCCATCCCCCAAGGATGAGGAACTCCTTCCCGTCTTCGTTGATGTGAAGCGGATGGTGAACATGACCCATCACGAAGACGTCGTTCCCCTCTGAGAAAAAGCGTTTGTGAGCGGTAGCGCCGAGCTTTCGCGCTATCGGTTCATGGTGGGGTCCTGTGCGAAAAGACTTGCTTTGCTTTGAAACGCTGGACGCGATTGCCCCCAGCAGCTCCGGGTGGAGCACACGGGCTGCAGCGACGACCACACGATTCCGCAGGAAAGCTCTGAGAACTTTGTAACCGACATCGCCCTTCATGGCGAGATCCCCATGCGCGCATAGGATTTTTCTTCCCTGACAGGCGATCCGGATCTTCTCTTGGTGAACGGTAATGCCAAGTTCGTTTGGGAAAAAATCTCTCGTCCAACAATCGTGATTACCGCCGAGGAAATGGAGCTGTACCCCGCGCCGGCTGCACTGGTGGAGCGCATGGAAGATGTCGAAATAGCGTTTCGGTACGGTGGAACGATATTCGAAATAGAAGTCGAAGATATCCCCGAGCAGTAAAACAGCGGCGTTGCTTGGGATCCGGCCCATCAGGACGAGGAAACGATTCCGCCGTTCGGTTTCTCCGGGCAAGTCCCGGTTCCTGAAATGGGTGTCCGCAATGAAAAAAACCTGGCCGGCGGAAATGGGCAGATATGCATCGGTGGCATCCATTGCATGTTCAAATGTATTTGACAAGAGGCGCTGAGCACCTTTTCTGCTCTTGAGTGACAGATTAGTCTTGCTGCGTCAATAATGAATGCCAAGGGTACTTGGGTCGCCGCGAGGCAATTTTTTTGCCGCATCCAGGCTAATCTCTTGCCTTTCTGAGGCTATTGTAGCCATAGAGTACTAGCAAGATGCCACGGGAAAATGCAACTAAATTCGCTGCAAGCTCCCTGCGGCGATAAAAGAGAGTGGAACCCCGAGCAGATATTTGCGGTATAAGACAATAGCGGACGGTGCTGAACGTTGAATGCCGCAAAAAGGGGATTGACATGGAGAAGATAAATCGGTTATAATTAACGATTTCCTCCTCCATAAAGGGGGAAATCAGCGATATGGGCCGGAAAATTCTTAAGCTCCAGAATCCCTTTCAGGCTCGCTGAAAGTGCCGTTCCAATAAAGTGTCCGGGGGATGTGGGGAGGGCTACAAGTGGTGGAACTATTAGAGCTTGACACATTTTGCCATCTGCGCTACACTCTAGATGAACGTCAAGTTATGGTTCCGAAACCTGCTGAAATAGCCCCACCCCTAGGGATGTGAGCGCACTGTAGAGGTATGTACCTTCCCTGACCCCCTGGTCTGACGAAAGCGTTTCGTCTATAAAGTCCTCTATAGAGTCAAAACGCACGGATGTGCCAGAAGTATGGAGCCATGATGAAATTAAGACTAGGTAAATTTCTTCCAGTGGTATTGTTTTTGCTTTCTGGATTGATGTATAACCCCACCTTTGCGGATGAGGCCCCCCTCCCGTCCGAGAAGCGCTCGACCGAGCCCGAGATCACACCCTTTGCAATTGGAAGCGACGGGCATTCGATTTTCGCTAACGTTGCCGCCAAGGTGAGGCCTGCTGTGGTCTTTATAAAGACGGAAAGAAAGATACCGGAACAAGAGAGGGATGATCGCCTCGAGCGATTCAGACCATTCGAATTTTTCAGGGATCTGATCCCCGATCCTCACCCGCAGATTCAGGGCGGTGGTTCGGGATTCTTTATCGATGATGAGGGCCGCATCCTGACGAACTACCATGTGATCAAGGATGCCGAGACAATCACGGTAGTGGTGGGTGAAGGGCCCGATGAAGAGATCTTTGAAGCCGAAATCGTTGGTTATGATAGTCGCACGGATATCGCGATTATCCAGATAGAGGAGGTTCTGGAACATCCGATCGTCACGCTGGGCGATTCGGACGAGATGCTCATTGGCGACTGGGTGATGGCGATCGGCACGCCCTTTGGCGAGCTGTCAGGAACTGTAACCGTGGGGATCGTGAGTGCAAAGAGGAGATCGGGATTGAACATCATCGGGGGAGAAGCGGATTACCAGGATTATATCCAAACGGATGCCTCGATCAATTTTGGCAACAGCGGCGGTCCGCTGGTGAACCTGCGCGGCGAGGCGATAGGGATCAACGCGGCGATCAATCCAACCGGGCAGGGGATCGGATTTGCTATTCCTATCAATATGGCCAAACAAATTATGGGGCAACTCATTGAAAAGGGGCATGTTGAGTATGGATACCTCGGTATCTATTTTGACGAGCTCAATAAAACGCTGGCTCAGGGCCTGGGTCTGGATATCGAGAGAGGGATTTTGGTTAATCAAGTTCTCGAAGATACTCCGGCGGAGAGGGCTGGGCTCCAGCATCACGATATCATTATCGAGTTCGATGGAAAGCCTGTAAGGGATGGTCAGCGGTTTCGACTAATGGTAGGTAACACACCGGTCGGGTCCGAGGTGCCCATCGTCATTATCCGGGACGGAAAGAGAAAAAAATTGAATATCTCGATTGAAGAAAGACCACCTGATAGAATCCTTTTAGCAACTCCCGAAACGCGGAGGGAAGGATGGCTGGGTCTCCAGGTGGACGATATCAGCTCGCCGGCTGTGAGAGAGCAATTTAGAGGGACGAAGCGCTCTGAGAAAGGCGTGTACGTCCTGCGTGTCGAGCCTGGGAGCCCTGCAGCAAGAGCCGGCATTGAAGCCGGGGATATCATCACGGAAGTATATTCGCACTCAGTGCCGAATTTGGAGAGCTACGTGGAAATCTCGGAGAAGCTCAAGGACAGAGAAGATCCCATCGCCTTCCTCGTAAAACGAGGTCGGAATTCGATATACATACCGGTGATTCCGGAAAAGAAGAGAAAGTAACAGCCCCACCCTGGAATTGTTCGGAGTAACGGGCTTTAAGGAAGGATGATCGAAATGTCGGAGAAGGACGAGAGATACGAGAGAGAAGAGCGGGAAAGCTCGAGCAAAACGCGAAGCTTGGATCTCTACCTTCACGAAATCAACAAGACACCGCTTCTAACCAGGGAGGAAGAGAAAGTTCTCGCCCGGCGCATCCGTAAAGGTGATAAGGAGGCACTGGATCAGCTCGTAAAAGCCAACCTGCGCTTCGTCGTGTCGATTGCAAAGCAGTACGCAAACCAAGGTCTTTCCCTCGAAGATTTGATCAATGATGGGAACCTCGGTCTAATCAAGGCGGCCCACCGCTTCGACGAGAAGAGGGGATTCAAGTTCATCTCCTACGCGGTGTGGTGGATTCGCCAGGCGATGCTGCAATCGCTCGCCGAGCATTCCCGGATCGTGAGGCTCCCTCTGAACAGGGCGGGAACGCTTTACCGTATCGGCAAGGTTTCAAGGCAGCTCGACCAGGAGCTGGGCCGGGCGCCCAACGCCGAGGAGATTGCCAAGCGGTTGAAAATCTCCGAGGATGAAGTCAAAGATACGATGCACATCGCCAACACTCACATATCTCTCGATGATCCTTATTCGAACGATCAAGATGATAATGCCCTCGTCGATTACCTCATGGACGATAGCGCCGAGATGCCCGACGAGCAAACATATTCAAACGCACTCGGTGATGATATGGAAAAGGCGTTGAATACGCTGTCTGGGAGAGAAAGAGAAATTCTCGTTTTATATTTCGGATTGAACAACGAAGAGCCGCTTACACTCGAAGAGATAGGGAGGAGGCTCAATCTCACCCGAGAGCGGATCCGGCAAATCAAAGAGAAAGCCATCATGCGTTTGAGACATTCTTCGCGGGCGAAGTATCTGAGAGGCTACATGGAAAGCTGAATCAGGCCCCATGGCTTATAAAGTCCTTTTCTCAGGAAATGCCGCTGCCTTCCGGCAGCGGCATTTTTACGTGCGCGGGGGCTTATGCTGGTATGGGAATTGCTGAAATATTCTTTCTTGACAGCCGGGATGGATTTCTCTAGCCTACCTGGGTTTTTAGAGTTTGCGATGAGCTACCAACATGAAAAGACGTTACTTTACATTTCTTTACGTGCCCGATGAGAACAAGGCTCCCAAACACCTCAGGGTTTCCCGGGCTTTGGTGTACGGTCTTGCGATGTGCCTGGCGGTAGTCATTGGGATCAGCACCTGGGCCGTTCTCAGATACGGCGACAAGCTGCATGAGACTTATCGGTTGTCCTACCTCGAAAAGGAGAACGCCGTTCTCAAGGGCAAGGTTGATCAGTACACGCATGATCTGGAGAAACTGCAAAGACAGGTCGCCCAAAATTTTGACTTTCAGAAGAAAGCCCGGTTGCTTGCAGGCCTCGATGAAATAGATGAGGATATTGCCGAAGTCGGTGTCGGCGGTCCCTCGTTTACATATGTCAAGTCGCTCTCGATACTCGATGACGAAACGCGTGAGAAGATCGAGGCTATTGGCGGGGACCTCGGCAAGCTGCTACGCCAGGCGAAACTTCAAGGAGAAAGCTACTGGACGATTCTCGACACCCTTTCGAAAACAAAGGACCTCCGCGACGCCACTCCCACTATAAGACCGGTTAAACATGGATTCGTATCGAGCCGTTTCGGCAGGAGGATGGATCCGTTTACTGGGCGGCTCACCTTCCATCGTGGAGTGGACTATTCGGTTCGTAAGGGCGCTCCGATATTTTCCACCGCCGACGGTGTGGTGGTGTATACCGGCAAGTGGTCTCGATTCGGACAGATTGTCGAGATTTCTCACGGTCACGGTTTCGTTTCGCGGTACGCCCATGTATCGAAGATATTTGTGAAGAAGGGCCAGCGGGTAAAGAGGGGCGATATCATCGCCAGGGTCGGCCAGACCGGGAAGGCCACCGCCGCCCATCTCCATTACGAGGTGCTGAAGGACGGTTCCCACAAAAATCCCTTCGTCTTCATGCTATCAGATGAGCAAATTGCCCGCTACTGAGCAAGATAGCCCCTCCTCAATTTTCCTTGCCAAGATTTTTCGCTCTGGTCTATGTTGAACATCTACCGGTCTGCCGAATCGAGCTGAAATGCATGGGCGGCAGGCGGCTACGCTATTGTGCGGTGGGCAGAAGATTCCGGTTTTGTTACCGAGGGGAACCGAGATATGGTGCAACTCTTTGGGAATCGCCTTCTTATCATCCTTTTCTTGAGCGTGTTCCTCCTAACCTTGCTATCCGAATCGGGTTCCGCATCCTCCACTGTTCTTAACATCCGCTACTCCGTCCAATCGGACCACACCCGCATCGTCCTCGATCTCACGACGCAAACATCGTATCAGATCGTCAAGTTCAAGAAGCCCAATCGCATAGCGATCAATCTGAAGCGGGTGAAAGTGAGCGATCGCATTCGCCCCCCACGGATCGCAAACGGAGTGGTCCAGAGGGTGCGCGTGAACCGGCTCTCTTGGGGATCCCAAATTGTCCTCGATCTCCGAGAAAAAGCCGATTGGAAACATTTCGCGCTCGCAAAAGCAAAAGGGCGACCGAATCGCATCGTGGTGGATGTGTATCCGGTGAGTCGGCCGGCCCAAACCAGCTTGCGCGTTCCCGTGGTTATAGGGGGCAGTACCGCTAAAGGTCGACCGGCCGCGAGAGAGTACATCGTCGTGATCGATCCTGGACATGGCGGGATGGATCCCGGAACGCGGGGAAAATACGGTCTCATCGAAAAGCACCTCGTCCTCGATATTTCGAAACGAGTGGCGAAAGAGATCAACAATCACAAGGGAATCAAAGCGGTGCTTACGCGAACGAGAGATGTTTTTATCGAGCCCTCGAGCCGCCCAAAGATTGCCCAACGCAAAGGGGCGGATATCTTTATGAGCATCCACGCAAACAGCGCGCCGAACCGAAGAGCCCGGGGAACAGAGGTATGGTTTCTCTCTCCGGCAGGAGCATCGGTCGAAGCCTCGAAGCTCATGTCCAATAAGAAGCAGGCGGCGTCCGAGCTCGGTCTGCAAGCCAAGCCAAGTGATGAAATCCTATCGCTTGTTTTGGACGTCAACCAGAAGGCCATGATGCAGAGGAGCTCGCTCCTTGCAGAAGAGATCCTCAACGCAATGCGGAGAAAAGGATTTCCTCCTTCCCGAGGTATGAAACAAAAGGCATTGGCTGTTGTAAAAAAAATGATCCCCTCCGTGCTCATAGAGACCGGCTTCATAGGCAATTCCAGCGATGCAAAGTTCTTGAAGAGCGAAAAGGGTCGGGACATGATGGCAAAAGCGATCGCTACGGGCGTCGTATCCTATCTCAAACGATACCCACCCCCTTCCTCCGGCAAGTCGGAAGTGATCGTTCATAAAGTGAAGAAGGGCGAAACCCTCTGGAGGATCTCGAAACTGTACGGCAGCAGCGTGGGAAGCATTCAAAAAGCAAACGGCCTGGGACGGTCGACGGTTCTCCGGGTGGGGCAGGAACTTCTTATCTTGAGCCGATAATGAGCTTGAACTTCAAACGCGCTTTCACTGAAAACATAGCAGCGAAACTGGTCGCGCTCTTTGTTGCGTTGTTCATTTGGTTCAGCGCCAGCGGCCAGCAGCAGGCCTCCCGTTTTTTTGTCGCCCCAGTGAAGCTGGTCAACACACCGGATTCACTGGTCATCGTTGGCGCATACCCCGAGGAAGCGGAGATCACGATATCGGGCACCAAACGCGAACTGCTGTACTTGAGTTTTCGTCGGATCGAAATAGTGGTGAATCTTGCTGCGGCCACTCCTGGACGTTTCCGACAGCGTTTGTCCGCTTCGAACGTCGTCGTTCGGGGTGGTCTGGATCCCAGGAATGTGCAGATCATCACGCCGTCCTCGATTGATCTCTTTTTCGAGCGCCTGAGCACGAAGAGCGTCCCCGTGGATCTCACGGTCATCGGCAGCGTACCGACGGGATACGTGCTCGCAGAAAGCCCAAAGATAGAGCCAACTGTAATTACGATAAAAGGAGCAGCTACCGCTGTTGCCCGTCAAAAGAGCATTCCCACCAAACCGCTGGATCTTGGAAGAGTCAGAGAATCGTTCGAACGGGAAATCGAGATCGACTATGACGGGACGGTATTTCGCTGCGAACCGGATCGGGTGACTGTATCGATAACGGTGAGCGAGCTAGGCGAGCGAGTGCTGCCCAACATTCCTCCCACGGTTCTTTTCGATGCGGAACAGTACGTGGCAGAAGTCTACCCCAGTGCGGTCTCGCTGACGCTGGCAGGGCTCAAAACCGTGTTGGACACACTTTCCTCAGGCGATGTATCCATCTTACTCGATGTCAGTGATAAACCTCCGGGACGCTACACTCTCGTTCCCGATGTGATCGTTCCAAAAGGAATCGGTAGTTATTCTCTGAGCGAAGACAGCATCACCGTCATCGTTCGCAAGGGAACGGCGCGAGGAAACCAATAAGAACATTCCGGCCCGCGCGATGAAAAACAAAGCAAATCTCATCGATTACAACATTCTCTCGTCCTACATGGGTAAGTTCCTCACCCTGATTGTAACCCTACTCGTTTTGGGCATTACCATCAGCGCATTGATCGGCGGCGGCAGAGATGCAAGCGGCGAGGTTTTGACAATCGGCATAGCGTTGGAGGAACCGCTTGAGCAGGCTATAAGCAGGTACGAGCATTTGAGTAACCTCATCGGTTCGCAGACAAGGCAGGCCGTTGAGGTGGTTCCATATTCGAGCCCTCGTGAGACCCCAGATCTGTACATTGTTTCTCTCAACAAATATCTGGAGATCCACAAGGCAGTTGATCTCGTGCCGCTCTTCAGCGTTTCAGATTCGCGATTGGACAGAGATGCTGCGATCATCATCACGGCCGATCCTCCTGGTGAGATCGATTATGGAAGTATTCCTGCTTCCCGAGTGGCCTTCACTGATTCAATATCCTTGAACGGATTTTTGGTTCAACTCGAGATGCTCGAGAGCGGGGGGTTCCGTGTGCCGGATCGTTTGGGGGGACTTTGCTTCGAGGGTTCCGCGATGCATTCTGCACGCGTGATCTTCGGTGTTCAGTGGGGTACCTATACGCTCGGTGCCTGCCTGATGAGCGACCTGCTGTTCTTCATTGGCAGGGGACTCTTGAACTGGAGCGAGATCCGTGTAGTTGCCAGAGCCGAGGCGCTTCCGGAAACCATCATCGCCGTGCCCCGGGAAAAGGTCGAATATTTCACCCCGGTGCTCGAGGCGGTCAACGGGATTCTCGCGTCCGATAATCCCCCGTTTCGAGAGGAACCAGCGGTGGTGACAATGCCGGCAGGTGTGGAGCGTCTCGCTCCGGTAGACGATACTCAGATAGAACGAGCCAGGGAGCTGGTGGTTCGTGCGGCCGCGCGATTTTGATATTTCCGCGAGTTGGCCTTGACATGCACGCTTTTTGAAAATACTTTCGAGAATTATCGCATAAGCAGGGAGAATACAGGGGTGTTGATGAGATTATCAGATCTGTTCAGCGACGAAAACATCGAGCTCGATTTCCCGCCGGCGGAGAAGGAAAAACTCCTCGAAGAAATCATCAAGGATCTCGATTCGAAGGCACTGATCAAGGACTATGATCTAACCCTTCAGCACGTGATCGAACGCGAAAAAGTGATGAGCACAGGGATCGGGAACGGAGTTGCGATCCCTCATGCCTATTCGGACGGGGTCAATCAGCTGGTGGCGGGCTTTTTCCGGACGAGCCACGGAGTAGATTTCAGCGCGGTCGACGGAAAGGCGGTTGACCTTATTTTCATCATCCTCGGTCCGAAGGAGAACAGGCGGGACCACATCAAGATTCTAGCCAAGATTTCCCGTCTGCTCCACCACGAGGAATTCCGAGAAGGTCTGAGAAAAGCTCCTACTCCCAAAGCGGTCTTCGATGTTTTCAAGCGCTTTGGCGACCGGTAACCGACCTTCATTGTTCCCATCAACCCCAAACTGGCGATACTCTTGTGATCCCAGTTCGATGCTTCTGCAGAAAGCACACGGTGAGACTTTATGATGAATAGCCGGTTCAGAATACTTGCCTTGATTCTCTATTTGGCCTTGATCTTTTTCATTTCATCGAGACCTCATCTACGACCTCCAGGCCCGGAATTCAAACTCAAAGACAAGCTGGCCCACCTCAGTGAATATTTTATTCTCGGTGCGCTGCTTTTCGAAGGATTTGGGCGGGGAGTGAGCCGGTCGAAGTTCGGCACCTTTATTTTTCTTTTCGCGGTAGGGACGAGCATTGGGGCTTTGGATGAAATATTTCAGAGTTATATACCGGGCAGGGAAATGAGTGCCCACGACTGGCTTTTCGACGCAGTTGGGGTCGGTTTGGGTTCGGGTGTCTTTGTGCATTTTGGATTGAGAAAGAGAATTGCGATGAGAAACCGGTCACTGCCGCGCTCTGAAGGGGGTGCGGAGCCTTGAAATATAAGCGCCCAAGGGGCACGCAGGATATTGTTCCTCCGGCGGTTCATATCTGGCGGGAAGTGGAAGAGGCGTTCAAGAGGACGTTCGAAAAGCACTGTTATGAGCAGATACGAACGCCGATATTCGAGTCGACGGAATTGTTCGAGAGAGCTGTCGGCGAGCAGACGGACATCATCTCCAAGGAGATGTATACGTTTACCGATCGGGGTGGCAGGAGCCTGACACTGAGGCCCGAAAACACCGCCTCCGTGATTCGTGCTTACCTTGAAAGCGGAATGCACCGGCGGGGTGGCATCGTCCGGCTGTATTATATCGGCCCGATGTTTCGTTACGATCGCCCGCAGGCAGGTCGCTACCGGCAGTTCCATCAGGTTGGATTGGAGGCGATCGGCGGAGCGAGCCCGGCGATCGATGTGGAAGTGATCGAGACCTTCATGATCACCTTGGAAGAGCTCGGCTTCAGGGGATTGATGCTAAAGCTTAATTCAGTCGGCTGTCGGACGTGCCGGGGCCCTTATCGGAAACTTTTGCTGAAGGCTCTCGATGGTGTCCGGGAAGTTCTGTGTTCGGACTGTGAAGATCGGGCTTTCAAAAATCCACTGCGGGTTTTTGATTGCAAGCGGTGCGAAGGGGTAAAGGAAAAATTGCCGACAATTCTTGCGAACTTGTGCAAGGACTGCCGGGCGCACTACGATGCAGTGAAAGCGGCGCTCGAGGCGCTTGGCCGGTCTTTCGAGGAAGATCCGTATCTCGTGCGTGGATTGGATTATTACACGCGAACGGCGTTCGAAGTGATCCATGGCGATCTCGGCGCTCAGAACGCGCTTTGCGGCGGGGGAAGGTACGATGATCTCGTCGAACAATGCGGGGGACCGCCAACGCCGGCCATAGGCTACAGCGCGGGGCTGGAGCGGATTATCAGCGTGCTGCCTAAAGACAGCCCGGTGCTCCGGGAGGCGGGAGTTCCCCCGGACATTTACGTGGCTTGCGTTGACGAAGGGGGGATGTCCAGGGCATTGAAGATTGCGAGCCTTCTCCGAAGTGTCGCGGCGGTCGAGGCTGATTTCTCCATGCGGTCGCTGAAAACGCAGCTTCGCAGCGCTGAAAAGAGTGGGGCCAAGATTGCCGCAATCGTCGACAGCAGCTCTCGGGATGAGATTTTGTGGAAGAACCTCGCCGAAAGGAAGCAGGTGGGCGTTCCGGACGGAGATATCCTCGATTTTGCAAAGCGGACGCTGGCTGCGAGTAAGGAAGACGGAGCTTGAACGAAGGCACCTATATTATCCCATTTTCACGGACGCACCGGTGTGGAGCCGTGAGTGAAGCGGACGTTGGCAAACGAGTCCGGCTCATGGGATGGGTCGCGAGGATCCGGAATCTCGGCGGACTGCGCTTCATTGACCTGAGGGACCGTTTCGGGACGGTGCAGCTACTCGTGGACCCGGAAGTAGGAGACCTGGAAGAGATCACGAAGGGCCTCAGGATGGAGGATGTGATTGCCGTGGAGGGCGTGGTGGAGAGGCGTCCGGACGATATGGTACGCCGGGACAAGCCGACTGGGGCGGTGGAGGTGGCCACCAAGCGAGTCGTAGTCCTCAACCGCTCGGAGGTCCCGCCATTTACCATTACTGAAACGGTAAAAGCAAATGAGGATCTACGCCTCAGGTATCGGTACTTGGATCTCAGGCGCAGGCCGGTAAAGGAGAAACTGGAACTGAGGCACAAGGTGATTCTCGCCGTCCGGAATTTTCTCGATGCGAAGGGATTCGTCGAAATAGAAACGCCGATGCTCGTCCGCGCCACGCCCGAAGGCGCCCGCGACTATCTCGTTCCCAGCCGAGTGCATCCCGGACGATTTTACGCGCTCCCGCAGAGCCCTCAGCTTTACAAGCAAATCCTCATGGTGGCGGGATTCGACAGGTACTTCCAGCTTGCTAGATGCCTTCGCGATGAGGACCTCCGTGCCGACCGGCAGCCCGAGCATACCCAAATCGATATCGAGATGAGCTTCGTATCGGAAGATGATGTGTTCCGCCTTACCGAGTCTCTGATGCAAGAGATTTTCAGGGTCGGCCGGGCGGTCGTGCTCGAAACGCCGTTTCCTGTCATGTCGTACGAAGAGGTCATTCTGAAGTACGGAACGGACAAACCGGATTTGAGGTTGGGAATGGAGATCTTCTCGCTCAGCGAGGCGTTCGAGGGAATGGAGTTCGATGTTATACAGGAAGCACTTGCCCGGAATGAAGCTGTTCGAGGATTTGTTGTGCCACGCGGGGCGCAATTCAGCAGGAAACAGCTCGAGAGCCTCGAGGAATTGGCCAGAGCTGAAGGCGCGAAAGGCCTTCTCCACCTCAAATTCCAAGATGGGAAGATGAAAGGTCCCATCGCGAAGTACCTTCGAGAAAGCATCTCTCGAAAACTGATCGAAGTGACCGGTCTCGGCGAAGGAGATCTTCTCATTGCGATCGCAGGCCCGGAAGTAGAATCTTCTCAAGTTTTGGGCAAGCTTCGGTTCGAAGTCGGCCGGAAGGAATCCGAGAAGCGGGATGAAAGCTTCCGGTTTTTATGGGTGAACGACTTTCCCCTTTTCGAGTGGGATGAGGATAATAAAAGCTACGTACCTTCCCATCATCTGTTCTCCATGCCGAAGGAAGAAGACATCCCCTTCCTCGAAACGGATCCTCTCAAGGTAAGGGCCAATTTGTACGATCTCGTTTGCAACGGCGTAGAGCTTGCCTCTGGGAGCATCCGTATTCACGTCCGCAAGCTGCAGGAGCGGATCTTGGAAATTGCCGGCATATCCCGCGACGAGGCCGCCAGGAGATTCGGTTTTCTCTTGGAGGCTTTGGAATATGGTGCTCCCCCGCACGGAGGGATCGCACCCGGTCTCGATCGCATCGTCATGATTCTGGCAGGCTGTGATTCGATACGAGATGTGATCGCATTCCCGAAGACCCAAAGGGCGGTGTCGTTGATGGACGATGCTCCATCGCCCGTTGATCCCGGGCAGCTGAAAGAGCTGCACATTCAGCTAAGCGAAGATGTCGGAAGGAAAGAGTAGCTTTGAACATAGGTCTGTTACTTGTGAGAGTTGCCTTCACAAAGCGCTTGCCGGCGCTTGTGAGCGGAGAGAATCGACTTGACATAAGGCTATGCGATTGATAATTTTCGCATCGATATCTCGCTTTACGGGTGGAGTCTGCCCGGGAACCCCACACTTTATCTACAAATCTATTATCTAAGGAGGTCGGTTGGGCGTGCGGTGCAAAAAAATCCCGTGGACCATGAGTCCGATGATTATTTTCTTTTCGGCGTTCCTTGGGTGCAGCTCGGCTCCGCCGTGCCCTGTAACTCCCGTCCATATCGAGGAGACTCGGGAAGACGTGAAAATGATGGAGAGGGATCTCGCAGCAGCAAGAGATAGAGCTGACAAACTAAAAGCGGAGCTGGATGAAAAGAAGAGTGAGCTCGATTCGAAGAAGGACAAGCCCGGGGAACTTCGTAAGAAGCTGGAGGAGTTGAAGAAAGGCAGCGGACGGGGCAGCACTAAAGATGAAAAGAAAGATAAAGACGAAGACAAAGAAGAAGGGGAGGGTGAGGGAAAATGAGGTGGATGAAACCCATATTGCACACAGCCCTGTTTGCGTTGGCCTGCACACTTCTCGTATGCGGCTGCAGTCGGTCCGGCGGCAAGCACATTAATATTTCCTCCGGCGAATACTATTCCGAAGACGAATACGAGGAGCTCTCGAAAGGGGATAAGGAAGCTTATTGCAAGGATCTCGCAAAAGAGCTTTCCGGGATAAAGAACCACCTGAACGAGCGCAACGAAGAGCTGGAGACAACTCGGGACCAGATCGAAAATCTAAGAAAAGAGATCGCTCCTGTGGAGCGCGAGCTTCTCAGAACAGAATCCGATATTCGTACACTCGAGAAGCAAATCGAATATTTCGAAAACCTCCCGAAGAAATGGGTGATCCAGCCGGGAGAATGCCTCTGGATCATTGCGGGCTACGAAGAGGTGTATTCGGATCCCGTCAAGTGGCCGAGACTTTACCGGGGCAATATGAACATAATCGAAGATCCGGAATGGATTTGGCCGGATACCATCCTGGTCATTCCCCGCGATTTGCCCAGACAGTATATCATTCGCCCTGACGAATATCTATCCTTGATTGCGGGATATTGGGAAATTTACGCCGACCCGCTCGATTGGCCGAAGCTCTATGAGGCGAATAAAGATAGGATAAACGATCCGGATCTCGTTATGCCAGAACAGGTTCTCACGATCCCGCGCTAAATATTGCCAGGAGCTGGTTTTTGGCCTATTATTTGTATAGGCCTCTGAAGGTGGGAACCATGGCAAAATAGTAAGAAGCGAATTGCGCACTCTTGGGAAGGGCCGCCCCCGTCCAAGAGTTTTTCTCTTAATAGGGATTCTTTAGAATCCCTTTCGTGCTAAAAGGGATAGGTCGGGTCCGGCCTGGTGGAAAAAGCCGGAGGCGATCGGAGGTGTGCAGGAATTGAGAACAAAAAAGAGGGTGCTGTCGTTCCCGGGCGTGGACCCTCTTCTTCTTTTCGGACCGAATGAGCGTCATCTTCGAGTCGTAGACGAAAGATTCCCCGGGATGGTAGTCGTGAGGGGCGACGAAATTATTCTCAAGGGGAATGACGAAACATTGGAGTTTCTCACCGGCTTTTTCGGTGAGATAATCGAAACGGCAAGAAGAGGAAGGGCAATCAGTGAAGGCGATTTCCGCCGGCTCATCGATCGCCCGGAAGGTGATTCGACTCCGCTTTACGATGAGAACGAGAGCGACGTTGTTGTCGTTACGAAAAGCGGCTATTCTATCAGACCGAAGACGCCAAGGCAGCGGGAATATGTCGAAGCGATCAACAAATGCGATGTCGTGCTCGCTATCGGTCCGGCCGGCACGGGCAAGACGTATCTCGCCGTAGCGAGTGCTGTTGCGGCGCTCAAAAGCCGTCGCATCGACAGAATATTCCTCGTGCGGCCCGTCGTCGAGGCCGGTGAGAGTCTCGGGTTCCTGCCGGGTGATTTCCAGGCGAAGCTGGACCCGTACATGAGGCCGATAGTGGACGCTCTCTACGAAATGCTCGGCCCGGAAAGGACGTTGAAACTTCAGGAGAACGGAACGATCGAGATTGCTCCGCTGGCTTATATGAGAGGTAGGACCCTCAACAATGCCTATGTAATCCTGGATGAAGCTCAGAACACGACGGTAATGCAAATGAAAATGTTCCTGACAAGGTTGGGTGCGAACGCAAAAGCGATGGTGAACGGCGATATTACGCAAATAGACCTGGAGCCGCCCTCGCGCTCCGGTCTCGTAGCGGTTCAAAGTATCCTTGCACGCGTGGACGGCATTCAGTTTGTTTACCTGAACGAGGAGGATGTCATTCGGCATAGGCTCGTTCAGCGGATCATCACTGCTTTCGACCGAGACAGGAACAACGAAGGAAGCTGAGGCCAATGGAATTCATTCCGTGGAAGATATTCCGTAAAAGGCGGCATGTTTCGAGAAACGAACGAGCGGAGAAATATTCGAATCATCTAAGGATGAAGGGCGAGATTTACCAGGGCGTGGCCCCACGGCTCCTACTCGTGCTGATTTTTGTGCTCTGCGGTCTCCTACTGCTTCCACCGGCGCACCGCACGAAAGAAATCGTTTTCAAGACCGGGGATGTGGCGGACAGGGAGATCATTGCGCCGTTCGACTTTCAGGTTCCGCAACTTCCCGAGCAACTCAGTTTCGAGAGAGCGAAAGCCGCGGTGAATGTTCTCCCCGTTTATGTGCAAGATCGAACTGTCGAGAAGAACTTCACGAGGGAGCTTGCCACGCTCTTAGACAGCCTTCAATCAATAGCGTCGAACGAATCGCTTACGACCGAGAAAAAAATCGTCGCGACGAACACGGTATTCCCTTACCTATCCAAAAACTCGAGCCAAGCTCTTGTGAATCCTTCCAGCCTGAAAGGCATAGCGAAGGCGGCCAAGGAGTTCCAGAGTCAGCTGTTCACGCGGGGTGTGATCAACAACTCAGGTCCGCTCAGGCGAAGTGACTATACGGAAATCTCTGTCCTCGACGGCAATGTGGAAAAGCGCCTGAAGGTCAAAGACATCATCGAACAGGGGAGACTCGACCAGCTGATCCGGGAAGAAGCCGTATCGCGGTTTGGGAGGAACCGGGATCGCGCACAGGCGTTCATCGAGCTGGTTCGAGCCCACGTGCTCCCCACCCTTTTGCTGGACAGCGAGGAAACGCAAAGGCGGCGAGAAGAGGCGATGGAAAGAGTCAAGCCGTATTTCGAGGTTTCAAAGAATCAGCGGATTATCGGCGCCCATGACAAAGTAACTCGGGAGCAGGAGAACATCCTCAAGGCCTTGGAGCGAACGCGGGCCAGTCTCGAGACCTCTCAATCCCCGCTGATGCACATCGGGTTGTATACTTCCGAAGCCCTGAGGCTTGCGATCTTCGGCATTCTGTTCGGAGGGTACCTGTTCATATTTCACCGGAAGATCTATCAGGACCTGGTGAAGGTCATCGCGGTATTCTGCATCATGGTGTTGTTTCTCGTTTTTATGGCCGTGGTGGTTCGCTTCTCTCTGAGCCATTTCCTAATTCCCGTTGCGTTTGTTTCTTTAATGTTGACAGCGCTGTTCGACTACCGGCTTGGTCTGGTCGGCACCGTCTTCGTTTGCTTCCTCGTGACCCTGGTGGGAGAGGTACCTGCGAGTGTCGGCTTTGTTTCTCTCCTTGCAGGGACGACCGCCGTCGTCTGGCTGCAGAAGCTCCGATCCAGAACCCATCTTTACTCGGTTTTTCTCTACATCTCCGTAGCCTACATCGTCGGAATCATAAGCGTCGAGCTCGGGCAGGCCAACAACATCGCATTTTTCTACAAACAGAGCTTGTGGGGTATAGCGAACAGCTTTTTCGCGAGCGTATCGGTGATGTTCCTCCTGCCCGTTTTCGAGACGGTCTTTGACCTCACCACCCGGTTTACGCTTCTCGAGCTAACCGATCTCAACAAGCCGATCCTGAAGCGTTTGAACATGGAAGCAAACGGCACCTACCACCACTCGATGCTCATCGGAGATCTCGTATCCGCCGTTGCAGAGGAGATCGGCGCCGATCCGCTGAGGGCACGAGTGATGGCCTACTATCACGATGTCGGTAAGGTTTTCAAGCCGGAGTATTATGCGGAGAACCAGAGCAGCGATTTCAACAAGCATGAGAAGATCACGCCGCAAATGAGCGGTCTCGTCCTTGTCTCGCACGTAAAGGACGGCGTCGAGCTGGCCCGGGAGGAAAAGCTCCCCAGCATAGTTATCGATGCCATCCGGGAACATCACGGCAAAACTGTGATGGCGTATTTCTACCAGAAAGCCCTGGAGACAGACTCGCATTCGAGCGTGAACAAAGACGATTTTCGTTATCCCGGCCCGCGTCCGAGAAGCAAGGAATCCGCTCTCCTCATGCTGGCGGACACTGTTGAAGCCGCGGTGAGATCTCTGAAAGCCCCGACACCTGCGCACATCAGAAACATGGTAGTGAAACTGGTCGACTCCCGGATGCATGAGGGTGAGCTGGACGACAGCGGCCTTACGCTGAAGGACCTCTCGAAAATAAAGGAGAAGTTCATATCAATCCTCACCGGCATCTACCACAAGCGGATTGCGTATCCCGGTCAAGATGAGGAGGAGGAGGAGGAAGAAAAGGGTGAAGTTGTTGCTAAGCCGGTCCGATCATAAAGAGATTTCCTGGCTCGACCGGAAGACGATCGATTTGTTCCGGCAAATGGCAGCCACCCTCGGGGGCACGAAAGACGTTGTGGAAGTTGTGCTCGTTCGGGACGCGTTCATTCGGAAGATCAACCGGGAACATAGAGGAGTGGATCGAGCTACGGACGTCATTTCATTCTCGTATCTGGAAGATGACCATCCCTGCGGAGAAAACATCGCGGGCGAAATCTACGTGTCATACGAAACGGTGCAAAAGGAGGCGAAAAGACAGGCGGTGAACCCGAAGCACCTGTTTCTCCGTGTCGGCGTTCACGGATTGTTCCACGTTCTGGGCTACACCCATGAGACGAACGAACGAGCTCGCGAAATGGAGGCCGAAGAGAGACGGATTTTGGGAACGCATTTGGACGCAGAAACGCTAGATGCGCTGTTCTAACCGAAGCAGCTCCTGCCCCGGAGCCGCCGCCAAAAGAATTAAATGGGCTTAGAAATCGATCTAGGCGTTTGGCTCGCCTCGATGGCGATCCTGGGCTTCTATGCGGGAACCTATACCGCGCTCGAAATCCTTTCCTGCAGCAGGCTGGAAAAGCCAACCAATGAAGACAGCGGTCACTTGCAGTTCATTCATCGCCTGCTCGATGCTCCGATTCAAACGAGCCTTTCACTCGGCGTAGGGAGAGGCCTCTCGCTCGCACTTGTCGTCGTCACCTCTCTCCACATTTCCTTGAAATACCTTTCCGGCCAAACTCTAGCTTTCGCCTTATCGGCGCTGATTATCGTCTTCTCTCTTATTGTTCCCCTTCTCTTGTCCAGGGCGGCTGCAGCCAAGGCCCCGGAGAGGTACATTTCAGTTTCCAAATTCGTCGTCTACTCGATTTCCTTTTTGTTGAAGCCGTTCGTCGCTGCGCTGGGAAATATCCTCGAGCGGGTCTCCCCAAGGCTCCTCGAATCTTTCGCTTTTCAGATCATACCCCTTATGCAGAAAATCGAGATGATGGACGACGGAAATGGTTTTTTGGAGAAGGAAGAGCGCGAGATCATGTCCAGCATCTTGGATTTCGGTGATACCAAAGTGCGCGAAGTCATGGTGCCGAGGATCGACATCGTGGCGGTGAACCGGCATATGGACCAAAACGAAGCGCTCAAAACGATCATGGAAGCAGGCCATTCCAGAATTCCTGTCTATGACGGGACGATAGACAAGATTGTGGGGATGGTGTATACGAAGGACCTTTTGAAAAGGATCGTTTCGGAGGACGACTTTTCGCTCGGCGAGATCTCGAGGGATGTGTTCTTCGTCCCTGAGAGCAAGAAAATCGATGACCTGCTCACCGAGTTCAAAAAACGCAAGAAACACGTTGCAATCGCCGTGGATGAGTACGGAGGCACGGCGGGACTCGTCACTCTCGAAGACGTCCTCGAGGAAATCGTTGGCGATATTCAGGACGAGTTCGATGAAGAGGAAGAATTGGTCAAGAAACTGGATGAGGATACGGCGCTTTGCAACGCAAAGGTTCACCTGGACGAGCTGAACGAAATGTTCGGGCTCGATCTGCCTGAAGGATCGGTGGATACGCTGGGTGGATTTCTGTATGAACGGATCGGGAGAGTACCGAGGGTTGGCGATGTGATCCCGCATAAAGGCGTTGATTTCGAAATCAAGTCGGTCCTGCGACAAAGGATAGACAAAGTTCTGCTAAAAGGATTAAAGTCGATTCGGAAGCAACTGGAGGGCGGCTTCAGCTAGACGGCCTGTCGGCACGAGAAAGCGGCAAATGAGATTCTTGAGAAAATATTTCCTCACAGGGATCCTGATTCTGACTCCGGTTCTCGTCACCGGATATATCCTTTGGAAAGTCTTCAGTTCGATCGACAACCTCCTGGGCCCTTTACAGAAGAGATATCCAATCATCGACATCCCCGGGTTGGGATTCATCATCATTATTGTGCTCATCGTTCTCACCGGTTTCTTCGCCGGCAATCTCATTGGGAGACGAATCATCCACGTCGGAGAGCGGTTGCTCAACTATATCCCTCTGGTGCCTCGGATATACAACGCGGTCAAGGAGCTGAGCCAGGTCTTCCTCGCCGACAGGAAAACCGCGTTCCAGGAGGTCGTCCTCGTTCGCTACCCGCACCCAGGCTCTTTCGCCCTGGCATTTGTGACGCGGGAGGGGTCCGAATACTTCAACTCCCTCGTTGGCAGCGAAGTCGTGAATGTGTTCGTTCCAACAACACCGAACCCGACCTCGGGATTTCTTCTGCTTGTTCCCAAAAAGGATGTCCTCAAGGTGAGCATCACCGTTGAGGAAGGCATGAAAATGGTCATATCAGGAGGCGCTTTTTCGCCTCCGATTCTCGAAGGTCTCGCGCGCCGCGCCGGCTGATCTCCACTTTTTCAAATCGCCCTTGCCAATCTGTTGGCTCTCTTCTACGATGCCTGCTATGGATCGTCCGAGCACCCCAGATATTCCCGATGTTATCGCGCGCATCCGCCAATTATTGGAGAAAGGCGATATGGAAGCGCTGAGCGCCGAACTCAAACCGCTCCATCCGGCGGATATCGCCGATGTGGTCCAGGACCTCGATGGTGGCGACCAGGTCGTCGTGCTCAAGCTTCTGGGCAATGAGCGGGCGGCGGAAGTCCTCACAGAGATCGACGAATTTTCCGGCCAGGCCCTCCTGAAGCTCCTTACGGATCGGGAAGTGGTATCCCTGCTCGGGGAGATGCCCTCCGATGATGCAGTGGACATCATCTCGAGCCTCCCGCCCGAGAAATCCGAGAAGATCGAGGCGATGCTTCCGCAGGTGGAGCGCGAGAGGCTCCAGGAGCTGCTCGAATTCGAAGAGGATACGGCGGGCGGCATCATGGAAGTGGAGAGCCTCGCCGTGAGGGAGAGTGCGACAATTCAAGACGCGATTACGCTCGTTCGGGAGAGTGCGGACGAGATCGAGAATGTGCAGAAAATCTACGTCGTAGATCAACATGGGGTGCTCAAAGGGGCCGTGGCCGTCCTCGATCTGATTCGCCACCCACCGGACGCACCCGTGGCCGAAGTCATGATGACGCACCTGATCAAGATACCTGTCGACATGGATCAGGAAGAAGTCGCAAGCCAGTTTGGAAAATACGATGAGTTCGCCCTTCCTGTGGTGGACAAAAAGGAAAGGCTCATTGGGAGGATCACTGTTGATGACATCATCGACGTTATGGAAGAGGAAGCCTCCGAAGACATCGCTTGGATTGCGGGTACCCGCGAGGAGGAAATCGGTGATCCTTCTCCCATACGAATCTCGCGCTCGCGCCTGCCCTGGCTCGTAGCCGGACTGATCGGAGAGATCTTGAATGCGATCTTGATGAGCCGATACGAAGTGTCGATACAAACGGCCGTAACGCTCGCGTTTTTTATTCCGCTGCTAATGGGAACAGCAGGGAATATCGGCAGCCAAGCAGCGGTGGTGGTGGTGCGCGAGCTCGCATTGGGGGAGATCGACGTGGGTCACGCGGGCCGGAGGGTCCTAAAGGAGCTCGTCGTCGCACTATTGAACGGAGTTATTCTTGGTTTTCTCTTGTTTGCCATCGTCTACCTCTGGCGCCGCGATCCAGGTCTCGGGGGGCTGCTGTGGGTGTCGCTGGTGAGTGTCATGTTCGTAGCCGCATTCATCGGCGCATCGGTACCTCTTCTGCTCCACAGGCTGAAAGTCGATCCCGCGATCGCCACCGGGCCATTTATCACAGTATCGAACGACATCATCGGTTTGGCGATCTATATGACGCTTGCCACCTACTACGTATCGCTCGTCGGTTCGTAAGCGATGAGCCCGCGCAGCGCTTGCCTTGATGCGTCACAAAATCGCCTCCCAGCGACGCGGGCACGCCCGGAATTCATTCTTTAACGCATTGAGGCTGTATAGCTCATGCTGGTGAAAGACGAGGGAATTGTTCTCAAAACCGCAAGGTCGGGTGAGACCAGCAAGGAGGTTACGTTTTTAGGGAAACAGGGCGGTAAGATCAGGCTGATTGCAAAAGGAGCTCTTGGGGGAAAGAGCGCGTTTCGCGGAGCGCTCGAGCCGGGCAACCACTTGGAAGCCGTTTATTATTTCAAAGAGGGCAGGAGCCGGTATTATCTCAAAGAAGTGTTTGTCGTGGCCACGGCGACGATAGACAGAAGATCGCTCCAGGGAATGGCCGCTACCCTGGCCGCTCTCGAGCTTCTCGATCGTGTTTGCTATGCGGGAAGTCCCGATCCCTCCCTGGTAGACGTCGCACTGGACTTCGTGCGCTGCCAGCCCGTCGCCGATCCTCTGTTTTTCTTCCTTGCTTTTGAGATCAAGCTGCTGGAGGCGCTTGGGGCTCTTCCGGACCTTTCTGGATGCGTGCGCTGCGGCGCTGATGTGGAAGGGGGCAGCTATGATCCCGAAGAAGCGGCGTGCTTTTGTGCCAATCACGAGGTGCCTTCTCCTCAAGCGCAGTCACTTTACCGCGACCTTCTCACGTTTGCCTCACGGTGCTTGCGTGAGCCGTTGGAAGGATTGAAGCCGGAACGTGCGGACAGGAAGCTCAGAAAGGATTTGGGAAAATTGATACACTGGACGTATACTTATCACGTTCAAGGGTACACGCTCCCCGAATCGCTAAAACTTCTTTAGGCATCGTGATGGCAATATCGCAGGCTAATACGCCGGTCGCGGCCCCAATAGAACGCGCCTCCGGCCGATTTTTTTGAAGGATGAGCATGCAGGCAAGGCAAAGAAAGACGCGAAAGCCCACTTATCAGGAGATTATTTTCGAACTCCAAAAATTTTGGATGAAACAAGGCTGCGTTATCCTGCAGCCGTATAACTCGGAAGTTGGCGCGGGTACTCTCAATCCGGCCACGTTTCTCCGGGTCCTGGGACCCGAACCGTGGCGGGTCGCATACGTGGAACCGTCCAAGCGGCCGAAAGACGGCCGTTACGGTGAAAATCCGAACCGGGTTCAGCAATTTCTTCAGTACCAGGTTATCCTCAAACCGCCTCCCAGCAATGTCCTCGATATATACATCAAGAGTCTCCGCTCGCTCGGGATAGATCCGCGGCGCCACGACATCCGTCTCGTCGAGGACGACTGGGAAGCTCCCACGCTTGGGGCGGCTGGACTTGGATGGGAAGTGTGGCTGGATGGAATGGAAATCACTCAATTCACGTACTTCCAACAGGCAGGAGGGCTGGAGCTCGATCCCGTCTCGGCTGAGATCACGTATGGGCTTCTCCGTATCTGCTTGTATCTCCAGGGGGTCGATTCGGTAATGGATATCGAATGGGGGGACGGGGTGTCTTGGGGAGAAATCAACCGCCAAGCGGAGGAGGAGTTCTCCGTTTTTCATTTCGAAAGCGCCGGAGTGGATCTTTATTTCAAGCTGTTTCAGGAATTCGAGATGGAAGCGGAGCGGATGGTCGATGCCGGTCTCGTACTCCCCGGGTACGATTATGTGGTGAAGCTTTCGCACATTTTCAACATTCTCGATGCAAGAGGCGCAATCAGCGTTACCGAAAGGACAGGATATATCATGCGCATCCGGGCTTTGGCGAGAAAGCTCGCCTTGCGTTACGTCGAGAGGAGAGAAGCACTTGGCTTTCCGCTTGTCAAAGGGGGGAAGCGGGGGTGAGAGATTTTCTCCTGGAAATAGGCTGTGAAGACATACCCGCTTCGTACGTACCTCCAGCCGTCTCCCAGCTGAAGGGCGAGGCGGCAAAGCGCCTGAAGGAACTCCGAGTCGACTACGGCGATATCTATGCCACGGGCACGCCGCGGCGGCTGGTGTTGATAATTAAAGGCCTCGCGGCCGCCCAGAAGAGCGAGGTGGATGTGATAACAGGTCCTCCTGTGTCGAAGAGCTTCTCTGAAGACGGTACTCCTACAAAGGCCGCTATTGGGTTTGCGAAATCGCACGGTCTTCGTGTCGATGATCTCGAAAAAATACAGACCGAGAGAGGTCAGTATCTGGGATTCAAAAAGCGCCAGCGGAGTCAAAGAACCCAGTCGCTTCTGAAACGAGAAATCCCCGGGGTCCTCGCCTCGCTCAAATTTCCAAAAACCATGCGGTGGGAGGAGGGGGGAACGAAGTTTGCCCGCCCGATTCGGTGGATCGTTTGTCTTTATGGAGATTCACCGGTCCGCTTCGATTTTGCCGGCGTGAAAAGCGGGAGCGTATCGTTCTACGTTCCGTGGATCTCTCCGGCAAAAATTCGCATACGCAGCTCGGAACGTTATCTGGAAACGATGACAAAGAAAGGTATCATCGTTGATCAGAACGAACGTGAAACGCGAATCAAGCAGCTCTGCGGGCGAGCCGCGAAGCGACTGGGACTCACGATCATAGAAGATCCGGGGCTTTTCAAAGAACTAACGTTCATGCTCGAGAATCCCCATGCATTCGTTGGCGATTTTCCAGAGAAGTACCTTTCGCTCCCGCCGGAAGTAGTAATTACAGCAATGAAAACCCACCAGCGTTATCTCGCCCTCCGGGGAAAACGCAAGGCGCTCGTGCCGAAGTTTGTCGCTTTTACCGAAGGAAAGCCGCAAAATCCCCTCGGGGTAAAGAAAGGGAACGAGAGGGTGCTCGGAGCGCGGCTTGAAGACGCTTATTTCTACTGGCAAGAGGATCTCAAGCGGGGTATCGATGGGCTTTCCAGCATGCTGGAAAGCATCGTCTTCATAGAGAAACTCGGTACGCTGAAAGACAAAGCTGCGCGATTGGAGTCCCTCATGCTTTTCCTGAACGGCACCTCGGGCGTAGCGCGGCCGGTGCCAGAGAGGGGGATCAAACGGGTGGCGATCCTTGCAAAAGCCGATCTTGCGAGTGAAATGGTCAAAGACGGCAAGGAATTCACTCTTCTCGAAGGTCTCATTGGAAGCCATTACGCTTCGGCTTCGGGAGAGGATGATCAGATCGTTTCGGCCATCCGGGAGCAGTATAATCCGCGCTCTCCTGCTGACGCATTGCCTGAAAGCCCATTGGGGACGTACCTGACGATTGCAGACCGGATCGACACGGTGTGCGGCTGTTTCCTCTCCGGACTCGTCCCGACGGGATCCGGCGACCCCTATGGTCTGAGAAGGCTGTCCAACGGCTTATTGAGGGTCATTGAACAAAATCCGCTGGTTCCTCTCGACGAGCTGATCGATCGAGCCGTTTCATCCTACGTGGCTCAGGGACTGACGGATGGGCAAAGCGCTCAGGAAACGACCGCTCTGTTGAGGGAGTTTTTCACTACCCGGTGCGATGCGTTCCTTTCCGAGAAGGGATTTCCCTATGACATTGTCAGGGCCGTGACCCGGGTGGCGTGGCCTTTTCCTGGTAAAGCAGTCGAAAGGTGCCATGGAATCGAAAAGCTTCGGGGAAATGAAGCCTTCGAGCGGCTCATTATCGGTGTAAAACGGGTCGGGAACATACTTGGGGCGGATGACAAGATCTACGGGGTCGATTGGGAAACGTTGGAGAAAGCCTTTTTTTCATTCGAGCCTCTCTATGGAGATATCCGATTCGACACCGGCTTGTTCGAGGAATCCATGGAAAGGTTGCTTTACGACGCGGTGAGTGAAAAAATATCCAAAATCGCCGCGTCGGACAGAAAAGGGGACTTCGATGGCGTGCTCAAGCTCCTCTCCGAACTGGGCCCGCCGATAGATGCCTACTTCGATGCTGTGCTCGTCAATTGCGAAAATCCTGCGATTCGGATCAACCGAATCCATTTTCTCGCATGTACTTTCGCTATTTTTTCCAGATTCGCTGACTTTTCTTGTATAGTTGAAGAGGGCGCTTCAACTACCCAATAGCTCCGGACTTCCCCCGATTTCAATGCTTGACACTTTGGCGCTTTTTATGGTACCATTATCCGCGGACTAGGGGCAAAGGGTTATGGTTTGCGGTGTATACCGCAAATCCTCTTGTGAGTACGCATTGCGCGCTACCGTGCGCGCGAAAAGCCGACCACCGTTGGTGTCAACCTTTTACTCGACACGTTCTCTTTTACCCAGCGGTTTACCAATAGGCTTAAAAACCTGGAACGCTCACATGTTAGGAGGTGAAAGAATTTCGTTTCAGGACGGAATAACGACTTTGCCTCTTGAGTCAGGCGTTTCTGGTTAGAGATGCGCCTACATAAATTGGTTCTCGCGTATTCACTTTTCCTTCTCAGCAACGATGGGGGAAAAACCATGAGAAAAGTTTTAGTAGTTTCCTTCTGTTTGCTGTTTGTCTTTTCATCGATTGCATTAGCCAAGCCAGCAACGAAGGGAACGAGCCTGGCCGACAGAAAGGCTCAGGTTGGACCTACTCTCCTGAATCTGGATCTGCCGTTGGAGATGCAGGGTCTAGAAGCGTCCGCGCAAGCCGACACATTCATTCTGGCCGATTACACTTGGGATCAGGCTCCTCTGTGTGTCGATCACGGATGGATCAAAGCTGACCTTACAGCACAAACCGGCTGCTACTTCCATGTAGACGCTGACACTGTAGGATTGAACGGCGGGGACTATGGGAGACTCATTCCCTTGGAAGGCCATCACTCCGCTTGGTGTGGTGCATCTCCCGATGCAGGCGACCCAGACCTCTGCGGTTATGCCTACCTCCCAGGTTACGGGAATAACTGGAGTCAGGGTTGGTACCACCACTGTATCGAAGTCCCTGATACCGAAGAGGTCTATATCGAATATCTCGTCGCTTGGGATTCCGAGCCTGGTTTCGACTACTCGTATCTCGAGTATGCATCGAAGAACACCTGCGATTCGGTGGCGGATCCGGACGTCATGCCGGCAGCTGACTGGTTCGAGCTCAGCACTTACACCGGCACGGGATTGAAGACATTCGTCCGGGATACGATTCCAGCGGGCCATGCTGGATCGATCAGGATCCGGTTCACCTTCAGTGCCGACGGCGGGTGGTCTGATCAGGACGGTCTCTGGGACACCGACGGTGCGTTGATCGTCGACAGCGTCACCGTTCGGTCCGAGGAAGGCACATACTCGCACTTCGATAATTTCGAGGACGAGGCTGCTGGTGATACCCAGACGAATGATGGTGCATGGGAATGCATCGCCATGGCAGGATATGGATCTTTCGCCGGTCTCTACCCGGGTGTCAGCCTGGTCCAGGAGGATCCTTGTCGGAGCGAGTTGTCATGCATGTGGGCATGGATCAATGGATCCACTGCAACGTATGCATGCGGCGGATTCCCTGGTCAGACGGCCGTTCCATATGTGAACCTGCGTGGCCAGTACATATTCAGCGAGCTATGGTCGCCTCAGATCGATCACGATCCGGATGGCACCTACGGCTCAGTCTATGAGCTGTACTACTGGACGTATTGGGACCATCCGCTCCCGCAGATGATCTTCCATGTCTGGCACATCCGCAACTGGATTGCCGGATGTCCGGGTGAATGGAAGGACGAGAACTTCATCTACTACGGCGGGGGTGGAACATGGGGGCAGAGTGTTCGCCCAGTTGGTCAATTCATCAATCCAGCTGCAGATGCAGTCCAGCTGGCTATCGGTTGCTGGGATTATTGCGGATATTATTGCAGTCCCAGCTGGCCGGGTGATTGCCACAGCCATACACCGCTGAGCGACCGCGTTTCTCTGCGCCGCATCGGAACGGTCGGCCCTGTGTTTAGCGTCCGGGACATCAATGTCTGGAACGATACCTTCCCAGAAAATGGCGATTCCTCTGGGACGGCCAGAATTGATGCAGCAATAGACGTTACCACCTATCTCGACGGGTCCAATGTGCCTGGCGACTCGATGGACATCAAGGTTAGTGAGCCAACCGTCGGATTGTCAGAGGATCCGATTTCAGGATTTGGCCCTGCAGTGTACTGTTATCTCAGCGTCAATCCGCAGAGATCAATTACTGTGGCCCAAGGGGAGGAGGATAACCTCCGTTGGCCGATGCTTGACTCGTTGATATGTGACGGACGGCTCTGGTATATGTTCCGTTTCGACACATCGTTCACAGAGCCGGGTGGCCCGCGTACGGGTCCTGTTCCCGATCAGTTCTGCATCGATGTCAACGACCACTACTTCGTCGACGGGGATACGCTGTTGTTCTTCTTCAGCGCCACGGATTCAACCCCTAGCACGACCTACTGGAGCCAAAATACAGGCACAGTAACCGTCATCGAAGAAGCCTGCGCGGATCCGATGGAGATCCAGGTCCTGCCCGGTGCGGGTCCAAGAAGAGGCGGAGACATCCTCTATGTCGATAACTTCAGCGGCAGAGGAGCCGAGCCGTACTTCAACTCCGCATTCGAGCTAATGGGGATCATGGACCAAGTTGACCGCTTCGATAAGCGCGGGCCGTCTTCGTTGGTCGGAAATGGTCTTGCGGGTCGTATGTGGAGCGTTGCAAACCAGCTGTTCCCGAACTACCGGAAGATTATCTGGAACTCCGGTAACCTCAACAGAGGTACGGTTGGTGACATGAGCGCGAACGAGACGGATGACTTCGCGATGCTCTATTTCTTCATGGATCAGCATCCGGACCCAGTAGGAGCCGGTATCTACTTCTCCGGCGATAACATGGCCTCAGAATGGACCACGCTGACGAATCCGTCCTCGTCCCAGTTCATCAACACGTACATTCCGTACCAGTTGGTGGACGATGATCACACGGTGAGCTTCTCCATATCGCCGCTGGTGATCGGTGAGAATCTCGGGATCTTCGATCACGGTGTTCCACTCGAGGAAGACACGATCGTTGCCTACGGCGGCTGTCCGGGCATCAATGACTTTGATGTGATCCGGCCGGTCGCGAGCACGACCCTGGAGATGACGTACGGGGGCTCGGGCGCTGCGAACGACGGTGCCGTTGTGGCGTACGACACGTTGAACGCGCTGGGCCACCCGACCGCTGTGGTCCTCTCCGGATTCAGCTTCCACTACATCCGTGACGATCGTCCGGCTGGCATCCCCGATCGTGCGGATCATCTGACTGACATCATCCGGTTCCTGAGGAACCCACTGGACGATCCCACGGGAGCCGGTGGCACGCCGCAGTTCACTAACAGTCTGGCCCAGAACTACCCGAACCCGTTCAATCCGAGTACGACCATCAAGTACTCGATCAAGGCGCGCGCGAGTGTGTCCTTGAAGATCTACAACGTGGCGGGACAGCTGGTGAGGACGCTGGTGAACGAGGAGAAGCCTGCTGGTGAATACACCAAGGATTGGAAAGGCCGCAACGATGCGGGCAATCCGGTCTCCAGTGGTGTGTACTTCTACAAGCTCGTGACGAAGAACTTCACGCAGACGAAGAAGATGGTTCTTCTGAAGTAAGAAGCGCTTCGAAACAGGCTTCCGAGTTGGGGTCGATGGGCTCATCCCATCGGCCCCAATTTTTTATTTAAAAGGCGGTTATGTGAAAAATTTTTCATTGACACCAAAGCGATAAATCCCTTATATTTCTATAGCTTCGTGATCAGTCCCCATTCAAAGCCCCACACTAAAGAAGGAGTCTTTTTTTCATGAGAATGAGAGCGGGCATTTTTATATGTCTTCTGTGCCTATTTATTATTACAATGCTCTCCGGATCCTGCCGGCGCAATCAGCCCTCCCTTATCGATGCCAACAAACCACCTAGCACCGAGTTATGGTATGCGCCGCCCGAATCGACGGACTATGAGTATCGCGTCCATCTCTTTTGGCGTGGAGTCGATAACGACGGCACCGTCATGAGGTACATTTGGACCAAGACGGATACCATCGCACCGGGCGAGCTGGGGTGGAATCCGGCGGAAAGGCTGCGAGATTTTCGGTCTGGCAGAATAACAACGAAAACAGATTCGATATTTTCCTTCACTGCATTCAGAGCGACGGGTGGCGTTGGCTTGAAAAAAAACCGCCAGGCCTTTCATGTAGCGGCAATCGATGATAACGGCGTGATCGATCCCTCCCCGGCCAGGGTCGAGTTCATAGCGACGATCGATAAACTTCCGGAAATGCGTTTCAAGGTTTGGCGCCAGGAGATCCTGCCGTCCTGTAATACGCCGTCTGGTATAGAGAGAGTGTGGCGGGAGATACGATATGATGTGGATAATCCACCCACGGTTGGCATGTTCCGCCCGTTCAAGATCGTCTATGAAGGATTCACCCCAAACGGCCGGTTGATCGCATACAAATGGTTCCCGCTCAGCACGACCATAGAGATGGAGGGTGCGGGTGAGTGGACGACGGATTTAGGGGATACTATCCGGGATTTCCCCAATACTGGCGATCTCGCGATTCCAAGCGGGGTATTTCTTTTTGCTGCTCAATGCAAGGATGAGGCGGAAGCGGAATCCACTGTGGATGCGGGTGGGTTTACGGAGGGAGTCTGTCGAATCATCGTCAATTTCGATCCCGAGACGGAAATTTTTGAGGTGATCAACACGTATATCATCGATGGCTCTGCCTTTCAGGAAACAGTGAATTTCAAAGACGATGTTCCGGATACATTACCGTATGGAAGCTGGGTCAGGTTCGAATATAGAGGAGCGAACGATACAATAGCAACTTTGCAATGTCCAGATATCCGTGATATCACCGTTCCTCGCGATTCTTCACTGTGTGAAGACGATACGAATATGTGCATCAAATACCAGAAGAGTTTCTATCGCTCCTCGGAGAGGTTCGCGTTTGCTGAAGCCAGGACTGCGTGGATGCCTGATAAAGGAGAGGATACCAATCCATACGGCACCTCGGATTCAACGAGTCTGAACATAGGATCGGTCGAGTATAAAGCTCGTGTGAGAAGCATAGATGAATACGGCAAATTCGATGGCACACCTTCCGAGTTCGAATTCGTCGGAAATTTTGATCCTGTTCTCGACTCCCTCTATATCATGGATCATCTGGGCAACAAGATTTACGATGGGGATACGCTTACGTGGAATTGGTGGGATGTTGATTCGGTATTCATTTTCACTCCACCTCCTGTTCGATATGAGAAGAAATTCTATTTCAGCGTGAACGCTATTGGCCACGATCACCCGAAAGAATTCGGGTCCGGAGTGAAATCCTGGTTATATTTATTCTTTGACATGGAGGGCACATTCAACCGGTTCGCTCGGGCGGGAAATTGGATTCCAGGGCAGACTCCGGTTTCCTTAAGCGATTCTTTCAAAGTAACTTTCGTATATTACCCTCCCGATTTTTATGGAGATTCGGTCTTTGTAAATCTTCCTCGTTGGGCCAACAAGACGTACGATTTGACATTGAAGGGAAGGGATCTGGAAATAGGCGAAGAATTCGAGCAGTATATGTTCGTGCGCAAGAAAAAAGAGTTAATCAACTCTTACCCCAGCTCTCTTTTGGGTAGGTGGACGGAAGAAAGAAAAATTCGTTTCCACTTTAGAATGATTCGTCCGGGGATGTAATGCCCGTGGAAGCCAGCAAAGCGTAAAGAGCGTGCGTCATTCTTGGATTGAGAGACGCTCCTTTCAGTTTGTAAAAGAGGTGAGCCTGATGAACAGAGAAGCCAGCCGCATCAGAAGATTGAGCATCGCTTTCACTATCCTAGCGTTTCTGGTACTCGGCTATCTTGCTTTTGGGTGTTCCGATAAACTCGGAGTTGAAAAAGAAAATCGGCCGCCTAACGTGTGGCTCTCCAGCGCACCGCCCGAAGGATCCATGAGCAGTTATACGATTCAGATGTTCTGGGGAGGTTGGGATCCCGATGGTGAAATTGCATACTACGAGTATGCGATTACTGACAACGATACAGGCTACTTCAACCCAGCTGATACAGTTGGGAGTGATAAGTGGCACCGAGTTTATTCGAACGATTCAACGTTCACCTTCAGTGCAGACGTTCTCGCCGATAGCAGCGTTTTAGGAGGGCCATTGAGACCGGTTCCTTTCATCCGCTCGCACACGTTTTTCATACGTGCAGTCGACGAAAAAGGGAAAGCCTCAGAAAATCCCGCTTACAGATCCTTCACTGCTCGGACGCTCTCGCCGGATGTCGACATCCTGATCCCCGTTTACTCCGGCCAAACGCCCGCTTTGCTCCCCCCCATCACGAGGTTCTATTGGGAAGCCAGAGATTACGTGGATGACACCCGGACGAGCCAGGATCCTGATTCGGTTAGGTGGATTTTGCTGAGTATCAAGCCTTTCGGTAACAGCTACGAACGAACACTTGACTATATCAGAAAAAACCCAACCGCCGATGAATGGTCGGATTGGAATTGGTATAGAGCTCCCTTGGACACTGGCCAATTCTGGATCACGCCGCCTCTCGAATTCGGTAGCTATATGTTTGCAGTTCAGGCGAAGGATGAAGCAGGGGCAGTCACGCCGGTATTCGACGAGAGGCGTAATGCCAGGAGAGTGATCATTTCTAAGCGGACGACAGGGCCGTATCTTAGATTGCGAAACTCCTTCGTCGGCACGCTCAAATCATCGACCGAGACTACGGTGTTTACGATTATCGACATGCCTGCTGCCGTCCCGCTTCAATTCGAATTTTCAGCTTCTGCGGCGAGTTACGGTGGTATAGTTGCCGGTTATCGATACGGATGGGATATCACTGATCTTAGTCAAGACGATCAATGGGCGATTGGTTGGACGCCTTTCAATTGCGATAATTGCCGTGCTTTCTCTGACACCCGGACTTATTACTACGGCACGCACACTTTCCACGTCGAAGCGATCGACAACTCGGGATACAAGTCGCGGATCAATGTTAAAATCAACATAGTCCCTTTCACTATGGAGAGGAATCTCCTCATAGTAGATGATTATAAGGAAGAAGAGATATTGTGCGGTTTGGCCCTAACAAAGGGCGCAATGCCCTGTGACGACGAACACGACGCCTTCTGGGTACGTATGATGCAAAATCTTGAAGACTTTGATCCCATCAGCGATATGCAGGAGGTGAGTACGGATCACCCCCTTCCCATCTTTAAACTCGCCCAATACAGATCAGTCATCTGGAATGCGTATGGAGGCTACTCGAGGGTGCTCCATAAACTTCCTTTCCTCTATGACGTGATCAAATTCATACCGAAAGATCCACAAATCACGGTTATCGGCAAGGTACAGCCGAACCTTGTTGCCCTGTTTATGGCAGCAGGGGGGCACATTTTGATTTGCGGCGAGCAACCGATGACGCAGGCCATCAACAATCAATTTATGCCGAATGAGCGTTATCCATTCATCTTTCAGTTCGAACTTCTGGGAGATCAAGATGGCGATTACGCCAACCAAGTCGATAACCCCGTCGGGGATCAATCATTTGCCTTCCAAGACATGTGCCTCGACGTTTTGGACATCGCGTATACCGGGTGGAACGTACTAAGGCGGCCCGGATCCGATGAGAATGGATGCGGCGTAACGCATCAACGCTTGGTTCGGCACATAGAAGACGGTCTTCGTGAATGCTTGCCGATCGATCCGAAATTCCCATTGCTTCAGCTCCGCCCCGAGGTGGGCGAAGTCGGAAGATTTTACGCGCCTGACGCCAGAGGTTTAAACGACGAGATGTACAATCCTCCGTACTTCATCAGGTGTGGGAGTCTCCGTCTTGAACCGCGCGATTGTTTCGAGCCGATTTATGGGCATGGTTGTATTGATGGCATTTCGGCGATTTATAATGCGCCGAATGCTGCATGGACATCGGTGTTCGCAAACGTAATCCCTGATATCCCTGGTGGAGTCGGAGCACGAAGCGCTACTTGGGGATTCGAACCGGTTTTCTTTGATACAACGGCCGTTCGAGAGGCCGTAGAAGTCATTCTGTTTGACGAGTGGAAGTTGCCCCAAAAGTAGGCAGCAGGGAGGGTATAAGACATGATTTCAAAACGCCCCTGGGCGACAACAGGGGTAATTTTCGTTCTATTCGTGGCGCTCTTTAGCAGCCTTGCTAACGGAGCTGCTACTGTGCGGGATTCTCTGGACCTCCAGCAACCCGAGAACGTTTCCGTGCGCGCCGGATTTAACGAGAGTAACAGAACGTTTGCTGTTTTTATTGCCTGGGACGATATACCGAATACTGATAGCACCGGCGCGTTTATCCACCCGCCTGATACATCTAGCTGGCGTGTGGAAACACAAGGACCTCTTTTATCTTTGCCCTCATGTAGTGGTTCATACGAAGGGCCTGTGGATGTTACGATCAGAGTTCGAGCTTTGGACGGCGGACAGGTTGGGTCCGTAAACGACACCATCCGGGTCCGATACGAGATCCAGGGTTGGGAGGAATGGAACAACATCGTTCAAGTTGGCCACGATTACACTCCAAACACTCCAATTGATTTGTTGTTTGTAAACCAGGTAACTCATGAGATCATCGACTTAGGTATCCAATTGACCTTCTCTGATGGTGTCATCGATAAAAACGGCGAGTTTGCTTTTGGGTGCGAAGATTTTGAAGGCTTTCATGTATGGAGGGGAGTCGAACCGGATGGAAGCGATCTGGTTATTATTGCCGAGTTTTCCAAAGAGGAGGCCGCAAAAGGCGGCAATCCTGGAGGATCGGTGATCGACTCAATTTATTTCTACGAAATGATCCCTGAACTGAGACAAAACGGTTCCTTTGTTCTCAACATACCACCAGGTTTTGAACTTCCATTCGATCTGAGCTGTGTGGGGAATGTGATCGATATGCCGCTTGCAGACAATCAGTTCGGCTGGATTGATTGCAATGCATTCAACGGTTTTACTTATTACTATGCGGTTACTACATTCGATAGGGGCTACAACATTCGAGCAGGCACCCAGGGATTGCAAAAAGTCGAGAGCTGTTTCCCCGTTACTGGTGAACCTTTCAGCTGCTCAGACGACCTTAGGAAATTATCCACCAACGTAGTCCCGCAAAATGATCTGGCTCAAGTGTTCGCGGTTCCAAATCCGTATCGTACGGGCGGCAGTGCGTTCACAACGCCCAATTACCACAACTTTCCGGATGACAAAATCCGATTCGTGAACGTGCCCGCGGATTGCATTTTGAAAATCTACACAGTATCGGGCGACCTCATTTGGGAAACGGAACATCACGATGCCGGCAGTGGAAACATCGAATGGGACGCTCGGAATAGCAGTGGTGAAGACGTTACTTCAGGTGTTTATATCTTCAAGGTGGAAAATCCACAGGGTGAGCAAGTATACGGCCGGCTAATCGTCATCCGGTAGCTATTCACCAGATTACTCCCGCCACGTTGATTCTGTTCTGCATTTGGAAAAATCCCAGCAGCTTGTCGCTGACGAATGGCTGAATCCCACTCAAGTCTCGTTCCTTCATATGCCAAAGAAAGTTACCAGTACTTGCTTTGCCTTCCTTCGCTCTTTCGGGGTACCTGGGTTGTTGTGAGCATGGGCAGGTTATTAGGGCTAGAAATGAAACTCCTGGTCCGATGATATGATCCTTCATGGATAGAGACGGAATCCCAACAAAAAATGAAGGATCCGTCAATCGCCAAGGATCTTGGCAGCGTAGAGGCTCACCATGAGTTCGATATCCTCAGTTACTTCGTAATGGGACCCGAGAAGGTAAGCGAGTTCTCGAAGAATGGAGACATTAACTCAGATGATTATCCGATTATCGAACTTCGGGCACCAAAGTCAATGACCAGGCGGAGAACCTGGTTCAGGAATTTGCAGGAGCTTATGAGTATGAGAGAGTCTCCGCTACCGTTCACACGGAATTCGGGACAATCGAGCGAGGAGGCCGAAGCTTTTTCTTCAAAATTGAAAAACATTTACGAAGCGGTAGGGACCGTTGTCCAAGGGCAGCTTTTGAATGTCATTCCGTATCAATTCCAAGAGGAATATCGCTATTATTTGAAAGCCGCCGATATTTATCCGGAGAATAGAGCAATCCAGAGGTTTAAAGACCTGGCAGAGTCGAGAGCCCTGATTCTGTTAGGGGGAGAGTCGCTGGAAAGAGAACGCTGCAATGAAGCTCTCGGATATTACGAGATGTTCGGATTTTTGAGGGATCGATTTTTGTGCGCGACGGTTCGCGGATCACGTAAGTATATATATGACTAAAGGTTAGGAGGATAGCGTTGAGGCTTTATGAATACCAAGCCAAGCGGATTTTCGCTGATCACCACATTCCCTGCCCGAGAGGAATCCTCATTGAAACCTCCGGGGCGTCCGAGCCGGCTTTGTCCCAATGCGAATACTCTGCCGTGCGCAAGGCCCAGGTGCTCACGGGTGTGCGGCAAGGAGGGCGGCATCCAATTCGCCGGTATTCTTATAAGTAAAGCTCTTCCTTGAGATCTGGCCTCCAGATTGCTATACTATGACAGTGCCCTGAAGGGTATTTTTTATAAGGCTCCATCGATTCCGAGGCCTGGTGAGCCACTCATGAGATTGAAGAAAATTGCTCTCGTGACCGCGTCTTTTTGCGCATTGGCATCCCTTCTGAGCCCGGAGTTCCTGATGTCCGGAAAGGGCAAGCTCACGCCGGCCGTGGAGCGGTTCCTCTCCGCCGGAAGTAACGAGCCATTGAAAATATGGATCTACTTCAACGATCATGGGGAGGGGAATGCAGCGGGATTGCGCCGGGCATTGTCGGAGGTGACGCTCACCGATCGGGCGATTGTGCGGAGGATGAACCGATCGCGCGGGCCGCTCATCGACGAGCGTGATCTGCCAGTGAGCGGAGCATACCTCGGGGAACTTCGGTCTCTTGGCGTGCGGTTGAGGCGTGCTTCCAAGTATCTCAATGCGGTGAGCGCGGAGGCTACGCCTGCACAAATCCGCGAGATCTACCGGCTCCCCTTTGTTACGAAAATCGATCGCGTGCACGCCTACCGCCGAAGTCCAGTCAAAGAACCGGGGAGAAGTACGGAGACTCTTCTTGACCAGAGTCGCCTTGCCCCAGGCCGAGAGAGGGATCGAGCGCTTACCACCGCGGCCGATTACGGCCCCAGCCAAAAACAGGTCGATATGATAAATGTGATTCCCCTCCACGACAGCAACATTCATGGAGAAGGTGTGCTGGTCGCAATGCTGGACACCGGTTTCAATTTGAGACATGAAGCACTCGATCATCTCAACATCATCGCCGAATGGGATTTTATATTCGATGACAGCGTGACGAGGAACCAAGCTGGGGACGTTTCGAACCAACACAATCATGGTACGGTCACGCTCTCTGCTCTGGCCGGTTATGCGCCGGGCGCTCTCATCGGCCCCGCATGGGGAGCAAGCATCATTCTCGCGAAAACCGAACGTGTCTGGGAGGAGGTCGAAGGTGAGGAGGACGACTACGTGCGGGCTCTCGAATGGGCGGAGAGCCTCGGAGCCGATGTAGTGAGCAGCTCTCTGGGCTATTTAAAATGGTACACCTATGCGGACCTCGATGGCAATTCGGCGATTACAACCATCGCAGCCGATATCGCCGCCTCCAAGGGAGTTACCGTAGTAACGGCCGCTGGGAACGAGGGACCGCTGCCCTGGCCCGGTATCATCGCTCCATCCGATGGGGACAGCGTCATCGCCGTGGGGGCGGTGGACAGCAGTGGATTCATCACGAGTTACAGCTCTCATGGGCCCTCATTCGATGGTCGCATCAAACCGGATGTCATGGCAATGGGATCGTACGTGGTATCCGCATCTCCATCGGACTCACTGGGCTACACCACTGCCCATGGGACGAGCCTGTCGACACCGCTCGTTGCCGGTTCCGTCGCGCTCCTCCTGCAAATGCATCCTAGCTGGACCCCGATCGACGTGTTGAACGCGCTCCGCAATGAAGCCTCGAATTCAGCCACCCCGAATAACGAATACGGTTGGGGCATTATCAACGCTTATGCATCTGCTTTGAGCGGTGCGACGGGTATCCTCGAAAACGTGGTGCTCGATTCGAAAGTCCAGAATCAAACGGTGAGAATCACGCTGACCGCGAGAGGCGGCCCGGGTGCAACCGTCAACCTGCAGCGAAGGGACTGGGGAGTGGAAGTCGAGAATATGTGGTCGGCCTATCGAGTTGTGGAAGAGAATATATTTGTTGATTCCCTTTCACCACACGTGTTTGTCGAAAGGCTGCCGCCGGGCATCTACGATTACAGGGTTCAGCTTGCCTTCGACATATCGGTTGTTTCTGACCAGTCTGTGCAAGTACGGATCCCACTCGGTTCCCACCTCGGGCAGAGTTATCCCAATCCATTCGTTCGCAGCGGTTCGGGGCGGCTAACCATACCGTATACGCTGGGAGGGAGGCCGATAAAATCAGGGGAGAGTCATACGCTTTCGGATCATGTGGACGTCTCGCTGGCGATCTACGACGTAACGGGCGCGCGTGTCCGCACGCTGTTCAGCGAGTTGGCGCCCCCGGGCGAGTACACTGCTGAATGGAATGGTTTGGATGACCGCGGAGTTCTTGTCTCCTCCGGAGTTTATTACTACAGGTTGTCCGTTAGCGGATCATCGTTCTCCAGAAAACTAGTTTTTCTCAGGTAATGAAAGACTTGCGGTCGGAGGTCATCTATTCGATAAACGCTGTTGCTCAACCACAGTAGCTTCTCATCTGGCGCATTTCTCGCACCGGTCGATGCTTTCTGGATAGAATTCGAGGTATATTTTTACTGGACACCCGCAGTGGGGTCTTTTTTTAATTAGTATCGATTCGTCATTGGGTCGAGCCTTAGCGAGCAAAAAGAAATCGCCTCGACTTCCGCTCGAGACGACTAGCCATAGAGAGATTGCGATCCTTATTTATTTTCAGCGCATCAAATCGAGCATGCGCTAACTGCATTCGAAGAAAGGGAATCGGACATGGCCAAGAAATATGTGTACTTTTTTGGGAACGGCAAGGCCGAAGGAAGTGCCGACATGCGGGAGCTTCTCGGAGGCAAAGGCGCGAACATTGCGGAGATGACCAACCTCGGGATACCCGTTCCGGCGGGATTTACCATAACGACCGAAGCCTGCAATTATTTCATGAAGAACAACGAGACCTATCCCCCCGGGCTCGAAGCTGAGGTGAAGGATCACTTGAAAAAATTAGAGGATGCGATGGGTCGGAAGTTCAGCGATAGCGAGGACCCGCTCCTTGTTTCGGTACGTTCGGGCGCGCCCGCATCGATGCCGGGGATGATGGACACTGTTTTGAATCTCGGCTTGAACGAGAATGCCATCGAGGGTTTGATCAAGCGCACGAACAACCCGAGGTTCGCATACGACAGCTACCGGAGATTCATCCAGATGTACGGGCATGTTGTCTTGAGCATAAATCCCGGACTGTTCGATGAAAAACTATGGGGGAAAAAGGAACAGCTTGGCGTCAAACAAGACAACGCCATTGGAGTGGATGACCTGAAACAGCTGATCGCCGAATACAAAAGTATCGTAAAGCGCGAAACGGGCGCGCCTTTTCCCGAACTGCCCGAAGAACAGCTCTGGGGGGCCATTTCCGCTGTGTTCAAGTCATGGAACAACAAGAGGGCGATATCATACCGGAGGCTTCACAACATTCCCGAACATTGGGGAACCGGTGTGAACGTCCAGGCGATGGTGTTCGGAAACATGGGTGATGACTGCGCGACAGGCGTGGCCTTCACCAGGGATCCGGCAACGGGCGAGAAGCGGTTTTTCGGAGAGTATCTCCCGAATGCTCAGGGTGAAGACGTCGTTGCGGGGATCCGCACGCCGCTTCCGATCAGCGAGGAAGAGCGGAAAAAAGGAACCAGGGCCGGGCAGAAGACGGATGCGAGCCTCGAGCTCAGAATGCCCGAGGCGTACAAGGAACTGGTCGACATCTATCAAAAGCTGGAGCGGCACTACAAGGATATGCAAGACATCGAGTTCACCATTCAGGAAAGCAAGCTTTGGATGCTTCAAACCCGCAACGGCAAGCGCACGGGGAGGGCGGCAATCCGCATCGCCATCGATATGGTGGAGGAAGGACTGATCGACGAAAAAGAGGCGATCACCCGGGTAGACCCCGATCAACTCGAGCAACTCCTCCACCCGATGCTGGATCCCGGTGTCGATCAAAAGCCGCTTGCCAAAGGGCTCCCTGCGTCTCCTGGCGCCGCATGCGGCAGGGCCGCTTTCACTGTTGACGAGGCGCTTCGCATCACAGGTTCGGGTGAGAAGGTGGTCCTCGTTCGTGTCGAAACTTCTCCCGAGGATATCGACGGCATGAAAGCAGCCGAAGCCATCCTTACAGCGAGGGGAGGCATGACCTCCCACGCGGCGGTAGTAGCCAGAGGAATGGGCAAGTGCTGCGTAGTTGGCTGCACTGATCTGCACATCGATACTGCCTCAGGGACATTCAAATTGGGCAGCGAAAGATTCGAAGTTGGATCGTACCTCACACTGGATGGGACCAGCGGAGGTGTCTATGCCGGAAAGCTCCCGCTCGTCGATCCTGTTCTGGACGAGTATTACCACCGCTTCATGAAATGGGTGGATAAGCACAGAAAGCTCCGCGTTCGCGCAAACGCCGATACGCCAGCGGATGCAAAGAAAGCGAGGGAGTTCGGTGCCGAAGGGATCGGTCTGGCGCGGACCGAGCACATGTTCTTCAAGGAGGACAGGATTCCCGTTGTGCGCGAAATGATCCTGGCATCGAACAAAGAAGAGCGCCTGGCTGCCCTCAACAAGATTCTTCCGATGCAGCGGGAAGACTTCGTCGGTGTCTTCGAAGCAATGAACGGTTTGCCGGTCACTGTTAGGCTTCTCGATCCGCCTTTGCATGAATTCCTCCCCAAGAGCGAAAAAGAGATTGCGGCTGTTGCAAAGCAGATGGACCGGCCCGTAGAAGAAGTAAGGAACACCGTTGAGTCGCTGCATGAGTTCAACCCGATGCTGGGGCACAGGGGTTGCCGGCTGGGCGTGACTTATCCCGAAATCTATGAAATGCAAGCGCGCGCGATCTTAGAAGGTGCTTGCGATGCCAGGAGCGCCGGCGTGGACGTCATGCCGGAAATCATGATTCCTCTCGTGGGCACCAAAGCCGAACTGGCCATCATGCGGGAAATGATCGAACGAGTTGCCGAAGTCATTTTGAAAGATCGGGGGATGGAAATTCCCTACCTCATAGGGACGATGATCGAGGTGCCCCGCGCAGCTGTTTGTGCGGATCAAATTGCGGAAGTCGCGGATTTTTTCAGCTTTGGCACCAATGATCTCACCCAAATGGCATATGGCTACAGCAGAGACGATTCGGGCAAGTTCCTCAATGCGTATATCGAGGAAGGTATTTTGCCGAAAGATCCATTCGAAACCCTCGATGCGGACGGCGTCGGAGAACTCGTTCGCATTGCGGTGGAAAAAGGCCGGAAGGTCAATAAGATGCTGAAGCTCGGCATCTGCGGCGAACATGGAGGCGATCCCGAATCGGTCCACTTTTGCAGCCGCGTCGGATTGGACTATGTGAGCTGCTCACCCTTCAGGGTGCCGGTGGCAAGGCTTGCGGCGGCAAGAGCGGCGCTGCTGAAATCCGATTCTCCCGAATTGGAGATATCGAGATCGGCGTGAGGAGATGTTTTCCAAACAAGCGCTCGCCAGATTGGACTTGCGGGGGAGAAGCGCTTCCGCATACCTGGTTTATGCAAAAGAGTGCTTTCAAGAGTCGCTGGAGAACATGCGGCGGCATAGAACGATCGCTGCCTCACTGGGATCGTTCTCACTCGGCATCCAGGCGACTGCGTTGCTCGCACTGTCTCCGCTGTATCTCCCCTCCCGGGGAGATGCGTATCTGGGTCTCCTCGTGGTGACACTGCTCGGAAACGCCGTCATCGTAGGGTGGCTGCTCCTCCACGTTGGACTGATGAGGGATCGGAACGACGCTGTTGTTGCGCTAAACCTCGCCAACAGGCTTACTATCGTCCGATTCGTCCTGATTCCTCCTTTGCTTTTCCTGATGTTGGACAACCGCCTTTGGCCCGCTCTGATCGTCTATATTCTCCTGGCGGGAACGGACATTATCGATGGTTTCGTCGCGAGGAGGAGGAATGAGCAGACGCAATTCGGTGTGGTCATGGACCCGCTGGCCGATGTTTTCTCAACGGCCGCAGTATTCGCCGCCCTCATGCTAAAAAACCTCGTACCGCTGTGGGTTTTCATTGTACTTATGCTTAGATATGGGACTCTTATTGTAGGAACCACGGTTCTGTTTTTCGCAGTTGGGCCATTGACATTTCGCGCGACGACCGTCGGCAAAATTGTTGGCGTGCTCCAGGCATCCGCTGTTATAATCATCGTCGGCGTCACCCTGGCCGGGATCGATGTGAAAACGGCGCTTGGGAAGTTTCTTTTTCCGTTTCTTGGGCTCATTTTTTGCTTTGTCATAATCTCCCAGCTGGTGTTCGGGATCGGATATGTCAGGAAAAGGACGGTGAAAGTTGGATCTTGAGGGAAAGCTCAACGTCTTCGAGCCCACGACAGTGTTTCAGATGCTCAATCTTGCACAAATAACGGGCAGGCTGACACTGGATGCCAGGTTCAATTCGGCCCGAATATACTTCATCCTCGGCAACATTACTTATGCCGAGTTGTCGAACCGGCCTCTGAAACTGGGTGAGTACCTCGTACGGGAGGGATTGATCAACAGCGATCAGCTTGACAAGGCGCTGCGCAAGAAGGCAAAGGGGAAAAAGATCGGTACCATACTCGTCCAAAGCGGCGCTATAAGCGAGAACGAATTGAGGTGCGCCATCGAGAATCAAATCAAAGAAGTGGTGTACGAAGTGGTTCGCTGGCGCGAAGGCTGGTTCACATTCGAGGAAGGAAAGAAGCCCGACGCCCAGGATATCCTTATCGATATCCCCATCGACCACCTCATGCTCGAAGGTATGAAGAGAATGGATGAATTGGGAGAGAAATCCTGATGACGCGACTGGCCGTTCTCTTCATTCTATTCCTCCTATCCCCCACCGCATCATTATCAACGACGTCTGATGACCTCAGATCGAGGATTGAGATCGATGGTCGAGCATCCGAGTACGAGCCGGATGAATGGGTGCTCGATCCGACTACGAATTTTCCAGAGCGGAAAGGTGATTCGAGATGGGGAAGGGACAACGATATCATAAGCATTGCTCTCACCTGGGATTTTCACAACGTTTACATCGTGATCCCTTGTGTTGCATCCAACAGCACACTGATGATCTTCATCGATACGGACTGCGGAGGTCCTAAGGGCCTGGAGCAAGCCGAGTTTTTTCGAAGGAACATCCGATTCGCAGATTTTTCTCCGAACCTTCTCTTTCAAGCCAAGGATTCGCCGCCTTTTGCGTTGGTGGGATTCGTCGATTGCGATCACCCCATTGACTTGGTGGATGAGGATCGTTTCGGTGCGTGGTTCCTGCAAGATGGTATCAATGGCGGCGCGCTGGAGGCGGCGATCCCGTGGGATCTGTTGGGACGTTTCGAGAAGACGAATGGAGCGGTGAGGATACCCGAGAATGGGGCGGTCCTCGGTCTTATCGCTGCTTTGACGGGTGGTCCGGGGACGGGGGCGGGGGATGCGGCACCGGATCCATCGACGGTTCTCGAGAGCGATTCCACTCGGATCGCCTTTCTCGACAACTCGATCCGGATCCCTCTCGATGCCGATGAGGACGGGTATCTGGATGTGGGCGTTTCACCGCGTGACGTCGCGACGTTCTCCTTGACACAGGGAAACACACAGCGGCAGGTGACGGAGCTACGGCTCGACCTGGAGGAGAAAGTCTTCTCTCCCGACGGCGGGGAAGTTCTCCGGTTCTTGGCCTCTCCGGAAAACGACACACCTCCGCTCCCCGTCTATCTCACGGCCCGTATTTACAGCACAACGGGTAAGCTCATTACCGTTATCTACGAGGATCTGCCGAGAAGCTTTGCCAGCGGCGCTCAACCGGTGTGGGATGTATGGGATGGGCGGGACTACGGGGGAAATGTCGTTCCGGGGGGAATATATATCCTTGTCGTGTCCGGAGGTCCGGCGCAAGGATCGACCACCAATGTGGCAAAAGCGTCTTTCGCGGTGATCCGCTAGTTATGGAGCCGACGTGGACGGTATCAAGAAATCCGCTGCCTTCCTGGTCGCACTTACCACTGCCTCACTCATCGTTCCGGTGAGTGCAGGAGCTTATTTCGAAAGAATGCATGCTTCATCGCGGACGCTCTCCATGGGCGGAGCGTTCGTGGCCGTTGCGAGCGATCCGAGTGCCGCGATCGTGAATCCGGCGGGTCTCGCCCAGTGCAGAACCTTTTCCTTTCTTACATCCCTCAACGAGCCCTACGGGCTTTCGGATCTCGAAGAAAGTTACTTCGCCGTCGCACTCCCCGCGAAAATCGGCATCGTGGGATTGTCTTGGCACCGGTTTTCGCTCGAAGGCGTCAGTTCGGAAGATCTATTTTCACTTGCATTCGGACGCGATTATATCCGGACATCGCTCGATGCGTCTCTGTCGTTCGGCGGCAGCATCGATGTGGCTAGAATCAGCTATTCGGACCGGTTCGACGCTTCGGAGGCGATCGTGACGGGATCGCTTGGAGTTCTCCTCAGGCCGTTTCCGATCATCGGTGTGGGCTACTCCGTCCGGAATCTCGGGCAAGACTCGTTCGATTTTATCCCGGGTGGGGGCGGAACGCCTCTCAAGGTTCAGCACAATTGGGGGATCGCTTACCACTGGCAGCGTGTCTCGTTCGTTTACGAAAGGGAAAGAGGACAGGATCGCGGATGGAGGAACCGCATGGGCCTCGAGGTGCGGCTGCCCACGGGCCTCCGGATTCGCTCCGGTCTCAACCGTGGGGACGTTACCGGTGGTGTGGGGCTGCTGCTGTCCGGATTGAACGTGGATATCGGCGTATCGTCGCATGACGTCCTCGGCACGAGCTATATGATCTCGGTGGGCTATTCGTTGCCGCACAAGGGAGCAGTGGTTGAACCGAAACGCTAGCATCTTACTGGCCGGAATGCTTGCATTCGCGGGCTCCGAGGCGCGCTCGCTGGAATTGAAATCGCCGGTTCCGGTCGAGATCGGCGGGCGCTTTCTGTACGACGTTCGGGTGTCGCGCCAAGGAGTGCGTTTCCCGTGGAATTACACGTCCAGCGCGGTGTCCGATAGAACCCGCCTGATGCTCGATTTGCGCATGGGCAATGCGGATTTTGGCGAGCTCTACCTGAAAGGCGCCGCCCTGCAGCGGACCGATCTGGGGCCTCGCGGTGAAAGGCGGTTCGATTTCGAGCAGGGAGATTATTTCTGGCAAGACAAGGGCGAACGCACAAGGATTGGAGTTCGTCTATTCGCCAACGAGAGACGCTTCTTCACGCATGCTTTGATCGCCCCGATCGTCGAGGACGATCGAGTGAAAGGTTCGGGTAAAAACAGGGGTGCCAGAGTTGACGGCGATTTTTTCAAACGGCTCTCCATCACTGGACTATATTCAACGCTTGGCGACGACTTCGATGACGGCAGCAGGATCGCTTACCTCAGGACGGCGTTCGCGCATGACCACTTTGCGATCTCGACGGCGTACCTCCATGAAGACCGTCCCGTCAGCGGTCTTCCCGACTTGGCCGTCTTCAAAACTGAGCTCACCGGATACTACAAACGGGCGAGCCTTCTCCTTTCTTACGAGCAGTCCGGTTTTGGCCGGGGATTTTTCTTTCCAAAGGATCGGTTTCATTTCGACCGTTTTGTCGGCGACAACTTCTCGACCGTGCTTCCGAACGCCGGGGCCTTTTTTGCCGAAGCCCGGCTCGTAGCGCTTCCTGTTCGAAAATTAGGAATCGTGAACCTCATCCACCGATATTTTGCAGTGAGAGAGGCGTTCAATTCGGGATTGGTGGGCAATGAGAGCGGCTCCGTCGGTTATACGACCGGTGCATACTTCACCGCTGACAGCATCAGCGTGAACGGAAGGATGGTCTATACCAAGCGGGTCCGCTCGGCATTCGAAACGGAAAGCGAAGAAAAGGTCGAGGCGAGCATCTGGGCGGCCCTCGAAAACGGTTCCGAAGTGTTCATCAGGGGCGGAATCGGTAGAACATCCGACGCCTTTCCCTTCGAAATTGAGGAGAATTTCATCCACACCGCACTGAAGTACCGCCTGAAAAAGCTGCAATCCGGTGTGCATTTCATGCTGAAAGACATCGATACGATTTTTTCCGAGCAGCGGGTTGCGTGGGAGTCCAGGGTTGCCTTCAGAGGGAACATTGCGATCTCCTGGCGGACCATCTTCACGAAGAACTTCACGACCAATGACGCCGTTCATGCCCGTCTGGAATACCGGCCGAGTTCGCACCTCTTTTTTGCCGTCAGCTACGGGAGGGCGTTCATCGGGGACGATCCGTTTCTCCTCGAAGATCCGGATATCAGCATCATCGGCACCGATACGCCCATTTATGGTTTTTGCGTCAGGGGAGATTTTTGAAACGACGGTTGGTGATATGTGCTTCGTTCGTACTGGCCGCTGCGGCCGTTCACTTCGCCGCAACGGCGCAGGCGGGCATACGCATAGTGGAAGACGAGGTGATCTTTACACTCAATGCACCGGGTGCAAAGAGCGTGTATCTCGTCGGTGACTTTAACAATTGGAATCCGACCGTCGAGAAAATGGTGAAGGTCGATGACCACTTCGAGATCGGGCTCTTCCTCGTGGAAGGGGACTACCGGTACAAGTTCGTCGTGGATGGGAAATGGATCAACGACCCGGACAATCCTCCGAGAGATCCTCTGAAGGGCTCTCCGCTTTTTCTCGCGGAGCGCGATGAAATGATCGTGCTCAAGGATGCTTCTTTCGAAGGTTTGCCTCCAGGTGCGGTGCTGGAGCCGTCGGCGAGATACATCGGCGCGTTCAGGTGGGATGATGGAGATTTTGAAGCCGATCAGGTGGTCGATGTCGACATCGGCGTCAAGGCTCGGGTGTTCACTTCATACGCCACTTTCAAATCCCTGGATGATTCGTGGAAGCTCTCTCCGTTGGAAACGGATGTGTTTCTCTATCGAGGACGCCTTGGAATTCAGCTCCGCAGGGCGCATATCACCGCATTCGAAAAGGACAGCGTATGGACGTCATCCGATCCGTTCGGGCTGGTTGGCGGGATCGGCATTTACAATTATCGATTTGGATATGGCGAAAAAGGCGCGGCCCTCGATATCCCATTTTCGAAGAGCCTTCATTTTCGCGCCCTGTACGCGGATCGGCCTGGCGGCGGTATTCCATCAGCACCGGTTGTACCGGCAAATGCCGTGGCGGATTTCATGGCTTCCTCGAGCAGCGATACGTCGTTCTATGCGTTTCAGCCGGGCTATGGGGATGCGGATATTTTCGGCATGGAGGTCCGGCTGGAAGTCGGAGGATATGAAGTCGGCTATGTGAAGCGGAGCAACAGGGGTTTCAATCCGGGTTTGCTCAACCTCGTCGAAAAGCAGGACACGCTGTTCGAGATAACGACGTTCCAAACGCGCGAGCAATGGAGCTCCTATGCCGTGTGGGCGGGAGCGGATGTTGGCAGCTCGGTTCGCGCAACGGTGGGATACGCGGAAGGGAGCGGTTTTCTCAACCGTTTCTGGCGATCCACTTCGATTTACGATGATCTCGCCGAATTGAACATCGGCCGGGAAGCACAGCCCTGGGATTCGAAGGAGCTCATTCAAAGGAGCCGCCGGATACTGGGGCAGGTGGTGTTCGAGAAAGACCGGCTCGAGTGCGCGGTGAACACCGAGCAGGACATGGTCGACTTCAAAGGTGTTGCCTTCGATGACGCCGAAGCCGAACAGCTGCGATCAGAGCTGAGCGCCGAGTACGCGGGAAAAACGTGGGACGCTTCGGCGCGTATCGAATATACGGATCGAAAATATGGAAATAGCCCGGCGCTTTTTCATTTCGATTCGCCCGCGAGAAATTTCTGGCTGGACAGCGGTGATCGATTTTGGCCGGAGACGATGGCAGGATTCGATTTGAAATCCTATTCGCTGATTCGACTGGGATTCTCATGGCATCCGGCAGCGTCTTTGTCGGAAGAAGAACCTGATCGGGCACGGTTCTCTTACGGTGCCGAGGTGGGGGCCACAACTGATGGGGTGTTCGAATCGCTCGAGCACGGCTATGCGCGGTTATCCGTAGAAAGGTATCTCACCCGGTGGCTCTATCTTCAGGTGGATTCGAGAGGCTCCTTGTACGACAAGCCAATTTGGGGAGAAAGGAAAACCTTCCTGTCGGGGTATCTCGAAGCGGGCTACAGGAACAACTGGGCGGAGTTTAGCATTGGATTCGGCTTTGACCCGATTGTCCTTGATCCGGTCCGGAACGAGTATTTTGATATAGGCAGGATCGAACACCTTCGTGGCGCCGTTCTGGGATCGCCCGACCGCGACAGCGCAGGGGAAATCGGGAAGAGGCTCCTCGATTTGGAACGGGAGCTGGAGAAAGACCGGTCGGTAAAGCTTGAATGCATTCTGCTGTTTTAGTCCGGAAAGGGACAAGGTGGCGGCTCGGCGATTTGGATGTAATTTGAGAAAGGGCTCGAAAAGCATTGGTCGGTAAGGCTTGAATGCATTCTAATGTTCTAGGAAAATAGAAAGATGAACGATTGTATGCGCTTTTGTCGGTTTGCTCTGGCACTTGCTGTTCTTTGTTCGATTGCGGTCGCATGCAGCTATTTCGCGCCCAGGAAAATCGCCGGTGGTCCGGCAATCGTCGAAAATGGGATACAGTTCCGCTTCTACGCTCCGGCGGCCAATCGTGTTCAGCTCGCCGGCGACTGGCCCGAGAACAACTGGGCGCGAGGTGATGGGAGCGTAGGGGAAGCGGATATCGGATTGATGGAAGACGGCGATGCGGATGGGTTGTGGGAGATTGTGGTGCCGCTGCCGCCGGGCAGGTATCGATATTTGTTTTGGGTGGATGAGAACACGTGGCGCCTCGATCCGGGAAATCCGGAAGAGGTTCGGGGTGGGCCTGTGAACAAGTGTTCCCAGATCATCGTTGTGTCGCGAAACAACGCATTGGAGCTGCGCTGAGTGCACTGGCTTCATCCTTAAGCGGTGTGCTGGAATTGCATTGGACGCACCGGAATTAAAGTGGAACAATGCATGGGAGCTGCGCTGGATGAACTGGAGTAACGCTGAAATGACTCGCTGGAGCTGCGCTAAATGAGATCATTATTTTTGACGTTCAGTTTGGTATTGCTGCTTGCCGCGATCAGCTTGGCTTCCGGTTCCGGCTGCTCCCGGAGAGGGGGAGGCTTTTTCGGGGGCGGCGATGGTGGGCCGGAAATCGTCGAGGGTGGTGTGATTTTCCGCTACTACGACGATGAAGCGACGAAGGTCTACGTCGTCGGGGATTTCAACAACTGGACCCCTACCACTGATCCCTTGACCGATAAAAATGGCGACGGCGAATGGACGCTGTTCTATCCCCTCAACCCCGGGAGCTATGAGTACAAGTTCGTTGTGGACGGCACGTACTGGATAGCCGATCCCAGGAATCCGTTGAGTGTCTCCGACGGGTTCGAGGGCAGAAACTCGGTCGTCAAGGTGCCCGAAGCTGCGCCGAAGAAAGCTGTGGAATAGCCATATCCTCAGAGGGCCTCTGGAATCGGTGCCCCTTCCGTTGTTTCCTGCTGGTGTGGCGGGGAGGTTCCGCCTCCGACTTGATGCGGTAGATCGGTTCCTACAGCCCGTTGAATCTTCTCCTGATGTGGCGGGCAACTCCCCCCTATTTGATGTGGCAGAGCGGTTCCTACAGCCCGTTGATGCTTCTCCTGGTGTGGCGGGCAACTCCCCCCCTATTTGATGTGGCAGAGCGGTTCCTACAGCCCGTTGATGCTTCTCCTGGTGTGGCGGAGCAGCTCCCCGTTATTTGATACTGCAGAGCGGTTCCTACAGCCCGTTGATGCTTCTCCTGATGTGGCTGGAGCAGCTCCCCCCTGTTTGATGTGGCGCGGCGGATTTCCCGAGCTCCCATGTCTCTCCTGAAAAGCTGTCTCGAATGGGAACTTTCCCCCATCGCTTGCCCAGCCGGTAAAGGGCGTTCCTTGTTGCCTTTTCGGGGGATAGCTGGTAAAATTCCCCCAATTTCCCGCATTCCGGCTGAATAGTGGTTCGAGTCCTCGATCAGAAATTGGTAAATTCATTTAATGATAATAAGTTATAGCTGCACCTCATGCGGTGCTGACGGGTGGCGGGGCATGGGACTTGCTGATTTATTCGGGCTTAGCACGAAGTGGGTTTCAGGACCCCCAAAAAGCTGTTAATATGGCCGCTTGAAGGTGATTGCTTTGCGAAATCGTATTCTCCTCTTTGCACTCTCTGCAGTTTTTCTCCTCTTGTTCTCTTCCAGTCTTCACGCCGGCACTCCCGGCAGTGGGACAGCGACGATCGATCCTCCTTCAGACGTGACCGCCGGCTCGCAGGGAACATGGACGATTACATATACGGCCGAAGACTATTTTAACGCTGGAGTTGTGCTTATTACGATCCCGGTCGGCTGGACCGCTCCTCAGGATGGCGCACCGAATTCTCCTGGCTATATCACAGTCAGTACAGACGATCCAGCTTGCAGCCCGACGCTCTCGATTGGCGGTCAGGTCATCACTATAAATGCAGACACGCTGAATATCGGAAAGGTCTTGACGCTCGTATACGGTGATACTGCCGGCGAGGCCAACCCGAACGCCAAGGCGACGGCCCAGACAACGGCGGAGGACAGCGTGCAGTTCCTCGTCGAGAGCGACTCAGAAATGGGGAACAATCCCGCACTGATCGCGAGTTCGCCGACAATTGATGTGGTAGCGGGGCCAATCGTAAAGCTCGAGTTTATTTCGAGTCCGTTTACGTTCCCTTCGACGGGTGAGGCGGGGCCGCTCATTCTACAAACGCAGGACCAATATGGTAATCCCAGCGCCCCAATCGCCGATACGCAGATCAACCTCACGTCCACTTGCGCTGTTGCGATGTGCTCGCGTTTGGGCGGCGCTAGTTTCTCGGAAGTGGACAGCATTATCCAGGGTGCCGGTAATGATACGGTATCGTTTTACTACCGGGATACGGTTGTGGGGACGCCAACAATCACCGCATCAGCTGAGGGGCAGTCTTGGACTGCCGCCCAGCAACAGCAGACGGTCGATCCGGGCCCAATAACGCAACTTGTTTTTATATCGGATCCGAACACTTTTGAATGCACTTCTGAAGCGGGTCCTATCGCTATTCAGACCCAGGATCAGAACGAGAATCCGAGCCTTGTATCTTCCAATCAACAAATCAATCTGTCATCGACGTGTGCATTTGGGTGCTTCTCAGTTCTTGGAGGAGAGAACTTTTCGCCTGTTGACAGCATCGTCATGCCCGCCGGAACGCATACCACTAGTTTCTACTACAGGGATACGAGAACGGGAACGCCGACAATTACAGCTTCCGCACAGGGACAACCATGGGAAGACACCCAGCAGCAAATGGCTGAACCCGGACCGCCGCATCATTTGACGATTTCTCCATCGGATACCACGATGACGGCGGGGGATTTCATCGCTTACACAATAAGTGTGGTTGATTCGCTCGGGAATGCCACAGGGTTGCTGAATGATCGAGTTGTTCTCTTGGAAAGCGATCCATCAGGTGATTTCTATTTGCCTTCGGATCATTCGACACCAATTGCGCTTCTCATTATCGCTGCCGGAGAGCAAGACACGCTCCTCGACTACAGGAATACGGATGCGAACGGTGGAATTGCACATATCCTAGATATTCGAACATTCGATCCTCTCTCGCCTACTCTGGTTGGCATAGACAGCGTCACAGTGGCACCGGCATCGGTGGATACTGCAGTCTCCACCATTAGCGCGACGACACCTGTGGTGGCCGATGGGAGTCCAAGCACTGTGACGGTTACAGTGAAAGATGCGTTCGCGAACCCGATTGACAGTGTGACGGTGACGCTCAGTGCGACTGGATCCGCGAGCGTCAATGATCCAGCGGGCCCAACAAATCCGGATGGTGTAGCGGTTGGGTCGGGGACGAACCTAGTTGCGGAGACGGTAATCGTAAGAGCCGTGGCCGACGGCGATACGCTGTCCGACAGTGCCACAGTTGTATTTGTACCGGGTGATGTGGATGCGGATTCGAGCCTCGTTGCGGCAACGAGTCCGGTGACGGCCGATGGGGTGGATAAAAGCATCATTACGGTGACCGCGAGAGACGCCAACGGCAATCCGGTAAGCGGCGCCAGTGTGACATTGAGTGTTTCAAGCGAACAACCGGAAGATGTGCTAACTCAGCCCGGCGGTGTAACAGGCCCCAACGGACAGGTGCAAGGTGAACTTCGCAGCACCGTCACTGCGATGCCACGTTATGTGAAAGCGGTCATCAATAGCGTAAGTATCGTGGATTCGGCGGAGGTTGTGTTCGAAGCAGGCCCGGCAGCGGAATTCGTTTGGACGCACGACGGCAACGTTGTAGCCGGCGTTTTTGAAGATGTGAATCTGGAAGTGCTGGATGCCCAGGGCAATCGCGTGATCGCTTATTCGGACAGCGTATTTTTGGAAACGACCACACAATGGGGCGAGGTGGAATGGGCATATGGGACAGGTGCGAAGGGGACGATTGTACCGCTGCCTACCGATACACTCTATGCGTTCGATGTGCTGGATAATGGAATTGTGAACCTTCGTGTAAAGAGCACCCTCATGGAAAGCATTCGGCTTAGGGCGTATCGTGGTTTGGCGTTTGGTGAGAGCGGACCGCTCAATGTGCACCACGCGGCTCCCGACAGCCTTGTAATCGATTCCGGCAACAATCAAACGGCAGAAGTCAATACGGCGGTTGGATCGCCTCTCGTTGTCAAGGTGAAAGATGCATTCGGCAACTGGGTGGATACGACCGAAGTGACGTTTACCGTACTGGCCGGCGGGGGATTGGTCGATGTCGATACGACGGCCGGTGGCCCCCAGGACAGCGTGGCAGTGAGCGCAGCGAACGGGGAAGCCGTTTGTGAAAAGTGGGTGCTCGGTCAACAGAGCGGTTCGGACACCGTTCGTGCGCATATGCAGAGCGGGAGTGTAACGAGTGTTAATTTCTCTGCAACGGGCGTTGCGGGGACGGGGACGCAGATCGAGCTTACGCCCAGCAGTAAGGGCGTTACGGTCGGCTCGGGCACAGAGGTCACGGCGGTTCTCAAAGATCAATTTGATAATGTAGTGAGTGGGAAGCGGGTAGATATCTTTATTAAAGATAGTGTCGCCGACGGGACGTTGGAACCAAATCCAGCGGACCCCAATCCGACGTATCCACTCACACAAACCGCACGCTATGGATTCACCGACAGTGCGGGTGAAATCAGCGTTGTATACAGAGCGCCGCTTGCAGCGGCTCTCATCGACAGTTTGGATGCGGAGGGTGATGGGGCTCCGCGCGACAGTGTTGATGATGTGGTGTACACCTCGACGGCAAGCGGGGCGACCGATTTAAAAATCGTTTGGCTGAGCAGTGATACCGCACAAGCCGGGCAGAGTTTCCTGTTCAAGATCCAAGCCGTTGACGGTAACGACAACGTGGATACCGGTAATTCGAGCTTAGTGAATATCAGCGGACAAATGGGAAGTACTCTCGAATTCAGTGAGAATGACTTTGGCCCCACGATTACGCAGGTAACGCTCATCAATGGGGAAAAGCAGGTATACGGCCGTGGAACGCTGGTTGGAAGATGGGAAATCACAGCGAGCGATGATGCAAGCATTCTAGGTGATGGGACTGAATATGTCGTGATCGAGGATGCGGCTGTCGTGGATCACTATGTCGTTTCAACGGTAGATAGCGTCATGGCGGGTGCGAGCTTCAATGTGTCGGTTGAGGCGAGGGATGCTTATGGCAACCGGGTGATGGGCGCGGGGAACAACATAGATCTCATTGCAGTAAGCCCGGCAGACAGTCTGCCCAGACCGGATACGCTGTTGGTTGGAACAGCCCCGCTTGTCGCCGGCCGGGCGATTGTCGGGGAAAACTACGTGCGCGCGGAGAATATCCTCGTCTGGGTGCGGGATGCATCTTTAAAAGAAGGCTTCAGCAATGTGCTCAAAGTAAAACCGGCCGGTGCGCACCAAATCGTGTATGTGAGCGGTGATTCAACGGGTGTCGTCGCAGGAAGCAGCGCGCTGCTCGTTTCCCGCGTTTGGGATGTTTACGAGAACAATGTTCCAGGCGTATCGGTAGTCTTCAGTGTGTTGAGCGGCGGAGGGAATGTGACGCCGGGTTCCGAGAACAGTGGATCGGATGGCATGGTGACGGTGACACTCACGACGGGCGTTGCTGCAGGTGAGAATCGGGTACGGGGAACCATCGATGATGGAAATCCCCCGCACTTGGAAACTGTCGAATATACAGTACAGACTATTGCATCCAATATCCACCACTACACGGTAACGCCGGAAAAAACCACAATAGCAGCTGGTGAAGTGATCACAGTCGAAGTCAAGGCATTTGACATAAACAACAACCTCCTGGAAGAAGACAGCACGACAGGTGTGATTCTCGGAAGCACAACCGGAAATGCACAATATGGATCGGCAACAGACACATTGGTAGGAGGTATTTACTCAACAACCGTTTGGGATACGGTCGCAGAGCCGGATTTGATCCTGACGGTGGACACGCAGGGGGGCGGCCCGAGCGACAGCAGCGCAGTGGTCACCGTCACGAATGCGCCGGCTTACGAGCTCGCAGCAATAGCGGGAGATACCAGCGGAGTAGAGGTTGGATTCCGGCAGCGACTGTGGGTGGAAGTTCTGGATCAGTACGGCAACGTGGTGCCCGGTCAGGGAGTGAACTTCACGATCATCAATGACCCGGATGGGACGGCCGAGCTCAGGGATGCGCTGCCGGATACGACGGATGGGATCACGTCCACGAACTCAGCGGGTCGGGCATGGGTGGATCTGATAACGTCGAACGAAGCGGGAGACAATCTCGTCCGAGCCAGCATCCTCGATGGCACTCCACCAAATCTCGAAACGTATACGTTCATTGTGAGCACTCAAGCCGGTGAGATTGCGTATTACGCTGTCACACCTGATGCTACAGGAGGGACCGCGGGAGTTCCCATCGGTATCACAGTTAGAGCTTTCGATAGCAATGATAATCCAGTGCCGGATAATACTACGTCCGTTGAATTTTTTGTCGAGCCGCCAGATACAGGAACATTTGCGCCCTCCTCTCCAATCGTTCTCCAAGCTGGAACGCTCACGACGGCGGTCACTGTCACAGAAGTCGGTGATTTTCAAGTCCGTGCGAGAACCGAGGGCGATACCGCCACTGCTGGGCTGAGTCCGCCGATTACGATCGGGCCAAATGTGCCTTGGGGCCTGATCACCGCTACCGCTAGCCCCGAAACGATTACAGCGAACGGCGTGAGCACGTCCATTGTTACTTCCGATTCCATTACCGATGCGTACGGGAATGTCGTCAGCGAGGGGACGTTTGTTACCGTTGCCATCACAGACGGTGCAATCATCTCTTCCGATCAAGATCCGGGGACTCCCGGCAACCAGCAAGAAACGGATGCTTTTGGAATCATTTCTTTCCAGGTTCAGTCGAGCACGACTCAAGGATTGGCTGCGATATCGATGAACAGCGTTGCGGGAAGCGCAAGCGGAGTCACCCAGGTTTATTTTGCGCAGCCACCGACGCTCGTTTGTCCGAGCCCTCCGATTCCCAGCGCCGTTGCGCCGGGTGATTCGGTTGCTTTCAGAATTTTTGTTCGGAACACCTCTCAAACCAACGTGACCTTATCGACGGCCACCACATTCGACTTCACCGATGGGGCAGAGTCATTCTCTGCGCCTCTGGAATCTCCGATATTTATTGGCGCGGGCTTAACCGACACGCTTCGTTTCGTGAAGCAATGGGTCCATGGCGATATGAATCCGGGAAGCTATTCGCCGGTCATCAACCTTGCCGGAACGGACCAGTATGGGGCCGTATATAGCGAACCATGTCTCCTGCCGCCGAATAGCCTTATCATCTCTTCGATCAGAATTGAGTCGATAACGGCCAAACCCTTTGTTAGCAGAGGAACGACCGATACGGTCATCGTCGCTGTCAAGAATCTGGGTCCGCTCCCCGCAACTATCGAAACAGTGGATTTGACATTCAGCTTTGGGTCTTATGGGGTTCGCACTGCGCTCGGCTTGCCCAGAGTTATCGGATTCAACGAGACGGCCCAAGTCACCGTTCTCGTGCCGATCGGTTCATCTTCTCCTATTGGAATGAGTACGATCGATGCATTCGTATCCGGGCAAACAGGTGGTCAGACCGTTTTCGATCTGTCTCTTGCGCCTTATCTGCCGTTGCCTGAATGGACGATTCAAGCCGGAGCAACGATTGAGTATATAGCGGGGTCGCTGCAGGAACCGATCGTGTCGAGCGGAAATGTGTATGCCTTCTCTGTAGAGCTCAAGAACAGCGGAGATGCCACCGTTACGCTCGATACGCTCCTGACAAAGCTGTCTTTCACCGACGGCATCGAAACGTACGAGGCGTTGCTTGCTCAAACGGCGGCACTTGCTGGTGGTGCAACCCAACGGGTCGAATTCGATTCTACCATGGTTCCACTCTCCTTCATTCCAGGTGATTACGACGTCGAAATTCATCTCGAAGGCGTGGAGAACGGAGGACCATTCGTCGATTCAGTTAGAACATCCGATAAAACGGATTACCTGACGGTCGTGACACCGGCTTCAGTAAGCCCGGTTCTCGGTTCGCTGTCTCCGGACCGAGTCAGCAGATCCACCTCCGTGTTTTTCGAGATCGAAGTCCAAAACACAGGCGGGGCAAGTGTTGTTCTGAACCCCGATTCCACGCGGTTTTCCTTCGCCGCGGGCGCGCACGATGTACCTCTGGATGTCGATTTGAACACCGTTATAAGTAAATCTGGCTCCACGGTGCTCCGATTCAATCCCCAGATGGTAACGGCACCGGCAACGATCTATTTCCCTTCTGTGAGACTTTATGGCACTGAGAACGGGCTTCCCTTCGATGAAGCGTTCGTCCTTCAGGACACCCTCTACGTTCAGGATGCCCCCGATATCAGCATTGTATTATTAGTGCCCTCACAACCTCGAATCACCGCCGATCGAAGCGCCGGAATCTCCATACGGATGGATGTGAGTAATTCCGGTCAGGCCACCGTAGATTTCGACAGCGCCAAGGTTCGCTTCATTTTAGGTGGCATCGATAGAACGGATGAATTCATCATCACGTCTCCTGTGTCATTCGAGGGCGGGATCAACCTCCCTGGTGACAGTACAGATTCTGTGTTGTTTGGAATATCGGACAATCCAAGCAATTTAATGAGCACAGGAAACATGACGATCGAAGGCACTCTCTGGGTAACTGATCCCAATGGTCCTACTGAGATCGTTGCGGACACCGATCTTGGCGGGAAGGGAAGCTTGATCGTCGAAAGTCCAGCGGTGCTCGCAATCGAATCGATTACGCCATCGCAGGATCCTGTTTCAGCCTTACAAACGAAGCCGTTCAAGATCCGCATGGCTGTCCGGAACGTTGGGGAGTCCGCAATAACCGTCGCCTTGGATCGAGACAGCACGTATTTGAGCTTCACGCCGTCTGGCGGCGGTTGGGAGTGGACGATTGAGGATACGCTTGCTGGCGGCGGAAGAACCATCGGCGGTGGCGAAGTTGATACAGTGAGATTCGATGTTTCGAAAGCCGGGGGTATCGCGGACTTGAATGTGATCGATGGTGTCGTCGAAGCCGAAGAGAAAAACAGCGGTTGGCATATCATACATGATACCAGCGATAATGGATCGGGAACGATTCTGGTGCAATCCCAGGCGGCAATCAGTATCACGAGTGTCACACCATCGCGCCCAACGGTGACACAGGAATCCGGAGCAGACTGGACAATCCGGATCGATGTAACGAACGCGGGCGAAGCGGAGCTCGCACTCACGCTCCCCGAGAGTTTGACGGTTACATTCCAGGATACGGTCGGCGGTACGGTTTATTCGAAACCGTCTACCTTCGAGGGAGGCGGAGTGAACTTGACCGGTGGAGCAAGCGGGGAACTGGTCGTCGACGTAGACAGTACAGGTGCCTTCAGCTCAAGGGGATCTAAAACCATCAGCGTCCGACTGGCTGGAGTTGAGCTGAACAGCGGGCGGCCTGTCTCGGGAATAGATTCTGGCAGCGTTACTGTACAAGCACAGCCCGACGTGGTGTATCTCCCCAATTCTCTGGATCCAGATACTGTTTCGAGCGGTTCCGTTGTAGGATTCCAAATAGGACTGGTCAACGTCGTACCCGACGGCGCAACGATCCATTTGGATCCAAGCCTTACGAAGATGCGCTTCGGGGCTGGGCTATTTGAAGCGTCACTTGATCCGTCCAGTATAGATCCGATCCCTGGAACTAAAGGAGACACTCTTGTTTTTGTGGCAACTACAATAGACACTCTCATCCCGCCGGGTCTTACGCCTATCGAGTTGGATCTGCATTGGACCGAGAACGGAGCAACCGGATCGAAATTGATTACTATATCCGGTGAGCTGCTCATCCAAGATGCTCCGAGACTCAATATCGTCCAGATCAGATCCAGCCAGCCAACAGTGACCGCCAATCAGGCGAAAACATGGCATATCACCATGATCCTCGAAAACAACGGGGAAACCGGAGTGGATCTCGATCTTTCCGATGGCATGACAGACCTGACATTAAAGACGCTCGGAGATGTGGATGTGTCCAGCGAGTACATTATCCCTCAGCCTACCGCTCTTGACGGGGTAGGGGGGACGATCTTGCCAGGAGATGCAACCGATTCGCTCATATTTGATGTCACTCAGACCGGAACCACACGGGGGCTGATCCTCATCTCCGGTGAAGCCACAGGCACGGACGTGATTTCCAGTGAGCCGGTTTTCGACGACACGTTCGATGGAGGGGCCGGAAACGTTACCGTTCAATCCGAAGCCATTTTGAACATTGCGGGTATCACTCCAGAGCAACCGACAGCCACAGCAGGACAGACGAGCGGTTACAAGATAAAGATGGCAGTTGAGAATCTCGGTGGTTCATCGGTCGATCTTTCGCTGGATTCGGTCAGCACGAAGCTGACCTTCTCAAAGCCTGGAGGGTGGAGTTGGACCATCGATTCCACGCTGGTCAGTGGTGGACGCATATTGGCCGGCGGCGCTACCGATACAGTTGTATTCAATATACAGCGTACCGGGGATTCGACGGACACCACTCTAATCGGCGGGCAGCTCAAGGGATTCGAGATAAACAGCGATCGTCTCGTCGATACTACCGAAGTGGATGTAGGATCGATTATCATTCAATCTCCAGCTTCCCTTGCTATTAACAGTGTTGCGCCCTCACGCACAACGGTGACTGAAGATTCGCCCGTCGATTGGTCGATCACTGTGCAGGTGGAGAATACAGGTGGGTCGGATGTTTCGCTGATTCTTCCAGACGGTGCAACAGCCGCGATCGAAAGTGATACAAGCGGTACACTCATCCAGAAGCCATCGGAACTCCAAAGTGGGGGAACGCTCCTACCTGGTGGTGGTGTTGGCGAGCTCGTATTCATTGTCGATCAAACAGGACTTTTCTCGGGATATGGATCGAAAGCAATTCAGGTCGACCTAATTGGAAGAGAACTGAACAGCAATCAGAATGTTCCCGGAACGGGATTCGGTAATGTGACAATTCAAGCGGTCCCAACCGTGCAATATGTCTCGGGATCTCTTGAGCCAGATTCCGTATCGAAAGGCGAAGAGGTACAATTCAAAGTCACAGTTAAGAATCCCAATTCTGATGCGGCAGCGATCCATCTTGATCCTCTCTCCACGAAACTCCAGTTTGCTGCTGGGCAATTCACTGCGTTGCTGGATCCATTGTCACCTGCCTCCATAGCAGGGGGCGATAGCGTAGAGCTTGTTTTCGATCCCACAACGATTGATACGGCCATCTCAACAGGTCCTGAAACGGTTTCAGTCGAACTTCAATGGCTTGAGAATGGAAGGCCCGATTCCGATATACTCACAATTGATAACGAGCTGCTTATACAAGCTCCTTCCGACCTACAGATCACACAGATTTACACGAACCAGCCGACTGTCACCGCCCAGCAGTCGAAATCCTGGTTCATCTCGATGGTTGTGGCCAATAATGGCGGAGCGGGCATTATTTTAGATCTCGATGAGGCGGCGACTCACCCGAATTTTGAGCTGCTGGGCATCGGCGATGTGTCGGACGAGTACACGGTCAATTACCCGCCGACTGGCTTCCTCGAAGGGGATATTCTTAAAGGAGGAGTCGCCGATACGCTGGTTTTCGAAGTGAGCGGTACGGGGAGCTCGACTGGAACAATTCTAATTTCGGGAAGTGTCGAAGGACGGGATGTCAATACGAGCGAGATCATCAAAGATGAAGGCGGTAGCGCGCTGGTACTCGTTCAATCCAAAGCCGTTCTGAATATAGCGGGAATTACTACTCCATCCAAGGTTACAGAAGGTCAAACGGCTCCTTTCGAGATTACGATGGCCGTTCAAAATATGGGCGAATCAGAGGTACGCGTTGCACTTCATAAAGACAGCACGAGTATTACCTTTGCTGAACCAGATGGTTGGATGTGGAACATAGAACCAGCTCTTGTCGGCGGAGGGGATGTTATAGCTGGCGGTGTCATCGACACAGTCATATTCAGCGTCCAAAGTACCGGTGACTCCACGGGCATGATATCGATAGATGGACGCGTGCAAGGCTTCGAGTTGAACAGCGATCGGTTTATCGATACTACTGTGGTTAATGTGGATTCGATTCTCGTTCAAACGAAGCCTCAGCTTGAGGTCACCTCGACAGTCCTCGCAGCGCCGAATCCGCCATATGTAAATACGAACCAGGATTTCCAAGTAGCCACGGTCATCACGAACAACGGCGAAGCCGAGGCAGAGAGCGTATACATTCATATCGAAAAGTCCGGTGGGAGCATCTTGCCGGAGACGCTTCGCGTCATCGCGAACCTGTCCGGCGGCGGTTCGACGGCCGCAGATACATTTGCCGTCACGGCGGCTGCCGTGGCTGACACAGAAACGTTCACAGTTGTCGTCGATTCGGCTCTGGATGCGAACTCCGGTCAGGGTCTCTTTCAAATTATAACGCCGGCTCTCGATGACACAGCTGTTGCATTCATACAAAATCCCGCTGTACTTGCAATTGATGGCGTATTTCCTAGTCAGGACAGGGTCACAAGACAGCAGACGACCGATTGGTCCATTACAATTGCCCTCCAAAACGGAGGTGATGCGGGACTGCAGCTCACTCCGGCGACAGCCGATGACATCGGCTTCTTCATCGGAACGCAGGAGCAGATCGGCTATGCCGTTCTGGCGCCGGATACGTTTTTATCTGGAGCGACGGATTGGCGCATAATGGGAGGAGCTACCGACACGCTTGTCTACACTGTTGCTTCTACAGGCAGCAACACGGGTACGGTCCGGATAGACGCCAACCTCACTGCGATCGATCTAAACAATCCCGGCGCGGGACTGCTTCAAGACTTAGACAGTTCGACCGTACAAGTTGAAGCTCCCTCCGGGCTGTTTATCGATTCGACGTACGCGGTGGCGCCGAACACACTTACCAATAGAGCATTTGTTAATACCAATCAACCTTACTCCATAAATGTAAAGATCAAGAATACAGGCGAGGCCGTTCACCGGGTTCGCGTGAGTTTGCGTTCCGATGGCTCAACCCTCCCCGTTCCCCAACTAAGCGATCCATTATCTCTCGCTACCGATGATAGCACCACGTATAGTTTCAGCGTGACAGCTGCTTCCAGCGCTGAGCCGTTCGAGACCTTTACGGCGAAAATCGACTCGGCCACATCGGTAAACACCCAATTGCCCGTCAATCCCGGCCCCTCTGTCGATGATCAGGAGTTCGTCACAACTCAAGTTCCGGCTGATTTGCGCTTGTCATTCGACATCACAGCGCCCCTGGAAGCTACGGATGATACGTTAAGTACAAACCAGTCCTTCGATGTAACAGCTATCGTCTCGAATAATGGTGAAGCCGAAGTAGAAGGAACTGGACGGGTGAGAATTGAATATCCATCGAGTTTTGTCCTGATCGCGGGCGCTGCCATCCGCAATTACTCTGAAGACGAATCCATCATTTGGACATTACGTGCCCCTAATACGGCATCGCTCGGGCAGGAGATTACGTGCACCATTATCGATACGCTTATCGACAGAAACATCGACCAGCCGGCGTTTGTGTCCAAACGCGCTGACAAAATCACAGTGGATGTGCTCCCGGCGGCTACGCTGGCCAATCCTATTCTCAGCATAATTGATCCTGGTGGAGCAACGGATAACACTATCAGCACTGATCAGGAATTCAAGGTAAGAGTGGAAGTAACGACAAACGCTCAGACAGAAAATATCGAAGCAAAGCTCATCCTTCCTGCTGTCTTCCAGCCTATCGGTCCAAGCACAAAATTACTTGGCGACGGGATCGATGGCCCCCCAATGGCGGCTACGTTCAGAGTCCTTGCTCCGTCTTCAGCATTCAACGACACAATCAAGGTGACATTCACAGGAATCGATGAAAACACCAGCGCTAATCTCGCTGCAACATCGCCCGGTTTATACGTCGTAGTAATAGAAAAAGCCAGTCTCACTTTAGCTGCGGATATCACTGCGCCGCCTGAAGCTCGAGATAATATTGTGACTATTGGCTCCTCGTTCACCATTGAGGCTACTGTTACAAACGCTTCTGGCCATGCGGGTATAAACACGTTAATAACAACTCCTCTCCTGAAGATGAGGCTTCAGGGCGGCTACACATTTGTCAATCCTGCTGATTCGGTACAGAATTTCGACTTGGGCATCCCGGTCGCATGGGAAGTCAAAGCCCCCTCGGACCCGACCGGGCCGCAGCCGATAATCATCGAGATAGATTCTATCCCCGTGGACGAAAACAGTGAGTTGCCGGCCGAGGTAGCTGTCGGCCAGGTAACGATTCCAATTCAAACGGAGAGCGCGGTCGTCACGGTTGATGATGTTACAGAAGCGCTGAATTTCGAGACAAAAGTTGTTCAGGGTGGAGCACAAAACATTGGCCTATTCGGCATCGAGATCAGGAATCCTGGCGATAAATCTGCACCGACTGCCGAAGTCGTATCAATTAGATTTACAGTGGAAGATGGAAATAGAAATCCGCTTAGTAGTCCGGATCGAACATTGAGCGGTTTCTCTGTCGATGTCGGTGGTGGTGCCGGCCAAATCATTGTATCTAATCTATCTGTAAATCCCATCGTTGTGGACTTTTCGGGCGCAGGTAACGCGAGATTCCTGCCACCAGGCGATAACACCAATATCGCTGTTAGCGTGAGTATCCTGAAGAATCCCGCGGACAGCGAGATCCGCTTGGTCATTCAGAGCGGCAGCCATATCGAAGTGAGGGATACCTCATCCGGCGAGCTTCTCAGCGTAGTCGATAAAACCACCAATCAGCCGATCGGCGAGGGCGTCCTCAAGTCCCGACCACTCGTCATCCTATCGAGCCAGTTCTCCGAATACGCGCACAACTATCCGAATCCGTTCCGTGCGGGGAGCGAGGAGACCCGGATCGCGTATTTCCTCGACAGTCCCGGAGACGTCACCGTTCGCATTTTCTCATTAACAGGCGACCTCGTCTGGGAGCAGGCGTATCGTCAGCCCGATCCGCACACACAGGCCGGCCCTCAAGAGATCCTGTGGGACGGCCGCAATCTCAAGAAAGAAGTGATAAGAAACGGCATCTACATATGCCGGATCCAAGCAGGACCAAACCAGGCGACGTTCAGAATCGCCGTTGCGAAATAAATTTTAAAAACGCCGTGCTGAGCACCCTGCAAAAAAGTGAGCGCATGATGATGAGGTGGAACGAACATAGGAATCCAACAAGGCACAGCCGCTTGTTCCTGGGCGCGGCACTTCTTGCTGCCTTCGTTGCCCTGACGGTTCCGGTCAATCAAGCCGCCAACGCCGAAGAAGGTGACGGCGGCACGCGGAGTGTCTTTTCCATTGGCGCCGGCTCCCGCGCGATCTCGCTGGGGAGGGCATTCGTGAGCATCGCCGATGACGCGAGCGCCGTTTACTGGAATCCCGCGGCACTCCGAAACGTCCAGGACAAGCAGATCATGGGAATGTACATGCCCGTCTTTGGTGATTTCACCGGAGCGGACTTCACGTTTTTCGGCGCGGCGTATCCGACGTTGAGCGCCGGTGTGTTCGGACTTGGTTTCATGCGTGTCGGAACGACCTTCCAGGGTTTTGACGCGGACAGCCGCCCCACGGGTGAAGGCGACTACTCGGAGAGCCAGTTCATGATTGCTTACGCCATCGAGCGGCATTCACGGTTCTTTTTGGGCTCCCTCGCCACGGGTGTGTCGTTCAAAATTGCGAACCAGAAGGTCTCGCCGTATTCGAGCACGGCTCCCGGACTCGATCTCGGCTTTCGGCTGATACCGGATGCCGCCAAGTCGATCTCGATCGGCGTGAACCTCCAGGACCTATCCGGGCCGCGGCACAAGCTGGCCCTGGATGCGGATCGCACATACCGCACGATCATGGCTGGCATGGGATACACGAAAGTCTTTTCCAGCGGCTCCGCCATCAGGCTGAACATCCAAACGGACTTCCCCGAAAAAGCCGACCGCGAGTTCCACGTGGGCGCCGAATACGCCCATTCGAAGTATCTCGCCCTCCGGATCGGCATGGACCGGAGCGATTTCACGTTCGGAATCGGTGTGAATGTGGCCGGTTTCGGCTTCGATTATGCAATGCTCTCCAGGGATGAACCGGGGTCCTCGCACCCCGTTACATTCACAACTCATTTTGGCAAAACGCTTTACGAGCAGCGAGAGATTCTCGCCGATGAGCGCCGTAGAGAACAGGAGGATGCCGTCCGGCGCGCATTTGCCAGCCGCGTGGAGGAGCACCGCAACAAGGCGAAAGCCCACGAGGCGGAGGGCAATTTCCCGCTTGCACTCGACGAGTGGAAGATCGTTCTTGAATATATGCCGGGCGATGCAGAGGCGGAGGCGCATGTGAGAGACGCGACGCAGCAGCTGGTCCGCGAGCAGGAAGCGGCGAACCGGGATATCGAGAAACAAGCGGTCATCAGCACGCATTTCTCGCAGGGCCTCTCCTTCTATCAGCAGAACGATTACGTGCGGGCCCGCGACGAATGGCGGGCGATTCTTGCGATCGATTCGACGCACGCGGAGGCCCGTGAGTATCTCCTGAGAACGCGGGAGAAGATCGACGAGCGCATCTCGACCCATTTGCAGCGGGCCAACTCGCTCGAGAGACAGAACCGGTTGACCGAGGCGTATGGCGAATGGACGTACATCCAGCTTCTCGACGCGGCGAATCGAGAAGCGGAACAGGCAATACGCCGGATCCAGCGGAAGATAGAAACGCAGTCGCAGGATCTGGAAGTCGTTTCCCGGAGGCTCAGGATCGTCAACCTGTACAGCGACGCACTCAGAAAGTACAACCAGGGCGAATACGAGTCCTGCGTGAAAGATCTCGAACAGATCCTCCGTCTGCAGCCTTCGCATGAGGAGGCTAAGACACTCTTGGCAATGGCGAAGCGGAAGATCACTCCGCTGACAACAGAAGAGGAGCAAAGGATCCAGAAGCTCTACCTCAAGGGCATGCAGTACTTCTCCAAAGATCAGTATGCGGAAGCGATCGCCGAGTGGGAGAAGATACTCGAGATCGATCCCGGGAACGAAAGCGTCCGCAGAAACATCGAAGAAGCCCGGGAGCGTCTCAGGCAGCTCGAGCGGCAATCGAAATAAACCGGAGCCGACGGCAACGGCCAACGGCGATCGAAATAAGCAAGAGCCGTCGCAGACAGCAAAGACAGCGACAGCCAAACTCAGCTGGAGTGACGATCAAAATAGACTCGAGCGGCAAAGAGATTGAATCATGGCCGAGGTAGCTAGGATACCAGAACAGCCCGTAAAGATCCTCGAATTGAGCGTACCCGCAGACGATAGCCAACTCAGCCGCGTCCGGGACTTCGTGGTCGACGCATGCCAGTCGGCCGGTCTTTCCCTGAGGGAGACCAACAACACAAAACTCGCCGTCGACGAAGCCTGCACGAACATCATCAAGCACGCCTACGTTAAACAATCGGGAGACATCAAAATCAGGGCGGAGATCTTCCCCGACGAGGTTCAGATCACGCTCCATGATACCGGAGAGCACTTCGACTTCGCCAGTATCGAAGATCCGGACCTGGACGAGTACGTCGAATCGGGGAAGAAAGGCGGCCTCGGTGTTTATCTGATCAATCGGCTAATGGACACGGTCGAGTATCACGCAATCCCCGGCGGTAACGAGCTCGTTCTCACCAAGAAAGGTCAGGCGGCAGCGGCCAAAGCCCTCCCGGGCGTAGTCTCCTGGAGAAATTCGCTACGGTTCAAATTCACACTCAGGGCGGCTCTGGGACTGTTTATTCTCGTCACTGCGATCTGGGCGTTCATCTTTGTCCGCCAGACGGGCAGTATCAACGACCAGAGGAACATGCAATGGGTCGAGAAAAAAAGGATCGCGGCAAACCTCGCGAGCAGGAGTAAAGATCTTCTTCTCCAACCGGAAGCGTTTTCCGTCGAGCAGACGAACCTGGGAGTTTATCTCGCGAAGCTCCTATCCAGCGACAACAGCCTCGCGTACGTTCGAGTCCTCGATCCCACAGGAAAAATTCTTTCTTCGGGAAACGTCGATGAGATCTTTTCCCAGTATCAGGAACCCGAGAGTGTTTCTCTACTCACCGAAGAAAGCGGAGTCGCATGGACGCAAATGCGTGTCGGCGGGCAGGCTGTCCGCAATATCTTTTTTCCGGTCGTTGTGCGGAGTGCCGAATCGGAAAAGACTATCACGCTCGGCGGCGTCCACGTGGGTGTTTACGAGAACGCCGTTGAGGGCGCGATCAATGATCCGAGGTTCTCCACCGCATTGCTGATCATCGGCATTCTGCTCGTCGGCGTTTTGCTGATCATGGGACTCGTTTCCGTATTCGTGCGACCGATCCAGGTGCTCACAGACGGTGTCCGGGCAATCGGAGAGGGGGCTCTGGACGGCGAGATCGCCGTGCACGGCCCTGCTGAGATCGGAGCGATAGCCGCCGTTTTCAACGAGATCACGCAAAAATTCAAGAAGGCGCAGGAAAGCGTCCTCGAGCAGGAAAAACTCCAGAAGGAAATGGAGGTTGCCAAGCAGATCCAGCACTCGCTGCTGCCGAAGCGATTGCCGGACGTCAGCGGGTACGACATTGCCCCTTACTACCAGGCGGCGGCGGAAGTCGGCGGGGATTACTACGATTTCGTTCAGGTGGACGACGACACGGTGGGAATCGTTGTGGCCGATGTTTCCGGTAAAGGCGTGCCGGGCTCTCTGGTCATGACAATGATCCGGACGGCGCTCAGAATGGAGGCAAGGGGCAACAAGAACGCTTCCGATGTGATGGCGAAGATGAACGACTTCGTAACGGATGATATGCGGAAAGGCATGTTCGTCACGATGTTCTACGTGATTCTCGACTCCAAGAACCGGATCGTGAGCTATGCCAGCGCGGGTCACAATCCTATGGTTCTGTACCGGCGCGAGGCGAACGAAACGTATTTCCTCAATCCGAAAGGTTTCCCGGTTGGCATCAGTCTCCCCGACGAGTCGCTGTTCAGAAGATCGATCTCGCTCGAGAAAATTAAGCTCAAAAAGGATGATATGCTCCTCATATATACGGATGGTGTAACGGAAGCGATGGATCCGCAGAGGGAGCAATACGGTGAGGACCGGATGCTCCGGCTGATCAAACGGTACGGTCATCTCCACCCGAAGGAGTTCATCTCGAAATTGGAGGCCGACATCAGGACTTTCACCGGCGGCCAACCACAAAACGACGATATCACCGTTGTCGCAATAAAAGAAAAGCTCACCGCCGACGAGGTGCTCTCCGGTCTGCGTAAGAAGCTCATCGATCTTGTCGAGGTCGGGGGGCTGAGCGTCAAAGAAGCCTGCGCGCGCATGAGAGTGTCCCCCGCCACTTACTACCGCTACAAGAAACGGCTGGAGATGCTGGGTGAAAGAGGGCTCAAGGACAAGATCCTGCGGCAGGACGTGGAACTCAGGCGGGTAAGCCTCGAAGATCGCCAAGAGATCATTGCAATCATCCAGAGACATCCCGAGTACGGTGCGAAGCGGATTACCGCCGAATTCAACACCGGCAAGGATCCGAACAAGAAGCTGACGGTGAGAATGGTTTACGACGAACTCAAACGCCTTGGCCTCAATACGAAACAACTGCGGCTCGATTACCTGAGACGTCATCGTCTCCTTGATGAGGAGGAGCTGCGGGAGAAAGAGAAGGAAATGGTGGAAGAGCTCCTTCGGGAAGTCACGGCTGCAGGTACAGAAGCGGAGCTCGCCAGGGAAAAGGCCGTTGCGGGCGCCGATGCGGATCAGGTCGTGGAATTCGAAGCAGTGGGTGATCTGGCGGTTTCATTCAGAAAAGCGGATGGGGACGTCACGGTGCTCCAAATCGAAGGCCACTTGGATTCCGTCTCGTCCTCCTCTCTGGAAAAGAAGCTCAAAGAAATGATCTCCGGTGGCAATTTCAAAATCGCCGTAGATCTTTCCAGAGTCTCTTATGTTTCGAGCGGTGGTTGGGGGATCTTCGCTGGAGAAGTAAGAAGATTGAGAGAATCAGGAGGAGACGTCGTTCTTGTTGGAATGTCGAGTGAAGTATTCGACGTGTATGATCTCCTCGGCTTTTCCGATCTGCTTCATGCTTTTCCGGATATGAACGGAGCCATCCAGTTCTTCAGGTTGCCCCCTGAGGAGCGTATCAAAGCGGCAAAGGAGCTCGCTGCGGACCAAGTAACCGAAACGCCCGTACTCGGCCCCGCAGACGGCGAGGTCGTCGAAGTTATTCCCGGGGAGAGCTATGTCCCCGAGTGGGAGAGCTTGGAGATAGAAGCCACGACCGTCGGGGACGCCGGAGATATCGCTGTTCTATCCTTGAGGGGGATCATCGATACGGTCAGCGCCGAAAATCTCCGAAGAGCCCTGGACCGTGTGATCGCAAGCGGGCGCAACAAGATCGTTATCGACTTGTCTCTCATCGAGTACGTGTCGAGCGGCGGGTGGGGCGCATTTACCGAGCGATTGCGGGAAGTGCGGCGCGCGGGCGGCGACATCAAGCTCTTCGGAATGGACGCGGATGTTTATTATGTGTTCACCATGCTCGGTTTCAACATCGTGCTGTCGTCTTTCGACATCCTTGCCGATGCCATCGAGGATTTCAAGCGCGAGCCTGGAAGACAAACGGTAGTGCCGGGTTCCCGGCTGCCTGCTGAAGCTCCTCATGGAGGAGAAGACATGGGATCGGCGGAGGAAGATGACAGGATTGCGAGATCCGAAATGGACCTCGAGTTCGATCGGCGTGCTCCTGCGGGCTACGATGTTACAGATGCACGGGCTCGGGAGAAGCTCGTTTCATGGGAGGCCCCGGTCGAAGGTGTTCTGATCTCGCGTCTCCATGGTTCTATCGAAGCATCCGCGGTGGCGATTCTGGACGGTGAAATCGAGTCACATCTGGTGGACCAGCCGAACGTCGTCCTGTTCGATCTCGAAGACGTCCATTATGCATCCAGTGCCGGATGGGGACTTTTCGCAAAATGTCTCGACCTGTGCGCCGCGTGGGGAGGCATTGTGGCACTCTGTTCACTCAATGAGGATCTCTACGAGATTTACCAGTATCTCGAATTACAGCCGCTTATTCCTGCTTACTCATCGAGGAATGAGGCGCTGCATCAGATAGAAGCCTTGAAGCAAAAGCGCGCCGAAGCCAGCAGACCTGTGGAGCATCCGCCCAGAGATGAGCCGTCCATCGCGTACGGGGAACCAGCGGTCGCGGATCGTGAGCAGCCCGTCGAAGGGGAAGTGTCGTCAGTAGACGACGTGCTCGGTCGTGAGCAACAACCGAAGGACGGTGTTTCGAAGAGCGACCTTCAGGAGACAGCGGGTGAGGTGCCATCCAGTGACGCGGGCAAGGGCGCCTGGCCGGAGATGGCGCCTCGCAAGGATATTCCGCCGGAGCCGGAGGAGCCCGTGTCGCCTGCTTCGCCCCCTCGGCCTCGCGAAGATGCACCGGATCAGCGGGAGGACGTCGTTTTTGAAGAAGAGCCCCATGCAGTGGATGTTCAATCATCCGCCACGACCGACAAGCACGTTGCGGAAGACGATAGACTTCGCGATATGGGATGGGAAAAGTACGGTGAGGAGCTAAAACGCAGCCTGAGACGCAAAAAGAATAAAAAGGAAAATTCGTGAGAAAGATTGCGATCATTACATCCAAGGGGGGAACGGGGAAAACGACCACGGCAATCAATCTCGGGCACGGGCTCGCGCTGTGTGGCAAGCGGGTACTGATCATCGATTGCGATGCCCAGCGAAACATTGGCATTGCTTTTGATGTAAAAGCCGAGAAGACGCTTTGCGACCTCCTGCAGTACGGCGATGTGGATGTGGTCGAAGTCCGGAAGAACCTGTACATGATCGATTCGGGCGGACGGGATCTTGCCGAGCTTGAAATGATACTCGCAGGTCAGTCAAAGAGGGAACGGCGCCTGGAACGGGCGCTAGAAAATCTCAGCGGGTGCGACGTGGTACTGTGTGACTGTTCTCCGACGATTAACTTGATCAATATAAATGCGATTACCTATGCGGAGGAAGTGATCATCCCTATTAGCATGGATTATCTTGCCCAGGCTGGAGCGCGCCAGACCATACAGATCATCGATGAAGTCAATTCGTACACGAACTCCGGCACGCAGGTGATGGGTATTCTCGGCACGTTTTATGATGGGAGAACCCGGCTATCGAAAGAGGTGCTGGAGACGCTGCGAAAACATTTTCCGGATACGCTCCTCGATACCGTCATTCGTATCAACACCTCGCTTCGGGAAGCACCGAGCTTCAACCGGACGATATTCGAGCACTCACCCATGTCACGGGGGGCGTTTGATTATTACCAATTGACAGAGGAGTTTCTGAGACGTGGATAAGTCTAAGAGATCACTCGGACGGGATGCATTCGAGGATTCGAACGAAGCAGGCGGTTCGAAATCCCTGAAAAAGCTCATTAGAGGCTCAGGGCCCAAGAACCAGCCGGAGGCGAGAGAGGTCGAGGTGAGAGTCAAGCTTACCCCTTCTAATATAAAGCACCTGGACAATCTTATCGCAGAACTCAAGAAGCAGGGTAAAGGATCGTTTACGAGAAGCGAACTCATTCGGGTTGCAATAACCCTTCTGGGATCCTCAGACTTTTGACCCAGCGGGGAAATTGTTGTAAAATAGAAGCCATGAAGATAGGTACCGAGGCCGACGGCAAATGCCAGGGTGATGAACGTGCAAAGCTATGAGCTCAGCAGTGAGATTCTGGCGAAGGGACATAAGTATTATGTCCAGACGACTCTTATCTCTTCCCAGAACCGGGTTGTAACCTCGCTCTTTCACGAAGGCAATCTCCTGTCAAAGCAGGTGGAGAGTTACGATCCTTTGAGCTCTTCCGAAGCGGTGCTGTCCTTGGCGCGCCGGTGTCATGAAGAACGGAAAAGCCGGATCAGCTCTCTCCTCGAGGTCAGCACGAAGCTCAGCAAAATGGAGGACGCGCGCGCCCATCTGAAGCTTGGAGAGGCGCTCTATCACCAATATCTCCTCAAAGAGGCAATGGCCGAAGTGGTTCGAGCGATCAAGCTCGGTGTGAAGGACTCGACCGCCTTTTCGATCCTTGGAAATTGTCTGCTCGATCTGGGTGATCACGATCGGGCGCTCCGTGCGTTCCAGCACGGGCTCGAGATCAGTCCCAAATACCCCGATCTCCACAACGACCTGGGTCGTACGTACCTAGGCCTCAAGCGTTGCAGGAATGCGGTAAACGAGTTCGAGAAAGCGATCGATCTCAACAAGTATTACGTCGAAGCGTACATGAACCTGGCCATGGCTCTGTGTTTGAATGTGATCGAAAAGGATGATTTCGAGCTGTCAAAGGAACTGCCGAGTAGGCTGGTGAAAATCCTCCAAATGGTTGTGCAGCTCAAGCCCTCTTTGGATGTCGCTGAGTTCAACGAAGCGTTGGCTGCAGCCAAGGACGGGCAGTACGACAAAGTCTGGGAGATACTCTCAAAGATCCAGGAGGAGAGTTCGAAGTTCATAACGGACAACCTCTCTCTCGACCTCTACCTGATTTTGAAGTTCGACTCGGAGAATCTCACCGAAGAGGACATCGACCGGTATATCGACAAGACTCAGCGGGCGCTGGAAGCGAACCCCAATTTTGCAGACCTGCGGAATGATCTTGGCGTTTTGTACACTGCAAAATGCAAGCTCTTTATCGATAAGGCGAATTTATCCTTCAAGGAGGCTCTCAAAATAAATAAAGACTTCAAAAAAGCCGAGAAAAACCTGAAACTATCCGAGAACGACAGGCAGGGAATCCACCTTCTTCTGAGGGCACTTCTGGACTAACTTTTGCATCTATTCCGGTTAGCTCCAGGACTATTATGGAAAAGCTGATAATTTCAGAAGAAAAGCTTAATGGCAAAGTGCCGGTGGCCCTCATCACCCTCAAGGGTTCGATCGAGACCACGAATGCTGCGACGCTCGAGGAAGCCATCGAGCGCGTTATCAACGACAGGTGCTACCAGATCGTCGTTGATCTCGGCGGGGTGAACTATATCAGCTCAGCAGGTTGGGGGATCTTCATTAGCGAGATCAAACGCGTTCGGCGAAACGGTGGGGATATCAAACTGGCGAAGATGAACCCCGCAGTGAGGGAAGTCTTTGAGATTCTCGAGTTCCACAACATCCTCAAACCTTACTCTTCAAAGGAAGATGCGCTTCGTGATTTCATGAGCGGTGTGGAGAAAGGTCCTGAAACGAAGAGGAAATAGGTTACCAAGGACTTCCGAACGGTGAAAGAGGGATCGGATGACAGTCGACGGCATCGTAGTTAGCGTCATATCCGGTAAGGATCACGGAGAAGTCTCGATTCTGCAGGTCAGCGGCTATCTGGATACCACAACCGCCGGCGAGCTGGAGAATGCGCTGTACAACTTGCTGAAAAGAGACCAGTATAAGATCGTCGTCGACCTGTCCGGCGTTACCTATATTAGTTCGGCGGGTTGGGGGATATTTATCGGCGAAATCAAGGAGATCCGGAGCAACGGTGGGGACCTGAAACTCGCAGGAATGATAGGGGACGTCCATGAAGTGTTCCAGCTTCTCGAGTTCCACTCGATCCTCGAAAGCTATCCGGACACCAAGTCGGCTGTAACAGCATTCAAGCAGGTCTCTATGCCGGATTAACCAGGCACTTCAATTCGAGAAACCGCTTAATCTTTTCGATCCTCCCCTTTATATTTACAACGAACGGGAACCGTCGGCATTAACGCGCATTCTGTCGCGCGGTGTCACCTTTTCTCGATGTTCTCGCTTTGGAAGGAGCCTAGATATATACCGCCCATGCACGCGACCGTACTCGCATCCATTGGTTTTGCTTTTCAATACTGGGTGCTCATCGTTGCGCTGGTTCTGCTTCTCATCGCTCAGCTCGCCTATTACCGGACGACCCCATCGTTGTCGGGCTGGCTGAGGGCAGTTCTAACCTCACTGCGGAGTGCAGCGTTTCTGGTACTCATCGTTCTGTTGATGGATCCCAGATGCATCCGTCGAGGCGAGAAAACAGAGCCGGGCTGGGTCATTGCGCTCATCGATCGATCGGCGAGCATGTCGCTGCCCGCGGACGGCTGGGAACCCGGCATAGGACCGACGAGGTTCAAGGCTGCTCTGGACCTATCAGCGCATATGAAACGGAGCGTCGAGGAGCGGGGCGGCCTCTACCAGGAGGTCTTCTTCGCCGGCGACCTGGTACCGTCGCGCGGCGACTCCCTTTCCCCGGATGGGCAAGGGACAAGCATCGTCCGGTCGCTGCAGCAAGCCTATGAAAAGTATGAAGGTGAAAACGTCTCTGCGCTCGTCCTGATTACGGACGGTGTGGAAACGGACAAACGGCTTCTGCGTCGTTCCCTCCCTCCAGTACCTGTTTTTGCTTTGGGTGTTGGCGACACGGCATCCCCGGATGACGTCCGCATCAGGGAAGTCTCGTACCCTACTGTGGTGCGGACACCGTCCCGTTCATCCATCGACGCCATGCTCTTTTACTCGGGTGATGGAATGAAACGGATCCAGCTGCGGCTCCTGGAGGGTGGAACGGTAGTTTTCAAAAAGGACTCGGTAGTGAGTTCAGTCAATCGAGAAATCACCGAAAAGATACCGCTGGAATTTCCCGAGCAGGGGAGGCGCCATTTCGTTCTGGAAGTTGGAGTGGATGGGTATGACGCGGAGCTGGAAAACAACCGCCGGGACATCGTCATAGAAGCGGAGAAAGCCGAAGTGAAGGTACTCATTGTAGACCTGCGGCCGGACTGGGAGCTGCATTTTCTCACAGACCTCCTCCGCAAGGACGAGAGTCTCGATTTCGTTGTGATTGCTTTCGAAGGGCGGGCTTCCCCTCCCTCGGGGAAGATCCTGCCGCCGGATCGTTTTCTCTCCCATTTGAACGAGAGCGACGCGCTGGTCATCGGGTCCGTTTCGGACAGATTCCTCAGCGAATCTACTGCCGCCGCGATCGAGCGGTTTGTGAGGGAAAGAGGCGGCGGGCTGCTCGTACTGCCGGGGCCGTCGTCGCTCTTTTCGACACCCCTGGCTTGGAGGCGTCTGGAACGTGTGCTCCCGGTGAGGGGCACACTCCCGTTCCATTTTGATCTTCGTTACACCAGCTTGGCACTCGGCCCGCAGGCCGGAACCAACCCGATTACCGCCCAGCTGCTCCCGCTTCTGGGGCAGAAAGACTGGCAGGAACGCAGCCCGCTCCTCGGTTCGTTCATACCGTTGTTGCCGAAGACGGGTGCGGAAGTGCTGTTGGAAACGATGGAACGCAGGACGCCCGCCGTTTCATACCAAACGCTCGGGAAAGGCCGCGTGGCCGTCGTCAGTGCAGGGCCGCTGTGGCGATGGAAATTTCTGTCGGACGGTAATACGGTATACGACGAGGTGATGTCCCGGCTGCTCGACGTGCTGGCCAGGGGCGAGGAAACCGAGCGGTTCTTTCTGACGGCTAAGAAAAACGTGTTCGATGCCGGGGAGAGTCCCGTGTTTGTGGCCGAAGTGTTCAATGAAAAAATGCAGCCGGTCACCGGGGTTCCGATAAAGCTCGAAGTGTCGCGGTTCGGTGAAAACGGCCAGGAAGTGCCTCTCGAGCGTTTTTCGATGGGACGCGAAAGCGTGCAGAGCACGCGCTTCCGTGCGGAGATATCCACGCTTCCTCCGGGCCGGTATCTTGTCCGCGGAGAGGCGGAGCTTCCCGAGCGAACGATCACGAGTCGTCCGGTCGAGGTGAGGATATCGGATGTTTCCGTCGAGTTCCGCGACGTTCGGCAGGACCGGGCGGCACTGTCTGCGCTGTCGAGGAGGTCGGGGGGAGCGCACGGAAAAGCCGAAGATTTCGAAGCGCTCACGGAAGAAATTCCGCTGCGATCACGAAAGGTGGCGTCGATTTCCGAACTGTCTGCTAGAACGACGATCCTGGCATTTACGATCATCGTGCTGTTGTTGAGTGTGGAGTGGATCATCAGAAAGCGGGTGGGAATGATTTAACGCGACACTTTTTTCTTGCTTCTGAAATTCCGGGCGGTATAATGCTCGGGATTGGGTTGGGAGGTGGTGTGGATGTGGAACCCTTCTCTTTTCTTTCCTCCCACGACACGGCTGTTTATCTTCATCTGCATTCTGCGGCGGCATTCGCGTATGCCCCTCGTGCTTGCCGTCTGCTTTTCTTTCGTTCTATCGATTTTTCCTTTCGGAGCGCCAGGCGCCGTTCGGATCAACGAACTCTACTACGACCACCCCGGGAAGGACGCTGGGCACGAATTCATCGAGCTGATACAAACCGATTCGATTCCGCTCGGCCTCGATGGATACGCAATCGAGTTTCACAACGGAGCCGGTTCGGGCTGGGAGTCAATTTGGCAGGCCGGACCGCTGGATTCTATTGCGCCCGGGGGACTTTTTGTGATCGGCGGAGGAGCGGTTACGCCACGCCCCGACGCCGTGCTCGAGTTGAATCTGCAGAACGGTCCTGATGCCGTTCGTCTTATCGCTCCCACCGGGCCCATGGATCTCCTCGGCTACGGGGATCTCGATGATCCGGAATACGTGGAGGGAGAAAGCGCTCCAGGAGTATCCGCAGGGGAGAGCCTCGGAAGAAAACCGGACGGCAGGGATACGGACAACAATCGAGCGGATTTCCATTCGATGGTGCCTTCGCCGGGGCGCTTCAATGTTCCGAGAAAAGACGTTTCGCTCGCCCTTGCCAAAGGAGTGGATCCCCGCGCCGTGGTGGAAGAGGGGGCCGTTGAAGATGTCCGGTTCGTTCTAAGAAACGACGGCGTGGAACCGGTCGGAGAGCATGCCGTCCAAATTCAGTTATGGGATTCGACCGGGGCCGCTCTCGTGCTTGCAGGCCAATCTTCGAATGCAGAGGCAATCCCGCCTGCAGCGGAAATCGAAATCGGTTTCACCATCGATCTCGCAGGCGGCTATCACTATCTGCGTGTGAACGCTCTCTATCCGGCGGACGAGCGGACCGGGAACAATGTCCTGAACCTCGTACGACGAGCGGGGACTCCTGGCGTGCTGATCAGTGAGGTGATGAGCTGTCCGAAGGATATCTGCCCTCAATATGTCGAACTGTACAACGCGGGCACCGAGCCCTACGACATCGGCGGACATTACCTGAGAGATCGAGCCCACACATTTTCCCTCGTTTTGTCGGAGTCGAACATCCTCGATCCCGGCGGTTATCTGGTGCTCACACCTGATAGGGACGCGCTGGTGTCCTGTTTTCCATCCCTCTCTTTTTCCCTGGCCGTGGAGGTCGAGGGGGCCTGGCCAACCCTCAACCGGTCCGGGAGCGGTGGGGTGGCCGATTCGGTGATTATTGGTGATGCATGGCGGCTTCCAGTGGATGCCGTCGCATACCCGCCGCAACCTTCGGATACCCGAGGGAAAAGCCTCGAGCGCGTGGACCTCTTTCCAGGTAGCGCCACGGCGGTGTGGATCCTCTCGCGAGATCCTGCCGGGGGAACGCCCGGCCGCAACAACTCCGCAGGTCTCACTGAACGTCCCCGCAAGGGAACGGTGTCGCTAACTCCGAATCCCTTCGTTCCCATCGAGGGCGAGAAGCTAATGATCACGGTAAATCCGGAAACGGCCGTTACGCGCGCCGTCGTCGTCGCCTTCGATATCGAAGGCCGGAAGCTCAAGACAATCGGTGCAGCGTCCGATTTTCCGCATGTGTTCGCTTGGGATGGAACCCGCGATGGGGAACGCATCGTTACTCCGGGCTTTTACATCGTTGCTTGCGAGTTTTATTCCGCTCAGGGTGCAAGGATTGGCGTGGAAAAGGTGGTGGTGGGATGTGGAAGCAAGCGCCGGAACTAAATCGAGTGCAGCGCTGGTTCGCTCTGCCGCTCCAAGCGGCGGCTGCAGCGGACGGCGTTCCGTAACTGCCAAGCCGCCAACTGCGAGATCTCTTCATTTGGTGATGCTCGTTGTGGCGGCAGTGATGATGGGTGAGCTGCTCGCTGGAGAAGCGAGTGGGATGACGAGGACCCGCTTTCAAAATGCGGAAGAACGCGTATTGGGGACGATCGGCGTGTTCGCTCGTGATCGGTCGCTGCCGGCGACGGAGCCGTCGAGCCGCATCGCGCTCGAAGCGGGAGAAATCCAGCTCTATGGGATCCCGGATTTGCGCCTGGACGGCTTGCGGTTCACCTTCGAAGGCGCGCGGATGGGACTGGCGCTGTCCGGAGCGTTTCTGTCCGCGCCCATCGGTGTCCTCAAGAGCGCAGGTGTCACTGCTTTTTTTGAGCTCCCGGGTGACATTCTGCTCGCCGGGACGCTCGATGGATCCGTTGTGGATGTTGCCCGAATGGAGCAGGTGAGCATCGCAACGGTGACAGGGTATATGCTGGCCGCTCTCTCCCGGAGCGTCTCGCTCGGTTGGTCGATCGAGAACTTGCGTGTGTACGGACATCCGGTCCCAGGCGCGGACATGTCGGTTTGCTTCGCTGCAAAACCGGCCCGCTTTTTCTCCGCTTTATCATCCTGCCACCTGGATCGGTGGGGGACGGTAAGTGTGGGATTCGGTGCCTCCGTTTATCTCGGATGGCTGTGCTCGGGGTCGCTGGGATACGACGATGCAACGGAACAGGTAAAAGCCGCCGTGTCGATCGGCGGCAGCTCGCTTAATTGCGACGTCTGCGTGCTGTTCCACCCAGTGCTCGGTGTCTCCAAAGGGGTGTTTGTGAAGTGGAGGCGTTAGGATGGGGAAACCGATTTGTTTTTTTGTAAGCATTGGCATTTATCTGCTGTTGTCGGTTGGGTGTGCAGGTCCGCTCGGTTCGACCGCGCGGAACGCAAGCCTGACGGAAACAGGCGGCAGTTCGCTGCGTCTCGAGCGCCGTCCGTTTGCCGCCACCGCGGAAGATTCGGTCGCACAGGTCGAGCATGCGGTCGCTGCGGCCGGGTCCTCTGTCGATGAGGAAATACTCTTTGAGGAACCGCCGGGCTATTCGGATCGACCTTCTTCCGGGATACGGCTCGCAAAAAAAGAGCGGGATGCATCCATACAAGATCTCGCGCACGGCCGTGCGCAGGCAGGGTCTCCTGAAGCATCACGTCTTTCGGCGATGTCGAAAGTCCTTCGTTGCCTGCAAGCCGAGGGCGTTTGGGGCTACCGCTCCGATGTCAAAGCGACCCTCGAATTCGAAACGCTACTATCCATGGGATTCAGAAGAAGCGAGGAGCAGGCGATCGGATTCGCCCGGGTGGGCGATCTCGGGCCGGTGGAGACGATTGCCGTGGGGAACCTCAGGGCGACGTTCGGCGAAGGGCTCGTGCTCGGAAGGAGGGACCCTGATGCAGCTCCGCGCTGCTTTGGAAAGCGCTGGGGAACGTTCAGGGCGGCACCCTCGCTGTCGCGTTGGGAACAAACCAAAGCTGCTGCGATACAAGTTAACCCCGGAGTGATCCATGTCGGCGCGCTTACTTGGCGGCGCCCGGATGCCGAGACGGGAGCGAGGCGGGATGAGTGCTGGCTCTCCGTGTCGCTTCCGCTAAGGGGGTGGTGGGTGGGACTCGCAGGAGGGATGGAACTGCCCAACATGAGGGCGGGAAGTGCCAATGATGCCGTGCCGGCGGCCGTATCGGTTGCGCTGGGAACACGGCGGCCTGGAAAACTGTCGGGTGGAAAAGCCGGGATCGAGGGTTTCTCAGGAGAAATGGCACTGCTGGGAGGTCAATTGTGTTTTGTTGCGGGAGCTGCAGTAAGGAGCGGCGGTGAATGGTGGATCCGTTTGTTCAACCAGCCTGCTCCGAAAGGATTCGGCAGTTCGGTCAACGGGCTGCTGAGGGTGTCGAAGATGCTTCAAGGAGGGACCCTCCGGTGGGGAAAGCGAATCGGCCGTGTCAAGGCGATCTTATCGGTCCATGACAGGTCGCTCCGGAGAGCGGCCGGCGTGACCCGCTACCGGCGGTGCTCTCTATTTTTTCGCGTGCGCAGGAAAAACGCTCAGATTTGGGAAGGATCGGTGTCGCATGTCGAGGCGTGGAAAACCGCGTTCGGGTCGGCCAAGTTGGAAACTGCACCCGCCGTGAACGCATCGAGCGAAAGCCGCCTCCGCCTCCGGTGGGCATACGATCCAAGGGGAGCGCTGACCCACAATCTCCGCGTGAACCTGAGAATTGGGCCGGGAGGAAGGATCAGCGGCATTCTGATTGCAGCAGGCGCCAGGCTCTCATGGAGGCGGTTCGAAGCCATATGGAGGGCGTCGAACTACACGCTGGCTTCCGGGCGGAGCGCGTTCGTCTCCCGTCCGGGCATAGGAGCCTTCGAGTATCTCGCGATGGTCTATCGGGATGGCTCGGATGTATCTCTGCGTGTTGTGATCAAAGCTTCCTCCTCCTGCGAGATACTGGGCTACTACGGAAAGCCCTGGGAGAAAGAGGCCCGATTATACGTGGGAATGCGCTGGAGGGGGTGATGGACCCGGGGAATGAAGAGCCCATCGGGAGGGGATGGACCAGAGGAAGCGAGGAGCCTCTTGAGAGTCAAGAACCTTTCGGGAGTTCAGCGCCTGTGGGATTGAAAGCCTCCCGGACGCGGTGGCAGCACGGCAATTGATTTCAGAAGTGAATTCAACGGATGGCAGCGGTCCCGAAGGGGAGCATGCCGCGAGAAGCTCCAACCCTGGCGGGCGCCTTCAACCGGCTGATATACTGTCGATTGCAGGCATCTTGCTATTGAATTGATAGTTTGACAAAGAAATATCATCCTGCTACGCTCAAGGCTCGGGGAGAGTGGCGTGCGGGGCATGCCACGATAGCGCGCGCGACCGATGCGCTTTTTCTTTTTCGGTGCCGGGGAGCTCCCGGCTCCGACAATAGGCATTTTTATAGCTTTGAAAAGCCGAAGAGGAGACGAAAGTGGGCAAGAGAGTATTTGCAAAGAGAATGGACGATCTCGGGACGGAAACGGCATTTCTCGTGCTGGCCCGCGCCAAAGAACTGGAAGCCGAGGGCCGCGAGATCATCCACCTCGAAATCGGCGAACCGGATTTCGACACACCCGATAACATAAAAGAAGCGGCCGTCCGGGCGCTCAAAGAGGGATACACCCATTACGGCCCGTCTGCCGGGCTGCCTCAAGCGAGAGAGGCCTTCGCTGAGTACGTTGCCAAAAATCGAGGGGTTGATACTTCACCAGATCAGATAGTCATTACTCCCGGCGCCAAACCGATCATGTTTTTCACCATGCTCGCTCTGGTCGATCCAGGGGACGAAGTGATTTATCCGAATCCCGGTTTCCCCATCTATGAAAGCATGATCAATTATGTAGGAGGCAAACCCGTTCCGATTCCTCTAGAAGAGGAAAAGGGATTCTCGTTCGATTTGGATAAGTTCAAATCTCTTGTGACAGAGAAGACCAAGCTCTGCATCATCAACTCCCCGCAGAATCCAACGGGGGGTGTCCTCTCGAGGGAGATTCTCGAGGGGATCGCTGAAGCCGCAATGGAGAACGGCTTCTATGTCTTGTCCGATGAAGTGTATTCGAAGATCATCTACGAAGAGAAACACGAGAGCATCTACACGATACCGGGGATGCCCGAGCGGACCATTATGATTGAAGGCCACTCGAAAACGTATGCAATGACCGGGTGGCGGCTCGGCTTTGGCGTGATTCCGGAGAACATTGCACCCGATATCGCAAAGCTCCAGACGAACTCGAACAGCTGCACGTGCTCTTTCACGCAGATGGCCGGGATCGAGGCCGTTAGAGGCCCACAGCATGCTACCAAGGCCATGGTGGAGGAGTTCAGGGTGAGGCGGGATCTCATTGTGGAAGGTTTGAACAAGATCCCTGGATTTCGCTGTCATTTGCCCTTGGGTTCGTTTTATGTGTTTCCGAATATTCAGGGGACGAAAAGAGGATCGAAAGAACTCGAAACCATGCTGATGGAGGAAGCCGGCGTGGCGGTTTTGAGCGGCACGTCTTTTGGTGCATTTGGGGAAGGTTACATCCGTCTTTCATACGCGAACTCACAGGATAACATCCGCAGGGCGCTGGAAAAGATCGCCAAGGTGCTTGGTTAAACGAGCCCCTTAGCGGTCCGTTTCGAGTATCCAGCCGAATCCGGAGATATCGAGCAACATGGAAAAACTGGACGTCATCGCATTGGGAGGGAACGCGATTCTTCCCGCAGGCTCGGGGGGGACGATTACCGAGCAGTTTTCGATTACGCAGCGAACGATGGATCAGATCGCTGATCTCATCGAGAGCGGGCGGAATGTCGTTCTGACGCACGGGAACGGTCCGATCGTTGGAAACATCGTTGTGCGGAACGAAGCGGCGAAAGACATCATCCCACCAATGCCTCTGGATGTCTGTGGTGCCGATTCTCAGGGCGGCATCGGTTACATGATCCAACAAACGCTGCGAAATATACTCGAGCGGAGAAATGTTCGGAGGGAAGTTGTCTCCCTGATCACTCAGGTCCTGGTGAGCGCGGACGATCAGGCTTTCAAAAAGCCCGTGAAGCCTATCGGTCCCTTTTATTCGAAAGAAGAAGCCATCGAGCTGGAAAGGGAAAAGGATTGGAGCGTGGTTGACGACGGCGTGAAGGGATACCGGCGCGTCGTTCCAAGCCCCCGGCCACTGGAGATCATCGAGTTGCCCGTCGTCCAAAAGTTGATCGAAGCCGGGATGATTGTCATCACTGTCGGAGGGGGAGGGATCCCTGTCATCAGAAAGAAGAACCGGCTTCTCGGCACAGAAGCGGTCATCGACAAGGATCTCGCATCTTCCGTTCTCGCCAGGGACCTGCGTGCCGAGCGATTACTCATATTGACGGACGTCGACGCCGTATATAAGGGCTATGGAACGCCGAACGCTCAACCGCTCCGGGATATTTCTGTGGATGAGGCGGCCGGTCTATTGCAAGACGGCGAGTTTCCTCCCGGGAGCATGGGCTCGAAGATAGAGGCGGCCGTGGAGTTCCTTCGATCGGGCGGCAAAACCGTATTGATCTGTCGGTCCGGCGATCTGAGCGCTGCACTCGAAGGGGAGAAAGGGACCCGCATCGCGGGAACCTAAAACATGTTCTTTGACCTTCCATACGGCAAAGAGCGAATATCGGTGAGGATTCCTGACGGTGTGCATGTGGATTTCCTCACTCCGAAAGAAATCGTTCCTCTCGACGACGCCGAAGGAGCATTGCGGCAAGCCTGCGCCGACCCCATTGATTCGCCCCCCCTCGAAAGTTGCGTCAAGAGGGCGAACAACGTTTTAATTCTAGTTTCAGATCTCACCCGCGGCGGCGGCACAAAGCGAATCCTCCCGTTGTGCGTCCGGCACCTGAAAGATATCGGTCTAACGCCCAACCGCATCAAGGTGCTCGTAGCAAGGGGTACTCATAGAAAACTCACCAAGGAAGAGAAGCAGTTTTTCAAAACGAAGGATTTCGTTGGGATCACCGTAGAGGAACACGACTGCAACGATAATTCAGTAATGAGCGCGCTGGTGCTTACGTCGCGCAAAACACCTGTGCGCGTCAATCGCTCAATCAAAGAAGCGGGCCTGGTGCTGCTCGTCGCACCCGTATCGTTTCACTATTTCGCCGGATTCGGCGGCGGGCGAAAACTGATTCTCCCAGGATGTTCGGATCGAGCGTCGATCCTCGCCAATCACAGGTTGAGTCTTCTCGATTCTTCCCCTGTAAAACTCAATCCGCTTTGCAAGCCCGGTTCGCTGGAGAAGAATCCCATCCACGAGGACATGTGCGAGGCGCTGGCCCCGTTGAGCGGACTGTTTGCGATCAATTTTTTTAGCGACCACCTGGGCAACATAGCCTTCATAAATACCGGATCGCCGCTGAGATCGCATGTTGAGGCGTGCGATAAGTACGCTTCGCTTTATACGTGTTCGATTGATGAACCGTACCGCGTGGTTGTCCTCAGCCCGGGCGGATTCCCATACGATATCAATTTGCTCCAGAGCCACAAAGCTCTGAAACACGCGTCTTCGGCGGTTACAGAAAAAGGTTCCGTGCTGTTTATCACCGAGTGCTCCGAAGGGGTGGGATCGGAAGGCCTCGAAAAAGCGTTTGATATGCCGAGGAATGAATTCCTCAAAATCGCGTACAAAAAGTACGAAGGAAACTACCAAACAGCCGTTTCCCTGCATGGATTGATGGATAGATTCAGGATCGGCATGGTCTCGAAGTTGGACAGGGGTATTTTAGATAAATTCGGATTCGAGCCGTGTGAAAACATCGAAGTATTCATCGCGGGAGCGCTCGAAACCCTACGTGCAACGAAGATTGGTCTTATTCCCTATGGGAGCAGTACGCTGATCAAAGCTCAGCAAGGAGGAAGAACGTGAAAGTCCTTATCGTTGGCGGCGGCGGGCGCGAACACGCTCTGGGATGGGCGGTGTCCAAGTCCCCGGAGCTCAGCGCTCTATACACTGCACCGGGCAACGGAGGGACTGCGGTTCTCGGGGAGAATCCTCCTATCGATCCAGCCGACATCGAATCGTTGGTTGGGTTTGCAAAGGAGAACTCGGTGGACCTGACCATCGTCGGTCCTGAGGCGCCTCTCGTTGCCGGCATCGTTGATCGGTTCACCGGGGAGGGCCTGAGATGTTTCGGCCCTTCCGCGCTTGCAGCCCGTCTCGAGGGCAGCAAGGTGTTCGCCAAACAGTTTATGAGACGACATGGTATTCCTACAGCCGATTTCGAAATATTCGACGACCCGGATGCGGCCGAGCGATTTCTGGATAAAAAGGCACCGCCGCTGGTCGTAAAAGCGGATGGTCTCGCGGCGGGGAAAGGAGTTATTGTCGCCCAATCCCGCGAGGAGGCCTCGAATGCCATCCATGGAATCATGAGAGAGAAGAAGTTTGGTGCCAGCGGGGACCGGATTGTGATCGAATCATGTCTGGAAGGCGAGGAGGCCTCGATACACGCAATTTGTAGTGGCGAAAAAGCACTGATGCTGCCACCGTCGCAGGATCACAAGCGGATTCATGACGGCGACAGGGGTCCCAACACGGGAGGAATGGGCGCTTATGCTCCCGTGCCCCGTTTGAAAGACGCAGAGGTATCCTTGATTCTCGAAACGGTCGTCAAACCCACCCTCCAGGGAATGGAGATGGAAGGGACTCCCTTCAAAGGATTGCTGTATGCGGGTCTCATGCTGACTTCCGAAGGCCCTAAAGTGCTCGAGTTCAACGTGAGGTTCGGGGATCCGGAGACGCAGGCGGTTGTCCCGCTGATCGCCGACGATCTCCTCAACGTGCTGTACAATGCCTCCTCGGACGAACTGCAGGAAGGGATCGCGATCCACGGAGATCGTGCCGCAGCGACCGTTGTGGTTGCTTCGGCAGGTTATCCAGGGAGCTACGAAAAAGGATTTGTTATCGAAGGACTCGCTGCGGTGGACGATGAGGACCGAGTGGTGTTCCATGCCGGAACGGCTGAAAAAGAGGGCCGCCTTGTCACATCGGGAGGGAGGGTTTTCGCTGTTACGGCTTGGGCGCCCGGGCTCGAGCAAGCACTGGCGCGGGCGTACGATGGGATCGAAAAAACGAGGTTCGAGGGCGCCTACTGGCGAAAAGACATTGGGTACCGTGCCGTTCAGGGTACAATTTGAGAGGTTGATCCGAGCTCCAATTTGATCGATTCGAGGACGGTTCGGGCCGGCACTTTGGTACGGACAGCAAACGAAAGGGAAAAGGAAAATGGCCGCCGACAAGCCGCTGGTCGCCGTTGTAATGGGGAGCAAGAGCGATGAAGAGCATTTGAAAAACCTCTTCCTCCAATTGGACTCCCTTGGGATTCCTTGGGAAAAGAGAGTGCTCTCAGCGCATCGCCAACCGAAAAAGCTGAGCGCCTATGTCAAAGATGCCGAGCAGAAAGGGATTCTGTTATTTATTGCAGCGGCCGGTCTCAGCGCTGCGCTGCCCGGGGTGCTCGCGTCACTGACGCTTCGCCCGGTGATTGGGATTCCAGTACCAGCGGGGCCTCTACAAGGAGTAGATGCCCTGCTGGCGATCGTGCAGATGCCGGGGGGAGTGCCGGTGGCGACCGTGGGTTTGGGCTCGAACGGACCCCAAAATGCTGCACACCTCGCCGCGAGGATACTGGCGCTCGGCGATGAGGCGCTCTCCATAAAGCTTCGGGAGTTTCGGGACGCGCAGGAATCCGGTTGATAATGGTCAAGCGGAATACCCACTTGAAAAGCTCCCCGCTACTCCACCTTCATCGTGGAAACAAAGAGAATGAATATGGATGATGAGGGCGCGCACGCGCAGATCGTTTCCGCCCTTCGGTCCGGCCAGGTGATCATTCTGCCAAGCGACACGCTGTACGGATTCAGCGCGCTCCTTACCAGCAAAGATGGCTTCTATCGGATCGTCTCGATCAAAGGGAACGGTGAGGAGCGAAAGTTTCTTCATCTTGCGAGCGGGATCGCGATGGTGGAACGATACATCGCCTCGTGGGGGTGCGCGGATAAAGACCTTCTCGACAGTACCTGGCCCGCTCCTTTCACCGCAATATTACCGGCCGGTGACAACTGTCCTGAGTGGGTTGGCGACACGATAGCGCTCCGCATCCCTTATTTCCCGCCCCTGCTTCCGATCATCGAGGAAGCGGGCGAGCCGGTTATCTCCACCAGCGTGAACCGGGTGGGGGAACCGCCGCTTCGAGATATCGAAGAGATTGCTCGGAATTTCGGGAAGAAGGTCGATTTGATCGTGACTTCGGAGGAAGTTCCTCAAACCTTTTCCTCTACGATCGTCGATTTCACAGGGGATATACCGGTGCTGGTGAGGGAGGGGAGCTATCCCTGGGAGGCGTAGGAGGGGAAACCCTCGAACTCGCGATCTTTGTACGCGTCGCACCGCGAGCAGAGAAGAATCTGATCGCGCCTGCCTTCCGCGAGCAGGCTTCGGAAACGCCTGTTGATCGCGCCGGTCCAGATATCCAGCGTGTGCTCCCGGGTCACATCGCCAATGATTGCCCTTTCGTGTGTATCCCAGCAGCAGAGCGTCGCCTTACCATTGACCAGGAAAAACATTTCCTTGAGAACCTTGATGCAGGGGAGCTGTACACTCCGAACGCCCGGTTCCCAAGGCCAATGATACAGTGTGGTAATCACCGGTTCCGCTCCTGCCTTCTTCCAGAACTTTTTGAAGTCATCGATTTCTGGGCGCGTCTCCTCTGTCTCGATCATTCGGACCTCGATCCGATTGGCTCCGTTGCGCTCGCGCGCCAAACGAACGAAGTCCAGCGTTCGGTCGATCGTTTTCCGAAAATCGAGACCGATTCGTGCTCGTGAGAACGTTTCCTCCGAGTAACCATCGATCGAAAAACGCATCACATCGATTCCCGCATCGAGGATCTCCAGCGCGAACTCGCGGTCCAGCAGTTCGCCGTTCGTGTTGAGCTCGATTTTCGCGGTATCGTCCCGCCGGATGTAGCGCATGATCTCGCCGAGGCGCCTGTCCGTGAGGGGCTCGTTCACGAGAAACGGGCGGTAGGTGATCCCGAGCCCTCTCGTCTCGTCGACGATCTTTTTCCACACATCGTTCCGCATCGTTTTGGGGCGGCGCACCAGCTCGTTCTGCGGACAGAACGGGCATTCTGCGTTGCACGCGACGTTCGTCTCGATTTGGATATAATCAGGATGCGCGGGTATATCCAAGAACTTGCTCCCAATTAAAGTCCTATTCCTTGTGCCAGCGGAGGATATACGGCACCGGGCATGGCGGGCTCGCCCGAGCGGGCAATGGTCCATACCGTTGGCCGTCACGTTGGGCGGCAAAAAGCATCGGAGCCAACGAGACTTTATACATACTCCAATTGCAGGGAAAGTCAAAGGTATTCTGCGATGGCCTCCATACACCGCTCTGTGGCGCCGAGTTGCGATTGCACATAGGATCTCGCCGCATCCCCCATCGAAGAGCGCTTCTCGGTGTTGGAGACCAAGGATGAGACCGTCTCGTAGACCTCTTCGGGGCCCATCACCGCAGCGGCGCCGCCGCATCGTAGGAGCTCGAGGGCTTCGAGGGAGTTGCTGTGAACCGGACCGAAAAGGACGGGTATCCCCATAATGGCCGGTTCAATCACGCTGTGAACCCCTGTCGAGAAGCTGCCCCCCACATAAGCCATATCGCACCGGGAGTACAGTTCGGCCAGGATCCCCACAGAATCTATAACCGTCACCCGGCGGTTCGTGTCACCGCCTCGGCTCAATGCATCGGCACTGAGCTCGTTCTCCGCAGCCCATGAAATCAGCGAGCATACCCGCTCGGTCGTGGGTTCGTGAGGGGCGATGATCAGGCAGAGACCACCATTTTCTTTTAGAATCCGGGCGAGGCTTCCGAGAATCTGCGCTTCGTCCTTTGGCCATGTGCTCCCCGCGAGGATCCGGAGTCCCGGTCCCTCGGGAAGATCGACATCGAGCGAGATGCTTGCCTTTCGCCTCTCCATAACCCTGTCGAACCTCGTATCGCCGGCAATCGACACGCCGGGATGCCCCGGCGCCGAGGTGAGAAACCTGTCCGCGTCCGCAGCGCCGATTGCAAGGATTTTGTCGATGTGGTCGTAGACGGCGCGGTAGAACCGGCGCCCGATGCCGGTGTGCCGGCGTGAGGACGCGCTGAGAGTCGCATCGATCAGGACTGTTGGGATCCCTCGGGAATTTGCCTCCCAGATCACGTTGGGCCACAGGTCGAATTTCACGAATACGATCAAGCGAGGATTCAAGAGGCGGATGCAAAGCTGGGCGTTCCCTCTCGTATCAATGGGGAGGTAATCGATGAGCTTGATGTTGTTGTCGTAATCGAGCGATTCTCTTTTGAGGGCGAAACGATAGCCGGATGGGGAGCAAAAGGTGAGCACAACGGGAATGTCCGGAAAATCTCTCTTGAGCGCCGATATAACGGGTCTGGCTTGCTCATACTCCCCGACACTCGAGACGTGGCACCAGACAGGCTGCCTGGAAAACCCGCTTGCCGCTTGCCGCCAACGGCTTTTCCAGCCCTTCCTTCCATGGAGTGCGTCGCGGATCTTGCTTTGAAAGGGAGAGGCAGCCAGGGCGCCCGCCCTCGCCAGCGGGAGAGCCACGGCGTTGTACAGTGCTTTTGAAACCGGGTGCGCCATCACTCGAAACACTCCAACGAGACATGCTCAGGGAAGCACGTACCTCCGGGGCCCCTCACCACGAAGCAAATCGTGAAACGCGCCTTCCACCGCATCCACCGGAATCTCTCGCAGGCATTCCTGCGTGCCTTTGAAACACCAGCGCGAGCCATTTCGCGAGCAGGGCCGACAAGAAAGATTGCGCTCGCATACCTTGCTCTCCGGTAGCGAGGGGTAATACCCGAATGCCTCGACCGTCGGCCCGAACAGCGCGATCACCGGGACCTTCATGATCTCGGCAAGATGCATGAGGCCCGAATCGTTGCCGATAAAACATATTGATCGTTCGATGAAGCCGGCCGCTTCAAGAATCCCGGTCCGGCCCGTGAGATTGAGCACCTTGGGTCCAATAGCCCACTCGATCGCCAGCGAGACTGCCTCGTCCGTGTCATCCCCCAGAAGCATCACATTGAATCCATGCTGGTCGCAGATTCTTTTCAACAATTCGGTGTAACGATCCTCGGGCCACCGTTTCATCGGCCACCGGCTGCCGGGAGCGACCGCAATGAAGTCGCCTTCGTATGGGGCGAGGATCTCGGATACCCGTTGCTCGACCGAGGCAGGAAGCTCCAACTGTCCCTGATCACCGTGCATTGCCGGAAGGCTCAAAAATCTCCCGAGATCACTGTAACGCTCCTTCACCGAGGGAATATCCGCCCTCCATTTGAAAAGGATCAAGCCGACCCGGGCCCCGTAATACTTTCGGATGCGTGCCGACGCGCCGCCCAGCTGCCGGGACAGGAACCGGCTCCTCCAGTTGTTATGAGCGTCGATTACAACGTAATCTCTTGATTTATAAGAGATTGCGATCTGGATGAGGCCTCGCATACCCCCATTCTTGCCCAGACCGACGACCCGATCCACACCGGGAACGGCCGAAAAAAGCTCGACATTCTGGGCTTTTGTGACGATCGTGACGTCACTAGCCCCTTGAGCCTTCAGATGGGAGAGAAACGGGCAGAGGAGAACGCAATCCCCGAGTGAACTGAAACGAATCACTAGAACTTTCATAATAGATCTTGAAAATAGAGTGGAGATAGAGTATCTTTTTATCCGCAATAGATGATTAGTCCACTCTCCGAACAATGGCTCTTTGGATTGATTTTAATCAAGTAACTACCGTTCATTAATCATTTTGTCGCATGTATGTGTAAAAAATTGATTATTTTTTCAACATTATATAAAAATATCTTTATTATGTTATTTTCTTCTTGATTCCAGAATGCGATTTACTTACCATGGTCTTAATTAAAGTTGAAATTACGTTGAAACTCGTGGTAGCGCCTGACGGCGCGCTTTTTTAATGGCCCATAACCCAAGGAGCTGGCGATATGCCGAATAAAAAAGAATTGGGCGAAAGGATCAAACGATTTCGTCTGGAGAGAAACCTTACGTTAAAAGACGTGGAACTCAAAGCAAAAGTTTCTGCCACACACGTCTCGGAGATCGAGCGCGGCATGACCTCTCCCACTGTGGGTGCGCTGTCAAAAATCGCGAAAGCGCTGGGGAGCGAGCCTTCCTACTTCCTGAGCAGCAATTCGCTGCCCCCAGTGTCCATGGTGAGAAAGGACAACCGCAAGGTGCTCTCTTACAGAGATTGGGGTGCGAAAATCAATTGTCTCTCCCGCGGCATCCGGAGCAGCACGATGTCGTTTCTCGAGCTGGAACTCGAACCCGGAATTCAAAACGACCTCGAACCATTGACGCACACAGGCGAAGAGTTCATGCACATCCTGAAAGGCGTCGTTGAGATTTATGTAGGTTTGGAAAGGCATCGGTTGAAAGAGGGGGACAGCATCCATTTCAAATCGCATGAGCCCCATACCATTCGTAACATCGGCGATGCGCAGGCGAAACTCCTCTGGGTCGCCTTGCCACCGTTTCATCTATAAAAACCATTGATGGATATCATTGCAAAGGAGTAAGCAGATGCTCGACAAAGCCGAACTTGGAAAACGGATAAAGAAAGTGCGAGAGAGCAAGCACCTGACTCTCAAAAATATCGAAGCAGCGGCGGGAATCTCTGCAACGCACATCTCTGAGATCGAACGAGGAAAAACTTCGCCAACGCTCGGCGCGCTCATGAAAATTTCAAAAGCGCTCGGTAAGGATCCGGCGCATTTCATAGAGGAAGTGGAACTGAACGATGTCTCCCTCGTGACTCTCGAGGATCGCATTGTGGAAAAACTCGGCAGCGCTGGAACGATGGAGAATCTCACCACTTCGATACCTGGAGGTAAGCTTCAGGCCCGATTCATCCGGCTCTCTCCGGGCAAGACGCTGGACGAGCACCCTCACACCCATTATGGAAATGAAGCAGCCCTCGTCCTGTCCGGAAAAATTCTATTTACGGTTGACGGTGAGAAGTATGAAACTTCGCAGGGAGATGCGGTCTATTACAACGGTCTCGAGGAGCACTCATACGAGAACATTTCGAAAAAAGATGACGCAACGATGCTGTGGGTGAGCACCGAGAGGGGCGTCAGCTAACAGGATCATCTTCCACAGATCGACGGAGAACCCGTCCTCGTAGAGGGCGGGTTTTTTTCTTTGACAGGTTCTCACGGAGGAACCTATGATTCTCGGAACCAACGGGTAGAGTCTCTTTGCACGTGAGAACTTCTTCATCGCTGGAAGGTTGTCATGGAGGATAGAACAAACGAGGGCATGGAGAGAGACGTGCTCTTCATCCATCTCGTGACGATGTTTCATGTCGCGGCAATGCAGCAGCTGGGAAAAGTAATGAATCCAGTGACGCAAAAAATTGAGCGCGATCTGGATCAAGCGAAGTTTGCCATAGACACGCTCGATATGGTTAAGGAAAAGACGAAGGGAAACCTGTCCAAGGAGGAAGAAGATTTTCTGAACAAAACTCTGTTTGAACTCCACATGAACTATTTGGACGAAATCAGCAGGGCGGAAAAGGGAGAAAAAGAGGCCGAAAAAGAGGAGGAGGCGTCTCAGCCCGGCGGCGAGGGCGAAGCTGGAATGGAAGCTCGGCGCGAGCCGTCCCCAGAAGAAAAGGGCAAGGGAAAAGGGAAGGCTGCTCGTTCTCGAGCCAAGGGGAAAAAGCGTGCCGCAAAGAAGAAAGAGGCGGGTCCGGATAAGCCCTCATAGCAGCAATTTACCGCGGATTTTTTTTTCGCCCGAGGATGTGGAATTCTTCTTGCTTAAAGCTCTTAGGTTTATACCAGGGAGCTGGAAAGAAAGGAGACAGTTCTGATGAAACGATGGACGGTTTTGATCCTCTTTGCTGCATTGGTGTTCGCGAGCCTGCCTGCGCATGCGGGTTTGTCCTATAACGGCACGAGAGGGCTCATCCGGACGAGGACCGCGGACACGATCGGTAAAGGAGTGCTCAGTTTTCAAGTTTTGACCCAGTATCACATGTTCGGAGACTCGCTCCGGGAAGGGGTTTTCAGCTTCGGTGATGGCCAACCAGGCGGCGCCACCGTTGATTACCACTTCTTCGTCACCCGTGTGAATCTCACCTACGGATTGAACGAGTACTTCGAGATCGGCGCGGGCGTCAGCGGCCGCAGCTGGATCCGAAGACCTGATGATAAGGGGAACCATGCAGATCTCGAGACGTTCACGCGTGGCGGGCTTGGAGATACCGAGGTCCTCGGGAAGGTGTCGGTGCCTCTCCCTACGCCGCATATCAGGCTGGGGGCCGTTGGCGGTGCCAGCTTTGCTTCGGGCAGTGAGAAGAGAGGATTTACCACCAATTCGACCGATTTCTTCCTCGAGGGCATTGCTACCGTCGATTTTACGGACCTCGAGAGCTTCGTACCCACGCGGATTCACCTGAACTCCGGCTACAAGTGGAACCGGAACGAGGACCATGGCTATGGGATCTTCTGGAGTGACAAGCCAGATTCGTCAGGTTTCTGGCCACCGGCATATCCCGCAGTTCCGCCGGGTCTGGAGACCTCATTCAACGACGCATTCCTGTTCAATGCGGCGATCGAATTCCCATCACCACAGGTGACGTTCTTTGTCGAATTCGATTGGGAGCAGCTGTTCAACCTGGAGGCGCATCCTGATTTGGATCCGACGACCAGAATCCTGGCGTACGATGCGGATAGTTACAGCAAAAGTACGGTGACGCTGACGCCCGGTCTCGCACTGACGTCGAAGAGCGGCACCGAACTCAAGATCGCCGGCGATATCAATCTGAATTCGGGTGACAAGCCCCCGCTGAGCGGCGCCCCCGACTGGGGCCTGTGGCTGTCCGTCTCTCACAGCGGAACGATCATTCCCAAAGATACGGATAAAGACGGAATAAAAGACAAAGCGGACCAATGTCCCGATCAGCCGGAGGACCTCGATGGGTACCAGGATGAGGATGGATGTCCCGATATCGATAATGACGGCGACGGGATCCCCGACCTGGAGGACAAGTGTCCGGATTTAGCCGAGGATATCGACGGATTCGAGGATCTGGACGGCTGCCCCGATTTGGATAACGATCAGGACGGCATACCGGACGCTGACGACAGATGCCCGAATGAGCCGGAGGATTTCGACGGCGAGGAAGATCAGGATGGATGCCCGGACCTCGTGAAGGACAGCGATAATGATAGCGTGCCGGATGATATCGACCGGTGTCCGCTTCAGCCCGAAGACGTCGATGGCTTCCAAGATGAGGATGGATGCCCGGATCTGGATAACGATCTCGACGGCATTCCCGACGCCGACGATAGCTGCCCCAATGCTCCGGAAACGTTCAACGGGTACGAAGATGAGGACGGATGCCCCGATGAGAGACCGATCGAAAAAGAATTCGTCCTGAAGGGCGTCCACTTCGAGAGCGGCAGTGCGGCGCTCACGCCCGACTCTTACCCGATTCTCGACGATGTGATCCGCTCGCTTCTCGCCTATCCCGAGGTGTCGGTGGAGATTCGCGGTTACACGGACAGCCAGGGACCGGCGAGCTTCAACCAGGATCTATCCCAGCGCCGCGCCGAATCGGTGAAGCAATATCTCGTAAACGCCGGCATCGACCCAGCGAGGTTGGTTGCCAAGGGCTTTGGCGAGGCGGATCCGATTGCGAGCAACGCAACGCCTCAGGGACGTGCGCAGAACCGCCGAATCGAGTTCCGGCGCTTGAACTAGTTCGCGAAGACGCGCTTCCGGCGGTCCCGCAGGGAACAAAATAGGGGAAGTCACTCCGTGGCTTCCCCCTTTTTTGCTCACTTGTTCTGGCGCGTATGGTTGGCGATCGAGCGGCGAAGGAACGTCGTCCGGTCCAATCGCCATATGCAGCTCTGCTAGGAGTCAGCGTTGCATCATTATTCAGCGTTTTTTACTTTGTCCCAGTATGCATCCATCTCCTCGAGAGTCGTCGCTTCCAGCGTTTTTCCGTCTCGGTGAATCATTTTTTCCATTTTGCGGAAACGGTCCAAGAATTTGGCGTTCGCTGTTTCGAGTGTTCTCTCGCTGCTGATATCCAGAAACCGGCTGAGGTTCACTATGGAAAAGAACAGGTCGCCGATTTCCGCTGCGATATGTTCTCTCGGTCCTTCCCCAAGGCACCGGTCGATCTCGCCCAGCTCTTCGCGAAGCTTTTCGATGATGCCGGTGGCGTCCGGCCAATCGAATCCGACTTTTGCTGCATGTCGCTGGAGCGTTTCAGCCCTTCGGATAGGGGAGAGATGATCGGGAATATCGGCGAGCGCGCTTTCATCCGGTGCCCTTTCCTCCCTCTCTTTCTCCTTCATCCGGTTCCAGTGAACAAGACTTTCTTCCGTGCTGGCTGCTTTCTTATCCCCGAAGACATGAGGGTGGCGCCGTTTGATCTTCTCGTACGCCCTGGAGGCGATCTGTTCGACGGTCACGCTCCGGTCTTCTTCATGAAGGATCGCTACGGCGAAGCAAACAAGGAAGAAAACATCCCCAAGCTCTTCGAGAACCTCTTCCTGGGATCGCCTCGCGTTCGCCCATTGGAGTTCATAGGCCTCCTCGATGATCGATGGGAGAACGTCGTCGAACGTTTGCTCCTTGTCCCAGGGACAACCATTATCCCCGCGGAGGGTTTCGATGAGCCGCGTAAGCCGTTCGACGGGATGAGGCTTATCCGTGTCGTGATCCATGCGGCGATCATATCCGTACCGGAGCAGCGAATGCAAGCTCCGATTGATCCTTGAATAAATGATCCTTTCGATTTAATATGTTTGTTTACCCTGCAATAGGTCCTCAATGGCTCAGGAAAGGACGATCCGCATGCTCGATCGCATCGTCGTAAGGGGCGCGAGACAGCACAACCTGAAGAATATCGACCTCGATATACCGCACGGTCAGCTCACCGTCATTACGGGTGTGTCGGGTTCGGGAAAATCCACGCTCGCCTTCGATACGCTGTATGCCGAAGGACAGCGGAGATATATCGAATCGCTGTCCACCTATACGAAACAATTCCTCGAACGCATCGCGCGGCCCGATGTCGACGAAGTGTCAGGGATCAATCCTTCTATCGCCATCCAGCAGAAAAACACGGCTCGAAGCGCCCGGTCGACCGTCGGTACAACGACGGAAATCTACGACTACCTTCGCCTCTTGTTCGCCAGGGTTGGGCGCACTTACTGCCCGAACTGCGGTATCCCCGTGGTGAAGCAATCGGCCGACGAGGTCATCGATCACATGGTGGACGCGCACGAAGGGGAGCGGTTCTATATCGTTGCTACGATTTCTACGGAGGACCGCAAACCCTCGGAACTCCTCGCCGAGCTGCAAAAGGAAGGATACTCCAGGATATTGCACAACGGAGATGTGATGAGAATCGATCCTCCACCCCGGGGGCTTCGCCTGAAAGGCCGTTCCTTGAATCTCGTTCTCGACCGCTTGACAATCGAGAACTCCCGCCGTGCACGGCTTCTCGAAGCCATCGAATCGGCGTACAATCTGGCCGATGGATTCGTTCGGTTCGCGTCACCCGATTCAAATATCACGCTCGATTTCACCCACCACCTCGTGTGCACGTCATGCAAGAAAAGTTTCGAGGAGCCGCGGCCACTGCTTTTCTCGTTCAACACTCCTTACGGCGCGTGTTCCCACTGCCGTGGATTCGGAAATCGAATGGAGTTCGACGAGCGGTTGATCGTTCCCGATCCGTCCCGTTCGATACGCGGTCAGGCCGTCGAACCTTGGGCATCGGAGAAGTTCGAGTACTATTACAACCGCTTGATCCGTTTCTGCCGTCAGAGCCGTATTCCGCTGGACAAACCGTTTAGAGCCCTCGATCCCAAACATAAGGCGGCGATACTCGAAGGGAATGATGCGTTTTTTGGCGTGATCCCGTTTCTCGAGGAACTGCGCGAGAAGAGCTACAAAAAGTACGCGCGGTTTTATACGAGGCGGTATCTCACGTTCAGGGAATGCCGGCAGTGCAAAGGCGGCCGGCTCCGGCAGGAAGCCTATTACGTTCGTTTGAGCGGGCAGAGCATTCGTGAGGTGGCGCGGATGACACCCGGCGAGGCGCTGGCGTTCGTTGAGAGCCTCGAGCTTGCGCCCAGGGAAGAAGAGATCGCAGAAGACATCGTTCTCGAGCTGCGATCGAGACTCAAGTTCCTCCTCGATGTTGGGCTCTATTATGTCACGCTCGATCGTCTCACGAGGACGCTCTCCGGAGGCGAAGCACAGAGAATCAATCTGGCGAACTCGCTCGGGGCGAATCTCCTCGGCGTGCTGTACGTTCTCGATGAGCCGAGCATCGGATTGCATCCGAGGGATACCGAGAACCTCGTCAAAGTGCTGTCAGAGCTGAGAAACCGGGGGAACACGGTGGTGGTGGTCGAGCACGATCTCGACATCATCCAGAAAGCCGATTACCTGGTCGATCTCGGGCCGGGCGCCGGCGAAAACGGCGGGGAGGTGCTTTATCAAGGGGCGCTCGAGGAGGCGTCGAGCCCGAGGTCGAAAACGATCAAGTATCTGCGGGAAGGTCTTCCTCTCGAAGATTCCAAGCCCATGCCGTCGCGATGCGAAGGAGAGATTCGTCTGAGCGGGATTACCGAACACAATCTCAAGAACATCGATGTCAGTTTTCCTCTCGGTGTATTCAGCGCCGTTACCGGTGTGTCGGGTTCGGGGAAGAGCACCCTGGTGAGCGACGTGCTGTACAATGCGCTCACCGTAGGTGAAGCGAACTACACGCACGCATACAAAGGCATCAAGGGCAGGGATAAGGTAAAGAAGACGATGCTGGTCGACCAGTCGCCGATCGGAAAAACGCCGCGTTCCAATCCGATCACGTACATCAAAGCGTTTTCGTTTATCCGGGACATCTTCGCTTCGCAGCGGCTGGCCGTGAAACGCGGTTACGCGTCCGGCCGATTCAGTTTCAACGTTCCCGGCGGCAGGTGCAACCGGTGTCAGGGCATGGGATACGAGCGGGTAGAAATGCATTTCATGGCCGACATGTTCATCCCGTGCTCGGAATGCGAGGGCAAACGGTACGGAAAGGAGACGCTCGAGGTCACTTTCCGCGGAAAAAATCTTGCCGATGTGCTCGAGCTCAGCGTAAATGAAGCGATCGAGCTGTTCGCGGATCACCGCGCACTGGCCCAGCGGTTGACGACGTTGAAGAAAGTCGGGCTCGGGTACCTCCGTCTCGGTCAGCCATCGACCACGCTGTCCGGGGGCGAATCACAAAGGATCAAGATCGCGCGAGAGCTGGCAGAAAACATCGAGGGAGGATGTTTCTACATTCTGGACGAACCTACGACAGGCCTTCATGTCGACGATGTGGCAACGCTCCTCCGCGTCTTGAGGGAGCTGGTCGACAGGGGAAATACGGTTGTGGTCGTGGAGCACAATCCGCAGGTGATCCGCCAGGCCGATCATATTATTGACCTGGGACCCGGAGGAGGCGATGATGGTGGGTGGGTGACGGCCGAGGGGACGCCGGCTGAAATCGCGCGGTCGCCTCGTTCGCACACGGGTGCGTTTCTTAAAAAACTGATGAGGAAATCGGCGAAAGGAGCGGCATGAAGCTCTGCGTGACTGGAGGGGCTGGTTATATTGGTTCCGTCGTCATCGAACGGCTTCTGGAAAAGGGCCATGACATCACCGTCGTCGACGACCTGATCACCGGACACCGGGATGCAGTACCCGAGTCGTGTCGATTCGTAGAGGGAGACATCCGGGATGAGTCGGTGCTGAAAAAGGCTTTCGAGTCGCCGATGGATGCAGTGCTCCACTTCGCCGCAAAGAGCATCGTGTCGGAATCCGTCTCCAATCCTCTGGATTATTTCGACAACAACATCGGCGGCGCAGTCTCGCTCCTAAAGGCGATGCGCGACCGGGATGTGAAGAAAATTATCTTTTCATCGAGCGCGGCCGTTTATGGTAATCCGCAGCGGCTGCCGATCGAAGAATCGGATCCGTGCAATCCGGAGAATCCTTACGGAAGGACCAAACGGATGATCGAGGTCATCCTGGAGTGCAGCCGCATCGCTTGGCAGTTGGGTTTCGTTTCGCTCCGTTATTTCAATGCGGCGGGCAGCACGGAACAATTCGGCGAAGATCACCGCCCGGAAACGCACCTCCTCCCGATCGTCCTGGATGTGGCGTTGGGAAGAACAGAAGAGCTCACGATCTTTGGGGACGACTATGATACGCCGGACGGAACCTGCATCCGTGACTATATCCATGTCATCGATCTGGCAGAAGCGCATGTACTCGCGCTGGAAGCGTGCAATGATGGTTTCTCGGGCGTGCTGAACCTGGGAAGCGACAAGCCTCACAGTGTCCTGGAGGTTGTGCAAGCTGTCGAACGGGTAACGGGTAAGAAGGTGAACTACCGGATCGGTCCGAGGCGGCGCGGCGATCCCCCTGCGCTCCTGGCTTCCTCCAAGCAAGCTGAAAAAGTACTCGGGTGGCGCAAGCGTCACAGCAAGCTGGACGACATCATCCGGTCGGCACATGCATGGCGGCTGAAACACCCCTCGGGATACTCTCGATAATGCCCCCTTGGTCATCGATAGCTGGCGTGCTTTGAGCGTTCCTCGGGAGTAGTCCTTGTTGCGGAAGGCTCCGTGGGGGCTCCTCACCAGGCTCCCGCTTCGCTCGGCTATCCGCCTGCGTATGGCTCTTCACACTTTCGGTAACAGTCTGGCAGGATAGTGATGTGAAAACAAACACCGATCCTGCCGAAAGGAGACTGTTACCATGACAAAATCTAGCATGTGGGCTATGACGAGTAAATGGCTGCTTGTGGTGGAAGAATATGAAAGAGTTAAGCAAAAGCGTAACGGTTCGTCATCCCCACGGAGCCTTCCTATTTGCTTCCGTGCATTGGTTCGCCGCCCCAACGGCAACTCCCTAATCTCCTGCACCTGGTTTCATCTGCCGGCCCCCTGCTAAGAGGCTGCCCCGTAAGGTAATGACATATCGCCTCTTGTCTCATGACCCGGAACATTGGTGGCACGAAGATTGCGTATCTGAGGGAGATATCCACCGGGTACCGTCAATAATTTGGGCCCACTAAGCGCCTTCCCAAGATGCAAGGAAACCGTTGATGGAAAAGACGGATAGCGCCGCTACCGAACTGTCGTTTCTGCTCCGCATGCTTCAAGCGATTCCCGATGCAGGGAGTGTCGAGAAAATCTATCGGATGCTGCTCGCCCTCACGACAGGTGGGCGGGACATTGGCTTCGACAGGGCGATGTTGTTCCTCGTGAGCTCGGAAGAAGGAGTGATCAAGGGGCATCTCGGCATCGAGCAGGATTTCTGGCAGACCGCGGGAGATGCCGCCGAGGGCTCGCGTTCCGAAGTCGGCGCTGGCGCGCGGTCACAGGAGCGAGCGAACTCCCGCAAGGCAAATCAGGAAAGCAAATCTTCCGAGGCGATCTCGTATGAGGATATGGCTAAAAAAGTGTTCGATGCATATGAGCGGATCGATGCCAGCGATCTGACGCTCAAGCTCAGGACGTACTCGGTGCCGTTCGGCTGGCATCGGAGCGCACTCGTTAAAGCGGCGAGGACATCGTATCCCGTCCTCGCTGAAGGAAAACTCTCGGAGTACGCTACAGATCCCTTTTTCGAATATTTCGAAACGCAGAACTATGTCGCCATTCCCCTCAAGGTCAACGAGGATATCCGCGCCGTTCTCGCTGCCGACAACTCCCTCCGCAAGAAGCCGATCGATGTGGACGACATTTCTCTTCTATACAGCCTATGCCAGCAGGCCTGCCAGGCGATCGAGAACCTCATCGCTATCACGGAGAACGAACGGAGGTTTCGGATTCTTCTCAAACTCGAGCAGGCCCTCCAGTATGCCGACACCAGGGAAAAAATCGACGAGGCAATCAAGCTGTCGTTGGTGATGCTAAGCAGAGCCGTTGGCGGATCCGGTTCATTGCTCAAGGATTTCATCCGGAACAAAACCGTTCACGTGAAGTCCGTTACCGGATATTCCCTCGATGCGGATGAGGACGACGTCGCGATCGCCCAATGTTTTGGTAAGATATTGGACAAGGTTGCCGGAGGTACAGAATCGCTCAGCGGAGACGGGGGACACGCGCTCGTGGACGATTCCGTAGCGGACGTGCTGGGGCATTTCTTTGCGTGTCCGTTATCGAAGACCGGGGATGTCAGCGGTGTCCTGGCCGTATATGTGGCAAACAAGGAGGGAAAACGCGAGCGAAAGGCGTTTTCCACGAGTGAGAGAAAGTTCCTCGAACTGTGCGCCGGAATCATCGCGCTGAAACTGGATAACCGTAAGAAGGACGAGCGTCTCAATCGTCAAGAGCAATTCCTCGAAGAGGCCCGCTCGAATCTCGCCAGGGAGCGGGGGCGCAGCCGGATCGGCGAGATGGGAATCGAGTATTACCAGAAGATCGAGGATGAGACCCGCCGGATATGGAGAGAGCTCCAATCTGAGACACCCGTGGAAAAGCGCGTTGCTCGCATCGAGGACATCCTGCGGGATATCGAACGGGATTCCATGGCGTACAAGTCGGAGTTCACGCTTCCCGATTCACATTACCAGATGATCGACATCTTCAAGGTCGTTAGGGAAGTGGTCAACGAATGGAAGCCAAAAGCAGAGGATGACGGGATCGACGTCATCGTTCGGATTCCGCCGCGGGGCCCCGAGCTGTTGATGGATCAAGAGAAGATTTCGCTTGCGATTGGAAACATTCTGAGGAGCGTCTCTTCCTCGCTCAGGCCGGAGGAAAAAGTTCTCGTCGAGGCAACGACGACGGACGACAGAGTCTTTATCGTGTTTGCCGATACAGGGCTCGGCCTGCCGGGCAACATTCTCTCCCGGCTGTTCATGCCGTTTGCGGAAATCGGTTCCCGCGATGAGCGGAAGCGGTCGCTATCGCTGGCCGGAGAGATCCTCCACACCCATGCCGGCGAGATCAAAGTAAAAACCTCACAAAACTGGAAAACGATTCTCGAATTGAGTTTTGCAAAAATGGGCAATTTGGATCGCAGAAGGGGACGCCGTGACAGGCGGAAGCGGACATCGGACAGGCGCGTGCCACTCAAGCGGTGATAGGGGGAAAAATTTGCCACTTTACGGTTGTCCCAGGCATGTCATTTACCAGTCCTGTCTGCCGGTCGCTGGCGGGCTGCTGAGGCAGTCACGCTCTAACTCGTTGCCCGATGTTCGATTGCTGATCTTTTGAAAGACGAATCTGATATGTTCGTTTGCCCCGTGCTTGGCACGCCCCTTGCCGGAGGTACTGGAAAGGGGAAAGCCACAGCGCAGTGGCATGCGGTTTTCCCCCTACGCCCAGAAGGGGCAAAGGAAAGATGAACCGCTCACATCTCTGTGCAGAACTCTGCGTGCACATCCTCGATGCCATTCGGGATCCGATTTTAATTGTCGACGGGCAGGCGAACATCATCCTATCCAACCGATCCGCCGGGAGCGCCTTCAATTTGAGGGCATCGGACAACATCGCTTCGCTCGAAGCGCTGGATGCGTGCTTCGAATTCGATGTGATGGACGTGCTCGGGCTTTTAAAGCGCATCGGCTCGGGATCGGGCATTGAACAGCGGCAGGGCCCGCCGGAGAACATTTACAACCACCAGCTGAAAAATGAAACGGGGCACGAAGTACCCGTTTATGTGGATATCGTAAACATCGTAAACAACGCCAGCGGCGGTTACGACGTGAAACATGATCGGAGCGAAGACGCCTCCGAGTTCGCGGACAAACTACCTTCGGAAGCGACGGATCTCAAGCTCCTGCGGTTCAAGGATCTTTCCTTTTTCCGGAAAAGCGAGAAATGGCGGGACGAGTCGATCTCGATGATCTCTCACGATATCCGCAATCCGCTCTCCGCAATCCGGAATTCGATGAGCTTGCTCCTCTCCGGCATGCCCGATCCACTCACTCCCATTCAGGAGCAGTTTTTGAAAACGGCCGTTCGGAGCATCGATCGATTGACGCACCTTCTAGACGGCGTGCTCGATCTCTCCAGAATCGATTCCGGTGCATTCAAGCCCAATCCGTCCTGGATTCCGCTAGAGCAGTTCGTGAACGATGTACTGACCTCGTTCGGAACGCTGTTCAACGTCAGGCGCGTCAAGCTCAAGTCGAAAGTTGTCGGCGATATCGAGCAAATCTATGTAGATGCGTATAAGCTCGAACAGGTCCTTTTCAATCTGTTGTCGAATGCCCTCAAGTTCACACCCGAAGGCGGCCATATCACGCTGTCAGCGAGGCCGGTCGGCGTCGAGATGCTCGATGAAGAACTCCGGTTGCTTCCCTGGAAAGACCTCCCCGATCTCAAGCTGATTCTGTTTACCGTCGAAGACACCGGTCTCGGGATGAACGAGAAGACGCTCGCGAATCTGTTCACCCGGTATTACCAGCAGGACGAAGACGATGAACATGGAGGCTCCCATTTGGGATTGAGCATCTCAAAGAGGCTCATCGAAGCCCAGGGGGGAACCATCGATGTGGAGAGCCAGCTCGGGATCGGTACGGCCGTGAAGATCCGCCTGCCTTGTGATGAGAGGACCGGATACTTGCTGGATTGCATTCGATCCATGAAGACGCACCTGGAGCGCGTGCTCGCTGAAAATAGACAGGTTGCTTTTTATAGTATTGGAAAGGAAAGCGGTGAGTGCTGGATCAATCTCGCTCAGACGTGGCGCAAGCAGCCCATGATCAATCCAACGGTCGATGAGAAGTCAGGCGAAAATTTGTATCTGTGGACGCTGAGCGAGTATCTCGCCGTGGCGATTATGGCGAATGGAGAAGTCGATGAGCTGATCAAGCGAATCAAAGGCGATGATCTTGCTCAGAGGACGGAGAGTGCGGAGTGGATGGAGGGGAGGGGAGAGTCAGATGGTGGTGCGTCGCGCGTGCTCGTCGAGTCCGGTCGAGACCCCATGCGGCAGCCAGAAGGGGATTCAGTGCTTGTTCCCGAATACCCTTTTGACGAAGAGGCGTATCTCGATGGAAAAGTAGCGCGCTTCGACGGCTATACGGTTGGGCTCTGTCTCGCGCCCGATGAGGGAACGAGCCTCGCTCGACTTTTCAATTTATCGATGAAACGATTGACAAAAGCGGGACAAGTCGAACAGCGCTTTGATATTCGGAGTTGATGGTTATCGTTGTATGGGCGTGTCGTTTGTCGCTTTGGGTGACCCCAAAATCCAGGCAGGAGACGGATGATGGAAAACCAGAAGGTGCTTCTCGTTGATGACGAACAGGATATTGTCGATACCATAAAATACAGCCTCGAGCTGCGCGGCTGGCACGTGGACGTCGCTTACGACGGCACCGCCGCGCTGTCGAAGGCGCGGAAAGAGAAATATGCGTTGATGATTCTCGATGTGATGCTCCCAGGGAAGAACGGGTATCAAGTCTCGCGGATTTTGAAAGATGAGATGGAGCAAGGCAATCTGGATCCGTTCAAGATACTCCTCATCACCGCCCGCAAGCTCGACAGTGAGCTCAGGGAAGATTTCGTTTCCACCTGGTCAAAAGCGGATACTTGTATTTACAAACCGTTCGAGCTCGATAAGTTGATCGATACAATTTCTGTTTTGATGCAGCCAGCGGGGAGTTAGGTTGCTTGCTTGAATCTGCAGGCAGCTGGGTTGCTTGAATGTGCGGGGACTCTGGTCGCGCGAAAATGTTGGGAGTTTAGCTTCTTGGGTTTGTGGCGAGCTAGGTTGCTTAAATCTGCATGGAACGTGGCCGCACGAAAATGTTCCGAGTTTAGCTTCTTTGGCTTGTGGCGAGCTAGGTTGCTTAAATCTGCGATAAGCGTTGGCTGGGCGAAAAAATTTATGGGCAGCGGAATCCGCGCGGGATTCGTTTCTGCGCAAGATTTGTGCGAACCCCGCGCGGCCTATGGGAGCTCAAGCTAGCCCCTGGGGCGATTAGACGCGCCGCTGCCCGTGCTCTTTGTAACCCTCTAAATATCATCGAGTTACACGGTTCTGTCCAGAAGAAATCGGTTGACGGAGCCGGCCTTTTGGGTTTACTATCTGCGCGTAAATACACATATATTTCCTTCAAAATATTGCGGTGCGAAGGTAGCTCAGTCGGTAGAGCAACGGACTGAAAATCCGTGTGTCGGCGGTTCGATTCCGTCCCTTCGCACCATTCGTTTAACAAGTTGGGAGGATTCTGAACTCCCCCTAAGAATCCCATCTGCAAGTTTTTCAGAAGGCTATGAGAGCTATCTCAGATTTGCTCTTGGCTCGTGACACAGTTTTGTTACACTGGAATACGCAAGAGCTAAGCTGAAATGTGTTACAGTCATGCGGAATAGGATAATCGAGCGACATTCACCTGAGCCGAGCCGGGAGGCGTGCAACTGACACTCGCGGTCGTTCCATGCTGGAATCGCCTGGTGATTTGCCGGACATTCACCAGCGGCAACATCTTCTCGGAGTTCGGCAGAGTCAGCCCAATCCGTCGAGCGGGGGACGCGACGGGTTAGCAAAGGGGCTCTCGTGATTGGCAAAACCATTTCGCATTACCGCCTAACCGACCTTATCGAAAGCGGTGGGATGAGCTCGGTTTACCGAGCTGAAGATCTCACGCTCGAACGCACCGTGGCCGTCAAAGTCCTCAAGCCGACGCGCTCCGATCCAAAGAGCACCCAAAGATTTATTCAGGAAGCCAAGATTGCCTCAAAGATCGGCCATCCGAACGTGATCACCTTGTACGACATCGTCGAACAGGACAATGAAAACTACCTGGTCATGGAACACATTGGCGGCCCGTCGCTCCGAGAGCGTATGGAAAAGAAAATCGATGTGTTGGAGGTTATCCGTATGGCTTGCGAGATAGCCGCGGGTCTGGAGGCGGCACACGCGCAAGGCGTGGTTCACAGGGATGTCAAACCTGAAAACGTGATGGTCACAAAATCCGGACTTTGCAAGGTACTGGATTTCGGGGTGGCTCACATCGTTGATACCGCACGATTGACGACAGAGGGGCGCGTGGTCGGAACGCCGTTCTATATGGCACCCGAGCAGCTTTTGGGAAAAGAAATCGACGCGCGCACCGATATCTATGCTCTGGGCGTCGTCCTTTACGAAATGCTCTCGTCCCAAATGCCGTTTGCCGCGAAAGAATTGGAAGCGCTCGGCTATCAGATCGTCAATGTAGATCCGCCCGCGCTGACCGAGATTGCGCCAGAGGTTCCATCCGACATCGGGGCGGTAGTGCACAAGGCGATGGCAAAGAATCCCGTCGACCGTTATCAATCTATGAGCGAGATGCTCCAAGACCTCAAGGTTATCCGCGCTCAGCTCGAAGCGGCTGCGGCCGGAGGCTCCGAGCAGCACGTGCACCCGAACCGCCGTCGCGTCATCATCTGGACGGGTGTGGCGTTGGCATGTATCGCTGCGGTTGTGGTATGGCAGATGATGAAACCAATGCCGCCACCCGCCACAATTGAAACGAAGTCGTCCATTGTCGTGTTGCCGTTTGTGAATTTGTCCGGCAATCCCGCCGAGGACTATTTAGCCGACGGCATCACTGAAGATCTAATTTATGCGCTCACAAAAACTGGGTTGCGCGTCGTTTCGAGAACGTCGGCGTTTCAATTCAAGGGGCAGCAGCGAGACATCCGTGACATCGGCGAACGCCTCGATGTCGAGACGGCTCTCGAAGGCACCGTTCGCAGAGATGACGATCGCTTGATTCTCACGGCGAGCCTTGTTGCCGTGTCAGATGGTTACCAGATTTGGTCAAATCGTTATGAGGTTGAATTATCCGATATATTTACTGTTGAAAACGAGATCTCGATGAGCATCGTTCAAGAAATGCAGGTGGATTTGGCAAGCGCCCAGCGAGCTCAGATGCTGAACCGCTACACCGAGGATCTCGATGCGTACATGTTGTACCTGCAGGGGCGGTATTTCTGGAACGAGCGTACCGTCGAAGCATTGAAAAAGGCCCAAAGATTTTTTGAGCGAGCGATCGAAAAGGATTCGAACTACGCGCTTGCCTACGCGGGATTGGCCGACGCCTATCTCATGGGTGTCAATTACAGCACGATTCCGGCCCAGGATGGATTTGCAAAGGCAAAAAGCGCGGCCTTGCGAGCGATAGAGATCGATGACCAGCTGGCCGAAGCGCACGCGTCACTGGCACTGGCACTCTGGATATACGACTGGGATTGGCGAAGCGCCGAAAAGGAATTCGAGCGTGCCGGCAAGCTTAGGTCGGGCTATGCGACGACGCATCACTGGTACGCGCTATTCTTGGGCTTTGTAGGCAAGTACGAAGAAGCGTTGGCGCAGATCGAAATGGCGCTGCGCTCCGATCCCGTCTCGCTTCCGGTGAATTCGGCCGTTGCGCTCATGCAATACACACGGCGCGACTACGATGCCGCCATCGCGCAGTCACAGAGAACGCTCGAATTAAAAGATGATTATTACCCTGTCTACACCGTGCTCGCCAAATCCTACGCCCAGAAAGCCATGTACGCAGAAGCGGTCGCAGGCCTACAAAAGCAACTTGAGCTAACCGGTCGGCGACCGGTAAGCGTCGCATGGCTTGGCCACATATACGCGGTTTCGGGCCAAAGGGATCATGCGATGGAGTTGCTAGCCGAGTTGCAATCGGGTATCGAGGAAGGCAGAGCGAAGCCGTTTCACATGGTCGTGATACACGTAGGCCTTGGCAACCTCGATGAAGCCTTGCTCTGGTTGGAAAAAAGCGCCGGCAGTCTGGAATTCGACATCTTCACTATTCAATCCGATCCCATGCTCGAAAAGCTTCGCGAGCACCGCGGGTATCGTGCAACGCTGGAGAAGATTGGGATTTCTCTCCCATAATGTGGCGATTGAATTCCGTCCCTTCGCACCATTTTATTTAAGGGACTTACGAGACCTTTGGACTCCTCTTAAACATCCCCCCATGCAGGTACATCTGCACTTGGAACTCACAACTCAGCGAGCGCTAACCAAGCATCGCCGCTCGCTTTGTCTGCGCCTCGCGCGGCTTGAATCAAATAAAGAATCTTCCTAATAGATATTGAATTTAGGAAATTATTTTGGTAAAGTACCCTGCTTCGAAACCCTCAATCGCATAATATGTATGAAGAGGCTCGGGAGCGATGTCTTCAAAGGGAGTGCCCGGTTTCCTCATCCAACCAGGATTATATCCCCCAAGCATCTTCTGCTTGAATAAATCTATCCGATTCCCACGTACTGGCTGTCGACGATTCACCGGGTGTAGGAATACCAGACCTTCTGAGACACATTGTGATATGTTCTTAATGGACAATGGGAGG
>WVZY01000075.1 GCA_011772205.1 Candidatus Latescibacterota bacterium
CTCCGATATAACGTTCCATGGCGGTTCTCCTTTCTGGAAGAAGTGTTTTTTTCTGTCAAAACGAGTATCTTCTCCCAGTGGGAGGCCGCCAAATGTGTTCTTCTCGATAAGACTCTATTTTGCGTTTGGGACGTGTCTTTCATATGATACCTTCGCTCGGCTGGCGGCCTTCGATGGTTGGTTCTCTTATTGGCAGGCTCCGCGCAATGGTTCGTCATCCTCATCACGTAGCAATCCAGAGCGAAGCAGGTTCAGGATTGTCCGCAACGCTTGTATCTGTCATGATTCATGCTTTCCTTTGGATTATCGGATAGGCGTTCATGGCTGCCCGAGGAGGGACGATTATGCGGAAAATCCTATATCCTTTTAATTTCATAGTACTTGCATGCCTTATGATCCTTCTCTCGTCCTGCAGCTCCGATGATCCCACAGCTCCCGGCGGGAGGCAACCTGGCGATCGTGCAATCGTGGTCGATCACAATTGCACGAACCTCTCGCTCATACCCGAGCAGGCGATTATAAGTGCCAAGACAAATCTCCACATCGCGTACGGACACACCTCTCATGGGAGCCAACTGATAACGGGCATGAGTGGACTAATAGATTTTAAAGGTGTTCTTTACTCGTTCAACAACGGGGGAACGGACAGCTGCCTCGATGTTAGAGATCGCCCATTCTCCGGCGCATCCGATCTCGGTTACCCGGACAGAACGGCTTGGGAAGCCGCTACGCGGCAATATCTGGACGCCAACCCGGACATCAATGTCATCATCTGGTCCTGGTGCGGTCAGGTTAGCCCTGCCAGTGAAGCAGATATCAATACGTACCTCACCCTCATGAGCGGCCTCGAAGCCGATTACCCCGATGTCCTGTTCGTCTACATGACCGGGCACCTCGATGGAACCGGATTGGGCGGCAACCTCCATCTTCGCAACGAACAAATAAGAGATTATTGCAGGGTCAATAACAAGGTCCTCTATGATTTTGCCGATATCGAGACCTATGATCCGGACGGCACGTACTTCGGCGATAAAATTCCGAACGACAACTGCGATTACGATACGGATGGAAACGGAACCAGAGATGGTAACTGGGCAATAGAGTGGCAGGACGCGCACCCCGGTGAGTGGTACGACTGTATTTCGGCGCACAGCCAGCCGTTGAACGCAAATCTCAAGGCCTATGCCGCGTGGTGGTTGTGGGCGCGGCTCGCCGGTTGGTCGGGTTCGTAGGTCTTCACTCGAAGTCGCCCAACAGAAGCCGTAGCTACAAGATGAGTGCCGTTGGAACTATCTGCTGATGTTTTGAGCGAAGGCAATGAAAGGAGCCTGGGAATGGTCACCAAAAACACCCATCTCGCAATCAAGCTGATGGTCGTTGCAGCAGCAAGCCTGGCGCTGGGTGCAGGCCTTACCGTTGCAGACAACTGGCAGAATATACTCGAGAAAACAAAAGCGAAGTACGCCAACTATGAAAACGAAATTCAGGACATGATCACTTTGCAGGAAATTCAGATGATGACACCGGGGCGGGTGCTGACGGCTGACTCCAAGATGTTCAAAAAGGGTGAGAAATTCCGGATGGAGAGCGTGGTGGAGATGCCGGAGATGCCCAAGGAAATGGGGGGCATGAGGACCGTCGTGATCAATGACGGCAAAGCGACGTGGATGATTTCATCCATTCTGGGCAAACAGAAACTGAGCGGTGAAGAGGAAGCACAATACCAGACGGAGGGCGACTGGTGGGGATTTCTCACTGAGAAGGCCAAGCTCATCGGAAGCGAACGAATCGATTCGCGCACGTGTCATGTAGTGGAGATCGAAGAAGGGAGGGGGGTCCCGTATTCCAAGATCTGGATCGATGAGAAGCATCTCGTTCTGGTACGAGCAAACAGCAAGGGCCCCCAAGGACAACACATTCAAATGGATTTTTCGGACTTCAGAAAAATAGGCAGTGGCTGGGAGATTCCGTACAAGACGGACGTGTATATGGACGGGGATCTCATCTCCACCGTCCTCGTCAAAGCGATCGAGATCAACAAAGGGCTTTCCGATGAGCTGTTCGATCCCGAAAACGCGGACGTCGAAGGACCCAGTATGCAAGATATGATGAGGATGATGCAGGAACAGAATCAATAGATCGAGCCGCGAAACGGATCTTTTTGGAGGATTTTCTTCGAAATTTCAGGTTTTTCATAGGCTCCCCTCTCGTTCGCGCACAGATCGGGGCTCTTGAGCTCAAGTCCCGCAATGTCTCATATTGCCTGTGCATCCCCCCCATTACAAGGCATAACTCTTTGCTATAAAAGGCAGTTCCAGCTCTCTGGTAAATCCCGCCCAAGCAGCTGAGAAAAAATGCAACCAGGGCGATCATTGAGCGTTCTCCATTATGCCTTATCGTTCCTTTAAGTGCTTAATATTACTGGATTTGGAACGGCATATGGATTGCGAATAAATGCGCCGGGTGAAATGTCGAATGACTTTAAAACAAAAGCAAATGCGCCAATCACAAGAGACGATGGAACCAGATGTAGGGGAGCCTCAAGTGGGTGTGGGGATTGTGATTCGGCGTGATGGGGAGAACATCTAAATCTGCAGCCTTGACAGGAGGGGTACCGATGGCGGCATGCAAGATTTTACGCAAGCGGTCAGGCCTCATTTCCATACTGATGTGCCTGGCTGTTGCTTTCTCGTTTGGTCAACTCTACGCGCAAGAGGAGTGCGATATTCCTCTGTTCCTCCAGATAACCGGTGCAAAGGGTAACGTGCTGTTTATCTTTGACAGCTCAGGCAGCATGACATCGATCATCTATCACGAAGACTACGAAGGGAGGACGACGTATACAGGGACGTTTGCTGAAAAGACAGACTATAACGTCTCCAGCCCCGGATACTATTCACCGGCCGATTTTAACACAGCTTGGGATACCATTCCAGAAGCCTACCTGGTACCGAGTGAAAAGGGGCAATCCAGCCGGTATAAGGGCAACTACTTGAACTGGGTATACTATCACGCCACCGACGAGCAGCGGGCTTCGATTCCGGCCATCACCCGAGTGGAGGTCGCAAAAGCAGTGTTCAGCGGCATCGTGCAGGAGAATCCCGACATTCGTTTCGGCGTAATGAAGTTCAATAATGACGTAGGGGGGCTGTTGATCTCCCCTGTTGGTACACCCGAAAATGTGATTATCAGCGATGTGGAAGCCATCACAGCGGGTGGATGGACACCTCTGGCGGAAACAATGGTGGATGCGCTCGAGTATCTCCAGACAACCGGAGCCAATGCGCCGATCGAGTACTACTGCCAGAAAACTTTCGTCATCGTCCTGACAGACGGATACCCAACTCAGGACCTGAACATTCCCGCTTACATTGGCGACTATGACGGTGATGGCGACGATCCCGGCACATGCGAGAGCATCGGGGCCGAGGAGTCCAACTCGTCGAACTGCTCCGACTACCTCGACGATGTGGCCGCGTACCTGTTCGATGTGGATCTCCGATCGGATCTAGAAGGACAGCAAAACGCGCTCACCTATACCGTCGGCTTTGGTATCGACATGCCGCTGCTGCAGCAAGCCGCGGACAACGGAGGAGGTCTCTACTTTACGGCCAACAATGCGATGCAGCTTCAGGCCTCGCTTGCCGATATTCTTGGCGACATCCTGGGCCAGATATCCGCCGGCTCTTCCGTTGCGGTGGTTTCAGCAGAGAACTCCGAGGAAAGCCAACTTTACCGCGCCAAATTCGTGCCCGGGACATGGTGGGGATATCTCGAGGCTTTCGAGCTGCCATACAGTGAGTTTTCGTCACCGGTGTGGGAAGCCGGGAAACTCCTGCAGGATCGCGATCCTTCCACAAGAACCGTTTTAACAGCCCTGGACGGCCAGCTCCTCGACTTCACCACCGCCAACACAGGTACCTTGATGCCTTTCTTGAACACGGCTTCCTCGGACACAGCCAGTGAAATCATCACTTACACTCGAGGAACGGATATCGATGGTTATAGAAACCGAGGTAACTGGCCTCTTGGAGATATCATTGAATCCTCTCCCGTTATTGTCGGCCCTCCCAAGGATTTCAAACTCTATCTGGATTACATGGATTTCAGGGCGGCCCAATCATCCCGGGAGCCTGTGCTATACGTTGGGGCAAACGACGGCATGCTGCACTGTTTCAGAGCCTCCGACGGTTATGAATTGTGGGCTTTCATCCCGCAAGGCAACCTGGGCAAACTCAAAAACACCTTGGATCCTGGGTACTGTCACAAGTTTCTCATGAACGGCACGCCTCGAATTGCTGATGTGCATATAGGAGGGAGCTGGAAAACAGTCCTTCTCTGCGGCCAAGGCCAAGGCGGCGATAGTTATTTCGCCATGGATGTCACCGATCCCAACTCCCCCAGCCTTCTGTTTGACATTTCCTTCCCAACGATCTTCGAATCGTACGCTACACCTACAATCGCACGCGTGCCGAGTCTGGACAAATTCGTCGCCTTTATTAGCTCAGGCCCCGACCGAGTCACCGGAGAGGCCCACCTGCTTGCTTTGGATCTCATCGATGGCTCGGTTCTGTGGTCCGACGTTCTCAGCGTTTCCGCAGATGTAAATATGGCGACCAGCGCGGTAGCCATCGACTTGGACTTCGACGACTACGACGATCTGCTCTACCTGAACGATATGGCCGGGCACCTGTGGAGAATCGATCTCACCGCGAGCCCGTTTTCCAAGAGTCTGCTTTTCGAGACCACACAGCCGATTCAGGTAAAACCTGTCTTGACCGTAGACGAGCAGAGCCGCGTCCTTGTCTACTTCGGTACGGGCAGATACCTCGATTCCGACGACGTTACCGATGCGACGCAACAGAGCTTCTACTGCATCATCGACAACCATTCCGAAACCACCGTATCCAAGTGGGATCTCGTAGACCAGACCAGCACGATCAGCGAGATCCCCGACAATAAGCGGGGTTGGTACATGGATCTCGTTCAGGCGCAGGGCGAAAGAGTAATTAAAACCAGCTCTCTGGCTGGCGGAGTTGTTTACTTCGTTTCTTTCTCACCCAACTCGGCGAATTGCGGCTCGGGAGGATTATCCTGGCTCAACTCCGTCGATTTTCTGGATGGATCCGCCCCCGATCCGGAACAAGGCGAAGAAAACAACACGACGGATGGACGAACGGAATATCTCGATGAAGGGCTCGGTTCCAATCCTATCGTTGACTTCGCGAACGAAGAGATCGTCGTTCATTTAAGCGACACGAAGATTTCCACAGTAGATGCGAAAACGGATTTCCAGAGATTGATTGTGCGCTCGTGGCGCCAGCTATACAGCCAGTAAGGAGGGGACAGGATGAACAGACGATTCAAAATATGGTTGGGATTTGCGATTCTGGTGACCATTGCCATCTTCCTTGCCGGCCAAAGCTATGGTTTCCGGGATAAAAAGGACTTTGGCTTGGACAAGAAATCCATCAAGAAACCAAAAACGGGTTCTTTCTCGGTGGCGGGCATGTTCATGGGATCGATCAAAGGCAGAATTACCATTGGCGGAAGAGAGATCCTCATCACCCCGAAAACCAAAGTGTACGTGCCTGGAGAGGGATTGAAAAGACCCGGCTATTTTGCAAGCGAAGCGTCCCTGTTTGTCTGTGGAACAATGAGCAGAGGCATGCCTGTGGCGACATATGTGGTCGTTCGTCCGTCCCATTCACAGAAGGGATTCACCAATCGATCACGGAAAGACTCCCCGTATATCATCAGGAAAGGAGCAAATCCAAACACTGGCGAATACGCAGCAGACGTACCGAGTTAGTCGTCGGTAACGCTCGATGAACCATCGAACAGCGAGCCCTAAATAGCGCACAGCATATTTACCTCGGCAGATAGAATCTTGGCCCCTCTAACCGGCAAGGCCTCCAGCAGAGCTGGAGGCCTTGCTTTGTCCGCTGATTAACACCTGCGATCGAACCTCATCTTCTCAACGATCATTGCTTGAATTGTCGCTCCTGATGGCTCGGTATTTGCAATATTTCTTACGGGAGGAAACACGTCGCAGCGGCTTATCGCTTAATTTTTAAAGAGTTATCATGATCAGAGCCCAAATATTAGGCATCATCGTCATCTTCTACTGCGCCTTTCATTGGCTCCCGATAGCCCCTCTGCTGCGTTTTGCGGCCATCTCACCCGACCCCTGGGAGGCCTTCGACGCCATCCTCTCGTTGATCCTATTGGCCGGCGGGATCGCGGCGCTGTGTGACAAGGCCTGGGGGAAGAAATACGTCCGTTTCGGCTCAGCGGCTCTCATTCTCGCCGGCCTGGTCAACATAGTGATCTCGAGACTCAACGATTCGGCATACGCACTCCTCAAAGCAGAGCTAATAGGGATTCTCCCTCTGCTGATCATTCTCCTGGCGAGTTTCGTCACCAAATCTTCTGCTGAAATTCGCGAAGAGCTCTCGCGCAAGGCAAAGACAAAAAGGAATCTCCGGGATCTGGCTTACGGGTCCTATCTCTGGGTGGGAGTTTCGATGATCATATTTTGCCTCGCGAGGTTGTTGAGCAACGATCCCCACTGGAAGGATCTCGCCGTTTTAATCGTTGCCCTGCCGATCCTCTGGTCCGCTCCCGTGATTGCATTGGTTGGAATCATCTCATCGATCCTCGTGTTTCGCGACTGGCGGTTGGACGTCCTCGCATTGCTTACGATTTCGAGCATTGTGTTATCTTTTGGCGCCGCCCATGAGCTTGTGAGCGATGCCCAATTCTTAACGTTCATCGCCTTGGTTTCCGTGCTCATTCTTATATTCTCAGCCCGCTGGTTTGTGATCGGGAGGAGACGTCTCAGATAATCGAACAGCCTCAGAACTTAAAACGATTCACTCCCTAAAACATCCATTTGTAAAAAATCCCCTGAGCGCATAAATGCACCCAGGGGATTTCATTATCCCAGCCGACAACTCCGTAGATTCGCTAACTGCCTCGTGGCAACCCCGAGTTACTGTCGCCACATAACAGCATGCAAGGCCGAGTTATCGCAAACGTCCGAAAGTACCTCCTTATAAGCCACAAAAAGCGCCCTTGCAATTACTCCTTGTAAAGGCTCTTGACCGCTCCCCACGACCTCGATTCTACCGGTATCGTCAGGTCGTGTGAGAACGAGGAGAAACACTCCCTGTCCGTCCACATGCCGTCGTAGTCCTCGTCGGCGAATGCCCAGATGAGAATCCCGCTGCAGCCGCTCTAGACGATGTGCTTGGTGATGGTATCGGAGTAGTTCATACCATCAGCCGTCGGCGTCGAGACAACGAGATCCCCAATTGCGTACATGTCGCCCACAACCAGATCACCATCCACATAGACTTGAGGCGCGCGCCATTTTGGTTCCGCTTCGAACACCAGGAGGATGTTCACATTCGTGGCTGGGGCGTTGTTGAAACCGTCGACAATGACGTTGAAATCATTACCGATGCTGAAGTAGCCGTCGTTTCCGCCGGTCGAAGGTCGAAATCCGGTTAGGTTCGGTGCTTGATAGATTTCGTAAGCGATGTCGTTCGTTTTCGCCTCAATCAACACTTCTCCTCCCCGATCGCACGTCGGATCATAGAGAGGATCCCCGACGGTCACGGTGTAGTAAGTCGAATCGTAGTGGTAAACGCAGTAGGCATCGGTGTACACCATCAAACACGGATCGGGACCAGCGAGGACAGGAGCAGGAAGCACGAGAAAACACACAAGAGCCATTGAGATCCATGCCAAGAAACACGTTCTGGCATGCATCAGGAACCTCCTTTCGAATAACACCTTGTGCGCGCATGAAATATGGCCATTTCCTGCTACGCACTTTCCTGCTGCCAGCTAGCTTACTCCCCCTGACAGAATGTGGCTGAGGATGCCGGGAACAATGTAAAGAATATTTTACACTAAATTGTCAGAAATTTAAAGCGCAAAAATCAAATGCATGCAGTTACATGGGATTATGATGATTCCAGTGGATGATGATTTGCAGATATGAAATTGTTGAAACTGCACTTTTCCTGAAATCCATTGCTATCAAAGACGTTATGTCGCCGCCTGGTTTTCGGCAAGTCAACTTATGTCATTTCCCCGCCCAATCCGGCATCATTCCCAAGTCGATCCCATACACGATCTTCCCGAGGATGAGCAGGAGCAGCGTGATCACTACCGCCCCGATGATATTGAGATAGATTCCCACCCTGGCCATGTCGGTCGCCCTCAACCGGTGCGTACCGAAGATGATCGCATTCGGCGGCGTTGCAACGGGCAGCATGAACGCACACGAAGCGGAGATCGTTGCCGGCACCATCAACAGGAGGGGATTGACTCCAAGTGCGATGCTGAGCGACCCAATGATGGGGAGCACAACCTGTGTCGTGGCCGTGTTGGATGTAATCTCTGTGAGAAACGTAATCAATAGGCAGATCGAGAGCACCATGACGATCGGGGGGAACCCGTGCAGGACGGCAAGCTTGCCGCCCAGATAAGCAGAAAGCCCTGAGTCATGGAATCCCCCGGCAAGCGCGAAACCGCCGCCGATGAGGACCACGATATCCCACGGGAGGTTCCGCACCGTTCCCCAGTCCAGAACAAATCCCGCTTTCGAGCGCGCAGGAAAAAAGAAAAGCAGAAGCGCCACCCCGATTGCGACGGTCCCGTCATCGATAAAGCTCGGATCCTGGAACAGCGAAGCCCACCCGTGAATCACTCGTTCTCCGATTTTCACATCGGCGCGCGTCATCAACAGCAGCGCGAACAGGGCAAAGATAACGAGGACCACCTTTTCTTCGTAAGACGGCTTGCCCATCGCCCGGTATTCCGCTTCGAGATGGGACGTTTCTATTTCAAACGTTCCTCTTCTAAGTATCAACAACATCAAGACCAGATAAATGACCGTCACTAAAATGAAAGACAGAGGGAGGGAGAAGGCGAACCATTTCAGGAACGTGATTTCAGGAGCGTTGGGAAATATAACGAGAAGGATCTCCGCCAAAACGAGGTTCGGGGTTGTGCCAATCAGCGTGGCCGTTCCCCCGACCGAAGCCGCATAAGCAATACCGAGAAGGAGGGCGATTTCGAACCTGCGAAGGCCCTCCCCGCCGTTTTCTTCGAGCTTCAATATCAGCGCGATCGCGATGGGCGTCATCATCATCGTCGTTGCCGTGTTCGACACCCACATCGAGAGAAGCCAGCTTCCCGCCATAAAACCCAAAATAAGACGCGAGGGGCTTTTCCCAATGGAAAGAATGATCTTCAGTGCGATGCGCTTGTGCAGGTTCCACCGCTGCATGGCTCCCGCAATGATGAAACCACCCATCAAGAGGAGGACAATATGGTTGAAATACAGCGGCGCAACATCCCTTCCCTTCATGATGCCAAGAACCGGAAAGAGCAAGATAGGTAGAAACGCCGTTGCGGCCAGCGGAATCGCTTCGGTGATCCAGTACAAGGCCATCAAAGCACCAACGGCCAGCGTCCGCCCGATCTCGGGCCGTGAAGGATCCGGGTCAGTGCCTACGAGTATCAATACAAAAATCACCAACCCGCTCGGAATAAAGATCTTTCGCGATAACATCTCGAGGAATCTCATCTCCTTCCGCGGCTCATGTATTGCTCAGTACATGCTCATGAAACTGCTCGCGAATGTTCTCTTCGAAGCTTCTCGGGCTGTGCCCGAAATCCCCCCAAGCCGCCTCACCGGAAAAGCACAGGTCTTCGTACCAGCGCAAGAACCTGATGAGAGAGCTGCTCCGACGTGCAAAACCCAAAATGCTGCACCCACGTTTCAAAACGGCCACCGGCATTCTGGGGACGTGGATGAAGTGAACGTTCTTTTCCGTCTTTAGCGCCATCGTTTGCAGCATTTCATGTACGGTCACATCTCTTCCCGGCACGTTGTATATTTTCTGACGCGCGGCCGGTGCAATGAGCGCTTTGACAAGCGACTCCGAGAGATCCATGGCCGAAATCGGCTGCCTGACTGCACGCCCGGATCCAGGGACAGGAAAATAGCGCTTCGTCTCCATAAACTTCTTCAACTTTGATAGGGACCGATCTCCTGGAGAAAAGATGAGCGTGGGCCTCAAAATGGTCCAGGGGAGCGGGCTGGACGAGACTTCCGCTTCTTTTTCCAGGAGAATTTTTTTTATGGAAACTTCCTCTCTGGACAGCAGCCTATCGGGAAAGAGAACGCGGGTGGAACTGATAAACAATACGCGCGTGAGACGATCATGCCCGGCGCATGCCCCAACAATCCAAGATGCGAGGTGCATCCCTGCGAGATGGATCACGTATGCGCTCGCCTGCAGCGGTTCTCGATAATCGTCAGGTTCTTCGCAACCCCCCTCGATGATTTCCACTTTTTCCAAGAGATTCTTTGCGCGGTAGCGATCCCTGACAAGCCCTGAAACACGCAGCCCCCCTCCCACGAGAAGCCTCACCAGCTCAACTCCGAGAGGCGATGTCACGCCGGTGACGAAAACGCGTTCTCCCCTAATGGAAGCGAATGCTTCCGTATCAAGAACACCCTTCTTTTCAATTGTCATGGCGGTTTTCCCCAGCAGGGTCGCTTCAACCAAGCCATTCCGTACGGGCATTTATGTTTGACCACAAATAGGGTGAATGATATTCTAACGCATGAGGGCGCGGATCCGCCGCGCTTCTCTTTCCATTAGGGCGGAGGATAGCAAATATCGAAGGAGGAGGAAATTGGGAATCTTTGGGAAAAAAGAGGAGGCTAAGAACAAGGCTCCAGAATATACGCCTGAGTTTCTCGAAATCGAACGCAAAAAGCGATACGGCATTGTGAATAAGATGGAAGAAACAGCAGACACTTACAAGATCAAGATGTTTTTCCCCACAATCATTCCACCGAGCGAGATTGGGGAAAAGCTAGGCGCCACAGGTGAGATGCCCGACTACGAGTACGACGTCTCCCTCGAAAGCCATAGAATGACGGTCAAAGGACGTCTTACCGATGAAAAGGTGCTGAAACTCACAGGTATCGTCAATTCGTTTCCGGATCGCTTTTTCAAAGAATTCGTGTTCCAAAAACCCGTCACGCGTTTTGAAGCGGCCTACGAAAACAAGATCCTCGAGATCCTCGTCCACAAGGACAAGACTCCGGAGGAAGAAACATAAAGCCGGGTCCGGCAAATCCCTTTTCGGAGATCAATCCTTAAGACGGCCTCAGGTCCAATCAGTACAAACTCTTCGATCGTCCTGCGGGCACCGACCCATCGGTTTGGGAGGTAAAAGAATGCGAAAGAACTGCACACTTGTTTTGGCCTCATTTTGCATAGTGATGTGCTTTTCGTGCGTTGTCTCATCGGCGGAGCATGATGTGGCCGTAGAACAGATCCTCACGGCCGGTCCCTTGACCCTCAACAACACCCTATTCGCAGCCAAGCCCGACGTTTCCGAAGTCATTGCAGCAGACTATCTGAACCGGAAGACGTTATGGCCGGACGAATCAACCGCGCTGCCCTGGCGCTTGGGCAAATCTATGGTGTTTAAAAAAGGCTCTGTGCAGGAGGGTAAGGTTCGCTTTACGCACCCTAGAGGTGATGGGCGGCCGTACGTGGCGTATGCGCTTTTCTATCTGGAAAACAACCGCTATCAAGATTTCCATCTCAAGATCACGTCCAGATCCCCATTCGGGATCTTCATCAATGGAGATTCAAAACTGATCAACGAAACCTCAGGGGATGAAGTCGAGAAATCCTGCGATTTCGTTTTGAGACGCGGAAAACACCGCGTGCTGCTGAAAACAGCGTGGCATGAAGAGACCGGCGTCGGGGATTGGAGCCTGAAACTCGCCCTGACCGCCCAGTTCGAGAACAGCGCCGCAGCGACGATCCAAAGCGATCGGCTTCTCTACCGGTACGACGATCTTCGGTTTATAAAGACAATTACCGACCTCGCCATCTCTCCCGACGGCAAAACGGCAGCCATCGTCTTCCGCTCACGGGGGAACGGTTTCGAGCCGAGCACAACGTACATCGAACTGTGGGACTTGAAGTCCAAATCCGCAATATCCACAATATCGATGGAGCGGACGACCGATTCCCCATTGTTCTCACCGGATTCACGCCACCTCGTCTTCCGCACGCTCCACGAGGGCACAAACCTCTGGATCAGGGACCTTCGCTCGGGTAATACCAGGGCGCTCATGAGAGGCGAGAAATCGATCTCGAATCTCACCTTCGCCCCGGACGCCAGGACTCTTTACTTCATTCAGTCAGTTGAAAATAGCGACGACGAAGAAAAAGGACATATTTATTATACCGAGCTTCGGGACAAGCTCTCGGATTGGCTGACGGAGCGAGCCGTTTTTGCACTCTCCATCGATAGCCGTGCTAAGTGGCGGCTAACTGGTACGGGAGATTTCAGCATTGTGGCGCTGGCTTTATCGGCCGACGGCAAGCAAATCGCCTATTCCCGAATGGTGCCTATTGACAGGCGTCCCTTCTTCAAAACGGAACTATGGTTCCAAGATGTGAACTCAGGGCATGGTCGGAAAGTGCTCCATCTCACCACCGGTTTCGAAAACTCGCCGCTCAACCTGGCCTTTTCACCTGACGGGAAGCGACTCGCTTTTACATCCGCACCGGATACCGTCGGGGATCGAACTCCCAGGGAACACAACGTATACAACAGCGACCTGTTCGTTCTCGACCTTTCAACGGGCGCGACGGCAAAGATCACCGCAGGATTCGATCCCGCGGTAGTTGAACGCACTAGGAAACAGAGCGTGCGCTGGACCGGCAAAGGTAATGAGATCTATTTCCTGGCCGTTGACAGGACACGCCGGAAAGTCTTCCGGACTCCCGTTCCGGAAGACCTCGACAAAATTGACGTCAGGCGAATCAAACTATTCGACCTTCCCAACGGTTCGGTCGCGTTTTTCTCCAATGTGTCCAAAGATGAGTCGTTTCTCATGAGCGCTTCGGAATTCACTCGCCCTAATGCCGTTTATTTGTACGATCACCGGAAACAAAAATCGGTGCTCCTCATCGATCCCAACAGAGAGTGGCTCGAGTCAACGTCTTTCGGAGCGGCCGCCCCTTTCGATTTTACGAATCGGTCGGGGCTCAGGATCGATGGGTGGATTTTCAAACCAGCGGGATTCGACCCCTCAAGGAAATACCCGCTTGTGGTGTACTACTATGGAGGTGTATCCCCCAGGCTCGAGCGTTTCACGCTCATGTACCATGTGCTCAACGCCAACGGGTATGTCGTGTACGTTCTGAATCCCTCAGGGGCTGTAGGAGCGGGGGATTCATTTGCCGACCTGCACGTGAACGACTGGGGAACGCTGGCGAGCGCAGATATCATTGAAGGTGTCGAAAAGGTGATTGCCAACAACCCATTCATCGATGCATCGCGTATCGGCGGGTATGGGGGAAGCTATGGAGGATTCATCACACTGGACTTCATCACCAAAACGAACCTCTTCTCCGCCGTTGTTTCACTGTTCGGCATATCGGACCTCACCTCATATTGGGGGGCCGGCACGTGGGGATTTACCTACGGTGACATGGCAATGGCGAGGAGCTACCCGTGGAAAGACAGGGACATTTTTGTCGAGAAATCGCCTATTTTCCGAGCGGATCGAGTGAAAACACCAACACTCTTTCTTCACGGAGTAGCCGACGGAAACGTACCACCGGGAGAATCCAGGCAGATGTTCACAGCCCTCCGCATTCTCGGAACGGATGCAGTGCTCGTCGAGTTTGCCGGTGAGGACCACGGAATCGGGGGCAAATTCGAAAACCTTGTCGAGCACCGGGAAATGCTGCTCGATTGGTTCGACAAGTACCTCAAAGGGGAGAGTGAAGCGTGGGATGCGCGGTGGAAATGAGCCGTAAGGATGTTTACGCAAAGGAAGCAGGAGGGAACTTAATCCTTATAAAGCGACTTGATCCTTCCCCAGGTAGTGGCCTCCGTCGGCACCGAAGGATCTTCCATGAACACGCTGAAACATGGTTCTCCATCATAGACCCTGTTTCCGTTTTTATCGGCGAACGCTGTCACAAGGAATCCTTTGGGGCCCGTCCACTCGATATCGAACGTCAATGCATCCGAATAGTATCCGTTGCCGAGAAGGGTCGTCACCAAAAGGGACGGGATGTGATAGTAGAGATTGTCGACCAATACGCCGTTGATGCGTATCTCGACCACTGCATCGGCAGGAATCGGGATGAACCGGATAAAGATGTCGTTCAGCCTGCGTGGGGCGTGGTAGAAGCCGTCGACGGCAATTGTCAGCTGCTTTCTGGGAATGAAGAATTCGTTCCTGCCAAACGACGAGTGCTCGAAACCCTGAAGGTTTGGGGATTGATAGACTTCATAGGGGATCCGCTGCTCATTCGGATCCCACAGCATCACTCCCGACTTGCCATATAGCTCGTCGTACAGGGAATCCCCTTCGGGGATCAAAATGTACTTGGATGGATCGAAGCGAAAGACCGTTTTCTGCAGTGGATAGATGAGAAGGCAGGGTTCAGCGATCGCGAGACCCTGCAAAAAAATAAGACAAAAGGATACAAAAAATGCCCTGCGCACACATCCTCCGAAGCCGGCTACCCGTCCGTCCGCGAAAAACCAGCGACTATCTACGCTAGATGGAGGAATGCGACAACGGTAATCAAAAGCTGGTGGCCGAATAATCCATTACACTAGGTGCAGCGCGGATGAACGGTAGCTACGCCTTAAGCGATACACACTTCTACCTATAGCTCCCCCCAGAGCTCTAAGATATTATACCACAAACGAATAGGAAAAGGAAAGAGAGAACTTGCCCTCAAGAAGAATAGGATGAATCCAGTTTATCTATTTGGGTTACAAATAGTTAGAGCCATCAGCTAATGTCCGGACCAGACTGGCGGGGCGAACGTCCGCTCAGCATTACCGATCCGCTTTTGCCTTTACAAAGTTCCCACCTTACTATATTAGTGCTGTGGAGATGTTTCATTTTTCGAAAGCGGAGGCCAAACGCTGAAATTCCCAAGGAGGATGAGCATGCTAATAATAAAACGTGTGATGCTTGCAATCCTCTTCCTGCTAGCTGCCTGCGGCAGCAAACCAGATGAAGGGGGAGAAGGATCCACACACACAGGCTCTGGAGATGGCACTCCTCGACGCGGCGGCACCATCATACGACATCTCGAATCTGACTGCAAGACATTGAACTGGATTAGGATTACCACGATTTACGAAAACTATGTCCTGCGCTACCTCTATGACAACCTTCTTGATTACGACGAGAATCTGAATATCATCCCCGTCCTCGCCGAGGAATATGAAGTCAGCGACGACCATCTACGTATAACGGTAAGACTCAAAGATGATCTCAAGTGGCACGACGGCATGCCGATCACTTCGAAGGACATTAGATTTACGATGGACAAGATCCTCGATCCGGCGGTCCCCGCCCTCAATAAGGAGGGATGGTTCACTAAGCTGGACAAATTGGAAGTCGTGGATGACAAAACGGTCGTCTTCGTGTGGAAGGAACCCTACGCGCCGTCCATTTATGCTCTCACCCAATTCGCCCCAATCCCCGAGCATGTATACGGGAAAGGCGATTTCCTTACGAATCCAGCCAACCGCAGACCGGTTGGGAGCGGAGCATTTCGATTCGAGGAATGGCGGACCTCCCAAATGATAAGCATCGTTAGAAATGATTTGTACCACGGCGAGAAAGCCTATCTCGACAGGATCATATTCAAAGTGATCGAAGACCGTTCCGTCGCCCTCAACGCGCTAAAGGCGGGAGAACTGGATGAAATGCGGGTTATTCAGGTCCAGTGGGAAGAACAGACAAACGACCAGGACTTCCTCAGCCGGTTCAATAAATACTATTACTACGTCCCGGGCTACAACTATCTCGGTTGGAACTGCCGTTCCGTATGGTTCGAGGACAAACGAGTCCGCCGGGCAATGACAGAGCTTTTCGACAGGGAAAGCATCAACGCCAAGCTATATTCCGGTTATGCGAAGCTGATCAGCGGCCCGTTCTATATCAATTCATGGGCTTACGATAAATCCATCAAACCCTGGCCGTTCGACCCAGAGGATGCCAAGAGGCTTCTTGACGAAGCCGGCTGGGTGGACAGCGACAATGATGGCATTCGGGACAAGAACGGCGTAAAATTTGAATTTGAATTCTCGATCACAAGCAGCATTATCGCAAAACAGTTCGCAGAAATTTTACAGGAACAATGTACAAAAGCAGGTATTCGACTAAAAATCCGGATGTACGAGGGGGCGACTCTGTTCGATCGGATGAGCAAAGGCCATTTCGATGCGATTGCGGTCGCATGGATATTGGATCTCGATCCCGACATTTTCGACACATTCCATTCATCCCAGGTACCCCCGGTAGGGCTGAATCACGTCTTCTACAGCAATCCCCAGGTGGACAGCCTCCTGGAGCTCGGCCGGGTCGAATTCGATCAGGAGAAGAGAGCTCAAATCTACAACGAAGTACACCGCCTGATACACGAGGACCAGCCGTACACATTCGTAAATGCAGTCCCCGAGAAGCGACCAATTCATAAAAGGATCAAGAACGTAGTCATTTCGCCGACAGGGCCGTTCAACTTCTATCCTGGCGGCATTTATTGGTATATCGATGACACATCCCAGAGAGCGGAAAGATAACGACCGGAAAGCTGTATGCTGACGTATACGCTGCGCCGCCTTGCATATTTGATCCCCACGCTCCTTGGAATCACCTTTGTTACCTTCATCATCATTTCCTTAGCACCCGGAGATCCTGTTGCCCTGATGCAGAGTGGAGAGATGAGCGCCAGGATCTCTCCTGCAGCGTACAACCAAATGCTCAAGCACTACGGGCTTGATAAGCCCGTGCATGTTCGCTACGTCATTTGGCTTAAGCGGCTCATCACGCTCGATTTCGGCACGTCCTTTCTGGATGACAGACAGGTCATTGAAAAGATCCTCGAAAGACTCCCAGCGACGCTGATCCTCAACGTGACGGCGCTCTTATTTGCATTGCTCCTTTCCATACCTCTCGGCCTTTACTCAGCAGTTAGACAGTACTCGCTCTTCGACAAAGTGAATGGTGTGATTCTCTACATGCTCTATTCTCTTCCCGATTTCTGGGTCGCCCTCATACTAATCATGTTTCTAGGAGTAAAATTAAAACTCCTCCCCTTTTTCGGCATCGAGTCGATGAACGCCAAAGAAATGGGATTCTTTGCCTATTTCTGGGATAGAATCCTCCACATGGTAATGCCGACATTCTGCCTTACCTATGGATCGCTGGCATTCCTCTCCCGTTTCGTAAGAGGCTCCACACTCGAAGTGATCCGGAAGGACTACATCCGAACGGCAAGGGCGAAGGGCTTGGAGGAAAAGGCTGTTCTCTATAAACATGTATTCAAAAACACTCTGATACCGATCCTCACGCTCCTGGGAATTCTTCTTCCCACGATTATCAGCGGAAGCGTGATCCTCGAATACATATTCAGCTGGCCCGGGATTGGCGCGCTGTTCTTCGGAGCAGTGCTATCCAGAGACTATCCGACCGTAATGGGCCTGAGTTTTATCACGGCGGTCATGGTGCTTTTGAGCACGCTTGTTGCCGATCTGCTCTACGCGTGGGCGGATCCCAGAATCACTTACGATTAGCGTTGCCCGGGGTCATTGTCCTTTTCCCGTCTGGAAATGCCTTCGCAAAGACTTGAACAATGAGAAGCGATTACGAATTCAAAAGCAATGATGAACAAAGAAAGGGTGTCAAAGGCGCCCGAGAAGAGAAGAGCCCGAGCTTCTCGCGCATCGTGTGGAGGAGGTTCAAAAGCGACCGATTCGCAATGGCCGGCTTCTACACCGTTTTATCGCTGTTCATTATTTCATACTTCACTCCGATCATCGCTAACAATAAACCTATTATCATGAGCTGGGAGGAAAAGCTATATTTCCCGGCTGTGACGGACATTGCGCCTCTCAAATGGTTCGTCGACTACCCGCAATTCAAATCTGTCGATTTCAGCGAGATCAAATACGACAAGTCGGTGGCGCTCGTGATGCCCCCTATTCCCTATTCCCCTTATGAGATCAATCTATCCGAAAAACTTCAGCCGCCGAGTCACAAGCACTGGATGGGAACGGATAACCTAGGGAGAGATGTATGCAGCCGGATGCTTCACGGAGCGGGGATATCACTGAAGATTGGCTTCGTCGCAGTCGGTATCGCGCTCATTATCGGCATCCTAGTGGGAGCTCTCGCGGGCTATTATGGAGGAGTCGTTGATCTTCTGATCTCGAGGTTGATCGAGGTCGTTATGTGCTTCCCCTTCTTTTTCCTGATCCTCTCTGTGATCGCATTTCTTCCGCCAAGCATTTTTAATATTATGATCGTGATCGGCCTCACCCGCTGGACCGGAATAGCGAGATACGCAAGGGGGGAATTTCTTCGCTTGAAAAACCAGGAGTTCACCGAAGCGGCCAGGGCTCTAGGAGTGAGCGATCGAATAATTATTTTGAGACATATTCTGCCGAATTCTCTTGCACCCGTCCTCGTTTCGGCAACATTTGGAATCGCCAACGCGATCCTCATCGAGGCGGCGTTGAGTTTCCTCGGACTCGGCATTCAACCCCCGCTAGCAAGCTGGGGAGGAATCCTTTCCCTGGCGAAGCAGTACATCGAGGTAGCCTGGTGGCTCGCCACTTTTCCAGGTTTGGCGATTTTCATTACCGTAACGGCATATAACATTCTCGGCGAAGGATTGCGGGACGCAAGCGATCCCCGCCTTGCCCTGCCTGAAAGGCGCTAGAGTCTGCCTCAACCCAAGAGGTTTCTCAAAATATCTGGCAGCGCGGGCAGAAGTGTGTCCCTCTCGAGGCAACAACGATCTTCCGGATAGTCTCCCCGCAACGGGGACAGGATTCACCTTTTTTCCCATAGACGGCGAGCCGGCTTTGGAAATCCCCTCTCGTGCCATCCGTTTTCCGGTAATCACGGATCGTGCTTCCCCCATGCCGTATCGCTGCGCGAAGGACCGCCCTCGATGCGAAGAGGATTCGCCGGGCGTGCGGAGCGGCCTCGTGTCCTTTGGTGAGAGGGTGAATCCCCGCGCGGTGCAGGGCTTCGTCCGTGTATATATTTCCCATTCCAGAAACGAGTCGCTGGTTGAGGAGAAGCGCTTTGATGGGTGCTTTCCTTCCGTTGAGCATTTTTTCCAAATCCCGAGGTTTCACTTCGAACGGATCCGGACCAACACGAAGCAACTCGCGGAGCTCTGGTTTTTCGGTAATGAACACGAATCCAAAGCGACGCGTATCGTAATAGCTGAGCCTGGTTCCATCATGAAAGGCCAACTGGGCATGCAGGGCTCGCTCCAAAACGGCCTCGCCCACAATCAACCTTCCCGTCATGCCGAGATTGAACAGGACATGCCCAACTGGATCGAGTTCCAAAACCACATTTTTCCCAAGCCGGGTAACATCGGCGACGGATTTTCCGACGACCAAACGCATTGACAGGCTCCCCTTCCGGTACAAGCTGCGCGGCCTGAGCCAGGCCTCCGTAATAGCTCGACCCGGGATCCGGCGACGGAGGATATCGACAATTGTCTGGATTTCCGGAAGCTCGGGCATCGATGCTCCTGCAATCGAGCAAGGTTCCACCGGATATGGTTGGGCAGGGGTTTCTCCGGCTAATATGCTATTATATTATAAAAGCTGTTGGATGGGAGTCACTTTAGCGTCTGGTGTATTCCGGGTCATGGAAGAAAAATTCGTGATATCTGCCTCCCGCACGAAGGATCTCGTACGAGTCTCCCCGGGGAGGCTCGCCGAGATCCTCAACGGAAATGTCCCGGCGAGATTTGGCCTCGGCATGAAACCTCAGCTGCTTCAACTCGAATCCATAGGTGCTCTCGTCATATGGACCAAGGATCCGGCAAACATGATGATTCACCCGCTGCTGCACGAGGTGCTCGAGCGGTATGTCGAGGATCATGGCGGGATCATCATCCTCAATCTCACCGTAACAGGACTCGGGGGATCCGCTCTGGAACCGGGATTGCCCACGGTGGACAGCGTGCGCAACGCTACCGAAGCCGTCGTAGACCGGGAGCTTGTGCGTCCTGAGGGCATCATTCTCCGATTCGATCCCCTGGTGCGCGCACTGCTGCCAGGGGGGATTTTGCTGGGCAACATTTCGATCGAGGTTTTTAACGATGTGCTGGAAGCGTTTTACCCAATGGGGATCGCACGGATCAAAACTTCCCTCGTGGACGACCGATACGCCCACGTCCCCGAGCGGATCGGGAGATTGGGATTCATGCTGGACCTTCCGGACACAGAGTGGCTCGAAGGTTTCTACGAAGAAATGGCAAGCCAATGCCGGCGTTTCGGAGCCAGGCTTGACATCTGCTGCCACCCAGAATCCTTCGTCACCGGAGAAACCAACGGATGCGTCGATGGCCGCATGATAAATGAGCTTCTCGAAGACGCCCGTGCCTCATGGCGCGTCACGACGACATTGCACAACGATATCGGCAGGCAGCGGCCCACCTGCAGGTGCACATACAGCCGGGATATCGGTTACTCCCCAGGTTTCAAAACCTGCTTCAAGAATCACGGGGCCTGCATCTACTGCTACAGTCAAAAGAACTTAAGAGGTACCGCTATCGATCGGGCCACGGAGCTCCTGAGAGAGATGAAAGAGAGAACCGGGGGAAAACCAGCGCCGGATTGCACATGCAGAGGCAATAGAAGACCGCAAAGCGACGAACGACGATGAGCAGATCGTTTCAAGATAAAGTGTTGAGCGAAATTCTACCGCGCGTACAAAAACCAGGGCAGTACGCCGGTGGGGAGTGGAATGTCATCGTAAAAGATCCCACATCCGTGGACTTGAGATTTGCGCTTGCGTTCCCCGATACATACGCAATCGGGATGTCACACCTCGGATTGAAAATACTCTATCACATGATCAACGCCCGAGAGGATGTATCTGCCGAAAGAGTTTTCGCGCCATGGACGGACATGGAGGAGGAACTTAGAAAACGCACCCTGCCATTGTTTTCGTTGGAATCGTTCACTCCTCTCTCCGATTTCGACGTCATCGGTTTTTCGATGCAGTACGAACTGTGCTTCACGAACGTCCTCAACATGCTGGAGCTGGGAGGCGTGCCATTGCTTGCCTCCGACCGCGCACTCGGCGATCCAATCGTTCTAGCCGGCGGATCGCTCAGTCTCGCTATGGAGCCAATGGCACCCTTTTTCGACGCGGTCCTCGTTGGCGATGCGGAAGACGTCCTCGGAGACATATTGGATGCGATCATCGACTGGAAGAGAAGCTCCCTCCCTCGCCGCGCGCTTCAAGAGAAACTGGCGCACCTTCCCGGCATTTACATCCCCTCATTTTACGAGGTCTCCTACAGGGATGATGGAACGATTGCACGTATCAGGAATATCGAACCCGCGCCAGCCAAAGTACGCAAAACAACCACCGCAGACATCGAAAACGCTCCTTTTCCAACCCGGCCCATTGTGCCGAACGTGGAGGTTGTGCACGACAGAATCAACATCGAAATCATGCGAGGATGCCCGAACCTGTGCCGCTTCTGCCAGGCGGTCCAGCACTACCGTCCCGTTAAATACCGATCGATCGAAAAAATCCTCTCCTTATGTGAGGAAACGTACAGCAATACCGGTTACGAAGAAATCAGCTTGACCAGTCTTTCGACAGCGGATTACCCAGGGATCGAAAACCTGATTGCCGCCATCGACTATCAGTTCAATTCGCGGAAGGTTAATGTGTCGCTTCCTTCCCTCAGAGTTGGAGAGCAGCTGAGAAAGCTCCCGAATCTCACCAGTTCGGTGCGGAAAGCAGGTCTGACGATGGCCCCTGAAGCCGCAACAGACCGACTTCGAGAGGTTATCGGCAAGCCGATACGAAACATCGATCTGTTGGAAGGGTGCGCTGCCGCATACCGAGCCGGTTACAGGCTCATTAAGTTTTACTTTCTAATCGGCTGCCCAACAGAAACAGAAGCAGACCTGAAAGCCCTCGTCGATCTGATCAATGAGGCCAGCCTCCTTCGAAAGAAAATCAGTGGGAAAAGGGCGCAGATCAATGCGTCTATCTCATCCCACATTCCCAAACCACACACGCCGTTTCAGTGGGAAAAGATGAACACGCGTGAAGAGCTATGGGCGAAACAGGAATACCTCCTGTCACGAAAAAAATCCTCGCAACTGCGCTTCAAGTTCCACGACGTGGATGTGAGTTATCTCGAGGCTGTGTTTTCGCGCGGGGACAGGCGGCTTGCAGCTGCGCTCCTGAAGGCGAGGGAAAGAGGCATTCGCATGGACGCCTGGCGCGAGTGCTTCGACATCCAGGCGTGGGAAGAGGTTTTTCGGGAAACCAACCTCGATCCGGATTTCTACGCTCTCAGAGGACGGAAGACCGACGAAGTTCTCCCTTGGAACATGATCGAGCTGGAGATCCCTTCTTCGTATCTCCTCAAAGAAAAGGCAAGGGCGCTCAAATCGGTTTCAGCGCCCTGAGTAGAAACGGAAGGCTCCGTGGGGGTGACGAACCGTTGCGCGGAGCGAGCAGGAAAGCTCCGTGGGGGGTGACGAACCATTGCGCGGAGCGAGCAGGAAGGCTCCGTGGGGGGTGACGAACCGTTACGCGGAGCGAGCGAGGATCCTCCGCCGAAGGCGGATAGCCGAGCGAAGCGAGAGCGTGGTGAGGATCCCCCCACGGAGCCGTCCAATAAGGCCCCTCGCCGAAGGCGGATAGCCGACCAAAACGGATGCAATGGCTCGTCGCCACCTCCCATCACATCAGCGAATTCCGCTTCAGCTACTTCCGCGTATAGATCAACTCCATCGTTTTGACTTCTTTACCATCCTGCTTTATCTCGAACCATTCATCAACGAACTTGTCTTCGCTCTTCATTGTCGAAACCGATCTGAATTTCGTCATTCCGCCCGTCATGGGATTCTTATATTCTCCATGGCTCGTTAGAATTTTACCCGAAGCGTCACACTCTCCCGTCATCGTCACTATCATCGTCCCCATGTTGTCCATCCAAACCGACTGGTATTCCTTGGCCAAATTGTTATAGCCCGCAAAGCCGATACCTTCGAAGACCTGCCCCACATGGGTTCCCTTTACATCCAGCTGCAGGAAACGGCCGCCGAGGATCATTTTCTGTTCGCTGGTCCCAGATGTCTCCGTCGGAGGCGCGCCGGGATCCATCCATACTTTGCCCGTGTATGTCCAGCTCCCAGCCATCCGCTCCAGACGCTCGTGATGCTCGCCAGGCAGCATCGCTTCGGCCCAAGCCTTTTCCATCGCCTCTTTGGCGAATTCGTTTAGCGGTTTCTTCTTCACCGGCTTCGTCTCCTGGGCAAGAATGCTTCCAGCAGCAAAAGCAACCGCAACAAAGAGGGAAATCGAGCACACGATCCATCGTGCTTTCATAACAGAGTCCTTTCTGTTGGGGTGAACTCATCCTCCAGAGGCAATTAAAAAGCTCCCACGACTTTATTGAGGAAATCAGCCGTATCAAAAGCTTTCGAGCTTTCTGACCACATCTTCGATAATAAAATCCGGTGTGGAAGCTCCCGCCGTTACGCCAACGACGTCGATGTCGTTGAAGGCAGCCTTGTCCAACTCATCCGCCGTCTCGATATGATGTACGGGAACCTTTCCTTCCTTGCAGATGTCGACGAGTCGCCTGGTGTTACCGCTGTGCCTCCCGCCCACGACAATCATTGCCTGGACGTCGCGCGCGAGCTTTCTCGCTGCATCCTGCCGGTCCACGGTCGCGTAGCAGATTGTATTCTGAACTTTGAGATCTTTGCAATGCGGCAAAAGCCTGCGGACCAACTTTTCGAGCTTCTCGAGCTGTTGGGTCGTTTGAACCACAACACCCACCCGCTTCAGGGGGAGATACTGGCTGATCTCGTCGGGATCTTCCACTACAATCGCCTCCCCGCCTGCGTGCGCCGTCACGCCGATCACTTCCGGGTGGTTTTTCTCACCCAGCACAACGAGCGTATATCCCTCCTCAACCAGTTTAGCAGCGAGCTTCTGAGCCGAACGGACGAACGGGCAGGTAGCGTCTATCACTTCGAGCCCTTTTTCTTCGGCACTCTCCAACACATCAGGGGGGACGCCGTGCGTCCGTATGACCACGGTCCCCTCCTCGATTTCATCGAGTGAATCTGCGATGGAAACATTCCGCTCTTCGCGCAACGCGTCGATCGCTTGAGTGTTGTGAATGAGCGGGCCTAACGTCGTAATGGGCCTCTGGGCCGAGGTCGCGGCAACCTCTACTATATTGAACGCTCTCTCGACGCCATAGCAATATCCCGCATGGTTAGCCAGGATCACCTTCATGCTGCTGCGCCTGCCTCAAAGTGCGTAACTGCCTTTAATCCATAACGGACCGCTTTATAAGAAAAACGGTGAAAACCACTCCGAATAATACTAAATGCAGTATGCGAAATCCAGGGGGAAACAGCAGCATGCCTTCCGGATTCGGGCATTAACGCCAATCTGAAATAATGACGTGAGATCTTATTGAGACGAGAAACGGGCTGGCATCCCTACCCCAAATCCGTTATAAATTGATCCTACTTGCAGCGCTCGCGCATGCCGCATGAAAAGTTGCTGCGTATGCCGAGCCCGATACAGGAGGACTATTGTGCCGGCAAAGCAGAAAAAGCTCCCCAAATCTGCCGGACCGCTCCAGGCAGCGCCGGATTCCAGTGGAAAACCATCTCCCAAGGACACGAAAAGAGCCGGGAGCTTTGTCGTCGGGCTGAGCTGTATCAGCGTCTTGCTCTCGATCATCATTGCTTTCAAGGTTCTAACGCCCCTTCTTCTCACCCTGCCCATCTTTCCCTTCTTTCTGAGCGCATTGAGGCGGCAGAGGCGCCGGGAAGCCGTCGATCTCACCATGCGCTGGGCGGCCACTATTTTTATTTGCTCCGTGTTGGCCGGAGGCTTTGTCCCTGGACGTGCGGAGAGAAGTTTTCTGTTTGCCAGCCGATCGGCGGATGCTTTTGAAGAATGGATTGGCTCGGTGGAGGGCGCTCCACCGGCTGATTTCGGCTATCTCCTCGGAGGAGGATTGATCTTCCTGGCTGCAGCTTTGCCCTCCGGTGGTGCGCTGGGATTCATTATCGGCTCGATTGCTCTCGCAAGCTCCGGTTACGGTGCTGCATACGCCTTCCGGCACGGGGATAACATTTTTCACATCGTCCTCATAGCGCTGCCGCCCTGGCAATGGAGCCTGTTCATCGGGTGCCTCTTTCTCCTCGTACCAGTGGTGCTGGTCGTCAACCGCTTCTATCCCAGCGGAGAATCGAAGCGTGCGGAAGATGTCCGCTTTTATGCTTACGTGGGTGCAGGTTTTTATGTGCTGAGCTTCATCCTCAGATTAGCGACAGCTGGCTTATGGAAAACCATCACAGAACGTTGGACAGTGTTCTGAATGCCATCAATGCAATTATGCTATCAGGGAAATCTTGCGGAGAATGAAGGACACGCTCAGGGGCGGCGCCGCTCGCACAAGCTTCCAAATGGCATGGGAGACTGCTTTTCTGGATCGCTTATCCGCATTTCGAATAGCCGCACATACGACAGAGTACGCATCCGCTTTCGTATTCCAAGGTGCTGCCGCATTCGGGACACAGCCCGGCGAGGCGATTAACAAGCGACTCTTCTTCGAATGAAAGCGAATCTTTATCGTAGAGGTTCCTCTCCTGCAAGTAGCTCTCCAAAGCCTTGCTGATCGCATCGGCGCAGGAAAGCACCATCACCCCATTGTCCCATGCAGGAGATGGGCAACGGACACCACGGAGCTGCTTTACGATCGATTTTGCATCGATACCCGCCCTGAAGGAAAGGGACACCAACCGGCCGATCGCCTCGGTTTGCGAAGCGGCGCATCCACCCGCCTTACCGATTTGTGCGAACAGCTCGAAAGGCCCTCTCTCGTCTTCGTTGATCGTTACGTATAGATTTCCGCATCCCGTGCTGATTTTCCTCGTGCTGCCACTGACGACGGCCGGCCGACCTCTCGGCTTCCGGAAGGTTTCCGCTTCAGCGCGGTTGACCTTGCCGATGTTCAAGACTTGAGCTTCCCTGCTCCCATCCCTGTAAATCGTCACGCCTTTGCAACCCAATTCATGTGCAAGGATGTATACTTTCTCCACATCCTCAGGCGCAGCATCTCTAGGGAAGTTGACCGTTTTCGATACGGCGTTGTCTGTGTGCTTTTGGGCGGCCGCCTGGATGCGCACGTGTGCCTCAGGGGAGGTGTCGTGTGCAGTTTTGAAGATGGATCTCCAACGTTCCGGCACCTCGTCCATATTCTGCACACCGCCTTCCTTGGCGATCTTTTTCATCAGTTCTTCGCTGTAGAAGCCTTCCGCTTGGGCGATTTCTTTGAAAAGCCCGTTCACCTCGACGAGCTCATCGTTGTCCATCACGTTTCGGATGTATGCAATGGCAAAAATCGGTTCGACACCGCTGGACGCGTTTGCAATGATGCTGATCGTGCCTGTGGGCGCGACGGTCGTGGTTGTGGCGTTCCGTAGCGGGACACTTCCATTCTTATCGTATTTGCTGCCCCGAAAATTCGAGAAAGGACCGCGCTCTTCGGCTAGTTTCCGCGAGGCTTCCTTGCTCCTCTTGTCGACAAAGCCCATCAAATCTTCGGTGAGTGCGACCGCTTCATCCGAGTCGTAAGGGATGCCGAGGCGAATGAGCATATCAGCAAAACCCATGACACCGAGGCCGATTTTTCGGTTGCCCTTGGTCATGTCGTGGATCTTATGGAGTGGGTAGCGGTTCATATCGATGACATTATCGAGGAACCGCACAGATTCATCGACGATGCGCCCAAGCTTTTCGTAATCGATCGACCCCTCTCCGTATGAGCCAACCACAACTTTCCCCAGGTTGAGAGATCCCAGGTTGCAAGACTCGTAAGGCAGCAGTGGCTGCTCCCCGCATGGATTGGTGCTCTCGATCTCACCGAGAAGCGGCGTAGGATTGTCCTTATTGATGCGGTCGATAAAGATGATCCCGGGTTCCCCGTTTCGCCATGCACCCTCAACGATGATCTCGAAAACCTTCTTAGCGGAAAGTCGATCAACAACCTGCTTAGTGTGCGGATTGATCAGCTCGTAGTCGCAATCTTTCAGAACCGCTTTCATGAAGGTCTCCGTAAGGGCTACGGAGATATTGAAATTGTTCAAACGGTCGTTTTCCTTTTTTGCATTGATAAATTCGAGAATGTCTGGGTGATCGACCCGGAGGATTGCCATATTCGCCCCGCGCCGCGTGCCTCCTTGCTTAACCGTTTCGGTGGCCGCGTCGAATACAGTCATAAAGGAGATGGGGCCGCTCGAAATCCCTTTAGTGCTCTTCACTACGTCGTTTTTTGGACGGATCCTGGAAAACGAAAAGCCCGTCCCGCCACCGCTTTTATGGATAAGGGCAGTGTTTTTAATCGCTTCGAAGATCGATTCCATCGAATCATCGATGGGTAGAACAAAGCAGGCGGAGAGCTGCTGGAGTTCCGCCCCGGCGTTCATCAAAGTCGGCGAGTTCGGCAGGAATTCACCGCTTGCCATCAAGCTGAGGAACCGTTCCTCCCACTTTTTCCGGTTCTCCTCGCTGTTGTTGTACAGCAACTCGGCATTAGAGATATTCCGCGATACCCGCACGAACATCTCTTCGGGCGTTTCGATGACTTTCCCGTTCGCGTCTTTTCTCAGGTACCGCTTTTCCAAGACCTTCAGAGCGTTTTTCGTGAGCTCTAGCTTTGTTGAGCCTGTAAACGCTTCCATCATCTCTCCTTTTTCCCGAGCGGCTGAGATCCCAAAATATCAGGTTCGCCCAGGCTCGCTTTCATTTTGCATATGCAGAACTCTGCAACGCCAGGGAGATCCCCTCTAATATTATACTAGATTTTGGGGGGAGGTTGAGTTTTTCATACCATATCTTGAGCTGTCAAGAAGGAAATCAAAATAATGCTTGATTGATATAATCCGTTATTTTCCTTCAGCTTACAGATCCGCTGTGGGAACTCCATTCTGGTCGACAAGCGTTTTCACGAGTCATGCCAACCTGCCGTGCCCAACGACTCCAAAATAGCAACTTGTTTACCAGCAATAATTTAAGCTATTCTCGGCTGCACCGCAATATCTGTCAGCGTAACCCGCTCAAATAGAATGATTTTGACCTGATTCTTGCTTACAAGACTCCCTTTATAGAAGGCTTTTTGTCCCACGTAGAAGATAACACCTGCGAGGAAGTTTTTCACGCCTCGCGATGAGCAGGAGACTGTCCGCTCGATGCTGTACCTGAGAATCGCGATCGGAACAGAGAAAGAAAGAATACTCAGCCTCACGGATGACCAATTCCCGTTGAGCATAGGAAGGGATAATAAGAACAAGCTGCCGATCGATAACAGTGCTGTTTCGCGATATCACGCCGTCATCACCTCGCATAACGGTAACTTCTACCTCGAAGATCTCAACAGCACAAACGGTACCTTCTTGAACGGCAGGCAGATACTCAAAGATAGAATCAATCCCGGAGATGCAATAAGGATTGCGAATGTAGGCATTGCTGTTGAGGCCGAGCCAACAACTCTTAACGAAGCAGCGAGTCCACTCGAACTTGCCGTATCCATCGAAGAGGAAAAGCCTCCCAAGAAAGTAGACCTCACGGAAACACTCGCCATCGAGGATATAGGCCCGGAAAAACTGGAAGAACAACAAACCAAATCCCGAGTTGCGCTCCAAGTCCTTTACAAGGCAGACGCAGTTCTAAGAGACATCGAAGACATCAAGCTTCTTCTAGAAAATTTTATGGATTTGATCATGGAAGTCATTCCTGCATCCCGCGGATACATCTTTCTTTTGAATCGTGATACAGGAATGCCCGTTCCATACGTACGGCGATCGCTAGAACTCGCCGAAGAAGATACTGAGATCGTCGTAAGCAAAACGATCTTGAAAACAGCCGTCCAGAGAAAAGAGTCGATCCTTTCGAATGATGCGCTCGTGGATGAGCGCTTCATTCACTCGAGAAGCGTTGCCAGTCTCAAAGTCCGAAGTGCGATGTGCGTGCCAATCATCAGTCGTGATAAGGTGCTGGGGCTCATTTACCTGGATTCGACGATTCAGTCGTTCCTATTTTCGCAGGAGGACCTGTCGCTCCTATCCGCCATGGCGATCAAAGCGGGTGTGACCATTGAAAATGCGCGCCTCTACGATGACCTGAGAACTTTATTCTACAACACGGTAGAAACGCTCATCCGGGCCCTTCAAGCCAGGGATCCATACACCAGCGGCCATTCAACACGAGTGAGCAGGTACTGCCTCCTGATCTCTGAGAAGCTGGGCATCAGCACGAAGGATAAACACTCGTTATATCTAGCCGCGATGCTGCATGACATCGGTAAGATCGGTATCCCAGACGCCCTTCTCCAGCGCCGCGGAAAGCTTTCAAAAGACGAAATGGATATCATCCGGGAGCACCCGGCGCTCGGCGCTTCGATGATCCGTATGCTGGGAGAGATGCACCCGATCGTTCCTCTCATATTGCACCACCACGAAGCTTACGATGGAACGGGATATCCCGACGGTATCAAAGGCGATGAGATCCCAATAATATCCAGAATCATTGCAATAGCGGATACATATGACGCCATGACATCGGACAGGCCTTATCGAGAACGAAGAAAAAAATCTGAAGCTATTAAAGAGCTAAAGAGATGTTCGGGGACGAAATTGGATCCTAAGATTGTGGATGTGTTTTTGGAAGTGCTGGACGAGATCTCTTCGATGCAATCACGGGAACCTGTCGAAATGCTCACTCGAGACTGAACTCCGCAATAGAAACCGTCTTATCTTTTCCATATGTTGAACGCACGACAAATCTTACCTGTGTTGCATTCTGAATCGCTGAACCTATCTGAATCTTTTGTATGCCCGTCTCGTTTTCGAGCTTGAACTCTTTAACCTTCTTTCCGTCTGCATATAATATGCATTTGCTAGGACGACCATCGTCGATCGTTTGAATCGACAGTATCCCCCGCTGAACCCCGAAAGGAGCCATGACTTCCAGGAATACCTCGTCCCGACCCTCGAGGGAAGAACTCCAGGCAGTCCTTGCACTGCCATCGAAGCACTTCCACATGGCGTGGTCAGGATTGGTTGGGGGAGAAGATGTTCCGTTCATTGCAATCCAGTCGTTTCTGAGCCTTGCGGCAAGCGTGAAGGTGTCATCCTGAATGAAGTCGCGGAACCGGCCGTTGCTCATCACTATTCGAATGTCCCACATCCCGTCTTCATCGATATCGACGGGGTAGGCACTGTCGGGAGCAGCATCGGTAAAGTGCCAATGCCAGATGGGGGCCGTCTTCCCGCCAATCGATTTGAGGTAGATTGCACCACCGGAACTCGCCTTCTCAGACTTGTACACAACCACCTGTCCTGTTTCCCGCTCTCCCGTAGCGGGGAACGGCCGGAAGCTCGCCGTGAGGAAACCGGCCTTCTCCACGGCTTTTTTCAGCTCGAGCCGGTCTGGAAGGGACGCATCAGCCGTTTGCCGGACCGCAGTATCGCCGCCCGCCGGTGCTTCATCCGATTTTCCGCAGGAGAACACCGACAGAGCCAGCGCAAAAGCGACCGACAGGATAATGCTGTTCAAGCGCACTCCCATATTCCCTCCATATCCTATAGGTCAGCATCGAAACCTGCGGATTATGCTCGAATTTTAGGCCGGTGTCAAGCCTGGGTGAGGATCGAACCTGGGTAAGGACCATATAGGGGCAATCAGCAGTACGAACTACCTCCGGATAGAGGTGAGTGATCCCGTTTCTGTAAGGCCTGGCGGGACAACGACTTTTGAACTCGCATTGAACAGGAGTTCGACCACATTCATAAAGCACGTTCTACCGTCGCCCGTCAGATTCTTGGGATTTGCCGCGAATCCCCAAAGGAAGTTTTCGAGGGGATTGGCCAAATCTCCTTCGTTCTCACTGATCAGAGGATGGTAATTGGATCCCGCACTGCTTTTCGCGTGCGGTATCACACCAGCGGGCCACGTTGCGAGATCCATGTAAACGGACAGCCTGAAGACATCGAACGTATAGAGTTCCAGCAAGTTACCGGGAGTTTGCATGATGCTGTTGTAGATGGGATCACTCCAGTCGTTGACGAAAACCCACCGGTCGATGTCATCCTTCCTCTCCGTTTGTCCGATGAACAATCCGGCCTCCCTAAAATACGAATTCCCTCCCAATCCCAATCCTATAATCTGCGCCCCGCTGTACCTGAGCGCATCCAACCTTTCCGGTACGCCACCGGCCCAGGAAGCATCATCCCCCGTGTCAGTTCCAACAATGGCCAGCACAAAGCTGCTCATGTCGCTCGTCTCAAGGGAGGTGTACGGGACTATTTTTACGCCGCTTTCCCTTACTCTGGAGCCGCTCGCCTGGATCATTGACTGGTAATCGAGGGCGGTCGTCAGATCCAAGCCCGTAATGTATGCTATCAGCTGCACGACAAAGCGTGCCGGAGCGACATAACCGCTTGGGTTTAGCGGCCCATAAACTATTAAATCGCCCGTATATGCGGTGGGAGGCACGACAGCAACGACCTCCTCAGGTCCATCAACCAGGACGACGCACGCCACGTCCCCTATTTCGATATAGTTCCCCGGATAATCGAGGCTTGTTCCTCTGATCAAGATCGCTTCTCCTCTTGCAGCAGATCCTGGGAAGACAGACGTAATGGTGGGGGAGCCATAAACGTATACAAGTAGTGTTGGGCTGAAGGTACCCGTTGTATGCGGATTGATGGGAGCCACACGGAAATAGTGCGGACCCCCATTTCTCGTGAGGGTGATCATCGTATCTGTAAGAGCGACATCGTACACGACATTTGAGAAATCCTCGGTCGTGCTCTCTTGAAGGTAATAGGCGGTCGCCGCCGGAACCCTGCGCCAGAACAAATTGAACACCTCCCCCTCGAGAAGATAGGTCGCGTCCGTACCGAAACCAACGAGTCCGAACCAGAAAGCATCGATCGATGCATGTGTTTCTTGTCCGAGAAAAACATTTACATTCTCATCGACTCCGAAGTAGATCATCCGTTGCTGCTCGAACAGCTCCACGGTGACCTTTTTCCCAATGCCCGGTGTGGCGGCAATCGAAACAACAATAGAATCAGACTGATTGGATACCGGGACGCCCTTCACCGCATCTAAAGATCCTGTGGATCCCGGGTGATACACCCTAACCACGGCAGAATCAATAGCAGCAAGGCCACAGGAGATTTTATGCGCATTTGCAGATCGGAGTTCCCCTTCCCCGCTCGAGGGCAATCTGGAGAATTTAAGTGTAATGGTGCCTTTTTCATTTGGCAGGAGGGGTGCTTCCCGCCGAGAGCAGGCGGAAATCCCAACGAGCACTACGAGTGTAAACATAACTATCTTTCTCATCATCAAATGACCTCCCTAAAGCCTCTCAATGGATAGTCACCCCGATCGTTAGAGTTCCCTTGTTGTTCTCATCCGAGGCATCGTCTTCTTTGCTGGCCGATGCGGCTGCAACCACGATGACCGCCCCACCGAGGATGGTGTAAAACCACCATTTTTTAAAAATCGACTTCTTTTCATCCTGAACGAGATCGGACTCTGGCTCCACGGCGCTTTCCGGCACGACTGCGGTTTCGATTTCGGTCGCTTGTTTCAAAAGCATCGATGAGTATTGTGTTTTCGCCTCTTCGAACGCGTCGATCACTTCCTGCTTGAACAATCCCGTGTCGGGTCCTTCATAGCCCTCGGTCGAGTTCAAGATTTTGAGAAACTGATCCCTTCCCTCTCCCGGAGAGCCCGATAGAACCAGAGAAGCGGCGAGAAACTCTCTTGCCTCGCGTTCCTCCGCAGGATCCAGACCCGGCCTTTTCAGGAAGTCTCGCAACGCTTCGACTGCTTCGGAGTATTTTCCCCGGAAGTAGTACGCGTACTCGATTTGTTTGAGGTCGTTCGAGGTTTCGGCGCTGACCGGCCTGGGTATCGCACAAGTTATTTGCACCGTCAGAAAACAGAACACGACCAACGGCGATAATAGCGCCGTTACTTTTCGGAATCGCTGCCGCATCATTCGAAGACCTCCGTTCGTTGAATTGTGTTGGGCGATATTT
>WVZY01000077.1 GCA_011772205.1 Candidatus Latescibacterota bacterium
CCGACCAAAACGCTCGCCAAGGAGGTCTTGAGGATCCGAAAGGCTGAGATTGCCCAGGACCGGTTCAAGATCCCCAAGAAACGCAGGCCACCCAAATTTGAAGCCGTCTGCTACCGCTACATGGAGCATGCGAAGAAGAGCAAACGCTCCTGGAAGCGTGACGAGGAAACACTGAAGCTCGCCAAGACATTTTTCAAACGAAAGCGAATAGATGAAATATCCAGCTGGGATGTGGAGAGATTCAAAGCTTCCCGAGTGAAACGCGTCTCCAAATCGACCGTGAACCGTGAGCTCGCTATCCTGAAACGGCTGTTCAATCTGGCCATCGACTGGAATCTTGTAGCAAAGAACCCGGTAAAAAAGGTGGCTATGTACCGCATCGAGGAGAAGGTGATGCGGGTGCTTTCACAGGAAGAAGAACAGAGGCTCATTTACGCTGCGGCTCCCCACTTTAAACCGCTGATCATCGTTGCCATAAACACCGGCATGAGACGGGGGGAGCTACTCGATCTGCAATGGGAGCAGCTCGATCTTCAGAGCAGTACGATTACGATCAAACAATCGAAGAACGGCAAGGTTCGCCATATCCCCATAAACAAAAAAGCCCAGGAAGCTCTTGAGAGCATCCCTGAGCCACACGAGGGACATGTGTTTCTTTATCGCGGATTACCTACCAAAGCCGTCAAAACTGCCTTCGCAGGAGCGGTCAGGAGAGCGGGAATCCAGTGTTGTCGCTTCCATGATCTTCGTCACACATTCGCCACCCGCTTGGTCCTCGCCGGTGTTGACCTCGCAACCGTCATGCAGCTTATGGGGCATGCGAGTATTTCGACGACTATGAAGTATGCCCATCCGTCGCCGCCGCATAAGCGGGAGGCTGTTGAGAGGCTCGTACCTGGCACGAAAATCGCACTCCAGATACTCTAATAACTAAACTCTCCCGAATTACATTTTCGCTAAGGTAGAACTCGGGAGTAGTAGCATTTATTTACAAGGACTTAGTTGGATTCCGTAATGACGGGTTTTAGTCAACCTGCTCTGCAGTCCATATTTTATCGAGCATCGAACAATTAAACCGTTTTACTACGCAATTGCTCTATGAGGTCAGAGATGAAAATCAGATATCAAAAACTTAGCAGGTTCCTATCGGTTCTTTTTGTGTTAGTCCCAATGATGTTCAACGCATTACCTGCGATTGGAGCGGATCTCGGTGATCTTGTCACTGGAATTGGAATCAATGCTTATTCTAGGGAGTATAGACTGGAACTCGCGAAAATATTAGAGCTACCAATTCGCGAAATGTATAATTCTATTCCATCAATGTCGCCGAAAGAGAATGAATGGTTAGACTCAGAGATTGCACGCATCTCCCAGCTCGACTTCTCAGATCAACTGATGCAGAGATATCATCTAAACCAGAAACCGGAAGTTATTAGGCAAAGGCTTCGTAATTTCTTATCTGAACAACTTCAGTGGCTGGAAATTATTCAAGAATCTCCTGAAACGGAGATTGCCGCATGGGCAGCATTTGCGGCAGCTCTACTTGACCAACTTCAATATGTAGATATGGTGGAACTAAACAAGACAGGTAATATCAATCTTCCAAGCAATCAGATGGCAACGGCTATAGTAGAATATGAATTTATACCTGGATTTTATCCAATTTCTATAGCACAAGATATCTTAAATCAGATCGTTGTTCCGAACCTAGCTCCTGAAATCATTCAGCAAATCCATAAGCAGTTGATCACAAGCAAGTGATCATGAAACAATGTTATCCCTTTATTGTCGTTGACTTGTGAAAAAGCTCTCTACTTCAGAAGAGCCATCTTCTTTGTTAACACCTTACCACCAGCTTTCAGGCAGTAGAAGTAGATACCTGAGCTGACGGGAACGCCCTGATGATCACTTCCATTCCAAGAATATTCCTTATACCCTGCATCAAGTATTCCATGCACAAGAGTTCGCACCAATTTTCCTTCTATGTTGTAGATCTTCAAGCTCGCGGTCCCTTTTTTAGGCAACGTAAACGAAATCGTCGTGGATGGATTAAACGGATTGGGATAGTTCTGGTACAAAGCCAGATTCCCAGTTCCAACCGTCACCGTGGCTGGAACTGAGCGGATTTCCGAGCCGTCCGCGAGGACCACCACAAGAACGTATTCGTGTTGCTCCCCCGGGGAAACCGAACGGTCCACGAACGACCGCGCGTCCACCGGCAGTAAGGCCCGGCCGCTCACCACGGTGGTGTTGGCACCCTCGCTATCCCGCCGCAGGACCTGGAATCCTAGAACCTCATCGTCCGAAATGGTCTCCCACGACACGCGTACTGCACCGCTCTCCTCGACGGCGTCGAACCATCTGATCATCGTCGCAACCAGCGGTCCAAACTCGAAGATGTACAATCCGTCCGGCCCGTCGGCCAGAAAGACGTTATCGTAGTCCACGCACGTCCCTTCCGCGGACTGGCCGGTACTGTACGCCGTCACGTTGGTGGGTTGGGTGGGATCGCCGACATCCACGACTCGGACACCCGCCTCACCCTCGGATAGAAATGCGTACTTGCCTGCGATGGTGATCCAATTCGTCGACCCGGTGGTGCCCATCGATCCGACTTCGGTGGGTGCAGCTGGATCGGACACGTCGACGACCACTAGCCCGAGCGAGCCGTCGGCGATGTACGCGTAGCTCCCGGATACCGCGACGTCTCTCGTCCCTCCCGTGGTTGTATAGAACCCCACCTCGACCGGCTGCGCGGGTGGTAAGACCTCGATGATCTGCAGTCCCTTACTGGGAAGGGCGACGTACAAGTGGCTTCCGACCATCTGCATGCGTGCACTTGAGAAAGTGTCCCGACCGGTAAACATCCCGACGACCTGCGGCGATTGTGGATCCGAGACGTCGAGCAGGTATATCCCGTAAGACCGTACCTTGATCGCAGCGTAGTCCCCGTCGACGGCGACGTTCAACACGTAGGGAGGCGATGCGCCCGTTTGCGGGGGGACGTAGTGACCCACTTCCACGGCACCCGTTGGGGTCACCTCCAGGATCCGCAGACCCATATGGCGGTTGGCTACATATAGCAGGTCTCCGACGGCGAGCACTTCGTGCACGTATCCCCCGTTCTGGTACGGCAAGAGTTCGACTGGATTCGAGGGGGTTGTGGCATCGATGATCCGAAGGCCAGACATCCCGCTCCCTGCGCACGCCAGCCGGGTTCCTCCGCTGTGAACCACTTGCACGTTTTGCAACGGTTCAACAGCTTCATACGTCGCGGCAATCTGCGGATCATCGAGGTTCGACACGTTCATGATCTTCGTCCACTGCCCGTGGCTGGTGTAGATTAAGTTGTCGCCGAATTCCATCTCCACGATTTCTTTGCCCGTAGGCTCCGTCCCGCGAAGTACGGGGGAGGTTCTGTCAGAAATATCGGCCAGCGTCAGCCAACCCGTATCCTTGTCGAAGGAAACCACATCACCCTTGAGGGATACGTCGGAAGGAAAAACGACGGCCCCGAGGTTGTTAGCGTTGATCTTGTTGGGATGGTCGGGGTCGGCTAGGCTAAATGTGAATAACATCCCCCAAGGTACTACGCCGTCGTCAACTCCGCCCGTTACGTACGCGTAATCGCCGTCTACGGCGACATCCTCGTACCATCCGGATGGCTGGCTCGTCGATCCCCGTTCGACCGGGTTGACAGGGTCGGTGATATCGATGACGATCAGGCGCGGCCAGCTAGTCGCACAAACGATATCACCCGAGCACGCGATGTGTCGGAGAGTTTCGGACATAGGAAACACCCCAACCAGTACTGGTGACACAGGATTGCTGATGTCCACGACCCCAAGACCACCAGCGGCGAGGTAGATTTGGTCGCCCCGAATCGCAAGATCCGAAACATACGGTAAGGCGAGGCTGTGGACAAAAGTGGGCAGCGACGGATCCGATATGTCGACGACTCCCATAGCTCCGGTTCGTGACCCGATGAAGTAAACATAATCGCCTCTAAGCCCCGACAAACGTGGCACATCAGGTAGCAATTCGCGACCAATCCTCACCGGGTTGCCTTCGTCCGTGCAATCCAAGACGTCCAGGTAGGCGCCGTACCCGACATACGCGGTCCTTCCGTCCGCCGCGACGGTAATGCTCTGCCCAATTGCCAACCGGCCCAGAAGAAAGAGCTGCGGGTACGCGGCCTGAAACGAAGCAGGGGTGGCCGAAGGAACACGCACCCGACCGGCGTTTTGAAAAGCCGAACGAGTGTCGTTCCGCGCCGCTGAACGCATGGTCGTTATGATCAGCAGAACAAGGATTATTGCGGCAAGCGGCGCCGCCATCCTGCCTTGCGGAAGCGTCACGGGAAACCTCCACTCTTCAGATTAATGGCATCATTAGGACTTCCACTATAGAAATAGACACTTGTCCCTTCTATTAATCTTGTCCGCATTGGTAACTTTGAACTTGCACCAGCTCATGGGATTAAAAATGGTCCAAAACCGCGCCGCAATACCTGGGGGGACGAAGGAGTGCAAGTGATGGGATAGTCGGGGCAGAGGCCCCAGCCACTAGGACTGCGACTCCACGCCCCTCGCAAAATCATTCCGTTACATCAATCCGTTGTTGACACTCCTACTATAGCACAAAACCACGGGGGTCACAATGACAATCGTTTAACTACCGATTTACGATCAAGGGGGATCACCGGAGAGACATTGCACGGGGCAACAAGGCTCACCTCAACACGTCCACGAATCCCTTGAGGCTACGACCAGCCAAATCCAAAGTGTAATAAAACTGTAAGGTGGGGGTTTTCGGCGGAACTGCCAGATCGCGTAAGTCTTTGAATAATTTGGAGCTGGAGAGCGGAATCGAACCGCGTCCGAACTTGCAATTTTTCTAGCGCTGACATTTCCTCCATAAATCAATTCACGAAAATCACACTAATTCACATCGACTTCACTCCGACCATTTTTTTAAAAGGCATCAACGTTAATTTGGGTGCCTTTTATTTTTTTGGCGTACTCGTCGATCTTGTCTTTAAAGGTCTGATCCCTTTTTTCGCCCCACTTGAGCGAGAACTCGCGGAATTGCTTTCCGTTCTCTTCGAGCTTGTTGAGTTTTATGATCTCCTCGATCATCGCCTTGATCTGCGTGCGCTCCTCCTGGGTGACCTCGGCACCCATATCTTGCTTGTCTAGCAACTTGCTAAGCTCCTTTGAGAGCTTGCCCGCCTCCTGACGCAAGCTTGTTAACTTGCATTTGTAGACTTCAATTTGGCTATTGAGCTCGCTCACATGTTTCTTTGGATCCTTTGCCTTGGCCATCTTCTCGATAATCTTATTGACGTCTTCGCGGACTTTTTCCTCGGTTGCCAGCAGGGTCTTCACCTGCTTGGCGATCTTGCGGCAGGAATTGGCGATCTTGAAGTACTCGTCCGCCTTGGTGCCCGCACTCGCCACGAGCCCCGCAATCCCCTTGCCGATCTTGATCGTGCACCAGATGATCTTCACCCCACCCATGATTTTAAATTTTCTAAAGGCCTCGTTTTCTTTCTGCATCATCTCCCACTTTTCGTTGACCCTCCGATCGGCTTCATTCTGGAGATTGGCGATAAGCTTCTCTAGTTCCTTGTTGAATTTAACCTCAAGACTCTTGGCCTGAGCTTCCGACGTCTCCCTGAGTTCGCCGATTTCTTCGTCATACGCCTTGATGGATGGTTCGATCGCTATTTGTTTGTAATCCTTGAGGTAATCCAGCGTCGATTTTAGCACACGGTCGAGATCGCTCGGGTTCAGCTCTTCTTTCCCCTCTTTCCCCGAAATGTTCAGCTTGATCGTGCCCTCAGTCGGTAGCTTAATGTTCTTCGGAGTCACATCGATCAGTTTGATATTCATAACATTATTACCCATGATGAGTTCTCCTTTCTGGGTTCCGCCACTAAATCCACTCAGGCGGAACCGTCGGATGACTTTCGAATGCAATCGCCTGCACGCAATTGCCTTCGGATTATGTCAAACCGCAAGCGGTTTGAACGATAAGTGCAACAAAAGCTCCTTTTCAAGAATGGGTGCCCCGTCCACGGATTCTCCGCTGCTTCTGATGCTTGACGTCAGCACCTTGCCACCGGCTTTCAGGCAGCCAACGAGCATGACTGAAGACGGATAGAAGAGTGTGATAGCGCTGCTGCGAACAAAATTAGAGCCGTTGCGTTGGCAGATGATATCAGATGAACTCCCCTGATTCTGTGGCTCTATATAAAATCTGGAAGGTGTGTGGCTATGGTGAATCTCCCCAGGAGGCCGGATTATACTATTAACTGATCTGTAATTCAATAATTAATCCATCCCCGAAGCCATACCAGGATGCATCTTGAAACAATTCATTCTCGATAAAAGACCGCTCGCGACACACCAAGGCCCGCATACCAGCTGTTTGCGACATACTGGCAAATCTAAAGTGTAAGATTAGTGTAAGATGGGGGTTTTCGGCGGAACTGCCGGAAGACGTAACTCTTTAAAAATATTGGAGCTGGAGAGCGGAATCGAACCGCTGACCTACGCATTACGAGTGCGTTGCTCTACCGGCTGAGCTACTCCAGCTCCGAATTCGATGTATGTTGGTACAATAAAAAGTTATCTCAGGGAATATGCTCGCTCTAGCGAGCTCCCCGTCAGCGATGTGATCAGCTTTTCAAACATTCTATGTCCTGAAGCACCTAAAATCAACCTTTTTCATTCGCGCTTGAGCTGCTAACCTCTCGCTATTCGATCCAGCGCTGTCGCTGGGGAGTCCCCGCGCAATTTTGGGTGCAGGCATAAACCCGCCGCCAGGTATTTAACGCAAGGAACACTCGCAATGGCACCGAGACCAAGCTTGGTTTCGCTCATGATCCTTATTCTCTCCGCATTGCTCGGATGGGCGTCCCCAATCGACGCACAAAGGCCCAGCAGCCGCCCGAAAGTTGGCCTTGTCCTGAGCGGAGGCGGCGCGAAAGGACTGGCGCACATCGGAGTGATCAAGGTCCTCGAGGAAGCCGGAGTCCCGGTCGACGTCGTTACCGGCACCAGCATGGGAAGTATCATCGGGGCGCTTTACGCAATCGGCTATTCGCCGGAATTCATGGAGAATTTTGCGCTCGAAACAGACTGGCTCGAGCTTTTCGACGACAGGTTGAGCCGGCGCCACCTGTCGATGCAGAAAAAGAAACGGGAGGACCGTTACCTCTTCTCCCTCCCTATCACCGGTTTGAAAGTACGACTCCCCTCGGGCCTCGTTGCGGGGCACAAGATACACAGCTTGTTTTCGAGGATGACATGGCCCGCGCTCGGCATCAGCGATTTCAAGAATCTGCCGAGACCTTTTGCCTGCGTCGCGACGGACATTGCCTCCGGTGAGGCGGTGGTCATCGACCACGGCACGCTGCCCGATGCGATGAGAAGCAGCATGGCGATTCCATCGGCGTTTACACCGATCCGCCGCGGGGAACAGCTTCTCGTTGACGGCGGGCTCGTTCGAAACCTCCCCGCCGAGGATGCGATTGCGCTCGGTGCGGATATCATTATAGGCGTTGACGTGAGCAGCGAGCTGTTGCCAGCGGACAGCATCGGCAACTTTATCGACATCGCCGATCAGTCCGTCACCCTCCTCATGTCCCACTCGCTTTCGAAACAGCGCGCGCTCTGCGATATCCTCATCTCTCCCGACATGACCGGACTCGGGACCTTCGATTTTGACAATGCGAGCGATATCATCCAGAAAGGAGAAGAAGCAGCCAGACAGGTGTTCGACCGTTTGACAAGCCTCGCTGATACGCTCGATACAGCAAAAAACACCGTACGATCGATCGACGCCCCCCAGGATGAACCGGTCGAGATTGCGGCCATCGAAATCCGGGGACTGAGAGATGTCTCATCCAGACTCGTCCTCACAGAACTCGGTATCGCTCCCCCCGCAGAAGTCACGCCCTCGATCCTCGAGCGGGCCATCGAACGGTTGTACAGCAGCGGCTTTTTCAAGCATGTCGCTTACATGTTCGAAGCCGTCGGGGATGACACCAAATTGGTGATCGTGGTCGAGGAAGATAGAAACAACTATCTTCACATGGGTCTCCGGTACGATACACACTGGGGAGTGGGTCTTCTCCTCAATGCATCGTTCAATAATATCATCGGACACGGTTCCCTCCTCGGACTCGAGCTGAGTCTGGATGAGAGGAAAAGAGCAAACGCTGAATACGCACTTCATACAGGTTTGCGGAGCCGACTGGGCGTCAGGCTGGATGTGGATTACATCCATGACCACATCGATGTCTATGACCATGCGGCAAGAACAAGCCATTGGAAAACGCAGACCGCACGTCTTGGCTTTTTCCTGGAGACGGTTCTGTCAAGGGTGTTTTACGCCGCCGCGGGGATGAACGGTGAATGGTACAAATTATCTCCCAGCATCGGCCCCACCGATCTCGCGGAGAAGACGGGACGTCTCGTATTCGCCTCGGGTGACCTTTGGCTCGATACACTCGATAGATCGTGGTTCCCCCGGAGCGGAACATCGCTGAAAATCAGAGGCGAGCTCGCCGGGACCAGCATCGGGAGCGAAGAATCGTTCAACCGCACGATGCTCCAATGGTTGCTCTGCATCCCCGTCCATGGGCGCGTGACGTTGGCGGGTCGTTTCAACCTGGGGAGCACCGAAGGGGATGCTCTGCCGCTCCACTACAACTTTTTCGCCGGAGGAATCCATTCCATCATGATCTTTCAGGACGACCGGAGCCAATCGCTCCATGGATACCATCACCAGGAACTTGCCGGACGCCACCTGTTCACCACGTCGATTGCGATTCAGGTCGAAGCGATCAGCAGCGTATTCCTCACCGCTTATGGAAATATCGGAAATGCGGTCCAGGAGAGGACCGATCTTTTCAGGGAGGAAAGGGTGTTGTCGGGCGGCGGTATCGGCGTGGGTGTTGCAACACCCGGCGGGCCGATCGAATATACGCTGTCTTTCAGCAAGAGAAACGATGCCATGTCATTCATAAGAGCCGGGTATTCTTTCTGATTCACTTTCCGCCTGCATTATCGATTGAATAACTGCCAAAACACTGATATAATCATGAGTTGTGGCATTCCACAAGTCGTCCATTTACCATTTATTTTCAGCTTTATTATCTCTTGAAAATTCCTGGGAGGCGATGGGCAATGCACAATAAAACTCTCATTTTCCTATTGCTGCCGCTTTTCTTCCTCGCACTGGGTTCAACGATAGCCATCAAATCGGGCTCTGCAGCTTACCGAAGCCAAATCCCGGACTTATGCAATTCCTCAGCATCGAGTGCTGGAGGACACGTTCTCATCTGCCCCGAAGGCGATGGAAAGACCTTGAGCTATGCGGGAGCTACGATTACGGTGACTCTAAAAGACTACAATGGAGATCCGATCCCGGGTGTCCCAGCCGCCGACTTTTGGCTCATTGGGTGTCTGGATGGGATCAATCTCTGTGGGGGCAGCCGTTCAATCAATGCGGATCACCCAACCGATGCCAATGGTCAAACGACGATCAGCGGAACCATCATCGGGGGAGGCTGCGATGATGGCCTGCACGTCGTCGCTTTAGGTATATTGGTCGGATGCCCCCCTACTAGTCTACAGATTAAGGTTCGGAGTCCAGATATCAATGGCGATCTCACTGTTGATTTAGTCGATTTCGTAACTTTCGCCCTTGGCTTTCCGAATCCACCAAATAGTTACGACGAATGCTTGGACTTTAATGACGATGGCGTCATCAACCTAATCGACGTCGCATTGTTCGCTCTGCACTTCGTACACAGCTGCTCTTAACACGCTGGCGAGTCGACATCGGAGGATGCGTTCACCCGTAATCTCCACATACAGAAAGCCCTTTGACATACTCGTCAAAGGGCCCTCTTTATAGTACTGGTGCGCCCAGGAGGACTCGAACCCCCAACCTTTTGGTCCGTAGCCAAACGCTCTATCCAATTGAGCTATGGGCGCACCTGATCGATGGCAACTATGTCGAGCCGCTCCCCTCCCCCGCCGTGGGAGGCCGATAAGGAGGAGCAGACGGCTGAGGTGGATAAGGCGTCGAAGGCCCGGGGGGAACCGGTGGCGCGTGGCCCGAGGAACCGGTATCCTTTGAACTCACCTCAAAACGCAGGCCGCCACCCACCCCGCAGATGATATTGAAGATCCATCCGCCGATCGTCATACATACGGATCCCACCACCCCGTAAAAGAACGCAAGAAATGGAATCAAAAACAATCCAAAAGCGCCGCTGAGCAATCCGAAATGAGGGAACTCCTCACCGGATAAGGCGGAGCTGAATCCTCCCATCAACAGGGAGAAGAAGAACGTCACAAATCCGACGATCAATCCAAGAACCGCATAGATAAAGAACGAGATCTTGAACAACGACCAGAGCTCGACGCGTTTTATTTCGAAATTCGCCGGCATGCCTCCTCCTATGCAACGCACTCCATGAATAGCACATTTCATAACGGAACGGAAGCATTTTCAAGCTCTTCGCAAGCAGTGCCCTGAGGGGAAGGGAGGATTGAAGCCCCTTCTTTTTGCCTGCGTTGAGTTGGGTAGCTGAATCTAATTGCGCACATCCATACAGCAGGGATGCTTAAGGGTGCGGATGAAAAAATGGCGGAGAGGGGGGGATTCGAACCCCCGGTGAAGTTTTACCCCCACAACCGCTTAGCAGGCGGCTGCCTTAAGCCAACTCGGCCACCTCTCCGTCGGCTATCCTGGCGGAGGGCGAGGGATTCGAACCCCCAAGGGTGTTAACCCGGCGGTTTTCAAGACCGCTGCCTTACCAGTTAGGACTAGCCCTCCGATAAGTCTGTAGAAAATGAATATATCACCGCGCTTCAACGATCGTCAAGCGAAAGTCCGAGCTCTGACCGCTCCATCTTCTTGAGTTTTCTTCTGTTCCGAAGCTTTACCCGAATAAATATGAACAAAAACAAAACTGCGATGATCGTGAACAGCGGCCCCGTTTGAAAGATCAAGAGACGCGAGTGATAGCGTTTCTGGACCGTCTCATGGAACCGCACATAGAATTCTATGATACTCTCGTTCCATTGAGCGACAAACGCATCGGTGAAACTCCGTGTTTCCGCAAGGAGAGACAGGAACTGCGGGAGCTCCTCCAGTCCGTTCTCGAAGCGAAACGTGAATGCGGCGTAAGATATGCGATATGCATCTCTTGCCTGCATCTCCGCCGCCGGAAACGCTGCTGCAATTCGCCCGAGTGAAGGAGTTTTTCCGGACCAAACAGCGTTCATCAACCGCCAATTCTCCAGAACCGACCACTGCCCGGCCTGCCATTGAGCGAGGCCCTCGACGAACCACAGCGGCATCGGCACGGGCGCAACGCGCTGGGCAAGCAAAAGATGAGACAGCTCATGAGGGATCACCTTCTCGAGCGAATTCCACGCGCTGGCCGCTCTTTTGGCATCGACCAGCATGACCTGACTTTCCATGAACGCAAACGCGATTCCCCATGTAGGCAGGTCGTTTTGCGCTCTACGCTGGTAAGGCTTGAGGTCGGGGATCACTTGAATCTGAAAAGGCGCGACAGCATTCAAACCGAGCGCCCCGGCAAGCACGGGGATTCTCTCCTCGCATATCTCCGCGATTCGATGTGCGATTTTCTTGTTCTTCTCCGAGTAGAACACGCGCACCGGATAGGATCTAACGGGAATGGAGTGCTCGAGATCGAACTGGCCAGCGCCTGCGGCGGTCACGGGTGCAAGGATGGCAGCAACCAGCACTATTGCGAGAGCCTGGCTGCAAACAACGGGACCATGACCTCGATGTTCCATATCAATCATCCGTGGATGCATCGATCACTCCTGATCCAACGACGACATCATCCTTATAGAATGCAATAGTCTGGCCGGGACAGATAGCGCTCTGAGGCTTTTCGAATACCACTCCGCACAGCCGCCCGCGCCGTTCGATCTCCTTTACCTTTGCCGGCCTGTGGCGGGAGCGGATCTGAGCGCTGACGCCCCTCCCCGAACCTTCCACTACTTCATCCATCCAATCCAGCGTGCACGTGAGGTGGGAGGTACGGAGATCTTCGGCATCGCCAATTACCAGAGCATTCCGCGAAGGATCCAACTTCACTACATACTGAGGAGTGCCCGTGGCGATTCCCAGTTTTCGCCGCTGCCCAATGGTATATAGTCCAAGCCCCTCATGCTGTCCGATCACCTCTCCAACCACGCTCTCGATGGGCCCTGGTTTGAACGGGATTTTTTTGGAGAGAAACGATTTCAGCGATCCTCCTGTTATGAAGCACACTTCCTGGCTTTCGTCCTTTTCCGCCACGTGCAGGCCGCGCTGCACGGCTATTTCCCTCACATCCGCCTTGTCAAGTTCTCCGAGAGGAAACAGCACTCTTTCGAGGATCGCACGATCATTGATGGGCGATAGAAAATACGATTGATCCTTCGAAGCCGACAGGGCGCGAGCAATCCGAATCCGACCGTCTTCCCCTCTGTGCAAGCGTGCGTAGTGGCCGGTGGCGGCGTAGTCGAGACCGAGACGGGCGGCATGATCGATGAGCGTACGGAATCTCACCTTGGAATTGCATCGGATGCATGGATTCGGCGTTCGTGCGTTCTCATATTCCGCTACGAAGTTATCGACGACCTCCCTTGTGAAAAGCTCTTCCACATCAATAACGCGGTGAGTCAACCCAAGCTGTTCGCACGTACGCCTGGCATCCTCCACCGCTTCCCTGGAGCAGCAACTCCGTTCCGGCAAATCCACATTGCCGAAGCAGAAGTTCTTCATCGTCAGGCCCACCACCCGGAAACCGGCATCCCTGAGCAGCAATGCCGCCGCGGCGCTGTCCACACCACCACTCATGGAAACGACGGCGCCTCTATCCTTGGAGGCTTCCTCGATTTGGAAATAATCACCCCGCATAAATCAACCTCAGAGAGGCACTTTTATATAGAATACATGAAAACCTCCTCCCCCGAAAGCGGGAGAGAAGGTTTTGACATATAAAAGTGTTTGCTAGTATTGTTCTTTGAGTTTTTCTTCTCTGATCTTGAGCTTCTTCTGCCGCTCGATTTGCTTTTTTGCATAGTCCCCGTATTGAGGGTCGTTAACGGCCAATTGCAGTATTTCGATCGCCTCGTCGAAACGCTTCATCTTTTCCAGAGACGTTGCCCACGTCACCTGAAGCGCCGCCTTGCTCTCTGCGACTTCGAGCCCCTTCTTCACGGTTTCTATCGCTTTCATGTACTGCGCGATTTCATTGTAACAAGCAGCCAACTGCTGGTAAGCGGGCGCAAAATCCGGTTTGAGCTCGGTACACTTTGTCAACGGTGGAATAGCTTCTTTGTGCCTCTTCAGCATGATGTAAGAGATACCCAAATTGTAATGGTGCGCCGGCTTATCCGCTTCTGTAACAACCAGTTCTTCGAATACCGCGGCTGATTTGTCGAACTGTTTGTTCGCAATATATGAAGCTCCGAGTTTAGCCTGCAGGGCGCGTTTCTGTATCTCGGGAGCTTTCTCGACGGCCTGCTCATACATTGCCGTGGCCAAATCCGTTTTGCCTTGTTTGGTGTAAATCTTGGCCATTGATCCCATTGTGGGCACATCTTCGGGATTGGCCTTGAGGGCCTTGGAATAAAAGCTGATCGCTCTATCGAGTTCCTCTCTCTTGTCGTAAATAAAGCCCAGATGAACATTGGCATCGTAGTTCAGCGAATCCAGCGCCAGCATGTTGTTATATGTGCCGATTGCATTGTCCAACTCCCCGGCCCGGAGCTCGGTATAGCCCAACAGCGAAAGGAGTGAGAGATCATCCGGACGCACCGAGACGGCTTGCCGGTATGATTCCGCTGCTTTGTCCAGGGCTTTCAATTCGATGTAGCAGTCCGCCATGTCACTCCACGCCTCGATCCGATGCTTCTCGGCGGTCACGACCCGCTCCAGCTCCACGATGGCCTTTTCCCACTGCTTTGCGGTCATGAATTGCTTTGCCGTCTGGTACATCATGTCCACTTCGGTGAGCTCTTTCTGAAAGCCTTTCTCATCCGTTGTGGTCTTGAGGACCTTCTTTTTCTGCTTTTCCTGAGCGGAAATTTTCGTAGACGCACAAGACGTTGTAAACTGCAGGGCAACAAAAGACATGCACACCAATGTCACGATCGAGAGGGCGATAAGATTCCTTTTCATGATCACCTATCCTTCACAGGGCGAATGAGCGCGAAACACAGTACTACTTAAAATTAACGGGCATTCGTAAAAATGTCAAGCAAGGCAACCGGAGCAAAACGAACCTAACTCATTCTGGTGCTTCAAGTTCCAAGTATTGTTTGATGAGTCCAACATTCTCGCCGGCTGTCTTTCCAAGCTCTCCGTCCGGATCTAATTGGATGACCAACTCCCACTCCCTGAGAGCTTCTTTGAACATCCGGGCGTCGGCAAATGCGAATCCGAGGTTATAGTGCGCTTGAGGGCTGTTTGGATCCAATTCCAGCGCCTTGAGATAATACGCCATCGCCTCTCTCATACGCCGCTTGGAATGGTAGAGAAAGCCCAGGTGACAGTGCGCAAGCACATCGCTGGGATCGACCTCAATGGCTCGCTTATACATTAGCTCCGCCTGGCCTTTCTTCCCCTGAGAATCCAGCACGATTCCCAGATTCACATAAGCCTTCGAGTAGGTGGAATCGATCGCTATGGCTTCCTGAAAGAAAATCGCAGCACTGTCGAGCTTGCCGGTCGAAAACATGGCAACACCTAGGAAGAAATTGATATCGGCGCTGTTTTCTCCCATCGCCTTGGCATCCAATAAATATTCGATCTGCTCACCGGGGCTCATCCCCCGCATGCGCTCGGATAACTCCTGAGACGGCTCTTCTTGCTGCAATCCCTCGCTGCCGCTCAGAGCCGCATCAGCTGTGCTCCCATCAATCCGGGGGAATGACCCTGCCATTGCTCGGGCTGGGAGCAGGGCTGTGCAGGCAGCAAACGCCAGGAGCGCGAAACAGATGCCGCATATCTCCATGATGTGCTTCGCTAGGAGTCTTCGTGTCTTTTTCGCTTCCATATCTCGCTGCCGGTGACGCTGATATAGAATCTCACCAACCGGTCCTCGATGGTATTTTTGCTCAACGACCCGGCTTTACCGATCCTCAATGCGATGTCCATTTTCGCTTTGCCGCCCGCAAGATTCAATCCGGTGCCCAAGCCGAACAAGATCTTTCTGATACGCTGGCCGCCGGGGAAATCATAGGGGAGACGCTGGTAATTGAACGAAAACCGGATGGGAAATCGTTTTCCGAAAAGAGGAAGCCCCCGGGTGTACTCGGCTCCGAATGCATAGCTCTCTTCCTGGTACAACCGATCCTGGCGAAAGCCTAGCCCACTGAAATCTTTGAAATCCGCCGCCGCATAACTCGCGAGAACGTGCCAAGCGGGCGTGATTCGAAACGTGCCTGCTACACTATAACGCTGAGGGAGCTTTATGGTCGCCGTGTAGTTCGTGTCGAGCGCCGATTGTGAGAACCTCTCTTTGACCTCTGCGTCATACTCGATCTCGCTTTCATAGGCCGCACCCACCATGACCGGACCGCCGGGAAACAACACGATGCCTGCGCCAAAGCCCGATGCATCCATCTCGATACGCTTGCGGCCGGCGCTCGGAAATTTAGTCGGATCGTCAAAGAGGATCGTCCACCTATCTTCGATCGATCCCTTCTCGAGCGTATAGGTGCCCGCAATGGAGATATACCGGGTGACACTCAGGGCCAGCGTGATCGGGACAGCATACAGCCCACCGCTTTTCTCGAAGACCTGCCTGTAAGAATCCCCGCCTTCAGCAATCCCGGGAATCGAAAAGCTCCCATCGGGATCGCTCCGGCCGCGATATCCGATCGAGAATGTGATGCGCTTATGGAGAGGAAAGGCGCCGACAAAGACCGGATAGTATACGGACACCTCCCTCTCGGAGATGGTGTTGGATCGGCCCTTGTCCACAGCGATGACCTGGGTTGCCCCTATGGTGACCTTTCGGCAGAACGTCAGCATGGCCGGATTGAACTGCAGCACACCCAGCGAATCGGGGATAATCTGAGTCGCACCGCCGAGAGCAATGACCCTTGCACCGGCCGCCTCTGCGCGTTCCCCAATGAAGTTGAGGGAAAAGAGCGATGCAGCTTGTCCGCTCTCCGCTGTAAAGGAAAGCATCGCCGCCAGGATCCATAAATGCAGGTCCAGTATGTTTCTTCTCCGTTTTAATCTCATAATATCACTTTTTGAATATAGGAGCTTCCGATGCTGTTATTATGATACGCGGCCCGAGCGTATCCGATGCGCTCGTGTAGAATTCAACCTGACGGACAGCCTGGCCTTCGCTGTAAAACCGGAGAGCAAGGCCGTTGTTCTCACGTTCTCCCCCCACAAAAAGCTGGAGAATGTTTATGTTTCTTCGGCGGTCGGTGAGGGGAAGGACGAGCTGGTTGGAAACGAAATTGACAAAACCCGTTGATACACCCGGCCCGGACCGAACCGAAGGATCAGCGGGATCATCGCTATCCGGTGCATAGAGGAGAACGCTGAAGTCAATCCCGAGATCGGTCGTTGTGTCGGCGTTCAAGACCAGCTTCGCATCATGAATGAAATTGTCGGGATCGAATCCCGATAGATCGACGGGGACGAGAATTCTGCGAATAAAACCATCGGATATAACCAGGTTCGTTGTTGAGGTGGTCGATTCGACGAACGTCCCGTCATCGGTGGGTGAAAACTTGGTTTCCGCTCCATCTGTGAAATTTACCGCGAGCAGGGGGCGGTCGTCTTTTTCAGAATTTTCCCTGGATCCAAACGAGAATTGTTTCCCGCTAATCGTATCTCTCACTACGACTGCAATTCCATTGTGCGGCCGATCCCCGCGGATCCAATCCTGGACGAGTGCCGTGGGAAGCAGGTAGTTCGCTGTGCCGGTAGGCATTTCCCTGTCAACATTCGTCAGCCCTTCATCCGGTATAGGTGTCGGATCGATCTGGAGTGCCTGGAGCGTGTCCCCCTCATTGTATTCTTCTAACAGCTCATAAAACCTCGCGATCAATGAATCGCCCGGCAAAAAATTTGGATCCTTCAATCGGAGACTTGCCCGGTCCACGATGCGCAACGTATCGGGCCCCACACCGGAGAAATCGAATTTGACCACCATGGATGAGAGATAGCCGCTCTTCAGCCCAAGAGATAATGTCGGATTCTTGTCGAGTCTGGATCCAACGAAGAAACTCTGATCCCCGGAAGTGACGCGAATCGTGTCCTGAAAAACAGTACCAGGACGACCCCCGAGGGTGCCATCGTCGATGAATTCGTTGCCCAGCGGTGAATCCGGATCGGATGAGCAGGCACCTACTAGAAAAACCGCAAAGATAATGAAAACGATCTTCTTCAAGGTGGTCAATGTCTCCTTCTGTTGTCGAACAGTCCGGTTGGACGATAAACAGTAGCGCAGGTTGATCTTACAGTCAAGGATGGAAGCTTCTGGGGAATCCGGTTGCTCGTATCCCTTGCCGGCCATTTATTCTTTGAATCGCGTGGAAACAACGAGCTTCTGGACACCGGCACCTTTGACGATATCCAGAACTTCGACGACGCTCCCGTGTGAGACGCGGGAATCCGCCTTAAGGACGAGGGATTTATCCGTTGTGTCTTGCAGCTTCCGTCTCAGCGCCTCTTCCAGCAGCGGAATTTCCATCGGCTCATCGTTGAGAAACACTTTCCCGGATTGATCGATATAGACAACGAGCGGTTTCTGCCGGACGACATCCGAGTGTTCAGCCTTCGGGAGTTCCATTTTGATGGCGGGCTGGCTCAGGAACGTTGTGGATATCATAAAGAAAATCAACAAAAGAAACAGAACGTCAATGAGCGACGTAACGTTCAGAATAACCGATCGCTTTTTGCTTCTTCGCATCTCCATCGTCTTTGCATACTCCCGCGGGAATCAACCGCTCCTGTGCATTGTGGCTAGTTGCTTGATGAGCGTGTGGGCGTAACTTTCAATCTTCAATGTCAACGCATCCACTCTCGAATCGAAGAAATTGTAAGCGATCAGCGCCGGAATGCCGATCGAAAGGCCGAATGCCGTCGTAATCAGCGCCTCGGCGATCCCTCCTGAAAGGAGGCCCGCCTGGCCGACACCGGCAATACTGATCACGGAGAACACCTTTATCATCCCCAGCACGGTTCCCAGAAGGCCCAGCAGCGGACTCGCCGCTGCGACGGTCTCCAGGACGACGAGATATCGCTCCAGGCGCTTCATTTCGCGGCGGCCCGTATCTTCCATCGCCTGGCGGACTTCAAAGGGCGTCGAATTGGCTTCCTCCAGCCCGGCACGGATCACATTTGCAAAGGGGCTGTCGTAGCGCTGGCAGAGCTTGATTGCCATCGGTATGTCCGATGGTTCTTTCACTGATTCGATATAATTCACAATCTCGTTTTGAATCACACGGCGGTGCTGGAGATTGACTGCCTTCTCGATTACGACTGCCACTCCCATTATCGAGAGCAGCCCGAGGGGGATCATCACTACCCCTCCCTTGACCAAAATCGCCCACATAGAATTCTACTCCTTTCTAAAGAACCGCTTCTCGTCCCCGGGGAGCAGATAATAAAATCCGAAGGTAATCTCGAGATATTCTTCAGGGAAATCCTCAGGGAGCGGCCGGAATGGAGCCGCTCCCTTGACGGCGCCGACACTCGACCGGTGGAGCGAATCATGCCCCTCCGTCTGCACGATCTCCAGCCCCTCCATCCTGCCGTCGGAGTAAATTCTAAAACGCACCCACGTATAGCCATGAATGGATCCAAGCGCCGTGAATGCGAGCGGCGGAATCCAATGCTGTTTGATCCGGTGCTTGAGATCGAGAAGATACGGCGCGAAGTCCCATGCCGTCGTGTTCAGCGAAATGCCGCCGATCGACGCCCTGGCCGATGCCTCGTTGTCAAAATCGAGGTTCCGCTCAGGGAGGCTGGGTTCGCGTCTTGGGCTGATTTGACTCAAGAACTTCGAACGCTCGAATGCCTCGCCGAGATCCGTCACCTCCTCCGGGAGGGGCGGCAGCTCGCTTGCTCCCCCTCCTTCCGCACCTTCCTCGGGTGACGGCGTATCGGGAAACGGAAAGACGCCTTCGCCATGCGGCAGATCGCTTTTCTCTTCTGTATCTACGACATCGCTGGCCTGCGATGAAACAGTGGACAAATAGCGGCTGAGGCGATCCGTCGGCGTGGGGCGTTCCGGTGGGGAAACCAGCGTGAATTCCAAAGGCTCGATTGCCACCTCCACGGGCAGGCTAAAATCCCATTTCTTCAATAGAACCTCTTTTACCGGAGGGAGGAGCAGAATGCCGTGGATCAGCACGGACACCACTATGCCCCAGAGAATCGTGCGGTCCTGGCGCGATATCGGTCGGGAGGCAACCGTCAAGGCTTTACTCTCTTTTTTCCAGCCTGCAGATGACGGATCCGGTGAAGAGCTCTCTCAGCACCGGCACGTAAGTGAAGAGCTTCAGAACGCCGAATTTTGCAGGCTTGAACTGTTTATACGTCAATCGAACCGATGGATGCCGTTTTACGAGCCGAAAGAAGCGCCTCACGCTCATGCGATTCAGATCTCTGTCGAACGATCGCATGATTCTCTCTGCTTCGCGGCTGGACTCCTGCTTTGACATTCCAGGATGTCGAGAGGTCACCACATGCTCGATCGCTCCGTGCAGGTGCCGCCGCGAAAACAAGAGGTGGCACCACGGTATATAAATATAATCATAAAGATGGGACCCAAGGGGTGAAAAATATGGGGTATAAAAGACCCAGATGGCTCCTCCCTTCCTCGTGACGCGCACCATCTCGGAGAACGCTCCTTCCGGATCCTCGAAATGCTCCATAGTGTCGCTCGCAACGACGGTGTCGAAGGCTCCGCCTGTCACGGGCAGCCTGGCGGCATCCCCAGTAAAAAAGCCCCAAACGAAGGGGCGATTGCTTTTTCCTGCGTATGAAACGCTCGCTGATGCATACTCGGCTGAAATATCGGTCCCAAACACAGCCAAGGCACCGCCTTCCCCTAAAGCTACCGTTTTCCCGCCGAGTCCGCAGCCTATGTCTAATAGCTTTTTACCGCTAAGGTCCCCGGCTGGTTCCATATATAATCGTGCCAGCTCGCAGCCCCATCTGTACTCCCATTCGGCATAGGCATCGGTGGACTCCCGGCCTTCCACCCGGGGAGGCCGGAACCATTTGTTTATATAATTGATCAACCGTACCAATCGATCCCTTCTACGAATCGCTCGCAGGTTCGGTGTCGATCCGCTCCCCATTCGCTTTGGAGAAGAAATGGAGCCGGTCCGGGTCAACGAAAACCGCCGTGCGGCCCTCTTTATCCACCTGAAACCGCTCCTTTCCCCTGGCCACCAGCTCGGCGGTGCCGATCTTGAGGTGCGTGAGGGTCTCGTGTCCCAGCGGCTCGGTAAGCACGATGTCGCCTTTGAGGTCAACACCCCGAGGATCGCTATCCGAATGATATGGCCTGACATGCTCAGGACGAACACCCACGAGGAGCTCGTCCTCCTGGCGCCGCAGCCGATCTGCCAGATCGGGCGGAATGGGCATCCGGATATCCTCGCCCAGCTGCAAGGTGCTTTGCGTCGGATCCAGCCTCCCCTTGAGAAGGCGCATTGGGGGACTCCCAAGAAACGTTGCCACGAACGTATCTCTCGGTGATTGATAGCATGCTTCCGGGGTGCCCACCTGATGGATCTTTCCCTCGCTCATTACAACGAGCATCTCGCCGATGGTCATCGCTTCGACTTGATCGTGGGTGACGTATACGGTGGTCACCTTCAGCCGTTGGAACAGTTTCTTGATGGTATACCGCATATCCACGCGCAGCCGCGCATCGAGGTTCGAAAGCGGCTCATCGAAGAGAAACACCTTCGGCTCCCGGATGATGGCCCGGCCGAGGGCGACGCGCTGGCGCTGTCCGCCCGAGAGTTCGCCCGGTTTCCGGTGCAGCAGCTTGTCGATCTCCAGCGTCCGCGACACCTCTTGCACGCGCCGCTGGATGCTGGCCCGGGGCATCTTGCGCAACCGCAGCCCGAACGAGAGGTTTTCCCCGACCGTCATATGGGGATAGAGGGCATAGCTCTGGAAAACCATGGCCACGTCCCGTCTCCTCGGTTCCAACGTGTCCAGCCGCTTGCCGCCTAGATGGATCTCCCCGCGGGTTGGCTTTTCCAGGCCGGCGATGAGCCTCAGGACGGTAGTTTTGCCGCAGCCGGACGGCCCAACGATGACGGCCAGCGTGGGGCCGGGAATGCGGAGATGAAAATCGGACACCGCCACCACGCCGTTGTCATAGACCTTTTCCAAATGTGAAAAATCGAGGTCGCTCATCGTAAGGTTTTCGCCGCTGGTACGACTTGATTTTGTAGGGTATTTCGCTTATTTTATGCAACAATATGCCGACAAGATAAAAATCTCAATGCCTATACGGCATCAGGATACGCGTAAGGGGGATTGGACACATGCCGACATACGCTTACGAATGCACCAAATGTAGAAGAAAATTCGAAATTGATCAAAAGATTTCCGACCCTCCGCGCAAGCGCTGCCCGCACTGCAGGGGAAAGGTTTTCCGGGTGATCTCCGGCGGCGGGGGCGTCATACTCAGGGGAAACGGTTTCTACGCGACGGACTACCGGAGCGAGGATTACAAGAAAAAAGCGGCCGCGGATAACGGGTCCATATCGCCGGCTTCCGAGAAAGAAAAGAAGAACAAGGCCGCTTGATCGTTGTATGAGTGCTGTGCGGTGGGGCGATCAAGGCGCCATAGCCATTAATTTACGACTTGCTAAGGCGAAAAAGCATCTCCACAGGGAGATGCTTTTTTGTTTTTGCAACCATGATGAATAAGACAGGAGTCGGCGATTCCCTTCTAGGCCAGGATCTCCTTGAGCGTTTTATCAACGATCTCCATGCCCTCATCGACGTCGGCCATCGTGAGGTTCAGCGCTGGACGGAACCTGACCGTTCTCGTGCCGCAGCCGGCGGCGATCAATCCGTTGTCCCTAGCTACTGAGACAAAACTCTGCCGCTTGTCACGGTCCGGGAGATCGAACGCGACCATCAAACCTCTTCCGCGAGTGCTGGTTACGACATCGGGATACCGCTCGGCAATTTTGCCCAGGGAAGAGAGCAAGTAGTCACCGACAATGCGGGCGTTTTCTACGAGATTCTCTTCGTGAATAATCTGAAGATACCGCGTCGCGCGAACCATGTCGGTAAAGTTGCCGCCCCATGTCGAGTTGATCCGGCCAGGCACTTTGAAGACACTCTCAACCTCGTTGATCTTGTCGGAAGCCATCATGCCGCAAACCTGCATTTTCTTCCCGAAAGCCAAAATATCGGGCACGACGCCCATGTGCTCGTATGCCCAGAACTTGCCCGTAAGGCCAACGCCGGTTTGCACCTCGTCAAAGACGAGGATGATCTCGTTCTCCTCCGTAATCTCACGGAGGAATTTGAAAAACTCGGGTCTGAAATGATTGTCGCCGCCCTCGCCTTGTATCGACTCGATAATGAGGGCTGCGATATCATCGCCGCGTTCACGAATGGCCGCTTTGATCTCCTCTTTCGCTTTCTCCTCAGCGGCGATCACTTCGTCCAGACGATCTTCGAGAGGAAACGTGATCTTGGGATTCGTGATGCGCGGCCAGTCGAATTTGGGGTAATAATCGGTCTTCACCGGATTCGTATTCGTGAGAGATAACGTGTAGCCGGTCCGGCCGTGGAATGCTTCCCTGAAATGAATCACCTGCGTGCCGATTTCTTTTTTCGCTCCCCTTTCGAAGTTCTTCCTCACCTTCCAGTCGAAAGCGGCCTTCAAAGCGTTCTCGACGCCCAGTGCGCCACCTTCGATGAAAAAGATGTTCGGCAGCTCGGGCGGCATCGCCACCCGCTCGATCGTTTCGACCAGTTCAGCCATGTACGTCGAATAGAAATCAGAATTCGACGGTTTGTTTACCGCCGATGTTGTGAGCCTTTCGAGAAAATCTTTCTCGAGAAGCCGGGGATGATTGAATCCTATCGGGCAGGTTGCAAAGAACATGAAAAGGTCGAGATATGTTTTTCCCGTCGCCTCATCGACAAGCCGGGATCCCTTGCTCTTTTTCGGATCGAATACGATCGGGAAACCGTCCACGTTCATGTGCTTGCCGAGCGTCTCGAGCACCTTATCCGGATCAACCCGAAGATCCGATTGCTTATGCGCCGCCTCTCTCATGACCACTCCCTTCGAACCACGCGTCCTCTCGTTCCAAGCAAAGACCCGTTAACTCTATAAAAATAGATAATTTATGTGATTACGTCAAGTGTTGTCGCTTTTTGTGAAAATCCATCATTCTGGGCCTGTGAGACGCGCTCTGCCATAGCGAGAATGACTGGTGCTTCAATCGTTGCCTTCCGGCTTTTTGGCATCATAAACACACTCGCCGCCGACATAGGTTTTCAAAACAGAGACCGCATCTGTGTCCGTCTCCAGAGGATTGCCGGAGAGGACGACAACATCCGCCCGGCTTCCTTCTTCGAACACTCCTTGGCCCCACCGACCGTTTTGAAACGCGCGGGCTGCGACGGTATAACGAAGCAACGCTTCCCCGGGCGGGATCCGTTCTTCGGGCGTCGGGTGGTGCGTGGCGCCCTTCATGCCATACAGGGGACCAGGCGGCATGCCATCCGAGCTGAAGCAATAACGAACGCCCGCCTCGAGGAACGATCGGAATCGATTGCAGAGTTTTGCGCGCTCTCGGCCCAGTCGCTCTTCATAGAGACCGCCTGGCCCGCCCCAGTTCCGTATGAAATTGGGCTGCATGACCGCATAGACCGGAGCCCTTCGCAAAAGATCCAATTCTTCGGCCCCGACGATTTCTGCGTGTTCGATTCGAAACAACCGAGTATTTTTAGGATAATCAACCATCTGGCGCAGCACCGCGCGGACCGCCCGATCACCGATGGCGTGGGCTGCGCACATGTAACCCCTGTCGCGGCATTCTCTGAGCAATCGCGCCAATCGCTCTTCCGGGACGAGCAGACTGTCCATGCGCGGCGAATCGGCATAGGGTTCGTTCAATGCGGCCGTCCAACCGCCAATCGAGCCGTCCAAAAAAACCTTGATCCCTTCAATATTGAAATAAGACCGGTCCATCGCTTTGGAATCTTCGCGATACTGGTCGAGCTTCTTTGGATCGGTGCAAACGAGCCCAGCGATTCGCAGACGGCGGCCCGATTCCGCAATCCCCTTGAGATACACGTCGAATTGATTGGGCTCGATGATGTCGTGGATTCCCGTGATGCCAAGTCGGTGGAGTGCCGCAATGGCCCCATCAAAACTGTTCGAGATCAGTGTTTCATCGGGCGAACTCAACCGTCCGGCGACCCAAACGTCGTGCTCTTCGATCAATCCCGTTGCGCTATCCGGTGTAACACCCTCGGCTTCGAGCAATTTTGCAAACGGTGTATTCACCACGCCGATATGCCCGCAGATACGGCGGGCGAAGACCGGTCGTTCGCGCTCGATCGAATCCAGCATGTCACGGGTCGGGTATCGTCTCTCGGGCCAGCGGCTCTCGTCCCAATCGACGCCGACGACGAAACGATCATCATGGCTTCCGGCCCATTCCGACATCAAGCGGAGGACATCGTCGGCGGAGCCCGCATCGCCGAGATCACATCGCAAGCTCTTCAATGCAAGAGAGCGAAGGTGGATGTGGGCGTCGATGAAGCCCGGAATGAGATAGCGATTCTTTAGATCGACAATGTTTCGAGGCTTCAGGGTGTCGGGGACCGGCGGGCTTCCATTATAAAAGGCACGTGATACGTGATCCCCCTCGATGAGAAGGTCACCCTTTTGGAACGTCCCTTTCTCCGTGAATAAAAATCCATCTTTAAATAGCGTTATCGTCATGACTGCTCATATCATATGGATCGTATGCAGCGGAATCCACGCAAAAAAAGAGAGGCTCTATTTTTCAAGAGCCCCTCCCCCATTCCCCAAGGAATTTGTGCTTCAGTATCGCTCAAGGACGCTTCCGTCCGTGCGGCGGTCCTCAATCGTCGAGCGCTTAATCTATGTGGCCGGTCTCCGGAGGAAAGTGCCTCGTCTCGAGAAGATTCCCATCATCATCGAACCAAAACTCGAGACCACGGCTGTAATATTTCCACCGCTCGGTTTTCTCGCCACAGAAACTGAATCTGAGACGATGCGGCGTGTAGCCGTATTCGTCAAATATGGCCAGCTTGTCGCCCTTTAGATTCTCTCGCAGCGAAAACCGCCGAGCGTATTTCCGGCCTTTCTTGCCCCTTAGGTAGGTTACGCCGGAACGTTTGAACTTAACGTAATCCCGTCCTAGAGCGAACGTGTCCCCCGCCAAGAACAGAAAGACACAGGCCAGTAATAGGACCCTGATTCTCATAGCCGTTGTCTCCTTGATGCAGTTGCCAAAGTTGCGGGCTATTTAGGGGGTGGGCCATTCCTCAAGACACCTTATTATACCATATTTGGAGCCACGGTGGCAAGGGCTTGAATGGGGCTTCCTTATGCGGAGAAACGAGGTTTGGAGGGCTCCAAAAAGGAGGATTTTTCCGGGCAGTTTCTTGCGATTGCCAGCTCCGAGGGGATCTGTTTTTGCATCTGCTTTTCTCGAAAAAATACGGACTTATCGGATATTTATCGCGTTTTCGCCAACATCACGAAATGCTTGCGAGATGGTTTGCTTACTTTAGCAATATCATCTTTCTTGTTTTAACAAACTTCTTCGTTACGAGCTTGTAGAAATACACGCCGCTCGAGACCGGCTGTCCTGCATCGTTGCGGGCGTTCCAGCCTTTGGCATATTCACCCGCGGGATTCTCCTCGTTTACCAGCGTCTTCACCAGCTGCCCGGCGACGTTGTAGATTTTCAACGTCACATGGGCCCGTTCCTTGATCGAGTATTTGATTGTTGTGCTCGGATTGAATGGGTTCGGGTAGTTCTGGGCGAGGCTGTTTGTATAGTAGGGGGTGGCGTCTGCGCCTGAAGGATCTTCGACGGGTAGGCTAAATAGATGCCGCAGGACACTGACCAGGTGATCCACACGATCAGGCACTCCTGCAGGAACATCGTCACGGATATAATGGAAGCTAAAGCCTGAGAGGACCACGGCAACCGGGTTGCCCAGCGCGTTCAACGTGTCGTACGCCACAACGGCACCGTCGTTCGCAGCGCCCGAGCCCCCGTACGTCATCTCCAGGGTCGTGCTCGCGACCGGCCGGATCACATCGAAGTCATTGATGCCCGGACAGCCGCCGTAGACAACGATCGTGTCTTCCTCGAGTGGAACACCGTGATCGAAGATCCCGCCATCCTCACCGATCACCAGCGGCGATATAGAGAAGCTCACCGTGTGATCATCGTCCACCAACTGGTACGGAATGTACGTGCTGATGAACTGGGACGAGGACGGATTCGTCAGCGTTTCCCATTCTGAGGCCATGTTATCGCCGGAGAAGTAGATACCGGCTCCTACTGGGTCCGGATGCTGATCCATGAAGAAATAGAGCATCGCGAAGTCATCCGTCTCGTTCGCGCTCATGTCACCAACCGTACCTCTGTTGAGGTTACCGGAGTTCCAGATAATCTTCCGGTAGTTCGGGAATAGCTGGTTTTGAACACTCCACATACGACCTGTAAGACCATTTCCGACCAACGAAGACGGCCCGCGCTTATCGAAGCGGTCGACCCAGTCCATGATCCCTATCATCTCGAACGCGGAATTGAAGTATGGCTCGGCACCTCTGCCGCTGAATTGATCAACATATAGGATGTTTCCGCCGTATCCACTGGGCAGGATCTGCATCTCCATCGGGGCCGCGCAAGCCTCTTCGATATCGTCCACTGTGCCGGTGAATTGGCTCCACCACGTCGAAGTCACGTTGGCATCCGTCGCACCGAAAAAGAACCACAAGGTGTCTCCGTTGGTGAAGAAATGATCATTCACATCGATGCAAAACCTGTCAGGCGCAGGACCGGTGCGAGGACCGCTATGCTCTGTAAAACACGTGTCGAGACGGAACTGATACCACTTCCGGCTGCCACAGATCACCGAGTCGACAACCGGCCAGCGATAACTATCCTCCACGATCTTATCGAGCGGCATCGGCTTGCTCTGAGGATCGCGGGAGAGATAGAAATAAACCGCAGATCCAAAACCGGTGTTCGGATCGCTCCCGAGGCCAAATGTCGGCTCGCTCACGGTAATGATTGCCGAGTCACCCGGTACATTATGTCCATCTAGATAAGATGTGATGTCGATCGCCGCACCGATTCTGGCCGTCCCAAGGGAGTCACCCCCCTCGGGAAAGGTATCGTTGAAAAGATCGATGTCTCGAACGCTGAATTGCGGACCCGTTACTCTGACCCGGATGAACCTCACGTTGTCGTAAAGAGGCCCATGCCTATGGCAGTCGGGTGGCTGGTAGGAATTGCAATAGAAACCGCACAGATCATAGCACCCGAGCGCGAGCTGTATCTGTTCAGCTCCCGGATCTATCAAGTCTGCATAACTTTCAATCCATCGATGCCACCTTGGACCGTATCCGAAATTAATCCAAGCACGATCTCTCCAGTCTCCAGGGCAGCCCCCAATCCAGGTCCGGGCATGCCAGATAAAAGCGACCAATTCGGTGAAGGGATTGTCTTCGTATACGTCTATTTCGAAATACGCAGCATCTGCATCAGATGGAACGGGACTGCCGTAAATGTCCGTATCCCAATCAATGAGCGGCGACCAGATCTCATTCGTGAGATAAAGCATTCCTCCATCCACTTCCTTCCCATATGGCACCGCTTTCTGTGCGGGATGGCCGGCACAAGCCATGTCGACCGTCGATCCCTTGAAGAATCCCCACAGAAAAGAGAGATTGTGCACGCAGGGATCTTCTTGGAGGACGGCACTTCCAGGGAACAGCCCCGCAAAATCCCCGTATGCCAGTTTGGCGTCTGCGTACCAATCTCCATCGGCTGTTGCCGTATCCCCAACCGCTTCCGATTCGAAATCCTGGTAGTCGAGCGTGCTCGCAGTATCCGACACGAGGATGCTGTCGATGACGATCGCTCCATCGGAGTTATACATCCCATCTTGATCGGACCAGCCAGTATCGGAGTCAAAGCGGAAACGAAATATCACCGAACCATCGAGCGAGTCTGCCGGTACGGTCAGGTTTGCCGTGATGTCCCCGTCTCCATCCAAAGCGAGCAAGTCAACCCATGCACCGTCCTTATTTCTGTATTGAACATACGTGTAGTCGCAGTATGGCTCGGTATCATGATGTGCTTTGAAGGAGAGTGTCACATCGCCGCTGGTTGCAAATTCAACCGACTGGAACCGCTGGCCCCATGAATTTCCATACCCGGGCAGTTTCTTGTACGAGCAGAGATAGGTATCCGAGGCATTCGGCCTGGCGCCGCACCACAGGGACTGGTTCCCTTCGATTGGCACCAATCCGCCAAAGTCGCCACCATTCAATCCTGAAAAATCGTCCACATGGAAAAACACTCCCATAGGAGCTGTGAGATCAACGCCGAACCAGCCCTGCGGATCAGCCATGCCCGGGCCATCAAAATCAAAATCTGCCAGCACAAATGTTTCCACAACAGCTGTAGCGAAAAGCTCCCTCGCATCCAGCGGCATGTCGCTTCCTGTGTTGTACTCGTGAAAGATGTATCTCTTAGGGCTGCTCTTTTCAGGAGCCTTTCGCGCGAAGCTCCCCCAGGAAACCAGCATCAATGTCAACACCGCAATAAAAAGGCAAATCCATCGCCGTTTCATCAGCTTCCTCCTTATTGAAGAGAATCACCCATGAATTTGAAAAGCAGTAACTCCCGTATTCCCCGCCAAATGAACTTGTACTCCTTGCTGGAAATGATGGAATCAACATTTCGCGGGCTGCAGTTCAATGCGAGGCGCTGTATGAAGTCGCGGCAGTGATGTAAAGAAAAATGAGAGAAGAGATCAGTCGGTGAAGCAATCCAGGTAGTCAACGAGAATGCACCTCGCACCCTATGTTTGCAGGTGCGCGGGAGAGGTGCACGACAGAACATCTGCCTTCCCCCCCAGGTAGTCGGCTGATTCATTATATTACCATAGATTACTTTAATTTTCAAGGAATCACTTAATTCGCAGCGCCCTCGACCTCCTGCGAAAAAATCTCCTTGTCCTGCTCCAGCGACATCCCTCAGAATCCCCACGTAAGAGCCGATCTCACAGGCGTCTGAGCCCTGACAGAGGTGCTCGACCTCCTGGCCGGCTTCTTGCAATCAGAAAAATGATAACCCATTGTGAATAAAAATCATCCAGTAGTCAGCGATGCGTGAAAACCAGCATAACGCTTCCCTTGAGAGTGACTTTACGCTCGAAGCCGTGGCCGGCGCGCTCGGGCGCTCCGGTTTTCTCAGCCTCCCGCAAATCAAAGAGATATCCAAGTCTTCCGTCGTGAAGCGAGCACACCTCAGGAACAAGCTCAAAACCAAGGAGTCCGATAAGCCTTTCGTGTCACCGGTCGAGATCATTGCCGAATTTGGCTTTCCGAGCACGAATCCCCGGCGGGATCAAATGGACGAAGCCGAGATCTGCGAGGCGCTCTCTAGAACGATGAATGTCCCGTTCGTTCGGATCGATCCTCTGAAGCTCGACGTAAAAAGTGTTTGCAGCATCGTTTCCAAACCGTTTGCCCGAAAACATCTTCTCGTCCCCATCAAGATCAAAGGCGGGGCGCTCACCGTTGCCATGGTGAATCCATTCGACCGCGAAATGATCAACAGCCTCGAAGACGTTACCGGCTGCACGGTGGTGCCCGTACTCGGGATGAGGAGCGAGATTCTAAAAACGATCAACGAGGTCTTTGCGTTCGAGCACAGCCTGATGAAAGCAGAGAAGCTCCGGGATGCCGGCTATGACCTGGGAAATCTCGAACAGCTCGCCGAAATGATGACCGAGGAGGAAATCGACGCCTCCGATAAACACATCATCAAAGCCGTCGACCTGCTATTCCAGTATGCATATGAACAGCGGGCGAGCGACATCCATCTCGAGCCGAAGAGGGACAAAGGCGTGGTGCGCCTTCGAATCGACGGCAGGCTCCATGACACCCACTCGATTCCCAAAAAGATCTACCCTTCTTTCGTTTCTCGAATCAAGATCATGGCACGGATGGACATCGCTGAGAAGCGCAAGCCTCAAGACGGACGCATCAAAACGAGCTCAAAAGATGCCGAGGTGGAGCTCCGTGTTTCCATTGTTCCCGTCGCATTCGGGGAAAAGATCGTCATCCGCATATTCGATCCCAGCGTTCTCATGCAGGATCTCTCCTCGCTCGGGTTTTTCCCCGATCAGCTGGAGGCGTTCCAGAGATTTTTACACCGTCCATACGGCATCATCCTCGTCACCGGACCGACGGGGAGTGGGAAAACGACGACCCTTTACTCGGCGCTTCGGTATCTGTCGAATCCGGAAGTCAACATTACGACGATCGAGGATCCCATCGAGATGATCTATGAGCCGTTCAATCAGATCGCCGTTCAGTCCCAGATTGGCATCACGTTCTCCACCGCTTTGAGGAACGTCCTCCGTCAGGACCCGGATATTATTATGGTCGGAGAGATTCGCGATCGAGAGACGGCCGAGTATGCGATCCAGGCGGCTCTCACGGGCCATCTGGTTCTTACGACACTCCACACGAACAACGCCGTTGGAGCCGTTACGCGGCTTACGGACTTGGGAGTGGAACCGTTTCTCATTGCATCTACGGCTCTCGGTGTGATTGCCCAGCGCCTTGTCCGGATGGTGTGCAAAGAGTGCGATGTTCCCGCCCAGATCTCTGAAGAAGAGAAACGTCTCCTTTGCCTAGAAGATGACGTTGATCTTTCTAACTTGCGCGCAGGAAAAGGATGCGAGAAGTGCCGCAATACGGGCTATAAAGGACGCACAGGGGTTTACGAAGTTTTGGAAGCAACGGAGGAAATTCGCCTGCTAGTCAGGGACTGTGCGGATGAGAAGGACATCGAAAGAGCTGCGCGGCGCTCTCAGATGAGACCGCTCCTCTCGAGCGCGATAGAGAATCTCATTGCCGGAAAAACGACGGTTGAAGAGATTTTGCGCGTCGTTCCGCTGGCCGGATAAAATTCGTTCGTCCACTATCCGGATACGCACCCTACGGCCTATTGCTTGGCAAAGACGATACGACCACTGGCTGCGTAAACTTCGCACAATCGCTGGGCAGGCAAACACCATACAGCCGCTGTCCGGGCAAGCAAAACTTATAGATGCGACAATACGAAGGGGCACTCCGCGCCTCAACATCTCGCTGAAATCGCGTCGTACCCCCTCGCACGATCTTAACCAGGCAAATCTTCCCTCTGCTCTCCCCCTACTTCAAAAGTATCATTTTCTTCGTCTGCGTGAAATTCTTCGTCACAATTCTGTAGAAGTACACGCCACTGGAGACCGGATTGCCCTCGTCGTTGCGGCCATTCCATCCCTTGGTGTATTCTCCCGCAGGCTTCTCCTCGTTCACCAGCCTCCTCACCAGCTGACCCGCCACGTTGTAGACCTTCAAGGACACATGCGCACGCTCCTTGATCGAGTACTCTATGGTGGTAATCGGATTGAACGGGTTCGGGTAGTTCTGGGCGAGGCTGTTCGTGTACCGTGGCGTTTCGCCAATTCCCGTGGGATCCGAGGGAAATGATACCAGGTGCCGGATGATATCGACCAAATGATCGTCACGATCCGATAGCGGTGCAGGAACATCGTCGCGGATGTAGTGGAAGCTGAATCCAGAGAGTACTACGCTGACCCGGTTCCCCAGTGCGTTCAACGTGTCGAACGCCACAACGGCACCGTCGGTGGCCAAACCTGTACCACCATAGGTCATCTCCAGACTCGTTCCTCCTGCCGGCTGAATCACATCGAAGTCATTGATCGTCGGACAGCCGCCGTAGACAACGATCGTATCTTCCTCGTCCGGCACACCATGGTCGAAGATTCCTCCATCCTCGCCAATCACCAGCGGCGACTTGCCGTGGCTGCCGGTATGATCGCCGCTGACCAGATTGTGCGAAATGAACTTGTTGATGAAGGCTGACGAGGAGGGATTGGTCAAGCCGGCCCATTCCTCGGCCATGTCATCACCGGAGAAGTAGATCCCTTCCATGGTCGGATTTGGATGCTGATCGAGGAAGAAGTCGAGCATCGCGAAATCATCCGCTTTAATATTGGAGCCATCCCCCACCGTCCCGCTGGAAAGATCTCCCGAATTCCATATGATCAGTTGGTAATTCGGGTGGAGCTGCTGTGCAACGTCTCGCACGTGATATCCTAAAGCATCTGCCGATAAAGGACCCACAAATGCACCACGCTTATCGAATCGATCAACTAGATGATCGATCTCCAATATTTCAAACGCGGAATCAAAGTATGGCTGAGCTCCACCAGCGTTGAATTGATCGACATAGAGAATATCTCCCCCTCTCGCCGGACCTGCACCTGGGAGAATCTGCATCTCCATAGGCGCCGAGGCAGCCTCTGCGATATCCCATGTCGTACCGGATCCCTGACTCCAGTAGGTTTCCTCGCCCAATGTGTTCTCAGCACCAAAGAAGTAGTACAGCGTATCGCCGTTTGTAAAGAGGTGGTCGTTTACATCGATACAGAATCCGTTAACGCGGATGGATACGCACGAACCATTGGACCTGGTACAAGCCGTATCGCAACGGAATTGATACCATTTCGTGCCGCTAATGACCGTTGAATCGACCAGAGGCCAGCGGAAGCCGTCTTCTTCCAGCATATCCCCCATTTTCCCTGGCTGGCTCGGTGGATCGATTGAAAGGTAGCAGTAGACGGCCGAGCCAAATCCGCTTTTCGGATCGGGCTCCTTGAGACCGGCGTCCGGATCGTAGCAAGTTACAACCGCTGAATCGCCAGGTATAATGTTTGGGTCACTATAGGCTATATCGTGCGCCGCATCGATACGACCTGTTCCTAAAGATGTCCCATTCTCGGGGAACGTATCCTGGAAAAGGTCTAAGTCACGGGCACTCCACTGGGGGCCGTTCGTCGAAATACGCCGGATCTCGACATTATCGAACAGCGGCGAATGGCTGTGGCAGGGATCGAGAGAACCGTCAAAAAACCATTGCATATCCACAACGCCCAACGCAATCTGTATGTGAGAAGCGCCCGGATCGATATATTCACCTAAGGTGTAGGTGCTTCTGGACCAATCCTTGCGGGGACCATAGTAGATTCCAGATCCCTGGTCTTTCCACTGACCGGGACATCCATCTTTCCAGGATCGAACGTCCCATGTGTAATAGACGTAGAGGCCTGGCAGATCCCGGTACACATCGAACGATAACTCGATTGTCGATCCAACTCCGGCCAGAGCAACCGGTGGTGACCAGATCGAATTAGTGATGTATTGGTCATACTCGTTCTTTTTTGGAACCGCAATCTGTTCGGGGTGGCCGCCACAAGCGTAGGTTTCAGTAGATCCCATGATAAACGCCCACATGCAGCTGTAATTCCAATGGCAGGGATCTTCCTGCAGCAACGCTGAGCCTGGAAAGAGACCGGCAAAATCCCCGTACCCTGACTTTACGCAGCATTCCCAGTCGCCGTCCGTGGTGGCCAGATCGCCAGGGGACTCATCCTCGAAATCCTCGAAGTCATAAGTAGTGAGAGCCGTCTGTACGGTAATGCTGTCAACCAGTACGGCCCCGTCCGTGTTCAAGAAGCCGTCTTGATCTGAATACGCACCATCGGATCCGAAGTGGAAACGGATTTTTACGAAACCATCGTGTCCAGCAGGGATGGCGTCGGTCCGCAGCTGTTTGCTCCCAGTACCGTCGAATGTCGCGATGTTAACCCAATCATCACTGGCGATATCATCAATGTTTTCTATGGAGTCGCACGAGGTATTCGTCGCATATTCGAGGTATGTTTGGTCAAATCCCCCTTCAGAATCCCACGCGATGAGATAGCTGATAGCAATCGCCTCAGTATCCGGCACCTCAATACACTTGAAGCACCACCCTTGATCCCAGTCGTTTCCATACCCAGGCAGTGCGGCGTAGACACATAAGACAGGATCTGCGGTATCCGGCCGCGCGCCGCACCAGGCCGATTGGTCGCCTTCCAAAGGCACTAGGAGGCCGAAGTCCCCTCCGTCAAGACCTGTAAAATCATCGACATGGAAGTAGCAGCCAAGTGCTGCTGTCCAGTCTTGACCGGTCCAACCTTCGTTCGTACAAAACACACCTCCCACATCAAATGTCCAGGAGCCAAGGATGACCGTGTCCGCCTGTAAGTATGACCTGAGTCCCTGCTCTTCCAAAGGACGATCCAAATCCAGGACGCTTAAAGGCTCTGGCTGTATTTCCCAGTTGGCTGGATTTCGCTCTTGAGAGACTTTGCGCGCAGATAGAAGCGATGCTAGCAAAGAGATCATCACCAAAGCGAACAACGTTTTTCTCGTGAAGGCGCTCATTTCCCGACCTCCTTCAAGAAATGATTGTGATGATAATGAAATAAGGGATAGAAGAGGAAGAATTCTTGTAGCGGGCTTCTTTGAAGATTAAAGATCTCCACAAGCCGTTCCGGATCACGGGACAGGATCCAAATAGGACTGGGCTTGTGGGTCACGCAACGAAACAAGACCGCCGCCCCCGTTCAATAATTGAACTATTTTTTGTATCATATAATTCCGCAAAATTCAATCATATAAGACGCTAAATTCTTGGCTCGTCCTGCCCTGCAGTCATCTTATTAAATCAGAAACTTACTCGATCCTAACTGCTTACCACGTAGGCGATTTCCTGCATCCCATGCATTCAATCATCAAAAAAACGTGGGCCTGTGAGTCAATCACCGGCCCTGGTTCCATCCCTCGATTCGAATCCATTCTTACTTCAAAAGTATCATCTTCTTCGTCTGCGTGAAGTTCTTTGACACAATTCTGTAGAAGTACACGCCGCTGGAAACGGATTCACCCGCATCACTGCGGCCATTCCATCCCTTGGTGTATTCTCCAGCAGGCTTCTCCTCGTTCACCAGCGTCCTCACCAGCTGACCCGCCACGTTGTAGACATTCAAGGACACATGCGCGCGCTCCCTGATCGAGTACTTGATCGTCGTACTCGGATTGAACGGGTTCGGGTAGTTCTGGGCGAGATCGTTCGTGTAGTGCGGTGTATCGCCTGCTCCAGTTACATCGGGAAGAGTATGCCTGAGAAAATGGAGAATGTCCCTCAAATGATCAATGCGATCTTTTACTCCCAAAGGAAGCCCATTATCTCGAATGCAGTGGTAGCTGAATCCGGAAAGCACCACCCCGATAGGATTCTCGAGCGCGTTCGTCGTTTCATATGACACCACGGCACCGTCGGTTGGATCATTCGTGCCGCTGTACGTCATTTCGAGATTTGCGCCGCCTAACGGCTCGATCATGTCGAAATCATTGATGATCGGGCAGCCGCCATAGGCAACGATCGAGTCGACACCCCAATAATAAGTGTCGAAGATCCCGCCAACCGTGCCCGCCACCAGCGGCGACACGTCATGGTTTACCGTATGGTCGCCCGTGACTAGGTTGTGCGGGATGAATTTGTCGATGAATTGAGTCGAAGAAATCCCCGTCAATTCCACCCACTCCTCGGCCATGTCATCACCGGAAAAGTATATTCCAGCACCTATTGTGTTTGGATGCTGATCGAGGAAGAAGTCGAGCATCGCGAAGTCGTCCGTTTCGTTCGCGCTCCCATCGCCTACCGTTCCATGGGCTAGGTCCCCCGAGTTCCAAATGATCGTTCTATAAAACGGATGCAGTTGGTTCCCGATGTTGACGACACGGCCGGCAAGCCCGTTCCCAGCCAGCGAGGATGGTCCCCGCTTATCGAAACGGTCGACCTGCTCCCAAATCCCTGATTCCATGAGCGCCGTGTCGAAAAACGGCTGAGCTCCTCTCCCACTGAAGTTGTCGACGTAAAGGATGGTCCCGCCTCTCGCCGGACCAGCACCCGGCAGAATCTGCGTCTCCATTGGTGCGGCGCAAGCTTCATTGATGTTGGCACCAATCCCGGAGCCCTCGCTCCAGTACGTCGTGTTCGCACCCGCATCGGTAGCACCAAAGAAGAACCATAGAGTGTCCCCATTGGTGAAGAAGTGGTCGTTGACATCGATGCAAAACCGGTCGTAGACCGCTCCCATCCGTGGGCCGGAGCGCCCAGAAAAGACCGTATCGCATCGGAACACATACCACTTCCGCCCATCGCAAATGACCGAATCCACTACCGGCCAGCGGAAGCCATCCTCCACTATTTTATCGAGCGGCATCGGTTTGCTACGAGGATCGCGGCAAAGATAGAAGTAGACGGCAGGTCCGAATCCGGTATAACCATCGATCCCAATGCCCAACTCTGGCTCGCTCACCATCACAATTGCCGAGTCACCAGGAACATTGCTCCCGTCAAGATACTGTGTAATATCGATCGCCGCATCAACTCGCCCCGTTCCAACGGCCTGTCCATTTTCAGGGAACGTGTCATTGAAAAGATCGATGTCCCGGACGCTCCACTGCGGGCCGACTGTGGAGATGCGCCGGATGATGACGTTATCAAAGAGTGGAGAATGACTGTGACACTCCCCTGGCGAACTAGAACTGCACCATAAAGGACACATATCGATAACACCAAGTTGGACCTGAAGGTGTGAAGCCCCGGGCGCAACCAGATCTCCCACCCAGTTAACGGATGTCGCCCAATCCTTATGTGACCCATAATAAACGAAGCCCCGACCCTTCCAATGACTCGGACAATCATCGACGATGGACCGAATATGCCATGTATAGTAGATTAAGCTTGGAATGGGGAGATCTCGATAAACATCGAACACAAATTCAAAGTGGGATCCGGTACCAGTGATGGCCACCAATGGGGAGCGGATGGCGTTGTTTATGTACTGACCCTGTTCGTTCCCTTTCGGGACTGCCAGCTGCGCTGGAAATCCGCCGCACGCATATGATTCCGTGGAACCGTTGACGAACGCCCACATGCACGTGAGATTCAACTTGCAGGGGTCTTCTTGGACCAGAGTAATTCCCGGGAAAAGACCGGCAAAATCGCCAAAGCCGGACATTATACAGCATTCCCAGTCGCCATCCGTCGTGATGAGATCACCTGGAGATTCATCTTCAAAATCTTCGAAATCATAGACGGTCAGCGCAGTTCGAACGGTGATACTGTCAACAATCACCGCACCATCTGTGTCCCACAAACCATCCTCGTCGGACCAGGCAGCATCGGACCTGAAACGGAATCGAATCTTCACATGACCCTCATGTCCTGCAGGGATGGTGCCGATCCTCAATTGTTTGCCCCCAACATCGTCGAAGGTCGCTAGGTTGACCCAATCATCGCCAAGGATATCATCTATGTTCTGCAAGGAGTCACATGTGCTCTTTGTCGCATACTCGAGGTATGTGCAGTCAAATCCCGGTTCAGAATCCCAGGCGATGAGATAGCTGATGGCAATCGCCTCGGTATCCGGAACATCGATGCACTTGAAACACCAACCCTGATCCCATGCATTTCCATATCCCGGAAGCTTGGCGTAACCACACAGGATCATGCTTGCCGTATCCGGTCGAGCTCCGCACCAGACTGATTGGTTGCCCTCAAGAGGAACTAAGTTACCGTAATCACCGCCGCCCAGACCAGCGAAGTCGTCGACATGAAAATAGCAACCGGATTGCTCCGTAAGATCATGCGTCGTCCAGCCTTGAGCATCGCACACAAGACCTGAATCGAACGTCCAATAGGCTAACACAAGCGTGTCCGCCAGAGCGGCAGATCGAGGAACCAGCACACCCGAGTGGTAATCCATATCGAGGGGGGTGGAATTATCGAGCCGCATTTTGGCACGCCCCGAGTTCGGACCTACTGATGCCTCCCTCGCCATCGCCGACGCTATCGATACGGCAATGACGATCATCATCCCGAACATGAAAGCTCTTTTCTTCATGCCATGCCCTCCCTGCTTAAGTGAGCAAAAAATGAAGATAACAATAGGTCGGCTGCGAAGGAATACCGCTTAGATAGAGCGGTCTTAGCGAGAATAAGAAAAGCGGACATAGGACCCCTATTCGTAGGAGCAAGTGGGAATGCTCACAAATACGGACGGTAGGTTATTCGGCTTGCGCGGACGAATATGACCCTTGCCACAGCTTTCATATTGAGGTGTTTATTATACCATAAATTTTAAGGACTTACAAGTATAAGATCAACTCAACGGGGGGAAGCTCCAAAAGCAGAATCGATGAAAGAAGGCAGAAAAATGAAGAATAACAACCTCCATAAAGAAAAGCGTTCGCAATCGAACGCCACAAGCCTTGAAAACGATTGAGGGGGGAAATATGCTGCGATTTAAATTATAATCAGCTATGTCAGTGGATCTTAGTCCTCCCACCTGGTGATCTTGTCGTTTACCACATAAATATATTTGCTTCGGTTCCCTACTTTGTAGATCCATTGTTCCTCTTTATGCCCGCCAATTTCATAGGATTTGATCTCTGTGGGGATGCCCCACGATTCCAAGGCCGCTTCGGCGTCCATGCCTATGAACACTTCGTGGTTTCGTATTGCACGTCCCGTCTTCTTCCCCCATTTCCTGATATATTCCACCTGGCGGAGCATCGGATCCTTGAACCAGAAGATATCGGCTAATCTGCTCTCAATCTTCTCGACAGTTAGCGGCCTTTCAACTTCGAGTCCGTGCACAATTTTTTTTCTCTTCGGACCCTTAACAGTAACGGATCCATTCATGTGGAAGTCCAGGTCGATGATTTCCACTTTTGTATCCCTTTGCACGATACCGTGCTGGCTGAGATCTTCGAGTATGATGCGGGTCCAGGCCTTTTTATTTTTGTACTTCTTGATCAGTGCTTCCTGCTTCTCTATCGGAATATCCTTGATGATCGCATGCTTGACCGATGAGCAGCTGAAAAGAACCAATATGAGAGGTAGAATCAACTTCTTCATCATCACTCCTTTGACGCCGGATGGAACTTTTTGGATGAGTCTGGTGGGGTCCCGATATTTTCAACTCACGCCCTCGATATGCGTCACCAGCATTTCTCTCTCGTCTTCTGCAAAATCGACGACGACGAGATCGATCCTAGGTGTGAGGGCTTTGCAAGCGGCGCTCAAAAGGCCTTGTAACGCGGTTCGGATCCTCTCGAGCTTCCTCGCATCCACCGCTTCAGCCGCTGCTCCGAAACGGCTGCCTCGACGGAGCTTCACTTCCACGGCAACAAGTATACAGCCCTTCTTTACGAGCAGGTCGATTTCTCTGCCGGCATAGCGGTAGTTTCTTTTTACGAGCTGATAGCCTTTTATTTTCAAAAACGCTTCGGCGATTCGCTCACCGAGCTCGCCGATCTGTCGGGTGCTCGCCACATCCACATCCTCCCATCTTCAACCCCATTACATTTTTAAAACATCTTGTCTATTTTTTCAATCCCTTTCACTCGGAAGGTTTTCCTGTGCTCCGGAACGGTCCCATGTTTGGTGATGGCTTCCAGGTGCTCCTTCGTACCGTATCCCTTATTGCGAGTGAAGTTGTAGACCGGATACCGCTTGTGAAGCCTCCTCATCATCCGATCCCTGGTGACTTTCGCTACGATTGACGCTGCTGCGATCGCCATGCTCTTCCCATCCCCCCCGGGAATTGCAATTACCATGCGGGGGACATTGATTCTGTCGCGCCCATCGATCAGTATCACGTCGGGCGTGACTTCCAGCCTCTCCACGGCCTTCGCCATGGCGAACAACGTGGCGTTCAGGATGTTGTACCTATCGATCCGCCGCGGAGTTCCGATTGCAACTCCGATGGAAATTGCCCGATCGAGAATTTCGAAGTAAAGTGCTTCCCGATCTTTCTCCCCGATCTTTTTCGAATCGTTCACGCCGTCAAGCCCGGATGAGGAAGGCAACACAACAGCAGCGGCAACAACCGGTCCCGCCAGCGCTCCCCGCCCGGCCTCATCAACGCCAGCCAAATGTCTGACCCCGCGCATCATATAGCGCCTATCGAAGGCCTCGAGCCTTCGGCCGCCGACGAGCAGCGCGATCTTCCTCGCAACGCTATTGCTTCCTCGGCGTTTTTCTTTCTGAGATTCTGGCCGCTTTTCCAACCAGGTTCCTTAGATAGTACAGCTTGGCGCGTCGAACTCTTCCTCTCTTGACAACTTTGATTGATTTAATGTTCGGCGAATGGAGAGGGAAAATCCGTTCGACGCCGATACCGGAACTGATTTTACGGACGGTAAACGTTTCACCGGCCCCGCCACCCCGGCGCTGGATCACTACGCCCTGGAACGCTTGCTCCCTCTCTTTGTTTCCTTCGACAACGCGGACCATCACACGGACCGTGTCGCCTACATCAAATTCAAATGGGCGGCCCTTGAGCATTTTTCTCTCGATACTTTCGATCGCGTGCATTCTGTGTTCCTCCTCATTTTTTCTTATTCGTCTCTTCCTTCAAAAGATCGGGTCTCAAAGCTCGGGTCTTCTCGAGAGAAGAACGCTCGCGCCACTTTTCGATCTCTTTATGGTTGCCTGAAAGCAATACGTCGGGTACTTTTGATCCCCGGTACTCTGCAGGCCGGGTATAATACGCACAGTCTAACAAATGGCCCCGCTTTGTCGCAAAAGAATCCGTATCCCTGGAGTCCTCATTTCCCAAAACATTTTCGAGCAGCCGAACCATCGCCTCGATACATACGGCTGCGGCAAGTTCTCCACCGCTCAATATAAAATCCCCTATGGATACCTCTTCGGTGACCACGAGCTCGCGTACCCGTTCATCCACTCCCTTGTACCGCCCGCATATGAACGTAATTTCGGGATGACCCGCCAAACGCTTGGCCAGATCCTGGTCGAAGCGCTTTCCGGCTGGGCTCATGAGAATTACTGGACTTCCCGGCGGAAGCGACAAGCTCTCGACTGCTTCAATGATGGGGGGCGCCATCATTACCATCCCGGCACCGCCTCCGTATGGGACGTCATCCACCGTGCGGTGCGCATCTTTGGTGAAATCCCTGGGATTGACCAGCTTGTACTGCAAGAGTCCTTTCTTCTGGGCGACTCCAAGCATCCCCATTGACAAGATCTCTTCCATTACATCAGGAAATATCGTAATGACATTAGCCTTCATCCCATCAATCCTCTATCAAACCCGGGATCGGTCGAATGACGATCTCCCCTTTCTTTACATCCGTTGAGATGACGAATTCTGGGACTGCTGGAACGAGAAAAGTCCCTTTTTCTCCCGCCACTTCGTACACATCGTGAACCGGAGTGAACATCACTGACGTTACTTCACCGAAACGCGTTCCATCCTCCCCCATGACCGTGTTCCCAACGATCTGAAAGGGTAGCGGCCTGTCCGGCAACCCGACGTCCAACTCCTCTGAATCAATAAAAATCTCGCCACCTACCAGCGCTTCTGCATCCGTGCGGTCGGAGACGTCCGCAACTTTCAAAATGTAGTGACTCTTTTGTCTCCTGAAACGCACCACTTCCAGCGGCCGGGCATCCACGCCAGTGCCGTGGAGCAGGCGGAGGAAGAGCTTCTTCGACTGGAGGACCCCCTCCCAGAAATCATGGGTCGGGATCAGCTTGAGCTCACCTTTTATCCCGAACGGCCTTGCGAAATGTCCTAGAAAAATTTCTTCCTTCTCCAAAGCGCTCATTCCTTGATTTCGAAGATAATCTTTTCCCCTGCCTTGCTGGCAGCAGCATTCACAAGGGTTCTTATGGCGCGGGCGGTTTGGCCGTTCTTGCCGATGACCTTTCCGAGATCTTCTGCGCTGACGGACAGCTCCATTACCGTGTAATTTTCTTTGTGGGATTCCCTCACTTTCACGGATTTCGGCTGCTCGACGAGGGAAGTAGCAATGTACTCGATTAGCGTTTTGATTGTTGATTTGTTGACTTCTGCCATTTTATTACTGCACCTCTTGCTTTCTATGTTTCCATATTTCTATGTAGGTGGATCGAGAAGTTCCTTGCCTCTATCAAATCTCGAACACCTCGTCGAGCATGCGTGCTGACGCATGCTACGACTCGCTCTTGCCCGTCTCAGGATCCGTTGTCTCGCTCGGTTCCTCGCGAACCACAGGAGCGGCTTCAGCCTTTTCCTCCTTCTCCACCTTCGGCGCCGGAGTTACCACCGAGGGAGCGGGCGGTGCCGTCTCAATGCCCATCTCTTCGAGTTTTGCATCCAGGTCCTCTCTTTTCACACCCTGCTTGAGAAGCTGCCACTTCTGCATCGCACCAGTGCGCCTGAGGATGCTCTCGGTGTTGTCCGAAGGAACCGCCCCCCTTTCGAGCCATTTGAGAACGCCTTCCTCATCAACTTTGATCTCAGGTGGATCGGTTAGCGGATTATAATACCCCAACGTCTCGATGAACCGTCCATCGCGCGGGTTTCTCGAATCTGTTGCAACGATCCGGTAAAATGGCTTCTTCTTCGAGCCCATCCGTTTCAATCGGATTTTTACAGCCAATGTTCACACCTCCAGACGAATCGGTAACTACATAAAGGGAAGTTTTGCTTTGCCTTTGAATTTTCCAAACATTTTCATCATCTTTTTCATTTCTTGAAATTGCTTCAGAAGCCTGTTTACCGCCTGAACGTTGGTTCCGCTGCCTTTGGCAATTCGCTTTCTTCTGCTTCCGTCGATGATGTGTGGTTTAATCCGTTCCTCCAAGGTCATCGAGTTGATGATTGCCTCTACCTCGACGAACTGTCTTTCGTCCACCCTGAAGCCTTTCATCATCGCCTTCGACGCCCCGGGGATCATTTTCAAAATATCCTCGATCGGGCCCATTTTCTTGAGCCGCTTGAGCTCCTCAAGAAAATCGCTCAACGTAAATGACTGTTCGCGAAGCTTTTTTTCTAGTTTTGCCGCTTTTTCCGCATCGATCGAATCCTGGACCTTCTCTGCAAGTGACAGCACATCGCCCATTCCCAGGATTCGCCCGGCCATCCGGTCCGGGTGGAACAGCTCTAGATCACCGAGTTTTTCGCCCGTTCCCGCGAAGCGAATTCGCGTGTTTGCAACGCTTGCCACGGACAGTGCCGCTCCGCCTCTTGCGTCGCCGTCCAGTTTCGTGAGTACGACACCGCTCATACCCAAGCGCTCGTTGAATGTCTTGGCCACATTGACAGCTTCCTGGCCGGTCATGCTGTCGAGAACGAGCAGCACTTCCTCGGGTTTGGCAACGCCTTTCAGGATCTCCAGCTCTTCCATCATGCGGTCGTCGATGTGGAGCCTTCCGGCCGTATCGAGAATCATGGTGTCGCAAAGAAGCTCGCGCGCACGCTCCGCCGCGCGCTTGTACAACTCCGCGACGTCTTTAACCGCAGCATCCCCGATCGAGACCGGAAGCCCGACTTGGCGTCCCAGGATTTCCAGCTGGTCCATTGCGGCCGGCCGGTAAACATCCAGCGCAACGAGAAGCGGTTTCCTGCCCTTCTTTTTCAGAAAGGAACCCAGCTTCGCGCAAAATGTGGTTTTACCCGACCCTTGGAGACCCACGAGCATTACGCTCGTAAAACTCCCCTTGATCACGAACGGCACGGCGCTGCCGCCGAGAAGCTCGGCCAACTCCTCGTGGACGATCTTTACGATCTGCTGCGCCGGGGTGAAGCTTTTGACGACGTTCTCGTCGCGAGCCTTCGCTTCCACTCTGGAAACGAAATCCTTTACGACGCGGTAATTTACGTCCGCCTCGAGCAGGGCCCGCCTCACCTGCCTCATCATCTCTTCGATATCTTTCTCGGAGAGCTTGCCGCGGGACCTCAGCTTGGAGAAGATCCCCTCAAGTCTCTCGGATAAGCTGCTGAACAAGATACACCATCCCCGGCAGATGAAACTCCAGGAATCGACGACTGAGCCGCTGTGCAAATGAATCGTCAGAGGAGGCTTGCCGCAGAACGCACTTTGCCTATAAATACGAACAAGTTATCAGATGGCCGCGGGGTAAGCAAGCGGAAAAATCGGCCTTTGAAGCAGCACGAAAAGCGCTTGGCAGCGCCTCCAAGGCATCGGGACCGCCTTGCCAGGACAACCGATTTATGTGAGAATGGCTCCCGAAATCGCACGCTGTTCTGCGGCTAATGCTCTATAGAACAAGGGAATCGTTAAGCATCTACTCAGGAGCCAATGAGGGGGCGCCATTGAATCTCGGATATGTCAAGTACGCGAGAGTCGGCTTGAGCTATCTCTTGAAAAGCACCGAGCTGCCCGCCGGAAGAACCCTGGGCATCACCGTCGAGCCCACCAACATCTGCAATCTCCGCTGCATTTACTGCCCCCAGAGCGATGAGAAAAACCATTTCATAAATGGCAGGGGCTTCATGAAGTATGAAACCTATAAAGTGATATTGGATAACATCTTATCTGATTTTACCCCACGATTTGTTTCTCTTCATAGGGATGGCGAGCCCCTCTTGAACAAGGAATTGGATAAGTTCATCGAATATACCGTCTTAAGAGGGATCCATACGGGAGTGTCGAGCAACTGCACAATGCTGGATCCAGAGAGAGCCCGGCGCCTACTGGATGCGGGCCTCGGTTTCATCAAAACGGACTTCTGCGCAGATGAATACTTGTTCGAAAAGCTCCGTGTTGGAGGCAACTGGAAAGCAACCTACGAAGGAATGACGACCATACTCGAGGAGGCAAAAGAAAGCGACATCCGGTTTCAAATGAACATAACGGATCTGAGCACACACGAAGTCGCTGATGAAACGGCCAGAACGAACATGGAGAAACTCCGGGAGCTTTTCTCGAAGTTCGAGAAGTCCGTGTCCATATCGAAAGTGCATTTTCATAACGCGCTCGATGAGAGCATCGAAATAATGACCAAAGACGATTACAAGAAGAACCACAGAACGTATACCTTGTGCCATCACCCATGGGTGCATATCGTTGTGGACTTTCGAGGCAACGTCGTTCCCTGCTGCAGAGATCTGCGCAGCGAATATATCTGCGGCAACCTGCTCAAAACCACAATGAAGGAGATTTGGAATAACGACCGTTTTATCCGTTTGAGAAGAGCTCTGGCGGAACGGAAACCGGAAGAAATCAACATATGCGCTAAGTGCGACCTGCCGTATCGAGGGAGCTACTCCGGGAAGAACGCCGTGTCGAAAATTTCGAATATATTGTTTTCGAGAACATGGAAGAGGTAATCCGAGGCCGGAAATCGTGAAGCCACGACGAAGAATAGTATAATGAAGGAAGATAAGCCGTGCCGGAATGAATGGATTTGTGCCGGTTCTTATTGGCCCCGGATATCGACAATCGCCCGAGCATAATCGGGAGATCTAAAAATTGCCGTCCCTGCAACGATAATATCCACTCCAGCATCCCGAACGCGTTTCGCCGTATCCGGATTGATCCCGCCGTCGACCTGGATTGCAAAGCCAAATCCCTCTTTCTCCCTGAAATCCCTTGCCGTGGATATCTTCTCGAGGACCGTGTCGACAAACTCTTGCCCGCCGAAACCGGGAAACACACTCATGAGAAGCAGCAAATCGATTTTATCGAGGAACCGTTTCGTGCGTTCCAACGGCGTGTCGGGATTTATGGAGAGCCCGCACTTCCCACCGTGTTCTTTGATCATTTTCAGATCTCTCGTAAGATCCTCGCTCGCTTCAACGTGGATGGTAACGATGTCCGCACCGCTGTCGATGAAGCGCGGAATGTATCTGTCCGGATGATCGATCATCAAGTGGGTATCCAACGGGAGATTGGCCAGGCGGTTAATGGCTTCTATGATGAGAGGTCCAAAGGTGAGATTCGGGACGAAATGTCCGTCCATTACATCGAGATGCAGAAGGTCGGCGCCCGCGCTCTCCACAGCGGCGATTTCCTCTCCCAATCGCGAAAAATCCGCAGAAAGCAGGCTCGGTGCAACGGCAACATTGTACTTGGAGCGCTTTTCAATCGGAACCAGCTGCCACCAGTTCAATCGAATCTCCCTCTCGAATCAGAGTTCCAGGCGGAGGTCGCTGGCCAATCACCGTATTGGGATAAGTGCCGGGCCGATGCTCGTACCGGATGCCTCCGACCCTGAAACCCATGTTCTGCAGTTTCTCTTTGATGAAAAGAAGGTCCTGACCGGCAAGGTTAGGCACAATGTAGCGCGCTTTCTTGCCCCCGACGGCTACCAGAAGATCTACGGCACCGCCTTCGGTGAGCTCGCGTCCGGGGGGCGGAAATGACGAGAGCACTGTTTCTTGGATGTCGCTCACTCGAAGCACCTTGGAAACCCGCCCCACTCGGAGATTGTGCCGGGTGAGCAAGATCCGGCTTTGACGGAGCGAGAGGCCTTTCAAATCGGGAACGCGGCGCATTTTGGGACCAAGACTCAGGACCACCGAGACAGTGCGGCCTTCTTTGATCGAATCGTTTGGACGGGGCGTCTGCGAAATCACGTAACCTTTCGGAACCGCTCCGCTGTTGATTTCACGGGAGATGCGGAGCCTCAGCGAAATCCTTTCGGTGAATTGCCGAGCCTGCTTCTCGCTCATCCCCCGCAAGTCGGGAACGAGAACGGTGTTCCGCTGATGCACCAACAGGGGCATCAGAACAAAATTGAACACGAGCATCCCCAGAAGGAAAGCGCCGATGCAGATGAGGCCTCCGATTCCAATCGAACGGAGTGTCATCCGTCTGCCTGATGCTGGAACTTGCCTGTCCATTGGCCCCTCGCTGCTGGGTATCGTTGCTCTGATGCAACACGGTTCGGGCTCGGCCTGGCCTCGACCTGGCAGAAAAACGACCAGAGTGTATCCCAGGCCGAGAAGAGGGTCAATTGAAACCCAATCCGAGGCTTTCTACGCGCTTGGGATGGATTTGTTTCATCATTGATGAACGGGAACGTTGACCGCCCGGTTCATCCAAGGATGTCGCCTGGTCGTATTTTTGATCCTGGCGCAAATGCCGGCGCATCGAGCGCCCGCTTGCCCTCCGGCTTGAGGCGCTGTATCTCTAGCGTGCCGCTGCCGCAGGCCACACGAAAAGGCACCAGCGACAGAACACTGCCCGGAGGCGCGTCAGAAGCTTCCTGCGCTAGAGGGCGGACCCCTAGCAGAATCAACCTCTTCCCCGAGTGAAACGTGTAGGCCGTTGGCCACGGGTACATTGCCCGGACCAGCCTGGAGATCTCCTCCGCCGTCTTGGTCCAGCTCACGAGCCCCTGCTCCTTGCGTATCTTTTTCGTATAAGTGCCGGCATCCGGATCCTGCTTTTGGCGGGTGATGGAACCGCTTCTCAATTCTAGCAACGTCCGGACAATAAGACCTGCCCCCGCTCGGGAGATCCTCTCACCGAGGCTCTGCGCCGTATCCTCGGGAAGAATCTCTATCCTTTCGGTTAACAACATATCTCCCGTGTCGATGCCCCTGTCCATCAGGATCGTCGTACACCCCGTTACCTCATCCCCGGCCAGTATCGCGGCTTGAATAGGAGACACTCCCCGGTATTTCGGGAGCAAAGATCCATGGAGGTTCACACAGCCCAGCTTCGGCAGCCCGAGAAGATCCTCTTTGAGGATCAGCCCAAACGCGACGACAACGATCACGTCGGGCTGGATAGCAGCGATTTCCCGGGCACGAGCTCCGTAACCTTCCCTGGTCATCACCATCACGGGATATCCCAGCTTTTTGGCGACGACTTTCACCGGCGTAGGAGAGACCGTCCTACCGCGCCCTTTCGCCCGGTCCGGTTGAGTGACGACCTGGACGACGTCGACATCCGGGCAGGCGGCCAGCGCTTCCAGTGTGGGAACCGCAAATTCCGGGCTACCCATGAAAACGACTCTCAGTCTCGCTTCGGGCAAAGCACCCGCTCCAGAGGAAAAGGGTTAGGTTCGTTGTTGCTTTATATTTTTTAGCTGGGATTTGATGAGGCTTTTCTGCGCGCTGGAAATGTAATCGATGCAAAGCCTGCCGTCGAGATGGTCGATTTCATGGAGCAGGATCCGACCAAAAAGGCTTGAATCCGAAACAGTGTGGATCTGGCCATCCAGGTCCTGATATCGAACCTCGACACTCTGCGGTCTCACAATGGGAGCGGAAATCCCCGGAAGACTGAGGCAGCCTTCCTCATAGGTCCAGGTTTCTTTGGAGACCCCGACGATCTCTGGATTCACTAGTGCCATCGGCGGAGCGTCGAAATCATCCAGGCCCCTCATTCGTCGAGCTACAATAAGCCGTTTGCCGACACCGACCTGAGGAGCGGCCAGGCCAATCCCGTTCTCCGTCACCATGATCTCCATCATCGCTTCGGCAAGCTCCCGAAGCCCTTCATCGAAGTCTTCCACGGGAGAGGCGACTTCCCTGAGAACCGAATCACCGTAATATCTCAACGTCAACTTCATCTCGACTCACATTGATCAGCGAACTCCTAAGCAAAAACCGCCCATTGCGACGGCTTTGTATTAAAATAGGCTAGATCTTCGCCATCCGCCAGTTCAACCTTCGTTGCCCCTCTCAACAACGCTCGCCACAGCGCTCTTGACCATTTCGATTTTCACGTTCTCAGCGATCTTCAAAACGATGATGTGTTCTTTGACGCTGAGTACAGTGCCATAGATCCCCCCGGTTGTGAGAATCCGATCGCCTTTTCTGAGCGCCGAAATCATCTGTTGCAGCTCCCGTTGTTTTCTCTGCTGCGGACGTATCAACAGAAAATAGAAAATCACCAGCATTCCAAGCAGCGGTATCAATAGACCTGCTGGAGATCCTCCTTCAGAACCCGACGGACCCATGGCAAATAGAATCCAGTTCATCTTACCCCCTTGTCGACAAGATCAAATTTCCGTCTCGATGCTATTCGCGTGTTTCTCCAGAAGAATAGCGCTCAACAAATCCTCTACGCCACTCGACGAAACAACCGGCAAAGATCGCACCTCGCATTTCCTTCATCAGATCACAATAAAAACAAAGACTGTGATAAGTCGCCAGAATCGGACCCATGATCTCCCCGGCGAGGAATAAATGGCGGAGATAGGCACGGGAGAAATTCTGGCAAGCATAACACCTGCAATCCGAATCGAGCGGCGCGAAGTCCCGCGAATAGCCGGTGTTCTTCAAAACGAGCTTTCCATCCCTCGTGAAGACCGTGCCGTTCCGCGCGTTCCGCGTTGGCAGCACGCAGTCGAACATATCGATGCCTCTTGCGACAGCTTCGATGATATCGATCGGCGTCCCTACCCCCATGAGGTAGCGGGGTTTCTCGAACGGCAGGCCTTCTGTGACACATTCAGTAATCTTCCAGGTTTGACTCTTCTCCTCCCCGACGGACAATCCACCTATGGCATATCCGGGAAATTCCAATTCGATGAGCTCATCACGCGAGCGTCTCCGCAAGTCCTCGTACACCGATCCTTGCACGATTCCGAAAAGCGCCTGCTCGTATCCATTGCAATTGAAAAGCGTCCCAAAAACGCCCGCCCCCCTCTCGGCCCATTTCGTAGTCAGCGCAACAGCTTTTTCCGCTTCGGTCCGGTCACAGGGAAACGGCGTGCAGTAATCAAAGCTCATAACGATGTCCGCTCCCAGCCTCGCCTGAGCATAGATGACCGTTTCCGGCGTAAACAAGTGGCGCGAGCCGTCGATGTGCGATTGAAACTCCACCCCATCATCCGTCACCTTCCCAAGATCGGCAAGACTGAATACCTGGAACCCTCCGCTATCCGTGAGAATCGGTTTCGTCCAAGACATAAAGCTATGCAGCCCCCCGGCGTCTTCCACGATCCCAATCCCCGGCCGCAGAAACAGGTGATAGGCATTCGCCAGTATGATCTGTGCGCCGATTTTGTCCAGAGTTTCCGGTGTCGCGGCCTTGACCGCCGCCTGCGTTCCCACCGGCATGAATGCCGGCGTGCAAACATCGCCATGATCGGTCGATAAAATTCCCGCTCTGGCGCTTCCCTGTGATGTTTCGAGTCGAAAACCAAACGGCATGCACCTAATTTAACAGGGAAGCCTGCTCACGTCAGTACAAATTTAGCTCGAATTGGGCAATATGATCTGCTGCGCGCCGCCGGAATGCTAATTCTCCTTCTTGCGCTTTTTCGACGGCAAGAATTGGTCGAATAATTTTTTCTTGAGTTTGTCGATCTCCGGAGAAATGATCGACTCCTGGATTTTTCCGCTGATATCCGGTTTGAAGGCCACCTTTTGAAGCCTTCCCGTCATGGAAAACGGTATCTGCACCCGTCCCTGATCATCGGTCAAGAATGAAACGAAACCCGCTTCTTCGATCAGGCTTTTTGACAGGCGGGGGGACAGGATGAATGCTGCTTGTGAATCGACCGTCCAATCAAGGCCAAGTGATCCCTTTCCAAGTATCGAATAATCCTCCGTTCCCAAATGGAAGCTTGGCGCGTGGATCCTTCCCCCCTTGATGAGGACATCGCCCTCGAATTCCCTGAACTCCGTCTTGGTCGCCGTGAACACGTGTGGGTAGGTCTTTCGGAGATGCTCGGAGACGATAGGTGCAGAGCCAAGCTCCCCGGCAATTGCATTCAGTAGTTCCTTCGCTATGTTCATGTCCAAGATGGCTCCTTGAAGGACAGCCAACACTCCCGCGCCGTCCAAGGTGCTCCGGACATCCGCCCATTTTTTGCCCTGGCCGCCGAGATGGATATCGAGGTTCACATTCCCTTGGAAGCGGCTACTGGATCTGGCCAGCGTGGAGCTCACCAGGTTCACCAGATTCAGGCCGCGAGCCTTCGTATCGAAAGAGAATTGCGGAGGTGTCTTGCGCAGATCGATGTTGCCATGCCCGCGAATAGTACCGCCCAGCCCATCCAGATTCAGGCTGTCCACGAGAACTTGCTTCCCTTTCATTGAGAACACCATGTTTCCGGCGACATCTTTGATGGGATTCCGCGCTCGAGGAACGCGGATAGACGCTTCTTTCATCGTAACCAAGCCTCGCGCATCGGGAATCACTCCCGGTTTGAAATCCCCGCTGACATTAATTTCCGCATTTATCTTCCCAGCAGGGTCATATTTTTCGAGATTTGGAATCAATCCTCTCCACCCGGCGAGATCCATATTTCGGGCTTTTGCATCAAACGAGAGCCGCGGCGTTTCATTGCGGAGATCAATTCTGCCGTTTCCCTTGACGGTTCCGCCCATGCCAGCGACATGCAGGCTGTCTACCAATACTTGCTTATCCCCTGTGGAGAACACGAATCTCCCTTCGATGCCGCTTACCGGTCCCGCCATTTGAGGGGTTTTTATCGAGGCTCCCTTCATGGTTGCAAATCCGCGAGCGGGGGGAAGCGCGCCGGGTTTGATCGCTCCATTCAGCTCGAGATCCACCGCTACTTTGCCTGCAACGAGATAGCGCCCGAGCGCCGGCAGCATCTCGTCCCACCCGGCGAGATCCGCCTCGTCGGAACGGAAAGAAAGGTTGACATTGGGCCGAGCACCCAGCTTCACGCCGCCTTTTCCAGAGATGCTCATGTTATTCAGCATCAAATCGGCCTGCTCGATCTCGACGTCTCTGTCGAGCATCCGTGCTTTGCTCTCCATCCAGCAGGGCACTCCAGTTGGCTTTCGAAACCGATCACCAACCCTGATGGCGCAGTCGGTAAGATCGGCCTTGCCTGCGAACATCAAAGAGGCGAGAGAACCTTCCACATGGCCTTCAGCTTTCATCGGCCCTTCGAGCGCAAGATCTGGCGGAAGCTTGCCAGAGATCTGGTTCATCTGAGCCACGGAGGCCAGATCAATTGGGCCGAGCGCGAAATCGAAATTCACAGGAATATTCAATGCGCCCAAAGGATCACCAATTGGGCCTGCTTGGCCTTTGATCTTCACATTTGCACGTTCGGTATCGTCATCACCGGAGAAAACCGATGCTTTCAATTCGATCGAGGCTGGCCGGTCCTCCTGGACACCTTCGATGGAGAAATCGATGTTCTCGACGTGGATTACGGACGCTGCCGCCTGGTCTTCGAACCGAAGCTTTCCCTTGGAGATGTCAGCAAATGCAACCATCAATGCGAACTGTGTCCGACCGGATGCGGCAGTCGAATCTTCATCAGGGCCGGCCGCTTCCGACCGTTGTGATCGCCCTATCGTGTCAAAGTTGAACCGGCCGTCGTTATTGCGAATGACGTTTATCTTGGGCTTTTCGAGAATGACCCGTTTGACCTGCAGTTCCTTTCGCAACAGCGGAAAAAGGGCGACTCTCACCCGAAGCTCATCCGCTTCGATGAAATTATCCATTGAAAAGTCCGGATCATCGGAGACAACAACATCTCTGACACTAATTCCAATCCCCCCGCGCAGGCTCACGCCAATTTTACCGACATCCACCTGTCTGCCCGTTACTCTCTCCGCTCGTGTAATGAAAAATTCCTTCCGCGCATCGATGATTCGTCCGAGATTCAAAAGCGCCACAATGGCTATTACGACAATTATCAATAGAATTGCCAAAACGATCAGGAGTCTGCGCATCTTGGAGCCTCCTTCGATTACAACCGGTATTTTTCTCGACGGCCTTTCTATCCGATCAGCATCGCGTCACCGTAGCTGTAAAAGCGATAGCCTCGGGCCACTGCTTCATTGTAGCAGGCGAGAGTCTTTTCCCTGCCGAGAAATGCGCACACGAGGAGCAGCAGCGACGACTTCGGCAGGTGAAAGTTCGTGATCAATCGATCCACCACATGAAATTCGAATCCTGGGTAAATGAACAAATCCGTTTCGCCATCATAATCATCTTTCAGCGATACTTTGTCAAACAACCCTTCTATATGTGCCGTTTCAAGAAGCCTCGTGACGGTGGTTCCGACGGCCACGATGCGTTTGCCTTCCGCTTTTCCCTTCTTTATCTTTTGCAGCACTTTCCCGCTGATGGAAAACGCTTCGCTGTCCAGCCGATTCTGCTCGACGATCTCCCGGTCGAGGGGCAGAAAGGTGCCCGGGCCTACGTGCAGGACGAGGGACAGAACGTCAATCCCCCTCGAATGGAGCCTGTTGAGAAGCCGCGTGTCGAAATGCAATCCGGCCGTTGGCGCGGCGACAGATCCGGCTTCTTTTGCAAATATCGTCTGATAGCGCGTTCGGTCTTCCGGCTCATCGCTCCGACGAATATAAGGAGGAAGTGGAACGTGGCCTTTCTCATCGAGAATATCATCCAGGTTCCTTTGGGCAACAACGCTCAATCGTGTTTCCCGCTCGCTCACTCTTTCTTCTACCCTCAATTCGTAACTTTGATCCTCGGGGCGGAGAATTTCTCCTATTTTCGGCTTCTTCGACGATCTCACCAAGGCTCGAAACACGTGTTTCCCCTCGCTCCGCGTAAAAAGCACTTCGACCAAGCCGCCGCTCTCGCGTCTGACGAAAAGACGCGCTGGGACCACCCGCGACCGGTTCACCACGACGATATCATTTGAGGAAAGAAAATCGGGAAGATCGCGGAAAATGGCATGCATTCTCGTGCCGCTGAGTTTTTCCACGACCATGAGACGGCTGGAGTCTCTCTCTTCGAGGGGTTTCTGGGCTATAAAAGATTCCGGCAGATCGTAGGAAAAGTCATCCAGGCGCATAGATAATTAAAGTAGGCGTGGAGTTCCATCAGTTGAAGTGGCGGATAGGCCAAGGTGGGACAGTGCCAGCGGTGTTGCTACACGGCCCCGGGAAGTCCGCTTGATGAAGCCGCTTTGGATGAGAAATGGTTCGTACACATCCTCGATCGTCTCGGATTCTTCAGAAACGGCAATGGCAAGCGAATTGATCCCGACCGGCCCGCCCCCGAATTTCTCGATGATCGAAACGAGGATCCGCCGATCCATTTCATCCAGTCCCTTTTCATCGACTTTGAGTCTTCCCAGAGCGTAATCGGCTGCGCTCCGGTCTATTGAACCGGCTCCTTCGACCTGGGCAAAATCACGCGCTCGTTTGAGAAGGCGGTTGGCCACTCTGGGGGTCCCGCGCGAGCGCCGGGCGATTTCTTCGGCTCCATCATCGCTGATCTCGATATTGAGAAGCCTGGCAGACCTGATAACGATCGATTTAAGTTCATCCGGCGTGTAGAAATCCAGTCTGAAGACCACGCCAAACCGCTCGCGCATGGGTGCGGTGATCATGCCCGCGCGTGTGGTGGCCCCGACGAGAGTGAACGGCTCGAGATTCAGGGTGTAATGACGGGCGTTCGGCCCTTTATCTACCACGAGATCGCATTTCAAATCATCCATCGCTTGATAGAGATGTTCTTCGAGGATGCGCGGGAGACGATGGACTTCATCTATAAAAACCACTTGTTGGCGCTCCACATGGCTCAAAACACCGAGAAGTTCCGCCGAATTTTGGAACGCTGCACCGGACGTGACCTTGATGGGAACATCCAACTCGTTGGCGACAATGTGCGCGAGTGTGGTCTTCCCCAGCCCGGGCGGTCCGTACAGAAGAACATGGTCGAGCGGTTCCCGCCGTTCTTTGGCCGCTTGTATGAACACTCTGAGATTCGCTTTGATCTCGGTCTGGCCGACGAATTCATCGATGCGTTTCGGCCTGAGCAAGGCCTCGCTTTTCACATCTTCCGAAGACGGCATTGGGCTGGTGATTCTCTCTCGTGTCATTCGATCCTTTCGTTTACATCATGGGCGCACATCTGCCTCTGCTGCGCTCACCGCGGTCGAGACTTCACAGGCTCCCGGCATATTTCAGCGCTTCGCGGACCATTTTTTCCACATCCTGGCTGTCCTGGCTCTTCCAGTTGATCTTTTCGATCGCGCGCTCCGCGGACAAACGTGTCATACCAAGGGACGTGAGGGCAAGAATAACTTCTTCGCGCATATCATCCGAAGGCGCCGCCTCTTGGGGAGCTTCGATAAAATCCTCGAGCTTCCCACCAAGCTCCATGACCAGGCGCTCAGCCGTTTTCTTGCCAAGACCGGGCAGGCTCTTCAAAAACGCCACTTCACCTCGCTTGATCGCTGCAACGAGCCGATCACCGGTGTGAGCCCCAAACATACCGAGAGCGATTTTGGGCCCAATGCCCGACACTTCGATCAAACGAGTGAACAGCTCCCGTTCTTCGCGCCGGAGGAAACCGAAGAGGGTGAGCCGATCTTCGCGAACGTATAGAAAGGTATGAAAAGAAACATCCGGATCCCCCACGCGAAGCTCGATGGCATCTTTCTCCGGAACGTGTAGCTCATAGCCAATGCCTCCGACATCCAGAATACAAATCGGCTCTTTGGATAACAGCTTCCCCTGGAGATGAGCGATCATTTTCCCTCCCATTCTCGCCGCCGAAAAGCGTGACAGATTGCCACCGCAAGCGCATCGGATTCATCCGTGTTCGCCGGCGGTTCGCTGAGGCCAAGCAGCTTCTTCAACATGAAGCTCACCTGGGATTTGTGCGCGGCGCCGCTGCCGGTCACTGCCTGCTTCACCTCTCTGGGCGAGTATTCGTGTATGGGAACATTGGCAATGCTCGCAGCCAGGATGGCAGCCCCCCTCGCTTCTCCAAGAACGAGGGCGCTCTTGGGATTTTTGCTATAAAAAACATCTTCTATCGCAAAATGAGTCGGGGAAAAGCTCTCTACGATGCGGCTCAGATCGAGAAAAATCACCTTTATCCGTTCGTATCTGCATATGTTTCTCCCCATCGCTATCACGCCGGATGCGATGTATTCGATATTATCTTCCTCTTCTTTGATAATACCGTACCCGGTGGTGGCGCTTCCAGGATCTACGCCCAATATTGTGTACATGCCAAGCCACCTTGCGGTCGAGGTGTCGGGCCAGCGGTTCGCCGCTAGCCCTGTTGGAGTATTTCATCAGGAATATCGAAGTTGGCGCTAACACGCTGAACGTCGTCGAGCTCTTCCAGAGATTCCATTATTTTCAATACCTGTTTGGCGGGATCGCCTTCCACCTTGATGATGGATTTCGGAATCTTCTGGATCTCCGCATTTTGATAAGGAACATGAGAATCTCTCAGTGACTTGCAGACCGCTTCGAAATTGGACTGTGAGGTCATGACCTGAAAGCCGTCTTCATCTTCCTTTACATCTTCAGCGCCCGCCTCGATTGCCACTTCGAAAAGCGTTTCTTCATCGACTTGTTTCCTGCTCACCCAAACGACGCCTTTGGTCTCGAAAAGCCAGGCGACGCAACCACTCTCTCCGAGGTTGCCATTATGCTTCGACAGGACGTGTCTCACCTCGGATGTGGTGCGGTTCTTGTTGTCCGTGAGGGTTTCTATGAGCAACGCCACCCCTTTGGGTCCATATCCTTCATAGGTGATTTCCTCGAAATGCACGCCTTCGATCTCGCCCGTTCCTTTCTTTATCGCCCGCTGAATGTTATCCTGCGGCATGTTGTTGTCCTTGGCCGTTTGAATCGCCAACCGCAATCTCGCATTCGCCATGGGATCCCCACCACCCTGCCTCGCCGCCACAGTGATCTCACGGATCAAGCGAGTGAAGAGCTTTCCTCGTGCGATGTCCGTTTTTTGCTTTTTGCGTTTGATCTGGGCCCACTTGGAATGGCCCGCCATGACTATGACTCCCTACTGCTTCTCTTCTTTTTCTTTCTTGACTTCTTCGATGATCTTCTGAGCGATATCGTGCGGCACCTCTTCGTAGTGGGAAAACTCCCTCTTGTGGGTGCCGCGGCCCTGGGTCAACGAGCGGAGGTGGGTGGAATATCGGTAGAGTTCCGAGAGAGGCACCTGGGCCTTGACCACATTGAATCTGCCCTCCGGATCCATACCCTGGATCTTTCCCCTGCGCCCGCTGAGATCGCCCATCACATCTCCCATGAAATCCTCCGGAACCTTGACTTCCACGTTCATGATCGGTTCGAGAAGAACCGGTTTGGCCTGTTGAGTAGCCTTTTTGAATGCCATGGATCCGGCCGTCTTGAACGCCTGCTCCGAGGAATCCACACTGTGGTAGCTACCGTCATAGAGCGTCGCCTTGAGGTCCACAACTGGAAATTTGGCGATTACGCCCTCGCTCATGGCGGCAACGATACCCTTTTCCACTGCGGGGATGAATTTCCCCGGAACAACGCCGCCGACGATCGCATTTACGAATTCGAAATCACTGCCGCGCGGCAGCGGCTCGAGTTTCAGCCACACATCCCCGTACTGACCGCGTCCTCCCGTTTGCTTTTTGTACTTACCTTGGGCTTCTGCGACCGCCGTAATGGTTTCTTTATACGGCACCTTGGGCCGCTTGAGCTGCACTTCGACGCCGAACCGCTTCTTCAACCGTCCGATGATCACTTCCAGATGCAGCTCACCCTGGCCCGAAATCAATGTCTGTCTCACTTCGTTGTCCACCTTCACTTCGAAGGTCGGATCCTCCTCCTTGAGACGGCTCAATCCCATGCTGATCTTTTCTTCGTCGCCCTTTGCCAATCCGGAGATCGCCGTGAAGATCGACGGCCTGGGAAGAACCGTTGGGGCAAACCGCACTGGAGCATTCTTAGCGCAGAGCGTATCCCCAACTTTCGTATTCTTGAGCTTGACTACCGCTCCCATATCTCCGGCCGCAAGGTGGTTCACCTCCGTCCTGTTCTTCCCCTGTATCAGGAACAGCTGGCCCAAGCGCTCCGTCGTTTCCCGGTTGGGATTGTAGATGTCTTTGCCGCTGTCGACCGATCCACGGTACATTCGAATGTACAGCATATCTCCCACGTGGGATTCGGAAACGTTTTTGAAAACGCTAACAGCGGCAGGGCCGTCGCTTTCTCCCTTTATTTCCATCTCGCCGTCAACTGCTTTTCTCGGTCGCTTATCGGGTGGAGGCACGAGATCAATGATTCCCTGGAGGAGCTGAGGGATACCAATGTTCTTGACGGCGGAAACGCAAAAGACCGGATACATCTCTCCGTTGGAAACCTCCGCAGACAAACCCTGGACGAGTTCTTCTTTGGTTAGAGACTCGCTCTCGAGATATTTCTCCATCAGCTCTTCGCTGGTCTCAGCGGCCGTCTCCAGGAGTTCATGTCGCCACTCGGACGCTTTATCCTTCACGTCATCCGGAATATCCACCTCATTCGACGTGCCCCTGCCGTCCGTGGAGTACTCGAATCCTTTCCCCTGGAGAAGATCTACGACACCCTTGAAGGATTCTCCCTCGCCGATCGGAAGCTGTACAGGGAGCACCTTGTTGCCGAAGTGTTCTCTTAGCTGTGCGATGCAATTGTTGAAGTCAGCGTGTTCTTTATCCATCTTGTTGATGCAGAACAACGTGGGAAGATTTCGATCCCTAACATAGGTCCAGATCTTTTCGGTACCGACTTCCACGCCGCCATCCGCACGTATGGGGATCAGGCATCCCTCGACTACATCGAGCGCGCACAAAACTTCACCGACAAAATCTTCGTAACCCGGCGTATCCAGGATATTGATTTTGTTCCCTTGAAATTCCCCGAAAGCCAATCCTGTCTGAATCGAGATCTGCCTTTCAACTTCATCCGGGTTGGCGTCCATTACCGTATTTCCATCCTCGACCCGCCCAATCCGGTTGATGACGCCCGTCGTGTACAGTATCGCTTCGGACAGCGCGGTTTTTCCCGTATCTTGGTGCGCGGCCAGCGCGATATTTCGAATTTTGTCCGGACTGTATTCTTTCACAATATTCCTCCTATGAACGACTTCATTGACCCACTAAGGGCGTAGCTCATGATTTCAGTGGGGATTGTAGCACTCGGATAACCGGATTGTCAACGTCGCCAGAGCCGTCAGGCGCCACCCAAAGCCCTTCCCAGTGCGATCATTACTACACTGATCAACCACAAGGGGACCACACACCAAATTGCCTGATTGCGAGTCATTTTGAAGACCTGCACCAAACCCATCCCAACGATAACGAGCGCCCAGATTGCGAATAAATCGAGGCTTCTGAAGCATGCACCCAAGAATTTGTTTTCCGGAGGTGCAAGGAAGCCCAGACCAAAGGAGAACGCAGCATCTTGAGTCGTGCGGATCGTTTCTATCCCTTTGACATAAACCACGATCAAAACGGAGAGCAAGTACCCGACATTGGCCACAATTGACGAGTAAAGATAGATCGTGAAGAAACGCTTGAAGTTCGCGTTGGTAGCGAGAATGCTAACAAGAACGTAGCCAATCAGTGCAGTGATAAGAGCCGTTACCAAGACAGCAATTGGAGCAACCACGATTCCGAACGTCGCGAAGCGTTCAAAACTCTCTATTCCCTGTTCGAGTGTCTCCTCGGGAAGGTTTCTAGGATTGAGAAGCATAATGGCTCTTTGAACCGGAATGGATATATAGGCAACGATGAGATTGATCACACCAAGCCAGATATAAGGCTGCCACCATCCGACCGCGCCCCTTTCGATGTCCTCAAAAACCCGGCTCGGAGAATAGAAGATCCAAGAAAATCTACTGAAGAATCCCCCAACACCTCCGCTTTCCACCTCATTGTTCATCTCGCGCCTCCTTTTATGAAACCTGTTACGCCCGGAATCTGCCGGGAGACGGAACGGCCGGTGCTTCACTGTTTCGCCGACGATTGGACGACACATCAGCAGATCAGATCCCGGTGTCCCAAATGTACTGGCTATCTAACGAGCTGTCATTAATTTGTTCACTCGCTGCCAAAATGTTTCCGCGATGTTGTCCCAGTCGTTTTGCCTGGCAATCTCTCGCGCCGGCTTGGAAATCTCGTGGTTCTCATCGCCGGCTAACGAGCGTGCCACCGCCTCACATGCCGTTACAAATGGCTCCCCTGGTTCTGCAGCCTGGACCACATCCGGATAAATCCGAACTTCTTCAGAGAATCGGGTCGTAACCACCGGAAGGCCGGCGGCGAGATATTCGTACAACTTGTTTGGATTCACTCCTTTCGTCAGATCGTTGTAGCGAAACGGGATCAACGCGATGTGGTACTGCCGAAGAAGCTGCGGGACTTCGCTATAGGCCACCGGTTCGGAGCGCGCAACATTTTGGAGTGCCGCCAGCCGGGCAACTTCCGCTTCAGCACCATGAAGTACCGGGCCAACAAGGGCTATTTCCCATTCGGGATGGCGCTCGGCAAGCAGCTGAATGCTGTCGAAGTCGACCCACGGGGCGAGTGCGCCAATGTAGATGATCCGTACCTTGGTGAGATCCGCTGGGAGAAGCGGCTCGGCTTGGCCGGTTTGAAACCGCGCAAAGTCCACGCCATTCCCAAGATATTCGACTCCCGCATCACTGCCCCTGGCATCCGAGACGCTGGAAACCAATGCTTTCGACGATGCAAACACGGCATCAGCTTTCCTGCTCGCTTCCCTGAAGTAGATTTCGCTCCAGGATGGCATCCCGGGAAACGACGCGTGCGCATCGTTACAGTCATAGAGAAGGAAGCGTCCCCTTGTACGTGATGCCACCCGAATCGAATAAATGTTCGAAAGGATTTTTCCGAGGTTGTCCCTGTCGAATCCAAGCTTGGCGATGAGCCGCGCAACCTCAAACCGGGCAACTCGGTCCACGGCGTACCGAAAGATCGGCTGGTCCAAAGCGATACGCCCCATGCCGCTGGGGACTGATTTGATAAACGGAACGGTGGCGCAAAAAATATCGCCTTCCCGGCGCACAGAGAAGCGATTCCTTCTCCCTTTTACGTACGGTTCGAGATAGAGCAGGCGTATATCCCCCGGCTTCCGGTGGATGATCTGCTGCTTTCGGGTCTTGAGGTAATCCCACTTGATTTCTGCAAACCAAACGATATCCATTACGATGCTCCTGGATGTCGGCAAAATGTACCACGATATGGGATGCTCCCCAAGAGTTTTATGGAACGACAGCGGGATGATCGCTTATAGTGGACAGCGTGAATGGTCCATGAAACCCGAATCTTTTAGAATAGCCTATCTGATCGATGATCTCTCATTCGGCGGCGCACAGAAACAGCTGGCACTGATCGTCGAAGCGCTCCCCGAGCCATTCGTCCCTTTGGTATGCTGCCTCTCCGAGTCGACAAGCCCGTTTGGAAAGATCCTGGTGAACCAGGGAGTCGAAGTTCTCTCTTTCCGGAGAAGATCACATTTCGATCTACTTCGCCTGATATCCGTAACCCGAACCCTCGCACGCTACGATGTGGACATCATCCAAGGGTTCCTCGACGCTTCGAGCGCCTATGCGTACCTTGCAGGCTGGATGCTCCGCAAACCAACGGTGCTCACTCTCAGAAGTGATCGGATTTCACTCAAAGGCCTGCGGGGGCACCTCCTCCATGCCATGTACAAACGTGCCGCCAAGGTCATGGTCAACTCAAAGGCCGGGGAGACATACCTGCTGAACTACGCCGGGCTGGCGAGAGACAAAGTCGAATTGATACGTAATTGGTTCCCCCCAGGCGGCATTCCACCGCGCCGAGAAGTATCGGACCGGCATGAAGAAGCGGATAAGGAGGAGATAATTGGTTACGTGGGGAGGTTCTCAACACTCAAACGGCTCGATATGCTGATCCACGCCTTTCGCAAGGTCTCCCAGTCGCGGCCAGATGCAAAGCTTGTCCTCATCGGACAGGGAGAGGTGCGTGATGACCTCGAAACACTGCGCCAAGAGCTTGGGCTCACAGAGAGCGTTGACATTCGAGAGCCGGTCATCGATGTCATCGACGCAATGAAGCGTTTTTCCTGTTTTGTCCTTTCCTCCTCTTACGAGGGCCTTCCCAACGTGGTGATCGAAGCGCTCGCCGCCGGGATTCCCGTTGTAGCCGGTTCTATTGGGGATGTAAGGGATTTGGTGATCAATGGCCGGACGGGCGTGCTCGTCGAGGAAATCACGCCGGATACTCTAGCGGATGCCATATCAAAGGTGCTCTCCGATCCAGCACTGGCAGAATCTGCAAAACGCGAAGGGCCGCGTCTCGTCAGCGAACACTTCTCGATCGACGCCTGTGTGAAGAAGCTGCTCACAATGTATGAGGGACTTCTCGGTGCAAAGAGCCCTTGACACCGATCGAGAGAATGTCTACGACTTAAAAAAACGGGGCGTCGAAGCGCCCCGTTTCGTCACGGGCCTCTTTCCAGATCAATCCTCCTCATCCTCGAGATCTTTCAGCTTGTCTTTGATCTCTTCCCTGAGTTCTTCTAAAGCTTTTTTGAGCTCACGAAGCTCCGCGCGGATATCATTCCGCTCCAGCCGTAGTTTTTTGCGTGATTCCCTGAGCTTATCCCTCATCTTCGCCCAATCTTCCTTGTCAAACTCGAGGGATTTCTCCCAGCCTTTGATGAACGGTCCGGTTGTACATCGATCCATGTACCACTCGAAGTGCTCGCCTTCTTGCATTTCTCCGGTGAGCGTCATTTTTTTGCCGTGGCGGACAACCGTCAACTCGAATTCCTCTCCCCCTTCCAACTCCCCGACTGCTTCGATGAGTTCATCGGCCGAGCGGACCTTTTGATCATCCAACTGGACAATCACGTCACCGGCTTTAACACCCGCTTCCTCCGCGGGAGAATCCTCGTTCACTCCGAGTACGAGGACGCCCTCTCCTTCCACGATATCAAAATAGGAGGCCAGGTCTTCGTTCTCGAGGTCCTCGATCCTCACTCCCAGCCGTCCTTTCGAGCTCATAATGGTGAAGATATGCCCGGGCTCCGAGATATGGAGCTTGCCGATTTTGGGGACCTTCACCTCTGGGATGTCGATTGCAAACTCCTCCGGTCTTTCTCCAATGATGACGGTGACAACCTTTGAATCATCCTCGCGTATCACCTTGATCTTGACTTTTTCACCGACCTTGGATTCGGCGACGAGCCTGGCGAGTTCCCCGGTCGAATCGACCTTTTTGCTATCGTATTCAACGATGACGTCGCCATTCTCCAGACCGGCTTCTTCCGCTGGGCTGTCATCGAACACCTCGTTTATCAGGACGCCTCTCTTGATCTTGAGATCGAGGCCTTCGATAATCTCGTCGGTCAGCTCCTGCATCGTGATGCCGAGAAAGCCCTTTCCACTTACTTTCTTCTCCTTCTTTTTCAAAGCATCCGCATCCTGCGCCGCGAGGGCCAGCATGGCCATGCTGACGACTGCGACAAGCATGAGCGCGACCGGGCTGCGGATGAGTCCTGGACGAAGGCTCCGTTTGAAGATCTTTTCCATCCTTCTTGGACTAAATCCGTCCTTCCCTCCTTTCATCGAAAGCCGCCGATCCCCCGGCGCGCTTTCGCCATCGAGCTGCTACCCCCCTTTTCAACACTCGTCCTTCTCGACCGCCCCCGCGCGCTTCCATCTTTTGCAGGGTGTCTCTGTCCCAGGAAAGAGAGCGCAGCTTGGGGCGTCCTGGTATTTTTTACGCAGGTTGCGATAAAGAGTTCCCGATGTCTGAAGTGTGACTCCGGTTCAGGCTGACGATTCCGGGAGTTTCAGAGCCTGCTCGAAGTACTCGGCAAGGGGGGAGATATTGTTCCGGAGATCGAAGAACGCTTCCACGCGTTTTCGCCCATTCAATGAAAGCCTTCGTCTTAACTCATTATCCAGCAGTAGATTAACAAGAGAGTCTGCGAGCATTATCGCATCTCCAGCCGGAACCAGGATCCCATCGACTCCATCACGGACGAGCTCGGGGATCCCCGAAAGACGCGAAGCGACGACGGTGGCTCCGCAGGCCATCGCCTCTGCGAGGACGTTCGGTAGCCCTTCCATCGACCCATTCCTGGCCCGAATCGAAGCCATGACGAATATGTCGGCCCGCTGAAACAATCGGATGATTCCCTGGTGTGGCATCGATCCAACAAAAGACACGTTCGTTCCGAGATTGAGGGATAGAGCGAGCTGAACCAGCCGCAGCCTCTCCGGTCCGTCCCCGAATATCTCCGCCTCGAAGCGAATCCCGCGCATCATGAGCTCTGCGAGCGCTTGGAGGACGATATGGACGCCCTTTTTCGGCTCCAGCCCCCCGCCCGCCACGATGAGCGGCACTTCTCTTGGAGCCTTTTCAGGAAATCGATACCTCTCGAGCTCCAAACCCTGGTACACCACTTTCACCTTATCCCCTGGCCCTCCCAGTGACAGCAGATGCCCGTGGTTATGATTCGAGACTGTGATCACACGATCAGCCGCTCGCATTTTTTCCGCAAGCAAGAGCTCGGTCCCTTTTACATAGATGTCCCATGCATGTGCGGTAAAACTGAATGGGAGTCCGGAGACTTTGGATATGAAGAACGCGCAGGTGGTGGGAACGGTCGCGAAATGAGCGTGGAGATGGAGGATGTTCTCCCGCCGAAATATGTCAATCAGGCAGAGGCTTTTGGGGAGAATCGCAAGAAATTTGAGCATCCGACCGGGGCGTTTCCTTAACGCCCAGAGGATTCTTGCAGCTTCGCGGACGATATTGGAGGAGCGTTCTAAAAACACCTTCGCCGACGCACGCAAAAGACTCAGCGAAAAAAAGAAAGGCAAATAGAATACCTTAGCGTGGGGGAGCTCTTCTTGTCCGACGGACTGGGGGGTGTTTTTCAAGGAGACAACTATGAGCTCGATTCCCCTTTTTTCCAGTTCGATTATCTCGCGTGAGATGAATGTTTCCCGAAGGACGGGAAATGTGGAGGTGATATAGACAAGCTTCCCCTTCCGCCCCGGGGATGTGTTTTTAGGATTCCTTTTGAGCAACGTGACGCCTTACCAAGTTGCCGGCAACCAGTCCACCGGCGAGGGGGAACCAGACGAAATAGGCAAATTCGGTCGAAGCGAACATGCAACTGATCAAGGATGCAATGAATGAAATCAAAATGTAAAACGAAAGGTCTCCCATCCATGCAGTCCGGGCTTCCCACCTCGCCCGGATTCCCTTCAGACAATTTTGCACCGCGGACACGCAGAAACCCACATAAGCCAGAAATCCAAACAACCCTACGCCGGAGAGGATCTCGAGGTATGCGTTGTGCGCCACGATCCGCACGACGAGATCCGTCCCCGATCGAGCGATAAAATTATTGAGGCCGACGCCGGTCAGCGGGTGTTGAAGAAACATGTGAATAGCAGATTCGGCCGCCCTTATTCTCAATAGGATGGACCAGTCACCCGGGCGTGATCTTGCCAGCTCGCCTAACGAGAAAAGTCTTATCCAGTAGGCCTTAGGGGTGAGGAATACGGATGCAGCGAAAACCAGGGCAATACCGACGTAAAATCTTTTGCTTTTCAACTCTCGAAACAGCGGTGCCAGCAGTGCGAAAGCCAATGCGAACACCGCCGATCTCGAGAAAGTAGCAAAGGTCGCAATAACAAGGATAAGAATCCCGACCAAGAAAAATACCCTATGCCATATCCGATATGCGCGCTTCACCGCGTAGAATCCCAAGGGAATCGCCGAAATCAGGAACATTGCCAGAATATTCGGATTTATTTGCGTTCCTTCAAAGCGCGCCATCTGAGCAAAGCCGATCACCGATATATCCTCTCCCAGCCCAAGTTTCATGTTCGCGAAACCCAACAAAACACCGGCAACCCCTCCCATAAAGACGACGACCACATACTTATGGAGATCCGCGGGGTTCTTCAATAGTTGAAGGGCAAGAAAGGTCAGGATCAACACTTTGACGTACTTGATGAGGCCGATGAGCGATACACTCAAGGAGTATGCGTACAGCATCGATGTCAAAGCCATCAATGTAAAGAATGCGGCAGACCAAATGAACGTCCGATCGCTGAGTTCGATCTCTTCCCCGGAGAAAAGACGCAGCAGCACTGCGGCGAATGCAATCAATACGATCGGGTAAGGAACGAGCAAGGGGAAATAAAACGACAGGCCGGAATAAATATAGAACACCGCCGTGTAAAAACTAAACTTGGGGTACGCAAAAAAAACGGATCCCAGAACGGCGAGCCCCAGACCAAGCAACATGAATTTCAAAACCGCGATCGCAATGAAAAAATAAAGGATAAAGGCACCGATCACCGGGACGGTGGAAGCTACGTAAAGGTATACGAGTTGCCTTTTGGAGAGCGCACGCGAGGATGGATACATTTTTATTTTTTTCTACGAAAGATCCTTGAAATGTCATTGAGAACAGGTCCAAAAATCTCCTTGACGACACCCCTTTGCTCTTCCTGCTCTCTCCACAGTGTGACCATCACGGCGAGGAGAGCGCTCCACCCAAAACCAACTAATCCCCCGAGCACGACGAGGATCTTGCGCTTCGGGCGACTTCGTATTTCGGGAATTTCAGCCCTGTCCAGCACTTGAATCGTGGGCGTATCTCTCGCCTCGTCGATTCGTGCTTTCTCATGCTCTTTGATGAGGAGCTCATAAACCTTCTCCTCGATTTTGACACGGCGCGTGAGTCTAAGAAGATCGAGGGTAACTTCGGGGACCTTGTCCAACGTGGGGAAAAATGATCGAACGAAATCTTCCTCGTCCCTTGCGGAATTCACTTTGAATTTCTTGAGCTGCCCCAGAATTTCGTCGTAACGCTCTTTCTTGTCGACATACTCTTCCGAAGATTCGGAGGCGTATTGACCGAGAATGTCCATCTCTACTTCGAGGGCAATCGCTTCGCCAGTTAGATCCGACATGACTTCGAGCGTCGATTTCACCTGCTCGCTGATTTCCAGAGCCTGGTTTTGTTCCTGGAAAACCCTAAGTTCTTCCTCCGCTCTCTGGAGATCCCTGCCGTGGATCTCGAGTTGCCTTGCGATGAACTCCCGCGTCTTCGATGCGCGAGCCGAGTTTAGCTCCTGGTTGAATTCATCGAGCAGTTCCACGAATCGATTTGCGACCGAGGCGGCACGCTCCGGATCTCTATCCTCGAACTGGATGATCAATAACCCATTTTCGAGAAGCCTAAACGTAGAATGTGAGTGGAGCGAGCCCAGCGCCTCGGTTACTGAGCTCGATCCGTAAACTCTTTTCAAGCCGAATTCCTCGGTTATCTGCTCGCCGACTTTCCGGCTCATTAGGATATCGATATAAATCGTTGCTGACTGGGCGCCCACTCCTCCGCCCCCAAAAAGGGGGAGCTGGAGACTCTGAACGAACTCGGCGTAGGCTGGCACGCTTCCCTGAGGCTCAGGGGGAAATATCGACGTCCTGGCGGTGTACCATTTGGGCAAAAGGAGACTAACGACCGCCATTGCCGCTGCAGCAACGAGCGCAGAGGAGACGATGAACTTTCTCCACATAACGAGAGTTTTGATCAGGAATGTCATTTTTTCAGCTGAGCCGTACTTGAACTCGTTTGCGGAGCCGCCGTTTCACTATGAGGTGCAAGCCCTGCATCTTCTCGGTTGGAGGCGGCCGCCGCATTCTTGCCCTTGGCAGGGGCAGGCGCGAACCTGGCGCTCTCAGCTTTCTCCCACACCCTTAGGCGCTTCCCCGCTAGAAACTGAGCAATGGCCACTATAGCGGCAAAGTTCACCATTGTAAAATAAAATGGAACATAAAAGATGCTTCGGGGTTTGCTCGTTCTCTTGAGACGCCAACCATTCATCGCAGCTAAATAGAAAATCGATTGAAAAGCTAAAACAACAGTATAAAACCATGAACTTCCAACAAGCATGATGTTCGATATCAGGATCAGAAAGAGAAAAGGCGCCACCGTCCATCTAATCAACTTGTGAGACAAAAATTGCCACAGCCTGAATCCGCGGAATTTGGATTTGAGAATCGCAAAGCCGGTCAGTCCTCTCAGAATGATTCTCACCTTTCTTTTGAATTCTTCGCGCCAAAAAATCGTCGACCTTTCGATAGCCACCGCCTCCGGCTCGTAAACAACACCGTAGCCACGACTGGCGATTTCGACGGGAAGCTGGAAATCGTTTGCCACGTCGGGGTAGAGACGGCTGAAAAGGTTTCTGCGAATGGCGAAAATTGGACCGGTTGCCACTAGAACGCTTTTCAAAGCGCTTTCCAAGATGCTGATCCTTGATTCGTATTTCCAGTAAACACCTTCTCCTTTTCCCACAGATGAGCGGTGCCGCTCGACATAATTCAATTTACCGACGACACAGCCGATCCGTGGATCCGAAAAGTGCTGGATAAGCTTTTCCAGCGCGTCTTCCTCAAACAAACAGTTTGCATCCGTGAAAACAACGATCTCCTCGGTAAGATTTTCCATTACGTCGTTGATCACGGCGCTCTTCCCTCTTCGCTGCGGCTGGTGAAAGAGTTCCACGCCCATATCGCTGTAGTTTTTGGGGATCTGGACCGTCGCATCGGTGGAGCCATCGGAGGCGATAAGAATCCGGAGTTTTTCTCTCGGATAACTCAACGCCAGGCTGTTTTCGATCTTCCTCCGGATGATTTTTTCCTCATTGAATGCCGAGATGAACAAACACACAGTCGGCAGATAGTTGCTTTTCGACTCGCTTGCTTTTTCGCGCCTTAGTTTTCCAAAAAGAAACAAGAGGGAGGGGTATCCGAGATAGGGGTAGAAAATGACCGCGACGCTGCACCAGAAAAGAATCGCCCACATTGGCATGCTCTCCATCGATAAATTTAACCCCGCCTACGCTATCATGCAAATCCGCTCCATACAAGGAAAAACAAGATTCCGAATGGGCTTGCTTACCAAAGCTGCTCCATTGGAATCAGCGAGAGACCGTCCTTTCGGAATCCTATCCAGATCAGACCTTCACTGTCCAAGAGAATCACGCTCACATCCCTCCCCTCAAAACCATCCTGTGGTTGGATATATTGCACACTGCCGGCGCCGATCAGCCATAGACCTTCCGAAGTCCCCACGTATGTTCTCCCCATATGGTCGAAGCGAATACGGGTAAGGTTGACATCCGTGCCTATGGGCGGAAGCTCCAGCAGATTCCATCCACTGTCCCGATCATACCGCCAAACACCCTTCCACCCAGCGACAAAGAGTCGGCCTGCGGAATCCACAGCGGCATCGGACAGCGGTTGTTCGTTGAACCATGAGAGAGGAAACTTCTCCCAGCGGCGGCCATCGAACCCGGAGATTCCCGAGCGTTGCGATAACGCCCATACTCTCCCGGAGCCGACCCGCAAAATCCGGTCTATCGGTCCCCCGGTCAGCTCATCCGACTCCCCTAATCGGAGCCAGGTCCGGCCGTCGAACTTCAGGACTTCTCCCCGGTCCGTTCCAGCCCACAGATACCCGTTGGGTTCGAACACCATCGAGGAGATGACATGGGTTTCCCCTCTTATATCCAGCGGAACTTCGATAAAACGCCTCCCGTCCTTCCGAAACACACCCCAGCGATTGCTGCACCAGAGCTCTCCGCTCGGCGATATTGCCATGGCGAGGACCGGTCCAACCATCGCCTCGAGCTCGAACGATGTCGCTTCGCTGGGAAGCGACAGCAGCTGCGATCCGACTGCGACGTACCGGCATCCCGCGGAGTCCTCGATAGCGGCGAGCGCCGCATTCGAGGGTAGAGCTGACGGAATCCGCTCCTTCAGGATTTCACCTTCTCGAATCCAAACAATGAGACCGTTTGCAGAGCCAAAATAAATCACTCCGGAGTCGTCTGCATAGGCGCAGCGCCACCTTTCCGTCTCGATCTCCTCATCCGTCTCACCAATCTCAATCCACTGGCCGTAACGGTAGCGGCTGATCCTGCCGTAACTGCCCGCCGCCCACAATGCCTGCTCGGAATCCAATTCAATGGCGGCGATTTCATCGTATGGAAACAAACCTCTCGGAGAAATCCGTCTGCCTCTGACCCCGTCAAAGTAATAAACGCCCTTGCTTGGGATGAGAGCATACATGGCGAAGTCTTCTGTAAGCAGCAGGTCACGAACTTCCCCTTTGGGCAAACCGGCACCCGCACGAAAGCTCACCCATAAACTGTCCCTGAATGCACACAGTCCCAGAGCGGTCGCGTAGTAATACGTGGTGTCATCCATCTTAATGACGCCGAAAACGCTGTCATCCAGCAGCGAGTCTATACGGGTTACGACGAAAATGGTGTCCCCCTGCATGATGCCGGCTCCATGACCGCGGGTGCCGTAGCAGATCTCGCCGGCGGGTCCAAAATCGATGCTCCTGATGTCACGAAGGGATGGATTCAAACTGGCTTCGTAATGATACACACCCTTCTCCGTAAAGACAGAAAGACCTCTATCCGTCCCAACGAGTACGGTGTCTCCCCGGCCGGTTATCGCGTAGATCGAGTTGGATGGGAGCCGGGGCCCGATGAGATACTTCGCGGTGAATTCGCCGTCGATCAGATCGTAAATCAGCAGCCCCCCGTTGGTGCCGATCCAGAGCGAGTCCCCGTGTCGGTAAATCGCCTGAATCTCACTGTTATTGCCCAGATGGGTCCAGGGTGCTTCTTCATCGCCCAAGGGTAACGCCAGTGCTGGCATGAGGATTAGACATATGGCGATTCTCTTCATTGGTTGTTGCTCTCGATAGCCGGCCTACCGGCCAGCTGCTTGCAGTCCCATTCGAGGACCGATCTGATTAGACTGCTCTCCGGGCGCACAGCACCGGAAAATGCATTGGAGGATTATAGGTTCGGGGATTCGCAATCGTCAAGAAGTCCGGTATCTCCACTCGGCTTCCCCGCCTCCGGCGGAGGATCCTCCCTCGCTCCGCGTAGCGGTCCGTCACCCCCACGGGGCCTTCTAGCTTGCATCCGCGCCATGGCTCGTCGCCCTCATCACGCAGCACTTCTTGCTCGCTCCACGCAATGGCTCGTTAGCTCCACCGAGCCCCCACTTGGTGCCGCGTAAAGATTCCTCAGCCCCATCCCGCAACATTCCTACCCTCTCCGCAGAACGGTCGGCTCAACCACCACCTGCAGATCCCTCCCTACAGCTTGCCGAAGAATGATGGATCGAGGTATGCTTCCCGGAACATCGGTATTTGCACAGCTCGACTCCGCTCGGCAAAAGCCCGGTCCATACCGAACGCCTGCAACATCGGGAGATCGATCAATGAATGCAGCCATCATCGCCAATCCATTCGCTGGAAGGGGCCGAACAAAAAGGATTGTCGAACAGTTTCTTCCTCGTGCCAAAGCTCTCGGGCTCTCCACCACATTCGAATGGACCCGGGGCCCGGGGGATGGGATCGATCTCGCAAAGAGGCTCTCCGGATCCCACGACGTCCTCTGCGTGATCGGGGGAGATGGAACGATCCACGAGGCGGTAAATGGACTCATGCCGGATCCCATTCCCGTCGTATTTGTGCCTACTGGATCCGGGAATGATTTCGCAAAGCTTCTCCCCTGCCCCACGACCCCGGAGGAGCTGCTCCAAACCCTCGAGATGGGACTTGGCTATCACTTCGATGTGGTGGAAACAGGATTTCGCTACTGCATCAACAGCATCGGGCTCGGATTCGAGGCGCTGGTCACCCAACATAGCCGGAGCATCCACCGGTTGAGCGGGGTTCCCTTGTACCTCCTTGCCGTTTTCAAATCGCTCGCGTCGTTTTTGAATCCCACGCTACGAATGGCTATCGACGACGAGGAGATGCAGACCGGGGAAAAGCTCCTCGTGAGCATTGGCAACGGCGTCAGCGCCGGAGGAGGTTTCTATCTAACGCCGAATGCGTGCCCTGATGACGGGCACGTTGACCTATGTATTGTTTCGCCAATGGGCCGGTTGAGAATTCTCCGTCTCCTGCCGCTGGCGTTGAAAGGCACGCATACGAACAAGCGAGGCGTAGAAATGCGGAGAGTGACGTCGCTCACCATCGATTCCCACACTCCATATCACTTGCATGTGGATGGGGAGTATCTCGGAGAAAAGCCCTGGAGACTGCGAATATTCGTAAGAGAAAGGGTGCTTCCGATCCTATGTCTTCGAAGAGGGCCCACGCGTGCGAAGCACAGTATTGTCAAAATCCTGTAGAAGAAAGACAATGGCAGAATAGAGGGGCGACCGTTTCTTGTGACGCTACCGCTTACTGCTGGGTAGACTCGGTGCAACAGATGCAGCGGTGCTTGAGCCTTTCAATGCTTCTGCAGTATCCCTATTTTTGGCAGGATGAAGTCTAACAGCAACCCACCCGGGCCCTTTCCCCGAAGCGCTCCATTGAATCCTCGTCGATGAGTCGGCCATTTTTTTGCAAGCAGGTCCAAGGAGAAGGTCGATGACGCTTGCGTTATCAATAACCACATCGATTCCCTCTTCTTGCACGTATTCCCCCAAGCATCCCTTCTTGAGAGCTTCGAGAGCATCTCGATTCACCTTACCGTCTAGATTGATCACCTCGCGGTGCGACAGATAGCCGATGGCGCCGCATTGAAACACACCTATCTTTTCGCTATCATATGTATTGATGTCCACCCATTTAGCGATGTCATAGAAAGGATAAATCGGCCGGGATCTGAACGCCTGTGAATAGCTGAAGTAAGAGAACGTCGCCGCGTAGATTCCCAATCCCACCAAAGCCGCACGGCGGAACAGCAGCGAACGGCGCGACAGCCAGTCGATGAAATCCTGGATCAAAAATGCCAAGTAAATGCATGCAACCAGATAGATCGGGTAGTAATAGCGAAGAAAGAAAAACGCACCGAAGATATAGAGTGAATACGATATGATTAGAATCGCTGAAAACAAAATGAGAAAACTAATCTCGCCCCGACGGCGTTTCCGTTCCTGTTTCCTCCAACGAAGTACCACCATGCTAGCGCCAATTAGCATGAGGAAACCCAATAAATTCCCCGCCAGGTGAAATCCCTCCTTGCCACCAAACCAAATACCAAGCTTTTCGAAGGAACGAAACACGACGTGCAGCGGTGGCGTGACTTTCAGCACCGCGAAGGAGTGCATGACATGCGCCCACACAAAGGCAGGATCCGGCCCTTCCGTGTTGAGACTGGCCACGCCGTAGCCGAAATACGGTGCGTATGCGAGAGAAATATACCTAGTCGCCGCTCCGCTATCCTGTAGAGGGCTTCCGCTGGCAACCACGCTGAAAACAAACCACGGTCCGTAGACGAGGATGACTCCCAACGGAAGAAAGGACAGCCTACGGAGAAAAGTAAACGGCACCGGCTTCCTGCGGAGCATTAGAAGATAATCGAGAAGGATCACGAGCACGAGTAACAGACTGTCGATACGCGTGAGAGCCGCAAGTCCGAGTAGCAAGCCGAGTGCGAGAAAACGTTCACCGTTCGGTGATTCAGCGGAACGCACGCGTTCCAGATAGTAGAATATGGACACCGCTATCATGAACGCTGCAAGGGCCGTTTCCAAACCGTTGGCGCTCTGTCGCGTAACGATCGGGGAAAACGCCCAGATCAAAGCGGCAAAAAGGGAAGCCGCTCGTCCCACGTACCTGTTTGCAATTCTATAGATGAGATAGGCGGTAAGAAGTGTAAAAACCGACAGCAGAGAAAGTGCGATATATATCGGATGGGCTGGATTCCCGCCAAAAAGGACGTACAGCGGCACGAGAAGAAACACGTACAGTGGCTGGAAACCATTGGTGGGATGAATGCCATCGAAGGTCATCCCCTGCCCGGTGGCGATATTGCGGGCTATCTGGAAAGCGTAGAAACTGTCATCGTAGAGAAAACCGTTCCGGGCGAGTGTGGCAAAATCCTGCCACGCCACAGCCAGGTGGAAGGTTAGCACGAGCAATAACACGCAGACGACGAGCGCCACGCGGATTGGCTTGGTCATGTGGGAGCCCTGTTCGCTAACAGTGGTACGTTAAAAAAGTTCCTTTCGCCTACTATTGCCCTGGAGTGTGCTTATTCTACACGAAAATGGCCCAATTGTCAATGCCGCACATGAGGCTCTACTGAGGCGCAGTCCTCTAGTTGAAAGTGATCCGGATGTCCGCTTCGCCCTCGGGCTCGAGGAGAATAAAGGGCACCGGATCGCGCAGACGCCACACAGGTGAAATCCTGGCTGGCGGACTGGCCACGAGACCCCGATCCCAGTGGTATCTGATCAATATGCTGTCGGGTGCTGGCTGGCCTGCGTCCGCGGAGATCGCAACATGGATCGTATCGTACGTTGCCCGTACGGATACGCCCGGTTCGGAGGCAAACGTCGATCTGCCCGGAACCTCCCAAAGCACAAAATGCTTTGAAGACCAAACGGATGGAAAGCCGTGGATCCGTGAGAAAACGGTCTTGGCCGCCGGCGTGGCCGTCACCACCCAGTGTACGTTGTACAACTCGACGTACGCGCTCAACTCCTCCGGATCCATGGCGTCGAGCGGTTTCCCCATTGTTTTATCCAGCTGAAAAGTGGCGAAGTGATGCTCGATGAACGTAAATGGATAGGGACCCCCGATCTGTTGAACTCCAGTCAGCAAAGGGAGGATCGAAGGGATGTGACTGTCGCCGTATGTCCACGCCGGTCCATCTTCTACCATGAGACGTCCGGAGGGATCGATATGACGGTTGAGGGCATCAATCAGATCCTCCACTTCGGATCGCGGCGTCGTGCCGATCGTATGTTTGTAATAGGAACGCGACGCCAGTAGCGCAAGAGGTGCAGGGCATAAAAACAGAACCACCAGTGCTGCGGCCCTGGCAAAAACAAGAAGTCGGTTGATTTTAATTGCACGTTCCAGCCCATTGAAGATGGCAAGAAATCCCGAGCCGGATAACGGCGTTAGAAAAATCATTGCGCTGTAGACAAAACGTCCGGGTTCCATCTGGCTGAATCCGGGAAGACGCACCCCATACCCGGAAAGAAAGAACAGATACGCGGCAGCCGATGCGGGGGCGATTGCTTCGGGCAAACGGCGATCCGCGATCAAGCGGACGAATCCGATGATCGATAATATTATTACTATCAGCGCGGGAAGATTTCCGGGTTTTAAAAGAACTCCAGCGAGTCCTTGGACACCTCTGATCTGGAAAAACGTTTCTGAAGGCAGCTTGATATCCAAATATCGGAAAAAAGGCACGAGCCATATCGCATTAACGGCCAGCACGATTGCGCACCAGATGACTACTTGAACAAAAACTTTTCTCTGCCACATGAGATGGACTGTACCGGGTGACACCTTGAGCCGCCGGATGAGGAATAGCGCCAGAAACGGAATTGGCAGTAGCACGGCAGCTGTTGGGTGAATGAAAAACGCCAAGGGGCCTATGATAAAAAATCGCTTGCAGGGATCCCCATCTAATAGCGTTTTGAACATGCCAACGAGATAGAACGACAGGTGAGTAACAAAGATGAATCCGAACATCCCCGCGAAGCGAAAATCCCCCGCATAGGGTCTCCCCCAGTGCCAATAAGCAAGAAGGAGTAACGATGCAAAGATGCTCTCCTCGTATCGGTACCCCAAGCGGCGGCACCCCCAGAAAACGGTGAAGACCATCGATAGGTGGGAGAGCAGAATGAACAGTTTGAGTGCTCTGGCGACGCCGAGAAACGCAAGCAGGGAGCACCACAGCTCCGCTCCTTTCATATCGATGTCAAATATTGTCCCGCCCGGATATCCCGCCATGAAATTGGGATCATACCCATGAAGGCGCATAGAATCCCAAAAGATATCTCTTGCCCTGGCCGCTTGGTAATAATGGACGGCATGATCCAGCGTTAAAACCGGACGGTTGTTCAGTACGTCTTCCGGAGGGAAAAAGAAAAGCACTCCAGTGAGGTGAACACCGAACAGAAAGACGAGGATCAGCTTCCCGTTCTCTCGAAGGAGTCTGCCGCCGCGCAGTGTGAGGAGCAAGGCAACCATAGCGAGGAAGCTCGCCCCACCTAAAAGCACCGCGGCGGGAGCTGCCACGCTGCCGGTGCCGAATGCCCGCAAAGTGCTCAAAACTCCTAGAACACCGGCTGCAGCCAAGAGATAGCGAGCTTGCCTTCGGCGCCTTTCTGATTTATGTTCGATATCTTCCATTGAGGGAATTTGAGTGTGGTAACAGCCCAAAATCCGCTTTAGATCGGAACGCCCATAACTGGTGCATGATGAACAAGGGTCTGGCCATTGTCGTATACATGATTCTCTGTCTGATTTGGAGCTCCACCTGGCTCATGATCAAGGTAGGCTTGGAGGGCGCTCCTCCTATGACCTCGGCGGCGCTTCGTTTCATCATAGCATCTTTGATCATATTTGCAATTCTTGTGAAGCTTCGCATCCACCTGCCACGAACCCGTCATTTCATTCTGCTATCGATTTTTCTCGGATTCTTCCAGATAGGGGCCCCGTACGCGCTGGTTTATTGGGGCGAGCAATATATCTCTTCAGGTCTTGCGGCAATTCTCTTCGGCACCATGCCCCTCTTCGTGGCAATCCTGGCACGAGTGATTCTCGGCGACCCTATGACCCTGCTAAAGCTCATCGGGATCATTATCGGCACGTTTGGTGTTTACGTGATCTTTTCCGACAGTGTATCGCTGGGCGGCTACATGAGCACCTGGGGAATGGCCGCCATGATCTTGAGTTCGATCCTTGCCAGCCTATCTAGTGTGCTGGTAAAAAAGTACTCGAATCCATACCATCCTTATGCATCTCTTCTCATACCAATGGCCGTCGGGGGAGTGATCCTTACAGCCTGGGGTGTGCTGTTCGAAAAGACAAATCCAGTGCATTACGATGCGCTCACGATCACCACCGTTCTGTATCTCGGAATCATCGGTTCCGTAGCCGCATTCGGCTTATATTTCTGGATTATCAAACATGTCGATGTGACACTACTCTCTTACATGACGTTCATCATTCCCATACTCGCTTGTCTCCTTGGCTGGATTTTTCTTCGCGAAACGCTTACAATAAACGTACTGATCGGCACGGGATTGATCTTCGCCGGCATCGCGCTGGCAACCTTCAGAAATCTTCGAAGGAAGGGGCCACGAAATGCAGTGCACACAAGAACAGCTGGATGAGGGAGCGCGAATTCTGAAGCGAAGCAGGTCGCTTGCCGTCTCCACAGGCGCCGGCATTTCAAAAGAGAGCGGCATCCCGACTTTCCGTGATGCCCAAACAGGCCTGTGGGCGAATTACAATCCGCAAGAGCTCGCCACACCCCAGGGCTTTTCGGGCAATCCAAAACTCGTTTGGGAATGGTATGTAGAGAGACGGCGCATGATCTCCGATGTCTCGCCCAATCCCGGGCACTATGCCCTCGTGGATCTCGAAAAAGAGTTCGATGAGTTTACGCTCATCACGCAAAACATCGACAACCTTCACAGAAAAGCAGGATCGAAAAACATCGTCGAGCTCCACGGCAACATTCTCAGGTTCAAATGCTTCGATAGAGAACATCCAATCGAACAGCTTCCCGACGATGATCGCATACCACCGCGGTGCCACTGCGGTTCAATGATCCGGCCCGACGTGGTCTGGTTCGGTGAAATCCTCCCGGCGGATGCCGTAATGAAGGCGGGGCGTGCATTGGAGACTTGCGAAACGCTTCTAGTCGTTGGAACTTCCGGCGTGGTGTACCCGGCTGCTGCGTTCCCGGCACAAGCCAAGGCTTGCGGTGCACGCGTGATCGAAGTCAACACCGAGATCTCGGCCATTACGCCACTGGTGGACGTATACCTCCAGGGACCCGCCGGCGAGGTCCTGCCGAAGCTCGTTGAAACGTTCCGCGCCCTCTAGTGGCGGGAGCTTCAATCATATCCCCTGAGCCAAAAGATACCCCTGCGCCTTCTGTTCTCGCCTGAGCAAACGGATCTCGAAGCACGACCGATTATCATACGATGTTGGTATTCGCTCGAGAAGGGCCAGAACGTTCGAGAGTTTTGGAAAAAAGCGTTGACCGCTCTTATCCTGTATGTTACATGAACATAGTACTTTTCAGCGATATAGGCCCAATATGATGCAGGCCTGCTTGCATTCATGCACTCCCCTGTTACGAGGAATGAAAGTTTGACCAAAAACTTTCGATATGCCGCTATCCTCTTCATTCTCCCCTGCATCTTGGGCTTTTCATCTCGAGCTTCTGGACAAATCCTCTCAATCATTAAAGCAGATTTTTCCACCATTTCGCCAAACGGCGACGGCAGCAATGACAGCACGAAGCTGACATACACTCTGCTCGACAGTGTGGTTTCCCTTGACGTGATCGTTTTTGACAGCGATACGGTTTCCGTTGTCGACACACTGATCAGTGGGGAGCCAAGAAGTGCCGGTCTCGATTCAGTCATATGGAACGGAGAGGATTCTTTGGGCGTTGTTGTAGCTGAGGATTCTTACCACATTTTAATTCGAGCACAAGGAATCTCGGAAACGGATTCTGCCTTTATCACTATCATTGTGGACTTAACGGCGCCCAAAGCGCAGGTGCTAAGCGTAAATCCGGGGATTTTTGCGCCGAACCTGCCGGATGTAGTAGAAGAAACTCTCCGCGTTTCTTTCAGGATTTGGGATTCTTCAGAAAAAGATGACTTGGGAGTTGCCTTTATCACTCCAAAGAGCGGCGAAGAGATTTCACTTAAGAAGGATATCCCGGATTTTGCCGGGGATGGAGATTATGAAGTCCGTTGGGACGAAGATGAATTTGATCCATTTATTCCTCCACCAGGCCAGGGCCAGCCCGATTCTCGTTTTATTGACGGCATTTATCAAGCGAAGTTGGAGATAAAAGATGATGGTGCAAATAAAGGGTCCGCTACTGCATTCTTGAATTTCGACTTAAAAGCTCCATCTATAGAAATTACAGATCCTTCAGGCACCGGTACTCTTTCGTTTAGAGTAATTCCGGACAGCATCCTCGGTTGGGCATACGACCGCAATGGGATCACCGAAATAATGATGTGGTACGATCACCCGACTTCGGATTCTTTGGAAGCCCCGGTCCAATGGACAAAGAATGACACAATTTTCTTCAGCGCCCCTCTCGCCGACTCAATCGTGGAGGAGCGGGCTTATACGATCAAGTTCAGAGCTTCCGATCCGGCGCCCAGAGAGAAAGCCCTGTTTGTCACCATCAAGCTAGACACCACAGTGCCGCCGCCCCCCGTTCTCGATCCCCCCGCTGGTGTCGTTCATTCGCGCATATACACCCTCACCGGAGAAGCCTTTGGTGATACGAAGTGGGTAAGAATCTCGCGCGGCGGAACTCTGGTTGATTCAGCCTTTACTCAAATAGAGCCCTTGTTCGCGCGCGATGTCCCATTGGAAGCGGGATCAAACTCTCTCACCGGAAGAGCGGTCGATGGTGCGGGGAATGTGAGCACGATCTCGAACGCCATTACAGTGGTGTACGATCCTTCCCCTGGATTGTTTATCCCCACACCGTTCCGCCCGAACGACAAATTCCAAATCAACCTCGCACAGCCACCCGTCAGGGTGCTGCTAAAGATATACGACCTTGGAGGCGACCTGGTCGTCTCGTTGGAAGACCGTTCTGCAAGCGCTGATCCTATGATTCCTTGGGACGGACTCAACGGCGAGAGAGACGCGGTCAAAAGAGGACCTCTGGTCGCCGTAGCTATCGCCGAATATGCGGATGGAAGCAAAACGGCCTTTAGAGAAATCTTTCTCTTCGATCCATAGAAGATAATATGGAGGTGGCGGCGCGTTGGCTTGCGTATACAGAAAACTAACCGTTGCGGGAATCATCCTCCTCGTTGGCATCTTCGCATGTGTCCCCTCGTACGGCGGGTACTCCAGAGGTGGTGCGTTCACGGCTCCCGGCTACGGAGCAAGGGCAGGAGCGATGGGCGGCGCAGCAATCGCCACTCCGGGAGGCGAAGAAGCAGTATTCTGGAATCCCGCCATGCTGTCTCATATCGAGGAGAACCGGATCGGCATCTCTTATGTGAACCTGGTTCCCGGAGCGAAGGCTTACCATTCGCACGTCGTCTATGCAAGAAGCATCAAGCGGACGGATGCGGATGACATCGGCCGGGCGCTCTCCATGCATGCCCTTGGTGTTGGATTTGGAAATCTCTATCTCGATCTGACCGATGGTAGCAGCTACAGCGAGAACACACTCCGCTTCGCTTATGCATACACACCCGAATATTTCGTAACGTTCGGTGCCGCTTTCAACATTCTCGTATCGACGAGCGATTTTTCGAGCTTCGACGGAACCGGCACATCGGTCGATGCCGGTGTGCGCCTCCAACTGTCGGAGGCCCTCACGCTTGGGTTCGTCGCCCGGAACGCCGCCTCCCGGTTGAGCTACGATGACGGCATGAACGTGACATTGTGGCGCTCGTACACCTTCGCACTCGCCACGGATGAAATTCCTTACCTGAGTACCGAGGCGGACATCGTCATCGCCCATGGCGGTATTTCGCGCTACGTTCTCGGGATTGAATCTCTGTTGTATTCCGACGCGATCGCCTTGAGGGGTGGGCTTTCATCGTTCCAATCGGGAGAACAGCGTCTCGTCCCACATCTGGGACTGGGTTTCAAAATCAACCGTTTCCAGCTCAACTACAACGCAAACCTCGACTCGCAAAAGGCGTTCGAAGACACACACCGATTCTCGGTGAGCGCGGCCCTATAGGATTCTCCTCTTGATTCCGGCCATCACAAGATGAATGCGCTTTTAGAAAAGTTATCTTCGCGCGTTATCTACGTGTCGTTCTTCCTCCTCGCGGTAGCGATACCCTTTTCGATCGCCGGAGCGACGGCCGCGATCTTTCTGGGCATCATCGGCTGGCTCCTAGCCTTCTGCTCGAACCCCTCAGCCAGAAAAATGCTCGCCCACATAAGGAGGGATCCATTTTCGATCATATGTCTCGTTCTCGTTGTCTCCGCGATTCCATCGGTCTTGATGTCAGAAAACGTTGGCCGTGCTTTCAACGATTGGAAGTCCTATTGGCTCCTGACGATTTATTTCCTCGTAGCAGCGAATCTGCCGCGAGGGAAACTCCGCGATGGCCTCTTCTGGACTTTGTTTGGGGCCGTCACGCTATCCTGCCTGGTCGCAATCATCCAGCATTACGGCGGGATCGATTTGATTCTTTTTTCGATCAAGCCCAAGCACCGCCCGGGAAGCACCCTGTACCCGATGACACTTGCAGGGATTCTTTATCAAATGATTCTTTTAAACTTCTCTGTTCTGAACAGGGAACGAAGGATTTCGTTAACTGGCATCCTCCTCGGCGCTGGAGTCCTCATTCAAACGGCCGCCCTGCTGTTCACGCTCACTCGGGGGGCGTACGCAGCGCTTCTCGGGGGGCTTTGTGTGGCATTTCTCATTTTGAGGAACAAGAGAGCATTCGCTGGCGCAGCTGTCCTAGTTGCGATCCTCGCGGTGTTCGTCACGCAAAATCCCACCGACCTCGACCGCTCCATTTCTGTGCCAAATATCGTGAACAGGCCGCCTGACCGGCACGTCCGCACGCGTTTCATCTTATGGGACATTTCAGTGGATCTATTCAAACAGCACCCGGTATTCGGAGTGGGAATGGGCGATTACTCGACCGAAGCAGAAAAGCTCCTCGAAGAAAGAAAAGTCACCACCACCGTTGACTCGCACAATATTTACCTTCAGATTCTAGCCACGAGGGGCCTCTTTGGCTTCATACCATTTGTGCTTTTTTGGGGGATATTGCTGAGAGACTTGTTCCGCTTGAGAAGCAGACTCGAGCCGGGATCATTCGAGCGTCACTTGGCCCTGGGGGCTATCGCCGCCACCGCCGCTGTACTTGTTGGCGCGCTGACGGAGAACAATATCGACGATAGCGAAGTATTCATTGCCTATCTCTTTATGATCGGATTTGCGAGGAGCGCAGCATTCCAACAAAGATCCTCCTCCGGAGGCGGATAACCGAGCGAAGGTATCATATGAAAGACACGTCCCAAACGCAAAATAGAGTCTTATCGAGAAGA
>WVZY01000021.1 GCA_011772205.1 Candidatus Latescibacterota bacterium
AAGTGCGCGACCGACGAGAACTCTATCGATACCGCATTTCACTGGTCGTGATTCGTACGGGAATTCGGAACCGAATTCATGCACTACTGGACAAACTCGGTGTGTTCCATCCCTATGGTGATCTCTTTGGCATGCGGGGTCGGCAGTTCTTGGAAAGCTTAAAACTGAGGGGTAACTACCAAGTAGTTCTACAAGGTTACTTGCAGCTGCATGATTGGGTGGATGATTTGGAGAAAGACGTGACTCGTGAGATTAGGAAGACAACGCAAGCGGATCCTCGAGCGAGACTTCTGATGACGGCACCTGGCATCGGCGTGAAGAACGCGTATCTACTTTTGGCAGAGATCGGCGACATTGATCGCTTCCCAAGTGCGAAAAAGCTGCTCTCTTATGCCAGTCTCGTCCCAAAGACGCATCAGAGTGCGGATCATCTCTGGCAAGGGCCGGTGGGGAGAAAAGGCAACCTTTACATCAAGTGGGCGATGGTAGAGGCGGCTCAGAAGGCGACCCGGAAAGATCCCGCACTGGCTGCCTTCTACGATAAGATTTGTCGAAAGCACGGCCCGGCAAAGGCGCGGGTAGCCGTGGCGGCGAAGCTTCTTAAAGCCCTGTACTACATGCCCCAACGGAAGGAAGCGTATAAGTTCAGTTCGCTATCAAAGATTCATCTGGGCAAGCCCGTGAAAGTTCTTGGACATCAATAGGATAGTCCGTCAGTTAGATTGGGAAGCCCAGAATCCGATTACTGAGTATCTATCCTCGTAAGAAGGACGAATAGAAGACCGGAACGAGCCCGACTACAAAAAGAGTTTGATCGGAGGTTTTTCATAGAAGAACATTCCGAGGAGGGTGACGCTTGGGGAGTCAGGTAGAACTCGAACTATCCATTGTCGCCGGTCGCTGCGTGCCCGAGGTGGACTCATATCACTGTTCCGGGGTAATCAGTTCGAGGATCGCGGCGGTCATCTGCTCCTGCGACTCCAGCAACCTGTCGAACAAAGCTTTCTCGTGGATGTAGACGCCGTCTATGCCGGGAACCTTGTGGTCCAGCAGGAGGCGCGCATCTATCTTATTGATGCCCACTCGCTGGGCTAAAGTGCGGTACGTATGGCGCAGAATGTGCCCGGTTTCGCCTGGAAGCGTGCGTTCCCTCCACGTGGTCGTGGCCTTCACCTGCCCCTGCGTATTGCGGGTAGGGAACAACCACGGTGAGCCGGGATACAACACATCACCCCGTCCCACCGCCTCGTGGACCAATCCCACCATGTAGCTGGAGAGCGGTAAATCGAACGGTTCGCCCGACTTCATTTTCGGTATCGAGATAGCTCGCTCATCAAGGCGCAGCCAGTCACGTTGGAGCGACACCAGCTTGCCGGGGCGTAGCCCACTGAACAGGCCCAGCGTGTGCATCGTTCGCCGCAACGGGTTGGGCAACTCTTGAATGCGTCTCCACCAGTCAGGTAGTTCATCGGGCATCATTACGCGGTTGCTGGAGCGCACCCTGTTGAAAGTGACCGCCTGGACGGGATTGCCCGGCAGGAGGTCCACGTCATCCACCACCCGCAGCGCCAGGTTGTAGGCGGCTTTGAACACTCGCATCGCGCTGTTGGCGGCAGCCTTACCGTGTTGTGTGGAGATGCGGCGATGCCGTTCGCGTGCCATGGTGCGGGTTATTTCACTAATGGGTATCGTATTCCAATCGGCGAGGTAACGGTCGCGCTGCGCGAGCACGTCTAGAATTGTGCGTTGAGCGCATTCCCGGGTACGTAGGTCTTCAGCGTACTCGTCGAACATCTGCTGCACTGTCCACATTTGCGCACGCGACTCAGCAACGGCCGGCGCGTTGGGATCGACGCCCTGCTTGATCTGCGCGATCACCTCCATGGCGCGGGTCCGAGCATCATCCAACGTAAGTTCGAGCGTCGTTCCCAGCGTATGGCGCACGGTCTTGACCTTGCGGCGGCGCCCGCGCTGGCCAACCCAGAGGTCGCGCTGCACCTTGTACGACTTGCTATGCTTGTTGACCGCGATCATCAGGCCCTTTATCATTGTGTCTCGCACGACGAAAGGCTTATCTTCGCACGTGAGGTCACGGATGAATACTTCGGTAAGTTTCGTAGGTGGTATGGCCAAGGATAATCCTCTTCCGAACCGTGTGGAAAGTGGTTTGCGAACCGTCTGCGAACCGTGTAATACCGGGGTATATAGTGCTTCCTAAGGGAGAATATAGTCGAAAGCGCCTTGTAAGGCAAGTAATTTGAGGGTTTTTAAGGGTCGGGGCGTAGCGCAGCCCGGTTAGCGCACCTGCCTTGGGAGCAGGGGGTCGCCGGTTCAAATCCGGCCGCCCCGACCATATCATTTCGCTGTAAAGCACTTGCAAAGCAGCCGCCTTTCCGGCGGTGCTTTTTCTTTGTGCCGGGTGCGAGCAGAGCCGTCCCAAAGTCCTTTTACTGGGAAGGATTACTCGGACGGCAACAGCTCGTCCAGAAGCGCGCGGTGCTGAAGGATCAACTCGTGATAAAATTTTGCATTTTGCGCGTAGGTGAGTTTTGCGTTTTCTTCGTTGTCCCGCGCTTGAATGACAAACGTCAGCTGGCCCCGGCCCTGATCGTACAGTTTTTGCTCTTCGGCGGTTTTTTGCCTGGCCGATTCGATTTGTTCGAGATTGAGCGCGAGCACTTTTTCTAATTCATTTATTTGGATCAGCAGGTTCCTCGATGCGGACTCCAAATCCAGTTCGATGCTCTTGATGTCTTCTTCGAGCTGGCGGATTTGAGAATCGGTCGTCTTAATATCGGCGAGAGCGGTGCGGTTGCCGAGTGGGTAACTGAATGCGAGTGAAATGAAGATGTCGGGCTTGTCCAAACCGAGCGATTCTCCGAATTCGTTTTCGCCCTCCTGCAATCCGGCGCCAATGTTTAAGAAAAGTTGCGGCATGCTGATCTCGACAAATCCCTCGCGCTGATATTCGAGCTGTTGCTTGCGGACCAACAGCACCTGAAGGAGACGCGATTTTAGCCTCAGCTGCGAGACGGCTTCATCGGCTGTGGGGAGTCGTTTTAGGGCGTAGAGATCGAATTCAGGGCTTTGACCGTAAAGGTCGGTGGACTTCGACAAGACGGCAAGCTCGGCCTGCTTTGCCTTCCAACCCGACTCGAGCAGCACGATGTTTTGTTTGGCGATCCGTGTGGCATCTTCGGCACGAAGGACGTCCACTTCATCGACGAGGTTTGCCCGCCGCATTCTGGTGGTCTGATCGAGCTGCTCTTCCGCCAGGCGCAGGCGCTCCCTGGCGATCTCGATTTGCTCCGTAAGCAGGGCCCAATCGAGAAACCGGATGCTCAAATCGAGTAGGAAATTCTCCTGGTTTTCGAGCGCCTGGAGCTGTGCGAAGTCGATGTTGTATTTCCCGAGTTCGTATTCCAGCCGATCGAGCCTTCCCCATTTGTTTTGAAGCAGGGGCTGCGAATAGGCGACGGAGATTCCGTGCTGGTATAACCGCGACGGGCCTGTCGGGATCCGGCCGATCGTCGGGATGATAATGTCGGGGATGGTCTGGTCTGTTACCTGTGATGACCATTCCACTGAGAACCGCCCGCCCGTCCTCCAGTAAGCTTTTTCGGCGGTTGCGCCCACCGTGAAGATATCGAGCGTCGTTGGGGCAAATGCACTCGTGGTGATGGGCTTCTGGTGGACATACGTTGGTGTAGAGGAGAGAACCCAATCCTGAGCGCCGAGGAAGCGCTGACGGTTTTTCCTTTCGATCTCCGCCTGCATGGCCTCCTTGATGAAAAAAGGGTGGTTCCGCTGCGCGAGATCGAGAAATGTGTCGATATTGATCGTCTGAGCGTAGACGGATTGACCTGCTATGGGGATTGATAGCAAACCGATGAGGATCCATGTTTTGATCGATTTCATTGCTCGACTCCTTTGGGATTGGCTGTGCTCGAAAAGCGTTATATTACAAGAAAATGGAGCGGCTGGGTATAGGGGATTTGGGTCTTGAAATTGGCTTGCTCGGGCCGTGGAGAATGGCAGTGGTGCTTGCGGGTGGTGTCCTTGCAACGGGGTGCGGATGCTTGATTTTGAGCCGGGAAAAAGATAGGATGAGTTTAGGAATCTGACCTTTATTTTAAGAACCCGGTCTTTATAGAAAGCGGAAGGCTTTTCATGTTGACCGGGTCGAGGAGTTACATTATTTAGATTGCCTCTTATAAGTATTACGCACGCGGCTGTAGCTCAGTAGGATAGAGCAGTGGACTTCTAAAGAGCGGGCTTATGTAGGAAAGATGGGTAAGGTATAGATTTAACTTGAGAAGAATTTTCGTGAACGTCGATGCGAACGGCTTCAGGATTGTGTTCGCGAGGGCAAAGCGACCCCGTAGCTCAACTGGATAGAGCACCGGCCTTCTAAGCCGGATGTTGCAGGTTCAAGTCCTGCCGGGGTCGCCACTGAAATATATCTTCGTTACGGGAAAGGTTCTTGGGACAGGCGCCACCTAGGGGCGAGGCATTTTGTGTTTAGTGCCCCGCCAATCAAGAAACGAAAGACCGTTATCTCCTGTCATGCGAAAACTGATCTTCACCCTCCTCCCGCTGGTCTGGGTCATATGTCTCAGTCACGCGGTGGCGAAATCGTACAGCGTTCCCGACATTCGCGTGAAGGCCGAGGCGAGGCCCGACGGTGAGATGCTCGTGGAAGAGCAGATTACCTACCATTTCAGCGGGTCGTTTTCTTTTGCTTACCGCGATATTCCTCTCAAGCGAGGGGAGTCGGTCTCGGACGTTGTCATCAGCGAGGCAGGACGGCCCTTCATCGATACGACGGGCAAACAACCAGGCACGTTCTCAGTTACGAAGTCAGGCAACAACGTGCGCGTCACCTGGTACTTCGGGGCGAAGAACGAAGCGCGTACGTTCAAACTGGAATACAAGATATCCGGTGTGATTCAACGATACAGCGACGTCGCGGTGTTGTACTACAAATTCATCGGCGATGACTGGGACCGCCCAATCGGCAACGTGGCGGTCCGTGTATACGCACCCCAAGGGGCTTCGATATCGAACGTGCGTGCCTGGGCACACGGTCCGTTGCACGGAACGGTGGATATCCAGGCGGATGGCGTGGTTCATTTCGGTGTGCAACCTCTGCCTGCCCGGACTTTTTGGGAAGGACGCATTGTCTATCCGTCCGCGATCTTTCGGGAGATGCCCGAGCAGGATCTGGCCATGCGAGCGCGCATTTTCGAAGAGGAAAGCCGATGGGCCGAAGAAGCCAATCGGCGGCGTGAGGCGCATCAACGTTACCTCGAAGAGCAGGCCGTGCGGCGGGAGCGGCAACGGGCGCTCGCCGGCCGTTTGAGCCCGGTTGGGTGGATTCTCGGTCTGGCCGGGTTGGCGATGTGGTTTGTCCTATTTCGACGCCACGGCAAACCACATGATGTCAAGTCCAGAGCGGTGCCCGGTGAAATTCCCAGCGATCACCCGCCAGCGATCGTGTCCTGCCTCATGTTCAACAGAAACGTCGGTGCTTCGGCGATCGTGGCTACCCTCCTGGATCTCGCCAACCGTGGTTACGTCGAGATCGAAGAGACAACGCACGAGAAAAAGAGTTGGTTTGGAGGCTTACGAAAAGAGACCGATTACCGTTTCGTCACTGGACAGAAACCGATCTCCGAGCTGGAGGCATACGAAAAGGACCTCCTGGATTTTCTTTTGAACCAGGCCGGAACGAGTTCCGAGTTCACGTTGTCCGGGGTCAAGAGGACAGCCTCGAAGAACCGGAGTAAATTTCGTAAATGGTTCATGGAATGGATCAAGCAGGTTAAGGAACACGGCAAGGCATTCGGCTTCTACGAACCGATTGCCGTGGGATCGGTCGTCCTAAATATGCTCGTGGGCATCGCCATCCTTGTCGGCGGAATTGTGCTCAGTGTTGTGACTGACACGGCGGCGGGCGTGCCAGCGATGGTCATGGGTGGGATTCAGGCGGTGTTATCGGTTGCACTGCAACGGCACACACCGGAGGGTAGGAGGTTGGTAATAGCGTGGCGGGCTTTTCGTTCGCATCTCAAGAACACCTCCAAGGCGCTCGGACCGGTCAGCCTCTCGTCCGGCAACTGGGGTCGCTACCTGGCCGCGGCCATACTTTTTGGCATGCACAACAAGCTCCTTCCTCGAATTGAGATGGTAGATGAGAGCGGTCATGCTGTCTGGCCGGTGTGGTATCACGCCGCGCTGGGCTCGTCTTCCGGCGATTTATCCGCCCTTGCGGATGGCTTTAGCAGCATGGTCAATACCATGTCATCGACCATGAGCTCCGCTTCGGGTACGGGCGGCGGCGCGAGCGGCGGTGGCGGTGGGGGAAGCGGCGGTGGTGGTGGTGGCGCGGGATAGCCAATCAAATACCCGATGAGGGAAAATCTCGACTACAGAAATGACCCGCCGGTTGACTAGGCCGGCGGGTCTTTCTCGTCGTATCACTTCATTTGCGATTCTTGGGGCTTATCGCAGTAACACCATCTTTCTCGTCTGGGTGAACTCGGGCGCTGTCATACGGCAGAAATAGACTCCGGACGCGACAACAGCGCCCTGGTTGTTTCGGCCATCCCAGGATGCACGCTTCACGCCCTCTGTCTGAGTCCCATCGACAAGTATGCGGACGAGTCTTCCGGATACGTCGAAAATATCCAGCCTAACTCGACCACCACCGGCCGGCACGTCGTAAGCAATCGTCGTCGTCGGATTGAACGGGTTGGGCACGTTTTGGTACAGCGCAAACGCGTCGGGGACCGTCGGGTCCTCGTCACCGCCGACGCCGGTCGGTGTGGCGTATTCGTACGCGCCCATGTCGGGCGCAGCGCCGATGACCCGCGCCTCCCCGTCCAGGTCGGTCGAAGTGAGATGAGCGGCGGTGCCGTCGCCGGCTTCTATAGCCGGCGATCCGGCGCCGATGCGAAGGTCGCCGTCCCAGGGGTAGTAAAACAACGGGTCGCCCTCGATGTTGTTGCCGCCGTCGATGCCGATGTCGGTGTCCCAACCGGCGCCGCTGCCGCCGCAGTTCTCGATGAGCGAGTAGGAAAACGGCACACCGAGCAGAAACATTTCGTAGAACACCTCGTTACCGACCGGCGCCGTATCCCCCCACAAAATCGAGTTCGTAACATCGCCGCCGCCACCGATGTCGAAATAAAGTCCACCTCCAGCGACATTGCCAGTGTTCGCGCACATCGAAACGTTGGTGAGCGAGGCGGTACTTTTGAGAATCCCTACGGCTCCGCCATTGTCCGCTACGTTGTCACAGAACGCGACCGTCGAGAGTACGGTGCCGGGGGACAGGTACTGGTAGTAACCTCCACCCTTCGCTCCCGCGTTGTTGTCGCAGAACAACATGTTCGTGAACGTCGCTGTCGTGCATCTGTTGGCGTAGAGGCCGCCGCCCCAGTACGACGCGACGTTGCTGTCGAACGTCAACCGTTGGAGAAGGATTGCATTGGCAACCTCGAGGTACATTCCGCCGCCGTACTGGGCCTCGTTGGCCTCGAAGGTCACGTTGGATATCGTTGGAGTCCCGCCCTCGACAACCATTCCGCCGCCATTTCCGTTGGGATTGTAAGCGCCGGTTACCGTAAATCCGTCCAGCACGGCCGTGGCATCGACGTTGAAGGCGTAGACGACATTATGGCAGTTGTCGATTTGACCGGGCGCTCCCACCTCGCCGCTCAAGATCGTCGGGTGGGCGCTTACGTCGCGTTCTCCCAGTGTAGATTCCGTTCCATTGAAACCGCCGTAGATGGAAAGGTTGTTTTTAAGTTCGAATCTCGCCAGCGTGTCCGGTAGTTCTGTCGGCGTATACGTTCCCTCGGCGACCCAGATCTCCGTGATGCCCGGGCAGAGGTCCACGGCAGCCAAAGCTTCGCGCAGCTCGGTATAGGCGTTCGCCCAAGACGTACCGTCACCCGACCCGATCGCGTCTTCGTCCACGTAGAGTCGGGGCTGTGTCGCGCACACCTGACCGGTCAGCGACACGTCGTAGCAAAACTCCTCTCCGGTGTCGACTGTGCAGTCGTACTGCCCAGACGGGGCCGGTCCGAAACGAACCGTAACGACCAGGAATTCTCCGGGCCCGAGTGAGAACGGGCCGCCCCCCGAAAGGATGCTGAATGCTCCGCAAGTCTCGCTGATGTCGCCGGTGAGTGTGCTGCTGAGCAGATTGTAAATTGTGAATGTCTCGTCGACATATTCGCCTGTTGCTATCAATCCAAAGTCAATGTCGATAGGATCGACGTCACACCCCATCCCATTCCCGGTACACGGTACTGCCCCGCAAAGGACGTTGCCTGTCTGGATATCACAGGCGTGCGTGCCGCTCTCCGTCGGCTCGAAACGAACGACCACATCGACGTACTCACTGGGATTGAGGCTGTATGCACCGCCGCCCGACATAATCTGATAGTGGGGACAGGATTCCCAGACGCTTCCTTCGAGGACGGATCCTTCGCCTGTGTTGGTAATGGTGAACTGTTCTTCTTGCCAGTCGCCCACACTCACCATGCCGAAATCAAGGCTGCTGACGGACAGGCCGCAATCCTCGCCGTACGCGCGCTGGGCATATATGTCTCCCGCGCGATCCCACGACGTGATGGCACCGTGCGCCCCGTCGGTAACCATTCGGAGATTCCTGTTGTTCGCAAGACCGCCGGTAATCAGAATACCGTCGGGGTCCCACAAGAATTCCCCGTTGTTGTACCGCTGCGCATAGATGGCGAATGTCCCGAACGCAGCCCGCGAATCGATCCACGAAATCACGGCGCCGCCGGCCCCGTCGGAAACGACGGCTTGCTGCCCCTGCGAGAACTGCGCGGTGCAGACGGGACGGGTGGTGGGAGTGCTTACGCCATCGACGATGGCCAAGTAGAGATCGGTGTAGAGTCCGTTGTGGATGCCGGGCCATACTACGACCGCGTTGTCAGAGCCGTCAATTGTCAGTTCTGGATCGAGGTCCTCGGCGGGGCCCTGCCAAACGGCGAAACCGTCGGGTGTCCATTGGGCGTCACCCGATGGGCCCACCCGCTGGGCAAAGATGTCTCCTTCGGGTGACCCAGTGTCGTTACGGTGATCCCGCCAGGCAATAATGGCGTTGCGGAATCGATCCCCGACGATCGCTGGACCTACCTGATCCATGGCGGCAGCGCAGATCGGGATGCCGTCGTCGTCCCACTGCGTCACTCCCGTGAGACTAACGCGTTGGGCGTATATGTCGGCAAGGTTCGAGTAAGGCCCCGCGCGATGATCGACCCAGGCGATAATGAAGCCGAGCGTACCAATCGGCGCGATCACCGGATCGACCTGGACGCCCGAGGCGGTACAGACCGCGACGCCGTTAGCGGGCCACATTGGTGCGCCGGTGTCGTCCAAACGCTGCACGTAGATGTCTCCGTCCGGATCGGTGCGTTTGTCGATCCACATCACGATCGCACCATAATAACCGTCCGCTATCACGACGACGTCCGATTGATCGCCCGCCGCATTGCATACCACGACGCCGTTTGTCGTCCAATCGGGCGCATCCGTGCTTAGAATACGCTGGGCGTATATATCCGAGTTCGTTGGGCCGCTGCGTTCGTCCTCCCAAGCGATGATGGCGCCGTTCTCCTTATCGGTTGCGATCGCCGGGTAAGACTGATTTCCGGTCGATGTGCAAACCGGGACACCATCCGTTGACCATTGCTCGTCACCGTCGCCGTTGACGCGTTGCGCCCATATGTCGTCGTGGGAGCCGTTACGGAAATCCCCCCACGTAACGATCGCCCCGTCTATGATGCCGTGGGACCAGGCATACGCGATCGTGGAACCATACTGGGCGTTCGGCGCGGTGCAGATCGGTGTGCCGCCCGCGATCCATGCGGCCAGCAAGACCAGGGGCAGAACGGCCAGCCCGGTCAATATGACAATTATCAATGATTTGGCTTTTAGTGATCTCCGCATGACTCTCTCCTTTCGCTTGTTGCATCAACAGTTAAGGAGACCAGAGTCGATTTGCGAAATGATTGGCGTAGAAGCGTGTAGATGCCCAAGTCTCCCCAATATTAGCGCACGTGGCGTACACTACATATGACAGGCACGTAGAGTTAAAATCACAATCCAAAATGGGATTTTCGTGAAAAATGGGGGGACCCTACCGCTCCCCCTTCTACTAGCTTCTAATCCGTAAGTCACAGGCTCGATTCCTGCCAGGCACGCCAGTTTTTGCACAGAATCTGCTCTTAAATGCCCTCCTGCGAGGTTGGCGCATCCCTAGTGCTGCTGGATTCGATTCAACAAGATCTAAACGTGCCGCTCAATAACGGAGAAAAAATACTCCCAAAGCAGCTCACCGATGTTTCACGATGGATGTCACCTGGCTATTTATTGAAAGTTAATCAATTAGTTTACAATCATGTCCAAGCTATTATCGGAGTTGCAGAAAGAAACAGGCTGTGATAAAATTATTCTGTGAGTGTTCGTCTAACAGCTCCTGCTGGAGAGTGCGCTGTGGAAAAGCGCATATGATGACCCCTCTGGTAGCTTCTGTTGTGACAAATGATTAACTCCCCAACAGAGGAGGTCCGTATGAAGAGGACACTGCTAGTGGCTCTCTGTATGGTGCTGGCTGCCAGCGTGGCAGTTGCACAGCCCGGAACGATCGGTATTTTTTCCGATCTTACCTTTACCAGTAACCAGCTGACCGATGCCGGCGGTCCGGTCTTCGCGTATGTGGCTCACATCAACACCAGCGGATCCACCGGATCGCGGTTCATGGTGGTCCAGGCAAACTTGGCGTGCATGACCTACGTTGGAGAGACATCGCCCTTCGCAACGGTAATGGGTAACTCGCAAACTGGCATTGAGATTGCCTATGGTTCATGCGTGGTCGGATCGTTCGAGGTTCTCACGATCGAATACGCTGGGTGCAGCTCCCCGGCGTGCGCTGCGCTAGTCGTGATGCCGGATACCGCAGCGACTCCTGAGGCAGTCCTGGTGACCGATTGCGAGGTGCCGCCAAACCTCATAGTCACCTCTGGTGGGTATGCATGGATCAATTTCGATGGCACGTGCACCGTACCTATCGAGGATACTAGCTGGGGAAGGATTAAAACGCTGTATCGGTAGGCCGGTACGAAAAATTCACGGCGACAACCTGGGGAGCCTACCTGCGTTGACTTTACTGCTCTATTTGTTATAAAGCCTGGCGGTTAGGCCTTTGCGGGGACCTGCATGCCGGGACGAGTTGACCGCTTGATCTTTGGGCGTTAACTTTATATTCTCTAAGACACGCCGCTAAACGCGCCAAGATCGTCAAACTGTGGTGGGCGTAGCTCAGCCTGGTAGAGCCCTGGATTGTGGTTCCAGTTGTCACGGGTTCAAATCCCGTCGTCCACCCCATTCTAATGCGCAGCCGCCTGATTGATGCAGGCGGCTGTTTGTGTTTTTCTTTCCGCAGGCCAAGAAGCGTCCAAAAGCCAGAGGCTCCGAAAATCCGGAGACTTCCACATCAAGAAAGGGAGGCCGCATGATGCGACCTCCCTCAAGGCGTACCGCGAAGAAACCTTCCCGCAACACCCCTGACACGAGCCAGAGTTATTGAGTCTTTACAGGATCTGCCGGTCTCGACGGCAGACGCTTTGGATTCGCCCGTATCATTTTCATGACTTCTTCGATACCGCGATCGAGCTGTGGATCGCGCTCTTCGATCACCGACTTGGGATCGTTCTCGACAACGATATCCGGATCGACACCGTAGTTTTCGATGTCCCATTCGCCTTCGGTGTTCACGAAGCCGTATTCGGGCACGTATACGGATCCGCCGTCGATGAGAGGCCCATGACCGGAAATTCCAACCACGCCGCCCCACGACCGCTTCCCGATGAGAGGCCCGAGCCCCGCTTTTCTAAACATCGCGGGAAAAATGTCACCGTCGGAAGCGGATGTTTCGTTGAGCAAGCAGACCATGTGTCCGTAGAATACGGTTGAAGGATAGGGTTGGGCGAACTCGCTGTTGCGCGAGTAGTCCACGCTGAGAAGCTCCCGGCGCAGGCGCTCGATGAGCATCTGCGACACATTCCCGCCGCCGTTGCCCCTTGCATCGAGAATCAATCCTTCTTTGCGAATCTGACCGTAGTACCATTTGATGAATTCACGGATCCCATCGGATGACATATCGGGAATGTGCAGGTAGCCAACGCGGCCGTCCGTCTTTTTCGACACGTATTCGCGGTTCTTTGTAACCCAGTTGAGGTAAATGAGTCTCCGTTCGCTGGTGGTCGGCTTGTATGTGACTTTTCGGGCGCCCTTCATACTCGGCTCTTTGTTCACGGTGAGTTCGACGGGGCGATCCGACTTGTGCATGAGGAGCTGGTACGGATTCATATCAGCGGAAAGCTCTTCACCGTCGATCGCGAGCACGTAATCGCCAACACTTACGTCGATGCCGATCTCGGTGAGCGGCGAGCGGTAGCGATCCTCTTCGTTCTGGCCTTTGAAGATCTTGGCGATCCTGTAGCGGCCGGATTTTTCATCGAGTGCGAAACGCGCGCCGGGGAGTGCAACTCTCGGGCGGTCCGGGATCTCGTAATCGCCGCCGGAGATGTAAGCGTGCGATACGCACAGCTCGGCGACCATCTCACCCATGACATAGTTGAGATCGGCACGATGGCCAACGTGCTCGAGCAGCGGTTTGTACTGCTCTCTCAAGCCTACCCAGTCGTAACCGTGCATATTCTCCACGTAAAAGAAATCACGGAACCGCCGCCACACTTCATCAAAGATCTGCTCCCACTCTTCTTTAGGTATCCTGTCGACCTGGAGTCCCTTCGTAGAGACGGTTTTCGGGTCTTTCGCTTTGGGTTTCGCATCGTAGAGCTTGAATTTTCCCTCCTGGCGGACGAGGACCTTGGAGCCATCGTTCGAGATAGCATAGCCTGAGATATCTTCCACGAGCGTGCTCTCTTTACGGTCCTTTATCTCAAAGATCTTGAGTGCCGACTTTTGATCACTCTGTCTCCCGTAGTAGAAAGAACGTCCGCGCACATATAAGAGGTGACCCTCTTTTGCAGATAATCCACCGAAGTTGTCGGGATCAACAGGCACCCTCGCGATGCGGTCGCCCAGACCATCGAAGTCGATTTTGATGTACTCCTTTTTCTTTTTCTCTTTATCCTTATCCTTTTTATCTTTGTCTTCCTTCTTATCTTTCTCCTCTCCTTCCTCTTCGATGGTCACTTCGTCGCTCTCGGGCGGGAAGGGGTGCTTCACGTCTTTTCGGAGAGCGAGTGCGAAGATCGCCGTTTCACGGTCCACCACATAGTTCCATTCGAACGAGCCTATCTGCGGCGCGAACTCCCGGTCGCTGAAGAAATAGAGGTAATTTCCTTCGGGATCCCACGCCGGATCGAACTCGTGGAAGTACTCGCCGGTGATTTTTCGAATTTTACCATCCGAGACGCTCCAAATATAAATAGACCGGAACTTGTTTGGCTCCGTCAGACTGAACGCAAGGTGCCCACCGTTCGGGGACCACTCGTAGTCCATCAGGCGTCCGGATTTATCGCGGGCGATTTCCTCGAGCTTTTTCTTCTCGATTGTGAAGACGTAGAGCTTGCCGTTCTTGTCACTAAAAGCGATACGCTTGCCGTCCGGGGCCCAGCTGGGTGCATATCGCATTGCGTTTCCGCCGTCCGTGAGCTGCTCCATGTCGCCTGAGCCGTCCTGATTCATCAGGTGCAGCTCTTCCTCACCATCGCGGTCGGAGACGAAAGCGATCTTCGACCCATCGGGTGACCAGCGCGGCCACTTGTCGTGAGCGGAGGAGGATCTCGTCAGGTTGCGAGTCGGCCCTTTCTCGATGGGCGCTGAAAAAATATCGCCCCTGGCGGCAAAGACGGCACGCTCGCCCTTTGGGCTAAGGTCCCAGAACTCGATCTGCCTTTCCGCCGAAACACGAGAGGGCCGCATTGCCACACCATCGTTTGGAACAAAGATGGAAATGGCAGTCGAACCGCCCGTTCGAGTGTCGAGAACAGTCAGCTCGCCGTTCAGCTCGTAAACGATCTGTCCGGTTTCATCTGCGCTCGGCCACCGGATGTCCCATTGATCGCTTTGTGTAATCTGACTCGTCTGCTTGGTGCTCGTATCATAAGCATAGATGTTGAGTTTTCCATCACGGTCCGAGGTGAAGTAAATCTTGTCGCCGATCCACATAGGATCCCGGTCACTCCTCGGATGATCCGTGATCTGTTCTGCGGTGTGGCTTTTCAAGTCAAAGATGTAGAGGTCCTGTGCCCACCCGCCTTGATAGCGTTTCCATGTGCGAAAATCGCGGATGAGAGGTGAGTAGACGGCTTTCTTACCGTCGGGAGAGAAATCACCACCACCCGAAACCGGCATGGGTAGGGCTACCGGCAGGCCGCCGGCCGCCGGCACCGTGTACAGCTGGGTGTCCGTAAGATCCCATCCGTAGCGCATCGACCGGAACAGAACAGCTTTGCCATCCCTTGTCCAACCGTAAACCTGGTTGTCATACCCCCATCGCGGTGGAAGGGGACCGCGCGCCGGATAATAAGTGAGGCGCTTGGGAACGCCGCCGGTCACCGGGATCACGTAGACCTGCTCATCACCATCATACTGGCCGGTGAAAGCGATCCATTCACCGTCCGGCGAGAACTTTGGGAACAGCTCTATTCCCGGATGCGCAGTGAGCCGGATTGCGGTTCCGCCGGAAGCCGGTGCGAGCCACAAGTCGCCTGCGTAGCTGAATGCGACTCTGTCGCCATGAATGTCGGGAAACCGCAGCAGCTTGGTCTGAGCGGACGCAAGCGCGGGAATCATAAGAAAACAGGCTAACACAATACAAATCGTGAATTTGAACAAACGATACGACATGGTTCCTCCCCGGGCATATAATAGATGGCCGGAATAAGTGCTTGAGGCACTCAGTTTGAATTGAAACACGGCTTTCGGTAGGAATGTAGCCCCCAAACCACCCAAGAGCTGTGACATCCAAGGATGCGGTGGGATGCGGAAGATGGTAGCACATTTTTTTTCGTAACGCCAGGCGCAACTTGCTTCGGTTTGCGATACTATGGATTTGCGGTGTTTCAGCGGCCGCTGCGCCGTTTCCAGGTTCTTCTTGACCGGACGGTTTATTTGGGTTATAAGGGCTTGGTGCGGGGAAAGTCCCCGCGTGATGAAGCGTTAAGCCTTGTGTTGTGAAGGAGGTTTGTGATGAGTGGGGTGAACAAGGTAATTTTGGTTGGAAACCTCGGCGCCGATCCATCGATGCGGTACACGCCGAATGGGACGGCCGTGGCGAATTTCAATATCGCCACGACGGAGCGTTTCACCAACAAGAACGGTGAGCGCGAGAGCCGGACCGAGTGGCACCGGATCGTGGCGTGGGCCAGGCTTGCCGAGATCTGCAATCAATATTTGAAAAAAGGGAAGCAGGTTTACATCGAAGGGCGGCTCCAAACCCGGACCTGGGAAGACCAGTCCGGGAACAAGCGCAGCACTACCGAAGTCATCGCCAATAATATGGTGATGCTCGGGCGGGCGGGTGAAGTGGAGGAATTCCCCGCTCAGGAGTTCCCCCCTGATGATGTGGCGCAGGCACCGCCAGAAGAGGACGCCTCTCAAACGCCTGCGGGTGATGAAGACGATCTGCCATTCTGAGCGTTAGAAAGCGCTCGATGGATTCTCTGATGGAGTAAAAAGAGCCGGGGCGCGCGCCTCGGCTCTTTCTTGACGGTTTTTATATTTAAGCTTATATTCTAGCCTATCCTCTGTCACTGCTTCGTGCGCCGCTAGCTCAAACGGTAGAGCACCTGACTCTTAATCAGATGGTTCGGGGTTCGATTCCCTGGCGGCGCACCAATTGTTTCAATGGGTT
>WVZY01000016.1 GCA_011772205.1 Candidatus Latescibacterota bacterium
TGCTCAGGTACCTCCTGAGCAACCCACGATAAATGGAGGGTCCAGCCGCTTCAATATGTTCTGGCGCCACTAATGGATCCGAAATGGGGGCAAGAGCCGCTGGATTAAGTCAATCGGCTGCATGCGGTGCTTAGCTTATCCATGATTATTAGTTCAGTGGAAGCAGCTTAGGGCTTTTTCTTGACAACAACTGGGCGCTGCAACTTAAGGCGAAAGGCAAGACGGCAATCTCTCACGTTGACCTTGCCTAGTTCGTCAACGTTGATAATTGATAGTGGGGCAAAGTGATGATAAATGTCAAAAGGTGGTTTTGATAATGGATTTCCATCAGAGCATGGCCACTCAATACCACCTGTTTCTGCACGAGCGGGTATGAGCCAATAGTCACCAGTACGATACTGGCCACCAGGATCAAAGCGTATCCGGATGCCATTTTCCAGGTCAAGCCAGCTGTTGTCATCCGATCCTTCTCTAATCACTACAGCACCATCCTGGATTTCCGATCCGTCACCCTGTTTCTGGTCCCAGCGGCGCACGAGACAAAGGCGCGACAGATCACGGCAGATTGATTCGCTGCAATGGCCCTGCAATGTTATTTGGGAGCTCGCTTCATCAATCTCTTTGACTTGCAGCAATGAGCCCGGTCTAGTCTCAAGGACGCAATAGTCATCCAGCACTTCCACCCAATCATGCCGCTGCAAGGCAAGAAACACGCTTTGAGACGGCTTTTTTAGACTCACTGTTGAAATATCGCTCGATGTGTCAACTTGGATGCTGCCAATCACGTAGGCCACTGTTCCGTTTTCGCGGGACCACTTGAAGGTCGGCTTTTCGGTCACGCGACCCGCCTTGTGAATCTCCACGCGGTAAAGATGGCTTTCAAATCCGCTATAGCCACGGTTTGCAGGAGTAATACCAGCGTTCGATTCGGCGATTGCACAAAGCATCCCCCGATTCTTTGGCTGCCATTTATGAGTAAAATCCAGCCAGCAACGATCGATTGCTGCACAAGTCATACTGCGGGATAATCTGTGAACCTTGACCTGCCAAACCACTTTCATCCTTGTAGCAGTGTCTTGACCGCCAAGATCCACCTCACGAATCTCATGATCCTCGATATGGGTGATGTGACGCTCCCACACGTCGAGGTAGACAAGATAAACACCCTTCTTAAGTGGCTTCGATGGAAAATCCGGCTGCGTACAATATGTCGTTTCGAATGAATTCTCACAAGCAACGCCATCAACATAGTAGCGGCCATCACCGATGAGAAAGTCTCCCCGTCGAAGGTGCCGCTTTCCACGGCGCAATTGCCCCTTCTGTCTAGTGCTCGCTGCGCTGCCTATAATCCGGAACCCGCATTTGTCCATCGGGCCACCATGCGGGCCAATTAGATCTCTTATAACATTACGCAAATCGTGGCAATGAATCTCAGCCATCTCGTTCCAGTCAGCGTCCAATAGGACCCGTCCTTGCTGCAGAAGCACTCTCGTATAACGCTTCTTGGGATCAAATGTGAAGCGCGAGAAATCTCCTTTCATAGCGTTCCCCTAACCCTCTTGAAAGATCGTGAATGCTTTCGTTTGTTCCACGACACAAGTTCTTCGTTTTTGGTGCCTCGCCTGTCAGAAAGCTAATGCATTTGTACTAAGCTGCTGGCCGACCCTGGCGAGATAGATTCTTTGCACCGTCGCGATAAGCTGGCTTCGTCAGCTCAAGCGGCTTTTTAGGTCCAACTTATTTTAACCTCGAATTAGTCTTTGACCTATATCATCACGCTGAAAGAAACCTCTTGCAAGAGAAGTCCAGATACAGCAAGTTACGCGGCCAGAAGCATGCCGCTAATTTCGCGATCATCAACTTGCCACATGGCCTCCGCAGGCAACATGCCCGCCACCCGTTCGATCACCCCAGAGAGCGCTTTCTGATCGTTCTCTAATAATTGCGACTGAAGCGTCTCCACCAACGAGCCAAGAAGGTCCCAAGCCGGACGATCATCTTTGTCGACCATCATCGAGGCAATTATTGCTAAACCAAGCGCGCGCTGGAACCGCTGCTCGTCCAGGTAAATGGTGCTGAGATTCACAACACTGCGCACTTCGAGCCCCAGCTCTTGTGCGGCAGTTCCAGCTAGAAAACACCTCAGGAAGGCCCTCTTCGCAGCGCTGTGTTCGCCGCGCTTTCTGAAGGCAATCCCCTGCTCGAAATACAACGACGCCTCTTCCTGCGATAGCTCCGAGCTTTCTCCGAGGGCCATCGACGCTTCGGGAGGCGACCACTGCTCTCTCAAGAGCGCTGGTGGTTCTTCGTGGTTCTCCGTGCCTGAGGCATTCGGCAGGCCGTAGAAGAGCCACTCCGCGATAGGACCGAGTTGGTAGATGTATCCAAGGCGCAACGCCGAAGTCGCGGCGGAGCCAAACTCTAGCTGAAAAGTTCGGATGTCCGATGTGTGAATCCGCACATCTCGGGGCCAGTTCAGCTTCTCCATATTACCCGATCCAGCGAGTCTGAAGCCGCCATCCTTCTCCGACCAGAGAAGATGCTCACGGGTTATGGCTGTGTGCCGCATGCCATGTTCAAACACCACAGCGGCAAGCTTCGCGCCCAATGCAGCAACGTGCCCAAAATGCAGGTCTTCCACTCGCGTTGGCGCTTTTCTTCTCAACAATCTGTCCATTAGCCCCAATACTGTTCTCCCTAGATCGTAACAATTACACTGACGCCAACAATCGCGCCACCGTGGCCGAGAAATCAGCCGCCTGACATATAGTATCTAGTTCTGGATAACTAGGCATTCCGCAAGAATCCGCTGCCACGAGCAAATGGTCCATAGGACTTAAGAAACCTTGAAAATTCAAGATAGCTCAAATCATTTAAGAAGCGTCACCCGCCTCACTCTCACTTCGTTTCCCACCTCCAAGCGAAGGAAGTACGTACCGCTTGCTATACCACTCGCATCCCATTCTATGACGTGTTCCCCGCGCGATTGAACATCCTCCATGAGTTGATCAACCAACCGCCCAGCAACATCATAAATGCACAACTTCACAAAACTTTTTTCAGGTAGCCAATAGGCGACCCGTGTCACTGGGTTGAAGGGATTCGGCATCGGCGGAGCCAACTGCACCTCATTGCTCTCCTCAAACATAAGTGGTGCCGGGTGCTTACTAAGAATCGTCACGCAGTCACTCGCTTCGAATGGCGTACCGTCTTGCAACGATCCCGTAATGGTCAATGCCACTACATCACCATCTTCCGCAGGACCAATGGCGGCTGCGATCTTCTGACAATTGAATTTCAAGGTGAGATCCATGAAACCATCGGGACCTCCGGTCGTGCACGCGCAGTCATCCCCTCCCGTTGCAGGTCTGGTTACATCTTCAAAGCTGCTTCGTAGTGGCGCTACACCCTCAAGGAGCAGCGTGGAGATGTCCACTTCCGTTACATCGAAATTTCCGCTCCCAACAATCGCCGCTGGCATCACACCGCCCTTATTTTTCTTTGGATGGTCTTTGTCTTCTTTTATATCAATGTCTTCAAACCACGTGATGTTGAACGGATTGGGGCAGGAACGTGGTTTGATGTCGAATGCAATGGCCGGAAGGGACTCCCACTCAATCGATAGTGAGGTGCATGTTGGATTGGTGCTTGGGTCTGTAAGGACATGAGAGGATCTCCACAGTAAATCACTGCCGGGCGAGGCGAATGTATGCCATGTATTGTCTGGTTGAACCGCCATCCAGTTGGAACCTCCGTCGGCGCTCAACTCCCAGTTGACGGATTCGACCTGCGTCGAAGTAAGCCGGGCCTTAAGGATGAGCTCTTCACTTTCGTCGATGGCCAGGGATTGGCCAATGTTGCGTAGTGTATTGAACTGCCGCTGATAGACCTGGAGCACTTTAAGGCCGGGCGGGCCATCCCCAACGAATGCGTAGTCACCCGAAACAACAACAGTGTTCGCATCTCCCGACGTATCATAACTTGCTACCAGAACGGGATTGGTTGGATCACTCACATCGAGTATCTGAACGCCGGAGAGCCATTCCCCCACATACAAATAGTCACCGGAGAGAGTGAGTCGAAGCGCCTTGCCTGCCGTGTCGTAGCTGCCCACGATTGTCGGGTTGGCTGGGTCGCTGATGTCGAACACGTGAACGCCCGATTCCCAATCGGCTACAAACGCATGATCTCCCGAAACGACGATCCACATACTATACCCGGGTGTGTCGTAACTCGCGACGTACGTCGGGTTCGTCGGATTACTGACGTCAAGCACCTGAACACCGGCGTAATGATCTGCAACATAGGCGTAATCCCCGGCGAAGGCCACGTGGTAAGCATTGCCGGGGGTATCATAGCCTCCTGCATTCAACGGGTTCGTCGGATCACTGACATCGAAGATGGTCACGCCCGCTTCTCCATCGGGCAAATAGACAAGATCACCGTGCACAACAGGGTAGAAGTTGTTCCAACTCGTGCTGTAACTCCCAACTTTAGTGGGATTCGTCGGATCGCTGATATCGATTACTTGCAGGCTCGTGTAGTCTCCAAGGTAGGCGTAGTCGCCGTCGACTGCGACGCCGGTGGCGTAGCCAGGCGTTCCGCAACCGCCCGCCAAGGTCGGATTTGTGGGATCACTGATGTCGATCACCTGAAATCCGCCTTCCCAATCCGCCACGTATGCATAATTGCCAGAGATAGCGACATCGTGGGCGTGGAACGGTGTGTCGCAGTTGGCTACGAGGGTCGGCGTCACGGCCTCTGCGATCTTCAATACTTTTATCCCATTTGTTCCGGCCGCGATAAACGCGTACTCCCCAAACAAGGTGATAGTATTACCTGGGGCATTCATGTCATAGCTGTCAATCGGGATTGGATTGGACGGATCACTAATATCGATAACCAGCAGATCCGCTGTAGAACCGACTAATTCGAATGCGAAAAGATAGTCGCCTGAAATATCGAAATCCCCACCCAGATCACCCGGAGTATCAAGGCCGCCGACCAGGACCGGACTGGTAGGATCGGTGATGTCCAGAACAATGAGGGCACGATCCGGAGCACCTCCACGGATGTAGCACCGGTCCCCCGATACGGCATGTGAGGCCGCGGGCACACTTGTGGGATAACCCCCTATAACATGCGGATTGGTAGGATTGCTAACATCGAGTATGTACAGGCCGTAATACTCAGAGGTGGCAAAAACATAATCGCCTGAGTTAGAAATGATATAGACGTAGCCCAGCCCGCCGCAGCTTCCAAGCAGCGAGGGATTGGCCGGATTACTCACATCGAGGACGGCCACACCACCTCCCCCAGCGGCGACATAGAGATAATCCCCGTTAACCGCCAAATGACGGTTTCTTGGCAGGCCTATATAGCTTCCCGCAATAAAGGGAGTTGTGGGATCTGTGATGTCAACGACGTAAAGGCCCGCGCTCATAGCTAAGCCAACGTAAGCATAGTTACCAGAGATAACAAGACGCTCTGCCACTTGAGGGAAATCCAGGCTTGCGACACAAAGAGGATTCGTTGGGTTACTGATGTCAAATACGATTAGGCCCGGATGTCCAGACTCTGTTAAAAATGCATAATCCCCCTGAACAGCCACCTCAAGGGCTATGGTGGGAGTGTCGTAGCTTCCGACGAGTGTAATCTCGAAAGGGTGGAGTTTCATCTCCCCCGCCACAGTATCCCACCACGCAGTCGTTTGGAGCGCATCTTTATACTGAGTGGTTGTGAAGTCCTCAGTATATTGATTTACAGTAGCTTTTGATGGGAGCCCCGAGAGAGTTAAGAGTGGAAGGACAATGATAAGAACGAGGAAAGAAAAATAGGATCGCATGCGGGCACCTCCCCTTGGTTTGTCTGGATTTTCCAAGATGTCACAAAAAGAGTAAGGGCAATGTCCAAAATCTGCTTTGGGCAAGGAATAATCCAAAACGTTAATACTATCCTTGATACTCCTCAAATCAGCAGGAGGACATGGACGCGGGTATTGAAGAAATTTCTTGGTGCGATATGTACCAGCAGAGCATGAAGGTCATCTACAACCTCCTGCTCTTGAGGTCAAAATAGACAAAATAGAAATGATATTGAGAGACCAAGAAGCAAAATAATCTGATAGAATTTATTAAAGCAGGTAGTATACACTAATTGGCCCGGGATGTCAATGATATTACTTGGTTCCTGGAAGATCACATCATTTATGGTATTACCTGACCAATATAATTTTGCCAACATTCTAAGTTAGTTTTTGGGAAGGGGCTCTTGCCCTCATCTTTGATCCATTTCTGAAGTTAGCTTTGGCCCCATGGCTCTTGCCCCCATTCTTTTACCCAATTCAGAGTTAATCCCGGGCTTCGCTTTCTGGTCCCACAGCGGCAGCGGCAGGCGCTCGATATCTCAATGAGCGATGGGGCCCCTCTTGCACTTCGACATCCGTGTCATTCCCCTTGCACGCCCGTCCCCACCGCCCCTTCCGTGTCACTCCCCTTCCTCCTGCTCCCTTCCCCACTCCGCCTTATCTTTTAGCTGCTGAATTTGATCGATGAGCTGCGGGCCGAGTACAGTCTTCTTTTCGAAACTTTCAGCCCAGCTCGCTACCTCGTAAGCTTCGTCGGCTTTTCCGCTTCTCAACAAAGCTTGCGCGTAGACGAGAGCCGCTGCTGTTACGTTTGTGATGATTTGGGGAGTAGAATTCATCCTTATTGGGCTGCGGTCTTTTTCGCTCACGAGGGGACCGCTGAAATCCATCGTTTTTGCCGTTTCGAGACTCTTTCTTAAAAGCGTCATATCAGCAGTCGAAACGACTCTCTCAGGATGCACCAGCCAGAACGCCCCGGCGTTCGTGAGCTGTTCACGCGTATCCGGCCAGAAATCGAGATCTGCAACCGTCACAGCGATGGCAATGGGCCTTGGAAATCTTCCAGCCTCGAACAAATCGAGCCAGCCACGAACGACCTTTTTCGAAACATAGATCCATTCTCCATCCTCAGTCCGGGAAACTGCTAGCTCCCTGAATTCATCTTCGGGGTAAGGTAGCGGTAAACCGTATCGCTCGCATACAAGTTCTGTATACCATAGTAGGTTGAGCATTGGCAGGTTCACGATCGCCACGTCATGTCGCATGTTCTCTACGTGCTGAACGGCTAGTGGAGGATACGTATCCATATCTCCATTGGTCAATAGGATGCAGTTATCGGGAAGATTCTGAATCATCCAACGAGCAACCGATAGTAACGTCGGCGTTAAAAAGCCGCTTTCGGCCATGACCTTCAGGCCTCTCTTTTCGAGCGGTTCGTCTCCCCGACGCAGCGCTTCGCACCAAAGCGCCGTCCAGGGATTCCCATCTGTAGGATCGCATTCGACGGCTTTTTGCAAATGATGGTATGCTGAATCAAAGCTCGCGTTCGATACACTCTTGTATTGCGGATAGTAAGCATTTCCAAGAACCGTATGAGCGAATGCATGACATGGATCCAGCGAGAGCGCTTTGCGCGCACTTTCTTCCGCATCGTCGAATTCCTCTAAGCGTCGGTATGTCTCCGCCATCCAAGCATGAAGATCCGCATTTGAGATGCCTTCTTTAGCGGCGAGCTTGAATTCCGATATCGCTTCTTCGAGCAGGTTCTGTCGGTATAATTCAAGACCCTTCTCGAAATGATTTGATTCGGCAGAGCCAGGATTCGGAACTTGAGCAAGAACGAGTGTTGAGAGCAGGACGGATAGTAGAAAGCCCAACCTGCGGAGCTTCCCAGCTACCAAAGATCCAAAAGCCTGGAAAGCTGATTGTCTTCTCATGGCATCTCCTTTGATAGTTTTTAGAGAAAATATCCGCTATCGCTGTCAGGATGAGTTTGTAAGATTGAGGGCATTTTCAGATAAGGCAAATACATTATAGAGGAATTCCCTAACCAAATCAAACGCTTCACGATCTTCCGTGGCGAGGAATCAAGAAGAAGCGTGTACTTCTATTCGCCGTTGTATGTTTCTAGCTAATCCTTTCTCATTTAATTACATACGCCTTCTTTTAGCAAAGTTGGCGTTCTCATTGCAGCTCATTTTCCCGCGTATCGATAGGCAGGTGTCGTTTTGCTGGGTACTCCCCGGCTGGGCACGGTAGGCCGCCACAAAAAGTTATCTTGAATTATCTTAATACTAGACATTATAGATTTTCAGTGATATAATATCCCGAATTAATTCCTCATATCAAATCCTGACTTCGCTGAAACGGCTGTTTCTAACTTATTATCTCCGCACCAGTTTTCTAAAGTCATAAGGAGGTGCTCTATGAGATATGCCGCAGGAATTCTTGCTTGCATGTTGATTGCACTGGTGGGGGTGGTCTGGGCTCAAGTCCCGACTGACCTCTCGGATTTTTTCCTGCCTGGCTCTCAACCGCTTGAATCCGGCAACTTAGAACATCCGGACAAGTGCGATAACTGCCACGGCGGGTATGATCTTCAGGCCGAGCCCGCCTTCAACTGGCGGGGAGGCATGATGGCTCAGGCGGCGCGAGATCCGTTCTACTTTGCCTGCGTCACCGTATCCAATCAGGATGCTCCCGATGTCGGCGACCTCTGTATCCGGTGCCACTCGCCTGCCGGCTGGCTCGAAGGGCGCTCGGTGCCGACCGATGGATCGGCGCTCAACAGCAATGACCGCGAGGGCGTTCAGTGTGATTTCTGCCACAAGTTCGTTAAGCCGTCTGGAATCGGCGAAAATCCATATCCAGGGGATGCAGATTACACGAGCGGAACCTATCCGCAGGATCAGAGCTATCTGGGTACGATCACTGCTATCCCCAGCGTCTCCGCGAATGGGATGTATATTGTAGACAACAACAACGCCAAGCGGGGTCCGTTTGTAGACGCCGCTGCGAGACATCAGATGCTATACTCGCCGTTTCACCGCGATGCAGACCTGTGCGGCACGTGTCATGACGTGAGCAATCCCGTGTACAATCGGATCGGCGGCATAACCCAGATGTATGCACCGAACGATTGGCAGACTCCGCCGCCGAGTGACGACCCGTACACGATGTTCCCGGTCGAGCGGACTTTCAGCGAGTGGACAAAGAGTGATTACGCCAATATCGGCGTCTTTGCTCCTCAATTCGCGGGGAATAAGCCGGATGGCATCGTGTCGACATGCCAGGATTGTCATGTGAAAGACGTTCTGGGAGCCGGTTGCAACAAGAAGGGCGCGCCAATCAGGCCTGATATGCCGCTTCACGATATGACCGGCGGTAACACGGTCGTACCCTCTTGGACGGCAGCCCTGTGGCCCAACGAGGTGAATACCGCCGCACTCGATGCTGGTGTTCAGCGGGCAACGGAAATGCTGCAAAAAGCCGCCACGCTCACTTTGGCTGTGCAGCCTGCAAGCGTCGGATACACAGTTACCGTTACCGTCACGAACGAGACAGGGCATAAACTGCCGTCCGGATATCCTGAAGGCAGGCGCATCTGGCTGAATGTAAAGGTGTACGATGTCAATGGCGGCTTGATCAACGAATTCGGTCATTACGATTTCTCAACCGGCATTTTACAGCATGACACGAAGATATATGAGATCAAGCCCGGCATCTCCGCCAGGCTCGCGCCGATAGTAGGATTGCCGGCGGAGCCTTCCTTCCACTTCGTCTTGAACGATACGATCTACAATGACAACAGGATTCCTCCCAGAGGATTCACGAACTCCGCATACGATTCAATCCAATCACCGCCTGTCAATTACACATACCTCGACGGGCAGTACTGGGACGACACCGAATTTAGCGTTCCAGCTGAAGCGGCGCTCGTTGTAGCGACTCTTTATTATCAAGCGACGAGCAAGGAGTACGTGGAGTTTCTTCAAACTGAGAATCAAACGAACAACTGGGGAAACATCCTCTATGATTTGTGGAATACAACCGGCAAAGCCGCTCCGGTGGCGATGGCAACCGAACGGTACCAGATTCAGGCTATCGAAGATAACCAGCCGCCGACGGCTCCATCCAATTTGACAGCGACAGCAGTATCGTCCGCCCAGATCGATCTTGCATGGGATGCTTCAACCGACAACTTCAGCGTTGCGGGATACAACGTATATCGAGACGGTGTTCAAGTTGCAACAACAATCGATCCAGCCTATGCCGATACGAGACTTCAGCCGTCGACGACATATTCCTACTACGTTACGGCGTTCGATGAGGCGGGCAATATTTCAACCGCCAGCAACACCGCCACCGCCACGACCAACCAGCAGAAAGGCGGGGGAGGAGGGAAACCAAGAGCAATCAGCGCGGTTCCCCATGCTCTTGATGTATACGTCCATTCGAACGTTATTTCTCAGCCAACCCGAATCGATTACGCCTTGCCGCAATCAGGTAACGTATCGATTGAGGTCTACAATGTAATGGGACAGCGCGTCACTTTAATCTACTCAGGCTGGAAATCGGCCGGCGTACATAGCGCGATGTGGTCTCCCGCCGAGGTCTCGAGCGGTGTTTATTTCCTCCGCGTAAAACTCGGATCTGAATTTGTCACCCGGAAGATCACAGTATTACGCTAACCTAAAGAAGCAGCCGTTTACACAGAGACCTGGTCTGCCGATCAGGTCTCTGTGTTTATTTTCAAACATTCTCGAACTGCAATCGGCTCTCAGATGCGACTTTTGCAGCAGGAGTTATTGTCGTTAGGGTCTCACGCTTGACGCTTCTTTCGATAGCCCCCTCCCTACTCCTCTCCCACCCCCTCCTCCATCGCGCGCTTATGCGCCTCCACCATCGCCTGGTATTCGTCAACGTTCAATTGAATGAATCCAGTCATTTCCGCCTGGAGTGCCGCCGGATCAGGAAACAGATCCCACACCAAATCCGAGCTTACATCAGCCGACACATCAATATTGAGCTTTTCCAACAATGCAATGCGATCCTGCGGAACGGGGTGGCTGTCGTATGGAGAAGTGGGGCGGGTCATTAACTCATTCAGCTGGTATTCGAGTTCTTTTTTCTGATGGTCGGCTTCAGGGGGCGGCAGGGTGTACGCATTATTCAATCGGCGGCCGCCGTCCTGTGCGCTCTGAATCTCGTTGTTGACCTGCATATCGAAAATCAAACTTTGCCGGATCACGTGCTTCAAACCGTTGGCAAAATTTTGTACGCCATACGCCATGGCGGCGAAGCGGTCGGCGAGGATCTCCTGCAAGCGAGAGGCACCCAGAGTGACGATGAGGAAAATCCGGTTGAAGCCGTTCACGAAAAGCCAGGCGGGATTGTACCAGCGAGCGAGGTCACCTTGGATCAATCCGAGAGCCATTCGATGCATCGAGTAGAGAACGTGGTTTGCAAGATTCCCCCCGGCCGTATCCCGGTTGGAGAAATGACCGTATTCATGCGCCAGGATGGCCACGAATTGGCTTTGAGGCAAATCCTGCAGCGCGCCCAAACCGAGAATCAAGCAACGGCGCCCTTTATTCTGAAACTTCCGCCACATACCGCCGCGCTCGATGACGGCGATTTCCGTGCCCGGCGTGAGATAAATCGCCTCCACCGGACGCGTGTCCACGCGCTCGGCTACCTCTTGCGTCAGCGCCCACAGGCGCGGCGCTTCCTCTCTGGCAAGCGGGCGTCCGGGATCTGCGTCTCTAATGCGCGCAAATACGCTGCGAATGATGGCATACAATGTAACGATCGCTGTGATACCGACGATGATTGCGATGCGAATGGGGATTCGGCCAATCGAGAGAAACATGTAGAAAATGCCTCCGGTCACGGCCACGACAACAGCAATCAATAGCGGAATTGAAATATAGAAGCTAAGCGACGTAACGGCGATCACGACCCGATAGATGTTCCGTATGAAGCGTTCGCCCTTTCCAATTTCGAAACCGGCAGCCGCCTGGCTCCGATGTACCATGCTCAGCGTCAGCTTGCTCAAGAGCATGCCACCGATAAAGAGGCCGGCCAGTCCTGCCAGCCACACACCGAGAGAATAAAGTCCTCTTCGCCCCCAGCGACGCAGGCGCGCCTGCGTCCGCACTCCTTCTTGCAAGGCCGCTTCGACCGTTTCTGCATCCATTCCTAATTCTTTGGATTTCAATAAATGTCTCTCGGCTTCTTCCCATTTCCCATCATAGGCATATACCATTGCTGCATAATAGTGTGCCGGTGCAAAGTCGGGTAGTAACTGTATCAGTTTTTGGCTGGTCTTTCGTGTAACGTTTCTGTCGCCCTTCTGAACTCCCGCCCAGAACAGCGTGCCCTGGACGAATTCGTCGTCGGGAAGTACTTCCGCAGCAGCGCGCGCGTGATCGAGAGCGCTATCGAGCAGGAGATAATCACCCGTATGCAACATTGCGTTAGCAAGCAATACCCTATTGAACGCTGATGGATCGTTGTCGTAGAGCTTCCGCGCGTGCTTCAGCGCGCCTTCTAGGTTACCGAGTTGAGTTTCTGTGTAAATCAGCCGCATCAGGGCATCAGGAAAATCAGGTACCAGCTCGAGGACTCTTTCGAACCCCCTTTTTGCTGTTGTCCAATCCTCCGATTCCATCGCCTTTGAGGCGTCCTGGAATATGGGTACGGCGTTTAGATTCAGCTGGGCGAGCCGATCGAGGATTTCTTGCTCGAGTGCAAGATCTATTTCTGCTTTGTTAGTTTCTTCTTGCGCTCGGGTGGGTGAGCTCAGCGAGGTGCAAAGCAATGCAAATGCAAAAATGATCCAGAAGAAATTGATGTGCCAAGATTTTGCATGCAGGTGAGAAACAGGATGAGCAAGCCGCGTGAGAATGTCACCTACAGGTAACCGTCGGCCCTTCACGAGGTACCTCCTTTATGGATACCTCTTGACGCTCCCGTGTGGTGTTCCTGTCGTTTTAGATCGTCATGCGATCAATAGATATTGATTATTTAATCAGCGTAAGCCGCCTGACTTTGCTTTCGCCTCCAACTTCCAGGCGAAGAAAATACGTTCCGCTGGCCAAACCGCTCGCATCCCAGTCGACGATGTGCTTTCCGTATTGCTGCTCTCCCTCCACAAGGCGGGCCACCAAGCGGCCCGCGACATCGTAAATCGATAGCCGCGCATAGCCTGCTCTTGGCAGCCAGTAGGCGATTCGCGTCACCGGATTGAATGGATTCGGCACGGGCATGTCCAGTTGCACTTCATCACTTTCAGTAAACGTCGTTGGCTCGTGTCCCATGCTCATGATCTTTACGCAATCACTCGCTTCAAATGGCGTTCCGTCAAATAATGCACCCGTGACCGTTAGGACAATGACATCCCCGTCCTCTGCGGGGCTAATCGATTGTGCAATCTCTTGCTGGCTGAATTTGAGAGTGAGGTCGACGAGGCCGTCGGGACCGCCGGTCGTGCAGGCGCAATCGTCTCCTTCCGCTACAGGTATTGTGACATCTTCCAGGTCGCACCGAAGCGGAGACACTCCCTCGAGAAGCAGTGTGGAGACGTCCACATCCGTAACATCGAAATCCTCTCTTCCAACGATTGCCGCCGGCATCACACCGCCTGCATATGCTATTGCGTTCTCCTCTTTTTCAGTATCGAGGTTCTTGAGCCATGTAATGTTGAACGGATTCGGGCAGGAACGCGGGTTGAGGTCCAAGGAGGCCACGATCGGACTACAACCTTGACCAAGTGCGCCCATCCGACCGCATGGACCATAGAGACATGGCGAATTCGAAAAGAGATAGTAGTTGTCGTTAGCGGGATCGCAGAAAAGAGGATCCACTGAAATGTTGCCATTCAGGCCTGTTTGATCAGGAAGATTCCCCGCATAATTATTGAGGGCATTCCCATACACATCGCAGCAGGAAATCGCTGGAATAGACGCATTGTTGGCATTATAAATCCCGCCGCCATCTCCTGTGGGGGCAATCTCGCCGTATGCGATGATGCAGTTATGTATTTCTGGGGTGCTGTTTGAGTCGATGTAGATGTTTGCGCCTCTGGAGTCATCCGTTTCATATGTATCCTTTGATTTATTGCCAATTAGCGTGTTCTCTATAATGGTCGCTGTGGAATTCCGTAAGTAGATACCACCACCTCGCCCTTTCCCATGGTGGCAGTAATAGTCATGCGCGAGGTTGTTTAGAATTAGATTCTTGCTGATCACAGGATTCCCTGAACAAAAAATTCCTCCTCCTTCAAAAGCATAATTAAATTCAATTCTATTTTCTGTAATTTCCAACAATTCCGTGCCAGAACAACATATCCCACCACCAACACAATACGGCATAGTTGGATCTCGATGCATTTCGGTTCTGTTTCTGGCATATTTTTTCAACTTCAGCACTGGACAAGCGTACGATCCCTCGTTTCCAATAATACTGTTGCCTTTGATAATACTTGTATCAGAAGTCGATATATAAATGCCTCCACCATTTCCACCCGCATTTCCTGAAATCACGTTGTTGATTATATTGTATTTTCCAGATCTGCAATAAATTCCTCCACCATCTATAATGCATTGGGGACAACACCAATTTCCCGATATGAAATTATCTCGGATTATTGCTCTACTTCCATAAATATAGATGCCAGCTCCCACTCCTCCTGTATTGTCATGAATGGCGTTATCATAAATCTCGTATGTACCACACACACAACATATTCCTCCGCCACCAAGGGGATCGTAATAGACACCGTAATTTCCTGCTATATCGTTTCCATATATCTTCGATGAGGACGAACAGCAGAAAATGCCAGCGCCATAACAAATCGCAGTATTTCCAAAGATCTTATTATTCCGGATTGTTGGGGAAGCGCCTATGCAGCAGATTCCTCCTCCATCCGGGTCCAGGGGAGAAATCAAGAGAGTGGTTCCTTTCTTAATTGTGAAACCTTCAATTATTGATAAGCTATCCTCTCCAGAGTGCAGATAAAAGCCCCTTCCCATGTATTCACAATCGATAATAGTGACATCAGCGCCAAGCTCGGATGTCAAGACAATTGCTTTTCCGTTGAAGTCGATATCTCTGTTTCCAAGGCCTGTGTACGTGCCCGGGGCGGCCATTACAGTATCAGCCACAGCTGCCGAATCAATCCCCGCTTGGATAGTCGCTGCATCCCCAGTTCCGTCGGGTTTGATATACCAAGTGCGGGCGAATGCAGGCGCTGCTCCCTTCATCAGAGCCACGCCAATCAAAATGCCACACGCTATGTATAGCAGTCGACTTTTCATAAAAACGTTCTCCGCCTCGCTACTTCAAAACCACCATCTTCCTCGTTTGCCTGAAGTTCTTTGCTATAAGCCTGTAGAAATAAATCCCACTCGAAACCGGCTCACCCGCTTCACTCTTCGCATCCCACCGCACCGTATAACGCCCCGCTGGCTCTTCCCTATTTACCAGTTTCCGGACGAGCTCGCCTTTGACATTGTAGATAACTAGGCGAACTGCCGCTGCTTCAGGCAGATCATACTCAATCGTCGTTACCGGATTGAATGGATTCGGATAGTTTTGTCTCAATCGGTATGCAGTTGGGATAGCGTCCTTCTTGTCTTCAGTCCCAGTCGTGATAACATCAAAATCAATCACATTTCCAGCTTCCATCCAGGCGATGTATTTCGGGCTCATCTCATCATCAAACAGCAGCCTCACCTTTTCACCCGGATTGGCACCTTCGTCTTCCGGCGTGAATGGATCATCGCGGTAAACAGGCATCAAACCGAATTGACCATCCACCAACACCGTGCATTCCCCGCAGACTACGCTATCTTCATCCATCGCTTGAATCACAGTGCCGGCCTCGACCAATGACCCGGCCCATAAGACACTGTCTCCCCAAACACTGATCCACTCGGTGGTAGGTGTTATGGATGTCGATGAGGCAGGCGACCTGGGTGCGGGTGCAGACGAAGAGGGTGGAGGCGGAATAACAGAAAGCCTCGGATAGACTAATGTATCCTCTGATGCAGATTTCAGCCAGTAGCCAGACCCAGGCACCAAGAATTGCAAGGTATTGAGTCCCGGATCTCCCAACGGATCATAGAAAAGCAGCGTTCCATCATATCCAAGAACCAGTGCCGTATTGTCGATGACAGATTCGAGTGCATGCGCAATGGAATCCTGAAGACCAGGTAAATAACTGATCAAGTTGTAACCGGGATCGATTGCAATCGCTTCTTGTGTTCGAACTGCAACACCTTGGATCGTCAACGTATCCGGCCCGCTCATCTTGAGCCAGCAGCCGTGATTGTGATCGAGGGAGGTGAGTGTATTGAACTCCGGGGGAATCGACGGATCGTAGGTTAGGCCACCACTCCCAAAACCGTGCGCCACGATCAAATGGTCGCTAACAGTAGCTAGGAGCGATGAAGCCGAATCATTTTCCGTATCTGCGTTCCAGCTTATGAGGTTCCAACCCTGAACGAGCGGAAACTCTCGGATCCGTATCAAGGCAGAATCAACATCTAGATGTACTGGTACTGATATAAAATATTTCGTAGGAACATTTGTTCGGACATTGATGCTGCCTTCATATGGACCATCATCAAGGCCGTTCGCATCAAAGATCAGTTTAATATCGAGAATGCTGTCCGGCTGGATGGTACCTGATAGGGGAGATGCGGCAAGCCATTCAACAGGAATTTCATCCGAAATATAAATCTCGTCCCACCACGCCTCCGCTCCTGCAGTGAAATTATAAACATCCAATCGATATACATCTTCTACATCTTCTGCATTTCTGAACGGAATGCTGGATTTAATCAATTCACTATTCACGTAATAATCGAATGATTTAGTCGTAAAATCGATGTTGACAAGCTCGATATGGTACCAGGTTCTCGCAGAATAAGGGTAAGAGTCATGTCCGCCGACATCCCCATTTATCCAAAAGGTTCCGTTTTCAGTCGTGAGGAACCAAATGGCTGACCTACCTGCACTATCGCGAAGGGTAAAATAGGAGTCAAACGTTGCAATGCTTCCTGATCGAATCCAGAAACTGATGTACCTGGGCTGTATTGCACCCAATTCCTTATATATGCCGTTGTAATGCCCGTGAGAAGAGTTATACTCATGGTAACTGAAAATCGTCCCTTGGGCCGCCGTCTCCGATGAAACCTCTTTAACGCCCAAGCCACCGCCATCTTGCCATCCATCGTAGTTTCCATCTTCAAAATTTTCATAGAATATGAATGGAGACGCTGATTCATGCGCGCGGACAGGCAGATCGAGAATAACTCCTGATTCCTTGGCCCAATATGGACCAGTCTGCTCCTTTTCCAGCGGCATGAAGGTGCGATTTCGCCGCACACCAGACAGCGGTTCTGTCGAGAAACGAGCGTATTTGCGCTCATTTTTTTCATTTTTTATAGCTGGAATCATGGGCGATGAAGTACTACCCGGGAAAACGGTCGTTCCAAGCGAGAATTGCAGATTTGACCCACCGGAATTTGTTATCCGTAGAGTTTTCATCGAAGCTTCGCCGGGCAACAACGTTTCGGCAATTGAGTCCGCTGATAAAACGATATCTGGACCAATTAGACCCTCGCCAAATAGCGTGACGATTACCGTATCTTCATCGAAGTCGTTATTCAATATGGTCATCGTTCCGCTCACCACGCCTTCGATGATCGGGGCGAAAGAAACCACGATCTCACGAACTTCATCTGGCGCTAGGTTGAATGTCGTATCATCAACCGCGAAGCTTGGATCATCCAAATCAATATCGCTGACCCTTAACGTATCGTCTCCGAAGTTGTAAACGGTCAATGCCTTATCAACTGTTTGACCGATGAACAGTGAGCCAAAATCTATCGTTGTATCGGAAAGCGCAATATCAGGTGCTGGCATTACATTGAGATGCACCGGAATTGTTACTAAACTGTCATTCGAAGCATTGCTAGCGATCAGGAGGCTGTCGATATAATCTCCGATACTCAGAGTTCTTGCATCGAATGTAACGTTCGCAATCACACTGTCCGAAGGCGCTATGATTCCACAAGTCGGCGAAACGGCCAGCCACTGGGCCGGTACCGACAGCCAGCTAAATACATTTTGACCGAAAAGAAGGTTGTCCGACTCCACACCAGCAATTTCAGGATTAACAAGCGTCTCGTCCGCTAACGCGACGATTCTTCCAGTACCTGCTTGGCTGCAAGCCGCACTTGCAGCGCCATTTGGATATTTGATGAGGCCCCACGCAGGATTTTCCACAGTCGAGAGATGGGCATACGCTCCAAGATAATAAATGCTATCGACACCTGCTGTTATTTCGTGTTCATAAATATCGTCCGCATAACCAGCGAACGGATCCATCGATTCATATTGTATCCCCGCACCCAAAGCGCTCAGCAAATTATTCATTGCATCGATTGTTGGACTTTCGTCAGCCTCCAGGAGCAGGCTGCCGCCGTTCAGCACCCAATCTCGTATCGCTATACGCTCGGCCAGCGTCCAAGAATCTGTGATATCCGTCGTCCAATATATGTCGTACTCACTCAGCACTCCCGAATCCAAAGGTCTGAAATCTTCTATCACCGTTGCGCCTTTCAACGTCAGAGCATCAATAATCGTTGTGAAGTTGACAGGAGGCGCCTGTCCGTTGGATCTCGCCCACATTATCCGGATACCTGCGAGGCCAACAAGTTCCCATTCGAGCGGTTTCCCTCCAATATTCTCGATTTTAAGATTCTGCGTAGACATCTCTCCTGTATACAAAGCTTCACTCAGTGAATCCGGGGATATGGCAATCTCGGGTGGAGCCGTTCCTAAGCCATCAAGCAGCACGATGCGCGTACTTTCATCAGGGTCGTTGCTGGCAATCGTTAGAACCCCAGAAATAGTACCCGAGCTACTCGGCGTAAAACGAATCACTATCTGCTGGCCGGCATCTGGCGGCAACTCAAAGCTCGTCGTGTCAATCGAATAATCCGGATTATCCACGCTGATATCGCTCACAATGAGCGTGTCGGCTCCCAGATTGAAGATAACTAGAGTTTTGTCCGAGGAAGACCCAAGAATAACTTCTCCGAAGCTCAAGGCGGTGTCGGATAAGGCGATGTCCGGCGCAGCCGTTACTTGAAGGCACGTTGGAATGTCTACCAGAGAATCATTATAAGCGTTACTTGCCAGAAGGATACTCGCCCTGTACTCCCCTTCACCGAGACCCCCGGCATTGAATGTAACGACTACATCAACGCTGCTTAGCGGTTGAATGCTCCCCGAATCCGGGGACGCAGACAGCCAGTAAACGCCTCCAGACAGCCAATCGAAAACTTTATTGCCGAAGAGCCGGTTATCCGCTCCAACAATGATCGGATCGGCGAACAGCTCCTCGGATACTGCAACCAAGCGACCATCTCCAACGACACTGCATGCCGTGTTCGGAACGCCTGAACGATCGCTGACCAACAGCACGCCCGGAGATACAACATTATTGAGACTCGCGTTAGTAGCCTCAATGTAAATGCTCTCCACTCCGGTTGTGGTCTCGTGGGGGTAGATATTGGTGGTTATGCCATTAGTGCCAGCAACCTCAGAATACCGGAATCCCGCTCCCAGATTATCCAGCAGGTGATTGTAGCTTAGTATTGACGCATGTTCATCGCCGATGAGAAGAATAGTACCTCCAGCCAATATCCAATCACGAAGAGCATATGTCTCGGATTGGGTCCACGCTGAGGTCATTTCGATTGTCCAAAATATGTCACACGCGCTGAGTAGATCGGGGGTGATTGCCGAATAACTCTCTATTATAGTTGCACCTCTCAATCTCAGATCTGCGGCAATAATCGAGTGGCTGTTTTCCAGCGAAGTCTGCCCATTCGATCGATCGAAAATGATTTCCTTGCCGATCACATTCTTCAAGGCGGCAGGAAGGGATTTTGGACTTACCGAAAATGGAGGTAGATCGCAGATTTTACCATCTATCACGGCCCTCTTCAAAACAGGAGCATCTAATGTGTATGGTTGCAGAATCTGCACCGGATCGGATGAATAGCTGATTCCCCAGCTCAATACCGCTCCATCGCTAATGTTTTCAACTGTAAGAATTTGTGTTGATACTTCTCCCGTAAATAGTGAATCAATCAATGAATCCGGAGATACCGCAATGAGCGGTAACGACTCTCCCAGCCCTACAAGCGGCACTTGGAGCGTGCTTTCATCGGGATCGTTGCTGACAATGGTTAGCGTACCAGGGATGGAGCCCGCACCGCTCGGGGTTAAACGCACGACCAGTTGTCGATCCTGCCCAGGCGCCAGATCAAAGCTCGTCGTATCCAATGAATAATCGGTGTTATCCACGCTAACAGAACTCACTCTCAGCGTATCTTCGCCTACATTGGTAACGACGAGCGTCTTCTCGCTAAAATACCCCAGAGCAACCGATCCAAAGTCGAGCACAGTATCCGAAAGAGCAATGTCCGGCTCACCCATTACATGCAGTATGTTCGGCTCAGCTAGGAAACTGCTGGCATAGCTTCTGCCAGCTGACACAGCACTGGCAATTATTAGAATCAAGCAAGCAACAAACAGTTGCGCATAAGTAAGAAATGTCTTGCTGTGGTTCATTGGTGAATCCTCCTTTCGGTTATGCGTGGAGGAATCGGAACTATTAATCGACAAATCATCCACCTTCATATTGGAGTTACAATCATGACTTCGTTTCGTGAGAATGAGTAATCTGGCATCACTTCAGCACGACCATCTTTCTCGTTTTGGTAAATCCCTTTGTCGCGAGCTTATAGAAATAGACGCCGCTTGAAACGGGATATCCCCGATCGCTGTCGCCATTCCAATAGACGTTGTGAATGACACCAGGCTCTTTTGTTTCATCAACAAGGATTTTTATGAGTCGTCCCGTCACATCGTAGATTTTTAGCGTAACATGAGCTTTTTCCTTGATCGCGTAGCGGATCGTTGTGCCCGCGTTGAACGGATTTGGGTAGTTCTGGACAAGAGAGTTCGTTAATCGACGGGTTCTATCAACACTAGTCGGATCGTCGATAATATTTCCAATGTATCTTATGATATCGGTTAAGTGATCGACACGGTCTGGAATGCCAGACGCATAATCGTCACAAATATGATGAAAACTGAATCCCGAGAGAACGACTCGAGCGATGATGCCGAATGCATTGGATGTATCGCATGCAACCACTGCACCGTCTCCTGGCAATCCGCTTCCGCCATATGTCATTTCGAGCGTTGCTGCTCCCGCTGGTTGAATCTGGTCAAAGTCATTGATGACCGGACAACCGCCGTAGGCAATGATCGTATCTTCCTCGAGCGGAGCGCCGTGATCGAAGATTCCCCCATTCATTCCGACTACCAACGGAGAAACCTCATGATAGAATGTGTGATTGCCTGTTACTAAGGTGTGAGGAATATATTTACTGATGAACTTGGACGAGGAAGGATTGCCCAGGAAGATCCATTCATAAGCCATGTCATCACCAGAGAAGTAGATGCCCGCCCCTTCTGCACTTGGATGCTGATCGAAAAAGAAGTCGAGCATCGCGAAGTCGTCCGTCTCGTTCCAGCTTGCATCACCCACCGTTCCTCCAGACAGCTCACCCGAACACCATATTATTCCTCTGTAGTTCGCCTGGAGCTGATTGGGAATATTGACCACTCGCCCCGCAACGCCGTTTCCGACGCGTGCGGAAGGGCCGCGCTTGTCGAAACGGTCGACCTTGTCCATGATCCCCATCATCTCGAATGCCGAATTGAAATATGGCTCGGCTCCGCGGCCATCGAATTGATCGACATAGAGAATGTCTCCGCCTCTTGCTGGACCCGCACCGGGAAGAATCTGCATCTCCATTGGGGCTGCGCAAGCCTCATCGATTTCGTCCACCGCACCCGTGAATTGGCTCCACCATGTTGAAGCCGCGTTGGCATCCGTTGCTCCGAAGAAGAACCACAGGGTGTCTCCACCCGTAAAGAAATGGTCGTTGAGATCGATGCAGAATTTGTCAGGCACCGGCCCGGTCCGCGGACCACTCGACTCCGTGAACACCGTGTCGAGGCGGAACTGATACCACGTACGTCCCCCGCAGATCACCGAATCGACCACTGGCCAGCGGTAGCTATTCTCCACGATCTTATCGAGCGGCATCGGCTTGCTTTGAGGGTCGCGAGAGAGATAGAAGTACGCTGCCGAGCCAAATCCGCTCAACGGATCGGGCTCCTGGAGACCAAACGTCGGCTCGCTTACTGTAACGATTGCGGAATCGCCCGGCACATTGAGCCCGTCGCGATACGCCGTAATGTCGGTCGCTGCATCAATGCGACCGGTTCCAACGCTGGTCCCGTCTTCAGGGAAGGTATCGTTGAAGAGATCGATGTCGCTTACACTCCACTGGGGACCCGTTATGCTAATGCGTCGGAATACGACATTGTCGAATAGCGGTGAGTGCGTGTGACATTCCTCGTACGGGCAATAATAATATTTGCAATAATCCCCACATCCCAGAGCCAGCTGGACATGAGAGGCGTTAGGCGCGATGAGATCGCCGAGAGGCCGGACGCAAGTCCCCCATTCCTTAATGGAACCGTAATAGATATAATTGCGGTCTCGCCATTTTCCAGGGCACGCATTGACCCAAGATCGAATGTGCCACACATAGAAGACCATTTCCGGCAGCTCCAGATCCAGGTATACATCATAGACCAGCTCATAGACCGAACCAGCACCTTGAGTGTGGTCAATAAAAGGCGACCAGATCTCGTTAAAGATGTACTGGCCACGTGAGTTCACATAGGGAACGACGATCTGCTCGGGGTGCCCGCCACATGCATACGTAGCGGTAGATCCCTCGATAAATGCCCACATGCATGAGAGGTTCCATGCACAAGGATCCTCCTGGAGAAGAGTGCTCCCATGAAACAATCCAGCAAAATCCCCGTATGGCAGCCCTTTAGCGCAGGTCCAGTCACCGTCAGCTGCAGCGATATCTCCAGAAGACTCATCCTCGAAATCCTCGAAGTCATAAACAGTGTAGGCTGTTCCAACAGTAATGCTGTCGATAATGACCGCACCATCCGTATCCCACAAGCCATCCTGATCAGACCAGCCGCCGTCGGACTCGAATTGGAAACGAATCCTGATGGCGCCTCGATGAGTTGAAATAAGTTCAGTGCGCGACTGCTTCGCTCCAACACCGTCGAAAGTCGCGATCCCGTGCCAATCCCACGGGGCGATCATTTCAACGCTTGATAACGAATCACATGTACTCTTTGTCGCATACTCGAGGTATGTATAGTCTAAGCCAGGCTCAGAATCCCAAGCGACAAGGTAGCTAATGAAAATCTCTTCGGTGTCTGGAACTTCGATGCACTTAAAACACCAGCTTTGATCCCATTCATTTCCGTAGCCTGGGAGAGCTGCGTACCTACAAAGGATCGTGTTTGCCGTATCAGGTCGGGCGCCACACCAAAGCGACTGCGAACCTTCGAGAGGAGCAAGGCGGCCGAATGTCCCACCATTCAGCCCCGCGAAATCGTCTATATGGAAATAACAGCCGGTCTGCGCGGTCAAATCATGCGACGTCCAAACCTCATCTGTGCATTTTCCTGCCCCTCCGTCAAACGTCCACTGAGCAAGGATAAACGTATCCGCATGAGCGGATGCCCTGAGCCCCTGCTCTTCCAATGGCCGATCCAAGTCTAGGATGCTCGGCTTTTCAACGCGAAACTTGTAACGTGCTTGATTTTTTTTAAGAGACGCCCTTCGCGCATGCGTCGGTGAGAAAAAGAAGCTGGCCAACAAAACACTGAGAACAAAAACCTTTGAGATGTGGAGTAGATGTAGCTTAAATGATGGAGCGATTAAAAAATACCGATGCGGAGATTTCGAGTACATAATGACTACCTCCTAACGCTCATGCGCTTCCTTTCTGATAAGTGCCGAATCGTTATGCTTGAGCACTGGATTGTGGGATCACGATAGAAGTATATCATATAATTAACGATATCCAAAGGACAAAGGTCGCCGCCGATCCCCATTCTTCCCCTATTCCAGGCACATGTCTATTTTGAGTCCGAGGACTCTGCCATGGCAATCCTCAGCAAGACAGAACTTATAAAAGCCTCCTGGCCTGACAACACCCTTCGCTACTTGCATGCCAAGAGCAACACTATTAGAAAATCGATCATCAAATTCTGGATATTCTTCAGTCAGGATAAACTCCCCAGCGTACTCAAGAAATACAGCTATATGTGAAAAATGTATCCCTCCCGATACACCGCAGTGATAGAGAAGCTCGATCTCTCTCGTCCTTTTCCCTGTAGGTATCCATATATCTTGCCCAAATTCGAATACAAACTTACCGCCGCGAGATGGAATAAGGTGATAAGCAAAATTACCGTATATGCTCAGTGTCTTTGGCCAATACTTTTCCCTTTCGTAGAAATTCGTCTTCAAACTGAACTCACTGAAGCTGGTTTGTTCTGAAGCTGTTGGCAGGAATATGCCAGCAGATACATTCGCGCCCGTTTCCTCCGTATAAACCCACCGTTTCTGAAGCCCGAGAAAAATATTGCCGATACCGTTCTCTTTATACGTACTTCTAATAGACGCAAAAGGATATATGGATGGGTCTCGGCGGGCATGATAAACAATTACTGGCAGCGAATAGATGAAATTAATATCTGAACTCACAGGCAAGTTGCAAGATAAATCATAAATCCCCGAAAATCTCGAAAGATCATAATTCCGAGGCGAATACTCGTCTCCAAAGTACGGCCTCAGATACCTTAACGTGATTTGAGATTTACTCGTGGGAATACTCTGCAAAAGAACATTTTGCGCTGATGCAATGTCAACCGACAGTCCTGCACAAAGCAGCAAAGCTGATACTATTGAAGAGCGTTTTCCCAAGGCCGAATCGGCAAAACATGCCATTTGGACCTCCGCTTCTTGAACGCTGAGAACGAGGAGCGTGAATGAGACACGCAGCATCTAAGGTTTTTCAAGCCGGCCTCCCATTTCACGCCGCTACAGATGATTTACTTTTACTTTAGCAAGATCATTTTCCTCGTCAGTGCTTTATGTCCAGCTCTCAAGCGATAAAAATACACTCCCGATCCGACTAAAGCCCCCCTGGCGTCAGTGCCGTCCCAGGTAAATTCTCTAACTCCTCTATCAAACCCAAACGCCTCATTGAAAAGAACCTTGATCAATTTGCCTTCTACATCGTAGATCGATAGATTAGCGAAAGAGTTCTCGGGAACCGTAAAAGATATGGTTGTCGTAGGACTGAATGGATTGGGATAATTCTGGCACAGTGCAAATCGACTCGATGGAATTGGTTCCTCAATTCCTGTCACCGTGCAACCCACAGGAAATGCCCCTATGAGCTGGCTACATAGGCTGTGATCAGGAGATGCCGGCGAAATGTCGGCAATCTTGAAGTTATGGTCGTCAGGATTGCAAAAACAGGGATCATCGATTTTATCGGCCGGGCCGAGGGGATCCCCTTGGATAGCACCATACTCGTTCGACCAAAATAGATTGCAGGCATGCACGCCGGCTGAGTCCATATATGCCAGGCCAAATCCTTCGGAATCGTCGCAAAAAATATTTCGCAATATTGTGACAGTGGGGCTCCAGTGTATATTGATCGTTGCACCGTCTGGCGATACATTTGAATAGAACGTATTGTTCCACACATGCCCCGCCCCGACATAATAGTAGATGCACCCTGAAGTGACTGCGGAATTCTCGTAAAAAAGGTTATTGAACACTTCCATGCGACTCGAACTCGCGCACACGAGCGCTCCGCCTCCCTCTTGTGCGGAGTTTTCGCAAAACGTGCAATTTGTAATTCTCATCTCCCCATCGAGGAGCACCGCGGCGGCGCCGCCTTTATGATGGGCATGGTTTCCTATGAAGGTGCATTTGTCTATTTCCGATCGGGATTCGGGATTGGCCACGACGATCGCTCCGCCATCGTAAGTTGACACGTTGTTTTCGAAGACGCAATCGCGCAAGGTAACCCAAGCGCTCGACCCGACTCGCACGGAACCTCCGTTATTTGTGTGGTATCCATCGATAAACGTGAATCCACTTATTTCAGTTTCCGCGCCGCCCCAGAATACGATATGGCGATGGATGCCATTGCCGTCTATGATCGTATTTTCAGGACCATCGGTTGACACGAACGTCAAAGTGAAATTGACTTCGAAATACTCCGGATACTTTCCAGGTCCAACTTCGATGGTATCAAATGGAATTGCCGCAGCAACAGCATCTGTGATGGTGTCGTAGTCTCCTGTGTTGTCCTTCCGGACGATGATGACGCGAGCGGAGCCCAAAATGGGATGAAATATGAATGGAGAGGATATGACCAGCAAAAGGAACGTAATTGCTTTTGTCCGCATGACGATACCCCCCTGATCAATCGGGAGTTGGAGCAAATGTCTCAGCACATGGCGATTGATTATCCGAGGTTTGCCTCTCCCTTGCATATGAGCATTATTTCAACAACACAATCTTCCTGCTCTGAGTTTGCCCTCCTGATTCAAGCTTGATGAAATAGACTCCAGAGCTCACCTTATCGCCATTTTGATCCCGCCCATCCCATGACACGCGATGCTCGCCTTTTGATTGTCAGCGAGGAGCCATCGCAATGCATGCCCCCACCTAAGCTGTTGCTTCCTCTCTTGACTGTTAGGAGTTGTTTCATAACAACATCACCTCGTGTGAAATAGCGCATCGTTCAAGAGTGATGGATGGGAACCTGATCTGCAAAGCTTACATTCTTAGAAGCACTTCTTCATTTGTCGTATAACAATTTCCAGATCCATGAATCGTAGGATCCGGGTAAGATCTTCGTCCTCGAGGAAATGAATCAAAGATGCATTGTGGATTACTGCAGAACGCGATGAAGAAATGTTCAAGAAGGATAATTTCGAAGGTGCTGAATTAATTGCGATCCCTCCCCCATCAATAAACCCTTCCCCTCGAGACGCGCCTGGCTGTTTGGTGTGCAGGGGATTTGGATAAGCGCGCAGATTATACCATAAAATAAACAATAATTGAAGGGCGAAGGGCAACAGTCGATGCACATCGACATTGGCAGGAGGACACCGTATATGCACACTGATGAAAATTGCGTTTCCCTTTATACACCTTACCCCCTTTATCCACAAAAAGCTGAAAAATAGAAAGATAGCTCATTGATCCCTGCATTAAAAATGATCCACTCAAGACGCCACACGCTGGGTATAGCCGTCGATTTTTCTATAAGAACGTACTTTGCCCCTCTACTTTAAAAGCAGCATCTTCCTCGTCTGGACGAAGTTCTTCGTGTGCAGCCTGTAGAAATATATTCCAGTGGCTACCGACTGACCCATCTCGTTCCTGCCATCCCAGGTAACCGCGAAGCATTCCGGGCGATGTGTTTGATATTCATTGACAAGCATTCGCACCAGCTGTCCGGCGACGTTATAGACCTTGATCCATCAAAATCCAACATTGCGCATGTCTCGTTTGCCGCGAGACGATTTCCGCAGCGCGCTATAACTTTAGACGCACGAGAGGACCATGAGCCGAGTGGTAGACGAGACATGCGAAGTCATTTGAACGTAATTATCACCAGGTACTTCACAAGATAAATCGCTGCGATTTTCCGACGGATTCAGGTTAGAGTCGAACGCTTCTCGGCGTCATCTGGAAATCCACACCATCAATCGAGATCAAATCCCAATCCCGGCTTGCCCGTCGGGTACAGCATCCCTTTTCGGAGAATCACTGCTCCGGCCGACGGGTCGCCCTCGAGATCGAGGTGTCCATCCAGGTCGCAGTACGCCACGTTGGGCCTTGCCAGTGCAAAGCTGAGTCCCGCGGCAATTGCGAGCGCGGCCTCGTCCATGCACCCCACCATGACTTCCAGGCCGGCCGATCGCGCAACGGCATTTACCAGCTCCGCCTCGCAGATCCCTCCGACCTTCATCAGCTTCACGTTGACCATGTCGACGAGATCCCGTTTCGCCAGGCGAAACGCATCCCGAAGGCTGGTGAGGCTTTCGTCTGCCATGATCGGCAGATGGGCCTTCTTTGTCACTCTTCCCAACAACTCCGCGTCAGCGCTCGTGGTGGGTTGTTCGAAGAGCTCGAGTCGCGTTTGCCGGGTGGCTACGATGAACTTGAGTGATTCCCTGACCGAGTATCCCTGATTGGCATCGAAGCGGAGCTCGATGTTGTCTCCAACTTTCTCTCGCACCCGGCGAATTCGGTCGATGTCCTCATCGACGTCCAGGCCGCCTTTGATCTTCAGGGCACGGAAGCCCTCGGCAACACGGCGCGCGGCGTGTTCGGTGGTCTGCTCAACAGACATGATGCCGATGGTAACGCTGGTCTTGAAACCCCGACGAAATCCTCCCAAAAGCCTCCAAAGCGGGAGTCCTGTGACTTTTCCCAAAATGTCGTGGACGGCCATGTCCAATGCGGCAATGGCCGCGGGCTGCCCTTTGAGCACCGATTTGATGCGCTCGACGAGTCGCGCCACCCGCAGCGGATCGGCTCCCCGCAAACGGTCGGCCGATTGGGCGATCCCGCTCAGCACGGACTCGCACGTCTCCCCCGTCACGTTCGCATCGGGCGCCGAGCAGCCATACCCGGTCACCCCTCGCGACGTTTCGATACGAACGAACACGTTCGTCGCGGCTTCAACGGTTTCATATGCTATCGTGTACGGCTCGCGCAGCCTCATCTCTACCGGCCACGCTTCCACCTTGGTGATCTTCATGACACCAACCGCACTCAGTAACGTTTCTGAAATATTTCGTCCAGCGAGAGCTTCTTGAGGTCCTCCACGAAGGCAACGAGATGTTTGACCATCGCATCCCACATTTTCTTCCCCTTCTCCGCGCTGGCCCGCGTGGGGTCGCCCATCACACCGCTGTCGGAAATTCTTTTCGTGAAGGCATGCCAGGAGATGGCGCGCTTTGAAGTGAAGTTCAAGTAGTGGCTGGAAAACTCCGGCACGAGCTTCTCCGCGAACTCCATGCGAACGAGCTCCGGCCGCGTGGCCAGGCTCGTGCTCGTCTCGATCTCGCCGGCATGGACGTCATTGAATGTTTCGGTCATCGACTCGATGTCCACGTCGCTCGTCTCACCCGTATCCACACAAACGAAAATGCGGGCGTCGCGGTTGATCTGCTGAGCGGCAAAGTTTAGCGCCGGTGTGTTGCCGGCGTGGCCGTTGATGATGACCAGCTTGGTAATGCCGTTTTTCGCCGCGCTCATGCCGATCTCGTACACCATGCTGGCGAGGGTCTGGTTGCCGATGCTGATCGTTCCGCTGAAATCGTCATGGTGATACGACACGCCGTATGATATCAGCGGAAAGACGATAGGCTTTGGATCGCTGCATGCTTTGGCCACGCTCGTTGCCAGATATTCCGCGTCGAAGGCGTCCGTATCGAGGGGCAGGTGCGGTCCGTGCTGCTCGATCGAGCCCACGGGCAGCAGTGCGACGTCCGTTTCCTTGAATCGCTTTTTCGCTTCGGGCCACGTCATTTCCGCCAGCGAGTGCATGCTGCTGCGAGCGGCACTGCGGCTGGGTGACTTGCGCCGCCGGTCGCGTCTCTCGAACGGGTACGGGCGGTTGATCGCCGGATCGTTGAGCAAATCGACATCTTCCCACAGCCGTCCCATGCGGCGTACCGCTCCGTCGGCGTGCTCGAGCAGGATCCGGTAGAGGGGCGCCCGAATGTCGGCTGGAATGCTGTCCGGAGGCGACTTCTCGCCATCGAATCGCAGCTTGAGGATCTCGCGCCGCTGCTTTGCTGCGTGTTTGCTTTTGCCGCGCAGGCGAACCACTTCTCTTTCCTCGAGCATCCACATGAGCTGCTCGGCGCCGGACCGCTCCTGATGAACCCCCTGGGTCACCAGCGCATCCAGGCAAAGGTCGATCTGCTGTTTTGTATAACCGCAGCGGGTCGGATCGCCGCCGTTGGCCAGTACCATACCGACGATACGACGGCACTTCTCACATTTCCCGCAGGGGTACGCCCGTTTCCCCACTGTGGTTGCGGCGTGGCAGGACATTTGATGTGCGAACAAATTAGGGTAGCGCTGCACGAGAACGCGCTCGATCATGAGTTCGGACAGCGGCCGTAGAAGGGAGAACTGACTCAACGGCCAGCTCTTTTTGGCATAGTAGCGGCTGAGTGCATTGTCGAAGTAGCGGCTCTGGTCGTACAGGCCGTCGTAATGCGTGATCCCGTGGTACGTGGTTCGAGCGCTCGTGTCGTGTTCATCGCCGATAACCAGACGCGCCGCGCCTCGTTTACGCACGAGCGGCAGCGCGCCAAAAAGGAATACGGCGACCGTCCACAACCGGATCGGATACTCATCCGAACGCAGCTGCGCAAAGTCCGGCCTGATGAACGGCAGCCGCCGAAGCATCCAGGCAAACATGCGATCCGAGGTCATCCACACGCGCGTCGTGTTCGCCACGTTCTCGTGGAAATGCCGATAAGCATTGAGCGCGGTGAACCAGTGTCTACCGGACTCGTTGCCAAATATCGGGTGCACCTCGTAACCGAGTTCGTTCAACAGTCCATAGCTCAGCAAGCTGTCTTTGCCACCGCTGGACAGGACGGCGATCTTGTTGCGGTTACTGTTCGATGGTTCCCAGGTAATGCGCTCCCTGCTGGAGAAGCTTTCGAATATGAGTTCGGCGCGCAGGTAGCGGTTTTGCTTGACTATGGGGAGTCTTGCCGCTTCCGCTTTCAAGAACGGATTTGGCTCGAGAAGCTTCTTTACATAGATTTCGCGCGCTGTGTTCTCCGCCATGTCACGCAGAAAGCGGCGGTCAACGGCGTCGAACGTCCCGTGAAAGACGATCCTGCCGCAGAAAAGACCGTAATTGAGCGCCACCTGAGCAGCGATCATATTGGCGAGGTTCACATCGGCGGGATCCTGTGGGTCGAACACCTCTTCGGCATATCGGAACATCAGCTCGGAGGTGTGGCGGGTACCTTTTTGAACAACGGCGTGCGGAGCAACCAGACGGCGTTTTTCCACCTTCACGGGTCCAACATGCAGCTCGTCGATGACGTTCAGGATCCGGAGCGGGTCGGCCTGTTTCATCGAAACGTGATCCACGCCAACTTCTCCCGTAAGAGACCTCGTTTTCTCTTGATTGCGGAACGGGCAGTGGCCACCCGCTTTTTCGCGAGGGGAGCTAGAGCTGCGATGACTTTCATGGGTCCATCTACCAGAACGTCGACGGTGGGCAGTCCGATGCGCCGTTCGATGGTGGCACACACCCACGGCAGCTGGTGTTTTGGAATCCCTTCATGATTGATCGTCACCGCCACTACCTTTGTATCCGATATCAACTCCAGCGCTTGAATTTGCTTGCGCATTGGGTGGATGGGATGGCCTGGAAATCCATCGTAATCCTTGCGGGCTGGCGCATGCTGCAGAACGATCGCGTCCGGGCGGGCCGCCGCGAGGATCTCGAAGCCCCCTGGGTAAGCGGGATTCATGAGGCTCCCCTGTCCCTCGATGACGATGACATCGGGTCTCCTTTCGACCCAAGCGAGGTAGACCGCATGCTCGATCTCACCGGCGACGAAATCGTTCACCAGCGAGTCCATGATGACGCCGTAACGCACCCCCTGCATCCACGCTGTTTGTCCGGTCCCGATCATTTCACACGTGAATCCCGCTTGGCGAAAACCCTCCACCAGCTTCCATGCGGTGGTTCGCTTGCCGACAGCCGAATCGGTGCCCAGGACTGCGATCTTGAACGCGTTGACCTTCGCAATGTCGCCGGTGAAGAAATGCAGCTCAGACTTGGGCGGCGGCTTGCGCACATCGGTGAGGATCACGCCTTTTTTCGCGGCCAAGGCGCTCATCTCGGAATCTTCCGAGAGGAAGTCATGGAGACCGGAGTCCACGTTCAGACCCATGGTGATGGCCCGCTTTATATCTCTCCGGACCGCCGGGTCCATGCGGCCGCCATCGGGGGCAAGACCGACGACCATGTGGCTGGCAGGGCGGCCTCGCATGTGCGATGCGTTTGCAGCCTCTTGCAGCGAGCCGAAGATAGGAATGTCATAGCTCTTACCGTCCAGAACCAGACCGGCCTCCTGTCCGCGATAGCGGCTGTCAATAACGCCTACCACGTTGTAACGTGCTGTAAAACGCACGAGGCCATGCGCCGTCTTTCCGTTGGGCGTATTGAAAGCTCCTTCACAGTAAACGATGGCATTGGGCATCGACTTTCCAATCGCCTGCTCGCGAGCGGGACGAGTACCTGATTCATGATAAAGGTTCCTTGTAGCGCCACTCGAGCTGGAGGCTTCCGCCTGCTCTTCGAGGGGACGCAGGAAATCCCCGGTTGCTTCCATCGAGGGAGATGCAGTGACTTGAAAGGATTCTTGGTCTGCGGTGGCTTCGTTCGGTCCAGGGTCGGACAGCGCACCGCCGCTGTCCTCAGCTGCTCCTTTTTCCATTCGTCTCACTTTCTTCCGGCCCTCTGCGCCCAACCGTTTGCATGCGATGGTCGGTAAACGACCACTTTTGAAGGGCTCATGGGCAGTGTCGATGGTGCGCCTATGGAGTCGTCGGCTGGCGAAGCTCCATTCGTTCAGCGCTGAGCCGAATCCCGATCGAGCAGCAGAGCACTGGTGATGTGATCGAGGGTCCGTTCAGCGCATTCGCTCCGCTGACTCGCGTGAGCAAACTGCAAAATTCGTACCGCAGCCCAGCCAACTTTGACTTCGATCGCCCAGGGCTCAACTGACGGTACTCAACCGCGAACGCTCACTCCCTCGCGACTTGACTCCGGTGGGCGAACTGCCAATTGCCGAAGAAACGATTGAGCCGCTATGTCATCTCCTCCAGCTAGCGGAACGGCTCCTGAAGAGTGAGTGTCATTTCGCATGACCTGCCTGATTATTGAAACCCTGCGAGGTCGGCCGCCCTCCGATCCTCGCCCGGTTTATATGGCCCATCTTGGGGCGGAGGCCTTTCAAGTGAACGGCTGCTAGCGCCGTTCATCAATACATGTCGCCCGGCACTCCCGGCAGCTTTTTCTCTTTCTCCGGGATGTCCGTTACGACGGCTTCCGTGGTGAGCAACAGAGCGGCAACGCTTGCCGCGTTCTGGATTGCGGCCCGCGCAACCTTCGTGGGATCGATGATCCCGGCCTTGACCATGTCTTCATACTCACCGGTGGCAGCGTTGAAGCCGACCCCCATTGGACCCCCAATAATATGCTCGACGACCAGCGACCCCTCGGCACCTGCATTGGTTGCAATTTGCCTCACCGGCTCCTGGAGAGCTCGGCGCACCATATCCCGACCGACGGCTTCGTCGCCATTCAGCTCCAGGTTGGACAGCACCTTGGACGCTCGCAGCAACGTGATGCCCCCGCCGGGAACCACACCCTCCTCCACTGCCGAGCGTGTGGCGGACAAGGCGTCTTCGACTCGAGCCTTTTTCTCCTTCATTTCGACTTCTGTAGCCGCACCGACATTAATAACGGCTACCCCACCTGCCAGCCTGGCCAGACGCTCCTGAAGCTTCTCCTTGTCGTATTCGGACGTTGTGCCCTCGATCTGGTGCCGGATCTGCTTGATACGCGCATCGATGTCCGCCCGCTTACCGGCACCCTCGACGATGGTGGTGTCGTCCCTGTCGATCGTGATCCGCTTCGCACGACCGAGATCTGAAATCGTGGTGCTTTCCAGTTTGCGACCTGCCTCCTCGCTGATAACATGCGCTTCCGTCAATACCGCAATATCCTCGAGCATGGCTTTTCGCCTGTCCCCGAATCCGGGCGCTTTGACGGCAGCAACTTTGAGCGTGCCTCTCAGCTTGTTCACGACGAGTGTCGCCAGCGCCTCGCCTTCGACCTCTTCGGCGACGATCAAAAGGGGCGTTCCCGTCTGGGCAATCTTCTCCAGGATCGGAAGCAGATCCTTCATGCCGCTGATTTTCTTGTCATAAATGAGAACATACGCGCCTTCCAGCACGGTCTCCATTCGCTCTGCGTCCGTTACGAAGTACGGTGATATGTAACCGCGGTCGAATTGCATCCCTTCGACGATATCCATCGTCGTCTCCATGCCCTTCGCCTCTTCGACCGTGATCACTCCATCCTTTCCCACCTTGTCCATCGCATCCGCAATGAGTCTTCCGATCTCCGGATCGTTATTCGCGCTGATCGTCGCGACACTGGCGATTTGTTCCCGGTCTTTGATCTGCTTGCTGCGCTTGCGGATCTCATCGACGACGGCATCCACGGCTTTCTGAATGCCGCGTTTGAGCGCCATTGGGTTGGCTCCGGCGGTGACGTTCTTGATCCCCAGGTGGATGAGTTTCTGCGCCAGGAGCGTTGCCGTCGTCGTCCCGTCACCGGCGACGTCCTGCGTCTTTGTGGCAACCTCTTTTACCATTTTGGCACCGAGATTCTCATGCGGATCGTCAAGTTCAATTTCCTTGGCAATCGTTACTCCGTCGTTGGTCACGATTGGGCTTCCAAATTTTTTCTCGAGGACAACGTTTCTTCCCTTGGGACCGAGCGTGATTTTGACGGCGTTTGCCAGCCGGTCCACCCCTGCCTTGAGCTTGTCGCGTGCCTCGGCATCATACACTAGCTGCTTTGCCATCTTGCTCTCGAACCTCCTATTACATCATTTAGAACGAAATCTAGATCGTCGCCAGAATATCGCTCTCGTGCATAATGAGATACGTATCGCCATCGATCTCAATTTCCGTTCCCGAGTATTTGCCGAACAGAACCCGGTCACCCTTCTTTACATCGAGCGGGATTCTCTCGCCCTTCTCGCTCAACCGACCCTCCCCAACCGCGATTACCTTTCCCTCCTGAGGCTTCTCTTTAGCGGTGTCAGGAATAACGATGCTTCCCTTTCGTTTTTCCTCTTCCTCTTCTGGTACGATGAGAACCCGATCGGCTAGTGGACGGATCTTCACTGAATCCTCCTATTCTGGCACACAAGTCACATATACAAACCCGGGGGAACATGCCGGGCGAATGTTAACGTTATTGTTAACGCTTCGATCAACCAGTGAACCCCACGTGCGCGCCGTCCCCCGATTTTAATCTCGACATTAATATACTCTGGATAAAGCTTTATGTCAAGATGCTTGACATAAAAATTTTTAGCCACTATATTATAGATATGAAACGAGACCCTTTCGATAACGTCCGCGAGCAGTGGGATAAGGAACGACCGGACCTCGACACGTCGGGCCTGGAAGTACTATGGCGTATCTCTTATCTTCACAAAGACTTGAGGCACGCTGCTGGCAAGAGACTCGCCAAGCTGAACCTGCCCAACTGGGCATTCGATGTACTGGCGAGCCTGCGCCGGCAAGGGCCTCCCTACCAGATGTCCCCATCGGAATTATGTGAGGCGGCCATTCTGACGTCCGGGGCCATGACGAACCGGCTCGACCGCCTGGAGGAAGCAGGCCTCGTGGAGCGTCACCCCGATCCGAACGACCGCAGGAGCTTGAATGTCAGGCTCACGTCCAAGGGTAAGGACGTCATCGACCGGGCCGTCGGCGTGCGCTTCGAGCACGCCAACCAGGCACTGTCTCCGCTCAGCGAAGCGGAACGGCGTCAGCTGGTACGCCTGTTGAGGAAACTCGTGGCCGCCCGCGTTGAGGTTTGATTGGTCGCCCAACGATCCTAGTATGGATGCCCTGCTGCAGAGCAGATACGTGCTACGGCACCTTTTCGATGTTTCCATCAATTCAGGGGAAGATCAATCATCCAAAACTGTTCAGCTCGAGTCCGTTCTGGGCCCCCTAACTGCAAGAAGTAAGAGCTATCCTTGGCGCAGGATATGTGCCATAATCATCAAAAGTCTGCACTGCACATGTCTTGTAACTCACGGAGCGAACAAAGACGATCCTGAGCTAAAAGTTCTTCTGCATGTAAGAACGAATAGCTAATCTCAAAGGAGGTTGTCGTGTTTGCTCCGAAATCCCACCATAAGATGACGTCACATAAGTGCGCCAGCACTATGCGGTCGCTCTTTCGCTGTCCCCCCAATCCTGCGTCAGCAACCCAACACTTTTGCAGGGGATTAGGCTTTTTGTCATTACTGTTGTTGGTTGCCGGCGCCGTGCCCGTCCATGCGCATGTCCAGATCGGTAACTACACCCTGGCCACGTCCGCTTTTGCCGATGAGGCCACGCAGGTCGCCGGCACGCCCTGGACATCAGGCTGTTTCCACAGACAAACCTACCGTATATGCATGCCGCCAGAGAACGGACTGGCTGGATACGGTGGTATAGGCATCGATGCCGGTGTGCACATCGCAAGCGATATGGTCTTTCAATTGGATTTCATCGATAACGTTGTTGTGAATCAAACAGGGTCGGATCTGGTCCTATTCGACGCAGCTTTTACCGCTACAAGCGGCTACAACATAGCTGTGGGTGATAGTGCAGGATTTGAAACTTTCATCGCGTTTCCTCCCGACAGGGCAATCTACGCGGGTATCTCCGATTTGTACTGGTATGACTTCCACGGGCCTCATTGGGCCGGTGTCATGGCAATCGAAATTGAACTGGATGATTTCGGGATCGCTCCGGGTGCGCTCATCACATCGATTCGCATTCAGGCAACGGAGCCTACCGGCTCGAATCCTTTGTCCGCGGCAGCGCTGCATAGCGATGTTGTCCCCGCGGAGAGTCGAACCTGGGGACTGATCAAGTCACTGTATCGATGACTGCAGGGATTTACTGAAACTCAAACGCACCAATATCAATGATGCCGACAAGGGGGCGCACCTCAGCCGTTCCCACCGGGATGAGCACGGCCTCCGGCGGATGATAGCCCGGCGTTAGAAGCGGATTCGGAAACGGTGAACCGTCTGGACTGGTCGTCGTCAGTGTTCCCGCGTCGATCACGGGGGAGCCGGTCGCCGGCCTGAGCAGGTTGCCCGCCATATCTACCAACCCTGGATCCGACCCGGTAAGGGTTCCCGTCCATTCCGGAGGGAATCCAGCACCCGTGTGAACCCAGTTGTTGCTCCCGCTCACCCGCCTGCCGAATACCCAATTGGCTTCGGAATCATCGAGCACATAATAAGAGGTGATGTAGAAGATATTGTTGTGCATTTCCACACTCTCGACGCCGAAATGCGGAAAGATGTGAGATCTGGGATTGCTGCTGTAATGAATGAACGTGTTGTTCATGAAGCGATAGCGCCCATTGCTCTGCCCGGTGCCATCGCCGCCAATACGCACATTGCGGCTGTAGCGCCTGGCAATCAACACATTGCCGACCACGTCGCTGTCTTCCCGTGCCGTCTCCTCTGCGACTCCCCCGGCAGGATCCGGCCCGAGGAGCTCCAGGTTGTGGTAATAAGGCGCCTCCAGCCAGTTGTAGTAGATCTCGTTTCGCTCGGCCCGGCTCTTGACGTTGTTCCCGCCATTGCTGTCATGGATGTAACAGTACTGCAGACGAAATACGGATCCAGGGTAGTCGTCCTCGTTGGTTGCGATGTATAGCTGATGACGGCCGGTCCCTTCGCCGCAGCTGTAGACCTCGCAATACTCCACAGTGAGGCTGCCCGAGCCCTGGTCTGCGCCGAGGATGCCATGCGGGCAATCGTGGACGATGCAGTCGCGTATCGTGATGTCGTTTGCATGATGGTACAGCCCGCGAAATCCTGCATTGCGAATCTCGAAGCTCTCGAACACGTAGTGGTTCATGTTGAACTCCACGACGTCGGTGCCACCATCGATGACCGGGCGATTGCCGCTGACCTTGACCCCCCGGATGGTGATGGGCTGTGCAGCAGATCCTGCCCTGCTGAAAATGACACCACCCGAATAGGTATTGCCCCCATCTACCAATACGAGATCCCCGGGTATGAGCAGCCCCACCACTTGTTGAATACTGGTATACGCTCTATTGGGACCAACCAGATAGACGTTCCCAGCGGAGGTCGTGGCCGTCGCTTGACCGGACCTTTCGCTTTCGTTGCCGGCGGCATCAAAGGCGCTCACTCGGTAACTGTAGCTGGTCCCCGCACTGAGACCGGTGTCGGCATAGGTGGTCACAGCCGTGACACCAACGGCTGCGTCGTTACGATACACCCGGTAACCATCAACGCCGACATTGTCCGTACTCGGGGACCACGAGACATCGATTCGTGTATTGGAAAAGGTATTCGCAGCGACGTTCTGGGGCACACTCGGTGCCAGCGTGTCGGGCCCGTTCGACACGAGCGGGGGACCATCACCGCCCTTCTCATCACAGCCAAAAAGGAGCAGCATTGCAAGCGCCGGTGGAGCAAAGCTAAGAACCAAGGATCTCTGTAGCGACTTTTGGAACATCGTTGACCCTTTCGGTGAGTGTATCTTCTAGCAAATGGTGCACCATTCCAACATCCTGATTAGATCTCTGCCATAAAATGAGCTAAAAACGGCATCCCCTCCTATCGCTCGATAGACTCCTCAAAGGATCCGATCTATTAATAATTCTTGACACATGAACTCCGAAAAGTACTATAATGCGCTTCAACTCACTCAGCCAGTGCAAATGTGAACTTTTCTCAAGTGAGTAAGAGCAGCCAACGTGAAAAAGATACTTTCCGTATTTTCAACAATATTGATCATCCTCCTCATCTTCCCTTTTCCTGCCGACTCGTACGAACTGACCGGCCGGATTTCGAGCGACCTTTACGCCTATCAGGGATCCAACGATGATCACATTCGTCCGTACCTTCGGTTTAGGGCGAATATGCTGGCGTGGAGGGCGGAGGACGGCCGATCGCTCCGCTTCCATACGTCGCTGCGCTGGACATCGGATTTCGCCGATAAGCTAACGTCCGATCCCGAACTGTTTGTCTATGACGCCTACGCTCACCTGTCGGGATTGCCGACCTGGACCGATGTGTATGTCGGGCGCCAGTTCGTGTATACAGGGGTTGGCAGTGCTCTCATGGACGGTGGACGGCTCCATTTTCGCCGTGCCAAAAATTTGAGTCTCAATGTCTTCGGCGGGAGTTCGGTATCGAGCGAAGATCCAGATAAGGTGCGCTCGCTGGACGATGATCTCGTGCTCGGCGGTCACTTCATTGCGCGACCGGACAGGGCCACTAAATTGGGTCTCAGTTGGATGTTGAGACGGCGCGACGGCGACCAGAGTTTTCATCGCGTGGGGATCGATGTCGACCGGTTGTTTGGCCCGGCTGAGATTTACGGACGGGTGTCGTATAACGCCGCCGATCTCCGCCTGGCCGAAATACTGACTCGGGCGGTCTACCGGCCGGGGGCGTGGTATGTATCCGGCGAATACGGATGGCGGGAGCCGTTTGTGGCGAGCAACTCGATCTTCGCGCTGATCGATTTCAAAGAATACCGGATCGGCCGGGTCGAAGCGCGCCGCCGCGTGTGGCGGCAGCTATCCGTCCTGGCCAACGTGCAGGCCGACCTGTCGAGCGACGAAGATGCGTGGCGGACCGGAATCGGTGTCAGCACGCCGCTGGTTTCGGTCTCATGGATTCACCAGACAGGATATGCGGGAGACAATGACGGCGTGAGCGGTCATGTCAACGTCAGGTTGAATGACCGGCTGGACTGTTACGCATCCGCCAACCTGTTCCGCTATCGTGTCCAGCAGGAGCAGGTGGAGCGTTCCGATGCGTATGCATCAACGGCGGGGCTTCGCTGGCGGCCCGGCTGGGGAGTGACGATCGTGACGGAGGGCCAGTATCTCCGAAACGCGGTTCTAAAAGACGATAGCAGGTTCCTTCTTCGGATCTCGAAAGACTTCTCGATAAGTTCGAAAAACGGGTGAAAGGACAGATGATGCGGGCGGCAGCCGTCATTTCCATGATAACGATACTGATCTCCGGAACGATCCTCGCGAGCAGATACCCTGGTGTCGAGCTGCACGTACCGGAAAGCGATATAATTTTCGCGCACGCCGACCATACCGATCTGGGTTGCACCGATTGCCATGCCGATATCGAGGAGAGCGCTGACGCACAGGATCGGAATTTCCCGTCAATGGATGTTTGCGGGGACTGCCACGACATCGAAGCCGATGAGGACTGCGGGTCGTGTCACCGAGATCCCGACGATCCGCAGGCGTCTCCGCACCCGGAGCGAATGATCATTTTCAGCCATAAGAATCATCTTGCCCGCAATATAGATTGCGCCACCTGCCACGCCACCATCGCTACCAGCTCGGAACCATCGCACGAGCACATGCCGACCATGCGCCAGTGCTTCGCGTGTCATGACGGGGTGAAGGCAGACGACGGCTGTGCGTTATGCCACGGTGACCATCTCACGTTAGCAGATATTCATCCGGCAGAGTGGCGGCATCAGCACGGGGATCGGGCGGCTCTCGAGCGGGAATGGTGCACGCAGTGCCACCGGCGGGAGAATTCATGTCTCGAGTGTCATCGCGGCGATAATCTAACGGGCAGCATACATGATCTCAATTATATTTATACGCACGGTTTGGACGCAAAAAACAAGCGCTTCGACTGCGCCAAATGCCATGACAACCGTTCCTTCTGCTACGCATGCCACGAGCGGGAAAACCGCATCCCGCTCCTGCACTCGTCGGTTGCGTGGCTCACCGATCACGGCCGCACGGCCCGGCGGGATGTGGAGAGCTGCGCATCGTGCCACGATTCCGCCGATCCGACGTGCGCCCGGAGCGGATGCCACCGCGACGCCGATGGTTTGAGGGGTACCGATCCGCGCTTTCATGCATCGAACCTGACTTTATTCGACTCGAAGGGGCCGTGGCACAGGGATGACGGCTATTACTGCTACCGCTGTCATACGAATACGCGAAGATCCGGACAAGGATTTTGCGGCTACTGCCACGGGTACGAAGAGGACTAGGAGGCTATGATTCGTCCGCGATACAGACAACACATCACGCAGCTTTGGCTCATGGCCTGTGCATTGATTGCCGCAACACTCACGCACGGCTGCAGCACGGAGAGAAATCCAACGACGCTTCCAGGAGCCCACCCCGAGAGCTGGATGGATGAGGAATCGCCGGATTTCCACGGCCGTTTCGTTTCCCTGGACGGTACGGTAAGCTGTGCGCACTGTCACGGTATCGATGAGCCAGGCGGCCGGGTGGGCGTCGCTTGTGTGGATTGTCATGGTCCTGGTTCGAGCAACTGTATCGCCTGCCACGGCGGCCTGGACAACATCACCGGCGCCCCGCCATACGGGCTTCGCGGAGAAACATCGGATACGACGCTGGCCGTCGGTGCGCACACCACCCACCTCGACGCGTCATCCATAGCCGCCCCGTTGTCATGCAACGCTTGCCACATTGTTCCCCTCTTTTTGTTCAGTCCCACCCATCTCGACCTATCACCGCCGGGCGGGCAACCTCTCGACTCCATTGCGGAAATAACGTGGCACGGGATTGCCGACGGTGGCAATGCTGTCTGGAACCGGTCCTCACGGACCTGCGCGGGGACTTACTGCCACGGCAGCTTTACTGGTGGCAATGCCAACAATGCTCCTATTTGGACCGGCACCGGTCAGGCCACCTGCGGCTCCTGCCACGATGTGGGGAGCGATCCAGCTCAGCTACAATGGAAACACGAGTACCATATCGAGACGGCCGGACTGCTGTGTGCTGACTGCCACGCATCTGTAATAGATACAGAGCATAATATCATTGACCTCACGTTACACGTGAACGGCCGGGCAGATACCCTGAGACGAGACCCTTCCATCTGCGATGTCTGTCATGGGTCAGGCCCCGAGGTATGCGTGGGCTGCCACGGAGGCGTCGACAATCTGACCGGCGCGCCACCGCTGGGCCTCCGGGGAGAGACTTCGGCGGACCAGCTGGCGGTGGGTGCGCATACCCTCCATATGGAAGGCGGCACGCTGGCCGATGCGTTTGCCTGCTCGGATTGCCACAAGGTTCCTTCGAGTTTGATCGACGACGGTCATCTTGGTTTGGATTCGATTGCCGAGATGACTTTCAGTCCGCTGGCGGGACCGTCGGCGTCCTGGACCCGCTCCACGGCGACTTGCAGCAGTATCTACTGCCATGGGAGCTTTGCGGGCGGCAACATGTCCAACAGCCCCGTGTGGACGGGATTCGATCAGGCGGATTGCGGCTCGTGTCACGATGTGGGCAGCAATCCCAACTCACTTAGCGGCCAGCATCGCGACCATATACAAGAGGAGAACCTGGACTGCATTGAGTGCCACGTCTCGGTGGTGAGCCGACAATTGAGCATCATTGATAAGAAGCTGCACGTCGACGGATTGAAAACGGTTGCTTTCTTGAAAGGCGGGACGTATCAGAGTGGCTCGTGCTCGGGCCTGAACAGCACGAGCTGCCACGGGACGGAAGATTGGTGGTAGGGGGATGGTTCAGCAGAAGAGATCTATTCAGCGGTAATCCGCTCCGTTCTGAAGTAGCTTTCGTTTCTCTCAAGTTGCTGGGTGATGAATCCTGGTTGTCGAGTGTAATGGACTCGGCAGCCGGGCTTTTTGTGAAGACTGTATAATTAGAATTCCTCACTACACGCCCCCTTCGCTACGTCATCCGCCTGCGGCGGGCGATGCTTGCTACGGAAGGCTATGCGCTCTCACCACGCCTCAGTTCTGCTAACTCCACGCAAGGGAACCCAATCAAATTGTCCGCCAACAGACCCGAAGCAAATGGTACTTCTCAAGATCACCACGCGTTGTAGCAAATACCGCTAGGCTCTTTTCACAAATGCCACGATAGACGAGCAGTTGTAAGAATGCTTTAATCCAATAAGATTCCGGAATTAGCTGCTGAGCACTCTGGAATTAGGGGCATAGCAATAAAGTCAATGTCAATAGTCTGAGGCAACAAAATCCGTTAATAGAGCGAGAAGACAACGAATGGAGATGGTCGTTCGTGAGAGAAGCAACGCAGAAGATACGGCTCATTCTCGTGGATGACGAGGCCGAATTCTTAGCATCCACAGCTGCAGCGCTGATACGGCGAGGGATAGACGTGACTACCGCCCGGAGCGGATGGATCGCGCTCGAATTGTTGAACGACCAAAAGTTTGACGTAGCGATTCTCGACCTCAAGATGCCCGGGATGTCTGGAAAGGTGCTCCATAGTGAGATCAAGCGACGCTGCCCGGACATGCCTGTGATTATTCTAACCGGTCACGGAAATTCCGAGCAAGTAGGTCATTTCTCCAAGGAAGGAATTTTTCACTATCTTTCCAAACCTTGCGATATGGAGACTCTCGTCAGCGTGACCAGACAATCTGTGGACAAATACTGGCAGAGATGGTTTCGCAGATTGAACCTCTCTTAATATTGCACGACGAGCTCTTTGGTCAATTGCCATGGATCGCTCTGCCAACGATATCGACAAGCCATTGATAACGGTGCTTTTCAAATAGCCAGCAGCTCTTTTTCGTTCACGGGTCGAATAAGCCCGGTTATTGAAAATGATACACTCAATAGCCGGGCTTATTTTTAGGGAGACACCTCGTGATGGAAATTCCGGATTATTCGCACTGAGCGTGCGAGACGCGCTGCGTGATGGGGATGACGAACTATTGCGCGGATGCAAGCAGGGAGGCTCTGCGCAGGTGAGGAACCCCCATCACGCAGCAATCATACAAGCATCCTCCGCTGATGGCGAACAACCGACCGAAGCGAACGCAGGTCCGTAGTCCTCGTTTCCCATCCGTCCGCAAAATAACCTACTGTGTCTTAGAGTTTCCTATGCTTGAAACCAGCGCGAAATTATGAAAGAACGCGGGAGCAAAACTGCTCCCGCGTCCGAGGATTATTTATTTCCTCACTCCTATTTACGCCACACAGCTACTTGACGTCCATCCCGGTTCAGGGAAGAGAGACAGGCGACTCTTTTCCGATTCCGTTCTCCAACAGGTTATTCCTGCAGTCAACGACCTGGATACCTTCGGGCCAGACCGAATGCGGGAGCACCTTGAACAACGTACCTGATGGGGAGTTGCCGGGCGACTGGTACGTCAGGGTCATCACGTGGACCGCATCAAATAAGCAGGTCCCGTACGCGATTGCGATCCCATCGTCGATGTCGCCAATACTCAACGGAAATTGAACTTCGGCTCCAATTCGTACCCAGCCAGCAGGTGTTTCAATCTTGAAAGCTGATGCCGTTGCACCGTTCGCGACGTCATGGACAACGTAAAATACCACAGTGCCACCGGTGTCGACCAAGTTGGGATCAGTTCCCTCCTCATCTGCATAAACTCCAATGCTGCCCGCTAAAACAGGCTCCTCCGGTGGCTTCCTGGTAGAAGCGGGGTTATCGCTACTACAAGCGATGAAGAGACTGAGTACGAGCAGGATGCAGACAGGACAAATGATTCTAAATGCCTTATTCATCTTGCTTTGAACCTCCTCCCAGATGAGAGCGCAATGGACAAGTGCCAAAGAATGGCTCCTTGCCGATATCATGGAATATGACCTCTGGCAATCGGCGAATGGGAGCAAAAATTGTTCCACTATTTCTGATCCTATTGTTCCACCCGTCCCGTCAAAGGTAGTGAGGCTCATAATGCCCTATCGTTATCCATATCTTCAAAATGCAGCCCGCAAAATGCGGCGGGCACGCGGGAATATTATCGATGGACTTCGTTGCACACCTGCCATCGGTTTTAAAGATCGCTGCATCATTGCTCACTAGCACGCGAAGCAATGACACCGAAGTCCATGGATAAAAGTCCAGGCAAGCGACAATTTATGCCGAACTAACGCAAAAAGTGTTATAATGCCAGTGGGAAAAGACCGAGATAGTAAGAACCTTAGAAACCATAGAATAACGAATACGCCACACGACATTTCCCGTTGCAAACCCTGTCCACGAGGGAGGTGGTTTGATTGTCGGAAGAGGAAAACTCGAAGGAAAAGAAAAAAAAGCGTACTAAAGGCGTAAAAAAGAAGATTGAAGATTGGATGGTGAGGATCTCGTTTGCCGAAGCCGGGGAACCTGATGCCGGATTCGAGGTTACCGGGGAAGAAATCAAGCGCAAAATAAAGCTCGCGATGGACAAGATCATGATCACGCGGTCGGAGAAAATGGCTCCCAAGCGAGCCGAAGCAGTTGATCAGGAACCAATCGTTAGGCCTCCGGCAGCCCGGGAGAGAAAGGAACGACCGGCCGGCGAAAGTCTACAAGTCATGATCATCGATGATGAGCCCATCGTAGGAAAGCGCCTTCAACCCGCCCTGAGCAAGTACGGGATGGACGTCGAGGTGTTCACAGAATCCACCGAGGCACTCTCTCGGCTCAACGAGAAAGAATTCGACATCGTCGTCACCGATCTAAAGATGGAAGAAGTGGACGGCCTCCAGGTGCTGGCACACGTGATGTCGACATGCCCCAACACCAGGGTGATCATGATCACCGGATACGGCTCAGTAGAGGTGGCCAGAGAAGCGCTCACCAAAGGTGCGTTTGATTTCGTCTCCAAACCCTTCAAGCCCAAGGACCTGCGGGCAATCATCAACAAAGCAGCATTGTCGATGGGATTCGAGGGAATTGATAGCGGCTAGAATATAGCGGCAAGGCAGCGCGGCTGGGCACGCAACATTTCGGGGAGTTGATTTTCAGGCTCCGGATGCTTCTTCATTGAGCGAGTCGGCGGCGCGAGCGACGATACTGCGGATCTCGTTTACGTCGAAGGGCTTAGCGATGAAATCGAAGGCGCCGCTCGCCATCGCTTTACGGGCCATATCCATCATGGCGAATGCGGTGATGATGATGACTTTCGTACTGGATGACTTCTGCATTACGTGCTCCAAAACTTGAATCCCGTCGATGTCACCCATCACAATATCTGTAACCACAATGTCAAACTTCTTCTCGTCGAATCTCCTGAGGGCAAGCTCCGGATCCTCGAAAGCTTCCACTTCGAAACCGAGTCTGCGCAACGCGATTTTCACCGATCTGCAGACCATGGGCTCATCGTCCAGTACGAGAACCTCAAGTCCTTTGTATTTCCCTTCCTCCATAGATCTTCCTGCCGGAACTCAATGGTAACTCGGGTTCACCGGGTCTTCAATCATCTCCTCCCTCATCCTCGGACTTCTCAGGACGAGAAGTAATATCGGAAGGTATGGTGGTCACAGGCAACAGCACGGTGAAGGTGGATCCGACACCCAGCTCGCTTTTCACCAAGAGATACCCGCCCAGCTTCCTTACGATTCCTCGGGAAACAGACAGCCCCAGTCCGGTTCCCTTGGCCTTGGGCTTGGTGGTAAAGAACGGATCGAAGATCTGGCTCAAGACATGCCCCGGCATGCCTGGACCGTTATCAGTGACGTCCACGCCCACAAAACCGTCCCGCCGATTCGTGTTGGTGCTGATGCGGATCTCTCCTTTTTCGGGGAGGACATCCAGAGCGTTGATGATCAGGTTCATGAACACCTGGCCAAGCAGATGACTGTCGCCATGCACGGCCGGCAGCACGTCCGGTACATCCATGATCAGACGAACCTTCTTCATCCGTATTTGGTTGGCCACAAGCTCCACGGTCTTTTCCAGGATCGTTTTCATGTCCAGGGGTTCAAACTTGGTCTCACTGTGCCGAGCGAAGTCCAGCAAATTCCTAACAATCTTTTTCGTCCGCTCCACTTGAGCGACCAGATCCTGGAGCATCTCTTGCTTCTCACTATCTTCCAGGGAGTCGTATTCCTCCTCGAGCAATGAGGCAGTGAGCAGGATGTTGTTCATGGGGTTGTTCAGCTCATGTGCCACGCCCGAAACCAGGTTGCCCATGGCCCGGAGCTTGTGGGACTCCATTAGGATGCGGTGCTGTTGATCCAGCTCCCTCACCATCCGGTTGATATTCAGAGCGAGCAGGGAGAATTCGTCGCGGTACCTGCGCTTTGGAGTAATGGGCGTGAAATCTCCGGATGCGATCCTGTCGGTATACCCGATGAAGCGGTTTAAAGCCTTCAGGATGTAACGCGCTAAGAAGGCCACTACCAACATCATGAGCGCGAACAGCACTCCCAGAAAGTAGAACGGCACATTGCGGGTCAAGTGGAGCATGGAATGAACCATCCTTCTCTCCTTGACCACGAACTCCTGCGCTTGTGCAAACACCTTAGCGCCGTGTTCCCTCAGTTCCCCTTCATATTCGGCTCGATTACCCTGGCCCACAACGTCCAAGAGCTGTATGTAAACAGCCAGGTGCTCGTTCATGTCTCGAAGAGTTTTCTCCCCTACGACTCTGCGGAAGCGCTCGGCGTTTTCCTCGCTGAGACTTTGAGCCGTCCGAGCATGTTCACGGGCATCATCTAGGTTGGTACCGTACAGCAGGAAGTTTTTCTCAAACCTGCGGGCTTGCTGAATCTCCACTTTGTAGTCGTCGGCCGCCTCCAGGAAGAGAATCTTGTCGTGCACCCCGGCAAGGACACTAATGATCCAGATAGTGATAAACAGTGTGAATAAGAAGAGGAGAGAAAAGGACAGTATCAACCGCAAGCGGATGTTGAAGATGGGCCTGTCCAGGATCGCCTTGTCTGCAGCTTCGTCGTATTCTCTGTCCCGCCGCGCAAATCCCTCCGAAGTAAGTACCGAGTGCAGGTCTGGAGGACTCGGAGTCTCCGGATGTGTGCTTTGATCGCTTTCCGGCATCCCCTACCTCTGCCATTCGAACGGCTAATAGGAACAGCTATTAAGTCTTATTCGGCCTCCGAGGATTTCTTGAGTTCTCGGGTCGCCTTTTCGAGCAACTTGCGAAGCTCCTTGGGCCGAAAGGGCTTGGCGATGAAACCGAAAGCACCTTTTGCCTGTGCTTCCCGCGCCAATTCCACCGTTGCGTATCCGGTGATCATGATCGTTTTCGATCTGGGAGAGTTCTCTTGAACAGCCTGCAGAACATCCAAGCCGTTCACCTCGTCCATTCGTATGTCAGCGACGACAATATCGAATAATTCCTTTTTCAATCGATCGATGGCCTCTTGACCGCTTTGATAGACTTCGATTGCGTATCCATCTTTTTCCAGAGCTATTTTGAGCCGCTTGCCAACAATCTCTTCATCATCGACGAGCAATACCTTTATCTTGCTTTCCATTATGAATCCCTTCAGAGTGGCGCGGCGGGTTCCTTGCTTGCGATCAAAGAGGCATGTACCTTCCGCCGTTGTATGTACGCTTTGAAGACAAAGAACAGAATGATCAGTGCGCCGGTGATTCCGCTGGCAAAGAGCAAACCTTTGCTCAGCGAGTTGAAAATGGCGTCTTTGCTTGGGTCGAATTCGATATAACCGAGCTGCCGCAAGTAAGCTGGGATGTTGACGGCCCGGCTGATCACGCACAGCAATATGATGCATGAGGTAGCCAAACGGATAACCACCTCCCGCACCACTTTCGTGCCGTACGCGCCCATGTGAATGCCGATGAGGGAGCCTATGAAGAGCAATAAGGTTAACCGTATGTCCACCATTCCTCTAAGCCCGTAGTTCAGCGCCCCCCAGGCGCCCATGAACTGGGCCAAGAATAGCTCTGTTCCGGCGGCGACCTGAGAGGAGACGCCGAAGAGGTAAATCATGGCCGGAACGCCGATGAATCCTCCCACACCAATGGTCCCGGCCAGATACCCGGTTGCCAGGCCGCAGATCAGGACAATCCAAAGAGACACCTTCACATCTGCCACCGAAAAGTTGATCAAGGGATACAAGTGCAATCGGCTGAGGAAATCTACGATCCTTCGTGACGGTTTGACCTCCTCCGCTCCACGGGACCGAATGATGTCACGAAGCATGGAAATGGAAACAAAGGAGAGCACGAATACGAAGATCAAGCTGATGTACAGATTGGCTCCAGCTCCCTTCTCCTCTCCCTTGCCGCCGGCCACACCCGCCAGCTTCATCAGCCATGCCGCCAGTGAGATGCCGGCCGCGGCGGTGATCAGCATGAAAATGGCCAGCTTCTTGTCCACGTGCCCCATCTCCCCGTGACGCTTGGCCCCAATCATGGCCTTGCCGAACTTATGGGTGATGTTGCTGGCCACCGCAATGTTACCCGGCACACCTAGGTTCATCATCCCGGGGGTCATGAAGAAAGCACCGCCGCTACCAATGAAGCCACTCAACGTCCCCCCAATGAAGCCGAGCAAGATCACCTGGGCGGCTGCTGCCCAGTCGATCTCGACAAAACTTCCCAAAATGAAATCGGGCATGTGGTTCTCCCTTACTCGAACCTGAATAGTTTGAGGAGGTGACGTGCAAAGTTGCCATATAAGTATGCAAAGACAGGCACGAACAACAAGATGGCTGCTGTAGCGAGGATGCTTCTCCAGGTTCCTGTTCCGGAGAGGAAGGAGAGAGCCTTTTCCTGATTTGTGAATATCAGGAAGGTTAAGAGAAACGCCAGCGCTGCAAAGACGAGAAACCTCACCCATTGCGCCGGCCCGAACAGATACTGAGTCTTCAGCTCCTCCGTTCCGACAACCGGCACGCGGAAGGCGCCCGAGAGGTGTCCGATCAAGTCGCGTGAAAGCCGTTTGCGTACCGACTCCGATTTTGACATGAACACATCACCCACCACAATCAAACTGTATGGAGCCGTTCTGTCCAAGCTGCTGATCAGATCCTTAGCGCTGCCGGGCACGATCCGGCTTCCTCCAGCACGCCCTGCATCGATCAGGCGCTGCCGTGTTTGCTGAAGACCGGTATCTTCCATTCCCTCCTCTTCACCCGCAACATCATCCAAGATACCCCCGTGTTCTTCTACGCTCTCTGTCTCCGCTCCTGTTTCAGCGGGCTCGATACCTGCCAGCTGGCCGACTTCCGTCCCGCTTTTGGCCAGTTGAATCAGCTCAACCGCTGCATTCCACTTGCTGGCTATCTCCAGGATCTGGTTCAGTGACTCGCTTTGCGGATCGTACCGCTCCTGGATCCACATGATGTTAGTGGTTGCCATCGTGCAGAGGATCTCTTCGACGCCTTCGATCGCTTTGAGCACGTCCGAGATGAATTGAGCGCTGCGCTCCTGGCGTGGCAGGTAGGTCACCGAAATCCTGCCGCGCTCCGCTCTCACCTGGACATCCAAGTCCCGCGTCCTTTGGTCTGCTCCGATAGCCAGACGGCACCGCGAAGCGAGCAACAGATCTTCCATTACCTTGCGTGTGGCCGGCGTGATTTGGTATTCCGGGAGCTGGGCCACAGTGACCAATGCGGCCGCAGCGTTGTCCACATTCAAGTGGGAAAGGTTGATCACCATATCGTAATGTGCCGGGTCTTGCCAGTCGATGTTGTAGAGCGTTCGCGCCCAGCGTCTGCGGTCCTCGTCCACCTGCTCGATGTACTTCAACGCTTTCTCGCGGCTCAGATTGAGCCGGTTCATGGAAACCTCAGTGCGTTGATCCGGGTCCATGATTACCCGTACTCGGAGCACGTGCGAAACGCCTGGCAGCGCCAGGTGCCCGATCCGGCCGTTATAGACCAGGCCTCCCCCGATGGCCCGTTCACAAAGAGTAGCGGTGACAAATGCTTTGAATCGTTCCCTCTCGATGGCCAGCCTTTCGCTCAGGGGCTGGCGCCGGGAAACAGCGATCTCCAACTTGCCCACAAGGATCCCCGCATGCGTAGCTGCATCGGTAAGCTCCTCACGGGCAAGGCAGCCGTATCCTAGGTTTCCGGCAAGCTTCTCCGCCAGGCTCTTCCCCCCGGCGAAAGTGCCTCTAGAAACGCAGACAAGTTGCATCCTCTTTCCTTCCCTCGTTGGTAATTATCTTTAAGAGGATATACTACCCAGGTATCATCTTCAACAGCGATTATCAGGTGGTGGGCGATTCAATCATCCGAAAACTGGCGGCATAGAGATTCGATGATCAATGTTATCCCTAAACCAATTGAAATTCTATCATGGAATCGGAACTCACAACTCCTCCGCAATACGCTCCAGTTCCCTTTCGGCATCGATAACGAGCTCATCAATGACATCGTTCACGGACTTTATTTCATCTACGATGCCCACAGCCTGGCCGGCCATGAGAGATCCACGCTCCACATCGCCTTCGACGACCGCCCGGCGCAATCCGCCGATCCAGAATTTTTCGACTTCCAAGACTGCCCCCTCACGATCGATCTCCCCGGCATCCAGCTTTTTGAGCACTTCGAACTGCAATTTGTTGAATTCGTCCGTACCCTTGTTCCTCAAAGCACGAACAGGTATGACGGGCAGGCGAGAATCGAACTGCGGCGTCGCAATGGCTTCGCGTGCCTGCGCTCGTTTGAATGCCAACTTGAATCGATCGTGCGCAGCACATTCCGTTGTCATAACGAAACGGGTTCCAATTTGCACTCCCGCCGCACCCATCAGGAGCAAATGAGCCATCATTTTGCCCGTGGCGACACCGCCGGCAATGAAGATCGGAATATCTTCGCTGTGCTTGAAGAGAATCTGCTGCCACAGGATCGGGCCGGCGACCGGACCGATATGTCCCCCCGCTTCCATGCCTTCGAGGATGAGACCATCCACTCCGAAGCGAATCATCCGCTGGGCGATCACATTCGTGGAGGCGAAAACGAGCACCTTTGCGCTGGAAAGCTTTGCCTTTTCGATTTCGGGTCCTCGCGGCAATCCTCCCGCAAAGATAATGACAGGCAGCTTGGCCTGTGTTGCCACATCGAGATGATTCTTGTAGTTCGGAGCGACAGTAATCAAATTGACGGCAAACGGCTTATCGGTGAGCATGCGCGTTTCCACGACCTGCTGTTCCAGCACTTCGGGCGGGACGTTCCCGCAGGCCAGACTCGCAAACGCGCCGGCATTGCACACCTGCGATACGAGTTTCGGATCACTGACCCACGTCATGGCACCGCACATGATCGGGTATTCCACGCCCAGAAGTTCCTGTCCATGTTTCCACAGCTTGTTCAATTGGGTTGCCGTTGGTTTTTTCGTCTCCATCTGTCCTCCATGTTGTTGGCGGTTCGAATTCCTTCGATCTCAATCATATGGTTTCCCCGGAAATGTGCATCTGACGAGATCAACCGGCGTGAAGTGGTCCGCAGCGCGCCATAAGAGTATTTACGAGGCCGAAATGTCGGTTGATATCTTCGGCTAATGTACAGGAACAGGCCGGATATTCAAACATGAAGATGGGCGGCAGAAGCCTTCTTATGACAATACTGATTTCATGAATTATCTCGAATTGCTCTCAATATATAATCGCTCCAGCCCGCTCGACGTCTTCCACCCGCACAAAATCCCCCCCAAAAAACCCATTTCCACTCCCAGTTTTTTCGTTAAAGACTTGACAGAATATCCAGCACCCGGCATACTTCCCATTGGTAGTCCCCCAGGCATAAGTCCAACTGCGCACTGGGGATCCGCTCTGCCAACCAATTCACGGCAATATAGGTGAAAATGAGTTTTTAGTGGCACACTGGGTATAAATGCGTGTGCGGCTTTTCCTGACGGGCTGGTGATGACACTAAGAGACTTATTGCAGGAGAAAAAGACGGCCATCGTTGAGAGGTGGCTGGAAGACATACTGGCCACATATGCCAGCGATGCTTCGAGTTTCCTCAGGCGAGAGAGGGATCCGTTTGCCAATCCTGTGAGCCATGCGTTTCGCGTCGGTACGCGCGCTATCTTCGAGAACATCGTCGAAGGATTGGACGCGGACACCGTCTGCCGTCATCTTAACGAGATCATTAAAATCAGAGCCATCCAAGACTTTTCTCCATCGCGGGCAGTGTCGTTCGTCTTTCTCCTTAAAAAAGCCATTCGCACCGAACTCGGAAACGACATAGAAGACCGCCAACTCTCCAAAGAGCTGGCGGAGATCGACACCGATATCGACCAAATAGCGCTTTTCGCATTTGATATATATTCACGATGCCGAGAGCAGGTGTACGAGCTTCGAGTCAACGAAGTAAAGAGAAGCGTTTCAGCTTTAATGGGAAGGTTTACTGGAAACGACTCCGATCCGGAGTCGCTTCCCGGGCCATCCGGTGGCAACAAGTCATCCGGCAATCCCAAGCCGGACTCATTGCCCCGCTTGTCCGATGACGATGGGTTGTCCGGCGATAGCTCGTCCGTGCGGGGTGGTAAGAAGTGAACGTTTTCATTTCGCTCGCAGCAGTTGTCTTTCTCTTTCTAGCGGGCCTGTTAGGAGCGGGAGCAGGTCTCGACGCTCTGTTCGGTATCGTCATTCCATACATCGCTATTTTTCTTTTTCTGGGCGGGTTGATCTACCGCGTAATGATCTGGGCAAATGTGCCGGTCCCCTTCCGCATTCCCACGACATCCGGGCAGGAGAAGTCGCTTCCGTGGATCAAGCAGTCAAAGCTGGACAACCCCAGCAGCACACTCGGTGTTATCGGCAGAATGGCTTTGGAAATTCTCTGTTTCCGATCGCTTCTGAAAAATACGAAAACGGAATTGCACGAAGACGGACATGTCGCGTACGGGTCCAGCTTATGGCTGTGGCTCGGGTCCATGGCGTTTCACTGGTCGATGCTCATTATACTATTGAGGCACATTCGGCTCTTCATCGAACCGGTACCTGGTGCCATCACGTTCCTGCACAAACTGGATGGATTCCTGCAGATCGGGGCCCCGGTTTTCTACGTGACGTCATTTATATTCCCGATAGCCCTGCTGTACTTGTTGTTCAGGAGGCTGGGCGATCCCAAACTGCGCTACATCTCACTCGTAAACGATTATTTTCCCTTGTTCCTGCTAATAGGCGTCGGCATCAGCGGATTCTGGCTAAGGTATATTTCGAAAACGGACATCGCGTCCGTCAAAGAGCTGACTGTGGGACTCATGAGCTTCCGGCCAGTCACTCCCGCTGCGATCAGCCCACTTTTCTACGGGCATCTGTTCCTCGTTTGCGTGCTCTTGGGCTACTTCCCATTCAGCAAGCTGGTCCACATGGCCGGCGTGTTCTTTAGCCCCACGCGGAACCTGGCGAACACCAACCGGGAGGCTCATCATGCCAATCCATGGGACTATCCCGTAAAGGTACATACATATGAGGAATACGAGGATGAGTTCAGGGAAAAGATGAAGGCTGTCGGCATCCCGGTCGAGAAAGAATGACCATGGCGAAATTTGACGAACCCGGCTATTACAAGCACGAAGATCTTTTGAAGGTGGACTATCACCCGCCGAGAACGGGGTGGATGGATACTCCCGTCGACTTCAGGCCGGGCACCTATATCTATCCAGGAAAAGCCAAGAACCTGAAGTATCTGGACCTCCCGAATCCGAGGAACTGGGCCGTTACCGACGAGGATTGGAAGCTCCAGGAAAACTGGAAGGAAATCGTCCTCGACGGGATGGCGGAACGGCTGCGCAGGTACCGCACCTTCAGGCTGTTCATGGATATCTGTGTTCGCTGCGGAGCCTGTGCGGATAAGTGCCACTTCTTCATCGGAGGGGGAGATCCGAAGAACATGCCCGTGCTTCGCGCCGAGCTCTTGCGCTCCATCTATCGGAAAGACTTCACTGCCTTGGGAAAGATCCTGGGCAAAATAGCGGGAGCGCGCGAGCTCACCTACGATGTCATCAAGGAATGGTTTTATTATTTCTACCAGTGCACCGAGTGCCGGCGTTGCTCCGTCTTTTGCCCGTACGGCATCGATACGGCTGAGATCACCATGATGGGCAGAGAGCTCCTCGGCTTGCTCGGATTGTACGTCAACTGGGCGATCGAACCGGTGGCCAACTGCTTCCGGACCGGCAACCACTTGGGGATTCCGCCGCACGGCCTCCTCGACACGCTGGAATTCATGGTGGATGACATCGAGGAAGCGACCGGTATCAAGGTCGACATCCCCATGAACAAGAAAGGGGCGGAGGTTCTCTTCGTCACACCCTCCGGTGACTACGTCGCCGAACCGGGCATCCAAACCTGCATGAGTTACATGATCCTCTTCAACGAGATTGGCCTCGACTACACGTGGAGCACGTACGCTTCCGAAGGCGGGAACTTCGGCCTGTTTACTTCCCATGAAATGATCAAGCGGCTGAACGCCAAGATATATGCAGAGGCCAAACGATTGGGCGTCAAATGGATCTTGGGCGGTGAGTGCGGGCATATGTGGAGGACCATGCACCAGTACATGAATACCGTAAACGGCCCTCCTGATTTTCTGGAGGTGCCGAAATCTCCCTTTACGGGCACGGTGTTCGAAAACGCCCGGTCCGCCAAGATCGTCCATATAATGGAATTCACTGCCGATCTCATCAAGCACGGCAAGCTGAAGCTCGATCCCAGCCGAAACGATCACATACGCGTCACCTTCCACGATTCCTGCAACACGGCACGGGGCATGGGCATCCTCGAGGAGCCGAGGTACGTGATGAAGAGTGTGTGCAACAACTTCTTCGAGATGCCGGAGAACACGATCCGCGAACAGACGTTTTGCTGCGGGGGCGGTGCCGGATTGGGAACGGACGAAAATATGGAAATGCGCTTGCGCGGCGGGCTCCCAAGGGGGAGCGCCGTCAAATACGTGCAGGAGAAATACGGAGTGAATCAGCTCGCGGCGATGTGTGCCATCGACAGAGCCACGCTGATTACGGTATGCGACTACTGGGCACCCGGCGTGAAAGTGACGGGCATCAGCGAACTCGTAGCGAATGCGATGATACTCAAGGGTGAGAAAAAGCGCACAAAGAACCTGCGCCTGGAAACGATCCCCGGTGCCGAAGAAGAGGATACCGCCCAGGGGAATATCGAGCACCTGGAGACGATCGAGGGAATGCACACGACAAAGGGAGGATCCAGCAATGAATGACAAGAGCAAGAGCATCGTCGGACTGGTCATCTTCCTCGCCCTTGTGATTTTTCCGGTTTTGTACAACTTTGCGGTAGGGGGCGCCGGGCCGCGACCGGAACTGGAACTACCCGAAGGTGAATCCAGATGTGTCGAAGACAAAGACTTCATGACCGCACATCACATGGATCTTCTGCTCGAATGGCGTGACGCGGTCGTTCGTCAAGGTAAGAAAAATTACACATCCCAGGCTTTTGGCGAAATATACGAGATGAGCCTCACGGGGACGTGCATGAATTGCCATACAAAGAGGGAGACATTTTGCACCCGGTGTCACGATTATGCCGATGTCGACAACGATTGCTGGGGCTGCCATGTCGAGCCGGAGGGACAATGAACGATGGACGAGAGTAGGCGGGACTTTCTGAAGAAATTCGGTTTTGCCCTGCTCAGTGTAGGCGGTGGCTTCCCGCTCCTGCGTACCATTGCATCGGCCAGTGAAAAAGAGCTCAGGACCGGGGCAGCCGTTTCCACTCAATGGGGCATGGTCATCGACATCCAAAAATGCCTGAGCGAGCAAGTGCGTCGTGCCTGCATCGAGGCGTGCAACCGCGAGCACAACGTACCCGAGATCCCCGATCCCGAAGAAGAAGTGAAATGGATATGGAGTGAGACTTACGAAGATGCATTTCCCGAAGGGATTCATCCTTACACCGCTGATTACCTGAAGGGAAAACCGGTGCTGGTGCTCTGCAACCACTGCACGAATCCCCCCTGCGTAAAAGTCTGTCCCACACAGGCCACGTGGAAGAGAGAAGAGGATGGCATCGTCATGATGGACATGCACAGGTGTATCGGTTGCCGCTATTGCATCGCCGGATGTCCGTACGGCGCCCGAAGCTTCAACTGGAGAGATCCGCGCCCTTACATAAAGGGTGACCTCACGCCATTCCCTACGAGGGCCAAGGGCGTTGTAGAGAAATGCAACTTCTGCGCGGAGCGCCTCAGGAAAGGACAAGAGCCTGCCTGTGTCGCAGCCGTCAAGAATATACCGGGCATGGAAGGCGCATTGACGTTCGGGGATCTGTACGATCCCAACTCGGAGGTATCACGGGTGCTTCGTGAGAACCACACGATTTGCAGAAAGGTGAGCCTCGGCACTGGTCCGAACGTCTTTTATATCGTTTGAGGTCATTATGCTGGAGCAAGCGTTTCAAGGAACGAAGAGATACTGGACCCTCGTCGGATTCTGGGTGCTCGTTATCGTCGCCGGCACCGCGGCTTTCAGCCATCAGCTCATCAAGGGCTTAACGGTGACCGGAATGAGCCGCGATGTCGCGTGGGGTCTTTATATCTCGCAATTCACCTTCCTGGTCGGAGTCGCCGCTTCCGCCGTGATGGTGGTCCTTCCCTATTATCTGCACAATTATAAAAAGTTCGGAAGGATGGTCATCCTGGGCGAATTCCTGGCGGTATCGGCCGTCGTCATGTGCGCTCTCTTTATCTTCGTCGACTTGGGTCAGCCAAGGCGAGTGCTGAACGTGCTTCTCTATCCAACGCTGAATTCGGTAATGTTCTGGGATTCGGTCGTACTGATGGGTTACCTCGTATTGAACCTGGTGATCGGCTTCGTGACGTTCGATGCCGAGCGCAAGGGAGCGCCGCCGTCCACATGGATCAAGCCGCTCATTTATCTCTCCATCCCCTGGGCGATCAGCATCCATACGGTTACTGCGTTCCTGTACTCCGGGCTGGCGGCAAGACCTTTCTGGATGACGGCCATTCTGGCGCCGCGCTTTTTGGCTTCGGCTTTCGCCTCCGGCCCGAGTCTTCTGATCATTCTTGCCCTCATTTTGAGGAAGTACACGAGGTTCGATCCCGGAAAAGAAGCGATCCAGAAGCTTGGGACAATCGTTGCCTACGCGATGGTGGTCAATCTTTTCTTCGTGCTCGTCGAACTCTTTACAGCGCTCTACAGCGACCTGCCGCACCATATGCATCATTTCGAATACCTGTTCATGGGCCTGCACGGCAAAAGCACGCTGGCCCCATGGATGTGGGTGTCCGGACTGCTAACTGTTGCTGCCGTCGTGCTGCTGGTGATCCCGAAAGTGCGCAAACAAGAAAATCTCCTGGCCATTATTTGTCTTGCGGTAATCGTCTCCATTTGGATCGAGAAAGGCATGGGGTTGATAGTCACTGGATTCATCCCCTCTCCGCTCGGAGGGATCACCGAGTACACGCCTACCGGACCTGAAATCACGATCACTATTGGCGTGTATGGCATTGGATTTCTGATCCTGACGCTGCTTTACAAGATCGTGGTCAGCGTCCGGGAAAAAACAGAACAGATCAGATAAGCGATTTAGCAGAGGGAGGTTGACAAACTGCCTGAAGTGGCATAGCCTGAAGCTTCATATTAGCCAGCAAACGAGACATTCTAAATAGGAAGAGGAGAATCACACAAACGTAAGGCCCCGTTGTGGGGCTGGTAAACGCTGATCCAAGGAGGAGGCACTATGGCGGATTCCGGCAACGGGAAAACCCCGCTACTAGACGAACTAGAGAAAGGACCTTGGCCCAGCTTTGTCACCCAGATAAAGTCTGTGGCCGAGAAAAACCCGAGGGCGAGAGCCCTGCTCCAGCTGCTGGAGCGATCGTACCGCGAGAAGATCGGGCATTGGAAGCACGGCGGGATCGTCGGCGTTTTTGGATACGGCGGCGGCGTCATCGGCCGTTACTCGGATCTGCCGGAAGAATACCCCGATGTAGCTCACTTCCACACCCTGCGCGTCAACCAGCCATCCGGATGGTTCTACACGTCCGACTCACTTCGGACCCTGGCAGACCTTTGGGAAGAGCACGGCTCCGGTCTTACCAACATGCACGGTTCCACCGGGGATATCATTCTCCTGGGAACCAGCACCGACGAGCTGGAGCCCACTTTCGAGGCACTCACGAATGCGGGATTCGACCTCGGCGGGTCGGGCTCCTGCGTACGGACGCCTAGCTGCTGCATCGGCCAGGCCAGGTGCGAGTGGGCGTGCTACGATACGCTGGCGCTCACTCACGATCTGACCATGGCCTTTCAGGACGAGCTGCACCGGCCGTTTTTCCCTTACAAATTCAAATTCAAATGCGCCGGTTGTCCCAATGACTGTGTCGCGTCGATCGCCAGAGCGGACATGTCCATCATAGGCACATGGCGGGATGACATACAAGTCGACAAGGCCGCTGTCAAAGCCTATGCCGATGACGGTATGAACATCGAGAGAGATGTATGCGGCAACTGCCCGACAAAGTGCATTCAGTGGGCCGGCAAGGAGATCGATATCGACAACGAGAACTGTGTCAAGTGCATGCACTGCATCAACGTCATGCCGAAGGCCCTCAGTCCAGGCAAGGATCGGGGAGCGACTATTCTTCTTGGCTCCAAAGCTCCGATTTTGGAGGGCGCAATCATTTCTTCGGTCCTCATCCCGTTCATAAAAATCGAGCCCCCTTATACGGAAATCAAGGAGCTGACCGAGAAGATATGGGATTTCTGGGGCGAGCACGGTAAGAACCGCGAGCGTGTAGGCGAGCTCATGCAGCGAGTGGGCTTGGGCAACTTCCTCGAAGAAATCGAACTGGAGCCCATTCCCGAGATGATCGCCCACCCTCGCGAGAACCCATACATATTCTTTGAAGAGTATTTCGAAGAAGATGAAGAAGAGGGAGAATAACCGCCCGGCGACAATATCAGCCGGCTGACTGTTTGCGGATCAGGAGGATGAAGAATGGCCGAAGCTAAAGAAAGAAAAACCGATATTGGGCCGCCGCATTACGAGAAATTAATGCCGCCCATCATCAAGAAGAACTACGGCAAGTGGAAATACCACGAGCGCCTGAAACCCGGCGTTCTGGTGCATGTCGCTGAATCGGGAGACAAGCTGTTCACGGTGCGCGCCGGTTCCCCGAGATTGGTCAGTGTGGAGTATCTGCGCAAGTACGCCGAACTGGCTGATAAGTACTGCGATGGCTACCTGCGTTTCACGAGCCGGAACAACGTCGAGTTCCTGCTCACGGACGAATCCAAGATCGATCCATTGATCAAAGAACTGAAGTCCGAGGGCTTTCCCGTGGGCGGCGTCGGCGCGGCGATCTCGAATATCGTTCATACGCAGGGGTGGGTTCACTGTCACTCCGCTGCGACGGATGCTTCCGGGATCGTCAAGTCCGTCATGGACGACCTGCACGAGTACTTTGCGGGGAAGGAGGTTCCCGGCAAACTCCGCATCGCACTGGCTTGCTGTCTGAATATGTGCGGCGCCGTGCACTGCTCGGATATTGCCATCCTGGGTATCCACCGCCGCCCTCCGCGTATCGACCACAGCAACCTCAACAAGGTCTGCGAAATTCCCAATGTGATCGCATCGTGTCCCACGGGAGCGATACGCCCGGCAACGGTAGATGGCCAGTCATCTGTCGAAGTGGAAGAGGACAGGTGCATGTTCTGCGCCAACTGTTATACGGTCTGCCCATCCATGCCGCTCAATGACCCCCTGAACGATGGATTGTCCATCTGGGTCGGCGGCAAGGTTTCCAACGCCCGCTCGGAGCCCAGGTTTTCCAAGCTGGCGATCCCTTATATCCCCAACAATCCTCCTCGCTGGCCGGAGGTCGTGGAGGCCGTCAGGAACATCGTGGAGGTCTGGGTAAAGCATGCCCGCAAGTATGAGCGCATGGGCGAGTTCATCGATCGCATCGGCTGGCCTCGCTTCTTCAAGCTGACCGGGATCGAGTTCAGCAAGGAGCACATCGACGATTACAAGTACGCGGGACTGACGTACAAGCGATCTGCCCAGCTGCGGCATTCCTGATGCCGGTGGACTCATCCCGAGAGTCCACTCGGAGGCAGCCTGAAACGCCTCGAGGGAAACAAAGCGCGAAAAGCAATACCGTAGCAGCTGATTGCTGTCATCGGGAAAACGATCGAAAAAACCGGCAGCGGCTCCAGCAACCTGGAGCACTGCCGGTTTGCTTATTACGCGCGGGCCTTTACTCTCAGTGCCCGCCCGAAATGAGGCCGCTCGCCGCTAAGCAAAGCACCAGAACCTCGAGCAGGGCGATAACTACGTATATCTTGTCCTTCTTTTTTATCAAAACGGGAACAATGGCTATGTAGCATACGATCGTGAGGCCGGCCAGTATGGCTATTCCGATGAAGTTGAGGAGGTCACCGCGTCCCACCATCATAATCCATCCCCATCCACCCGGGCAGCCGGACGCCTGAAGGTAGTCCGCGACGTTCATTGACCAGTATTGGGAGAGCGTACCCATCGGAAGGCACGGATCGACCGCTCCGGAGACGTAAACGATAAACGTGATGAACAATACCAACAAGCCAATATACATGCCCTTGGCCAGAATACTCGCATACAGCTCCTGCTCCTCTAGCTTGATTTTGTAATCGGGTTCGATTTCAAGTTCTTCATTATCTATTTCCATGGTCTTGATCGCTCCTCGTGAACCAGTCAGTTTGACATGGCTACAAATGATCCACAAGCGCCGATGCCTCGGACATGGCGTGGTGAGGTTGTTCAACGCTATTGATCGATGTGATTCCCTTGTGCACCGCTTTGAATCCCGCGAATGCCAGAACCAAAATCACCATCCATCGAATGATCGTGGGTTTGGAGATCCTCAAAAGGCGAACGCCCACAAACGACCCGAGCATAATGCCCACCAGCGAAGGCACGACCATCAAAGGAATCACGCAGCCTCTGTTCATGTAGATCCATGCGGCCGAGGTATCAGTGATGGACAGAAGAAACTTGCTCGTGGCCACGCTGGTCTTCAAGGGAGCCCCCATGACGAGATTCAGCACGGGCACGTTGGCCCATCCGGCACCAAGTCCGAACATACCCGCCATAACGCCTATGATCGTGAAGAGACACAGGCCGAGTGGCGTCCGGTGGATTTTCCATTCGATGATTTGTCCCGTGCTCTCTTCCCTGTACACGCCGTAAATCTTCAAAGTTCTGGAGAGCGTGTCTGCCTGGGGAACATCCGGGATGGTCGACTTCTTCGCCACAAACATCAGCACACAGATTCCGAGGATGGTTGTCCCCAGGCAGATCTGAACGACATGGGTCGGCAGCGCAAGTCCGATCATGGCGCCGACGATGGCGCAGGTGGAGGCGATGAGCGCCACGGGGAGAGCCAGCCTCAAACTGGCCAGTCTGGTTTTCAGTAAACCGGGTCCGGCGGCCAAGGCACCTGAGAGCGCCACCAGCAGACCGGTCGCACGAACGAAGTCCAGGTGAAAAGGAAAGAACCCGCTTATGATGGGCACAAAGAGAACGCCGCCACCAACTCCGGCAAGTACGGCCACGACACCCATGACGAAGGTAACCACGAACAAGATCAATGGCCAAATCCACCAAGGCGCGCCATCAGCAGCAGGTGCCATTGATCCGGCAGCACCGCCAGCTTGAAGAGGACCCGCCACCGGAGCGATCAATAGAAGCCCAAGAAGCACAGCGTTTCCAAACTTGCCCATCTTCCCTACTTCTCAACGATGCTATGCGATGATTTCCAGGTCCATCGCCGGCGGATTGGTCAATGTCCCGTGAATGGGGCACGCTTCAGCAATGCGCCGAATGATCGGCTTTTTATCTTCGGGAACGTCCCGGGGAATCTCGAGGTCGATCGTTATAGCACCCACGCGCTTGGGATTATCGGCGAGTTCAAAGGTGAGGCTCGCCGACACTTCGCCGTCGTGATATCCGTGCTTGTCGCAGTAGCGCTGAACCATCATCGCAATGCAAGCTCCGAGGGAACCTACAAGCAATTCAGAAGGCGACAGGCCCTGATCCCGGCCGCCGTCGTCCTCCAACATATCGCTGATTGCCTGATGCCCTCGAACCTGAATCGCGAATTCCAGGCCGCTCTTGCGCGTGATACTAATGAGGTCCATCGCGCTTCAATAGTCGTGCCCTTCGGAGCCGATTGCCCCTGGCAGCTTACTTCTTTTCGCCTTCGCCCGTAGCGAAACCATGGAGCTTTATATCGACTTTCTTCTCGAGACCCTGATAGTAGTCCTGCAGGATTGTTAGAACCTCGGGCCGGCTGAAGTCGGCTGGTACCTCGCCACCTTCGGACAGCGTCTTGCGCAGCATTGTACCGCTGAGGAGCAGACGGTCCTCCTTGCCGTGCGGGCAGGTCTTCATTGAGGCCATGCCACGACACTTGAAGCAGTAGAAGGTCCAATCGATCTTGAGCGGCTGGCACTCCAGCGCGTCTTTGGGGATCTCTTCAAAGATCTTTTGCGCATCGAAAGGACCGTAATAGTCGCCTACTCCCGCATGATCGCGGCCAACGATCAGGTGACTGCAGCCGTAGTTCTGGCGGAAAACTGCATGAAGCAGCGCTTCGCGTGGCCCGCCATAGCGCATCTCCAAAGGATAACCTCCCTGGATCACCGAATCCTTAAGGAAGTAATTATCCACCAACACGTCGATGCATTTGACCCGGACATCGGCAGGGATGTCGCCGGCTTTCAGCTTGCCCAAGAGCTGATGGATGTACAGGCCGTCGAGTATCTCGAGAGCAATCTTGGCCAAGTATTCATGTGAGCGGTGCATGGGATTACGCAGCTGCAGGGCCGCTACAGTGCTCCATCCCTTTTCCTCGAACATTTTGCGCGCTTCCGCCGGACGTTGGTAGATGCCCGCAAATTCCTCGGGGAAGTAGCTCTCGCTGATTACTTTGATGGGGCCCGCAAGGTTGACATCCTTCTGAGACATCACCTTGGCAACGCCCGGATGCTCGGTATCGGTGGTCCTGAAGACCTCTCGGCATTCCAATTCCTTGTCAATGGCGTACTTCTTGGTGACGGTCATGGTGGCAATGGGATCCAGGCTCTCCTCGTCAATAAGCACGACCTCCTCATTATCTTTGATTGCATTTGCATCTTCTTTGGTCGCTGATACTGTCACCGGGATCGGCCAGAAGGTACCGTCTTTGAGTTTCATGTCCCGGCAGACGCCCTTCCAATCCTCATCGCACATAAAACCTCCCAGTGGCGTGAACGCGCCGATGCCCATCATGATTGCATCACCCGTCTCACGGGACGTAATCGGAACCTTTCGCAGCCCTTCGGCTTTCTTCTTCTCCTCGGACAGCTCCTTTCCCTCCAGCAGGAGCGGCTTGAGCTTTTTGTCCTTACCGTGTGGTTTCACTAACTTGCTCATTGTGTCTGTGCCTCCTTCCATGAAGACTCTCGTCAATCGCTAGACCACATAACATTGACTTTCCTTTTTCTCAATAAAGGAATCCTCTGTGGAAAAGCATCTATGGTTATTGCTCTGCCGACTCCACGGCTTCTTCCCTGCCGGAATATCTGGCGTGCACGAGCGCCACTGTCCGGTAGACCATGTGCGCGAACCGGGAGAACGGCAGATAGATCAATAGAGCAAACACCACCACCAGGTGGACGAAATAGACCGGATATGCTACGGATGCGATATTCACGAAGCGCAGAATTTCCGTGACAATTCCCGTGATGATCACGGCGTAAAGAATCCAGATAAACGTCCAATCATTATAGGTGCTGATTTCTGTATCTCGTTGCTTCCTAGCTCGTTCGTAAATGATCCAAGTGACGCCGACGAGCATTGCTAGCGTACTCACGTTGCCGAAAATTTTGAGTGGATGAAACAGGGGGAGCGGGTAGTAATGAAAGACATATTCGCTAATCACGACGGCAATAGTAGTCAGGAACAGACCGGCGAAGCCGTAGAAGGTCAGCAGGTGTGATATATACCGGTTCTTGTTTTCAGTGCAGTCCCGGAACTTGGTGTGGGTCAGGATGTCTTTCACCGCGCCTACGATGCCGGTTCCTACGCTGCTGGTGCTGGCCGTTGTTGAGCTTTGGTTGAAACTTTGCCTGGAAATCCGGCTGTTGAGATCCTTCCAGAAGCGCGACACGCCGACCAAGCAAGCAACGATCATGAGAGCAACGAACGAGCCGAAGAATATTTGAAGCGGCAAATGCGCGAAGAAACGCCCGTATTCCACATCGCCCGGAGGTGGATTGAGAGTTCCGAGCCCTGCTAGCACTGCGAGTATGAGTACAGCCGGGATGCCCAGGAGCAGCGGGAGAAACGCCGGTTTGCCGAGAGCTTTGCCCATGAATCGGGGAAATGAGTAATTGCGGATGGTATAATCCCGCACGGCCGCGAGAACGTCGCTCGGCGCAGCACTCCTTGGACAAGTAACGTTGCAGTCGCCGCAGCGATGACACAACCAGACATCGGGATCGCCGATGAGCTTGTCCTTGAGACCCCACTGCGCCCAGATCATTTCTTTGCGGGGAAACGGATGCCGATCTGGAGAAAGCGTGCAGGAGATCGAGCAGGTGGCGCACTGGAAACACTGCTTCAGACTCTCGCCGCCCAGGTCGATGATTTCCCGTACAAACTCCCTGTCCGGTTTTACTAGATAGGCGTCCGGCATGCTTCCCACCAACTCCTAAAGACCCTTGAACGGATTCGGACCCACCTCATCTATTTGCTCGGCGAACTCATCTATGATTTGCTGCAGTCTGCCGTACTCGGAGATGGATATCTCCTCCACGCGGATCCGCTCCGATTCGAGAACGAGCTGTTCCAGCTTCTCCTGTATGTTTTCGCCGCGCGTCCCCATTAATTCGCTGCCGCGAATGAAGTGACACTGATAATCGTCGCCCGATTTGCAGCCGATGAGCAATATGCCGTCATATCCCCGCGAAAGCGCATCGCTGATCCAGACCACGTTCACCGATCCAAGGCAACGGACCGGGATAAAACGAATGTACGGAGAATAACGAAGGCGCTTGATCCCAATCGTATCCAGAGCTGGATAGGCGTCGTTCTCGCAGATGAGGCCCAGCAAGCGTGGTTTTTCTTCATCTTCATCGGGAACTTCAACGGCTTTGATCATGGATGAAAGGATTTCGATGGAATAGTCGGCAAAATTGACGATGCGTTCCGGACAGGATCCTAGACAGATACCGCAGCGACGGCAACGGAAGGGATTGGGCTGGGGCGTACCCTCGGCATCTTCGTTTAACGTTCCGAACGGGCATTCCATCGTGCAGCGCTTGCACTGCGTGCAGCGCTGCATGAAGAAGTCGGGGATCGACCGGTCCTCCCAGCGAGGGTGAACGGCCGCGCCCTGCGACGATAACTCCACGCATTGGATGGCTTTCATCGCCGCACCTGCAGCGTCCTCCCGGCACGCGTCAGTATCGTTCGGTGCACGCATGCATCCAGCAGCATAAATACCCGTGCGGCGGGTTTCGTACGGAAAACAGATAAAATGGGAGTCGGGAAAATCGTACTTGAGAGCGGGTAAATCAGGTCCTTGTCTGTAATCGAGGTTCAGGATTTCAGTTCCCTCATGGTGCGCGAGTTTTACGACCGTTTCCTTCGCCGCATCGAGCTTGGCTCCCTCTTCGCCTTGTGCTATCAGCTCACGAGCGCTTTTCAATGCGCGAATCGCCTCACCATCCGCCGCCACCGGGACCATGCCCGTGGCCAGCACGACGAGGTCGGCATCCACCTGGATATGCGGCTCTATGAGCGTGTTCTCCACGTCGACTCGGAGACGGTCGCCATCAATCGGCTCGACGCCTATCACGTCGCCCTTGGTGAGAAAGATGTCCGTGTTTTCCTGCACGCGGCGGTAAAAATCCTCGTATTGCCCGGGTGAACGGATGTCCTTGTACAGAATGTACACCTGCGCATCAGGATTGCGCTCCCGGATATGGATCGCCTGCTTGAGGGAGGTTCGACAGCAAACGGCCGAGCAGTACGGCAGGTGTTCGGCATCGCGCGAGCCTGCGCATTGAATGAATGCAACACTCTTGGCTGGTTGGCCGTCGGAAGGCCTGGTGATGGTTCCGTTCCCTGCGAGTTCCTCCATCTGGACATTGGTAATCACATTTGGAGATCGGCCGTAACAAAGATGGCTCAACTTCGTTGCATCGTACGGCTTCCAACCCGTCGCCTGAATAATGGCCCCAATACGAAATGTGACCGTCTTGCTCCCAACTTTGACGGAGACGTCGAATTGACCGGGCTGGCCACTGATTTTTTCAATTGCCGCCCCTTTAATAACATGGATTCGCTCGTGTCCTTCGACCTCTGCGACCATCTCCTGGCATTGCGTTGGCTGCGGATCTCGATAGGGAGGCCGTTTGGGAAACAGGCTGGTGAACTTCGTCAACCAGCCGCCGAGATGCTCTTCTTTTTCCACAAGCGTAACCTGGTAACCGGCCCTGGCGGCTTCCAGCGCCGCTGTCATACCGGTAATCCCACCACCCACTACGAGAATGGTCTTGTTGACCTCTTCGAGATGGGGTTCCGGCCGCTTGGCTTTCCGTGCTCTTGCTATCCCAATGCGGAAATAGTCTTCCGCGAGCATCTGTGTATCTTCATTATTTGGCTCGTGGCACCACACAACGTGCTCCCGAAGATTAACCCGCTCGGTAAAGCACTTGTCAAATGTGAAAGCAGCCGTCATGGCCCGTGGCGAACACGCTGCAATCACAACAGCCTCTGCTCCCTCATTGACATCTTTCTTAATGGTTTCAATGCCTTCCGGCCCGCACAGCCAGGGATGGTCCCGGCAGATCTCGATTCCGGAATCATTGGTAGCCACGTTGCGCAGCGCTTCGATATCGAGCGACTTATCGATATCACAGCCGCGACAAATGTACGTTGCGATTCGCTTTTCTTCTCCCACTGGACGACCTCACACGCAATTTTGAAGAGCCTTCAACGCCGTGCCCGTGGCATCGCGCATACAGGCGGACACATCGACCGGCCGCTTCGCGCAGCCCGCGACTAATAATCCTGGCTGGTTCTGCTCGGCGACGAGGAACCCATGCTCGTCCCGAATCAATCCATTCGGCACATCGACGCCGACCTCTGATGGAACGATTCCCGTGGCCAGTACAACGAGGTTCACACGCTGGCTAACTCGTCCACCGCCGAAAACATCCTCCGCCTCGACCACCAAGTCCTGGGTCGCGGGGTCCTCTTCGATCTTGGCGACCTTGCCCTTTACTATTGACAGCTTCTCGTCCTCCTGCCGGGCGGCATAGAAATCCTCCAACCGCCCTGGTGCTCTCACATCGATATAAAAAATGAAAATTTGAGTTTCCGGATACTGCTCTCGTATGTATGTCGCCTGCTTCAGTGAAGCCAGGCAGCACACTCCTGAACAGTGCTTCAGATAGTTCTCATCCCGCGAGCCGGCGCATTGAACGAAGGCGACGCTATCGATCTCCTTGCCGTCGGACGGCCTCGTAATGCGTCCCTCAGTCGGCCCGTTTGCAGCCGCCAGCCTTTCCATAATGCTGTTTGTGATGACGTTCGAGTACTGGCCGAATCCGAGATTTTCGATCTGCGCAGCATCATAGGGCTGCCACCCAGTGGCGAATACAACCGCACCAACCTCGACCTCTTCCGTGCGAGGCTTTTCCTCCAGATCGACGGCATTGTACTGGCAGGCCTCGACACACTTTGAACATGAAGTCCCCTCGCACACTCCCCCATCGATCACGAAGCGCTGGGGGTAAACTGCCTCGAATGGAAGATAAATCGCTTTCGTCTTGTCCAGGCCATAGTTGAAAACGTTCGACCGCTCGACCGGACACACATCGACGCACGCCCCGCAGGCCGTGCAGTTCTCGTTAACATGGCGGGGATAATGCTTGATCGTCGCTCGGTAGTTCCCAGGCTCGCCAACAATCTTCTCGACCTCAGCAAGGGTATGGCATTGTATGCGACCGTTCGCGCGCAAGCGCCGCAAACTGATCTCCAGGCCACACATCGGCGGGCAGAGCTTGGGAAAGTACTTGTTCGATTGGGCAACGCGGCCGCCCAAGTATGCATTCTTTTCGACCAGAACAATACTGCATCCCGCCTCCGCAGCCTCGATGGCCACGGTGATACCGCTTATCCCGCCCCCGATGACGAGAATCTTGCCCTGTTTGCCGTTTCCGCTCATTACTTCTCCTCTTCGGGGCCCTCCACCGACTCCTTTTCGAAGAGCTTTTTCTTTTCGAGCGTCCCTTTGAACGCCTCGATGACCTCTGATTTCACTTTAACAGTCTTCTCGCCGAAAATACTGAACTGCAGCCAGAGAAACGCGAAACGCAGGAGCGTTTCGTCGTTGTAACTCATTTCATCGACGAAATCCTCGTCCACCTCGAATCGTTGCAACAGCGTGCTACCGAATACGAATTCCCGGAACTTATCCAAGTCGTAGCAGGCGGTAAAAAACATGTGCATCTTCTCGGGAGAGAGGACCCCTCCATCATCGAAGAACTTGTGAAGGGTCAATTCCTTGAATCCTTCGCCCCACTCGTCGTACTCGCTGACGCCCTGATCATCCAGCCACTGTCCGACGGTCCACTTCGTTGGCTCTTCGAAGCCCTCACACCCTTCTTCCTGCAAAAGGAAGTAGAACCGCTCGCCGCGCCATCCGTCCGGCGTGTCCTTTTGCGCCGCCAGCCCCAAGGGATACATGCGGCAGGGCCACGGCCGATCCGAATAGATGCTGCACCCACCCTCCGACAGAAACGGACACGTTTTGGCTTCATCGTCGTTCATGCGCAGCATGACGACCGGCGTTTTCATTTCCTTGTGGATGGGCATGAGGGTGTATTGCTTGAGGAATTCGCTCGATTTCATCTCGAGCCGCTTCCTCATGCGCAGAACGTCGTAAGGGGACAGGAAGATGTTGACGTCGCTACAGCACTTGTTGAAACACGAAATGCCGGGGTGGCAGGAAAACGTGAAGGTGTCTTCTGGACCTAGCCGGGGATAGTCCTTCAAGATTTTCTCTTGAAGCTGCTCTTGCGGATCCTTTGGAAAGGGGGAGCGCTTCTCTTCGCTCATTCGCCGCCTCCCTCGTCATCCCCCACGATCATCTCTCGCGCCGCGGCGTCCGACCAGACCGGAAGTGGTAATGAGGCGCCGGTGGTTGGATTTACCGCATACCGGTATGAAGCCTCCTGATTATATTGTTCCTTCATCCAAACCCATCCCCTCTTGTAATAGGAACAGTTATCATTGAAGCAAACGAAGAAGAATTCCTCGCTCCAGGTCGCGTCTTCTGGTACACGCCACTTCTGGAGACGGGATTTACAATGCGGGCACGTTCTGGGTATATCTGCCATCAGGTTCCTCGGTCGATCAGCGGTCTTTCGAGCTGGCCTTGGAACCGTTCATCCCTTAGCCGCGCAAAACAAAAACGCCTTTCGGAGACGAGGGAGCACAATAGGCGTCGAGAACCGGGATCTCCGGACGCCGCAAAGCGACGCCCGGAAATCCCAAGAATCCACACATCATCATTGTGAGATGTATTTCACGGGCCTCTTTATCATCTTCCACTCGCCGGTGTCTTTGTCGTAAGTGCAATTGCAGAAGGCAAGCCAGTTCTCGTTATCCATTTTGGGCTTATCGGCCCGGAAGTAATAACCCGGCCAGCGCGTTTCCTCACGGAAGAGGATGGAATGCACGTGCGCCTCCGCCTGATACATACGGTGGATATTCTCCCAGCACCGCATCAACTCGTGCAGGCTCTCCGCCGCAAGGTTTTTGGAGTCTTCCTTGAGGTACCCCAACAGCTCCATGCCCTTCTCGAGCAGCTTGTCGCTTGTCTTGAACTGGCTGGACACACCACCCGCATACTCGTCCATTATCTTCTGAAGCCTGTACATGAACTGTTTGGGACGGATATAATTCGGGTTGATGTCAGGGTCTGTTGTCTTGTCCTTGTGCTCCTGGAACGTGACCAAAGGCTTCAAGATCTCTGCCTTCAGGGCATCGACCTGCGCCTGATCCACCTTGGGAGGAACGTTGTTGTCGACGATGTAGGAGATAGCCGCCTTGGCGGCGATACGCCCCTCAGCATGCGAGCCGGAAGAGAACTTGTGGCTCGATGCTCCTGATGCATCGCCCGCAGCGAACATACCGTAGATCGTCGTCATGTGCGGGTAGCCCCAGAAATACTCGTCCCTCGTGGCATCCGTCTGCAGGTCCTCCGGACCGGAAACCCATGCACCTGATGCGCCGGAGTGGGACCCAATAAAGTAAGGATCACACGCCATGATCTCGGAAGGCTTCACCTCAGGTTCGACGTTCGTTGCCGCCCACAGGATCGCTTGCGAGATCGTCATATCGAGGAAGTCCTCCCATGCCTCTGCCTCGAGCTCCTTGAGCTTCTTCTTGGCTGCCTTTCCATCAGGCGCTTCACCCGCGATTCGTTTGATCGCATCGGAGGTCTGCATGTAAATCGGACTCTTGCCGTCCATTACGTCCAGCATCATCAGCCAGTTACGGATGTTGGCGGGACGCGGCTTCACCTTGCCGTAAGGCTCCCACTTGTCGAGCTCTGCAGCGTTATCTTGCATGTAGTTGCCGCCTCGCGCATTGGTTGCGATCGACTTGAACAGAAGGAACCATGCGCCCACCGGACCGTACGCATCCTTGAAACGGACCGGGATGAAGCGGACCTCTTGGCACGTCATCTCGGCGCCGGCGTAGATCGTAAAGAATGCGCTCGCGCCCGAATTGAATGGAGGATACCAGGAGCGGCCGAAGCCCTCGCCAGTCGAACGCGGCTTGAACACGTGAACCGCGCCGCCCATGGCCACCAGCGTAGCCTTGGCTTTGAACACATATACCTTATTTTCTCTGATGCTGAATCCGATCGCGCCGACGCACTTGTCGCCGTCCATCAACGGGTGCGTGATGAAGACGCGCTCAAATATCTCTCCGTTCGCCTCCACCAGGGCGTTCTTGGCAGCCTCCGCAATGACGACTTTGTAAGACTCACCGTTAATCATCAACTGCCAACGACCCTCGTGGACGTAATTGCCCTCTGCATCCTTCCAGATCGGAAGGCCCCACTTCTCGAACAGGTGGACCGTCGAGTCCACATGCCGCGCAATGCTGGCTACCAGGTCTTCGCGGGTGATGCCCATGAGATCGTTCCGAACGTACTCGACGTAGTCTTCTAGGGTGTTGTTTCCGCTGTTCAAGTCCACGTACTGGTTGATCGCCGAAAGACCCATCGCGACCGCGCCCGAACGATCCACTGCTGCCTTGTCAACCAAGGTGACTTTCAATCCGTGTTTCTTGGCCCAGTAAGCCGCTTCCACTGCCGCACCGCAAGCGGCCATCCCGCCGCCGCAGATCAGCAGATCTGTTTCCACCGTTACGACTTCGAAATCAGCCATTTTCGCTCAACTCCTTAACACTCCTCTGTCGAGGGAAACAGGTTCATATCCCATCCGCGCTTACTTAAGCTTGGGGATCTTGTCCATTTTGACCGGGCCCTTCTCGGTGTTCAGGCCATCAGGCTCGCACATTAAAGTTGGGCTCTTCAGATCATCGTCGCCGGTCGGATAATGGTCGAACGGCTGCGCTTGGCCTTCCGCGACGCCCCTGCGGATGGGGAACTTGAAGCGTTTCGGCTTGATTTCCTTGCTGCGGAATTGGATGGTCCACAAGATATCCTCGGAACTACGCAACGCCGTTACACTCGCCCCCAGCGGAACGAAATCGGCATAACCGCGGACTTCGACCGCTTGCGTCGGACAAATCTTGACGCAGTTGTAGCATTCCCAGCACATCTCCGGATCCTGGTTGTAAGCCTTGTCGGTCTTCTTATCGAGCACCATCAAGTCGTTCGGACAAATGTGCTGACATGCTGTTTTGTCCAGGTCCTTGCATCCGTCACACTTGTCCGGAATCACAAAACTTGGCATGCTCAGCCTCCTTTCTCACTGCCGCTTCCCTTCCGTGCTTTGATCGCGTAGGAGAGCAGGCTTAAGCTTGAAAACATACGTGCTTCTACCAAAGAAACACCGTTCGGAGTCCGCACGTGAACGCAGGACATATTCAGCACACCCTGCACACCGGCGGATACCAATTCATCCGCTACCGTCTGGGCCGCTTTGGCGGGTACTGCAATAACTCCAATCTCTACATTCTTCTCGCGCACCGCCCTGGGCAGTTCATCTATGCTTTGCACGATTAGCTTTCCGACCTTCCTGCCGATGACACGGCGACTTGAATCGAACAATCCGCAGATATTAAAGCCCTGTCGGGAAAACTCCTCATGCTGGGCCAGCGCCCGGCCCAGATTGCCAGCGCCGACAATTACTACGTTGCTGCCCTGATCTCTTCCGATCAGTGTGAGAATGGATGACTCCAGATCTTCAATCTTGTATCCCCGCTTGGCCGTACCGCTGATGTCCAGCCAGGAGAGATCTTGGCGGACTGTTGAGCTGGTTACTTCCAGCGCTTCGGCCAGTTCGAGCGAGGATATCCACTCCTGTCCCTGTTCGATTTGCATGCGAACATATTGCAGGTAGTGTGATAGCCGACGTATGACAGGAATCGGTACTTGAGTCTTATGGTTCATTTACCTCCCCGCCCATTCTCCCACTCTCGGGATGCGTGGCACCATTTTAGACTTTAGGCTGAAAGCCGTCAAGTACTTAACGCAATTTTTTAACGCTTTTTTCGATCCGCTCTCCCCGGCAGCTCGAAGCGTGCGTCACATTATAAGGATTAAATCAGTCTATTGTCGTATAACTCTTTTATATATAATTTATTACGATTTTCTTTCCCTCGCAGGCAGCTTCGATGCGTTAAAAGCTTGACAGGAAAAATTCTTTTGTTAAAATATAGACGATTTATTGTGCAGCGGCTTGAGGACGCCTGGATTTTCGAAAAGCCTGCGTCGATGGCGTTGCGGCCGGCGGTGGGCGGGCCCTCGCGGCGACGAATCATGCACGGCTGGAGAGTGCGCTGGGTCGACAAGTGCGCCAAAGGCGCAAAAGAAAAGAAGGAGACGAACTATGCCATATGCCGATTTAGGTGGTAAGAACCTGGAAATAGATGAGGACGGATTCATTCAAGATCCCGATGCATGGGACGAAGCAGTTGCCAAGGCACTCGCGGAAACCGAGGGCGTTGCAGACATGAGCGACGAACATTGGAAAGTCGTGAATTACCTCCGCGAGTATTATCTCGAGTACAGCATGGCGCCGATGATTCGGAAACTCTGCAAGGAAACCGGTTTCCCGCTTAAGAAAATCTACGAACTTTTCCCCAGTGGCCCCGCAAAAGGAGCTTGCAAGGTAGCGGGGCTTCCAAAGCCGACCGGCTGCGTATAGTTCGGAAAACTTCTTTTCAAGGCATCAGTAGGAAAGACGAGATAGTCCCTCGAGGAGCTTGTTCGAGGGACTGCGTTCTATGCAGGACCGCTTCGTCTGCGTAACATACCCGCCTGCACCAGTGACCGCGCCCAGTTCCCCACACCCAACGCGTGAATGTGACAGTACGTGGCAAGCGTGTTTTTGCGGCAGATACCGTCATGTTCGCCGTCGATTCCATAGCCACGCTGTACCCGGAAAGCAAAAGACAGTTTCTTTTCATCCAAGTCGAGCACCCGCGAATAATGGAATTCGTGTCCGCGAAACGAATCCCCCACCGGAAAATAGGGATTGGAGCGCGTCACTTCCATGATCGCATACCCATGCCCTTGCGGTCTGGTATCAAACCCGAAGACCACCGGCAGCGCTCCCGCCATGGGATACGTGTTTTCTCCCATAATGAGGCTCCGGCCGAGATAAACAGCCCCGGCACATTCGGCGTAAACCGGCATACCTGCTTCTACGGCTGCCGCAACGGCGTGCCGGAAATCGACGTTCGCTGCAAGCTCCTCCGCAAACGTCTCCGGAAACCCCCCACCTATGTAGATCGCATCCGCTTCTGGAAGCTTCCTGTCGCGCAGCGGAGATGATTCGATGAGGCGTCCACCTTCTCGTTCCAGCGCTTCAAGGTTCTCGGGATAGTAAAATTGAAATGCTTCGTCACGAAAGACGCCGATTCGAACCTGGTGCGAATCCGGCTCCGGTTTTATCGTATCTTTTCCCCCAGGCTTGCCGACCTTGCCCGTTTCCGCGGAGGGCACCTCGTGAGCTGGCAGTTCCTTCTCAGCGAGGTCGCCACGCGTCCCCCCAGCACTAGCTTCTGGCTCGCTTACCAGCGGCGGGGCCGTTCGGGCAATATTCATGAGGGCATCCAGATCGATGTGTTCTTCAACGACACGCGCGGCTGCCTGGACCGCTCCGGGCACTTCACCGTGCTCTTGAGGTGGCACCAAACCGAGATGCCTTTCTGGAAATGGGCATTCGGCAAGCCGGGGGATCGCGCCCAGAACGGGTAGGCCGCAGTACGTTTGGATGACGTCGCGAAGAACGGACTCATGCCTGCGACCGGCCACCTGGTTCAGAACGACGCCTTTGATATGTACGGCGGGGTCGAACCGCTGACACCCCAGTACCATCGCACCCAGCGTTCGCGTGGTCTTGGAGCAATCGCATACGAGGATTACCGGTGCTTTGAGCAGCTTGGCCAGTTCGGCGGCACTGTAAGTGCCCCCGGCGTCCATTCCGTCGAATAGACCTCGATTTCCTTCGATAACTGCTAGATCACTCCCTCTTGCAGTCCGAACAAAAGAATCGAATACGACATCTCTCTCGATCATAAAGAGGTCCAAGTTCCGGCAGGGATGTCCCGCGGCAGCAGCGAGCCACGCCGCATCGATATAGTCCGCTCCCTTTTTGTAAGGAGCGACGGCGAAGCCCAGGTTGCGCCATGCGGCGGTCAGTCCCACTGAGACAAGTGTTTTGCCTCCACTGCCGCGCAGCCCGGCAATCATGATTCGAGGTAATGGCAAGATGCGGGACTCTAGGTGCCCACGTGCTCGACTACCACCGCTGTCCCGTAACATAATACTTCTGTCACTCCCTCCATCACTTCAGTAGCATCGTAGCGAATCCCGGTGACGGCATTTGCTCCCAGCTCTTCTGCATGGGTGATCATCATGTCGAAGGCTTCTTTGCGTGTTTTCTCGCAAAGTTCAGTGAAGAGCGTAATATTGCCCCCAACTATTGTCTGCAATGAGGCTCCGATCTTGCCAAAGATCGAGCGCGACCGAACGGTAATGCCGCGAACGATACCGAGCGTTTTGATCACCCGATATCCATCGAGATGGAACGCTGTTGTTGTCATCGATACGTCAATTGGCTTCATTTCTAACTCGCCTTTCTTGAGTCGTTAGGTGCACCTAACCTGAATCCGCCGGAAAATCGCAGCGATTTATCTTTTAAGGTGCTTGGTGCCAATTGCATTCAAATGAATGCACATGTCTCGTTTGCCGCGAGGCGATCTCCGCAGCGCGCTATAACTTTAGACGCGCGCGAGGACCACGAGCCGAGGGGTAAACGAGACATGCGCAATGCTGGATCTTGATGGATTCACGCTAAGTATTGGCATAAACGTTGCGATCTTTTAAGCCCCCTGCTTCCCGCCCTTGGCCGCTAGGATCTTTTTCGCTTCAGCCAGAAATCGAACGGTCGTCCGGGCACAAAGATATCCAGACCGCTCGACGGCCTGTCGAGCGGATTTTTGACGATATGTGCCTCGCCCCCGGCGATGTATGCTGCATCCCCTTCGTCGAGTACTTGTTCTCCGTCGTTGTCCGTTATGATACTGAGCTTGCCTTCCAGCACAACAAGAACTTGTACGTTAGGGTGTTCGTGGCGAGGGGAGGCATGCCCGGCAGGTTTGATGAAGTGTTCAACGGATATGTCATCTTCACTACACAGGCTCGAGCGTTTCCAATGCTTCTCGGGCTCATAACTCTCGGCTTTGCCGAAGCGGACAACTTTCATTACTTTTCTCCACTCTGGTGGTTGGCGCCCGCTGCCAACTGGCCGCGATCACGCGCCAGCAGCTTTTGCTCATATAACCGCATTATCAATCCATTTGCTCGGCATTGTCATGCGCCGCTATTTCTTTTAATAATCTCAATGCTCGTTTATACGCTATTCTGCGTTTTTTACATATTTATCCAGCCAATTGGTCATCTCCCAGAGCATGTGCATTATCGATTCCCGTGATCGATAACCATGGCTTTCCAGAGGAAGCATTACCAATTTCGCCGTGCCGCCGTGCCCTTTAATGGCATTATAGAAGCGCTCGCTTTGCATGGGAAAAGTGCCCGAGTTGTTGTCGGCTTCGCCGTGAATGAGTAATATCGGTTCGTTCACGCTATCGGCATGCATAAAGGGAGACATCTCGAAATAAACATCAAGTGCTTCCCATAAGGTTCTTTCTTCCGCTTGAAATCCAAATGGCGTCAATGTTCGATTATAAGCTCCACTACGGGCAATACCGGCGGAGAATAGATCCGAATGAGCCAGCAGGTTGGCGGTCATAAAGGCTCCATAAGAATGCCCGCCAATGGCAATTCGATTTCTCTCAGCCACTCCTCGACGCACCATCTCTTCGACGGCCGCTTTTGCGCTGGCCACCAATTGCTCGACATAGGTATCATTTGGCTCCTCATCCCCTTCCCCAATGATTGGCATGGTTGGATCATCGAGCACCCCATACCCTGAAACCAACCATAACAACGGTGACCACCAGCCGATTCTTACAAAGCGATAGGGAGAATCGGTCACCTGTCCGGCCGCGTCGGCACTCTTGAACTCCTGAGGGTAGGCCCACATGAGCATGGGCAATGGACCGTCATCAGTTTTATAATTTGGAGGCAAGTACAATGTTGCCGTCATCTTAACCCCATCTTCCCGCTCATAGCGAATCAGTTCCTTTTGAACGTCTTTCAATTGAGGCGTAGGATGCGGGAATTTGGTGATTTGAGATAACTGTTCATTTTTGAGATCGCGGATAAAATAGTTGGGCGGCTTACTAATCGACTCTCGACGCGTGATCATTATTAATTTGTCAGTATCCAATAATTCGACCGGTCGTTCGAAATAGGGCGCTTCCGATCGCCACAAGCGTTTTGTTTCTTTCCGCATTAAATCATAGGAGTCAATGAACGGCCGATCTCCTTCAGGGGATGCCCCATCGCCAACCAAATATATGGTGTTCCCTTGCTCGCTGGTCAGCAAAACAGAGTGACCGTTGGGCAACTCTCTCATGAGCGGATATCCGGGATGGTTGTATCTGTCCTGCCAGGAAAAATCATGCAGCAGTGTTGTATCTGGTTTCTCTGAAGACGGATTGATCTTCCATGAACGAATCCGGCGATCTCGCCACCACCACTCGTTGACGATGGCCAATTGTTCGTTTCCCCATAAAACATTATAGTAACGCAATTGCAGCGATACCAATAATCGAGGTTCTCCTGAGAATGGATCGTTTAACGTGTAAATATTATCCCGTATTTCCGCTTCCGCCTTTGGGTCTCCGCCGTCCTGCGCTTCCACCCAGCATAAAGCTGCCGGCTCATTTGACAGCCATTCGAAAGACCGCGGACCGGTTGGCACAGCTCCGAAACCAATTGGTACTTCCTCGGCGAGAGGCAGATCGGCAATCTGCTTCACCACGTTGCCTTCCAAGTCCCATACTTCGACAGAGTGAGGGAAACGATAGGCTGGCACCAGATAAGAAAATGGCCGGTGAACCGTTTCCACGAGAATATACAATCCATTCGGCGACGGTTCTATTCTCCGAATGATGCCGGTTTTCCCAATTTGTTTTCCTTTGCCATCGATCATAACTCTGAATATCTGGACCGTAAAATGATGTTCAAAAAGTTTCTCGTCATGAGCATTTTTCAGTAAATCTTGATAGGTGCGCGCGGGTGCTTTTTTCCCACTTGTTTCTTGGATGACAGGCGCACTGGGCACACCTGACTCAACAGGCGCTTTGCCGATATCATCCGGCATGATTTTGCAGATGATGGTTTGATTATCCGGAAGCCATTCAAATGCCGAGCGGTATGCACTGTTGATCTTGTCGGCAACGAGCTTCTTGGCTGTTTTAGCGGATACATCGATGACCCATAAATCTTGACCATTTTCTCTCGAATTGATGAAGGCGATATGATTTCCATCCGGTGACCACCTGATGTTGCGAATTTTCGCCTTTTCCGGCAATCCTCTTATTTCAAATTCTTTTCCGTCTTTGATATCCAACAGCTTTAGACCCGTCACATAGCGGCCGCGGCTTGGCCCACGATTTTTAGGGTTCATCCTGATTCCAGCCAGACGAAGTTCCGGCTGAGCCAATTCTTCGATAGCAATGAGATTTGGATATTCTTGGATTAACATCCACTTCTGCGTTGGATCAATGCTGACATAGGGAGTCGGTGGCGCGTCAATGAGATCAGCGATCGCCTTCGGCGGTGTTTGATACTTTTGGGTGCTCGATGATTGGGCAGATAATTCACTCCACGGCAAACAAATGATAATGGCCGAAAGCATCAGGGAACACATGATCACGGAAATATGCCTTCTAAATGTCGCAATGCACAACATGATACATCCTCCTCTTCCAGCAGTAGGAAAATACATGTATGGGACATCCCACCTTCATTTCTTTCCGGACATACAGCAGGTCCATCCAAGATAGCGAATTGACAACAGCCAATGGCTTTCCGTGAGCCATCTCAAAAGATCTCACGAAGTCAGTGAGCGGTACGTTACCTTGCTATATACTAAATGGCGTGGGCAAGCGGACAGTACGCACTCAATATTAGCATTTCTGGGGAAGTTTGCAATCGCGTCCAGAGGTGGAAAATCTGAGCATTCGGAAATACTAGAACACCCCGCTCGAGGCTGGAAGTTCCTCCGACGGCGGGGCACGCGTCGGCTTTCACTCGCTCAACGCTACTCCGAGGGCATGCACGCATGCATTGAGAATTGCCCATTCATCACCGTGCCAATTGCACACACGCATGCGCTGGTTGTTGTTTATTTGAAGCGTTGAGTTCCTTTAGATCAGGTCAATGTAGCCGCATGGACATACTTCCATGCACTTGTCGCACCCGTTGCACTTGTTTATGTCGAACATGAAGGCCTCGCCCTTCACCCGTGGCTTGATGACGGCTTGTTCCTGACATAAGATCCAACACTCTTCACAACCGAAGCAATAACCGCAGCTCATGCAGCGTTTGGCTTCCTGGACGGCTTGTTCGGGTGTAAGGCCCTTGTTGACTTCGGCGAACATTTGCGCCAATCGCTCCTCGATTGCGAGAGATTCCGCCTCCAGCCGGTCTGCTTTCGGGTACCAGTCCATACGCAGGCGCTTGGTTGTGATGGCCGGCAGATCTCCAGGTATCGGGGGCTCCAGGCCGCGAAGCTTGAAGTCAATTGCAATCGCCGCCCCACGTCCCTGGCCGATGGCCGTGCTGGCAAGGGCCAGGTTCACTGCATCCCCGCCGGCGTAAATGCCCTCCTCCTTGAGCAAGGCGCCGTGGTCGTCTATCTTGAACCAGTCGCGCCCGTCTATAAGGGACTCGAAGCCGGTGAAATCCGGTTCCTGACTGATCGCCGCGATGACGGTCGTTGCCGGAATCTCGAATTCGGATCCATCTATGGGAACGGGGCGCCGCCTCCCTGACTCATCGGGCTCGCCAAGCTCCATGCGGATGCACTTCATGTTGGTGATCCGGTTGTTTTCCTTTACGAATCCCGCGGGTGCCGCCAGGTACTCCAGCTTGATCCCTTCTTTCTGCGCTTCTTCGATTTCCTCGTCGATTGCGGGCATCTCATTGATCGTGCGACGGTACACGATGGAGGTGGTCGCCCCCAGCCGCCTGCAGATTCTGGCGGCGTCAATGGCCGTATCGCCGCCTCCCACCACGATCACATTGTCTCCGACGTCGATTGTCTCGCCGTGATGGATGCGGTTGAGGAATTCCACACCAGAAAGAACGTTTTCGGCGTCTTCACCTTCCACTCCCAGCAGCTTGCCTTTGTGCGCACCGATGCTGAGGAAGACGGCCTGGTAATCCCGGCGGAGGTCGTCGAGCGGGATATCCGTCCCGATGCGAGTGTTGCATTTCAGTTCCACGCCGAAATCGAGGATCCGCTGAATCTCGCGATCGAGGATATCCTCCGGAAGCCTGTACCGAGGAATGCCCCACAGAAGCATCCCACCGGGTTTCTCTGTGGCTTCGAAAACGGTTACGGAATAGCCCATGCGGGTTAGCTGATAAGCGCAGGTCAATCCCGCGGGGCCGGCGCCAACGACGGCAATTTTCTCCAGGCGCTTCTCTTCCGTCAGCTTTTTGAACGTGAGGCCTTTCTCCAATCCGTAATCGCCGATCGTTCGTTCGATTTTATTGACACCCACAGCGCCATCCAGTTCGATGCGATTGCATCCGCTCTCGCAAGGATGTGGGCAGATGCGCCCGCATACGGCGGGAAAAGGACTGGTTTCCGTGTAAATGTGCCACGCCTCCTCCAGCGCCTGGTCCTGAGTCTTGCCAAACTTTTCGGCCTGCGCAAGCGTCGTCACGAACCTGCGGACCTGGTTACCGGCCGGGCAGGAGTCCATGCATCCAGGCAGCTTGGGAGCCTGAATCGGTCTCTTACCCGAATCCACATGTGCCGCACCACTCCCCCTCGAGGCGAACGACTTCTTCTTTTTCTTTACTACTTTTTTAACCACGACAATCCTCTTTGTGTTTAAGCTCCACCGGACGGCACAATATCGATGGGTTCGATTGCCGGATGGTTCTTGGTGAATGTGCCTGCTGGGCAGGTGAAACAGACGCCTTCTCGTTCGGCCCTCCAGCCGTAGCTACCCGCTCGGCAGAGCGACCGGTTCCGTGTCTACCCAAAGGTGGAGGTTGAGCTGCGCCTAACCCTCCTCCTCAGGCAGTTCGACGTAACTGCTTCCCTTGTAAGTGTATACACATCTGCCAGATTCGACTAGCAGGCGGACGGCTTCCTTGCACGTACTCCTACTGCACTCGCTGCCGAAGCGCTCCATCATCTCTTGGGTGAGTTCCCGTGCTGTGTACTTCTTCCTGCCTTTGTACTCCTTGACCAACTCATACATGGCATCTGCAATTTGCTCGATGCTCACTGCCATCTGTGCTCCTCTCACGTAGCAAGTTCCTCTCCCAACCCCCTTATTCTTCCCCACCAAGTCCCAATTACCCTTTACTCGCATTGTAATAAGTTGATGGTTTCTGTCAAGTCCTTAACGAATTTCTTAGGCCTGCGCTCCCTCTGTCTTGACCCAGCCAACGCAGTTTGATACCTTCTTGCCCTGCGGAATGGTGGAATCCAAAGAGCAAAGAATCGGCCGGCGGTTGTTCAATGGAGAAGGAAGATATGGGCTTGCAGCATCTGTTTCCCTCGATGCTGAAGCTCGATGGGGCGAAAGTGATAGTGATCGGCGGAGGAGCCGTGGCCGAGCGAAAGGTCCGGTCGCTGCTCGAATGCGGGGCGTCCGTAACGGTCATCGCCCCCACGCTGACGAAGAGCTTGTCCCGGCTCGCTGCTGAAAAGCGCCTGACCCATTTCGCGCGATCGTTTCGTTCGGGAGACCTAACAGGCGCTGCACTCGCTTTTGCCGCCATCGATGACATCCGTGTCAACGCCGCTGTGGCTGAGGAAGCCGGACGCCTGAACGTACTCGTTAACGTTGTCGACCAGCCGGCCTTGTGTACTTTCATTGTGCCTGCTGTTACAAGGCAGGGCCGGCTGACCATTGCCGTCTCTACCGGCGGCGTTAGTCCTGCGTGGGCGCGGCGCATAAAAGAGCACATGAGCAGCGAGTTCGGTAAAGAATACGCGCGTTTGCTCGATGCCTTGGCCACAGTCCGCAGGCGCTGTCTGAAGGATATTACCGATCCTGCCAGACGCAGGAGATTTCTCCAACAACTGGCCGATGATTCATTACTTGAATTGGCGCGTTCCAAGGAAGTGAAAGCGCTCGAGGCGGAAATCTTGGAGCGTCTCGAACGATGGTCTGAAGATGCTCGAGCCGATCCACCCGGTTGAACCACGGATGAACGCGGCGGTATAACTGGCGCTAGAGCGATGAAGCGAGCAAGGAGGGACAGGGGGTATAGCAATGACACCACAAGGTAGGGTTTTCCTGGTCGGAGCGGGGCCAGGTGACCCGGAACTCATCACACTTCGAGGAGTGCGCGCACTGCAGCAAGCGGATATCGTGCTGTATGATCGCCTCGTTTCCAAGGAGATTCTGGGGCACGCGCAGCCGGATGCAGAGCTTGTCTATGTGGGCAAGCGCTGCGGCAGCCACTCTGTTCCGCAGGAAGAAATCAACAGGAGGCTCGTCGATTATGCGAGGCGCGGCAAGCACGTCGTTCGACTCAAGAACGGCGATCCGTTCGTATTCGGGCGAGGTGGAGAAGAAGCTGACGCCTTGGCAGAGGCAGGCATTCCCTTTGAAGTGATACCTGGAGTAACGGCCGCCGTGGCCGCAGGTGCCTGCTGCGGCCTGCCGTTGACGAAGCGGAGCGTGAGTTCATGCGTGACCTTGGTAACGGGACATGAGGACCCGACGAAAGACCAGTCGGATATAAATTGGGCCGCGCTCGCTTGTACGAAAGGCACCATCGTGATCTATATGGCCATGGCACATCTGCAGCAGGTCGTCACGAGACTGATCGATTCGGGTCTCCCTGCTGACACTCCGGCAGCTGTAATTAGCAAGGCGACAATGCCCGACCAAGTATGCCTCGCTGCTCCACTGGAGGAACTGCCACCACTAGTGCAAGAGCGCGGTGTGACCCCGCCCTCCGTCGTCATCATCGGGAAGGTCGTCCAGATTGAACCACAACGTTAACGAATCGACTGGATTTGGTGGTTAAGCCCCTTTAACAAAGGAGTGACACATGTCGATCAAGGAGTATCAGGAGAAAATAGCGGCCAACATGCGCAATTGGCAGAAGATCGAAAATTCAGGAATTGCTTCGACCAACCGTATCATCGAGAAGACCCGGAATCCGGTAGTGCGCATGGTCATGGAGATCATTCAGCGCGATTCAGAAATGCACCACCGCGTCCAGGAGCTGATCGCCGAGAGCCTGGAAGCAACAACGGTAACTCTGAGTCCTGATGAGCTAGCGGCTGTATGGGGTATGATCGAGGAACACGTCAAGCTCGAACGGTCCACCATCGAACTGGCTAAAAACAGCCTGGAAGAGACCGAAAAGGCCAAGGGCATGCTCGTGCAGCATTATCTGCTCGAGTACCTGCTGAAAGACGAGGAAAAACACGAAGAAATCCTCGCGAATCTCGATAAGATCAAAGGCGGGATGTACCCATACGCTTGAGCGTTTGGCGAGAAAACCCGGAGATTCCGTTTGCGCGGCGCGCCTCATGGGGAAACTCACGAGCTGCTTATCTTCTTTCCATTTGAAATGGATCCATTCGAAGCGGGCGCGATGTCCGTTTGCAAAGAAGCGTCCCGCAGTATTCTCACCATGGACTCGTCAGCCTGAGCCAGGAAAGCTTCAACGGCTTCCGTACCAACTTCGTAAGCGACTCCCCTCAACCCGGCGGTCGGGAGGTGGGCGAAACGCCTGGCTAATGTCTCTGCCCAGCGTCGAACGGCCTCCCGCTCATTCTCTTTGAGACCTGAAAGCTCCTTGCGGAACAAGCGCTCAACGCCTTCGAGCGCTGTGTGCCTGTACCGGCGCTGCACGGCCGCAAAGAGTGGCGCGAGAATCCGATCCACCAGGCGCCTGCGCAAGCCGAGGAGGGCGTCATCCACGATCGCCCTGGCATCCGCCGCTTCCAGCAAGCGTCTCTCACGGTTTCGCTCTGCCTCTGCAAGCACCTCCTCCATGCCAATACGATTCAAGCCCGCCTTATCGGCATCATTGGGAGAAACATCCGGGGGGATGGACAAGTCGATAATAAGGGGTGGCTCACCCGAAGGCGCGCGGGCAGCTAACCGCTCGAGGTCCTGATGCTCCAGGATGCCGTCGGGAGAACCCGTCGCCAAGAGGACGACTTCGACGGATTCAGGCCGAGCGCGAAACTCATCGAGCGTGCGGGCTTCCCCGCCGATCTCGCCGGCCAGCGCTTCGGCGCGCTCGAGCGTTCGGTTGACTACGTAGACAACCGTGTGATTCTCGCTGACAGCGCGAGCGCAGCGCTCCGTCATTGCGGACACGCCGATTACCGCAACCGGGCCCGGCGTGCGTCGCAATCGGTTGCGTACGTGATCCAAAGCGATTTCCGCGAGCGACTGTCTGCCCTCACCGATGGTGGACCGGCTGTGGACACGGCGCGCTACTTTGAAGGCCTCTTCAAACAGAAGATCGAGGCGAGGACCCGTGAGGCCAAGTTTGCGCGAGAGCTCGAAAGAGTCCCGCACTTGGCCGCTGATTTCGGGCTCCCCCACTCGCGCGGAGTCGAGACTCGAGGCAACCAGGAACAGGTGCTCGGCGGCCTTCTCTCCCACCCAAACTTCGAATGCACGTTCCGCTTCGCCGGGCTCCGGCTCGCGTCCCACGAGCGCTTCGAAAAAGATAGCGCGGTAGTCCGCAACAGCCGTCTCACCGTCGTTTACAAACGTCAATTCTACCCGGTTGCACGTGGCGAGATAGACGAGCTCATCCACCCTGTTCCGCCGCGCGAAACGCTGAAGCCAATCTGAACGCTTTTCCAATGGAACCGTGAAACCAGCCAGTGCTTGAGGTCCGCCATTTCGCCAGGAGATCCCGGTCACTCCAATCCTATCCATTACTTCCCTTCCGGTTTCTACTCATATCGCCTTCTCCCTATCCGCCCTTTGTCGTGCTGGAGCTTGGGTGAGGCTTTGTATGCAGGTTACCACTCGCCCGATGAAAAGTCGATTTGGACTCGCAGGTGAGCAGCTAAGATTACTGGTGTGGTAATGAGTGGCGGTCCGAATAGTGAGGGAACCTCGTCCGCTTCAATCGCCATACGAAGCGCCGTAGAAAACCAGCGCTTCGCGAAATTATAGGGCGGATTCGAGAATGCATCAAGCGCATTTCCCATGACGTGCTGCGCCTGGCAGCATCATTCTGTTTGGCGAGTACCTTGCTTCACCCATGCTCTTGTTTGGGTATGACTTCCATTTGTCTCACTCATCCAGCTTCTGCTGATCGAATAACGGAGTGGCAACCGAACGTCGTCCGTTCCCTGCGATCAACGCCTCATCGCCCGGCACCATGCGTTCAGCCGGCCCTTGAATGTTCCATTTTGCTTCATATTGTATGTCTCATTTCGTGTTATTTAGGGTTGACATCCCGGTCCTAATTCTCTAAGATTCTCAAAAATAAGATATTCCGATTCACAGAAGCGCCGAATCGGTACGAACGAGGAAGTATTAGTGAGCTCACCGTTTGACATACGGATTGAAGGTCTCTTCTCATCGTCCATCGAGCTGGCTCGCCTCCTGGATGAAATCCCTCTAGGCGTTCTATTATTAGACCGGCACTCGAAAATTCTAATGATGAATCCCGCCATGGAGGCCCTGACGGGTTACCGCCTGGAGGAAACTCTGGGGCTTCCCTGCTGCGATGTCCTCCGCAGCAACTTCTGTCCGATGACATGCCCGGCTCAAGAGGAGCTGAAAGGCGGTAAGCCTATCTGCCTCGAAGGAGACATCATCAACCGCGACCGCCATAAGATTTCCATCCGTTTGACTTCGGCTCCAATTAAGGACGCGTCTGGTCGCATCTTGGGTTTCATCGAAACCCTGGAGGACTTGCGCCTGCTTCAGCAGCTGGATAAAGACCTGGGTACGGCATTTGGCTTCGGGCCTCTCCTCGGTCGCAGCCCAAAAATGGAGGAGATCTTCAAGATATTGCCGGCGATCGCGCGTACGGATTCTTCGGTGTTGATAACGGGCGAAACGGGAACAGGCAAGGATGTGCTGGCGGAAGCCATTCACCAAGCTTCGGACCGCGCTCGTCATCCCTTCATCAAAGTCAATTGCGGCGCATTGCCGGAGACACTGCTGGAGTCGGAGCTCTTTGGTCACAAGAAAGGAGCGTTCACAGGCGCTGTCGCCGATAAACCGGGGCGTCTTCGCCTGGCTCACAACGGCACCTTGTATTTGACTGAAATCGGTGACCTGCCTCTGCCTCTCCAAGTGAAACTCCTCACCTTCCTGGATGATAAAGTGGTGTTCCCGCTGGGAAGCACCAAAGGTTTTCAAGCCGATGTGCGTATCATCGCCGCCACGCATCGAGATCTGGAAAGAATGGTGCTGGAGGGACGGTTCCGGGAGGATCTTCTCTTCCGGTTGAAAGTCGTTCAACTGCACCTGCCTCCTCTAAGGGAGAGAGACGGGGATCTGAGCTTGATCATGGATCACTTTCTGGCTCTGTTCTCATCTCGATTCGGGAAAAAGGTCAGCGGTTTCTCAGACGAAGTCCGCCAGAAATTACTCAGCTATTCTTACCCAGGGAATGTGCGGGAGCTCAGAAATGTCGTGGAGTATTCCGTGAACATCTGCCAGGAAGAACAGATCAAACCAAAGCATCTCCCTACATACTTATTCGAGCTCGGGAGCGAAAGGCTCGAGAAAGACACTTCCTCTCAGCGTATTCAACCGGCAGTGCTCAGCGCTCCCCACGAAAAGACGGCCGGAACGAACTGGACATCCATCGAACGACAGCTCATTATCGATGCCTTGATAAAAGCCAAGGGACGCAAAAGCAAGGCGGCAGAGATTCTGGGATGGGGGAGAAGCACCCTGTGGAGAAAAATGAAGCAGCACGGACTCGAGGCGTGAACTCTAATATAAATATAAAGCTAAACTGCAGGAAGATGGGTTTACGTGGCGCATAAGGTTCTTATAACGATCCAGGAAAACCATATCGCTCCCAGGTTCGATTTGACCACGGAGGTAGTGATGGCTACGCTGGGAGATGGCGGCGATATGGAAAACCAGAGGACGGTCGTTCTACCGCACGCGTCGCCGGAAGACCTGTGCCATTTGATCTTGTCCGAAGGTGTTGGAACCGTAATCTGCAACGGCATTGAAGAGGAATACTATCAATATCTGACTTGGAAAAAAATTGCAGTCATGGATTTTGTCATGGGGCCCTGGGCCCGTGCTCTGGAACAACACCAGCGCGGAGAGCTCCAGCCTGGAGCAATTCTTTTCGAATCCCAGGAGAGGACGCCAAATGTTTAAAATAAAACTGAAAGGGCTTCGCTCCATCTATAGGGACTTCGTGCGTTTTCCCGATTACGAAGAATCTCCCCTCCGTTACAGGCGCCTCCGGCGCAACATGATCATCCTCATGCTTCTCGTGACCGTGCTGCCACTGATATCGATGGGCATCATCAACCATTACCAGTACCTGAACACATTAAAGAAAGAAATCATCCACCCCATGCAGGTGCTGGTGGCTGATAAAAAGCGCTCCTTCGAGCTCTTTCTGGCCGAACGCCTCTCAGCGGTGAGCTTCGTTGCATCGGCCTACAGCTTCGAAGATCTCGTCGACGAAAACACGCTCAACCGTATCTTCCGGGTGATGAAGACGGAGTTTGGGGGATTCGTGGACCTCGGACTGTGTACCAATGAAGGTCTCCAGGTGAGCTACGTAGGTCCATACGACTTGAAGGGAAAACAATACGCCGATCAGGAATGGTTTCAGGAATTGCAGGTCCGTGACGCTCATATCAGCGATGTCTTCATGGGGTACCGCAAGTTTCCCCACTTCGTAATTGCAATCAAACATATCAGCGAGACACATGGTGCCTGGATCCTGCGTGCAACCATCGATACGGAGAAGTTCAACAACCTAGTTATCTCATCGGGGCTCGATGCGGAGAGCGACGCATTTGTGGTCAACCAGGAGGGAGTTCTTCAGACTCCTTCCAAATTCTATGGGGACGTTTTGGAGAAGTTGCCCATGTCCATTCCTCCAATCAGCTTCGAACCTACTGTAATAGAAAGATCAGATCCAAAAGGTAAGGAGATCCTGCTGGCTTATGCCCACTTCACGTCACCGCACCATATTCTCATGGTGATCAAACCGCGCACCGATGTGCTGAAAGCCTGGTACGCTTTGAAGAGCGAGCTCCTGCTCCTGCTTCTAGGTGGCGTGCTGGTCATTTTTCTCGTGGTATATAGACTCACCGGCGTACTGGTAAAGCAGATCGAGGCATCGGATCAGAAGAGAACCCAGGTATTTCATGAAATGGAATACACGAACAAATTAGCCTCCATTGGAAGGCTCGCTGCAGGCGTGGCCCACGAAGTAAACAATCCCATGTCCATCATCGGTCAGAAGGCCGGACTTATGAAGGATCTCATCGATCTGGATCCAAGCCTTCCCCAGAGGGAGAAATTTCTGCCGATCGTTAACTCGATCATCCAATCGGTGGAGCGATGCCGGGTCATCACCCATCGGCTTCTGGGCTTCGCGCGGCGTATGGACGTACAGATCCTTGTCATCGATATCAATGAAATTATCAAGGAGGTAATCGCCTTCCTGGAGAAGGAAGCCATCCACCGCAACATTAAAATGGAACTGAAACTCTCTGAAAACCTGCCGCCTATCCCCTCGGACCAGGGCCAACTGCAGCAGGTTCTGTTGAACATCTTGAACAACGCCTACGAGGCAGTGGACGACGGTGGACAGGTCAGTATCAGCAGCTGGGATCACGATCAGGATACTATTGGAATCTCCATTCAAGACAATGGCTCCGGCATGTCCCAAGAAACGCTGGCGCACATTTTTGAACCCTTCTACACGACCAAGAAGGGATGGGGCACGGGTCTGGGCCTTTCGATAACATACGGAATCGTCAAGAAATTGGGGGGATCCATCGAGGTTCAGAGCCAGAAAGGTTCCGGCACTACTTTCACCGTATATCTCCCCAAAAAAGGCGTGCACGGCGAGGAAATTAAAAATGGAAAACTGGAAAGTACTTTTGGTTGATGACGAGGAAGACTTTGTCACTACGTTGGCCGAGCGGTTAAAGCTGCGAGGAATCTCCGCAATCATCGCCACCACGGGTGATGAGGCGCTGGAGCTCATTGAAACCGATCTGCCCCAGATCGTTGTTCTGGACCTGATCATGCCCGGCTTGAGCGGGCTTGAAACCTTGAAACAGATCAAAAGCATTCGTCCGGCAGTGCAGGTAATCCTGTTGACCGGTCGAGGTTCCACAAAGGAAGGAATCGATGGCATGCGCCTGGGCGCGTACGACTACCTCATGAAGCCCATCCAGATCGAGGAACTGATTGAAAAGATAAACGAAGCTGCCAACGCCGAGGCTTCGGAAGGAGAGGGGGAACAGAAGTAAAAGCATGAATCGAGATGAAATCGCATTCATGGGAAGGATGACGGCCAGGATGACCCACGAGATCAGAAACATACTGGCCATCCTCAAGGAATCCTCTGGATTGATATCGGACATTCTCTCCTTGAACAAGGACAGCTCCTTCCCGCATCGGGAAAAGATGGAGAGTTCGCTTTCGAGAATTCAGGCCCAGATTCCCCGAGGCATGGATCTCCTCACTCAATTCAATCGGCTGGCCCACAGCGTGGACGAATCCGACGTCCAGATAGAAATCAACGACTTTCTGGATCATGTTATCACACTTATGGAATGCTTTGCTCGCTTGAAAAAAGTGGAGCTGAAGATTCTGCCCGCTGATGCTCCCATTTCTTTCAAGACCGATCCCTTCCCCTTCCATTGGATGATTGCTTCATGCATCGATTACGTTCTCCGTGAAGCACCGGAAGGGAGCGCAATAAAAATAAGCACCCGAAAAGAAAAAAAGAATCTCAAGGTTCATATATCAATCGGTGCGAACGATGAGAAAGAAATCACGTCTTCTGACATCAAGGATACACTCCCACAAGAGCTGGCATATTTGGAGCCCTCCCTCAAGGCACTCAGATCCCGCATCTTCGTCATCGATGCCCTCGAATCGAAGGGCATCCTTGTTGACATCGAAATCTGATAATTTATATAGATTGTTTCATATCGGGTCATTTAGTACCAGCGCGATGTTGCATATTGTTTCATTTCTTTTGAGGAACCAGTCATCTCGTTCCTAACTCCATATTTATCAACGAATTTTACTTGGCACGCTCTTTGCGTTAAATATTGAACGAATTCGCCGGTTTGACGAGCGTGGGCATGCGCTCGATATTCGCCAAACTTGAAAAAGCCCTCGCTGTCGTCTCTCTTGCCGCGGTTGGTGAACACGAAACCGCTTTTCTTTAATCACGTGATGTCCGATACTCGGCATTGCGTATAACAGAAATGGAATTTTCAACAAGACCTACTGTTTTACTGCTCGACCACAACAGTCTTTCACGACGCAGCCTCTCTTCTCATTTGCAAAAGAAGGGCTGCTTTGTTATAGAGACCGAGCAACCAACGGGGACTTTACAAGCGCTGCGTGAACGAGAAGTCGACGTCGTCCTTATGAGCTTGACGACCACGAAAGAAGAATCAACGATCACTCTTTTGAGGATCAAAGAGATCCGCCCAACATCGGAAATTATTTTAATGACCAGCCCCATGGAGATTGCCCTTTCCATACAATGTATGAAATTGGGTGCTTTCGATGACCTTTTGGTGCCCATCGATTTGAACACGCTATTATCCCGAATAAGAGCTGCATGTGAGAAGAAACAAGAAAAAGACAGGATAAAAACCGCCAGCGCGGAACCGCTGGGAAGCGAGCAAGAGCGGAAAGAGATGATCTCAGGGGGACAAGATCAAAATCGAGACAGCCATCAATAAATCGCCCAGCCAAAGGAGATAGACTATGCAGAAATTCAAAGTGCTGCTTGTGGATGATGAAGCGGAGTTCGTCAAAACCCTCTCCGAACGGCTCCAGATGCGAGATATGGATTCAGACCTTGCTTTGAACGGCGAAGAGGCTCTCAAGATCGTTTCGGGTGAGGAACCGGACGTGATGGTTCTCGACCTGAAGATGCCGGGCATCGACGGAATGGAGGTCCTCCGCCGAGTCCGGAAGGCCTTTCCCAAGGTTCAGGTTATCATTCTAACGGGACACGGATCGAAAAAGGACGAGGAGCAAGCGAAACAGCTGGGCGCCTATGCATACCTGCAAAAACCGGTGGACATTGACCATCTGGTAAAGGTTATGAAGAACGCTTTCCAAAAGAAATTGGAAACCGCAATGATGGCCGCAACGTTTGCAGAAGCTGGAGAGTTCGATACAGCCCGCCAGATCATGGCGGAAGAGGAAAAGAAAGGCAAGAAAAAGAAATGATAGGAGTATATCACAGGTTCTTGGCCATTGACGAAAGAGAGTCATTACATGGGGACTGATGTGAAAATCCGAGTGCTCGTGGTGGATGACGAGAAGGAATTTGTCGAAGCGTTGAGCCAGCGCCTCAAGCTTCGGAACTTCGAAGTCCTAACAGCCTTCGATGGAGATGAAGCGATATCCTGCGTGAAGGACAAGGACTTGGATGTTGTCGTTCTCGACGTCCGGATGCCGGGACGAGACGGCATCGGAATTCTCAGCGAAATAAAACAAACCAAGCCTCTGGTTGAAGTCATCATGCTGACCGGCCACGCCACGGTGCCAGCTGCTATCGAAGGTATGAAATTAGGAGCGTTCGACTTCCTCTTGAAGCCCACCGAGACGGACGATCTCGTAACGAAGATACAAAATGCCTACAATCGGAAGGCAGAGCACGAGGAAAGGATCCGGAAAGCCGAAATCAACGGGATCATGAAAAGACGAGGGTGGTAAAAACCCATCCCACTCAGTTGGAGGATTGAAGCGTGAAATCTGGAAGTATCCAGGACCTGATGATTCGCCTCGAAAACTATGCCACCGTGAGCCAGGAGGCCACGCTTCTCGAGGCGGTAATAGCTTTGGAAAAAGCGCATGAAAGGCAACACCATGATCGTTACCGTCATCGAGCCGTGCTGGTCCGCGATAATGACGATCGAATAGTTGGCAAGCTGAGCATGCTGGATGTCTTGAGAGCTCTCGAGCCTCGTTATAGAGAAATCACCGACTTTAGCCACTCAATGCGCTTCGGTTTCAGCACAGGCTTTATCAAATCCATGGTCAAGAAATACGACCTCTGGCAGAAACCCTTGGACGACTTGTGCCGGAAGGCAGCGCAGATCAACGTAAAAAATATCATGTATACCCCGGCGGAGGGAGAATATGTCCGGATTGACGCCACTCTTGATGAAGCTGTTCACCAGCTGGTAGTAGGGCATCACCAGTCATTGCTGGTGATCGATGACGAGAAAAATGTCGTTGGCATTCTGCGGCTCACGGACGTGTTTTCAGAAGTTTGCAATTTGATCAAGGCCAGCCAGCCTTGATTCCCCCGCTCTCTGATTTTTCTAAACAGATACAACAGAAGTTACTCAGGGCTCTGAGGAAAATCCAAGGATGAACGCGACAACATTCCAAGATGAAAAAATAGCGGCCGACCGGCGACGCACTTTCTTCATGCTGTTGGGACTCGTCCTTTTTTCGAGCGTCTATTTCTCGCCTCAATGGCCCGATGCCGTGGATCCCGTCGGCAAACATTTCCCCCTGACCCGGGAGGCTAAGGGCGCCCTGGCGATCTTCCTGCTGGCCGGAGTCTGGTGGGTTTTCGAAGTCGTTCCCATTGGGGTGACTAGTCTAGCGATCGGGACGATGCAGGCTCTTTTCACGGTTCGAGCTGCAAAGTATGCCTTCAAGGACTTCATGGACCCATCGGTCGTGTTCATCTTTGCATCGATCGTCATCGGCCTCGTCTTCACCAAGACTGGACTGACCCGGAGGGTTGCCTACAAGATGCTGGTCCTTGTGGGTGAGAAGACGAGCATGATATATCTGGGCTGCTTCATTGTCACTGCGGCCTTGACCTTGTTTATGGCGCATACAGCCGTTGCCGCAACAATCTATCCCCTCCTCCTGGCTGTCTATTCCCTTTATGGAGAACGAGACAAACCCACGAAATTCGGGAAGGGCCTTTTCATCGGCATGGCTTACGTGGCTGGTGCCGGAAGCATCATCACGCTGTTGGGCGCGGCCCGGGGTGCGGTGGCCATCAGCTTCTTCAAAGAGATCGCCGGCCGGGAGATCGGTTTCTTCCAATTGAGCTATTACATGTTCCCTGTGGGCGCGCTCATGGTATTCATACTGTGGGCATATTTCTTGATCGTTCTTAGACCAGAAAAGAAAGTCATTCCCGGTCTCAGAGAAAAAGCGCAACAGCTCAACGCGAGTCTAGGAAAGATTACCCGGGAGGAGATTCTCGCTACAGTTGTCGTTTTCGCCATGCTCGCTACTATGTCACTGAGGTCCTTTGTCCCGGCGTTGCAAGCCGTGGATAAGAGCGCCATCATCCTGGTTTCAACGGTGCTGTTCTTCCTATTCAGGATACTGGACATCAATGATCTGGAGCAGATCCCCTGGAACATTATCCTGCTTTTCGGTGGGGCCATGAGCATCGGTTACTGCCTCTATGAAACCGGTGCCGCCCAATGGCTGGCCGTCAAGTGGCTGTGTATGTTCGAAGATGCACATTGGTTCGTGTTCGTCATGGCGTTGGCCTTTTTCGTTTTGATCATGACCAATTTCATAATGAACGTGGCTGCGATCTCCATCTCCATACCCGTGGCCCTCGTTCTCGCCCCTTATCTGGGTGTCGCGCCCGACGTCGTCCTTTTCGCCTCACTCGTCGTGGCTGGCATGCCTTTCCTCCTCCTCGTGGGTGCGGCGCCCAACGCCATTGCCTACGACTCCAAACAGTTCACGAGCGGAGAGTTCTTCGTTTACGGAATACCGGCGAGCCTGCTCGCCATGCTGGTGCTGGCATTCACCGTGCTCGTGCTCTGGCCGTTAATGGGCATGCCGGTGGTTTTATAGGTCAGACTTTTTGGATTAACTGTCAGACTTCTTGCAGCGTTATGTGAAGTGTCGATCCCGGAAATTCTGAAGGATCCTTCCCACGTTTTCCTGCGGCAGACAGTCTCCGCCAGGACTCATCTTGCAACGAAAAAGGTAGGATTCCACGCCAAGGTGACTCTGATTCTCCTGGCCGGCTTGACAGGGACTATTACTATCCTCGTGATTGTAGGTCGTCAAATTCTTTTAGACAACCGCTCCCCAAAATAAGAGACGATTCTCATCAATTTCGATTTAAAGTGGTGCGAAGCTCACCTCCTTATTTCCAAGATTTTGTTGTCTCCTCAATTTCAAGGTTTGCCTCTTGATGCGTTCCCTGCGTGTTAAAATTGTTCGCGCACGGCCGCTAAATACATCCGCAGGCGTAAGATTTTGTAGCGATTCATGAACCCGCTCGTGGTTGTAGTGATTGACATATCGCCGAAGTTCCTGCTCCAACTCCCATGGGACGTAGTAGTTCTGAACAGCGATGGCTGGCCCACTCTCAGCAACCTAAGGGATTACCTCTATTCTTACAGAGCCAGAAGGCGGGAGGCCCTTTGGTTGGATTCGGCTATCAGGGCCGTGGCTGTCCTCTGTTTCGGTGAACTGGGCAAAGTGGTGAATATCCAGTCCCACCAGTTTTTGCCTTGGATTCTCGATAAGAACGTAGTCCTCGAGCTCGATGCCCTGTCCGAGGTAGAAAAAACGTTCTTCATCGAGCTCTTACTTCTCTGGATTCATCATCACCGGCTTCAGGAACCGGATCGCGAGAAGCTTAAGCATGTCATTCTCATTGAAGAGGCGCATCATATTCTCCTTCGAAAAAAGCAGGAGATCGAGGGAACCGAAACGGTAGTGGATACCTTGATACGAGAGATTCGTGAGCTCGGCGAAGGGATCGTCGTCATTGACCAGCACCCGTCTCTGGTTTCCAGGCCTGCACTGGGTAATACGTATACGACGATATGCCTCAACCTGAAAGAAGCGACGGACGTTAGGGCAGCTTCGGACGCCATGCTACTGAAGGACGATCAGCGCGAATATTTAGGCCACCTCCCTGTTGGCCAGGGCATCGTCAAGCTGCAGGATCGATGGACCCGTCCATTCCTGGTTGATTTCCCGCGGTGAATCTTCTCTCTGGGAGGTCAAGTCCACGAACGGATCAGTCGAGTACTTCTCTCAAAAGGAACTAATGCGCCTCCGCGAACTACTGGATGTCGCCAGGTCCCACGGGATGAAATCATTCGTCGCCGTGCGGTTTCCCGGCCTCAGAGGCCTCTTTGAGGTCCTTGGCGTTTCCGACGCTTTGAGACTCAAGAAAGTGCGCCTCAAGGAGGGATTTTCATGAACTACAAAGAATTCCTGTGCAAAGCCTGCTTGAGCCGATGGTTGTTCTCGCCCGAAGAGCTCGAGAGGGTCACCCCTCTCTGCCCATACTGCAATATCCCTCTTGCCCGTGCCAACGAGAGAACGTGATTTCAATGGACGTGACTCGCCTGCGAAAATTCCTGGATCCGAGGAAATCCCCTCTCAGAACGGTGATTGCCCTCTTGTCCGCGAAGTATCTCACCGGAAACTGCGTATTTCGTCTATAGAAACTGTTCCTCCTCCACCGCCGCAGCAATAGTTCTGCGCTCGATTGGGGTACATATCCACGTACTCTTCGCAGATGACCTCGAGAATTTCCCGCGGCTCCTCAGTGAGGCGCCCAGTTCGAGTGATGTTGCATGGATCGTGATACGTTACCCTTCCTTTGATCTTTTCTTTTCTCAGGGGGATGTTCCCTGCAAGCAGCTGGGCGTGCGCGTACTCCATGCAGTTCACAACCTCGGGCGCATCCGGGCCGCAGAATGTCGGCACGAACCAGGCGCTGCGCGTAGCATGTCCGCACTCGCCTACTGGAATCTTTTTTCCTCTGAGACGCCTGACTTCCGCAACGACGTTGTTGACGATCCGTTCCATCATACGGTCGCTGTAGAACAGACCATAGTTGATCCCGTCGTAGTTGCCCGTGCCGATCGTCCATGAGCCTCCTGTCACGTGCATGACGGCTGCGTTTCCCATCAAGGTATCCGGCTCGAGCAGGTAGTCAGATACGGCCAGGAAGAAAACATATTCGGCTCCCTGCACGTCCATGGGGAACTTCACCGTACTAACATGGAAGATGTCCCGGAATTCTTCCTCGAGGAACTCACACGTGTCTTTGAGCGCCGGTACCGGAATAGCGGAGGTGTTCCCGACCCCCTCCAGTTGTTCGCGCGTCGCTGCCAGCAGCGCCTTGGGAATAACGTCGATTTCAGAAAGCAGCCACCGCGCCAGGTGGGTCACGAGTCCGTGGTCCACACCTATGGGGCAGGTATACTTGCAACGTCTGCAAGCCGTGCACCGGTAAAAGGCATCTGCCATCTCGTCGAGGTACTCATCGGTGAGCTCAAACCCGTTGGAGAGTCGTACCCTCAAAATCCATGATTTTGTGAAATACCGCCGGTAAATTCTGAACAAGAGTTCGGAGCGCTGACACGGAATGTCTTGAGTTTTCTCCGTGGATTGATACAGCTGGCAGCTGGCAGCACAACGACTGCATTTCGCGCTCAGACGGGTATACACATCCATTGCAAGGCCATAGTTTGAATGGTGCAGAACAGCGGCAAAGGCCCGAAGAAACTTTTGTGGGCGGTCTGTTAGCTCCAGCGCCTTTTTCTCTACGTAATAGGCGTATTTGTGATTCGTGCTCATGATCGATCCCATCAGGTATCGAATGAAGAGGCGCCGTTTGTCTTTTTGCCGAGGCGGCCCGTTCCAGGAACGAGCTCCCCGTTGATGAAACGCTCCAAGAGGTCCGCAATATTGCCTGAGACCCACGAGACGACATTGATTCCGGCCGCCCGGAGCAGGTCCTCGAAAACATCTTGCACACCACCGCAGATCAACGTATCCACGCCCTGATCGCGCAGCAGACGAACCCGGTCCAATTCCTCACGACTCTGGACCGTGAAATCCACCTGGTCCACCAGCCTGCCTCCTTTGATGGTGAAAATGGCAATGGTCGCCGAGTGCTCGAAACATGGCGCGACATCTTCAGCGAATCGGGGTATGGCCACCTTCATTCAGTTTACCTCGCACGATATGCAACGCAACTTCCAGACCAATAGAAATTCCGCCCGCAAGCGGCTGAACCGTAATAAGATAGGTTAATTCAGGAGATGGGGGCGTTACGGCAATTCGCTGCAACGCTGAAACGATTTTGCGTTTCACTGTTTCATAAATGAAACATTACGATGCGCATGATTCGCGTAGGAGGGTGTTGCGTGTCTGCAACCAACGTTAGTAGTTCTGGGAGGAAATGGAGTACTTCTTCATCTTGCGCCAGAGTGTGGTCCTGCTGATTCCAAGCTCTTTCGCTGTTTCTCCGATATGGCCGCCTGTGCGCGACAACGCGACCCGAATGGCATCGGCTTCAGCCAGCTTGAGTTTCGACTCACTGGGAGTGATTCCAGGCGACTCCATCGGTCGAGCTGTGGGCTTGAAATCCTCGGGTAAATGGCGCACATCGATCAATCGGTTGTGGCAGAGAACAAAAGCGTACTCGATAAGATTTTCCAGCTCCCGCACATTTCCCGGGAAATCGTGGCGCATGAATATCTCCATCACCGCAGGAGTGACGCCTGCAATATTCTTACTGCGCTTGATATTGAAGCGCTGGATAAAATGTTCGACCAGGTATGGAATATCCTCCCGCCGGTGTTTCAAGGGAGGGAGTGACAATCGCACTACTGCCAGGCGGAAGTACAGATCATCACGAAATTTGCCCTGGCTGACCAATTCCGCTAGTTTCTGGTTTGTGGCGGCTGCAACCCGAACGTTCGCTTTCAACGTGTTAACGCCTCCAAGCGGTTCATACTCGCACTCCTGGAGAACACGCAGTAGCTTCACCTGGGTCGGCGGCGGCAGTTCACTCACTTCATCAAAGAAAATAGTACCTCCTTCGGCCAGGGCCATGCGTCCGGGCTTGTCCCCCTTTGCATCGGTAAAAGCGCCCTGGACATAGCCGAAAAGCTCCGATTCAAAGAGATTGGCCGGCAACGTGCCGCAATTGACCACGACGCAGGGACGTTTCCGCCGCGGGCTTAGATTGTGTACAGCGCGTGCTAGAAGCTCCTTGCCCGAGCCGCTGGGACCTTCGATGAGCACGGTGGAGTCACTCTTGGCAACATCGGGCAGCAAGGCAAATATGTTTCTGAATGCCTTGCTCTTGCCGATAATATCTTCAAATGTATATTGGTGCGTTATCTCTTTTCTCAACTGCTCCAGCGCTGACAAGTCACGAAAAGTTTCCACGGCCCCGAGCAACGTACCGTTCGAATCGCGCAAGACTGCCGTGCTCAGAGTAATGGGAATCGATCGCCCCCTGCTGCTGAGAATCCTGGCGGGCAGATCGATGAGCTCGCGCCCTGTTTCCAGCGTCTGGCGCAACGCACAACCCCACTCACATATATCCGCGTGAAACACGTCCGAGCAGCGCTTGCCAATGGCTTCGGAGGCGGGGATACCGGTGATGCGCTCGGCGGCTCGATTGAAGGAGGTTATCTTCCAATCCTTGTCCACTGCGAAGACACCGTCGGCAATGGAATTGAGTATCATTTCCATGAATGGTTTTTCTTCCTCTGCACGAATCATCATTCACCTCCCGGCGGAACGGCTCAGGCTCTTTGTGCTGACCGAGTTTTTACTTTCTCTCATCGGCCAAACGCGCACAGCCGCAATGCGTTCTCAATAGAAAATTGTAGCCTGTTGCATTCTAACGCGCCCGATTACTCCGGGGATTGTTCCGTCCCTTGTTCGAAAGGGCAATATCTGTGCCGAGAATGAAACAGCTTCTGAATCTATTGTAACACATTGATAAGAAATGAATAAGCCTCATTTATAAAGTGGAAATGTTTCAGAGAATTGTTTCATTTATGAAATATCATTTGCCACAGGGCCGCAATGTGTTGCAGTCCATATTGACCGGGGAATCTGTAAACAGATATGATCCGAACTCATTACTTGGCCATTACTAGAAAGCTGTCATGAAAATCAGATCCTTCGAGTTCAACCTGAGAGAACTGGCCGGTTCCATGGGCGACTTCGGTACGCTCGTTCCGCTGGCGATCGGCTATTTTATGGTCTGTGGCATGAATCCGGCGGGACTGCTCGTCATGATGGGCCTCGCAAACATCGCTACCGGTCTTGCATACAGACTTCCAATGCCTATCGAGCCTATGAAGGTTCTGGCCGTAGTGGCCATCGCACAGCACTGGTCGCAAACGATGGTTTATGCAGCCGCTTTTGCGATGGGTTTTATCTGGCTGATCTTCGCGCTCACCGGTGTCATGGTGTGGGTGGCCAGGCTCACGCCCAATTCGGTGGTCTATGGCATTCAAGTTTCGTTAGGTGTGATGCTGGCGATCAAGGCCTTCGCGATGCTGTCGAGCTGGTGGATTCTCGGCGTTGTTTCCGTGTTGTTGGTTTTGCTTCTTCGAAACAACCGATATGCACCTGCGGCTGTTGTATTGATGATCCTCGGCATCGCCATCACAATCGCCAAAGGCGGGCTGCACATAATCAGCGGACCTGGAATCACTTTGCCGCCACTCACGAGATTCTCACTCGAGGAGATTTGGGAGACTCTCGTACTGGGAGGTTTTGCCCAGATTCCGCTTACCGCCACGAACGCGGTGATTGCTACAGCGGCTCTGATCAAAACCTACTGGCCGGACAGACAGGTGAGTGAGAGGAAACTCTCTTTGAGCCACGGGCTGATGAATTTGATCAGTCCCTTTTTCGGTGGGATGTCCATGTGTCACGGCGCCGGTGGGCTTGCAGGACAGTATTTCTTTGGAGCGCGCACAGGAGGAACAAACATCATCGAAGGGATCATGGAAATATCCTTGGGATTCTTTTTGGCTTCTTCAATTGCCGGCATTATGATGGCCTTTCCAATGGCCATCCTGGGCGCCATGATGTTGCTCGTCGGAATCGAGCTCGTGAAATTCGCAAGAAAAGTTCGCTTTGACAGAGACTTCCTCCCCTTCGCCGCGACGGTTGGTTTAGCTATCACCATGAATATGGCGTTCGGCTTTCTGGCCGGGCTCGCGGTGCACTATGCGACGCGGGCGATCTTCAAGATGAGAGATTGATATTATTATTGCAATATGGTATTGCTGCGAGAGTTGAACTCTGTTTTTTCTATTTGTTTTCTTCTCCAGAGAGGTGAAAAGGAGGCAATGAGATGAACGAAGGAACGGAATCAACTGCTCAGAAGTCCCGATGGAGCGACCTCTATTTAAAGGAAGATTGGTGGGCTATCTGGCTGGCAATAGGGATCATCCTAGTTGCATTGATTTTCTTTTTTAGCGGTTCAACGATAAAGCCGATAGCGGCAAAACCGCCCTTTTGGGAAGACACCAGCACAATAAAAGCGCACTTCGCTGATAAGTGGCCTTGGTACATCGCGCAGTTTGCGATGTGGCTCGTCATCTTCACGATCAGCATTAGAATCATGGGTCTCAGCGTCAAAAAGTATATCCCCGGTTTTCTTATTTTGTACATATTGGCTGCGTTGATCTTCGTCGCTTCCTCATGGAAGACCATGAAGGATTACAATATGGAGGCTCCCCTCGTCGCACTTCTCTTGGGGTTGATAGTGGGCAACATGCTCAAACTTCCGAAGTGGCTCGATACCTCGTTCCGAACGGAATATTACATCAAAACCGGGATCATCCTTCTGGGCGCGACATTGCCCCTCACGATTATCGTGCATGCCGGCCCCGTTGCGTTCCTGCAAGCCACCATCGTATCCGTATCCACTTTCCTCACTATCTTTCTAATCGGCACCTACATATTGAAGTTAGACCGCCGCTTCAGCGCTACAATGGGCGCGGGAGGATCGGTCTGCGGAGTATCCGCGTCAATCGCGGTGGGAGGAGCAGTAAAGGCAGAGAAGGACCATCTGGCCATCAGCATCTCCCTGGTCACCATCTGGGCTATCGTCATGATCTTCGTGCTCCCCTTTGTGTGCAAGGCTCTGAGGCTGAACCTGGGTGTTGCCGGCGCGTGGATCGGGACCTCGGAGTTCGCGGACGCAGCGGGATTTGCCGCAGTCCAGGCATTGAGTGACACAACTGATCAAGCCGTCCGTTCATTTACCCTGATGAAAGTCATCGGCCGTGACATTTGGATCGGGCTCTGGTCATTCGCATTGGCAATCATCTCAGTGGTCTACTGGGAGAGGAAAGGTGCCGTCGAAAAAAAGGTTTCTCCCATGGAGATTTGGTGGCGCTTCCCCAAGTTCGTTCTTGGCTTTTTTGCAGCGTCGATCATCATCTCCGTTATCTCCCTGCGTTATACTGGAGCTGAATTCAACGACGTACTCAAACCGGAGTTGATCGCTCCCATTAAAACCCTGCGCTCCTGGACATTCGTATTCACATTTCTCTGCATTGGTTTCACCACCCGCTTCCGGGAATTGGCAAGATTTGGATGGCAGCCTTTAGCTGCCTTCTCGTTGGGCGTTGCCGTGAACGTGCCACTGGGCTATATACTTTCAGCCATAATCTTTGCAAAATACTGGAAGGGTATTGCTGGGTAATCCCGAGGCTTTCAAAACGGAAATCCCGTGGCAACCCATCGATCGATAGCGGCGGCGGTACGAGCTTTTTGAAGCTGAAATCCCTTGAAGACGCTTCGATCGATATTGCAAATTTGAACAGTCTATTCGTCTTTCCACCCCCGCTGTATCCTAGACGATCCATGAGAGGAGAAGTAGATGGCTGCTCTTCCCTGTCTATTAGCGTACATCGCCATCGCTGTCTTCGTGGTTGCTGTAATCACCCGCTTCATCATGTGGTCCAGGCTGCCCATTCACCTTCGATGGGAGCTCTACCCTGTTGCCCACGAAGCGGGCCGCGCACACTACGGCGGCTCCTATCTGGAAGAAACGGATTGGTGGAAAAAGCCGAGGGAAAATTCCATGATGGGTGAGCTGAAGGTGATGGTGCCGGAGATCCTCTTCCTGGCAGCGTTGAAGGAGCACAACCCGAGGATGTGGATTCGGTCGTTTCCCTTCCACTTTGGTATCTATCTCGCCATTGGAGCGACCTTTGTAATGATCCTCAAGGCCGTCCTGGGCGCTATCTCAACAGGTATCGTTACTGGAACCTTTGGTGCGTTTCTGAGTGGTCTCGGCATTGTCTGCGGCGCGGCAGGCTTGTGCCTTGGTATCCTCGGTGCGCTGGGCCTGCTTCAGCGCCGGCTGACGCATCCAGATCTGGAGCCTTTTGACGTTAGTAATGTCGGCGGGTCTCGACTACAGCGTCGATCTTTCCGTTTGGATTGCGGACCGGTGATGTGTAGACGATAACGTTTACGTCTTCGCCATCCTTTCGCGTGACGATCTCCTCGCTGGCGTGGCTCTTGCCGTCCCTGAATGTCTGCTTCACGGGACAATCGGCGCACTTTCCAGCACGTCCTTTATATATCTGATAGCAGTACGCGCCCGGCTTACCTCCAAAATCCCTCCGAAACATACTATTGACGGCGATGAGGCGTAGATCCCTGTCTTGGACGGACACATAGCACGGCAGCTCTTCGAACAGCCGATGGTAGAGCTCCTTCATCCGTCACTCCTCGTGATGTCTGAGCTCCAGTATCTTGCGAATGTTCCGTATGAGGACTTTCTCTGTGACCGGTTTATCAATATACCCCTCAGGAGGAGAATGGGCGGGGCTTTCGTATATGAGCTTTCTCATTTCTGGTTTGCCGGTAATGATGCAGATCGGCAGCTCGCTCAGCTCGGGATCTCGCGCACCTCCACAAAGACATCAACGCCGCTCTTGCCCGGCATGGAGAGATCCAGCGTCATCAGATCCGGCTTCTCCTTTCTCGCCAGCTCGATGGCCTCATAGCCGTCCGAGGCGTGGAGCGTAATCGCCCCATTGTCCTCGAGGATCGAGGCGATGTGAGCGAGCGCATCCGGCTCGTCGTCCACCACTAAGATCGTGTAACCCTCCAATACGGGCCCCTCACCTGATTTATCATCGATCACCATGCTCATCCTCCCTTTGCCACGGCTATCCGCCACCGGGACTCATATCAATCGAACTTTCCGGTTCATAGTCCTGCACCTGGCCGATTCGGCAACCGGCATAGGTTACTGCTACCCCTCCCCACCCTTAACTTCCACTTCGTCTTCTTGCTCGGCCGCTACGCCAGCTTTTTCGATCACCAACGCGTTGGCCACCAGGTTGACCAGCTGCGTGACCTCCATGCCGAGCTTGTAATGCCGGATGAGGTCGGTCAGGCCGTCCACGCAGTTGTGGCAAGATGTGACCACGATTTCGGCTCCGGTATCCTTTAGCTGGTCCGCTTTGATCTTGGCCGATTTGAGCCGGAGCGGTGTGTATTCAGACATCGACATCGCACCGCCACCCCCGGTGCAGCAGTAATTTTCTGCCCTGTTGGGGTACATCTCCCGAACATCCGTGCACACGATATTCAACAGTTCCCTCGGCTCTTCGAATAGTCCGCAGCTTCGCGCGTTGTTGCAGGAATCGTGAAAGGTGACGGGTCTCGTGTTCCGTGTTTTGTCAACCTTGATCCGGCCCTCTTTGATATAACGGAGCATTGTGATGACAGAGCTCTCCATTTCGAAGGGTACGTCGAACTTGCCCCAGTTAGGCGCTTCGCAGCGAGTGGAGCGGTAGCCGTGGCCGCACTCGGAGATGACCAGCTTCTTACCACGCAGTTCAATGACTTTCTCGTACAGACGCCTGGCAACGGCACCTCCGAGCTCATCGTCTCCGCTGAACAATCCGAAGTTGGTCATGTCCCAACCTTCGCTGGGCATCGTCCAGTTCTCCCCTGCGATGTGGAAGATCTTGGCTGCATCAGCGATAGTACGGGGATCGTATTTTACCTCGCGCGGATTTATCGAATAAACGACGTCGCAGTCCATTTTATCTATAGGAATCGCCACGGTTGGATCCTCGAGCTCGGCCTGAAGTTCTTCGGCCATCCATTCGAGAGTTTCCAGATAATCCTCCTTGAGAACACCCATCTGATTGCCAATCTCCCACTGGTCCTTGCTGACAACAGCGACACCTTCGGGCATGATGCCCACGGAGACCAGCAGGCCGCGGGCCATTCGGTTGAACGTGGCGTAATCCACTCCCATCGGGCAGTTCAACGAGCACCGGCGGCAGTTGGTGCATTTCCCAAAGATAATATCCCTGAGCTCCTCGAGGTCCTCGTCGGTAAAGACGCTTCCCGCTTTCACCCACCACGGGAAAATGCGGCCCGTCCAATCTTTGTGGCGTTTGAAAAGCCTGCGGATCCGGTCGGCCTTGTAAGCCGGGGCGTAAGTAGTATCTCCCGGGTTGGCCAGCACGTAGTGGCAGGCATCCGTGCACATGCCGCAGTGCACGCAGGCCAGCAACGATCCGACCATTTGCCGGTTCAGCTTCTCATCCAGCCGTTCCAGAACCTTTTCAGCTTTATGTGATCTCTTTCTTCTTTTCCATCTCATCTGGTTTTCCCTCCGCTCTGGCCGTCCATATGACCGACGGGCAACTCAAACCGCTCAAACCCTTTTAACGCGCCGGATTGGATAGATCCCCCGGTATCCCATGGTCTTTCCAAAGTAATACCTCGTGAAGGGATAGTAGAGGTAGTGGGAGATCTTGCTGAACGGCACATAGACGAGGAAGAATGCGGTCATAATGAAATACGTCAGTAGATGCCATTCACCCTGCTCGATGCTATTGGGCGCCGCCAGAGTGGCTGAGAACAACCAAACCGTTAGCAGCACCAGAGAAAAATAGTCGTCCGGAGAACTGATTGCGCGCATGTAGGGATTGCTCACCCGTCGGATAAACCGCAGGACTCCCACTGCGCAAGCAGCACCGGTTACCACTTGTGTGACGAGAACCACTGACCCGTTCTCTAGAAGACCGGGGCCGTAAGGAATAATAAACGACAGCGTGATTGCAACCGCTACGCCCACATGGAAAATTACGAATTGCAGGTACAACAGAAATTTCGTTCTCAAGCTTTCCATTTCCCAGGGCGTCGCGATAGCAGCCCACGAGTAGAATATGCCCCTGGAGGGTGTTGTTCCAGGGAGGCCCGTCGGTGCTTGGCGCTCCCTCCCGGCCTTGAAGCTCAGGAGCCAAAAGATGCGTATGATATACACGAGGCCCATGAAGCCAAGGGCTGCTTCCTGAAGCCTGTGCTCGGAGAAATGCAGTAGCTCGCTCAATTCCCGTCCTCATATTCAACTTTAGCAAACTGGGATTGGAAGGGTTTGTACTCGCGCGAGTCCAGCACGCAGATGATCACTTCCTTTATCCCTGTCTCACCTTCCAAATGATCCTTGATGGCCTCTATCATCACTCGTGCGCAGAGGTCCAGGGGAATCCCGTAGAAACCCACTCCCATAGCTGGAAAGGCGATTCGTTCGAATCCATTCTCCTCGGCTCTTTTCAGCGCGCTCCGCATGGTCGTGCGAAGCTTGTCTTCCGTATCCTCCTCCTGGAACCTGGGCCCGACCGCGTGAATGATGTACTTGGCTTTCAGTTTTCCCGCTGAACTCACCACCGCGTCCCCCGTAGCAATAGGAGAGGCGATTTCATCCAATTCCTTCTGAATGCTCGCTCCGCCGCGAGTGGATATCGCAGTGCCGAAACCGGCGCCCAGGGCTAGATTTGGCTGGGCGTAGAAGACGAAGGCATCGATGTCGATGTCAGTAACGTCGTCCTTGATCAGACGAAGCGTGCTCTGATTGATTCGTTTCTCTTCGGTCATAGCCAGCTCCATGAATATATCCGTATCCTCTGTCTCGGCGGCACGATGACCCCGGCAGCGAAAATCCCTCATTCTCTTTTTTCAAGCTGATTTGTCCCTTCCCCCGATATCCTACCTTCCTTTTCATTCAAATTCTACTAAAATTTTAACGAAATCAAGAAGAAAAGCTGCCTGAACGCAAATGAGAAGAGACATCATAACTCATTTCAAGGGCTTAGAATGAGCAAGATCGGGCATTATGAAGATGAATTGTGCATAGAATGCGAGATTTCACAAGCGAGAAAGAAAAGGAAGAAAAGAAAATTACAGCCAATGATTCAACAGATATAAAAAATCGAGATGTGATTCTCTCTCAATAGAGTGATCGGACCTCCTTGGGCTTGGACATCCCCTTTGCGCTCAAGAGACTCGCTTTTTATATGGAAGATGCAGTATAGCCCCGGCTCTGTCAGCCACCGATGAGACTTCGCACTTTTGCGACGAAGGAATCGGGATCGACCGGTTTGTCCACAAACATCTCGGGTTTAACAAGCCCTTCTTCTCGCATTTGCTTGATTTGTTTTTTCACCGCTTCCCTGAGACTGTCGAATGGTTTCTCGTCAGGCTCCTCCTTCTTGGCCTCCAGCTCCTCGAGAACTCCGGCTATTCCCGTCAGCATGAGAATAGGGATATCCCTATAGTCCTGATCCTTCTTGAGCTGTTTGAAAAGGACGAATCCTGACTTCTTAGGCATCATCACGTCGAGGATGATTAAGTCGGGCGTGGCTTCCTTGACTTTATCCAAGCCCTCCCTTCCATCATAAGCGGCGATGGTGTCATATCCGTTTTCAGATAGAACTGCGGACAGAAACTTTACAGTATTCGGATCATCATCAATTACGAGAACCTTCTTGGCCATTAACCCTCTCCTTTTTTTTCACTCGGTCCGTGGACAGGGAGAACGATTCTGAAAGTGGAGCCCTGATCAGGCTTGGATTCAACAGTGATCGTTCCCCCGTGTAGATTAATAATTCTCTTGGTCAGTGCCAACCCCAAACCTGTCCCCCACTGTTTTTTAGTACTAAAGAAGGGCGTGAAGAGGTTTTTGACGACCTCCCCGCTCATGCCGCAGCCGTTATCGTAAACCTCGATAGTTGAGTGATAATTGCTGCCGTCCACGTAAACCCTGATAACAACCTCTGGGGTCTCATTAGGCTGGTAGTCTTTCCAGGCACAGGCGTCGATGGCGTTGGTCACAATATCCATAACAGCCATGTGAATCAGCTTGGGATCGCACCGGACGGGGGGCAGATCAGATGGAATATCGGCGCGTACGGCAACGCCCCTGTCACTAGCTGTCTGTTTTATCACGCCATTGATCTTCACAACCAGTTCACCGAGATCAACTCTTTCGAGCTCGGGTTTCCACTCTTTTGCATAATTCAACAAGTTTTGTGAAAGACCTGTGATTCTCGCAATGCCTTCCTCAACCATTGTCCATCCCTCCCAAAGCCGCTCGCGGTCATTTTTCGCTATGCCTCGCTCGACTATGTAAGCCCCACCCTTGAGGGCATTCAGCATGTTTTTGATGGCGTGCTGTATCCCGGTTACGGCCTGGCCGATGGCTGCAAACTTCTCCGATTGGACCAGCTGCTTTATAAGTCTTTTCTCCTCTGTGATGTCCTTGCTGATCCCGAAGGTTCCGATGGAGTTCCCCTGTGGATCGCGCAGGCGAGACAGGGTCAGTAGAACGTTTCGCTCCTTACCGCTCTTCGTGAGAAACCGCGTTTCGTAGTTCTTGACGTTGTCTGTGCTCTGCAGCTGCGCAATGGCCACCTCTCTCTCGCGTGGGTCGACGAACAGGATTTCTATTTCCTTGCCGATCACTTCTTCCCTCCGGTACCCGAGCGCTTGCTCGGCACCGGTGTTGAAGGTTTGAATCCGCCCTTCGGGATTCACTGTGATGATGATGTCGGCTGAATTCTCGACAATCCCCTCCAGGTACTCCATTGCTGTACGCAGCTCCGACTGGTGAGCCTGGATCCTGGAAGTCATGTCGTTGAAGGATTCCTCAAGAAGGCCGAACTCATCTTTTCGCTCCGCCCGGAACCTGAAATCGAGATCACGCTTGGCGATCCTCTTCGTCCCCGCAATCAGGCTGTCGATTGGTTTTTCGAGCAGATAGTTAAACATGACCCACAAGGCCGCCGTGCACAAAAGGAGAGCAGTAAGCACCGCGATGGCAATATCGATGTTACCGCCAGCGATCAGCGCATCCACGTTCCCGAGATGGTAATCGGTCTCCAGCAATCCCAGGATCTTTGGGGAGTCCTCATGGGCATGACAAGCTGCGTTCTTGCACTTCTCCTCGTTCAGGATCGGCGCCATGACTTTGAGAAGCCGCCCGCCCTCGGGGAGTTCGAGCACTTCGTCGCGAATCTCCGTACTGCTATGTTCGGGATCGTCCAAGTCATGGCAAAAAGCGCAGGGCTTATCCTCCCGTTTGAGTATCCGATCGCTTCGACCAGAACGTGAGGCCACGATCGTCCCTGAAGGATGCGACATCAGTCGGATATCCCCGTACACGCCGCTCCCTCTTGAAATGTCTATGATCAATTCCTCGACGCCAGCGTTGTTTCGGCTCATCATCAGTTTGTCGATTCCGTGAAGGATCGATTCAGAGTTGAATTTCAAAACGTCACGTGCCGACTCCAAGGAGTAATGAGCGCGGATAAGGTTGCTCACATAGCCGGATAGGATGATCACAACGGTCACAATGACGATGACGACGGCGCTCAGCTTCCAAACGATTCGGCTTCTCTTTTTCAAAGGACTGGACCTAGATGAAGGGGATCAACGCATTAAGACGTGTCCCAATAAATGTATGCTTTGGCGCTCACCACGACTTCTTTTATTCCGTCGATATCTTTAACGAGTTCTTTCACTTTTGTAGAGATCTTTTCCTGTTGCTCCAATGGGGCTTTCACTGAGACAAAAACAGATCCATCCTTGCTAGATACTTCCGCTTTTGGAAACTGATCTACAATAGCCGTTTTCACCTCAGCCGCCAGAAGCAATTCATTAATCTTTTTTTGTGCTTCCGGCGTAGTATGAAAACAAGGCAGCTTAACAGCATTAGAGATAATATCCGCAACGTCGTCAGCGGTCATTGTTTTAATATGGAATATCATGTCATAGTATGTCGGATCATATGGATCGATCCCGGTCACGAAGAGGTTCCATTTTCTGCGCTCCTCGTCTACTTTTTTTATGGAATCGCGAGCCTTATCTGCAGGAACATTGTCCCGTTCCATGACCAGCTTGATCCGGTCTTCCATATCCGCGGTAACTCGCACCTTTAATACATGAGATACTCCCTGAACAAAGGCATGACCGCCGAATCCATGATAAATGATGTCGTCCTGAGCGAGTTGTCTCAAAAAGGCACACGCAATGTAAGTAAGATACTTGTCCTTTCCGTAGCTGAACCGATCAAGGAAAGAAGGGGCGTCGTAGAGGGCTTTTTCAAGTTTGATTTCCGGAATGTTGAACTGCTCCGAAGCATCGATCAGCACCTCCCTGGAGATGCATTTGTAGCCTAGCTTTTGGGCGAGCTTTTCGGCGACTTCTTTGCCCCGATTGTAGGAACCTTTCGAGATCACTATTATCGACATGCCACTTTCCTCCTGCAGATCGATTGCGCATCCTCCGCCTAAATTGGATAGATTGCTCTTGCCTTCAAGGGCCTCTCCCTCTCCAAGAGCACGTCTTATCTTAACAGAAGATGCGAATCGATTCCACGCCCTATACTTATTCAACGAATCCTCCGCTCCTGCGGCCCGTGAGAAATCCCTGGAGGCATACTCAAATGGATGGTAAGTCTTACAAGTCCGACCTGAAAGTGGTAAAATGGATAAGGGTAGGTAAAAGCTCATTCACCTGCATTCGGAGCGGGGAGGACGTTTTGCGAATTCTTGTGGTCGAAGACGAGAAAAAAGTCGCTTCCTTCATAAAGAAAGGCCTGGAAGAGGAATCCTATGCCGTTGATGTTGCGGCCAATGGATCTGACGCGGAATTTCTAGCTCAGATGAATCCTTATGACCTGATTGTTCTGGACCTCATGCTGCCCGGGAAGGACGGCGTGGATGTATGTCGTGCTCTGCGCGCTCGGAAGGTCAGAACCCCTATCCTCATGCTCACGGCGCGGGACTCGCTTGAGGACAAAGTCGAGGGGCTTGACAGTGGAGCGGACGATTATCTCACTAAGCCTTTCGCTTTCGAGGAGTTACTTGCAAGAGTCAGGGCGCTCCTCAGGCGGGGGCCAACTGACGATGCCTCCCCTCTCCGCGTAGAGGATCTCATTTTGGACAGGTCCATGCGGAAAGCGCGACGGGGGGACCGAGAGATCTTTCTCACCAACCGGGAGTTTGCCTTGCTGGAGTTTTTCATGCACCGAGTCAGGCGGGTCCTCTCGCGGGCGGTTATCGCCGAACACGTCTGGGGACATGACTTCGACGCAGAGAGTAATGTCATCGATGTGACAATCAGCCACCTTCGCAGCAAGGTAGACCGGGATACGAGCTGTCCCCTAATCCATACGGTCCGCGGCGTGGGCTATATCATGTGCAAAAAGGAAGACCTGTGAACAAGCGCAAAATGAGCCTAAGAGCCCGACTTCTTGTTCTCCAGTTAATAGTCTTCGGAGCTCTCATTCTCCTCGCGAGCCCGATTACCTATCTCGTCATGTCTCGAACCCTCCATAGGGATCGAGATGAATACCTCGTCTCTTTGGCCCGGAATGCGTCAGAAGAATACGCCAAAACAAATAACAGCTCCGAAAATACCCTTCCTTTTCCGCCAAGATGTCTCCCCGAATCCATGCCTCCCAGCTCGCCCGCGCCCGGCAGCGCCCACAGGCCTCGCCACCTTCTGGTTTGCGACCAAACGGGGAAGGTGCTTTGCAGCGATGGAGAGTCCGAACCCCTTGCACCCGAGGCGGTGCACCAGGCCTTTGAGACCTTTACTCCCGCCTTTGCCGACCAACGATGGTCCGCAGAAATCCTCAGACTCATTGCCTGGCCTTTCAAGGATCAAAACGGCCAGCATCTGGTAATGGAGGTCGGAACCTCCTACCGCGTCATTGAGGGTGTTCTTGGAAAGGGACTCGTTTTCTTGCTCATATTCGATGCAGTCGCTCTTCTCCTTCTAATCGCAGGAAGCTATTTGCTGACGAGAGGTGCCTTCCTGCCTATTGACCAGGTCATCCGCAGAGTGGAGCAGATTGATGAGGCCAACCTCGCCGAGCGGCTTCCCTTGGATCGAAGAAGCGACGAGGTTGCCAGGCTCGTCACCGTGGTTAACCACATGCTTGGGCGCCTTGAGCGCGCTTTTGAAGCGCAAAGCAGGTTTTCCAGCGATGTGGCCCACGAGGTTCGATCGCCCCTCACTGCGCTTCGGGGACAGATAGAGGTGGCGCTCAGGAGAAGACGTTCTGAAGAGGAGTATCGCAGGGTTCTGGAGGAGAGCCTCGAGGAAGTGCTCCGTCTTTCGCGTCTTGCGGAGGATCTTATGAGCCTCGCCAAGGCGGATGCAGGCGTGCTGCATGCCAGGAAGAGTAAGGTGGAACTTCGAGAACTCCTCAACAATGTTTTGAGGCGATTCAAGGCCAAGGCACACGAGAAGAACATTCACCTCCACCTCGAGGCCTCTGAAGCAGTTACCGTGGACGGGGATCCTGGCTTAATCGGGAGGATGGTGGAGAACCTCGTGGACAACGCGTTGATCCACACCCACCATATGGGCGAGATTCATGTACGGTTGCAGAAGAAAGAGACCCAGGCCGTCATATCCGTTGAAGACAACGGCGCGGGGATCCCCTCAGAACACCTTTCAAAGATCTTTGACCGGTTCTACCGCATTGATCCAGCGAGATCTCGGGAAATGGGGGGTATAGGGTTGGGCCTGGCCATTTCCCGGCAAATTGCCCTGCTCCATGATGGAACCATCCAAGTTCAGAGCACATTGGGAAAAGGAAGCATCTTCTCCATCACGATTCCAATCGCGCCTTCAATAAAAGAGAGCCTGGAAAAGATGGTTCCTTGACGACGTCTTTTTCGAAGGTTTCCGCTTCGATCACGCCTCAGCGGTCGTGATTCTCACTCGCCTAAATATGAAAAAAAATTAATTTGGCCTTCAGCTTGTAGGAATACCAGACCTTCTGAGACACATTGTGATATGTTCTTAATGGACAATGGGAGGT
>WVZY01000049.1:0-17851 GCA_011772205.1 Candidatus Latescibacterota bacterium
TTTCATATGATACCTTCGCTCAGGCTTCTCGCCTTCAGCGGAGGATCCTCGCTCGCTCCGCGCAATGGTTCGTCACCCCCACGGAGCCTCCTGCGACAAGAGCTCCCACTACCAGTGGGTAACTAGGCAACGCGAGCACAGTATCGGGAATGACCCATCCTTTGACCACCTGCCTATTCCAAAGAATGATGAATCGGGGTAAATTGCCGGAACTCAGGAGGAATAATGAAGTTTTTATCTCGTAATCTAAGCATCCGGCTCTTCTTGCTCCTCACTGGGATACTGCTCGTTATCTTTAGCATCCACACCTATACGGATATCCGGCACACCTCGACTCTTCTCAATGACGACGTCTACTACTTCGCCGACCGCGCGTGCGAAATGATCAAGCGGTCAACGCGATACAGCATGCTCCTCAATCGAAAAGAGGACGTTCACGAGACCATCCGCGCTATCGGCGCCCAGCCGGGTTTCGTCGGTATCAATATCTACAACAAAGGCGGCGAAACGATTTTCTCGACCGATTCGACATCCGTCGGGAGAACCGTGGACATGAAGGCCGAGGCTTGTGTTATTTGCCACGCGGAAGACGAGCCCCTCTCTTCCGTGCCCGACAAGAGCACGATGCGGGTGTACCAATCCGAGGAACAGGGGCATGTCTTGGGTCTAATCCACCCGATCAGAAACGAGCCCGCATGCTATGAAGCCGAGTGTCACGCGCACGATCCCGAAGCGACCGTGCTCGGCGTCCTCGATGTCAAAATGTCTCTCGCCTCCGTAGATGAACGCCTTGCCTCAATGAGAACCACAATGATTTTTTCCTCCCTTGGAGCGACGCTCCTCATCTCGACGCTTCTAGGTCTGTTCATCTATCGCGTAGTACGCAGACCGATCGGCGAGTTGATCCGCGGAATGAACACGATTTCATCAGGTGACCTGTCCACGAGGCTTGCCATCCACTCCACCACGGAGATCGGGGAACTCGCTCAGTCCTTCAACAAGATGGCCGATGACCTGCAGAAAGCACGCAAGGAATTGAGAGAATGGGCGCGCACACTCGAGGACCGCGTGGCCTCGAAGACCAAAGAACTCAAAGACATGCAAAATCAGATCGTCCAGATGGAGAAAATGGCATCACTGGGCAAGCTCTCTGCAAGCGTCGCCCATGAAATCAACAATCCATTATTCGGGATTTTGACATACGCAAAATTGATTTTGCGTGAACTGGAGCACAGCAACATCGACGATAAAGCCACACCGATGATCCGCGACCACCTCACGATCATACAAAAAGAATCGAGCCGATGCGGTGACATCGTGAAAAACCTCTTGGATTTTGCAAGATATTCAGGCGGGCAGTTCGCATCCCACCACCTCCACGCCATCCTCGATCAGACCCTCACGCTTCTCTCTCACCACTTCGAAATGCAGCAGATTGCAATCGAGAAAAAATACATGAAAGAAAACGATGAGATCATCTGCGATGCCAACCAATGCCAGCAGGCGTTTATCGCGATGTGCATGAACGCCGTCGAATCGATGCACGATGGAGGTACCCTAACTGTCCAGACAAACTTCGAAGATGAAAACATCATCGTAAAAATCACCGATACCGGCATCGGCATTCCCGAAGACGTGCTTCCCAGAATTTTCGAACCGTTCTTCACCACCAAAAAAGGCAAGGAGGGCGAAACTGCGGCGGGGCTTGGCCTCGGTCTGTCCGTTGTGTACGGAATCGTTCAACGCCATCATGGTATAATCCTTGTTGATTCGACTCTGGGCAAGGGAACCACTTTTACGATCAGGATGCCAAGAAATCCCGCCAAGGAACAATCGGAGGAGAATCATTCAACAAGGGAGGAACCGAGCACTTCTGCAAACACTCGTGAGTTAGATCGTTAGACTGTACGATAAGCCCATCCGAAGGGACAGAAATGAAAAATGAAGAGTTCGGAATATTGATCGTTGATGATGAGCCTGCCGTTCGGGATGCTCTCCAAAGTTGGTTTCAGAAAGACGGTTACTGCACGGAAACGGCGTCAGACGTCATTGATGCGCTGAAGAAGCTCTCTGTCAAATCCTACGACATAGTGCTTTTGGACATCAAAATGCCCAACATCAGCGGGATAGAGCTCCAAAAGCGTATCAAGGAGGTGGATGCCGACATCGTTATTATTATGATCACCGCCTACGCGTCGGTGGAAACGGCCGTCGAAGCGCTCAAGGAGGGGGCGTTCGATTACGTCACAAAGCCGATCGATCCCGACGATCTCAGCAAGCTGGTCCGCAGAGCGATCGAACAACTCAAACTGAAAAAGGAAAACATTCAGCTTCGCAGACAGATCGACGAGTTCATTATGTCAGAAGACTTGGTGGGTGAGAGCCCCCAGATCAAAAAAATACTCGAGCTTATCAATACCGTTTCGAAAACAGACGTAACAGTGCTGATCCGGGGAGAAAGCGGCACTGGAAAGGAACTCGTTGCGAGGTTGATTCACGCGAACAGCTCCCGAAAATATTTCTCCCTCGTTCCCGTCAACTGCGGAGCGCTGCCCGAAACCTTGCTCGAGAGCGAGCTTTTCGGCCACGAAAAAGGCGCCTTTACCGGAGCTGCATACATGCGCAAAGGCAAGCTCGAAATGGCGAACGGCGGTATCTTGTTTCTGGATGAAGTAGGAATGATCAGCATCAAGACTCAGGTGGATCTCCTCCGGGTGCTCGAGACAAAAAAATTCATGCGTCTCGGCGGGCACAAAGAGATATCGGTCGACTTCAGAGTGGTCTGCGCCACCAACCAGAATCTCGAGCGCCTCATGAAAGAAGGCACATTCCGCGAGGATTTCTATTACCGTATCAACGTGTTTCAGATCGATACCCCGCCGCTTCGAGAGCGGCAGGCGGACATTCCGCTGCTGGCCAAGCACTTCGTCGACAAGTATGCACGCGAGATAAACAAGAAAATCGACAATATCTCCTCCGAGGCGATGGATGTATTGATGAAACACGATTGGCCGGGAAACGTGAGGGAACTCGAGAATGCGATCGAGCGGGCAATTGTAGTAACCAAGGGATCAGTGATCAAGCCGGATGATTTGCCTCTCCAAATGAATCAACAGAAGAGCGCACCAGCCGCCGGAGATTCCCTGGAAGCGCAGGAGAAGGCGCATATTCTCTATGTACTTCATCAGGCCGGATGGAATATCACAAAGGCGGCGAAGACTTTGGGTATCGACAGGGTGACTCTCTATAACAAAATCAAGAAATATGGCTGAAAAAGTAACTTCGATGCCTTCCACCATACATCTCGCTCTCATCCATCACCCCAATCCTGAAGCCGTGGAGTTTATTTCCAGTCGAATATCGCACGTTTTCAAGATTCCCGTGAAGCTCCAACACGCATCGTTCGATCCTCGAATAGCTTTCGATTCGAGACGCCAGCAGTACGACTCCACAGTGCTGCTAGCGGAGCTTCTCAAGGAGATCCAAAACAAGGAAGACAAAATAATCGGTCTCACGGACGTGGATCTTTTTATTCCCGTGCTCACCTTTGTATTTGGCGAAGCGCAACTCAATGGGAATGCTGCCATCGCTTCATATTACCGTCTTCGAAACGCTTTCTACGGACTTCCGGACAATCCCGATCTAGTGCTCCATAGGCTCGAAAAGGAGGTCATTCACGAAATGGGCCATACGTTTAATCTCATACATTGCCCGAATTACAGATGCGTGATGCAAGCTTCGACGAGCGTCGATGAGATCGACCTGAAAACAGGCAACTTTTGCCCTACATGCCTCGAGAAAATACGTCAGGAATAAAACGACCTGGTTTCTGGTTCAGATATCATTTCCGCATTTTGACTCGTATGTTAATATATGTGCTCCGTTTCGATCATGCTATAGAGGAGGATCCCAGATGAAAACGCTTCGCGGCGTAGTATTCTTTCTCATCGCTGCGATTGGCTGCTCACTTGCCATCGCTGCCAGTGCTCAGGACAAAAAACCCACGCTCACCGTCGAAAGAATCTATGCAGATCCACCGCTGTCCGGTGAGCTTCCCGACCGAATTCTCTGGCTCCCAGACAGTAAAGGTATCTCCTATCTCATCGAGCGGGAAATCGATGGAGAGAAGAAAACGCTCTTTGCGATCCGCGACGTGCCCTTTGGGGAGGAGAAAATCATCTGCATCCCCGACACATTCGCCGTTCCGGAGGACCTAAAAAAAAGTGACGACGACAAATTCAGCTTCGGGGGCTACATCTGGTCCGAAGTGGGGAGAATGATCGTCTTCCGACACAAAGGAGACGTTTTCACTTTTGATAGAACCACAGGAACCTTGGAGCGCAGAACCCAAACAGAGGATACCGAAACGAACGTTACCTTTTCACCCGATGGAAGCATGGTTGCATACACGAGAGAAAATGATCTGTACATGATGGATCTCGACAACAGAGAGAGGCGCATCACGACGACCGGGGCCGACACGCTCCTTAACGGCATTCTCAACTGGGTGTATATGGAAGAGCTTTTCACGCGCGGTAACCGAAGGGCCTACTGGTGGGCCCCGAACAGCCGTGCGATCGCTTTCATGGAATTAAACGATGGTTCTGTGCCCGAGTTTCCGCTGGTCGATTTAATTCCGACCCATGGGAGCGTGGAAATGCAGCGCTACCCAAAAGCCGGCGATCCGAATCCACGTGTCCGTGTCGGCGTATATGACCTCGAAAGCGAAGAATTGTACTGGATCGATCCCCTGGCAGGCGAAGATGCTTACATCGCGCGCGTGTATTGGCTTTCGGACAGCAAGCGGCTCGCGATCGAAAAACTGAACCGCGATCAAAACGAACTAGTACTTCTGTTCGCAGACTACAGAGCGGGGGCGTGGGAGCAAATCCTCACTGAAACGGACTCGACATGGGTGAGTGTCGATTACATGAAGCATTACTATGAAACAAAATCCAGGTTCGTATGGACGTCGGAACGGGATGGCTACGCGCAGCTCTACCTCTACAATTTAAATGGAAAACTCATCCGGCGGCTCACCAATGGGCCCTGGGAGGTAGTTGCGCTGGACGGGGTAGACGAGAAACAGGGGGATATTTACTACACCGCACTGGAAAAATCACTGCTCGAGCGGCACCTGTACAAGGTATCGGAAAAAGGAAAAAAGATGCGGCGCCTCACGCAGCTCTCGGGCAGCCACGCGGTCCGTTTTTCGCCCGACCATCGCTTTTATATCGACTATTTTTCGAACACGGAAACTCCGACTCAAGCCACCGTGCATGATGCGCAAGGCAAACATCTTTTCAAGCTATGGGAGGATCCCCCGGAGGAGCTTGCCTCCTATGATCTCCCTGCTCCAGAGATCTTCACTATGACATCCGTTCAAGGGATCTCCTACCAGTGCTCGATGATCAAACCCACCCACTTCGATCCCGGGAAAAAGTACCCTGTCATTATATACACGTACGGCGGTCCCAACGCGCAGCTGGTCCGGAACCGCTGGGGAGGCTCGCTCTATCTCTGGCATGCCATGATGGCCGAACGCGGGTACATTATTTTCAGCCTGGACAACCGCGGCGCGTTCGGAAAGGGAAGGATCTGGGAAAATCCAATCTACAAACGTCTCGGACAGCTCGAGCTTCACGATCAGCTTGCCGGTGTGGACTATTTAAAATCGCTGCCCTTTGTCGACGCCTCGCGGATCGGCATCTGGGGATGGAGCTATGGGGGATACATGACGTGTCTTGCGCTTTTCAAAACCCCGGACGTGTTCAAGGCCGGAGCGGCCGTCGCTCCCGTTGCGGATTTTCGGCTGTACGATACGATTTACACGGAGCGGTATATGAAGCGCCCTGAGGATAACGAAGAGGCATACAATGAGGGCGCACCGATCAATTTTGTAGAAAATCTGAAGGGTGCTTTTCTTCTCGTCCACGGCACCGCCGATGACAACGTTCACATGCAGAGTTCGATCGTCTTGGCGGAGAAGCTGATTGAAGCCGGGAAAGATTTCGACCTGATGCTTTATCCGGGAAAAATGCACGGGATTCGAGGTAAAGCGGCGCGGACACATTTGTTCAACAAGATTACAACGTTCTTCGAAGAGAATTTATAAATGAATCCCGGTTAGTTTGCGAAAACCGGGGAACGATGCCCAATATTAAAGGCGAGCCCAAAGAGGTCATCCATGAAAAGAGCTTTTTCTGTTTCTTTGCTGGCGATCATGATCTGGTCGATCTCGACTTTCGTTACAAAGGCATCCCAAGACGAATGCGCAGCCCCCTGCCCATGCAGCGATCCGACCTGGATGGCGCTCCCCGATACCGTACACATGCCGCCTGAATTCTTACTGGCGGGTTCGACCGTGAGGGTGAGACGCATGGTGGTTTGCAGGCACGGCGTGTTTTTCAACTTCAGGGCCGAGGAGAAAGGTCGTGTGGAGACATGGTGGATCTCATATCCCATGCCAACCGTGGAGCTGTACGAAAAGTACATATCCGAAGACGCCACTCAATTAGAACTCTCCCCAGTAAAAAAGCAACTCGCTGCCGCGGCAGCAGCAGCGAGAAAATTTTCAGAGTTCAAGGACCGCATCAAAGAGATGCTGGGGCCGCGTTACAAAGAAAACGCCGTTATCTATTTCGACCGCTCGCACGGGAGAACGGCATCACTCGGCCTTGCGATTCCAATGACCTTCTACTGGGGTAGCGAGGAGGCCGAATTCTGGCCCATCCCAGACGTTTACTTCCGCAGATGAGGTTTTTCGCTCAGCGGGTGAGCGCCCTACATCCCCGCCGGCCGGTGCTTCAAATCCCTGTTAGCGAGTGCCTTAAGTCCCCTCCGGCGAGTGCTTCAAATCCCCGTTTGCGTTGTTTTCAACATAGGTGGCCGTATCAAAAACGATAGCCCTGAATATCCAGATTTGTGAGACCCGCTTCTTTCGCCCATTTTACGGCATCGCTGTACTCTTTACGAGTGATCCGGCGCGAAATCTTCGGATAATCGAACGCCTTGTGCATGGGCCGGTACTGCGACATGATGTTGAAGTAGGTGTCTTTGGGAAGATTTTGGGCTATCCACTCGATGACTTTCTTCGTTCCGCCGACGTTGTTCGGCATCACGAGATGCCGGATCATCAGACCCCTGTACATGAGCCCGTCGGCTGCGGGCTTTGCCACTCCCACCTGGCGGTTCATCTCGAGAAGGGACGCCTGCGTGACCTCCGGATACGTGTCCGCATCGGATGAATATTTTGCCGCCATCTCGCCATCGGCATATTTGAAATCCGGCAGGTAAATGTCGACAATACCGTCCAGCTTTTTCAATATTTCCTGACGCTCCCACCCGCATGTATTGTACACAATGGGAAGTCTCAAACCACTTCCAGCCGCGACATCCACTGCGAGGACAATGTGAGGCGAATAGTGCGTGGGCGTTACGACATTGATGTTATGGCATCCCATTTCTTGCAGGCGGAGCATCATCGATGCCAAGTCTTCAATGGTTCTGGGTGCCCCTTGTCCGCCCTGGCTGATCTCCCAGTTGATGCAGAAGACACACCGAAGCCCGCAATTGGTGAAGAACACCGTGCCCGAACCACCCTTTCCGACGAGCGGCCTCTCCTCTCCAAAGTGCGGGTGGTAAGACGATATCTCGAGCTGCGAAGATGCCTGGCAGAAACCTTCTTCACCATCGAGACGACTCGCGCCGCATTCCCTGGGGCAGAGCTCACAGCTCTTCATGAGGCCCCATAGCTCTTCTCCCCGCTTCTTTAGCTCTCCGCTCTTGTGGAGCTTTAGATATGCAGGCTCGAATGCCGGATCGATCTTCGCCGCAGCACCGGAGGAATCTGGAGCCTCTTCCGCCTGATCCAAGATATCAAACAATAGAGGAACCGCCTCAGGATCGCTTTTCGCACGCCGGCCGATGAACAAAGATCCCAAGCCCGCCAGTGCAAAGTAAGACCAACTTTTGATGAAGTTTCGTCGCGTTTGCTTTTTCGATTGTGAGCTTTTTCGATTCATGATTGCTCACTTCCTTTCTCGAGAGCGCAGCCGTTCATGCACCCTCTCCGGCTATTTCTGATACACCACCAACACTGTCTGGCATAGATATCTCAAAGGAGGAAAAACCCTGAACAAGAATCTATCGATTGTTCCAAGAGTCTTCCTCCGTCCCGCCCCTAGCCATCTTTGAAGCCGGATCAGCAAACCATACGGCTTCAGCTCGACTGCATTGAATATCGATCCCGCTGCAACCAACTCCCGGTTCGTCATTGTCCGGTCATCGAGTGTTCGCTTGTACTTTGCCCATTCCTTTCGACGGAGAATCGAAGGACGATAATAACCACTCTTTTTCTTCCCTACCGGAAATATCTTCTGCACCAGGTCGAAGAGCCTGCTGTTCTCTACAGGCTCATAGAAAATCGCTTTCCCACCGTCTTTTAGGACCTTGTGCGCTTCCTGCAAGGCTTTGGCGACGTCTCGCTCGGAGAGATGGTGAAGTATGGAAATGCCGACCACGATGTCGTAGCTGTTCTTTTCGTAGGGCAATTCCGTGATGTTCGCCACCTGGAATCCGCACTCCACCCCGTTCACCTGGGCCAATAATCTCGATGCTTCGATGAGATTTGGGCTGACATCCACACCCATCGTTTTCGCGCCCTGCTGGGCGAGAAAAACAGACAACTTGCCGGTCCCGCAACCCAGCTCGAGAACATTTTTCCCCCGCAAAAGGTCCAACGCTTTCATGAGATCATGGTGCATCGCGAAATAGACGTAGGGGGAATGGGTAATGAGAAAGTCGCTTGGAGATTTCCTGATTTCATTGAGCCGCTTTTCGCCGAACTGATTCCATCGCTCTCGTTCTTTGGAGTGTTCGAGCTCGCAGCTCATCCCAAAGTTATTCATCGCTTATCATTTATTCAGCCAACTAGATCAACTCACCCTTGGCTGGGCGCTCATTTTATCAACACCATTTTCTTTGTGAGCACTTTTTTGCCCGCTTTCAAGCGGTACAGATACACTCCCGAGCTCACCGGATTTCCCTTGTTATCTTTGCCGTCCCAGGACAACTCTTTGAAGCCGGCTTCAAGCGGCTCGTCCAAGAGGGTGCGAACGAGCTTGCCTTCCAGGTTGTAGATAGAAAGATTGGCCTGCATGTTTTCCGGCAGAGTGAATGAGAGCGTCGTCGCTGGCTTGAACGGGTTCGGATAATTCTGGTGCAGTATGAGTGCGTAAGCTTTTATATTGACGGGCACCGCTTGCGATAAAATCTCGGACCCGTCATTTGTTACGACGCTCAACACGTAGCGGTAAAATTGACCCTCGTGCACGGTGTCGTCGATGTACCGCCGCTCCTCGGGGGGGATCAGACCAACACTGTTGATTAGCTCGGCTTCACCGCGAGCTCCAGCATGCCTGTAGATTCTAAATCCTCGGATTTCCTCATCTGCAGCGATATCCCAGATGAGCTCCACTCCGGAATCCAGCGCTCTCGCTCCGAAGTTGCCGATGACCACAGAAACAATGCCGCCCTCCAATTCGATCTCCAATGAGCTGCAGCTGGGATACACACCGGCTTGACTGTAGTGAAGCGTTGCCCGCCACATCAGCTCATCGCCCGGATAGGTCAGACCCTGCCATGAGGTATCCGGTATGTCCTGCCAGTGAATTCCGCTATCGGCGCTCACCTCCCACTGAATGGAATCGGTCTGAGAAGGGATGAGCCTGATATTGTTGATCGTTCCGGAAGCGTGAAGCGCAAGAGACTGCGCCGTGTTGTTCAGCCTATCCACGGAACGTTCGAAAACCTGGAATACCTGAAGTCCACCGCCGCCATCATCTGCCACAAAGAGATAATCGCCTGCGACGGCGACGCCGCGGGATCGACCGGGAGTATCATAGCTGCCGGCAAGCGTTGGGCTTGTGGGATCGCTGATGTCGATCACTACAAATCCGGAATCGAACGCTCCCATAAAAGCGTAATCGCCAACAACAGTAATGCCCATCGAAAAGCCGGGCGACGGGTGACTTCCCGCAAGTGTTGGATTCGTGGGATCGCTGATGTCGATGACCTGAAGGCCGGCAGAGCCGTCCGCCACGTACGCATAATCACCGGCAATGACGATATCCGTTGCGTCACCGGGCGTGTTATAACTCCCGGCAAGCGCCGGATTCGTGGGATCGCTGACATCAACAACGATAAGACCGGCGGAACCATGCGCCACATAGACATGATCACCGGCAACAGCAACACCCCAGGCAGTGCCGGGTGGTGCGTAATTTCCGACTGAATCGGGGCTCGTGGGATCCCTGATATCGATGACGTAAAGCCCGGCGTCGTAATCAGCAACAAACGCGTAATCACCGGCAACGGCAACGTCGTTATCCTGTAATCCGATTGTTGGATAGCTCCCCACGAGTGTGGGGCTCGTGGGGTCACTGATATCGATCACCTTGAAACCGCCCCAGCCATCGGCCAGATAACCATGATCACCCGCAATGGCCATGTTCCAAGAATAGCCATCCGTATCATAACTACCGACTGCTATTGGGTTCGTAGGGTCGCTGATATCGACCACCCGAATGCCTACACCGCGCTCTCCCAAATAGGCATAATTGCCATCAACGGTGACAGCGAAGGGTCCGATCACTGGAGGAACGTCTCCCGCCGGGAGCGGGGGCAGCACCGGCTCCGCAATCCGGATAACCTGAAGGCCCGACGCACCGTCCGCCACGTAAGCATAACCACCCTGGACAGTTATCTTGGAAGCGATGTCGGGTGTTTCGACCGTGTCCAGGACTGTGGGATTTGCCGGATCCGAGATATCCAGGATCCTGGGACCTGTCAATCGTTCTGCGACATACGCGCAGTCTCCCGAGATGGACAAGCCGCGGATCACACCGGCACCGGAAAAGTTCGTCACCAGAGATGGATTGATTGGATCGGAAATGTCGACTACGACGAGACCCGTGATGTTGTCTGCGACAAATGCGTGATCGCCCGAGATGACCACATCGTATGCGGCGTTGGGTGTGTTGTAATTGCCCACCGAGTCGGGGGTAGTTGGATCGCTGATATCAAAGACCGTCAAGCCCTCGTAAAGATCCGCAACGAACATGTAATCGCCGTGGACTGCAACATCCTGTGCATCCCCGGATGTATCGTAGCTGCCCACTTCTCCAGGAAGTGTCGGGTCGGAGACGTCAATCACTATGAGGCCGAAGCTTCCACACGCCAGATACACATAGTTCCCGGATTTTGCAAGTCCCTGCCCGAGGTTCGGCCCCTCGTAAGTTCCCGCAAGCGTTGGATTCACCGGATCGCTGATATCGAGAATGGTGAAGCCTGTGAAATTATCGGCAACAAACGCGTAATCACCATCGATAACCACGTCGAATGCATTGCCGGGTGTGTCATACGTGCCGGTGAGCACCGGATTCGTTGGGTCCGAGATGTCGACCATGTGCAAACCGAACGACCTGTCTGCAACGAATGCGTAGTCGCCGTCCACGGCAATCCCCAGAGCCACGCCTGGGGTGTCATAGCTCCCTACTATATTGGCTTCAAACGGTAAGAGCCTCAATTCGCCCGCCACCGTATCCCACCACGCCGTCGTGTTGATGGAGTTACAGAACTGCTTGGTCGTAAAATCCTCCACCCATATGCCTGAAGCGGCGTTCAACGGGAAAAGAGCGAGAACCAATGAAACAACGCTGGCAAAAAGCACCAAACCCGAACAAAAAGACTTCATGCAGCAACCTCCTCGCTAATTTTTGGGAACGCCGAAGCCAGATTATCGTATCAACACCATTTTCTTTGTGAGCACTTTTTTGCCCGCTTTCAAGCGGTACAGATACACTCCCGAGCTCACCGGATTTCCCTTGTTGTCCCTGCCGTCCCAGGTGATCGATTTCAATCCCGCCGTAAGTCTCTCGTCGATCAACCTCCTGACGAGCTTGCCTTCGAGATTATAAATCGACAGATCGACATAATCTTTCTCCGGCAGGGCAACTAATATGGTCGTCGTGGGATTGAAGGGATTCGGATAATTCTGATGGAGTACCAGTGAGTAGGCTCTCGTTTTGACCTGCACCGCTTGCGATTGCACCTCCGAGCCGTCGGGTCTCACGACGCTCAACTTGTACCAATAGGATTCGCCGGGGCGGATTGTGGTGTCGACGTATGTCCTCTCATCTGGAGGGATCAGGCCGTCCGTGTTGACGACCGTGTTGATGTCGCTCCTTTCCAATCCCCTGTAGATCATGAAGCCTTCTATCGCTTCATCTGTTGAAATGTCCCAGACGAGCTCGATATCCGAATGCGATGCCCTTGCTTCGAAGCCATTGATAGCAACCGACACAATTCCACTTTCGAGCTCGATCTCCAAATAGTCACATGAGGGATAGTGCCCCCCTTTATGGAAGAGAGTGGCTCTCCATTGAAGATCGATACCGGCGTAGGTCAGATCAGTCCACGCTGTGTCCGGTATCGCCTGCCAGTGCGCTCCACCGTCGGCGCTCACTTCCCAGAAGATCGAGTCCGTTTGGGAAGCTCGAAGCTTCAATCGATCGATTACCCCCGATGCTTGCACGGGGAGGGATTGCGCGGTGTTGTTTGTGAGGTTACGGGAATGGTTGAATACTTGTACGATTTGGAGACCAGAGAACGTGTCACATATATACGCATGATCACCGGCCACAGCTACGCTTTGAGAGTAGCTGGGCGTATCATAGCTTCCCAGCAGCGCTGGATTCGACCGATCAGTGACGTCGATCACATGTAAGCCTGAACTATAGGCCCCAACAAAGGCGTAGCCGTCGGCAATCGCGACTCCCCTCGCCTCAGCAGGCGTAACATAATTCGACACAAGAGTGATGTTCCACGGGTCGTCGACATTCACCACCGCAAGGCCTGAATCATCTGCCGCCACATACGCATAATTGCCGGCCACAGCTATATCCCAAGCAGGGGTATCGAGGAAGATGGATGACGCTAAGGTTGGTTTCGTGGGATCGCTTACATCGATTGCCTGAACACCGCCAAAAAAGCCGTCCGCCATATAAACCTGATCTCCAGCCACGGCTACATTCCACGCGGTACCCGGAGTATCGTAGCTTCCAATAATAGTCGGCTGCGTAGGATCGCTGATGTCAACGACCTGAAGACCGCCGGTCCAATCAGCCACATAAGCATAATCACCGTCAATAGCCACACCCCACGCTTCGCCCGGCGTAAGGAGGCTCGTGACAAACAAGGGACTCGTCGGGGAAGTAATATCCAGCACCACAAAACCGGAATCATCACTCGCTACATATGCATAATCCCCGGCAACCGCGATACCATTGGCATAGGAGGGCGTGATATAACTTCCAGCGACGGCTGGGCTAGCAGGGTCACTGATATCGATCACAAAGACCTCGCTATTACTTTGAGTCGTTACATAGGCATAATCTCCAGAGATGGCAACATCCCTGGCAATGGACATATCGTAGCTTCCGGCCAGGAGCGGTGGAAGAATCGGATCAGCGACTTGGATTACCAAAAGATCCTCACTATCATCCGCGACAAGGGCATAATTCGCAACTATCGCAACATCCTGAGCCCCTCCGGGCGCGTCGTAAACGCCAATACAGGATGGGTTGGCGGGATCGCTGACTTCGATGGCATAAAGACCCGAATCCTCATCGGCGATGTAGACATAATCACCATCGACCTCAACATCCCAAGCTCTCCCCAACGTCGCGTAGCTTCCGACGAATGTTGGACTTGTAGGATCGCTGATATCGAGCACCAAAAGACCGGAAGCTATATCGGCGACATAGGCAAGATCGCCATCGACCGTTACGTCCGTTGCCTCCCACGGCGTGTCGTAATGCCCTACAGCGGTTGGACTGGTGGGATCGCTGATATCGATCACTCGAACACCGGAGATCCCCTCCACCAAATAAGCATAATCTCCGGCAACGGATATGCCAGCGCCGGACGTGCTGTAAGATCCTGCAGAAGTCGGATTGGCAGGATCACTAATGTCGATTACCTGCAACCCGGCAGCTCCATCGGCCACAAAAGCATAATCCCCCTCCACGACGACATCGAACGATTGACCGGGCGTATCGTAGCTTCCAGCGAGTTGCGGATGCTCTGGATCAGTGATGTCTATCACATAGAGCCCGGCCGCATGCACTGCCAAATATGCGTAATCGCCAGCGACATCAACTCCGTAGACTGCAGTGGGAGTTGCGTAGAAACCGGAACTTGTGGGAAACCTTGGATTGTTGATTTGCATTACTTGGAGTCCATGAGGCGAAGCAGTTCCCAGATAGGCGAAATTGCCCTCAACCGTTACACATTGAAGAGAAAAGACGTCCAGGAAGCTCGCAATGCGTCTCAGTTCATATGGAGGGAGTTTGAGTGTCCCCGCGACCGTATCCCACCAGGCTGTCGTGTTGGGTGCGTCACAGAGCTGCTTGCTCGAGAAATCTTCAATCCAAACGCCTGCTATAATGTTCGATGGCGCCGAAGTGACAATCACGAAGCTCAAAACACTGATTAACGCAAAGCGAAATAGCATATTTCTCATATACTATACTCCTTCTCTGAGGCGATGATGTCCAAGCAGCCTGGAACATATTGAAGCGGCTGGACCCTCCAGCTATTCGTGGATTACCTGATCAGCACCATCTTTTTGGCAAGCGCCTTATCGCCAGCCTTCAGCCGGTAGAGATACACGCCTGAGCTCACCGGATTCCCTTTGTTGTCTTTTCCGTCCCAATCGATTTCTCCAACTCCCTCATTGAGCGGCTTGTTTACCAGAGTGCGAATGAGCCTGCCCTCCAAATCATAGATCGCCAGGTTCACGTGCGTTTTCTCGGGCAGCGTGAACGATATCGTCGTCCCGGGATTGAACGGATTCGGATAATTTTGATGGAGTGCCAGTGAGTATGCTCTCGTTTTGACCTGTACCGCTTGCGATTGCACCTCCGAGCCGTCGGATTTCACCACGCTCAATTTGTACCAATAGGATTCGCCGGGGCGGGTTGTGGTGTCGATGTATGTCCTCTCATCGGGAGGTATCAAGCCGTTCGTTTTGACGACCGTGTTGATTTCGCTCTCTTCCAATCCCCTGTAGATCATGAAGCCTTCTATCGCTTCATCTGTTGAAATGTCCCAGACGAGTTCTACACCAGATGTCAACAAATGCGCGTCGAAACTACTGATGAGGATGGCTACGAGAGGCTCCAGATCGACAATCAGAGAATCACACGTCGGGTACACTCCGGGCTGCGCATACACAAGCGTGGCCCTCCAGAGGAAGTCGAGTCCAGGATAGGTCAATGTATGTTCACCGGTACCCGGAACCACTTCCTCCCAGTGAGCCCCATTATCCGCGCTCAGCTCCCAAAGAATCGAATCGGTCTGAACGGTTCTGAGCGTAACCTTTTCGATCACTTCAGCCTGGTTCATCACAACCGATCGTGCCGTGTTGTCACTGCGATTGACCGTGCGCTCGAATACCTGAATCGCATGAAAACCCGGCCAGGAATCGGCGACATACACATAATCACCATCTACCGCGCAATTCGGCGCGCTTCCGGTTGTGTAATGACTGCCTACCAGTGATGGGTTCGTCGGATCGGTTATATTGATCACATGAATCCCCCAACCCGTTGGGAAATCATTGAACGTCATAAAAGCGTAATCGCCATCGATGTCGATACTGAGTGGGTTGCCAGGGGGATCCAAACTCCCGGCACCGAATGGACTCTCCGGCACTTTGATATCGATCACTTGAAGTGATACGCCGTCATCGACAAAAGCATAATCACCCGACACAACCACACCGGCGGCCCAACCAGGAGTATCATATGATCCCACAACAGTCGGATTTGTGGGGTCGCTGATATTGAACACATGGAGGCCGGACGTATTGTCCGCAACAAATGCATAATCACCGTCCACATCGATTCCCAGCGAAACATCCGGTGTATCGTAGCTCCCGACAGTCGAGGGGCTCGATGGATCGCTGATATCGACCACACGAAGACCGTCAGAGCCGCTTGCGAGATACGCATGGTCGCCTTCTATGGCAATATCATAGACGTCTCCTGCAAAGCTAATGCCTCCGACGGCCGTTGGGCTTGTTGGATCCGTGACATCGAATAATATGAGAGAGTTCAAAAATGTTCCAAAGTACGCGTAGTCACCATCCACCGCTACGGAATAGCCCAGCGTCATCGTATCCACATAAGCAGCAAGCGATGGAGTCGTGGGATCACTGATGTCGATAACGCCCAGGCCGCCGCTGCCGTCCGCTATATAGGCATAGTTACCGTCAATATCGACATCCCAAATATCAAAGCCTGGAACGACGGTACCTGCACGCAAAGGAGGCGATACCAGATCGGCAACATTGAACACCTTCAAGCCGTCATCGCCGTTCGCCAGAAAGGCATGATTACCGGCGACGGCAACACCGCGAGCATAATCAGCCGTCAAATAGCTTCCCACGAGCGCTGGATTGGTTGGATCGCTCACATCGATAACCTGGAGACGGCTCGACGTGTTATCCGCCACATAGACGAAATCGCCGCATATAGCCACGTCCCACGGCGTTCCGATGGTATTGTAGCTTCCTGCGAGCGTCGGATTTGTTGGATCTGTGATGTCGATCACCTGAAGACCGGATGTCCAATCGCCAACAAACGCATAGTTGCCGGATACCTCGACATCCCATGCTTGATCCGGCGTGTCATAGTTGCCGGCGAGTGCCGGGCTCGATGGATCCGTGATATCGATGACCTGCAAACCTGATGTGTGATCCGCCAAGTACGCATAGTTCCCAGCGATGGCGACGCCCATGACGAGACCAGGCGTATCGTATGTGCCCAGGAGCGAAGGCGAGCTTGGGTTACTGATGTCGAGGATATGCATTCCGGAAGCGTCATCCGCTACAAAGGCGTGATTTCCCGCGACCGCAACGTCCCGCGCCGTTCCCGGTGTATCATAGCCGCCTGCCAGTGTCGGACTCGCAGGGTTACTGATGTTGATCACCTGAATTCCAGAGAACTCGTCGGCCACATAGGCATAATGACCTGCAACCGCCACCTCCCACGCACTGCCGGGTGTATCGTAGTTCCCAATTATGATGGGACTTCCCGGATTCTTGACGTTGATCACCCGTAGGCCCGCCAAAGTGTTCCCCACAAACGCATAATCCCCCTCAACTGTGACGCGTATCGCCCAGTTGGGTATGCTGACACTCCCAATCTGCGAGAGCTGAAAAGGAGGAAGTTTGAGTTCTCCAGCCAACGTATCCCACCAGGCAGTGGTGTTGATGGGATCCCGATATAACGTGGAGGTGAAACCTTCGACGAATTGAACAGCGGAGACGGTGGAAATTGAAAGAGAAGAAATGAATATCGTAAGAATGGCACAGATTGAGATTCTTACGAAACACGTTCTCATGGCTACCTCCCGCGATATTGTTGACGAAGCAAGCCTATGAAATGACTACACTATGTAAGGCCTCCTTTGCTTGGACCATTTGAGATCATTTTCAAGCGATAGGTGGCTTCTTTATATCAGTTAATCACTTTACCAGCACCATTTTTTTCGTTAGGATCTTGCCTCCTGCTCTCAATCGGTAGAAATACACTCCCGAGCTCACCGAGATCCCGTTGTTGTCGTTTCCATTCCACTCGTACGCTTTGAATCCTCCCGTGAGCACCTCATCCACCAATTTCCTCACAAGCCTCCCCTCCACATCGTAAATCGACAGGCTCACGTGCGATTTACCAGGCAGGCTAAAAGAGAGCGTCGTTGCCGGATTGAATGGATTGGGATGATT
>WVZY01000049.1:17942-20553 GCA_011772205.1 Candidatus Latescibacterota bacterium
TCCCTGAACTGCCTCATCAGTTGTAATGTCCCAGACAAGTTCCACGCCTTTATCCGCCACAAGCCCCTGGAAGCGATTGATGAGCACCGACACAATCCCGTCTTCCAACTCGATCTCCAACGAGTTGCAACCGGGATGCACGCCGGCTTGACTGTAGTGAAGCGCAGCTCGCCACAGGAGTTCGGTACCGGGATAGGTCAGCCCGTTCCATGCCGTGTCGGGTATCACCTGCCAATGCGCGCCATTATCGGCGCTCACTTCCCAAAGGATCGAGTCGGTTTGAGAAGGACTGAGTTTAACACTATCGATCACTCCCGAAGCATGGAGAGGGAGAGATTGCGCGGTGTTGTTCATCAGGTCCTTCGAACGCTCGAACACCTGTACCACGTGGAGACCCGCATTGTCAGCCACATACGCATGATCACCGAAGACGACAACGTCCCAGGACTGGTCGGGCGTATCCCAGTTTCCTATGAGTGTTGGGTTTGTGGGATCGCTGATGTCGATGACCTGGAGACCGGAAACTTGATCCGCTACGAAGGCAAAATCGCCGGCAACGGCAACACCGTTGGCAGAGCCCGGCGTATTATAGTTACCTGCGAGTGTCGGGTTCGCAGGATCACTGATGTCGATCACTTGAAGACCAGAGTCAGAGTCCGCCACATAGGCGTAATCGCCGGCGATACACAAGTTAAGAGCGAGGTGGGGCGTATCGTAGCTGCCGATGAGGGCTGGGCTGGTGGGATCACTGATATCGATGACATAAAGACCGGATAAGCGTTCTGCTACGTACGCATGATCGCCGGCAACGGCAACATCAAGGGCCCAAGAGGGCGTATCGTAGCTGCCGGCGAGCGTTGGGCTCGTGGGATCACTGATATCGATGACCAGAAGACCGGAATTCGTGTCTGCCACGTACGCATGATCGCCGGCGATGGCAACACGATGAGACCAGCTGGGCGTATCATAGCTTCCAACAGGCGAGGGGCTTGTGGGATCACTAATATCAATGACCAGAAGACCGGCGTCACCGTCCGCCACATACAGATAATCGCCGGAGACGGCGGCGCTATAGGCGAAGCCGGGAGTGTTATATCTATTTGCGAGGGTGGGATTCGACGGATCGCTGATGTCGATCACCTCGAACCCGCCAGACACCGCTTCCGCTACATAGCAATAATTACCGTCGACGGCAACGTCCAATGCGGCGTCGTAGGTGTCATAGCTGCCTGCCAGGACAGGGGGCAGGACCGGATCGGCGATATGGATGACCTGCAAACCGGAGTCATAGTCCGCCACAAAGGCGTACTCGCCGGCGACGGCGACACCGTAGGCCCGGTCAGGAGTGTCGTAGGTATCCTTAAGTGATGGGTTAGTAGGATCACTGATATCGATCACTTGAAGGCCACTTCCACCATCCCCCACGTAGACATAATCTCCTACGACGGTCTGATTATGGGCGATGCCGAGGGTATTATAACTACCAGCGAGTATGGGGTTCGTTGGGTCGGTGATATCGATCACTTGAAGACCCCCCCCTCCATCCGCCACATAAGCATGGTCACCGGAGATCGCTATATCATAAGCCTGGGCACCTGTATCGTAACTTCCCGCAAGAGCCGGATTCGTTGGGTCGCTGATGTCAAACACCACAAGACCGATACCAGAAGCCATCACAAAAGCGTAATCGCCGGCAATGGCAACAGCTCTCAAGCGCTCGGTCGTATAGTTACCTGCAAGCGATGGGTTTGCGGGATCACTGATGTCAACAACCTGAAAACCGGAATCCCAATCCGCCACGTAAGCATAATCACCGGCAACGGCAACGTCATAACTATAGCCGGGCGTATTGTAGGTCCCCGCGAACGTGGGACTTGTGGGATCGCTGATATCGACCACTTCAAGGCCAGCACTATAATTCGCCACAAACGCATGATCACCGGCGATAGCAATGCCGAGCGACCAGTCCGGCGCGCCGTAGCTGCCTGCGAGCGTGGGACTGGTGGGATCGCTAACATCGATCACCTGAAGACCGGAACCAAGAGTCATCACATAGGCGTAGTCGCCGGAAATGATAACGTCCCAGGTAGCATCAGGCGTATCATGGCTAGCCACTCGTGCAAGCGCGAAGGGAAAGAGCTTGAGTTCCCCTGCAATCGTATCCCACCAGGCGGTCGTATTGAGCGCATCCTTGAACTGCGCTGTCGAGAAGTTTTCGACCCATATGCCGGCCGTGGCGGTCAATGGGAGGAGCAGAAGCGCTGAAAGAGACAGGCCAAAGAAAGCAGCAAGAACGCGGGGAATCAACCTCATGTCAAACCTCCGTATGACAAAGGGAAATGTGGAAAGCGGCTTACTTGATCAGCACCATTTTTTTCGTGAGCGTTTTATCTCCTGCTCTCAATCGGTAGAAATACACTCCCGAACTCACCGAAATCCCGTTGTTGTCGTTTCCATTCCACTCATACGCTTTGAAACCTCCCGTGAGCACCTCATTCACCAACGTCCTCACAAGCCTTCCCTCCACATCGAAAATCGACAGGCTCACATGCGATTTACCAGGCAGGCTAAAAGAGAGCGTCGTTGCCGGATTGAATGGATTGGGATGATT
>WVZY01000049.1:20629-65611 GCA_011772205.1 Candidatus Latescibacterota bacterium
TCCCTGAACTGCCTCATCAGTTGTAATGTCCCAGACAAGTTCCACGCCTTTATCCGCCACAAACCCCTGGAAGCGATTGATGAGCACCGACACAATCCCATCTTCCAGCTCGATCTCCAACGAGTTACAGCTGGGATGCACACCGGCTTGACTGTAGTGAAGCGTGGCCCGCCACAGGAGTTCGGTACCGGGATAGGTCAGCCCATTCCATGCCATGTTGGGTATCACCTGCCAGTGTGCCCCATTATCGGCGCTCACTTCCCAAAGGATCGAATCGGTTTGAGAAGGACTGAGTTTAACACTGTCGATCACTCCCGAAGCGTGAAGAGGAAGAGATTGTGCGGTATTGTTCGTTAAATCCACGGACCGTTCGAAAACCTGAAATACCAGAAGGCCGCCATTATCGTCGCCCACAAAAGCATAATCGCCGGCAATGGCAACTCCGCGGGTCTCACCGGGCGTATCGTAGCCCCATACATGTGTCGGATTCGTGGGATCGCTGACGTCGATCACATGAAACCCTGAAATGTGATCTGCCACATAGACATAATCGCCAAAGACAGCAACATTCATGGCCATGTAGGGAGTCGCATAGCTTCCTGCAAGCGTCAGGTTGGTGGGGTCGCTGATATCGATCACGTGAAGGCCGCCAGACTGGTCTCCCAAGAATGCATAGTCACCGTCAATGGCTACGTCTATCGCATATCCGGGGGTATCATAGCTTCCCGCTAAAGTTGGGTTTGCAGGATTGCTGATGTCGATTGCTAGAAGACCGCTAATGCCAAACGCTACGTAGGCATGATCGCCAGAGATGGCAACACCGAATGCATTGCCTAGTGTATTGTAATTTCCTACAGAATCGGGACTCGTGGGGTCACTGATATCCAACACCATAAGCCCGGCGTCGTGACACGCTACATAGGCATAATCGCCGGAGACGGCCACGTCATTATCTTGATTCCCAACAGCGGAATAGCTTCCGACAAGTGCCGGACTCGTTGCGTTGCTGATATCGAACACCTTGAAATGGCCGATAGCATCCGCTAAGTATGCATAATCACCAGAAATAGCAACATACCAAGCACTACCATCCGTATCGGAGCCTCCCACATCCGTGGGGTTCGTTGGATCGCTGATATCAATCACCCGGAGCCCTGCAGCTCTTCCTCCTACATAGGCATAGTCACCGGCAAGGGTAACTCCCCAGAAAGCGTTTGCCGCAGGACAATTTCCAACAAGAATGGGAGATAGTACAGGATCTGCAATATCGATCACCTGAAGACCCGAGTCATAGTCCGCCACAAAAGCGTATTGCCCGGCAACGTCAACGCCGTAGGCGCGGTCGGGTGTGACATAAGTATCTACTAATGATGGGCTCGTGGGATCACTGATATCGATCACTTGAAGGCCTAGTGTAGAATTTGCGATGTAAGCATAATCACCCACAATGACCAGATGATAGGCAGCCCCGAGAGTACTATAAGTCCCTGCAAGTGTCGGATTCGTGGGATCACTGATATCGATTACTTGAAGACCGGAACCACCATCCGCCACATATGCATAATTTCCAGAAATTCTCAGATTATAACATTGACCGGGCGTGTCATAGCTTCCTGCATGTGCCGGGCTCGTAGGGTCGCTGACATCGATCACCTCGAGACCTATATTATACTGAGCCAAATATGCATAATCCCCAGCCAAAGCAAGGCCATGAGCCTTCTCAATCGCATAGTTCACTGTGAGGCTTGGATTCGCAGGATCGCTGATGTTGATCACCTGAAAACCGGAATCCCAATCCGCCACGTAAGCATAATCGCCGGCAACGGCAACGTCATAGCAATTGCCGGGTGTATTGTAGTTACCCGCGAGCGTCGGGCTTGTGGGATCGCTAATATCGATCACTCTCAAACCGCCAGGATAATCCGCAACCAAGGCATAATCACCGTGGAACTTAATTCTGTAAGCCAGGCTTGGTGTATCATAGCTTCCTGCAAATACCGGGTTTGTGGGATCGCTGATGTCGATCACCTGAAGACCCGAACTCCCATCCGCCACATAGATATAATTACCGGCAACTGCAACGTACCTCGCTTTAGCCGGTGTAACATAGCTTCCCACCCCCGTGAGGGCGAATGGGTGCAGCTTGAGCTCGCCAGCAATCGTATCCCACCAGGCCGTCGTGTTGAGAGTGTCTTTGAACTGCGTTGTTGAGAAGTTCTCGACCCATATGCCAGCGGTGGAACCCGATGGAATTAGGAAAAAGATCGAGAGCAGTAATACAGAGATAATGATATTGTTTTTGGCACAGGATCTCATGGCACAGCCTCCTTGGATTCTAAATACCATCACGAGATATCGCGACCGCCTATTCAAAAAGTTCGAGCCACCTTATATAATGCGTGTCTCCTCGAAGGGAATCCCGCTCACAGTTGCAGGATCCAACCGATATTTTCGCAAAAGATATGTGCTTGAAGGAATATGAAATCCGGAGGGAAATCGTTTCGATGAGTCTGCCGAGTATCGGGGCTCGAAGCCCATAAGGAGCCTCTCGCTCTTTTGATCCGCCATGAAAGGACTTCCATGTGCAGATAAATCGGTCTGCTTCCTGGTGGGCGATCAACAGCATTCTAGATGATTTGAATTTGAATTGTAAATAATGGAGATAGCGAATATTTGCAATATCGGCTATTCAGTATCTCAAATGCATAATAGATATTGCTGCGAATGATGTGCCCTTGAATCTGGAGGCACTGCTAAGACGCCCGGGCTACTCGACATATAAAGAAAACCCCGCTCACACGAGCGGGGCTTTCTAGGGACGTTCCCTCTCCCACAAATGCGTTTCCTTCTCAGCAACGCCTCGCAAGCATTGCGATCATGCGGTTTGGCCGTCCGAAAGGGCTCGGGGGGAACCCTGGGTGATATTCCCGCATTTTCCGCATTGTCGAGAGGGGAACGGGCACTGTTGCTGCCGACTGAGCTCCTGGTTGGTGTTCTCCCCCAACCGAAAGGCTGTGATCCTTGCTTTTTCGCTGTGCCGGGTTGGGCGTTCGCCGCTTTGCCAAACCCGAGTGCATCGGCAGCGCTTCTAGGAGCTGCTACATATCGGAAACGCAACATTCATACCAACGAAAATGTTTTTGCTAGTCCATTGGTTTTAGGGAAGTTAGGGGGATAAGATATAGTGAGGGCATTCAGACTGTCACCTTGGTTACCATTTGGTTGGCAACTGCGTGACGATCGGAATCTTGCAGCAAGCGGATCGGTTCAGTCACCGGGATTATGGCGATTGTAACTGCTGCACTTGCCGCCACAATTGACCGCAGCGCTGTAGCTCCAGCGCTGTTGCATTTTGTTGCATGATCGCTGATGCCGTTGTAAAGGGTTTAGTCGATTCGTTTCCTTGCCGGTTGTTCGAAAAGTTTGGCTGTTTTTTTCCTGCTCGACGTGGCAGCCCGACTCATCAAAAAGAGGATTCGCAAAAGGGATCCGGATCGTTATTCAGCTAAAGGCCCCGGCGACGCTCCAAAAGCGCCGCCGGGGCCTCGGATCCAGCCTCCTCCCGTTTGATATTATTTAATGAGGGCCAGCTTCCCGGTTACCACTTTATGGGCAACCGAAAGCTTGTAGAAGTAGATCCCGCTGGCCGTCCTGGCGCCCTTGTCATTTCGGCCATCCCACGTGATGCGGTGCGGGCCAGCCGCAAGTTCTTCGTTGATCAGAGTTCTCACGAGCCGACCCGCTATGTCATAGATTTTCATGTCAACATGCTTGCGTTGACCCAACCTGAAGCTGATCACCGTCGAAGGATTGAATGGGTTGGGGTAGGTTTTGACTCTGCTGAGCAAGGGCTGAACCTGCGAGCCGGGTTCGACCGGGTCATCGCCGGGTTTCCCACCACCACCGCCGGTATCGAGCGCCGGGCAGGTGATAACAACGTCGTCCACGAAAATCTCGTGGTCGATCCCTTCCCGCCAGGGATAATCACCAAATGTACGTTTTTGCATATAAAAGAGGACGTACACGATCGCCGCGTCCTCTGATAAGGTGTCGGACGAGCTGAAGTGATACCACTGGCCAGTAGAACAGGGAGGACAGGTCAGCCGACCCCACGTCAGCATATTACCTCCTGATGCATAGTACCCGATGGTGTCCGGATACTCTTTCAATTGATATACGAGTTCAATGTCGTCCGAATTGATCTTGTACCAGAAATCAAAGTTTACGGGATTACCAGGCCCTACCCAGACGTACTGCCACAACGAAGAAGCGCTGCTGTCGTTGGGGATCGTCATGCGGGCACATTGGCCGCCCGTGTGGGCATCGTCCACAGTCGTGTGGACCCACGTCTCGGATAGGACACGATCATAGGGTATCCAGCCCATTTCTATATTGGGCCGCTCGAAGCCACACATCTCGAATCCTGGATCGCAGATCAAGTTGGGCTCGGCGCCGACCGAATCCCACGTAGCACCGCTACTGGGCAGGATCGTAGCTTGCACCGTCCACGGCCCCGAACCCTGAAGCGGAATCTTCACAACTTGCCAGAGAGGATCGTAAGTAATGGTTCCGGCGCCTCCGCTCACTATAATCGAAGTCGGCTGGCTATCCACCTGCAGCCGGACGATTGGATCGGGCGAGCCGGGCGCAAGCGCTCCTTGTTCGAAGGTGGCAGTCAGCTTTTGGTCGTCCGGATCGTACGACGCTGTCACCAGTTTTGCCGGTGCCCAGGCGCCAACTCGAACCGGCACGCCACATGCTTCCACCATCGCCGGCATGAGTGCAAACGTCGCCTGCTTCTTCGGGCTGGGATTACCCCAGCTGCCCCAACCTGTATACCAGTTGCTCACCTTGTAGCCGTGGTACACGGTTTCAGCTCCGTCGATGCTGCCGGCGGAGTCTGGGTACCCTCCACCCAACCCCTCACGGTCGGTGTAGGTTTTCTCGACCCATTCAATGAGCGTGTTTTTGCCCATTGGTGGTATTAGCTCATCCCGCCATTTGAAAAAGCCGTACAGCTTGTCTTCGGCGAAACCGGCTGATTTATCCTCCCCCGGCGAATTCAGGCACTGTTCCGCCAAATCGAGGAATTGCTGCAGCGTCCCCTTGAAAGACTCCTGATCGTCTACCAACGTGCGCAGAATGTCGTAACCAAGCAGGTGAATCCGCTCACCCGAAAGCGTCCAGTCCGCCCAGCGGTCTACCGTGAAAACGGGATCCGTGTAACCGTACCAGTATCCTGCGAACACGCTGCCCGAGGGCTCCGTCTCGCCGAAACCCGAAATAACCTGGTTGAGGCCGTATTCGTCCACGGTGTTGTAGTAATCGGCAATATAGTTCTTGGATGGCCAGCGCACGATGAATGGAATCTGGGCTTTGGCGGCGAGGTAGCGGGCCCGCCTGGCTTCGGCGTCGCGCCCGAGAGCGGCCGCAATTTTGCCGTACGCGTCATATCCAGCCAGCTGGGCGTTGAACATATCCATAATAGCTCCGGACCCGCCCCAGATATCGTGGGAGCTGGCCAGATAAGCCCAGTCTTGAAAGAGTTCCAGCGGGTAGAAGATGTCGGGGATGCCGACTGAGAACGGTGGCGATCCGTTCCAGTAGTTGTTCAGCGTCCCCCAGTCACCCGACCACAGCGCATACTCATAGAGGAACTCCAGAGCTATTCCCATCGCGCCATCGAGATCTTGTGGAACTCGGACCCTCCCGGATTCGTTGTATAGGTAGGCCCAGAAGGTCGGCCATGTCCCCTCACCGGGCGGGCCGATCCCTTCCCAGTCCATTTCGTACCACCCGCAAATAGTACTCGGAACACCTTGTATCAAGCGTGATTTCTCGATGTCGAACAGCCGATCGTAAACGGTCTGTTTCATCCAATCGAGATAATGCTCCCGCGTCCAGTCTCGGGTCATGGCCAGGGATGCCCCTTCGCCACGGTTGGCGAAGGCACAAAGCATGCCAGCCATCAGACGGTACTTATCAGCTTCCAGGGCAGACTTGTTGATCATGCGGTTGGCCCGCTGCTTCCATATTGTCTCATCCGGCGTGCCGACCAGATGCACATCGTGCTCGGGCGCCCCCGGTAATTCGTACTCCACGTTAGCGACGAGATCGACCATCAGCAGGGGCCCGAGCTTTGTCGGGAAACCGATATCGACCGCCTGTGGAATCATATACCGCGACGGTATGGTGACATCCAGTCCCACGTCTTCGGCCAAGGCGACAAGGGGAGGGATGAGAGAATACGGAGTATCGGAGACATAACCGCTACTCTCCCAGTTCTCTCCAATAGCGCCGTCTCCAATGTAGCTGTAAGTAAATTGATTACGAATAAAGACTCTTTCGGGCGCTTCCGGCGTGATTTCCTCAAACTTGAAGGTCTCGTCAACAGCGACCGGCCAGTTGTTCACCAGACGGTTGATCAGGCGGCATCTGTCGACGACATCCTGCGGCAGGCCATTGATCCATTGAGCCGCGGTATCCGGCTCGACCGCTGCGACGCCGAATGGCAGAGATAGAAAGATTGTCATCTCTTCGCCCGCCGGTTTGTTTCTGAAGATGAACCTGACGTGATCCACATCGCACTGAATCTTCGATGGCCGGTGAGAGAAACTGACAAGAACGGGTATTTGCACCGCATATTGACCATAGGTTTGGGAATCGAAAAGCAAAACCCAGTTCTCGTCCAGCTTCGACCCATTGACGTTCACTACGACACCCGGAGCAGCGAAGTCCCCCTTGACTATGGAACTACCGTTCTGCTGGTAGGCCAAATAGCCTAAGCCGTGGGGGGAGTTATTGCCGTGGGTTGTGTTCTCCAGGTAGAAAAGATCGTATTGGGTTTGAATCCGGGTTCCTGGACCGAGCGAGTTGACAGAGATGGTGTAAGTATAATCTCTGCCAGAATAGTTCGTAACGCTCGTGCTTCCCCCGCCCACCAGCCCGTCCCGCAGGACGGCGAATTTTTTATAGACCCAGTTCTGCTCTTCGGGCCAGATGTTTTCATCGACCGGTGGAGAATCTACGAAAATCGGTATGTCACCGAGCATTGTGTCGGCCCGGTCCGTTGCGCCAAAATACAGATCCCAGTCTTTATTCAACTCGTCGTGAGACCTGCAGATGCGATCCGCGAGTACCCGCTTTACGAGATCATCCTCGAAGAATTCGGTTACCCATCCCGGCCCGACCACTTGCCAGGCCGCAAAACGCCCCAAGCTAACATCGCTGACGCCTTGGTAGTAAGTCCCCTGAGCATGTAATTGAGGTAAGAATAGACCTGTCGCCAAAAGACAGATCACGATGAAAATGAGTGGGTTTCGTGATCTCATGATCACCTCCTTTTGTAAAAGCCTTTTGCACTTTGAGAATTCAACGCGCCGCGAGGAAAACACTTCTTATTTAAAAAAGGCGGAACAAACCGAGTAATTACTGAGAAAAATTGATCGAATCCGTATGATGCTCGCGCACCGCTTATTTCAAAAAAAGTGTCAATAAAAATTGACGAGAAATGAGGCGTGTAAAAGTGAAGATGTGAAACCAGCCTGCAGGAGTGACCTTTGCAGCGGCTTGTTGTACATTACTGAATTCCAACTACATTTTGATATGAGATCCGGTTTGGCAGATGATCAGACACAGATTTTTCGGATTACGAAGTAGAAAAAAGAGAGGGAAAAGCCTACTGGCTTTGCAGATCATCCAAAATCGCCCGCGCTCGCTCTGCCAGCGGAGTGCCTGCATGACGTTCGATTACGCGAGTGAGGATCCCCTTGGCTTCGGCGCCTTTGCTCTGTTCGACTAGGACAACAGCGAGGTTTATACTGGCAACTGAGTTATTCGGATTTGCTTCGAGGACCTTGCGAAGCAAAGTCTCTGCTCGATTGTAATTTCCATCAAAGTAAGCGATGATGGCATCCAGGGTGGATATCATTGAATCGCCAGGATGCCGCTTTCGAGCGCGGAGAGCGATATCTCGTGCTGCGTCCGTCCGTCCGGTTGCCACGTATCCGGCTACCAGCCAGTAAGCAGCTTCAGGAGAAGCATTCCCTTGTTGATAGGCTTCATAAAGGTAGTCTAGCGAGGCCTTGAGCGAATCATTGAGCGGTACATAACCCGATCGATAAACAGGTGTTCCTTGACCGAGTGAATGCTCACATTCTGGAAACACTATTAGAACCCGTTCGCAAGCAGATTCAACGGCACTCTGAATCGGAGCAAGTATCGACGCATCCAGGCTGGATTCTGTTTCTCGGTCGATCCTGGTTAGCAAAAGCGCTGTGGCTAATATAATCAACCCACCCAAAGCTGCTAAGCCGAAACGCAGATATTTTTTAAACCACGGATACGCTTTGAAAGGCTCTTGGTCTTCGCGGGCCGTATCGTTCGAAGACTCACGGTGAACGATCTGCTCGCCGGCTTCGACAATCTCCTTTGTCGCATCGAACTCGGTTGACCGAGAATGCCACAGCCCTTGGTATATCGCCGAATCTTGATATATCTCAAAACAGCGCCGGCAAGAGCGTAAGTGTTTTAATATTCTTATACTTTCCGAAGAGTCTAAGGTCCCATCGATAAAGCAGGTTATTTCATTCTCGGTTAGGTGGGGTATGTGGGGATACTCTCCGATGATCAGCTCCTTTTTTCAGGGTGCCGACGACATGCCGGGCACAGATGTAGTCTCTCCCCTTTTTCAATTAATAAACGGCCACTTAGTCGAATTTCCCAAATAAATTCATTGTTCAAGATAGCAATTACTATTCGCACCCAGCCATCTACCGGTCTTCTTCAGCCAGCATAGTCTTCCGCAATTTCCGGATCACTCTATCAATAATTGCATAAGTATGTCTTTGACCATTCAATTTTAGCCTCTCCGATATCTTTTTTGCTGTCCACCCGCGGTTGAATCGCAGAAAAATAACCTTTCGTTCTCGCGGAGTTAGACGTGAAATCAATGCGCGCACGCGATTCGCAGTGTCTGCCACCTCATCTTCTAAGAGATGACGATCCGGTCTGTTATTGATAGCTTTCTCTTCACATTCCACACGTAGTTGAATCATATACTTGAGCACCCAAATGGAATCTATGCCATACTTATTCACCTTATTCTCGTTATCGATACGGGTGAGATACCGCCGATCCAAAACGCTTTCGATCCGCTGGATGGATTCAACAATGCCTTCGACGTCAGCAGAAAAACCGCTCCAACTGAGTGCATGGATTACTATTTCAAGAGGCAGCTTTTGCAGATAATACAATCGTAAAACCTTTTGATCGAATTCGCATAGCTTACTGAGTTCTTTTGGTGGACGATACCTTCCATAGCGTTTTCTATAAAAATCTAAAGCACGACTCCTGGTAGCGACAATCAACCACGTAGAAAGGCGCCCCTCGCCACGATATTTTTTTATTTCTCCATCGTAAAGAGATTCTAGAATATCAACATACACTGACCGTACTTCATCTTCATCTTCAGAAAATAAACAACGGCGAGCCACACCGTAGATTAATCCGGAATAGTTTTCGATAAATTGATGCCATGCGGGCAAGGAGCCATCGGAGATTGCCTTAACAAGATTCAGATCCCCATCGATAGTTGGACTGCTTTTATTGTTCGGAACGTGTCTGGATTCAGAGGTCGTATGTTGAGGTTGTTCCATCCGAATGTCTCGCATGGACGTTTCCGTCACGCAAATAAACCGACGAAAAGTCTATTACCCGCATGAGGGTTAACTATATAATTTGTGGGGGTATTATTTGAGGATATAATACCAAATTTTGCATCCACCTTGCAAGGGAATTATCCTGGAAGAGCTGTACTGAGCCTACACGGAGGCACATTCAGGCTATTCTAAATTTGCCAAAAATATTTGTTGTAATTTCGAGCTAAAGTCCGCCCTCCTCTTGCGAACCCTCGGCTGGTCCCTAGAAAATCCACAGAAGAAAAGTCACCACGCATGTGCTATAATATAAGCTATGAAACACAACGCCCAGCCTCTTGGTCTTTCCAAATGCCTAAAGCTCATATATCTTTTAGCCATTCTAGTGTTTTGCACATGCTCGAATCGACAACAGGTTGAATCCCTGGAATCCCTTCGAGATCTTCCCCCCGAATTGACGAAACACTTGATCTCCAGCGATGACAGCACATTGGCACGATATGGGCGAAGGCTCGGATTCAGTGGCATCTGGGAGGCCAATGTCAAGATTGGTAGACAGGTTAGGGACATGTGGCTGGAAGATGATCATCGCACGGCATTGATACTAACGAATTATCTGAAGCGGATAGCTCTAGTCCTGAAATATCAATACAATTACGATTCTGGTTTAAAGGATATAATTTTTATCGAAGGGCTCTCACCCGAGATCCGGCGAGAGCTTTTTAATCTAAGAAACAATTTTTCCTTGCTCCAGAAGGAGAACGATCTGGCTCCTGTTGAAAAGCTCGAAAGATATTCTAGTTTACTTGAATCATTCGAAGAGTACGGAGACGAGTTCCACGCGGCAATGTGCAAATCGGCAAAATCTTATATATACGGGCGCATCAGCAACATTCAAGAGCAAATAAGATACCTCAAACTCTCTTGCGCAGAGTTTGCAGCAATCGGAGCTCATCGAATGACCTCCCAGGATCTCGGCGTACTGGGAAGCATATACGGAGAGTTTGGCAACATCGACTCGATGATCATTTGCTACGAAGAGTCAAGAAGGATTGCTAACCGCTCCCGTCTTCCAATGCAGGCTCCTCGCATCACTACTTTTTATGCATGGCATTATACCCACCAAGGACGCTTGTCTCTAGCGCATGACTTATTCAATGAAGCCATGGAACTCTGCCGGAAATATAAAGGTGGATGCATGGAGATCCGCTACATCAACAATGCCATGCATTTCCAAGCCAACTTGGGCTGCTGGGGAATTGTAGATCAACTGCTCAAACGGGCTCGAGTTATGGAGCAGGAATTCAAGAACAGCACGATTGCATTTTCTGATGTGATTCTTCTTCGTATCAAGCAGATTGAAGCTCGAATGAAGATGGCACAGGGAAAAGTCGATGAGGCGGAAGCCGTTTTGCAGAGAATCATGGAGTCAATCAATGATCTCGATCTACCTTACGTTTATCGAATGGAACATATAAAACCGCTTTTTTATTGGGCTGAAGGTTTGTTGGAGAATGGGCGTCCCTCTGAAGCCATTAACATCATTCGCGATGGTTTCAAACGCTCTGAGGAGGCATCTCTACCGCTGTTATCCGCCCAGTTTGCTTTGCTCATAGCCCGGGCCGCGTATCAACTCCAGAACATGCAGTCAGCAGAATGGGCAATTCAGCAATTCGATCATTTAGCGCAAAAGCAAGAAATCGGAAAGATGCTAAAGCGTGAATGGATTGAAAGATACGCGCTGCTCGGCAAGCTTAAAATGATGAGCGGCGATCTGAAAGGCGCTATTCGTACCTTGGAAGAGGGCCTGGCTCACCTAAATAAAACGGCAATGGACATGGATGCGGGTGTGCACGGCTATATTTGGCTGAATGATTGTAAGGAGCTGCGACAGCTCATGCATGATTTGACCTCTTATGATCCAGTTTTGGGCTACGGGGCGGAACTATTTTGGCGAGATTTTTACCGCTTGCTGGGCTGCAGGACCAGAGAAGGAAGTCTTGCAGACCCGGGCCATATTCAGAAGACGGATGCATACGTTCCTGCAAAGAGGGATGGGAAGCCGTCGATAATTGAAGATTTTCGTGAACATGCTGAGGCTGCCAAAGCCCGAATTTTGGATCTTGGAGCGATTCACAGTACGTATCTAATTCGTGGTGACGAGATCTGGCGGTGGACAGTTACGCCTCAGGGAATCCGACGCGAGACTCTGAGTACTACGACGAATGAGGTGCGAACGCTCGTGAAGACGACTTGGAGGATCCTGTCTACTGGCAGCTGGGACTCAGCCGACGCCGCCGTGCCCCTATTAATAGAGAAACTGCGGTCGCTGGCCCACGTGCTGCTACCGCCGGAAGTACTATATGAAACAAACGCGCAGTCAGATACACCGTTTCTGATTACGACGCACGGATTTCTCAGTAGAATCCCGTTTGAAGCGTTCAATATCGGAGCGGAGGGAGAATATACCCCTCTACTGATGCATCGAGACGTTGCTTACCTCCGCCACGCAGATCCGTCAGGAGATCGCCCAAACACAAATCCTGGCGTTATTCTCGTCAACGCAAAGCCATCGAAAGAACTCCGCAAGCGATACCCCTTTCAGCAGGAATTACAGAACGCCCTGGCAGAAGGAGAGGCTGTAGCTTCGCGAAATCCGGGCGCTGCATTTCTCACAGGCGCAGCTGCTACTAAAACGAATTTGCGATCCAGCTGGGGAAACGCATCATTTATCTACTTAGCTGCACACACGCTTCGCGATCCCGAAGCGCCTTATTTGATGCTGATTCCTCTTGCACCATCTGATGTGCCGTCGGCGCCGGACGCAAGCTACCTGGACATATCCGACATCCGTGCAACCGATCTCAGCAACTGCAACATTGTAGTATTATCTGGGTGCTCGAGTGGGGCCCCCTACGTGGAAGCGAGAAGTGTCGGACCAAGCCTGGGAGACGCTTTTCTGGATGCCGGCGCCGGTGCGGTAGTGCAGACATTCTGGGATGTTAGAGACGACGAAGCAAGAAAGCTTATGACATCCTATATTCAAACATGGGGCAGCCCTGGTATTTCCAAGATCCGTGCTCTATGCAACGCTAAGCGAATGGCGCTTCAGCCCCCAGAAGGGGCCCGGTACCCTTTCTGGTGGGCTTCATATTCGATAAAATTAGGAAAGCTCTAGTTGGTGGCAGCAGATGGGCCTTTGGACCGTTATTTCATGCTCCTTCCATTAACATCCTCACCCAATCACTGCCATGTAATCTCACGCGTCACAGCCGGCGTCTATCTCGTCACAAATTGCGTCCATATAATTAATCGGCTGCTCTTTCCAAAGCGTCGATTCTCTTCTTCAAGGCTTCGTTCTCCGCCTTCAACTCCTTGATGGCTTCAATGAGCACGCCCGTCATTCTGCCGTAATCAACCGCTCTGTAGTTTTCTTCTCCCCATGAGCTGACCAGCTCCGGAAACACGGCCTCCACCTCTTGAGCGACGACGCCGATTTCCTTGCGTCCCGACGATCGGCCTAGCGACTCATACACTGCGTTCCACTCGAAGGATACGCCCCGAATCCTTTCCAGCTTGTCGAGGACGTTGGTCAGCTGCGTGACGTTTTCCTTTAGCCGTGCATCGGAAGAGGTGAAGAAATCTACAGCCTGGCATTCGCCGGCAATATCCAGAGTATATGCCGGCGAAATAGTCCCGATGCCGACTCTATCGGTTGCAAAATTTCCATAGATCAATACGTCGACGCTATCTCGGCCGTTGGCGATATAGAGTGTGTTGGATCCGGTTTCATAGAGCCCAGCCTCATAACCGATAAAGACATTGTTGCTGCCCGTTGTGTTGTTGTAGCCTGCAGCACGTCCTATGAATGTGTTGTTATCGCCCGTTTCGTTGAGGAAACCCACCGAGTGTCCTAAAAATGTATTGCCAAAACCACCGGAGTTTCTGTTGCCTGCACCGCGTCCGACGAACGTGTTGGACCCCCCCGTTGTATTGGAGTAGCCTGCAATGTCCCCTAAGAATGTGTTGCTTTCGCCTGTTGTGTTGGAGTAACCCGCCTGGTATCCCATAAATGTGTTGTTAGAGCCCGTTGTATTGGCGTTGCCCGTATAATTTCCTACGAATGTGTTGAGAAGCCCCCCGGTGGTTGAGTAGCCTGCCCTGCGTCCTACGAAGACGTTTTCAAGGCCAGATGTATTGCTGAAGCCAGCTTCAACTCCTATGAATGTGTTGTTATCGCCGGTGTCGTTGGAAGACCCTGCCGCGTATCCCAGGTATGTGTTGTTAAGGCCTTCCGTGTTTGAGTAGCCGGCATCACGTCCTACGAAGGTGTTTCGCTCCGCTGTGGTATTGGAGAAGCCTGCATAGCGTCCGACGAATGTGTTGTCGGAGCCTGTGGTGTTGGAGTACCCTGCCCCGAGTCCTAAAAATGTGTTGGAATTCCCTATGGTATTGAGGTAGCCTGCCTGGAGTCCAACGAACGTGTTGGAAAAGCCTGTTGTGTTGGAGTAGCCCGCAACGTTACCGACGAACGTGTTGGCGCCCCCCGTGGTGTTGCTGAAGCCTGCACTATTCCCTAAGAATGTGTTGTTAAAAGCTGTGTCGTTGGAGTAGCCTGCCCTGCGTCCTACGAAAGTGTTATCGTAGCCCGTGGTGTTGTTGAATCCTGCCTCGATTCCTACAAATGTGTTGTTACGGCCTGTGGTGTTGACGTTGCCTGCAGAAACCCCGACGAACGTGTTGTTGTAGCCCCCGATGTTGTTGTAGCCCGCGAGCATTCCGACGAATGTGTTGGAAACGCCTGTGGTGTTGTTGTAGCCCGCATTGAGTCCCAAGAACGTGTTGTTAATGCCAGTGGTGGTGTAGAAGCCTGCCTCGCTTCCTAAGAAGGTGTTGTTCGTGCCTGTAGTGTTGAGTTGGCCTGCCCGCGCTCCTATGAACGTGTTGAAATCACCTGTGGTGTTGTTGAAGCCGGCCGAGTTTCCCAAGAACGTGTTGAGATCACCTGTTGTGTTGAATCTGCCCGCATCCGCTCCTATGAATGTGTTGCTATTGCCTGTGCTTATGTTGCCTGCAGCGTATCCGACGAACGTGTTCCTCGCGCCGGTTGTGTTGGAGTAGCCTGCAACGTTTCCTATGAAGATGTTCCTTTCGCCCGTGGTGTTGTTGTAGCCCGCATTGCGTCCTACGAATATGTTGCCATCACCTGCGTTGTTGTATCCAGCATGAAATCCCACAAAAGTCCCATTATCTCCCGTATTGTTTGCTCCGGCATCCATGCCAACCAAGGTATTATCGATGACCGGCGTTGAGAGCACCGTACTTCCCCCAATCCGGTAATCAGAATCGGTGTTGATGCCGCCAACCACATCCAGCTTGACCGCAGGGTTCGTCAGGCCGATACCGACATTTCCCGTCACGCCTGAATACATGTCATTCCCTGAAATCGTCCAGTCACTGTCCGCGGCACCGGTGGAGGCAATCGTCAGCGTATCCCCGCTCGGAGTGATCGTCACATTGGCACCGGCCGCCAGCGTCACATCATCGGTGAGCGTGTTGAGGCTCCGTACCACCGCGCCACTCGTGATTTTAGTGCCGCCCACCGAACTGTCGGCGAGAGCAATCGAGTCGCTGTATACCGCAATACCACTTCCGGCACCCACATGCAGCGTCAGATCCCCGGATAGGCCTCCGCCCGTCAATCCATCGCCGGCGATGACGCTCGTCACATCGCCGCTGCCCACTCCGGTTGTGCCTATCATGATCGTATCCGCGCTTGCAGTAATTGTCACATTGGCCCCCGGCGCGAGCGTCACATCATCGGTGAGCGAGTTGAGACTCCGCACCACAGTGCCGCTCGCGATCTCGGTACTCCCCACAGCACTATCGGCGATCTTGAGGCCCGTGACCGAACTATCGGCCAGCGCGTCTTCCGTCACCGCCCCGGCCTCGACCGATTTCGTGTTCAAGCTGTAAGCGGCTGCTGTGAGCTCTCTCCTCGGGCTGAACTCCGGACTGCCTTCCACCGTCACACCCAGCCAGTAGGGCTGGTCGAAGGCAATGGCGAAAGGTGTCGTTTTCCCTAGTATCACCGAGAAGACCCCGTTCTGAACGTCCACCGCCTGCACCTCCGTCCAGAGCGGCGATCCTCCTGATGAGACATCGTAGATATTGAAGGTGATGTTATAGACGGAATCCCGAACGGCTTGACCGGTGTCATCACGGAGAATCCCCTGATAGCTCAGCGTGACCGGGATCTGAGCCCACGCAGCGTGGAACCCCATCAACAGAGCGAATGCGACAAGGATCAACAGAGCTCGTTTCATCACGGCCTCCTTGTTCGAACAGTGCTTGAACCAAAAACTTGAACTAAGAAACAGAGATCCCAATGGCTCAGCAAAAGTAAGCGGTATCCCCTGATAGACGCTAACCATCGTACCACATCTATCTTAGCCCTGCCAAGATTTTGAGTACCCCATGATGCGGGGTCCTTGGGTCGGCGCTCGTCCGGTGAACATATATATTCGCAGCGCCCAACGCCTGGGTTGAAACGCGGAGAATCCAAAAGACATACGCCGCGCAACCAAAACGAGGTGAAATATTCGGCGACGAAGAGGAGGATCAGCCCGAGCCCTGGGCCACGAGAATGGAATTGATTGCTCGAAGGCCGATCTCGTGGTAGCCTCCAGGCTTATACAGGATCCGCGAGACAAACATGGGTGATCATTCCTTCCGTTACTCTGTCCTTTAAGCTTTTGGAAAAGCGTTGACCATTGTTTCTCTAAAAACAGTGCTCGAAACATGAGCCCTCGTAACATGAGCCGTTCTTCACTAGCGATAAAACGGATAGCGCCTTTCATTATTATCGCCCTCGGCGTTCTGTTTTATTCCAACAGCTTTGACGGCGTGTTGATCATGGACGATCAGGTCCATATCGTGGACAATCCAACCCTGCGCTGGCAGGGCGAGCCGGGGCAAAACTTGCGGGGCCTTCTGCGCCTGGGCCGGCCGCTTGTCGATGCAACGCTCGTCATGAATTACTCGATCAGCGGCCTTGAGGTCTGGAGCTACCATGCGCTGAATCTCATCATACACATATTAGCCGCCCTCACGTTGTATGGGATCATCCGGCGCACATTGACACACATTCGTTTCGAAAAAGCCCATTCCCGAACTACTCTCGAGATACTCGCGCAGGGCGCTGCGCTCCTTTGGATGCTGCATCCGCTGCACACTCAGGCCGTTACGTATATCATCCAGAGGGCGGAGTCATTGATGGGACTTTTTTATTTCTTGACCCTTTACTGCGCTATCCGGGGACTGGAGGGCCACAGGAAATTCTGGTATCCGGCATGTGTGGCTGCCTGTGCGCTGGGCATGGCATCCAAACCCGTGATGATCACGGCACCGCTGATGGTTCTGCTCCACGACCGCTGTTTCTTCGCGGGTACTATCAAATCGGCGCTCCGCTCATCAAAGGGGCTTTATGCAGGGCTCGCCGCCACATGGGGCGTGTTCGCCCTCATCTCTTCCCAGGCCACGTTCGATGAGACCTCCGGGTTTGGGATTCCGTCCTTCACTGCTTGGGAGTATTTCCTCTCCCAATTCGGCGTGATTCTGCATTACCTGCGCCTGACCCTCTGGCCCGATGCTTTGAGCCTGGATTACAACTGGCCGGTTGCAAGGGGCATTTCGCGGATCCTTCCTTCTATTATAATAGTAGGAGCTCTGCTCATCGCCTCCGTCTGGGCGTTCGCGGCGCGACAACCCCAGGCGAAAAGCAAGCAGGCGTTTTCAATGAGACGTCCGGCCGGTTTTTTGGGTCTCTGGTTTTTTGTGATCCTCGCCCCGAGCTCCAGCGTGTTTCCCATCAAAGATCTTGCCTTCGAGCACCGCATGTACGTGCCGCTGGCAGCTGCAGCGGTGCTGTTTGTATTCATTCTGTTCAGAATCATCAGGCTGCTGAATCTCAGAAGAACTCAGGTATTCACCGGAGTAATAGTCGCCGTTTTCGTTCTTGCGCTGGGAGTGCGGACCTATTCGAGAAACAGGGATTACAAGAGCCCGGTGGTCATGTGGTCAGACGTCCTGGAGAAGCGCCCCAACAATCCGCGTGCCTTGAACGAACTGGGTAATGCGATTAGGGATCTTGGCAATGTGCAAGAAGCGCTCGAACTCTACGAGAAAGCCCTGAAGGTCGAACCCACCAACCCGGGCCCGCACATGAATGTCGGCAACATCTATTCAAACATGGGAAATTATGAAAAGGCGATCTGGCATTTCAATGAGGCGCTTCGAATCGATCCCGAATATGCCGACGCCCATTTGAACATCGGCCAGACGTACCTGTCACTAGGAGATCCCGAAAAAGCTTTGGGGCATTATCAAAAAGCCGTGAACCTCCTGCCGGGCTATGCGGAAGCCTATATAGGTCTAGGGAATGCGCTGGGCACACTCAACCGATTCGACGAGAGCATGGCCGCCTTTCAGAAAGCTTCGAGCTTGAAGCCTTATCTTGCCGAGCCGTACAACAACATGGGAACGCTGTTCTACCGGATGGAGAGATACCAGGAGGCGCTTTTCTATTACGAGGAGGCGATAAAGCGGGATCCGCACTCCGCCCCCATTCACACCAACCTGGGCAATCTTCTCATGAAGCTCGGCAGAAAAGAAGAAGCCCTGGTTCATTTCAACAGGGCTTCGGAACTGGGTGTCAAAGCCAGTGAGAGAACAGTAGAGTAAAAATCTATGAGCCTGCTCGATAGAGTTATACACTCAACGTTCTATTTTCAGTCTGCAGCATTTTCCAGAGCCTCGATCCTTTTCTTAAGAGCGTCGTTCTCCGCCCTCAACTCTTTGATGGCTTCAATGAGCACACCCGTCATCCTGCCGTAATCAACTGCTCTGTACTCTTCTTCCCCCCACGAGGTGACCAGTTCTGGAAACACGGCTTCCACCTCTTGTGCGATGACGCCAATTTCCTTGCGTCCCGTCGAACGGCCGAACGATTCGTATAGCTCATTCCACTCGAACGATACCCCCCGAATCCTTTCCAGCTTGTCGAGGACATTGGCAAGTTGCGTGACGTTTTCCTTCAACCGTTCATCGGAAGAGGTGGGAAAAGTAGTCGCGTGGCATGCGCCGGCAATATCCAACGGGTACCCCGGCGTCGTGGTCAAAACGCCAACTCTACGAGCAGAAAAATCCCCGTAGATCAAGAGATCATTGGCGTCGCGGCCATTGGCAATGTAGAGCTTGTTGGAGGTGGTTTCATTGAAGCCGGCCTCATAGCCCAGAAAAACGTTATAGGAGCCCGAGACGTTGTGAGCACCTGCCGACCTTCCCACACATGTATTGTAACTGCCTCCCACATTGTCATAACCCGCAGCGTACCCTAGGAAAGTGTTGTAAATACCTGTCGTATTGGCATAGCCTGCAGTCCTTCCCAAAAATGTGTTGTAACTGCCCGTAGTATTGTTATAGGCCGCCTGCTGTCCTACGAATGTGTTTTGAGCCCCCAAGCTATTGTAGCCACAAAGTCGTCCTACGAAAGTGTTCTGACTGCCTGAGACGTTGAACTGGCCAGCATTCATTCCTATGAATGTGTTGTTAGTGCCCGTGGTGTTGGATTGGCCGGAGTACACACCGACGAACGTGTTGAAATCGCCTTCGTTGTTGAGCCCCGCATTAAAACCTACAAATGTCGGACTGCTTCCCGTGTTGTTCGTCCCGGCATTGGCTCCAACCAGCGTGCTCATGGTGCCCTCGGTGGAGAGAACCGTACTCCCACCGATTTTGTAGTTGGCACCGATGTTGATCCCCCCGCGGACGTCGAGCTCACCGTTTATGTCCAGGGAGTCCGTGTCGAACTGGCCGTAAATGAGCGGCGTGTCGGTGGAGGAGTTGTCGATGTAGAGCTTGTTGGAACCGGTCTCATTCGATCCAACGTTGTAACCGATAAAGACATTCCCTTCACCCGTCTGGTTGAAACGGCCTGCCCAGCGTCCCAGGAACGTGTTGAAATTACCGGTAGTGTTCTCATAGCCCGTCCCGGAACCCAGGAACACGTTTTCCCTGCCTGTGGTGTTTTGATAGCCGGAATACGTGTCCAGAAAGACATTGTCCCTGCCGACGGTATTAAAGGGTCCCGATCCACGGCCGACAAATGTGTTCGAATTTCCGGTATCGTTCCATACACCAGTATCCTTGCCGAGGAATGTATTTGAATGCCCTGTAGTATTGTTCAGGCCCGCATTAAATCCTACAAATGTGTTGTTACCGCCCGATGTGTTGTCTCTACCTGCCTCACGGCCAATGAATGTATTCGTACTCCCTCCCGAATTGTATCTGCCTGCATAGTACCCTATGAACGTGTTGGAATGGCCGTTGGTGTTGTCGTATCCCACCATGGTACCAATGAACATGTTGAAATCGGCTGTATTGTTGCGTCCGGCGTTCGAGCCGATAATCGTCACGAATCTTTATAAAACTTCTGCAGCTCTTCGGCTTGGCTTGTTTCCACAACCTCTTTTTTCCCGAAGGGCATCCGTTCGGCGTACCGGGATCCTTCGGAGAGGGCCTCCAGCTTGTCATAAGGCATGCACGTTTTTCCCACGCACCTCATGCGCCTGTCTTCGAAAGCAGCCTTCCGCTCTTTTTCGATAGCTTCCTGCTCGAAAGAGGCCAGATGGGCCCAGTTCTCGAGGATCTCGAAGGCTTTTTCGACCACCTTCGGATCATCCGTTGGGGCGCGCATTCGATACACTGTCTCATCAAAATCGACACTGGCGCGGATATTCTTTCCGAGTTCGATTCCAGCAGATTCGGCGAATGCGACAAGCTCTTTTTCGGGAAGGTGTTTGGTGCCTTTGAGCGCCATATGTTCCACCAAATTGGCCAAACCCTGCTGGCCTTCATCTTCCAATACGGATCCGACATTGACTACCAGTCGAAGGTATGCTCGATCCTCCGGATTTTTGTTTGCCCTCACATAGTAACGCAGGCCGTTGTCGAACTGCCCAATGGTGACATCAGGATCCACGGGCATTGGATCGGATAATTTTAGATCAGTTTGTTTTGGCTGTTCTTTTTGTTCAGCAATAAGCATGGATGATGGAGCACTGAGGAGCAGAACGATAGCAAACGTGATTGAAAGGAGCATCGCTCGTTTCATGACGGCCTCGTTGTATGATGGCTTACACGGCCTAACCTTCCTCCTCTTATCAGAGATCACACGTGCTTCCAAGCTCCAGGGGCAGCACACCGAGCCCTGTTGCCAAGACACTTCGAGAGCGCATTGGGTGATAGAAATCTTGAAGGAGCTGTTGCTCGTGAAGGTAATTGTGCTCGGGGATAGACGATAGCGGTAGGATAAGGGGACCAGTAACACATCTCACCAGAATACAACTCTGGCGGTTCACCGCCAACCACTACCCAGGGAGAGTTGGAGAGGCGGGGCCTCTAACTGCTGCGGGGCTATAGTAAACCGTTTCGTTGATATTTGCTAGATCTATTCCATCGACACCTATAACTCCAATTCGCATTTATGGTTGTGCGAGCTTCGGTAACGCCTGCAGAAAGCGGGGCCTCGCCTTCGCCACACTCAGGAACCGGCCTGACGTACAGGGCGCATCGATAAGGTCAGAAAGCTACGCCTCTGCCAATCGCCCGCACACAGGCCAATAGCGTTTGTCGTCTTATACACCCCAGCCAATCCGTTTTAGCCACAAAATTATTGCAATGAACTATCCTTTTGGCATATAAACAAATAGGATCCCTAACTAGCAAAGCAGGAATGCCGTTATAAGAATATATTTCACACAAATTCATATTCCGGGAGGTCAGTGATGGTTGACACAGACATGCTGAGAACATTCGAAATATTCGAGGATCTCAACGACAGGGAGCTCGAGCAGGTGGCCGCCCTCGGGGTGGAGGAGACTAGAGATGCCGGTGTGAGAATATTCGAGGAGAATGCGCTCGCCTCGCACCTCTATCTCATTCTCGAAGGAAAAGTCGACATCCGGATAAGCGCCGGCGCCGAGGAACAGATCGTGGTCAGCCGCGCCGGGCCAGGCGAGGCATTTGGATGGTCCGCTGTTGCCGAGCCACATACCTTCACCGCCGCAACCTGGACCTCCGCACCATCGCACTTCGTTAAATTCACCAGCGATGACCTCAGGCGCCTCTTCGAAGCCAACAACCATATCGGCTACCGCGTCTTGAAAAAGATCACGACCGTTATCTCGAAGCGGCTGAAATCATTAGAAGCTGAGCTTGTGAGGGCGAAGCATGCGGGGAGGTAAGGGCGACTTTTGCCTCTAAATCAAGCGCTGGAGATTTTGAGGAATTGTCATTCTAAGCAAATTGCCTTCATGGCTCGCCGAGCGCAGCGCTATTTATAACCACTATCTATTTAAAAGACCCCCTTGCTGGTACATTAATTTAACACAATGTGTCCAAGGAGGTCTGGTATATCTACAGAATTGATCACCTTTTCCTCACTCCATTCACTGAGATAGATGGTTACCATCACCGCGATCATCCTCACTGGTAGGAGGATTCCCGACAATGATAACACAATCCCTCATGTCTAAAGGGAGCCCCATCAGCCCAAATCCCCTAAGATAGATCGTTTTCACTTCGTCGCGCGACACCGATCCCAGCGCCTGGATAACTTCCTGTGCGGAAAACTTCAAGACTAAGTCGTCCACGCCGTCACGCCTGCCTTCGTAACAATCACAGTCACCATGAAAGATGGCCGGCGATGTTACATCCTCGAAGAACACCGTAGCGGGAAGCACTATGTTGCCGTCGATCCATAATTCAAGTGTGGATGTGTCTATTGAATGAAGGTCAAATCCGGGAGAGCTGGGAATAGCAACCTGGATGATCCCTTTTTTCTTGGGATTGAGCGAGTTCGGGCAGTTCCCCGGCATGAGATCGAAGAAAATCGGGTACGGCGCTATATTTAATATGATCATAACATACGCTTTCCTGCCAGCTTCATCGACTACTTCCACATGAAAAGTGTGCGTGCCAAAGAAAAACTTCTGCTGGGGAGCGCATGCTCCACGTTTCTTTAGTGGTGTGAACTCTATTGCCCACAGCGATGGATCATCAATATCGGTAATGTCCCATCCATATCGGTATGCCTTGACCTTGTCGCCATACTGCGACGGTTCGGCAGTCCAGCAGAACTCTACGGGCAGAGCAGCGGGGACTTCGAGAATAGGCGGGCCTGAAACACGTTTTGAAGAAATGATCGGATCGATATATTCGTTCGTTACAGTGAGGACAGGATACTCATGGACAATCTCAATGCGACAGCCCTTTTCAGCCAGGTTTCCTGCAAGCTCAGAAGGAGCCGCCGGATTGGAAATATGATTGCAGCTAAATAGTGAAAGAGATAAAAGAATTCGCGTTATAATCCGAAGTCGGCAGGAATTCATAAGGAGATCTCCCCCGTTTGAGGCATAACCGATGTTGAATGATGGGGCCTGCGAACGTGTTTATTAATTATACATGATATCTCAGTATCTTTCAACTATCCTGCCTCACATGATTGTTCCACATTCCAAGTTAGGTTCTATGCAGTTGATCCCAATGAACCGAACGAAGCCAAATTCACCCGCAAAATAACTGCAGGATCGAGATTTTGGTCGGAAGTGCCCGATAAGCTAACCAATGACTGCCAAACCACCCAATTCCAACATACTGGCGATTTTTAGTGTAATAAAAGTGTAAGATAGTACTTTGGGGTTGGAGTGCCGAAACACGTAACCTATTGAATTCATAGGAGCTGGAGAACGGAATCGAACCGCTGACCTACGCATTACGAGTGCGCCGGTCTAGTAAAAGTACAGTTGTCGGTAATGCGCTAATCAACAAATTTATCAAATCGTTACAGCAGAGCCGTATTTGCGTATAGCCGCGTATTCTCGCGTATAATAGCGAGTATTATACAGCATTAGTGTAAGAAGAAGTGTAAGCTGATCTATCAACATCACTGCTTTTGCCTTGGCCGACGAAACAGCACTAGTCGAGATGCTTTAATATTTTATCGTAGAACACTCAGCACAGCTCTTAATAAAGTTTCATTTCCTGCATATTGTTCAATTACATCGTAATCTGTACAAATTTGAATGATTACTAGAACAGGCGCGCAGAATCGCAATATTTTTTTTAAGCTTCCATAATTCTTATTAATCAAATGAAGAAGTATAAAGCAAGAGGTCAAAGTGGATAAACTCAGGAAGCGATTTGAATCCCACGCAATTAAATGAATAATATGGGGGGATAAAAACAGCGCAAGGATATAAATGGTTTTGAATAGACTTTTGTTTTTGAGCGTAATATAAATACCCAAGATGATTAAAACAATATTTATGGATAAATAACTTGCATTTCTTTTGTGTAATATATTTCTAAAAACATCCATCAGTCTTTCTTTAAATCTCAAGGATTGCCAATGCGATGGTGGCTTTCTTAAGGCCGCGTGTGGCCCGTATTTCTGGTAGCCCTCCCAACCATTTGATAATACAGAAGTGGACTCGGCGATTTTGCTCTTCAGAATTTGCACCTGGTTATTATCTGCTTTTCCTATAATCAATACTGTGATAGTTAGTATTGTTATAAATAATATTGTTATTATTTTTCTTAGTGGATCTATTTTGTAGTCAATGAGGTGCAACGCGAGCAGTGGCAAAATATAGACTGTTACAATCTCATGTATGAGTATTGCTATAGACAGCAAAATAATTGAAATAATATATTTCTTATCCACAAAGAAATTATAAGAAAAAAGCCCTAGAGATAACATGAGTGCGTCGTGATAGCCTCTTGTTGAACCTATAGACACCAGCAACGGTCCAGAAACGATGATGAGGAATAGTAAAAGGTTCTCTTCTCGATTATTTGAAATATTCAAAAAAGTTAAATTAATCGCAACAAAGAATAGCAAAACAAAGCAAATGCTTATTATTTCGACAAGCTTTTTGATTTGTACGTAATCAGCATCGAATAATAAAGACGCTGTTTGACCAAGTAATCCTCTTACTAAAAAGCCCCCTTCATATGTATACAGATACTGGCTTAATGCATAGGGGTGAGGATGTATAGCAAATCCTTTAATGAGAGAAAAAATACCGACAACAAAGACGATAATGTAAAGATATTTTTTTTCTTTGATTTTTTTTAATAACGAATGTTCCATTAGGATCCAGGCGATCTGACGGATGGCTTCTGTTATGGGGCCCTGGCCTCATTTTATCGCCAAATTACAAGCGTATGGGGTCCGTCGCCGATTGAAAACCGCTTTCTGTACACTTCATCTTCCCGACGTAGAACGACAGGTTCGCTATACGATTCGTTCCTCATACCCTTGTAGCGAAGCGCGATTCTTTGACATTCACCGTCTGCAAAGGAACCCCTACCTCCGGACACCTCGGACAGAAGCTGCGTATCACTCGGCACGATGCCATGTTGCACGATATAGCAGACGTTGCACTTGCGTAGGTACTCGTTGAGTCTACCGGAATCGATGACATCCTGATACGCCGTGTTGTTTACGGCACCATCAAGATTGACTACCGACCTCTGACTGAAGTAGCCGAAATGCCCGCAGTCCTTCATGGCCAACCTGTAGTTGGCATTCACGTTATCACGGGCCCACATCGCGGCTCGGTAGCTGGCAACGTGCCACGAGCTTTCGATCGGTGCGAGAAAAGTGCGCTTGACAACCATCGACATGCCACTTAGAAACAGCAAGACCAACACGGCACCCGTGGCGAGCCGGAGTCCCCGCTTTTTCCACCTCAAAAGAGGTGCGCTCAACGGCTCGCTAATAACCAACGATGCAAACAAGGCGTACGAAATGAATTGCCAACGAAAAATGCCCCATTTGATGAAAAGCATCGTGTGCACGAAATGAAGAATTATTGAAAGGGCCAGCACGGCCATCGCGCCACGGAAGAACCGTGCCTCCATCGTACCAGCGACGTACTTGTGCCACATCGCTGCGCTCCATATCAAATAAGCTATCGCCACGACGACAAAAGCTGCATGGACGCTTCCGATTTTTTCCAGTTTCCTCAACGAGAAAGACACGTAGGGAAATGAAGATTTTAGGATACCGCTGATCGGCATCATGTCGCCAAAGATACGCAGATTGTACAGCAGGTAAGGAGCGACTACGAGCACCGAGCCCGCGAGAACAAGTGCAAGCCTCTTGACGGCTATTCTGCGCTCGTCTGGAGACCTCAACGCCTGCAGAAGGACAAAGGCACAAACCGACGCACCAAGAAAAACGGCATCGAGCCGCGCAAGCATGGTCAAACCAAGAAGGACTCCGAAAACGAAGTGACTCAACCACCCGCTCTGCACAAACACTTTCCCCCACCAACCGAAGAAAAACAGCAGCACCATCATGAGAACCAGAATGGCTGAATCCATGCCAGTTGCCGACTGGAAGATGGTGAGGAAGATGAAGAAGACGGCACTCGCGAGAGTAACGATCGTCGAGAAGAACAGCGAATGCAACCGGTACAAGAGTACATAGGCAACAATTAGTGGTACGAGCTGATACACCAGGTAGACACGGACCATGTCCTCAGGTCGCAGGTGAAAAATGAGGGACACAGGGATCAGAAGGCAGAGCCAAAGCGCCTGGTAACCGTTCGTCCGATTGATTCCGTCGAAGGTAGAACCGCTACCCGAGGCTACATTCTCAGCGATTTTGAAGAAATGCGACGAGTCATCCGGAATACGGCAAACGATGTGCTGGACGTCAGCGAATAGGAAAAATACTAAAAGGAACACTGAGATCGCAAACATCGGTGCTTGAGTCCAATATGCTTTCCGCTTATTGGTATCCATGCAGGTAGGTCCTTCAGAGACTGCAACCGCTCAGAGGCCTTTTGCGGGGATAAGCGCCATTTCGATGTAATGCGCTTACACAAATACCACATACCTCTTGACGTAGTCAAGCGACGAAACAGCGCGCTGGGAGTTTCACGCCCTCCGACCTCCTCGTCGATCTGCTGCACAGGAGCTGTCTTGTGTACATGGACATAACCAAGTCACAAATCAAAGAGTCCTGATGCTGGAGAATTAAAGTGACAAGTATACGGGAAATGGCTTATTGCAGGTAATGCTCGGAATACGCGAGGTGCTGGAACTACTAGCGCCCCTGAGACGACTCGAACGTTCGATAGGTGGTTTGATAATGCGTAGAGCGGTGAATCACCTCATTTAGCCTTCAAACCCTCGCAATGCGTTACTTGCACGATTTGTAACTGTAAGAAAACTGTAAGATGGGGTTTTTCGGCCTAACCGCCGGAAGATGTAACTCTAAGAAAACATTGGAGCTGGAGAGCGGAATCGAACCGCTGACCTACGCATTACGAGTGCTGTTCGAGAAAAAGTGAAGTCGTTGGAAACACGCAACTTGCCAAATTTACCAAAACGCTACAGTAGAGCTGTATTTGCGTATAGCTGCGTATTCTCGCGTATAGTTGCGGGTATTATACGGTGTTAGTGTAAGAAGAAGTGTAATGATGTAGGATGTCGGTAGAAATCCCGTTCGCCTTAACTGAGCCAAGGTATGCGCGTCTACTTTATCTGTTTTGATCTTCGCTTCGGCAATGAGCCGAACCCTGCTTGGATTCGCTGGGGCCACATCACCGTATTCCTCCAAAAGCTCGTAGAGCCACTACCAGTTGCGCGTGGATTCGATCGTAATCGTCATGGGTTTCGGTAGGTGAGAAAAATATTCTTGAATCGCAGCCTTATCAGAATGGTAAACCTTTCGCGCATCGACTGTCGTCCCCTCTCCATCCATCACCTCCAGCCGTGAGAAATGCTTGTGAACATCCAAGCCGACATGTAACATTCTTCATACCTCCTGTGTCTAGTTTGAGCTGTACCTTTGGGGGAACAAATCGATGGTACAGCTTCACAGGAGGTTTTTCATAAGTATCTTAGGGGATGCGACCAAAGGAAAGACGGTGAGTTGGATATGGGCCAAATATTTTTACCCTACACGGTCTGTCAACCGGCGGAGATCGACATGTTTCCAGGAAATGTAACTTTAGGAAGCACTGTCGGTTGGACATCGGCTGAATATTTTTACCCTACGCCAATACACCTCGGATGGAATTATTGGAATGGACAACAGAATCTTCTACGAAGGGAGTTTTTGGGCGACATGGGTAGCCAGCACGGGACGGTAATTCCGAGGTTTTGCGCCTACCGGCCACGACTTCTCTTATACCTTTCCCATTCCTCCTCGGTAGGTAGTTCCAGAAAACAAACAGGCGCGACAGGGTGCCGGTCGGCGCCGTCTCCCGTCCTGTCCATTGTTGTGAGGTTGTACACGACCACGACTACCGCAGATACAGGCCAGGGTACGGCCTTACTATTGAAATCGAGAAAATTGACCTGCGAAAAAACGAATTTCACAACCGCTACGAACAGTACCAATGCCGCACTGCCGGATTTGCCCAACGACCACACGAAGCTCAAGAATGTGTACTTTGACTGAAACCTCCCTCTAATTTCCGATATCGTTGGTAGCGCATCTGATCCTCCGGGTTGTTCTGCGGATGCGGCTAGCCGCATCAGGGTATCCCTGCTTTGATTAAAAACCCGCATATAGGCTCGTATGCCATGGATGATAAAATAGGGCAAGACGAAGACAATGAAAACCCACGCCGCCCACTTTAAAATATGTTGGCCGGGGCAAGACAACGTAATAATCAAGGCGGATAGCTCTATCCACATGTATAAGATTACTAGGATTGCCATGAAAACGTATCGATTGACAATGTCGAGGAGATCCTTCCGCGTGCTGAGGTAGCGACTTTCCACCGCGTTGGCTTTGCGTTTTAATTCGGCGGCGGCGTCTGTACCCACACCGAGATCACCTATCTTCTCAGTAGCTTCCCGGATCTTCGAGCCGTCTAACTTAAGACTTTCCCAGATGACGATCAAAAGTGGTATGGCCACCATGAAATACTGCACGATGGTGTAGAACATGAAAAATAAATGTGGTAGCACGTGCTCCCGAAAGTTGAAAGGTGTGTCACCCATATTTTCCTGCCAAACGCGATGCATGTCCGTGGGACCGATATAGGCATGGTAAACAACAGCGCTAACCAAACAGAGGGAGAGGACAATTCGCGTTCGCTGACGAGCGCCCGGAAGAAAATTACGATAGAACGAAAATGGGTGGAGTGTGCCCGTCCAGTACTTCTTAGACGACCTCGCGAAGAGCCAGGCATGGCCCAGTGCGAAGAAGAGAATAGTGATTACGAGGCGTAGAAATTCCTTCTGCGCGCCCACCACAATGCCGGGTAATCCACTTGATTTGTGGACGAGACCGTATCTCCACAGCCAGGTGTCACTGGCAAACGTACCGGACGATAGATAAAGAGCGCCACTTCCGATAACGAGCCCAACTAGCACGTAAAGTAGAATGTTCCTGGTCACGACGACCCCCCAGTTTGGAAACGGCTTTCTTGTGAATATCCTCGATGACTTGATCCAGCTCATCGGCGTTTGCTTCCAGAAGGACTTCGCCCCAACGCTTGACGTCTTTGCTATCAATGCTTCGAATGTTGTTTGCGCGTGCCCATTCATGACCGACTATTCGGCCAAGTTTCCAGAGTCTGAAGCGGAGGTAGCCACGGTGGACGGGCGGTACCTTTCGAAGACACCTTTCGGTGGTGTCAAACCAGAATTGCTCCCTTGGTTTATTCGATCCCTGTTTCCCCTTTTTACACTTCCATCCCTCGATCCAACCAACGCTTTTTACATCACCGCAGTTGCCCGTCCAGAACCTTTTGTACCATGCTCGGTGCAGTGGGTCGTCGAACTCCAGTTGGGCGAAGGGATCTATTATTGTGGGGCAACCGGTCGAGTCGACACTGCTGACACCGGGGAATGTCTCTGGGCACCGGTCGAGGTGGTCAGGTACGCCGTCGCCATCTGAATCCACTACTCGTACGCTAGGGTCCTCCGTACCTCGAGAGCCGCTTTTTGCTTTTCTTCGAGATTGTGGTTCCGCGTGGCAGACGGCAAACAGGAGAACAACGGCTACAACGGATAAAACAAGATGGATCCTTAACCGTGTCATGACTCCCCATTTTGGCGTTGTCGGTTCGCGACGCCGAATGACACTGTTAGCTAAATCGGTGAGGTTTTTGAGTGGTTGAAGGCAGGATTATGTTAGATCTCCTCATATTACCTCAATCGAACGCGAAACGATTCTAATAGAAATCTCTGACAATGTCAAACAAATAGGGAAAAACTATATTGAAGCGATAGGCAGGTGATGATGAAAAAGATCGTCTATTGATTTTCTAACTTGAGCTTAAAATAACTGGAGGTTTGTCTCACTAGGTCCGTAATATCACACTATTGCATGACCGATTCAGCGGTTTCATTGTTTCATACTGTTAGACTGACCTGCCCCAGATAATTGTACCACATTCTAAAGGCTCTTGCCCCCATCTTGGATCCATCAGTAGCGCCAGTTTGGCAGTGCACTCGGGGTCTTCGTTGCCTTCCACCCCGTATGGTAAAGAAACTCAGCCCATCCCCAATTTCTTTAAAGATCAAGTCTTGCATAGGATGTGGGCGGCGAATCTCAGCCGAAAACTGGGTGATTGCGGGAACATTCAGACAATCAATCACGCAGCCGGCCGAGCCGCATGGCTCGCTGCGTGCCCAACAATACTTTCCGTCATTCGGATCGGGATCAATCACCGCCACGATCAGTGCGTTCCATTGATCAACCGTCAGTTCATTCTTCAAGCGTTGAAGGAGATCCTTTGACTCCTCGATTGCCGAATCCCTAGCCAGCTCGTATTTAGTTTTATTACCGACCTTCTTCTTACACTCCTTGTTCTTCTTTGGACTGTCCTTTGCGAACTTATCATGGGGGTACGGATCCCCCCGTGGGTTTCCCGGGTTTTTGGCGGCTGGATCATATCCGGTCAGCTTTAGAGCACCAGGTAGCGGTTTTGTCGCGTCATAGAGCGCCGCCCGTGCCATGGCCTGGTCCGCAGGAGCAAGATCGATGTAGTTTGAGTGGGATTTGAAATCCTGCAGCGCATGCATCGTACGGCCCAGAGCCGCTATTGCATCATCCTTGTTACCCGCCTTGGCTGCTGCGACCGCTGCATTTAGCTCCTGCTGTATATAGTCTGCTCCGGAACGAAAGGCCGCTGCGTCGGTGACGCCAGGTCCCCGATCGAAGTGGTGAGAAGCTCGATAGTTGTCATTTGTGGAGAAGTCAAACCAAGTCCAGGGCCACCAGTCCGGATCCCAGCTCGACTCGTTCCAATCAGGTGCACGAGTGGCCTTCTTGAGCGCCTTCCTTGTCTTCTTGCTTAAACCGTGGTGTTTCGCGGAAGCATCTGTGATCTTGTCGTGCGCCGCACCCTTGGGGTAGGAGTTGAAGCTCAGCGCGTAATCGGGGGTGAGCACGGCGACCACAACATAAATGAGCAGAGCTAGAATCGATGCTCTCAGACTCCTTTGTGGCAGCAATCGGGACATTACATTAATTACATAGGTAGTAACGTGGTGTTTTCTAGGCAACTTATTCTTTATTCTGATTTCCTCCTTTCTTTTCTTTGATGATCATGAAACACGTCCACTACCTGTCCCTTCTATTTATCCTATCCGCCTTGTCCTTTTTGAACTTACGGCGATTCTAATATATCATAGATTCCATGACCTGCACCATCCTACGCCAACTGTTCTCAGCGCTGAGGTCGCGTCGTGCGTTAGCCCTGGTACTCACCTGCTCGCGCTTCCGGCAGCCGCCAGTAAATCTTCCCATATGCTACGAAAAAGGTTGTTGCCATCACGATCATTAGAATCGCGTCTAGCCAAAAATGATCCAGAGCGGAAACGCAAGGGGGGCACAGTGAGCCAAGTACAAGCCTAGGCCCAAAGTCGGTGCACCGAAGAAATTGAACGTAACTCCGGCGATGAATGTTGCTGTCCTAATTCTATAGCCAATAGGGTGATGGTCAGATAACATTGCATGCTGTCACGAAGTTCACTCTTGAAAATGCAATGATTGAGATTATTAGAGGATCTTTAACAGCCTCAAGATATTCGATGCAATATCACAAATTGAATAACAAAATGAATATGACTGCTAAAATGCTTGCTGAACATCTCACTATTAAGAATATCTTTATCAGCGTAGTCTGAATGTTGTATGTGTTTCCCCTTAGATCCTGAAACTCCCTCCGCGTCTCCAGGGGTTTGTTGCAGCCCTTCTCTCGACGATTTTAATATTGTCAAAGGCAACTCTTTTTCAGCCGACATGACAACAGCAGTTGGTAGTAAGAACATAGAAGAAAATGTCACTACTACCATTCCCAATATCATATTAGCTAGAAATCTTGACCTCAGTCGCAATTGATTTTCTTTCATTCAAGCGCTCCTTTACCTTAAAAGTACACCTCGATTGCGTTAATAGCCTCTTACGTTAGCGCTCCTAGATTAAGCTTAAGATGCTATCAGTAAAGCATTGATCTTCAACACAGCATATTATCATACACTGCGCTTGATTGTCAAAGATTTCGTCGAATATAGCAACAACTTTAGTTGTTGATGTCGATCTTAAATTTTGATTTTTCCTGAGAATATTCACAGCGCTTCAAGGAAATCGGTGACATTTAAGATGGTGGGAGCTCATAGAATGACTCTAAACATTCATTGCATAGGCACCTTATTTGATGATTTATGAGAGTACATGGAGAAATCATAAGTAATTATTACGACCTAAAACGATCCTTTATTAGGAATAATCCCAACCTCTTTGAAGCGATGATCAATTTGGAGTTAATTTAATCCAACTAGAAGCAATTATATCCTAAAATAAACCAGATTGGTTATAATCCGCCAAACGCGATTTAACCCCTTGTAATTTTTAAAATTGTACTTGTTAATCAGCTGATCAAATCTAGAACGGTTGAAAGATTCCCCACCCCTATTTGGATCGCCTTAATGCCTACTATTTCTCTGGCCCAAGTTTGAAATCATATACAATAAAATAATTCAACTATCAGACCTGATATCTCTTTGATATGATTATAGATATATACGTCGCTTCCGCAACTGTAAGCTCTCCTCACTCCTGCTAATCCGCTACTAAAACTCCCCCAATCATTGTGGCACCCCTGTTGCCTTAATAGCTCTAGCCTGACGTTTGGGAATCCAACGGGGGTGGATGAAATGTTCAACTTTCGCCTAGCTTCAAAATCCTTTGCCTTACTTGCTTGCACGGCCCTCCTTCTTTCCACAATTGGATGCAACACGGGGTCTGTGACTGCTCCAGATCCTGAGTCTGAGCTAATCGTCCAAGACCCCAGCTTCATCCGCATTTTGTCCACCCCTAAAGGCGCAAGTTACCCAGATCGTGCGGTTGTCGCTGCAGAAATGATTTCTTATGAATACGGTGGTTCCGTTTCAAACGCTTGGATAACACTCGATTTCCCTGCAGGTGCGCTAGATAAAGATACAGAGATAAGCATTAATATGCCGGAACCAGATAAACTAATAGTTGAACTAGGACCTCACGGAATCCAGTTTAATCGGCCCGTTGAGCTTCGAATAAATCTTAATGGCACAAATGCCGAAGGCATGGCCGATAATGCATACTTGCTCTGGTTTAATGATGATATGGGGTGGTGGGAAAAGCTTGATACAGCTTCAGAGGATCCCAATTCCTTTAAGGCACACCTCACACATTTTTCCAAGTATTCAGGTAGTCTTGGAGGATAGGGTATTTAATCGCATTAGAACAATTTATTTCAAGGCAATTCAATTAACCCCCTCATTATTAGAGGGGTTTTTTCTGTAACCGATTCAAACCATTTGAGCTTTGCGCATCATTAGAATCATGGCTTCTTTCTTCATTCTTGTATAATCACTTTGCTCAATTAGACGCTCTGCGTCGCCTGCATTGTCCAATTGATTGACTATCATTCTGATCTTTTTATGATACAGCTCGAAGTATTTTATGCTCTTTTGCATATTCCCAATTCTGCCATATACCCTGAATAGCAGACTGCATAAGTTCAAGTAAGTATCCACATCCCTGATTAAATTAAAGTGCTTTTCGCAATTCTTAGCAACATGAATTAGTCTACCCTTTTCAAATCTTCTAATGTACTTATATGCGAGATCTATCGCTAAGTATATCCCTAGTAACTCAGGTGATTCCATTTTTTTGAGGCGCCTTTCAATATCAGACAACAGCTTGATTGTTTGGTCATATTTGGCCATTTCAAGATATATATAAGCAATCTTTAATTCACTTCTTACAGAATCATCTTCGTAAGTGCTCTTCAAATACAGATTTTTAGCATTCTTGTACGATCTTATGGCATTGTCATACATCTTCCTATCATGATAATAATTGCCGAGCAAGTATTGGTATAGAGCGATATCGCTTTTTTTCTCTATATTTTTTGATAATCTTGCACATTCCTTCTTATAATTGTGAGCTGCGATATTCTTTGCTTCTATGGACAAATTAAACAACTGCAAAACGCTAAAAAATCGCAATTCCTGCCATGAATTCTTGATCGAATTGTTCCTCACCCTATCTGCGCAAGATGTAGCATTTCCCCAATATCCCATTTTCTCGAAATTAAATGACATCCTTAGCTTACTCTCTGCCGCCCACTTTATCAAACCCAAATTACTTGCAAGCTTTACAGCTTTATCCAAAAATCTAATAGCGTGTTCATAATTACCTTGTTCATAATAAACGCCACTAATTTGGTGATAAAAAGCTGATAACCTGTGATACATTTTCATTCTATTTGCTAATTGGATTGACTTCCTCAATTCTTTTAGCGCATCAGAGTATCTCGCATTGCTAAACATTTCCTCTATTTTATGATAATGCGCTAAAAGCAATTCATCATAAAATCCTTCCTTCTCGGCGTACTGCTTGAGCTGGTTAAGCTGCTGATGATATTTTGCCTGTAATCCCAATCGATAGTAATTCAGCGTGTAATATACATAAGCTGTACAGATTAAATTATTAGATAATATATTTTTGTTTTTGATTAACTTATCTAGCAGCTTTAGGGACCTAGTGTACAAGCCCTTACCATGAAAAGAAGAAACTTCGACTAACAAAATCCTGGAATTTCTTTGAATTATTTTTTTCTCGCGTTTTTTTCTCTCTCTCTCAATTAATCTCGCGCACGATTCGAAATCCCCATGCCACCTTAATGCCATTCCATATTTGTATAAACTGCTCAGAGGAAGTTCTTTACTTTTCTCAACAATGTTCTCCTTGGCAATATTGATTACTGCTCTAAAATCCTGAATTCTCCACTCTGCTTCCACCCACTCTTTTATGAAATATCGCTCTATATGCCACTTGCGTGGTTGCCAGTGTTTTCCCCGCAGCTTTTTTGCGACAGCGATTCCCTCCTCGCATAAACGCCTCATCCCAAAAATATCTTTCACCTGTTTCATGGCTTTCAGAGCCTTCACACGCGTAAGGAGCGAGGGTCTGACCATTCCAACGCGTCCATAATGAAAGGCCATGAGCTCGCAGAAGTTCCCGTATTCTTTGATGACGGCTTCTTCAGTTGGTGTGAAGGGACTCTGGAAGAGTTTTCTCTTACCTTTCTTCCTCTGCCGGGCCCGCCTGGCGAGTACCGCTTTTCTTGCTTCAATCGAATCGAGACGATCTCCTAGAAACGCCAGATACTTCTTATGGATCCGATTTCTATCGGGCCTGGGGATACCTCGATACAAACCATCCGCAGCCGCTTCACTAACAATTCCGATGAATGTCTCGCCCTTACCTTTAGTCGTCTCAATGAGGCGGTAGGGCTTTAAACGCTCCTGGGATCCCCGAAGCACTTCTTCGGTCAGGCCGGAGATCTCCAGGAATTCTCGAATGGGAAGTGGCGTCCTATGACAGCTAAGCCAGTTCACTACCTCGCGATCTTCTTCTCCAAGTTCCTCCAGGAGCAGTTGATAGTACGCATCCTTTTCCAGCTTCAGTTTGCGAGCCTTTTGAGTCGCCCACACAAACCGCCATCGTCCTTCTTCCCTCACGAGCTCGCTGCGCACGACCGCCTGCCTGAGGGCCTCTGCAATAGACCCGCTGCTCCCCTCATAGCTCGCGAGGTATACTCCCAGCTGCTTCCTGTCATCGATAACGGACATCCGGCCGTGGAAATCGCTGAGGATCGCCTCGACGTCTCGCTTCCCTGTGGGGGGAATCAAGTGGGTATCGAGTTTCTCATCCTTCGGAAGGATCTGCTTCAAGTCTCGCCGCAAGCGCGGACTGCGGCCGGTCGCCATAATAAACACGCCCGGTTCACGGCCTTCGTTGGTAACGATCTGCAAGCGTTTCCCTACATACTCGACAAACTCCCGCTCCTCCTTGCTCGCACGATTGTATCCATCGACGATCAACATCGAGCCTCCCGTTTTGCCCTTTTCCTCCAATCGCTCCCACCCGCGGACAAAGCGGTCGATAATGATCGCGCGTGGATCGATCGCCTGAGACGCCGGCCCCCCTCCGGTGGTTTTGGAATAAGGATCTTCTGATACCAGCGTCTCGTAGTCGCCTCCCTCGCCGAGCATCCATACACCCATCCCCTTCATTAGGCATTCACCTTTGAGGGCATCGGCGAGGTAGCTTTTGCCGCTGCCCGTTGGCCCGGTGATCACCATGGTACGGGCCTGGTCGGTGATGGGGCCTTTCGCTTCGCTGGGAGGAGCAGCTTTGCGCGCGGGGATTCCTTTGCGAATGTCCTCGAGGAGATCTGTAGTCGATGTGACCGGCTTGCGCTTCTTCTCAGCCCCCACTGCACCCGGAATAATGGCTTCTTCGGTGCGCTGCATTTCATCGCGCCGCTCGCTCAGGGCTTCGCTCAAGCAAGTGACCCGCTCGTTGAGATCCGCCCACAATTCTTTTTTGCCAATCATCCCGAGTGATTCGATGTAGCCCACGGCATACGCCCGCTCGAGCGGTGGCACCTCGCTGCTGACACGCGCAGCGAGCATCCGCCGAAATGCTTCGAACGCTTCGAGACGCGCCATGGGTTCTTTGCTCATGAGGGCCCGGACGTGCGGGTAGAGATCGGCGTGCTCGATCCGCTCTTCTTCGAACGTGACTTCATCATAGAGATGGGCTCGAAGCATGTCGTTTAGCGAACCGCCAAAAGGAGGACGTCCTTCGATGAGCCGGTAAAGAGAGACCCCGAGGCCGTAATAATCCACCGCCCGGGTCAGCCGCTCTTCGCCTTTGATGATCTCCGGGGCCATGTATTCGGGCGTTCCGGACACGGGGGCTTTGCCGCCGGTATCCCTCCTGTAGCTCAAACCGAAATCAATGAGGAGCACCTGGGGTTTCTCGCCGCTTCCGTATGCGGTCGTCCGCCTGACGAGGATGTTATCGGGTTTTAGATCGAGATGAAGAAGGTTGTGCTCGTGGATAAACGCAAGCGCTTCGGTGATCTCGTAGAGAAGGAGACGGAGTTCGTCCTCGTGCTCATTATAATAGGCGTCGAGGGGATCGCCCTCGATGTACTCCATCACCATGTAGGGCGTGCCGTCATCGTTGATACCGTAGTCGTACATCCTGGGAAGGCTCGGATGACGGAGGTTTCTCAAGATTCTGAACTCGTCCTCGAAGTGCTCGACCGCCGTTTCGCTCTCGAGCCGGGCGGGTTTCAATACTTTAAGCGCCCGAATCTCTTCTTCACGCTGGTCGAGAACTTTATAAACAACGGCCACACCGCCTTCACCGAGTTTCTCAAGGATCTCGTAGCGGGGATGAAGGATTGTTGATTGGGATTTATCTCGAGATTGTTGCGCGGAGCTATTCATGGGACTCTATGTATTTTGCAAGCGCTGACGCCGCATCGAGACGCTATTGTTGCACGTGCCGGAACGCGATCGTTTCGATTGCCGAAGCACCCGAGCCGGACAGCTTATCGTAGCCGCTTCACGTACGCATTCCACTTCTATGCCCATTCTACACCTGCGGTTGACATTTCAAAAGGGGTTTTCTGGAACCGATGGCGTTCAGCCGGTGGCGGCACGCCGGAATAAAGCACGCCAAAGAAGGCACTCTAAAAAATCATTTGCGCACAATGAGAAGTTCATGTATACTGTTTCATTAGCACCGCTCCTTTGGGGAGGTAGCTGGTTACAGAAAAAAATCGAAAGATGCACCTTCACCTGCGATGATCCTCACATGTTGGTGCCCGAATTGTAATTGAGCCCAGTTCGTTTCAGCAACGCGGAGACGAATATGAGCAACGGCTTTTGCTGGAGCGCTGACCTTGGGATGGCATCAATGCATCCCTCCGTTTTGTTGGCTCCGGGGATCCTACCAAAAAAATTCTCCCACAATAAAACATCGATGGCTCCGGAGGTTACCAACGTCTCGCAAGACCGCTCAATGAATCGAAGCTTATATGGATAATTTCGACAAGAATCGATGATGAGAACTCGAGATAACATGAAGCCTCAAGAGAAACACGCGCGAAAAAAGGCCGCTCGGCGCCGGCCGAGTGCAGTCAGGCAGCCAATCGGCTCCGAGGTAGGGGCCCCCTTTCGGGCATTGTTCGAGAACGCGTTCGATGCCGTTTTTGTCGTGGATTCTGAGTACAAGGTCCTTTTCTACAGCCCATCGGTCAAAGGAGTCCTGGGATACGCACCCGAGGAATTGATCGGAGAGAACAGCTTCGAACTCGTTCATCCAGACGATGTGAAAAAGGTCTCCAAGACACATCAGGCGGTCGTGAAGTCGGGGGGGCGTAGCCCGCGCGTGGAATTCCGGCTCCGCCACAAGAACGGCTCATGGCGGACCGTTGAAGGGATCGCTCAAAACCTCCTCCACCATCCATCCGTCAAGGGCGTGGTTGTAAATTTTCACGATATCACCGAACGCAAGCAAACGGAGGAGCTGCTGCAACGCGCTGAGGAGAAATACCGCAAAGCATTCGGCTCGAGCCCCGATTCGATCACAATCAGTCACCTCAGGACGGGACGCTTCCTCGATGTGAATAATGGATTCGAGCGCCTCACTGGATACTCCCGCAAGGAGGTCATCGGAAAGTCCGTATTCGAGATAAAGATGTGGAAGGACCGCGGGCAGCGAGCGGAACTGGAGAAGATCTTGAGCAAGGGGCGGCCGGTTCGTGACTTCGAGGGCGAATTCGTCATCAAGGGAGGAGCAATCCGCACGGCTTTGATTTCTGCGGAAATCATCGAGCTCGAGGGCGAGCCATTTATGCTTGGCATTGTCCGCGATATCACCGATCGCAAACGGATGGAAGAACAGCTGCGAAGGACCAGCGAACAACTCCGGCGCGACCATGAGGAACTGGCCGAGAAGAACATTGCCCTGAAGCACATTCTCGAGCATATGGAGGAGGACAGAACGGCGCACCAGCACAAGATAAGCGCCAGAGTCGAGAAACTATTCACACCGATTATCAAGAAGCTCAAAAGAAGCGGCGGCTATTTGAAACAAAAAGACATCAACGCGCTGGAGAGAGAGTTGGAGCACGTCATCGAAGAAGGTTTCGATCCGCTGGAGAGCGGCCTTTCCAAATTAACACCCAGAGAAAGCCACATCTGCGAGCTCATTAAAGGGGGGCTCACATCCAAGGAGATCGCTGCAGATCTGGGGATCTCTCTGCAAACTGTGCATAAGCACAGGAACTTGATCCGGCGTAAATTGAAGCTTGGCAACACCGATATAAACCTAATCACTTACCTCAGAAGCAGATAGCCAATTTCTACGGAATACCCATTCCATACCTACTAAACCCACATTGAGTTTTTCGAAGGATCTTAGTCTCCTTGTGCGAGACTGGAAAGGGCTTGTAGGGACCTGGTTCGGGGGCTTTCCCGCTTTGCCCAGGCAACAGTCGACATAATCCCCCGGGGATATTCTTCGTGCGAGCTAAAGCCCCTGCCGTGTCCCTTTTCACAGGCCCTTTGAAGCAATCTGGGGAGATCGGATTGAAGATACATCATAATCTGAACATCGCCCTACCGCAGACTTCAACGTCCAATGCAATCCCATCCATAGAGTGTTCAACTGTCCAGGAGACACCGTGACAGCGAGAATTCTCATTGCCCATGATCATACCATCCTCCGAGAGTGTCTTCGGGAGATGCTGCGCCGGCAACCGGCCATAGAGGTTGTCGGCGAAGCCTCCGACGGGCGCAGTGCCGTTAGCATGGCCTTGGAGCTGCAACCCGACCTGGTGATCATGGAGGCCGCCTTGCCGGAATTGAATGGTGTCGAGGCGACTCGTCAGATCACATCCCATTCTTCCAACATCAAAGTTCTCGGCCTCTCTCTCTATTCGGGCAACCGACCGATAACGCAAATGCTCAATGCCGGGGCTTCCGCTTACCTCACGAAAGAGTGTACCTGCGAGGAACTCCTTCGCGCCGTCGATCTCGTACTAACTAACCAGGTCTATTTGAGTTCCAGTGCCACTGACGAAGTGGTCAAAGGCTTCACGAGCCGACTCCCAACCACCGACCCCACCAAAAATCCCGTCCTCTCGCCCAAAGAACGAGAAGTCCTCCAGCTTCTCACCGAAGGCATGACCACCAACGAGATTGCAGGTGTCCTCAGTACCCAAGCGAAGACAGTGGAGACGTATCGCAAACAAATCATGGATAAGCTCGGTCTCCATTCCATCGCTGAACTCACCAAGTATGCCATCCGGGAAGGCATCACCTTCCTCTCGCTTTGATTACCGGGCGTTAGTGGACAAGTCTGAACAGCCGGCCCTCGGATCACCTCTGCTCGCGCACTCGCTTGCTCTCGATGAGTTCAATAAAATGGTCGATCGATTGGGCCGCGTCGGGTGGTGGTTTCAGGCGCTGGCCGGTCTGGACGGCTGACGCTCAGATTACCTCTTCTCAAGCAAAGTGCTCCCCGGAAGGTCTGTGATATCCTCCCCTCTCAACTCTGCCCCTTTGGCACGCAAAATGTACCTGTTGCTGTCCGGCTACTATTATGAGGCCGAGGTGGCAACAATCTTGGCTTAAGTACGCCTGCACCCGTCTGGCTGCCATATTTTTGGCCAATTTCTCGCTTTGGCGCTCCGCAGCCCTGCCATCGCACATCTCGCTGGAAGATTCTGCAAGCCACCCGGTTGAGATAGATTCTTCAAATCATTCAGTGGGAGGAAATGATCATGCAGGGCACTGTATACACAGGCAGGAGCAAACGCCGGAATGCGCAAAGCGAAATCCTGGAAAGACAGCTGTCGAGAAACTGGTACTTGCTCGCGGGCGCCACGATAGCCAGCACGTGCGGGACGGCCATTGCTTTCTCCCCGCTACTAGGCGACCGATTCGCGAACATATGGCCGTGGGCCAACACGCACATTGTCCTTCTTGCCGGCCTTGCGGCCGCAGTCGTTCTCCTCATTGTGCACCTGACCGTCCAGCAGTGGAGGGTCACGGCGATGCGAGGGAACTTCGAGCAACTCGAGGCGACTACCGAAGAACGTGAGCAACAGAACCGCGCCCGTCTCCATGCGCTCCTCAACATCAGCCGGATGATGGGGGCGGTCAACGATCCGGAGAACGTCTTCAGCTCGATTACCAGCACATGCAGGGAGATTTTCGAAAGCGACCAAGCTTCGCTGATGTTGCTCAACGAAACGAAAGACGAATTGCACACCCGCTCCTCAATGGGCCATTTGAATACGGATGCTGTGGGAGGCGCCAAGCAGAAAGTGGGGGAGGGAATTGCCGGATGGGTGGCCCAGACGCAGCAGCCGCTCATTTTGGATCCCGACACGGATATGAGCCGGTACCCGGGTCTCGAGCTGAAGTCGGCCACCGTCACTGCGGCCATGGTAGTGCCGATACTTCTCAGAGGCGAACTGGTCGGCATCCTGAACATCAGCAGCAGAAAGCCCGAAGTCAGGTACACAGATGAAGATCTCCAGGCGCTCCAGGTGTTCGCAGAAAACGCAGGGACGGTCATCCGCCATTCGGAGCAGGCCGAATGGATGAGACGAATGATCGAGAAGCAGCGGGGCGAGAAATCCGGTGCGCCGTTGGGCTAGTTCGGGGCTATCCCAGGCGGCTGTGTTCGTGATTACTCTCGTAGGCTAAGTCCGCTGTCGCTGCACCAGTACCATTTTCATCGTTTCCGTGAAGTTCTTCATCACAAGCCGGTAGAAATACACGCCGCTCGACACAGGATTGCCTGCCTCGCTCCATCCGTTCCAAGCCACAGCATACTCGCCTGGTTTCTTTTTTCATTCACCAGCATTTTTGCAAGCTGCCCCCCCAGCGTCGCGTATCTTCAGTGCTACATGCGTGTGTGCGAGCGCTGATAATTCCGCTTCCAAGTCTGGCTCTGCCAGCGGGGGATTAAAAACTTCCTCGACCGCTGAAAAGCCATTTCAAACACCGCCCTGAAGCTATTTATGGCTATTGACTCGTGGGGTAGCCAGATTTTCAACCGTTGGAACGCCAGCGTATCGGAAACGGCTTGCTGAAGTGCCGGGCCGCGATGGATGTGACCGGAGCGCGAAGCGGTTCACAGCAACTCGCCGATCTTCCCTGCGGCGACCCTTGCGCCGTCGACCGAGATCGGAGGAAAGGTCACTTGTTTGTCCAGGTTGTTAATGATTGCGGTCGCCAGCGATTCAGGTGTGGTCGATGAGAGTGTCATCCTCACTCCCGCCCCAAGTCGTTTAAGGCGGCTCGCTACATGGATCTCTTGTTCTGAATGACCTTCAATCGGAAAGTACAGGAACGGACGTCGAAGAGCGGTCAATTCGAGAGTGATCGTGCTTCCCCCCTGGACCACTGCCAGATCGCTGGCAGCGAGGTGCTGGTAAAGGTTTGGCACGTACCCTCTCACCTCGACGCCGTTCGGGAGGTTGATTTTATCGGGATAGAGCCGCGGCCCACACACCAGGACCATTCGCAAGCCCGGCATTGTGTCGGCTGCTATAGGAAAAGCGTCTCCGCACAGGACGAGGAGGTCTTTTCCAATTGCCGTGCCACCGATAGAGCAGACAACGAGAGGGGACTCGTCGTATCCAAGCTTCGCTCGAATGGACGTCCGATCACGAAATTCCTCCGGATCAAAGGGAAAGATATAGCCAACGAACTCGCACACCGCCCTCGCCCATTCTCTGCGGCCGGGGAGGAGGAAGCCAAAGGGCTTGTCTGGAACATCTTCTTCCTCGCCTACAAAAAGGCTAAGGTCCACGAATTCAGCAGCCCGATCCATTCTCTCGGACCACTTCTTGTTCCAGAAGTAAACCCCCAGTCTCTCGAGCGGATTCCGAGTCATGGCGTCGAAACCGATGAAGTCGAAAATCATGACGAAGGGACATTTCTTTCGACTTGGATCTTTCTTGTAAGCAAGGACAACTTCGTAGGTCTCGTCTCCTATGATCAGGTCGTACTGCCCCGATTCAGTCACCGAGTCCACAACTTCGATGTTCCGAGACCATTTTCCCCTCACCCCGAAGGCGTATTTGATCAGGTTTAGGTGAGTTCCGTCCGCCAGGTTCTCCGCGATCACGTTCTCATCGACCAGCTCCGCCGACTCCGGCAGCAGATTTTCGCCTGCCTCCACGATGACCTGATTGGCGGGTGGCGCTGCCAGCCAGGAGATATCAAGATCTCCGAACCGACGTCTGAGCTCCCACGCGATGGCGAGGTCTCGAGAAATATGGCCGAGTCCGAGGGACCCGCTGATGTAGAGAATCTTCTTTCGTGACATCGATCTGTCCCTCGTTATTGTACCACGACCCGGAGCACCAACACCATGTCGGCCCCCGGTTCGGATACAGGCATACAAGAAGAGCCAGGTTGATCTTTCATAAACTTTCCTTGGGCGCTATCTCAAGCACGACACTGATAGTATCTTACCTTTTACCAACATAGGGAGCCAGATTCTTTGGGGTGGGAACTGAGGCGCCGGCGGATAACGTGATCTCCCCTCTCTCCTCATTGCTTGAGCGGACTTTTTGTGCTAAAATTCAAGAGATTTGGGAAACCCCCGATTCCGTGATGTTCTCGGTTCCGAAGTGTGTGATGAACGGAGTCCGGTTTTTGGTTGGGAATAGTCCCAAAATGACCTCAGAGTCTCAGATTCTGAGCTTCGCTGGCTGATCCGGTTAACAAAAAATAGCCATCTGGGGTTCGGTTGTAACCCTTTTCCGAAAGTAGAGTGCCTCTTCTCGAAATCTCATTCGTTGGAAGGGCCATGGAACCCGAGTCTTGTTGGATCTCTACCTTGAGAAAGGCGGACGGAATTTTCAGGGGGGACGGCATGCGAAAACTATTAGTGATTGCCGTTTGTTTTGCGTTTGTGGCCCCGGCCGGTGCGCGCGCCAGCCACCCGGACGACGTTTATTGGCACCCGTGGATGGGTACGGGCCCGGACTCGCCGGTATGGGCGATGGCTGTCTACGACGGCGATCTGATCGTGGCGGGGGATTTCACAACCATCGGCGGCGTCGCGGCCAATCATATCGCTGCCTGGAACGGCGACTTCTGGTCGCCACTCGGAACGGGTATCGAGACTCCGGTTAGACACCTCGCCGTCTACGACGGCAAACTGATTGCGGGGACGAATTTCGACGCCCCTATCGGTGGGTGGTCACATCTCGTCACGGCCTGGGACGGATTTTCGTGGTCGCCCATGAGTTCCGATTCTCATTCCGTTACGGTGCTTCAGTGCTCCGACGGCGAACTGGTGGCGGGCTGGAGGGACAGCGGTTGTTCGGGGGAAATTTGCTGGGAATCCTGTTGGGTATCGTCGTGGAACGGATCCTCTTGGGACATCTTCGGGAGTTTTATCAGTCAGGACTGGACACCCGTCGTATTCCCCCCGGCGACCGTTCGCTTCCTGACTAGATACGACAGCCAGTGGGTAGCGGGTGGATCGTTTTCCCACGCGTCCGGAGTTCGGGTCGGCTCCCTCGCCGCTTACGATGGCGAGTCGTGGTCTCCCCTGGATTCATGGAACGCATACACAATGTGGTTGTATGCCTCGACGGTCCGCGACAGCGCGTTGATTGTGGGCGGGGCCTTTGGCAACCTGAGCGCGTGGGATGGATCATCGTGGTCGATGATCGAACCCCAGCTGGGAGAGTTTGATTTCGTCGGTATTCTAGGCTTGTACGACGGAGATCTGATTGTCGGCGGTGAATTCGATCCAGGAAGCGGGGGTGTCCCTTCTGAAAAGTCCATCCTAACCAATATCGATGTCTCAATAGGCAAATTGATCTTTGAAATGGATGAAAAA
>WVZY01000029.1 GCA_011772205.1 Candidatus Latescibacterota bacterium
GCTAGTCCTTGTCCGGGTGGGAATCGCACCCACTAGTTCAACCAGGCTTGGCCTGGCACACCACAGATCCCGTTCGTCTGCGGACTCTTTGTCTTCGTTTTCGTGTGCTCGATGTCGTTCAAGGCCAAGTAGAGCTGGTACTCATGTCGCTCAACGTTGCCGCAAAACTCCGTCCCGCGATCCGTTAGAATCCGGAGAATCGGGATCCCCTCTGCTTCATAGAACGGCAAGACTCGATCGTTCAACAGATCGGCGGCGACCAGAGCTGTCTTGCGATCATAGAGCTTGCAGATTGCGTGACTGCTGTAGGTGTCAACGTACGTCTGCTGGTAGATTCGGCCGACACCCTTCATTGTGCCGACATAAAAGGTGTCCTGAGAACCGAGATAGCCGGGGTGCTCGGTCTCGATTTCCCCGTGCGCTTCCTTCTCGTGCTTCGCTTTCTCAAGAGCCACAATCTGCGCCTCGGTCAACAGGTAGCCTTCTTCAGCCACTTTGGCCTCGAGAGCTTTGAGGCGTTTTTTCATCGTCTCCAGGTCGTGACGCTGCCAGACGCATCGAACCCCCGCCGGCGAGATCGTCATCCCCCGCTCGGCCATCTTCGAAGCGATCCGGACCTGGCCGAAGGCCGGATATTCCAAGGCCAACTCCACCACAGCCTTCTCCACCTCCTCCGGCACGCGGTTCTTCGGATTTGGTTTGCGGCGGCTGATCTCCTTCAAAGCCTCGATTCCGCCCTCGTCGAATTTCTTCTTCAACCGATAAAACGTGTCTCGGGAATACCCTAGCGTTCGGCAGGCTTCGGAGACGTTGTCCAGGTAGGCGCCCAGCTCTAGCAAATTGAGCTTGGCTTTGATAAGCTTAGCTTCGGTCGTCATGGTTTTTACCCCCTTGCTTGAGACTTGGGTTAATTTCCCAAGCAGGGTACCATGGCGGCCTCTCTCTTTCGAGGGGCAGTGTCAGATCAAATATTAACTAGCCCACATCAATTTCGTAATAGCACCATGTCTTGCAATGATCTCTGTGAAAGCTTTCGTCCTCCTTCTCGAGCTCTCTGAGCATCTTTTCGACTAAGGGAGTGTATTCTTTGATAGATTTTTCTCTTTCCTTGAAAGCTTTAACAATGTCTGCAAAGAGTTTGAGTAAAGGCATGCCCTCTTTTAAACGCTTCCAGGCACTCAAAGCTTCCGTAATAAACAAAGCAAGCAAAAACGCTTCATCGCAGTTTTTAACCCCTTTTTTTTAATAATATTTTTAATAGCCAACTGGTTGTTTTTCATCGTGCCAACACTATTTACTATCACTTCAAAGTATCCGCCGTCCTTTAAGATTGTCCTGAGCGCGGTCATGACCTTGTCTATATCCATACTTCCGGTGCTTTTTTCAAGTTCCGGCTCCAAGAATGTCTTAAACTCTCTGCGTGTGTTCAAGTTCTCTATAAATCCGGCGGTAAGTCCCATTGTCAAGCCGATTCCTGCTCCTGCCATTCGACTCGGTAGACCCATGACAAGCGCCTGGGTAGCAGCACTCCCCTTTTCCAGCATTTGTTCTATTGCAATCCCACCAACAGATCCTAGAGCCTTTACACCTGCTTTGCCTACTTGCAACCTCTTTCGCGGTATATCCTTGATGGCGTGTTGCCTTTTCAAGGGCGGTTTCTCCGACTTCCCCTGCCCCCCTTTTCCCTCCCCTTCCCCTGACGGCTTTTTGATGGCTGCCGAGCCAAATCTCTTCGAGATAGCTTCAGATGTTTGTTTTTTAAGCATTAAATCCCCGTAATCGAATACTTGCCTTTCTTCTTGCATACTTTTCTTCTCGAGGAACTCTGAAAATTTGGTCCCACTTAGCATTTTTTTTAGATCCTCGCTGTGATCCGTATATTTCCCTTTTTTCTTAAAAGCATATCGGTATGCATCATTAAATATTCTTCGAAAGGGCTTTCTCTCCTTTTCTGAAAGCGTCCTTGAAGTTTTAACCATAGGGCAGATGGGTCTCTCCTGCCACAACCTGTAGCAGCAATCCGAATTCTTGCAGTTTTCGTGTACTGGAAATTCTGGATCTGGATTTGGTTGTGCTTCAGCAACTTGCTTATATATAAGGCTGAGGGCTTCATTAAACATTACTACATTCCAATCGTTAGCCTGGTTCTCAAGTTCACGCTTGATCCAATCGACCAGATCCAAAAAGACGCTGAGATCATGATCGAGGCACGCTTGCCAGAAGATGACCTTGTGGTAGCTATAGGTTGCCCGAATGACCTTTTCGCAATTTCCGTTACTCTTTGCAGCTTGGTAAGATTTTTCCAGCTCTTTCCATGCTTTGTTTAGTGTTTTGATATCGTCGGATATGTTCGAAAATTTACGTTTTTGCAGATAAAATCGCAGCTTGTTTATTACGCTAGTTGATCGCTCACCACGCTGGAATTTTGTTACGGCCCCTTTGGAATATTCTGCACGTATATTTCGCCAAAGCTTTTTTAAGCCTCATCCGGCAAAAGATCTCATAAATGCCTTAATCGCAGAGCCTCCAGTGAGAACTTCTGAGGAACCGGCTGTAGATGTGGCCAAAGCAGCACTGCCGATTGTCGCACCCGAGCCGACTATCATATTGACGACCTTTCTTTTGCTCCGGCTCGCCCGTTGCTTTATCTTTTCCGCCGGAGCCCGCTTGAAAGCTCCTTTTTGAACTTGTTTATCCCGAAAAAATCCCTCACTTACTTTTGATGGAAAACGATTCTCCTGTTGTCCTTCCGGTCTATACTGATTCCAGTCCGCTTTATCGGGTGCCGGAAGCTCCTTCCCCTCATAAGCATAATGCATGGCATGAACCCAGAGGAGTTTCCCGTCTAATCTTCCGTTCGCCACGGCAATTTCCTCCATTTAAAAATTTTCAATCGATTTCCGACATGATCGCTTTGCGCATCAGCGTGCTGAAAAGGGATTTCGAACGCTATTTTTTCTATTCTGCAACAAGAGCACCTGTCGATCAATTGATCAAATTCGAATTCGTCGTATTGACTCGGATCCTGGTTGGACTCGAATTCCACCTCATTCGGGGCCCGGGGTGTGCGAGATTTTTCCGCTTACTTGAAATTCCAGCGGACGATAAAGCGTAGCGAGGTTCTCCAGACGTCCGCGCCGGGGACATGATTCTCGTTCTCGATGAGGGCCCGCGCGATCTCGGCGCTCGCGTGCGAGTTGCCGTCGAACGCCCACACCACACGCAGCTTGAGCGACGTCGTTCGCTCCACAACACCCGACGGGAACCTGGGCGAGGGGTCGTCACCGGGTTCGAACGCTCTGAAGCCGTTGCCTTCCCCCCGCCGGAGCGACGCGAAGAGAAGCGACGTGGTCAAACGGGGGAGTGGGAAAACATCCACACTGGCAGTCAGCAGATCGGCGTCGGGTCCTTCCGTCACGCCGAGGATGGGCTCGCCCACGTTCGGATTCCCGGATCCGCCCACGTGGTAGTTGAGGCTGTCCCTGTGTGTGTAGGTGTACATGGTCACGTGTCGGTACCGCACGTCGAGGTCGGCCGGCAGCGGACGCGCGAGCGCACCCCGGACTCCGACGTTGAAAGCATAACTGTCCGCCGCGCTGTCGCCCCGCTCGTACTGGAAGTCGTCGATCAACAGACTCCCATCGACGACGAGGCCATTGGTGACTCGATACTTCGCGTCGATCGCCCAAAGCACGTTGTCGTCGCCCCGTTCGGCATACTGGTTTGCATAGAAGCTCGCAAAGGGGAGAAGATACGCCGGGTCCAGGAGTCTGTCGCGGTGAATTACCGTTTCCGACAAACCGAGAACGAGCTTGCCAACCATCATCTGCAGCCGGTGCCCCGACAGATATCGCTCGTCGGTAGAGGAAAGGATCACGTGGATCGCGTCCAGACGAAAGTTCTTGAAGCGGATTCGGCCGCCGAGCAGATCCTGGCTGCCGGCTTCTTTGGCAAGGATGACATTGCGATCGCCCGCAGGACCCCAGTCTACATAATCCCTGCCAAGAAAGAGGTTACCCCATCCCCGATAGTACGCGAGATACGAGCGCTCGTAGAGGGATGTGAGCCCCCTCCAGCTTCTTTCCCTCGTTGACGGGTAGGCGCCGCGCTCGCGTCCGTCGCGTTCGGGCCCCATGACGATCCGGTACCGGAGCTCGTAAGTCCACGAATCGGTAATGTGCAGCCGGAGTGTGGGGTTCGAGACACCAAAGAAGTCCCACTGCGTGGTGTCGCGCGCCGCCGCGCCAAGATCGATATCGAATTCGAAATGCAACGAACCATCCGAGGCATAGAGAACCGGTGGGTCGAAACGGGCTTTTGGATTCGCCTGCGATTCGGAGTCGAAGAACTCCTGCTCGAGTCGATCCAGATTGAATTTGTCCCGACCATGGAGAGTTGCCTTGGAGGCCGCTATGCCCTCCTTTATCTCGCTGACGTACTGGATCACCTCGTCGCGAGTAAAACGCCTCTCGGACGGGAGAATACAAAACCCCAGCGCCTCGAAACGCGCCAGCGCAAAATAACTCCAGTGATACGGAGGAAGAAACTCGTGCCCGATCTCCTTCGACACGGCGTGGGCCGGCAAGATGAGTAGGGGCACAAAAAGAAGCAGCAACAAGACGGCGAATGATGTGCGCCGGCTCGTTACCCACCGCTTCGCCTCACGGGGTATCGAAGCAGGTTTCCCCCATAGCGGTCCCCGCGCTAAGGTGTGCCACAGAAAACTCGAAATGCGTACGGTCATTGGCTGGCGATACTCTCCATGAATTGCCCGCAGGTGGCGCCAGGCGTTACCACCGGGCCGAAGAAAACAACGCTGTTCGAGTGCCTAAGCTACTACATCCCAAGACAGTGCGCAATTGCTTTGCTTGCAATCTTCACGGCCGATTGTCGTTGCATTTGTACAAACGGGCGCCTAAGCTACTTTCATGATTGCAATTGAACTCGATGTAACGCGTCGCCGCGTAATGGATTGTCCTTTGGCACCGAGAGAACATGGACGAGTCTCGAATAGCACGTGAGCAGGAATTCTGGGACGGAGCCTTCGAAGAGCCGACACGGTCCTCCGCATGGGGGTTCTACGCGACCGCCAAGACGAGTGCCGAATACCACCGCAATCTCGTTTTGGAAGACTGCGAAGGTAAAAGCGCGCTGGAGTTTGGATGCAGCGCCGGTAGTTTCGCTTTCGAGCTGGCAGGGAGAGGCGCGAACGTTACGGGTATCGATCTATCGCAAAATGCCATCGAGGCCGCGCGCAAACAGGCGAAGGCAAAGGATCTGGCAGAAAACACAGTTTTTGAGGTGATGGACGCCGAAGATTTGACGTTTGCTGCCGGGACGTTCGATCTGGTTTACGGCAGGAGCATCTTGCACCACCTGGATATCGCAAAAGCGCTGGGAGCAATCGTGCGAGTTTTGAAACCGGGTGGGCGCGCCGTCTTCTGCGAGCCACTGGGACACAATCCGTTTATCAATCTCTATCGAAGGCTGACGCCGCGCATGAGGTGCGAGGACGAGCATCCGCTGACCAAACGCGATCTGGATACGATGCGCGACTTCTTTGCGACCGTCGACATCCGTTACTTTCATCTGGTCAGTTTGGTGGCAGCACCGTTTCGCAAGCTTCCAGGTTTCGCCGTGCTTCGTCGATGTCTGGAGACCGTGGACCGCGGTCTTTTCAAGATGCCGTTTATGCGGCGACAGGCGTGGATTGCCGTCATAACATTGTCGGCCCCGATGACGGGTGCTCGCTCCGACCATCCGGATCACTGAGGTGCCTCTATCTGCAAATGCAGTATGATCTTCGTGCGGGGGCGCGGTAGAGGGGCGCTGAGGGAGGGGCGGTTAAAGCCGTGCACGATGCTAAGAAGCAACCACGCGCTGTCCTTCCGGCTTCCGAGAGGAATCAATGAATCGCATCATCTTCCAGGTCGAAAGCATCCTAAAGTATCTTCTGAAGACACCTCTTTAACTAATTACTAAATAACGGAATAGATAACCATTCCTCTGTACCCTGCAAGCTCAAGACTCTTGTGCTGCATCAAGTCATGTGTTAGTTTGATAGCAAGAGTGATTCCGGCGCCTGCGCCTGCCAGGAATATCCGGCGCAAGCCCGAATGCTCCCTGTTGCCTATGGAAAATATCCACAAAATCCCACCTTTTGTTCATCTGCGCGTTCGATCTTTTTACAGCATAGGTGAAGGGCTTTCCTCACCGGCGGAGATCTGCTCGTACGCGAGCCGGTCGGGCTATAAGAGTGTTGCGATCACGGACACCAATCACACATACGGTTTCCTGGAGTTCCACCGCGAAGCGCGCAAGCACGAGCTCAAGCCAATCTATGGAGCAGTACTGTTTCATACCACCTTGGCAACGGAAGGAGAGCAACAGTATCCGCTCACCGCCATCGCGATTTCCAGTGAGGGATTGAGGCATCTCGTCTCTCTGGCGAGCCTTTCTCATTTATTGGTTGAAAGCGGTTCTGGGCTGGGTTCGGACCTTTTGGAACTAAACGCAGCGGGCCTTGCCATCCTCTTGGATTCTAGAAAGAGCGAACCAGCTCAGCATGTTTCCGCCGGCAATCTCGATGCGGCCGCTAAATCCATCAAGGCGCTGAAAGCGATCTTTGGAGATCTTCTGTTTATCGAGATTCGAGAGGATGAAGATCGTGAGGATCGGGAACTGGCGAAGCAGCGTCGTGCGCTTGCCGCGGAGGCCGGCGTGAAGCCTGTGTTGACCGAGGATGTCTGCTACGTGGGAGCCGACAAGCGCGGTATTCTGGGGCTTCTTGGTGAGATACGGCACCCGAATCTAGGGAGGGACTTTTTTTCTGGGCCTGAGCTAGAAGGGGAAAAGGGTATGAAACCGGCCCCCGAAATGGCAAAGCGCTATTACGCATACCACGACGCCTATGAAAACGCCCTTGCCATCGACCGAATGGTACCTGGGGATCTGCTGGACGAATGGCGGTTGGATGAAGGAGAGCCGGACATCAAAGCGCCTGTCTGGCGGTTCGAAGATCCGATGAGCACGTTCCTCGACAAAGTGGTCCGGCGATTCGATCTGCATTTCCATTATTTGAGCCCGGCAGGATTGGCTAGAGGGAGAGCCATCCTGAACCAGGAAATCGAGCAGATAACACGGTTGGGCCTCGAACGACTGTTTCTTCTCTATCACGAAGTGATCACCCGGCTCCAGGATGCGAGAATTTCACTCGGGCCCGCAACGGGTCTTGGCGTTCAGTCTCTTTGCGCGTATCTCCTCGGCATTACTTCTTTCAATCCATATCAGTTCGACGAGGGCTTTCAGCCGCTGCTCGAGCCGGCGTCCGGGCGCAGTGGGATTCTCGAAATCCAGCTCGGGAGCGAGGATCGAGAAGAAGCCGTCCAATGTTTGCGGGATGTCTTTGATCAGCATTGCATTGCATATGTCCCGACGGTTGATCACATCACCTCGAGCCGCGCGCTCAAAATCACCGCAAAGAGCCTGGAAATCGATGACAAAGAAGTGTCCGAAGCATTGAGAATCACCATGCAAAATCCGGGACGGTCGCTCCAATCGCTGTTCGAAGAGTCCAAGGGGCTCGGGCAAATTTATCGGCGATCCGCCAGAATACGGGAGGTTCTGTCGAAAGCCGCTGCAATCGAGGGTCTCCCCTGCGGGTTCATTCATTCGAAACGGAGCGTGGTCGTCTCTCCCAGGGCGATTCGCGAGTTTCTCGGGTATACCTTCGATAAGTCGAAGGATGAGCTGTTCGTGCAGGCAACTCGGGAAGCATTCCCGGTTGGCAACATGTACCGGATCGATTTCACGCCTCTCGGCGCCCTCACGGTTTGTGTACGCACGGACAACGAAATCCGAAAACAAAAGTTGAAGGTACATTTATGGGACAGCTTGCCGATCGATGACAAAGCGGTATGGGCGGACGTACAAGGCGGAAAGGCAACGGGAGTTTATCTCCTGGAAAATCCCCGCATCCAAAAGCAAACCACGGAATTTTCCCCGCAATCGATCGAGGATCTAACGCATTTTCTCGCGCTCATGCGCTTGCGGGATGAAGAGAAGACTTTTTCAGAGCGCTTGGAGGCGTTTCAATCGGGAACGGAAGCGGACTACGATTACATGCCGGATCTCGTGCCGTTATTGAACAAGACGCACGGAGCGATTCTCTATGAAGAGCAGCTGCGCGACCTCCTCTCAATGCTCACCGGAGTGAGTGCCGAAGGGGCGTACCGAATGTTGGACCATTTTCGGACCGGTGATCCGGGCGTGCTCTCGAACCTTCGCAGAGATTTCATGAGCGGAACGGCGGATCAGGATGTCCCTATGGAAGCGGCAAACGAATGGTTCGAAAAGATTCTTTATTATTCGGACAGGGTGCTCAACCGGCAGCGGATACTGGCTGATGCGCTCCTCGTCTATAAGGCGTATTATTTAAAGCATCACCATCCGTTCCATTATTATCTGTCCCTTTTGAATACGTACTGGAACAACGAGACAAAGGTGAAGAACTATCTCGCCTACCTTCACGATCTCGATGCGCTGCTTCCGATTGACATCAACCGGAGCGAACTCTATTTCACGCTCGAGAACGGTAAAATCCGGTTAGGCTTCTATATGGTGGAGGGTGTGAGTTATCCCTCGGTCCTCAGGATCTTGAAAGCGCGGGGCCGCCGAAAGTATCGATCATTGGAGAACTTTATCCGGCGCACCAAAGGAAAAGGTGTTTCCGTGGAGGAAGTGGGCCGGCTGATCCTCGTCGGGGCATTCGATTTCACGGGAATATCGAGAACCAATCTGGTGAATGCGCTGCCAGAGCTTTACGAGCAGCCCGTAAACGGCGCCACGCGTGGTTTGAACGGCCAGTATGAAATGCAGCTCAGTTTTCCTCCAGTATCAGAGGATACGCAAGGTGAGGAAAAGGAAGCGCTGTTCGAGAGGCTGATAAAGGGGAAACAGGATCAGGCTGCCTCGGGTGGAGCGGAAGTCTACGATGTCGTCTCGTCTCTCGACCAGTTTTACTCCAAACCTATCGCCTCCCAGGTGGAGATTGACGGGCGGATCAGCAATCTTCAGCGGTTGAAAACGAAATCCGGACGGGTTCTGGGCTTCTTTATCCTTTACGATGTAAGCGCGCTCGTTCAGATCTACGTGCCGTGGGATCGTTTCGGGCTCTTCGGTGAAATTTTGGAAGAGGGAAGGGATGTCATCGTGAGGGGCCGGGTGACGGTTCGCGATGAGAGGAAGGTGTGCGAGGCGACGGAAATCAAATCTGTTGGAGAAGAAGCGGACGAAGAAGAGGGGGATTTGGGCGGCGAAGAGAAGGCGGAAGAAGACACGTAGAGGGCACGTTTACCTGCTTGGCAAGGGGCTCATCTTGTCATTGGGAGGGCGCCTGGTTTGCGCCTATTGTGAGGCGGCCCAAGTGGGCTTTTTCGTTTGACTTTGGCCTCCAGCGTTGTTAATTGTATTAAGCCCGAATTCTCTCCTATTAAGGCGTCCCCATCGTCTAGTCAGGCCTAGGACACCGCCCTTTCAAGGCGGCAACACGGGTTCAAATCCCGTTGGGGACGCCATACTTCACGATCATGCCGTTTGGCAAGTACGTCAAACGGCTTTTTATATGTGGGATATACACTTATACCGTTAGTAGTAAGGTTCGAACACAGCTCTTTTAGCAATCCTGCTTGGTCGTTGAGGGTCATTATTAAATAGTTATCAGATATACTCTTACAAAGTTCGATCAAAATCTCCCCCAAAGCCATGAAATCGCGGTTGGCTGACCTCAACTTAACCTCTTCCTCTGCACAGCCGCATGGTGTCCAAGGTATTCTCCCTGGGCAGTGTAGAACTCAAAGTCCATCACACAAAAGGAAACGAACTGATTCGAGTCATTCCGCACACGGATCTCAGCAGCGCTGTATTTGTACTCCTGGCGGATGTTGAGGATGGTTACCTCAATATTGCTGCGCCCTTGCTTCTGCTGGCTCGAATCGGCGATCGGCTTAATCTGCTGCATGCCAGCGGACTGTGTTTGTGAGGTCTGAGGAGTTGTCCTCTCGGTCGAGCAGGACGATACCAGCAACAGTACTGTAAAAATCGCTAGGTATCTCATTATGGCTCCTTCAGAGCGTTGTTTACCAGACTACGCATATGAAAATAGGCAACCCAGGGTCCAATTGGGGTTGTGAACCAGGTTAACGCACACCAAACGATCCAGCTCCTGTTCAGTCGTTTGGCGAGTCTTCCCAGACAGACGATAAACGCCCAGAACGCGAACAAGGCAACAATATATCCAAGCATATACACTCCGCCGATTGCATCGGACAGATCGAAGTTTGAGAGTATAAACAGGACCGCTACCAAGCTCGCCATAACGATGAGGTGTACCGTGAGCCATTTCATTAGGCTCCGCAGTTCGTTGGAATTCATGACGCCTCCTTGCTTGCGGGGAGGGGACGCCATTTCAATTTCCGGTCAAACCTGGTTAACTTAGTGGCGGGGCGCTCTTTTTGGGTTTTATGCCGCAAGAAATGCTTTGGCGAAGGCCTCGGCGGTTCTAATAGTACGAGGTCAAACGCCGCAGTCCTCCCCGGCGTGTCGCGCAACGCAAAAGAGAAAGGCCCGGACGAGATGCCCGGGCCTTTTGGGTCTCGAGTTCGGATTGCCAAGTAATTAGACCTAGTTCGAAGCCTCTTCTTGCTCGGGTGGGATCATCACCGCGTCGATGACGTGGATGATTCCGTTGGTAGCGACGATGTCAGTCTTGATGACTTTTACACCCGCGATCATGACACCTTCCTTCTTGACTTCGACACTGGCTTCCACTCCGTTGAGCATATCTGCGGCCTTGATTTTGGCCACGTCCTTTGCCATGACTTCACCTGTGACGACGTGGTACAGGAGCACCCTGGTGAGCGCGTCCTTGTCCTTCAAAAGACCCTCGAGCGCGCCCTCGGGAAGAGCCGCAAATGCCTCGTCGGTGGGTGCGAAGACGGTGAATGGGCCTTCATTCGTCAGTGTCTCGGCCAAGCCAGCGGCGTCGATCGCCGCGACTAACGTCTTAAAGCCAGCCTCTTGGGCTGTCTCATAAATGGAGTGCTTGTGGTCATGCTTGGCGTGCTTCGCACTGTCCTTGCCACATGAGCCGCAGTCAGCGTTGGCGATGGGCGCGAAAGCGATGGCGAGGGCGAAGATGGCTGAAGCCGCTGCCATGGTGGTCTTTCTCATTATCGATTCCTCCTTGGGATTCTTACACTGCTGCTGTTTACGGGTAACCTGACCCGACTGTCCTCGGTAAGATAAAGGGTGTTATAAAAATGTCAAGGACAAAAGGTGAACATTTTGTGAGCCCATGGGGCTCGCGAAGGCGCATGAGGGCGAGCCGGAAATTGAGAGTCCTCGCCCACGCCGAAGAGAATGGCAACGTCTCAAGAACCTGCAGATATTTCGGCGTTTCACGGGATACGTTTTACCGATGGAAACGAGACTACAAGCGGCTGGGGGATGAGGTAGAACATCGGAAGGAATCGAATTTCATTTGCCTTGAAAATTTGTCAGAAATCTCTTATTAGACCGGAAACTGTGGTTATGCTGCAAGAAGAGCCTCGGCGAACTCCTGCGCGGTTCGATTAACGTATATTTGGGGACGCCACTTTATTTGAATTCTCCTAAGCCAATGAAATAAATCAAATTACCGGCCCAATTCGATCGTCAATAGAATTCTGAGCTCGTATCGCCGCCGACAACCCGTTGCGATAGCACAAGTAGCGAGTTCAAATTCCGCTGGGTGTGCTTGAATATATAAGTTGCGCGGTGGCGCATGATCTCACTCCGCATGTCTGATCCAGGGGTGAGCACGTGCCCGTTGTTTGGGCGCTAAACATCAGGTAAGATTCTGAAAGCCGGAATGGTCTTATGTTCGAGTTGATCGTCTTCGTTGTGGTGTCGGCCGCTTTGGTCTACTTGTCCCGCAGGTCTCTGCGCGCGCCTCGTTCTCATGGCTTCTATCGCTTCTTCGCCGCGGAATTTGTTCTGATACTAGTTCTTCTCAACTGGGATGATTGGTTTCAGGACCCGTTTGCTTCGCGTCAAGCAGCTTCATGGTTATTGTTAGCTGTTTCAATCGCGCTTGTGGTCCACGGTGCCTATCTGCTAAAAGTCGTCGGGAAGCCTGACAGTAGGCGAAGCGACGAAGTGCCTTTGGCCGGCATCGAGAAAACGACTTCACTAGTGTCCGTTGGCGCCTACAAATACATTCGCCATCCGATATATGGCTCGGGTTTCTATGGGACATGGGGAGTGTTCTTGAAGGATCCATCGTGGCCAGGCATGGCCTTGGCCCTGGCGGCAACCGTCTTTTGGGTGATAACAGCAAGGACTGAAGAGGCCGAATGTATTCAGTACTTTGGTGCCACATATCGGGTCTACATGAAGCGGACCAAGATGTTTGTGCCTTTCCTATTCTGACAGCGATCACGCCACCCCGGAGCGGTCTCATAGTGCACTTCGAATTCGATAGGATACGTGTACACGCGAAGGGTACGCTCAACACCTGTCGGTATTGGCTTGGTGTGGAGGATTCTCTATGTCGCCGCCGTTCACGACAAGCGTCGGCAAACCCATTCTAGTTTTCGGTGGGACTGGTCACTACGGGCGAAACATCGTCCGCAGTCTTCTGGAAAGCGGAGTGCGTGTTCGTGTTTTGAGCCGCAACGCGCCGCGCGCGCGATCGGTCTTGGGAAATGAGCCTGAAGTAATAGAAGGCGACATCACGTCGCGGCCGACGGTCATCTCTGCGCTCGACCAGACCAGGGCAATCATCATTGCTGTATCCGCTTTTACGTGGAAAACCATTCGCAGGCGTACAGAGATCGAGCGGGACTCCGTGCTCTGGATTCTCAAAGAGGCTGATCGTAGGGGCATCGTTCGGGTTGTCTGTCTCTCAGGCTACGACGTTCGCAAGGATTTTGCCGAGAAGCTCGGCGTGCTTGCGATGGCCAGACCAATGCTCGACGTCCAGGCCGCTCTCGCGGAATCGCGGCTGAACTGGACTGTGTTGGGTTGCCCGCCGTCTATGGAGATCTTCTTTGCGATGATCCGAGGCGCGAGGATGATCGTCCCCGGTGGGGGACCGCCGGCGCTACCCTCAATCTCGCCGGTCGACGTAGGGACGATAGCCGCCCAGGCCGTGCTGCGGGATGATCTCGGCGGCCAGAGGATCCGGCTGCCCGGACCGGAAGCGCTCTCTTTTCCGGAAGCGGCCCGACGCATCTCAGCAGTCTGGGGCAGAGAGATTCATTTTCATCGAATTCCAGTGACGCCACTGAAGATCGCCTCTGTGCTCACCCGCCCGTTTAACCCCTTCCTTGTGCACCTGGTGATGGCAATCAGGATGCTGAACAACTTTCCGGGGGAATTTGCGGCAGAAGTCCCAAGAGATCACCAACTGCTGCGGGAGGCGTTCGACTTTACTCCTACATCTCTGGAGGTGGAAGCGCGCAGGCGAATGGGGGAGGTGCAGTAGGGGCAGACCGCGGGCGGAACGTATTTCGATAATTGGTGCCGGGCTTGGACGCGGTCAATTCTTCTTGGGTGTTATGCGCAAGAAACGTCTCGGTGAAGGCTTCTGCGGTTCTAACGTCGTTACATTGGGGACGCCATTTCAATCATGGCTTTGTAAACTTACACCCTAACAGGATTTACGGGTCAAAGTGACAATTGGGACGAAGGCGCCGTTTCACTCGTCATGTGCAACTCGTTGGGATAATATCAAAAATGAGTTCAAATCCCGTCCGGGGCATTTTTTGTGTTTGGCAAATATTGTTGCGATGTATGCAAGTCGGCTGAAACAACAAGGAGGAATAAAATGGTTACGAGCAAAAAACATACTTACGTCATACTGATGTTCTTGGGAACCGGACTCTTATACACCGCCTTCGGCGAAAACGCGTTTGCACATTGTGACACGCTTGACGGTCCAGTGGTGCGAACGGCAAGGATCGCGCTTGAAAAGCGTGATGTAACGCCATTGCTCAAGTGGGTCCAGGCCGATGATGAAGAGCAGATTCGAGATGCTTTTCAGAAGACTCTTGCTGTTCGGGCCCAGGGTCCCGAGGCCAAAGAACTAGCCGATATGTATTTTTTTGAAACGCTGGTGCGTATTCATCGGGCGGGTGAAGGGGCTCCCTACACCGGTTTGAAGTCAGGTGAAGCTGTGGACGCTGCTGTTACCCTGGCCGACGAATCGCTGCAAAGTGGATCAGTGGATGATCTGGTGGGTGTTCTGACGAGCGCCATGGCCAAAGGTATTCGTGAGCGTTTTCAGCAGGCTCTGGAAGCACAAAAGCATGCCGATGAATCTGTGGCGGCCGGGCGTGAATTTGTGAACACTTACGTGAGTTTCACACATTATGTCGAAGGCGTGCACACCACTGTCGAGGGAAGTGCTGCTCAGTATGGTGAGGGGGCGATAGAAGGACACAGCAACCACACACATTGAATTGTCAGCTAGCAAGTTCCAACCATTTCGACTTCCAGTGAACCCTCGTCAACTTGACGGCGGCAGGCACGGACTCGTAGCGATCGGAAATTGGCTCCTGGTCAGATGGTATGCTGCCATAAGCGCAACGGCAAACTCACGGGCGGTTCGATTAACGTCACGTTGGGGACGCCATTTCAATTTCCGGTCAAACCTGGTTAACTTAGCGGCGAGGCGCTCTTTTTGGGTTTTATGCCGCAAGAAATGCTTCGGCGAAGGCATCGGCGGTTCTAACGTCGTTACATTGGGGACGGCACGCCTTTTTAACCTATTGGTAATAAATAATTTATGCCATCCAAAATCTGTGCGGCAAGCCCTCTCCTAGCCGATGTGGGGCACGATTTCGCTTGCCGTTTGATCGACGGCTCGGTATGATATATGCGTCTATGCGCAACTACGCAGGTGACTGATCGTGGAAGAATACACGCAAGTTTTCAAAACGCTAAGTGATCCAACCCGTTTGAGGATCCTTCGCTTGTTACTCGATGCAGGCAAGGAACTGTGCGTTTGTGAGCTGGTCGATAGCCTCGAGGAGCCTCAGTACAACGTCTCGAAGCACGTCACTGCGATGCGATCAGCCGGGCTCCTGAAGAGCCGCAAAGAAGGCCGCTGGGTGTATTACTCTCCGCAGAGTGCCGACGGGGAGTTTCTGAAACTGCTCTCTCGGGCGGTGGCGGCAATTCCTGAACGGCATGTCAAGCATGACCGCGCAGAGCTCAGGAAACGACTGAAGCTGCGCGAAGGCGGGAAATGTCTTACAGGTGTGCGGAAGGAACATCTTCTGGGAAAGGTATCGAGTTGAAGAAGGCGTCCGCAAACGGTGCGATTCAGAACATCATCGACGAAATGCAGGCCGCGACGGCCGCAGTGAAATGCCACAAGTGTGGCTGTTTCCATGGTGCGCTGAGTGAACTCACAGAAGCATTACCCAGCATTCCTTCTGAGGCACGCGAAATTATTCAACCTGTCATCGAGACGGGTAAGAAGCACAGGATCCCGGAAGAATATGATTGCATCGGCTGTCCCGTTTGTTGGCCAGCGAACGCCCTCAACTTTGCGGCGGAGGCGTTTGCACATATCGAGTTTGGGGGTGACAGCTGTCCGACAGAGATGCCAGCGCGAGAACATAGTTGGCCACCGTTACCGGGAGACTTCACGGTTCTCGACCGTGCAGGTCACGTGGCGGTCTGCGCGCTCACATCCAAAGGGTTGGTTGAAGGTGTTGTTGAAGCGCGTCCGAGCGGCGTGGCGATTGTCGGCACGCTGTACACGGAAAATCTGGGCATCGAGAGAATCATCACCAATGTGCTCTCCAATCCCAACATCACGACGCTCCTTATTTGCGGTGCGGACTCGGAGCAACGGATCGGACACTTACCCGGGCAGACCTTCCTCAGCCTCTTCGAGCACGGTATCGATGAGCGAGGGCGTATCATCGATGCCAAAGGACGGCGCCCGCTCATCAAAAACATCACACACGATACGATTGAGACGTTTCGGAAAGAGGTTCGGATTCTGGACCGAATCGGCGAAGAAGACGTTAGCGGGCTTGTGGAAGCCCTCGCGGGCATATCAGCGGATCAGGAGCCGCGCCGTGCCGAAAGACGGACCCATGACGTCCCCCGGGAGATCCACGCTCAGCCGGTTGAACGCCTCGTGCTTGACCCCAAAGGGTACTTCGTTGTTTTCCCCGACCGCGAACAGCAATCTATTCTCATCGAGCATTACCTCAACGATGGCACTTTGGCGCATGTCTTCACGGGAGAGCGTGCCGACGATCTCTACGCCACGGTGATCGCCCATGAGCTTGTCTCGCGCCTTGACCACGCTGCGTACCTCGGGAAAGAGCTGGTACGGACTGAACAGGCGCTCAGAACGGGCGAGCCTTACATCCAAGACCGAGCGCCCGAGCCGTCCTGCTGCGCGTCAGCCGGTTGCACGGGGAATCACAAAAGGGAGTCCTGATCAATGACATTCGTAAGAACGGCGATCATAGTCAGTGTGGCGTTACTAGTTATTTCTGTGGTCTCACCCGTTTCAAGTTATGGTCAGAGCGATTCCACGGTGACAGACACTCTTAACGTCGACAAGCTAGCGAAAGACCCCAAGGGATTCGCCGACCGTGAGATAACGGTTACAGGAGTGGTCGGTGCGGTTGTTCCGAAGCAAAAGCTGTTCACGATTATCGATCAGTCTGAGTATGCGGAATGCAAAGTCGTAACGTGTGCCCGGTACGAAATCCCGATTGACTTCACCGGAAAGTTGCCGGACCCGGAGCAGGTCGTCATGGTGACGGGAAAGCTGGTCCAGCCACAGCCGGGGCGCTTCCTCTTTAAGGCAAAGCGCGTGGAGATCATCAAATGAGGCGTTCCACGTTCCTCATCTGCCTTTTTGTCTTTGCCGTCGTCTTCGCGGCGCACTTTGAGTATCACGCCTGGCAGGAGGCCCGGGTGGCGTCCCAGTGGGTAGCGCTGGATTCTGTGGAAAGACCTTCGGCGTGGGCACGTTACGCAGAACGACAAGATTTCTACCTTGGTTACTCCTATGCGCTTGCCGCGGCCTTCACAGTTTTTGCCGTGCTGTTCAGCCTTCAGCAGCGTCGTCGCGAGGTGGGAGGTATCCTGGGCGGCGTCACTCTTATCGGCGGGCTCTACGCCGCCGGGTGCTTCCTCATCGGTTGCTGCGGATCACCTATGCTCGTCGTTTATCTGTCGCTATTCGGATCTTCATTTCTGGGCGTCATCAAACCGATCGTCGCGGGGATCACGACCGTTTCGATCGCCCTCAGCAGTTTCTATATCATTCGCAGATCCAGACGCGCATGTTGTCCGCCGGTAGTTGATGGCGAACGGGTCTCGCCTGCTCGCAATGCGAGGTAGCTCTCGTCCGGCGGGTGTCGTGTATCAGGCGACAAGCCGCTCAAGCTGCTGTATCCGCTCGACTTGATACTCATCGAGGCAAAATAGTGGAGTTAGATACTTTGTCCCGTTGGGGACGCCATTTCATTCCATCGCGCATAATCCATTTGATTCGATCAGCTTGCCGGTTCGAACACATGATCGTTTGGGCCTCAAAATTCTTATCGCGCCCCGCAATCCCTTGCGATATCATGGGTAGCGGTTTTCCAATGCCATTGGGTAGGCCCGGAGTTCGCGCGTGATCGGAAAGACCGTATCCCACCTCAAGATCATTTCAAAGCTCGTTGAGGGCAGCTTGGGAGGCGTCTAGAAGGCCGCGGACACCCGCCTCGACCGCCACGTCGTCATCAGGTTTCTTACTTCATCGCGCTCAACCCAGGACGCCGCCAAGAAGCGTTTCATTCACGAACGTGTCAGCGTTCGTCGAAGGAAGGAAGTGATGAATTGGATCGCCAAATTAGCCCGTCCACCGCATGGGTTCGTTTAGCTTCAATCACCGGCCTGGCAAGTATTCTGTGCTATTTTGCTGCAGCATTCCTTCCCCTGCCGGATATGTTGGCCCGGCTCCTCGTATTCGCCTTCGGACCGTTGCTTTGTGTGGCATTTCTGGGACTCTATCGTTACATGTCCGTGGATAGCGATGGGCCGGTACTACAGGTGGCGTGCCTGTTTGGCATCCTTGCCGGTGTTTTAGTGACAACCATGCTGGTCGTCCAGGTAGGCAATAACATGGCCCAGTCCGATATGCTGGCCGCGGCAGACAGCGATACCGCCAAGGAAGCAATTCGAACGGCCGGGCGCGCCGTCAACCGCGTGCAATACCTGCTGGATGTCGTATGGGATATATTCATCTGCGTCTCAACCGTTCTACTCGCGATCGTTCTCTGGTCTCATCCCCGTTTCGGCAAGATATGGGGTGCTATTGGCTTTATGGCCGGTCTTGTTCTGCTGGTCTTGAACCTGCATTCGTTCCCGTACCCTCCGGCCGAGGCGGGTTCCGTCGATCTGGGTCCATTGGTGGCGTTGTGGATGCTGGGTGTGTTTGTCCGGATGTTGCTTTTGATCCGAAAAAGCGGATAAACGGAGTTTGCCAATCTTAGGTACCAACAGGGGGTCATTGTGAAGAGTCTAATAGCCGTACTATTGCTTGTCATAGCGGGTATGCCGGACATCGCCGCTGCTTCGAAAACCGAGAAAACGAAGTGGGTGGACTCAGAGGTCGTGACCTCGTATGTGAGCGGGACGAGTCCCACGCTAATCCTGGGTCTGGACACCAACCTGGAGATTTGCCTTGCGCTCCGCGAGGCAAGGACGATCTCGGAGCTTCGTTCGGATAGCGTACCGGTCACCGACTCGCAGCTGATCCTTCTGCAGCTGTGGCGGCTGATCGAGCGGTCGGATGATGGAAAGATGAGGTGCACGGTGCCGATCATCGAATCGCCGGCAACCAACAGAACTCGAGGTTCTCGCCCAGGCCGTGACGGACGAGTTGCTGAGCGCCCTCGGTCCGGATATCGATCGTTACGTCGGGACGGTGCGGGAGGCCGGATGGCCCGGCAGCAGCTATGCGCTGTTGGGCTCGTTTGTCCTCGATGATCTGGCGTGGAAGGCGCTTGAACGCCTGGGTGCCATAGAGAATGCGGACGCCAGCGCCATGGATACGGGAAGTCAGCACTGGTCAGGCGTCACGTGGATCACACTGCCTCCGCAAACCCACAAGTTGGGCACCAACTCATATCCCACACCCGATGGCGTACTCTGTATGACTTGGACGCCGTCGTCGCTCCCGGAGCAAGAAGCTCTCAGGCAACCGGAACTTCGAGAGGAATTGACGGCGATGGCTTCGGGTCGGCTTGAAGGACCGTCGGCAGATCGAATCCAGTTGCTGGAACAGTTGGGACTCGTCCAAAACGGGGGTCTGAACGTGCCGGTTATCAGGCCGGATACGCCCGTGTGTGTGGAGAGTGGCAGGCTGGCGATGCAGGCTGCCCGGGCACTTGTTGTGTCGGAACCGTTCCGCGAGATGAAGCGTCTGACCGAAGCGCAAAACCCCGCAGTCGCTTTGATCATGGCATATCATTGGGTTTATCCAAGGCTCATGAGCCAGCTGGAAGTTCGTGGTCTTGTCCGTCCGCTTGTGCTGGATGGTCGATCCGGGACGCCGTTAGAGCCAACGGTCTACGTCGTGACGAATGAGGCGGCATGCGTGGGACCATCGGAATAAGATTTTGTTCACGTCAAGGATCAACGCTTGATACCGAACGTTGAACATCGGCTCTTTACAACACCAGAAGTTCAAGCTGTCGGATTCGCAGAGCGCCGGCGCTATTGAGCTCGGTCAGAGGGATTCGAGCGCTGTTCCGTTGGGGACGCCATTCCATTAACTTATTATCATATAACGTTATAAATAGCCCGCCGACCGCAAGACCGTCCGGATCGCGTCGGTCGCTCTAAAAACCCTCTTGACAACTAGCCCATATAGTGCTATACTGTATACGTCAATGAAAAACTACGTGAAATTGGAAGGATTGGAGTTATGTCATCAGTCGAATTGATCATTTTGGGGATTCTTCTGGATAGGCCACTCAACCCGTATGAACTGGCGCGCCAGATCGACGAGCGGTCGGTGTCGAGGATTCTCAAAATCAGCAGACCGGCTGTCTACAAAGTCTGCAAACGGCTGGCTCGCCAGGGCTATCTAAGGGGCAAAGCCATGCGTGAGGGAGAATTGCCTGAGAAAACCGTGTACTCGGTCACGCCAAAGGGGAAAAAGCATTTCCAGCGGCTGATGGAGCACTTTTCGCGGGCGGCCCTGCCCATGTATTTTGAATTCAATTCCTTTCTCTTTCATATTGAACGGATCGAGAGCGGTAAAGCCCAGGAAATGCTGGGCAACCTTCAAACCGAACTGCTGGAACTGCAGGAGTGGGTGATTGCCCACCAGAAAGAAGAGGCAGCCCGCTGGTCGTTTGCGCCTGAAGCGATTGTAGAACAGTACAGCATGGTAATCTCCGCGCTTGTGAAATGGATCGACAAAACGATCAGAAAGCACAAGGAGCTTGACCGGCCGCGGTGAAATTTTTTTAACGGTCTACTATACCGTATAGCACTATACGACATACCAACACAAAGGAGGAAACGATGTTTCACAGTCGATCCGGAGTTCAACCGAATGAGTCTATATCCGGAGGTAATCGAGACAGCTCGCTCATTCGCCTGCAGAATGTGACCAAGGTTTTCGAGATGGCGGATCGAAAAACGACTGTTCTGAGGGGGGTCAACCTGGACATCCGGGCTGGAGAGTTTGTTGCGATCACCGGCAGATCCGGCAGCGGGAAATCCACCTTGCTCAATATGCTGACCGGAATCGACCATCCTACGACGGGCGACGTAGTGATCAACTCGACCAACGTTCACACGCTGAACGAGAGTCGATTGGCTCGCTGGCGGGGGGAGAACATCGGGATTGTCTTTCAGTTCTTTCAATTGGTCCCCACGCTGTCGATTCTGGAAAATCTGGTGCTCGCGATGGATTTCGTGGGGAAGATCCCGCGGCGTGAGCGGGACGGCCGCGCCCGCGAACTCTTGCATCAAGTCGGCATACTGGAGCACGCGGACAAGTTCCCTGCGGCCCTATCCGGCGGTGAACAGCAGCGTGCGGCAATCGCCAGGGCGCTGGCCAATGACCCGCCTATCCTTGTCGCCGATGAGCCGACAGGGAATCTGGACGGCCTCACGGCAAGGGCGATCCAGGAATTGTTCTTTGAACTTGCCGCTCAGGGCAAGACGGTCATCATCGTCACTCACGAGAATCTGTCCAATTTTCCGGGGGCAAGAGCCGTTGCTATAAACGATGGATTGGTGCTTGACACCGAAGCTCTTCAGGCACGGCACTAGGGAGGTCGATCATGCACGCATTGTTGGCTTTCATTGTGGCGGGAATCCTGTGGTTTTCCAGAGAATTTCACATCACAAAAACACAATTGAAGAAAGTGGTCAGCGATCTTATGACCAGGCCCGGGCGTACCGCGCTCGTCATCGTGGCGCTGATCATCGGACTTTGGGGAGTCGGCTCGATAATCGTATCGATCGTTATTTTGCAAAACGACCTGAGCCAGAACTTCCTGCAGACGCGTCCGGCGCATGCCATCATGACTTCGAAGAATTTCGATCGTTTGGACATGACGGCATTCCGCGAGCGGGCTGACATCGAGAGCGCTGAGCTGCGCGACTTCTCCATGCAGCGGATCGAGGTCGCACCGAACGAATGGATTCCCGTCTGGCTATTCGGGGTCGAAGATTTTCAGAATTTTAGCATGGCACAGATCTATCATGTAAGCGGCGATTCTGTTCCTGCATCCGGTTCCATACTTATAGAACGAGAGTGCCGGACCATATCCAATTTGGACTACGGAACGGTGGCCAATCTTCGAGTGGGGGGCAGGCGACTCAAGGTCCCTGTATCGGGGGTATGCTTCGACCCGGCTCAGGCCCCCGCGACCCAGGATCACTTTGTGTATGCCTATGCTGACAAGAAGACGTACAGCCAGATTACCGGCCAACCTGCCAATCAGCGGCTGATTGTTCGCGTGAGAGACGCGCGCAGCAGGAAGGATGTTCAGGTTGCCGCCGACAAGATGATGGCATACTTCGAATCCATGGGTATCTCCGTGACGAAACTCGAGGTCCCCAAGTTCAACGAACACCCTCATCAGTGGCAGTTGAACACCCTTCTCTTTCTTCAAGGTGCGATCGGTTTTCTGGCCTTCCTGATGGGCGCGGTGGTGGTCTCTCAGCTCATGGCCGCCATCCTGTCCCAGCAGATCCGACAGATCGGCGTGCTCAAAGCGATCGGAGCGTCGCGGCGTCAGATCCTGCGCATGTACATAACGATGGTGCTTGTATTTGGAATTGTGGCTGGAGCGGTCGCGATCCCGCTCGCCGTCTGGTCAGGATTCGCCTTCTCTGACTTTGTCGCCACCAAGATCAATTTCGAAGTACTCACTTCCCGCCTGCCGATTCAGGTGTATGTGTACCTGGCGATCACAAGCGTTATGCTACCGGTGTTGCTGTCACTGCCGGCTCTCCTAAGAGGCATCAACGCTCCGGTGCAGCAGGCGCTTGGAGACTATGGAATCGGGCAGAACGGCAGGGTCAAAAGCGACAAAATGGTATCGATGCCACGGCTGTCCAGCACCTTGACCATGGCTGTCCGGAATGTCGGCCGGAGGAAGAAACGCCTTGCGTTGACGGTGATCGCCATGGCTCTCGGTGTGGCGATATTTGCCGCCGGATTCAACGTCAGACGATCTCTGGCTGTACTTTTATCCGATGTGAGAGATGGCCTGAGATATGACGCACAGGTGGTTTTCGGGGACCAAATCCCAAGAGACCGGGCCCTGCTTCCCTTCCGAGACCTGAAGAATGTCAGCCGCGTGGAGGCGTGGAACGGCGGAAAGGGGGAGGTGGAAAGCCGGCTCGTTTCTGCGGCGGATGGTGTCGGTATCGTCGCTCTTCCCTACAACACCGATCTGTTTCGCTTGCGTATCGTAGAAGGTCGCTGGCTGCAGCGGTCGGGTGAGACCGAGGTCGTGATGAACCGGCGGGCTCTTGAGTTCTATCGAGATCTGAAGGTCGGCGGCTTCCAGACCCTCATTGTTGACAGGAATCAGATCCGGGTGAAACTGGTCGGCATCATGGACGAGTTCGACAAAGCAAAGATATACATCGATAAGGACAGGTATGATGCTTTGGCCAATCCGGATCACCTGGTCAACAGCCTGATGTTCGTCGCCAGGGACAGGGGTCCGGGGCAAGTGATGGCTCTCAAGCATGACATCGAGAATGCCATTGCGTCCTCGGACCTGAACGTGCTGTACGTGATGCTTCCGGCCGAGCGAACGCAGATCATATACGACCACTTGAATATCATTCTTTTGATACTCTTGTTTCTCGCCTTCCTGGTTCTTCTGGTCAGCGCCCTGGGCATGGCGTCGGCCACCGGAATCAACATCATGGAAAGAACACGCGAGATTGGAGTGCTGCGTGCAATAGGCGCCACCCCTAAAACAATCTACAATCTGTTCGTGACCGAGGGATTCGTTATCAGTGTGGCGGGCATCGCGCTGGGTCTTATCTTGGCCTTGCCGCTTAGCATGTTGGCTTCACCGTTTTTCGGCCGCTTGATGCTGGGTGACGGCGGAGCGCTCCGGTTCGCCTGGAGCCCAACCGGTTCTATGATCACTCTTATTGCCACCCTCCTATTCGGATGGCTGGCCAGCAGGATTCCTGCGGGGAGCGCCATGAAGGTTTCAACGCGCGAGGCGCTGGCCTATGAGTGACCTCTTTGCCGCGTGGGTCGGCTCACGCGACGAGCCGCTCAAGCTGTTGTATTCGCGTGACTTGACACTCGTCGAGGAACAGTAGCAGGGTTAGAACGTTGCCCCGTTGGGGACGCCATACTTTTTAACTTATTGTTAAATAAATCGTTACGTAGCTAGCGAATACAGGATTGTCTGGGTTCGAGTCCCAGTACAGCACCCTGTCTCCTGAGGGCGCTGAGTACATCGCCGTGCGCCTGCCAGCTTTTTCACCCGATACGGTCAGAAAAGATGAGGGGTAGCGTCCTAACAGCCGGATGCCGTAATGGCCGTAAAATCGATGGCGCTGCAATGCAGCCATGCCCCAACGCCAGGCACTCTTCATGACGAATCTCGTGCGTTCACTTCCGACGGCAAGGGTCGGCTCCCAGGGACTGTGAACGGCAAGCAATAGAACCAGTATTTCGTTCCTAAACAACAAGGGCAATCTGTGATGTGGAGACAACTATCGCGGCTCTGTGACTACCGTCTCCGGGAGCCTTATGTGCACTCGTGTACCCTTGCCCTCCGTGCTTTCGACCACGATCTCGCCTCCGTGGCGTTGTACGATACTCTGAGATGTCATCAGGCCGAGGCCAAGCTTTACGCGGCCCGTCTCCCTTGTGAAACTTGGTGCAAAGAGGTTCTTCATGCGCTCTTGGGGGATCCCAACACCCGTGTCCACGATGTCGATAAGTACAGACCCCTCTCTCGCCGAAGTACGAATTTCGATCACCCCCGTATTCGAAATTGCCTCAACAGCGTTCTTCAGCACACTCATGAGTAACTGATTAATTTCACGCGCGTGGCAGCGAATGCTCGGAAGTTCACCGAAATCCCTTTTCACAGTGATTCGGTCGCCGGTTTCCCGGGCGAGCAGCGTGAGGCAATCAGCCAAGGCCTGGTTGAGGTTGTAGTCCGCTGTTTGTGCGTGGTCGAGGCGAGTGAAGCGCTTTAGCACTTCGAGGGTCTGCTTGACGCGTTCTGTGGCGTCCTCGAGTGCGGTGGCGCCTTTCTGGATAGCTGAAATAATCCTCGAGCGCATCTGGCTCTGCTCCTCGTCGGTCTTCGAAGTGTTGCTCCGATCCGTCAGCTCGAGTTGCTGTGCACCGCGATGCACAACATCCGCCGCGCCCACAATGGCCCCCACCGGGTTGTTCAGCTCGTGGAGAAGACCCGCCACCACGTTGGCCGTTGCGCTGGTCCGTTCGGCCTGGACAAGCTGGGCTTGCGTCACTCGCAATTCCTCGAGCGCGATCGCCAACTCACTGCGCTGGCGAAAGTCCTTCCGCGAATAGTCCTCGAGCGCATATGCGCCGAACAAGGTTATTATGCCTGCGGAAATCAGAAAGAAGTTGTTGTTGATGAATATCGGCCCCCGACCCTGCAGAAGCCCTTCGGAAAGCAGACGTTGATCGAACACGGCGACGAACTCGTATGCAATGATGATGACGATGCAGCAAACGGCGGTCGACCGGAACCGGAGCCGTACGACCGTGAAGCTGTAGGTCAGGACCAGCATCAGCCCTGCATAGTAGTACCTGAAGCCCGGCTCGTGCTCCTGTGCGACGAGAATCATGCAGACGATACCCAGGCCGGCAAACAGCACAAAAACTACGGCGAGCTCCTGCAGGCGCTGCTTCGCGCGGCCATTGAAAGTGAGCGCCAGGACCCCCAAACATGTGGGCACTACGACCGCGAAGCGGATTATGTGCACCTGGCGCCAGGACTCGGGAAGCATCCAAAGATCGAGTGGGCCGAACAGCGCGTACAGGACCGCGCCGAGGATCAGGCCAAATCGCACGTTTGTTAATGACGTAACCGCGTAGTCGGCCCGGAACAGTGCTTCACGTTGGGAATCGAACTTTTCCATCTCAATCCTGGCTAGGTATCGAGAGCAACGGCAAAATTGCCACGCTAAAATCGATGATAGTGCCAAACCGGCGCGCAGCGTTCTAGAGCAAACTGAGCGCGGGGTGACCTTACCCCATTCTTTTATCCAGCGCAGAGTTAGTTTTGGGCCCCATTTTCTGCATCCATCGCCGCTTCAGTAGGCGTTCGATATCCTAACGATCGATGCGGTCGCTCCCTGTTGTACACGTCACGGTACCAATCCATAACCACTTGAGCTTCTCCCCGGCTCCAGAAGAGCTCCTCGTTGAGACACTCGTCGCCTAGCTTTTCCTGGAAGCTCTCCACAAGACCGTTTTCCCAAGGGCTCCCGGGTTCTATAAACACCGGCGTCAAACCCTTCTCCTCCAGCCACGCTGTCAATCGCTTCGCCACAAACTCCGCGCCATTATCACTCCGAGTATACATCGGTGTCCCACGCTCTGTCATCAGCTCATCCAGCTTCTCGATCACATGTCGGCTATCCATCCGCTTCTCCACACGGATTTCCAGGCACTCCCGCGTGTGTTCATACAACACCGTCAACATCTTGAGCTTCTCTCCATATTCGGTTCGATCATGAATGAAATCGTAACTCCACACCTCATTCCGTCTCCTCGCCTGGGCATAGTGATCTGACCCATCCGCTCTCTTATGCTTCCGAGGACGCTTCCTAGGCAACGGAAGTCCCTCGAGTTTAAACAATCGCTCAATACGCTTGTGGTTCACCCGATAGCCCTGGCGTCGTATCAGCTCCGTCATCCGCGGTGTCCCATAGCGTCGGTGCCTACCAGAGAACCGCTTGAGTTCCTCTCGTACCAACACATTGACCAGGTCCTCCGGACGCTTCACGTATCGGTTCGTCCCTCGACACACACCCACGTGCCGGCACGCGCGTCGCTCTCCCATCCCTTTCCCCATCAACACCGCGACGACCTCGAGATCATCCTCAGGCCCAGCCTTTTTTTTCATCACCTCTTTCTGGGCCTGGATCATCATCGCCTGCTCGCCCACCAGCTCCTTGAGCTTCCGGTTCTCTTCCTCCAACTGCTCGATCCGCTTGACCTCCGATACCCCCAATCCCCCATACATCCGCTTCCAACGGTAGAACGTCTGTTCGCTGATCCCATGCTTGCGAAACAGGGCTTTGCGCTCAGCACCACGCTCCGCCTCACGAAGGATCGAAACAATCTGTTCGGGTGTGAATCGTTTCCGAGCCATCTCACTCTCCTCTCTGGCCCAGAAACTAACTCTTAGGCTGGTTCAAAATCTAGGGGAAACGTCAGTCTGGATTCGAGCCCTCCTAGGGGAGCCAGTATCCTGCAAACTGACCGGAGATTCTGCTCAGGCTGCGAGTAACGTTTGCACAAAAGTTCGAGCAATTTCCTGTTCGGGGAGGCACTCCTATTGGGATCGAAGCGTCCAGGCTTTGTACGGGTAAACGATCACAACTCCGACCATCGCTCCCACCGCAATCCCACCCCAGAAGATTAGAGATCTCGGATCAAGGGAGAACCACCAGTGCTCCCAAAGTGGAACCAGCACACTGAGCACTCCGGCTAGGATGAGGATCATCGAGATCAATCCAGCAAGCAGTGACTGGCGAAAAGCGATTCGGTCCCCGCGGCGCGATCGCGCGGTTGTAAGCAGGGCGCGGATGACGAACCACCCAGCAAGGAATGGAATCAGGGGGTCCAACGGGTCGGCTTTCACACGGGGCTGGAAGACGGCCAAGCATGCGGACACGAAGACCAGTCCCGCCACATTCCCGGTCACGCTGAACATCGATGGTTCAAGAGCGCCCCGCCACTTCGAGACCGGCCTCCCGGACTGCGGGTACGAGAGGCGGTAGCCCAGCAGCCCGATGGGGCCTAGGAGTGCGGTCACGAACGACCAGGCCCATGTCGTGCCCCGACGTTTCGCTGCCCCTCGAGCGAGACTCCAGCCAAGAACGATCAACGATGCCGCGATCAGAACGAGCCACGCCAGCGACGCACGTCTCGCGCGTGTGGAGCTACCCGCGTCGAGGTATCCGGTCATGAGATCGAAGAACTGCGCTTCGTAGTCCGCCAGTTTGACTCCCATGCGACTCTCGAAGGCGGTCGTGAAGTCTGCCCCATCTGCAATATCCGTAAAGACTCGGACAACGTCCTGCAGTGATTTCCCGTAACCGTCTGGGTCCAACAGATACTCAACGGCCAATTGGTACGTCGGGTAGTGGTACTCAGAACAGGCCTTCCAAGTCTCTTCCTTGGTCCAATCGCCGACCTGATCATCCGACTTGAATGAGATGGGACTGAGTCGCCCATACTTATCGGTCAGATAGTCCAGGTAGCCAAAATCCCGGATTGTACGTGCCGTGACTCCACCCGTTACGGCTTAGGCAAGTCCTTCGGAAAACCACACATGTACCCGGATCGCCACGGGAAAGTTCGCCACATCCCTGCCCTTCAGCAGTGCTTCCACCACGTGAACCATCTCGTGTTTGGCGGTCGCCCGATAGAAGTCCAGGTCGCGGCTGCGTTCTTCGTGATCCAGCGACCAGATGATGAAACCGCAGTAGTACGCCCGCGCGCCCCAGTTTTGCTCGTCCCGGTTCTTGTAGGCGTAAATGTGGATCTTGTCCTGGCCGGGAGGAAAACGAAGCATCTCATCTCCGACGATCCCAAACTCGGAGACCAACTCAGTCAGAAGCTCCTCGCCGATCTCAGCGACGGCTTGTCTCGCTTCCTGACTCGCTTCATCGCTATAAACCACGAAATTCTGGCTCTCATACGGGTGGCCATCGTGGGGCCACTGTTCGCGTGTGTACCACGAACCACTGTCAACCATCTGGGCTGATGCGGGCGATTGGGATGGATCTTGGGCGGAGCCGGTGGTGAGGACGGCGACTCCGACGAGATAAGTCAACGTGAAGAATATTCTTGCTCTGTGTCTGCGGCGACCGGGGGAGCGATCCACCTTACTCTCCATGGCTGTACCGAGGTCGGTTTTCGAGTGAGCTGAGAAACATACAACAACGTACGAACGATTCCAAAATTGGTTGCGCGTATATGGTTAGCGGTTGACGATGGTTTTCTTATTGGGCGCCGCCACGAAAGCCACGGATGTTCGAAGAATGTTGCATCCGGGGTAGCCAGTTCTATCCCCGGACTTGAGCAATTAGGCAGGTTCTAATCTCGTACACTCTGGGGACCGACGAGTTTCCGTAGTCCCATCCGTTTCGCCTTTCATTTTCTTTTCAGGCTCGAAGATGGGTACGAAATTCTTCCGGTGCGGGAACTACTCGGGTAGGATGTCAAGACAACGATGGTTTGCACGCACGTACTTTGCCGAGGCCCGGCCGCCGAGACGTGTGATTCACGGGCGGGGCCTTTTAACTTTGAAGGCACAGGCGGATTGTCGCTATCCTGGCAGTCGTGTCAGTTTGCGGGAGAAAGGTGGAACGCAATGGAACCAACGCTCGTTACATGGTTGCTCGTCGCATTCGGTGTGATCACTCTGACGCCGCTCACCGTTATCTATGGGATCTTTCTGCGGGACCCAAATGCCCCAAAGTCGAAAGATCTGATGATTGGCGAGGGTAAGGACTGGAGGGACAAGACACATTTTCGTCTCAATCTGGGTTTCGCCTGGACCGATTTCTTGTTCTTCGTTCCGCTGTTCGTTTCCGGAAGCGTCGGTGCGCTTCTTGGTCAACCCTGGGGGTACGTTCTCTTCGGGGCAGCAGGCGCGGGAATGCTCTACATCAACATCATCCTGTGGTTCGTCGAGAAGGAGCATGTCTATCCCGCGCTCGGACCGCTCCGCTATTTCACGTACTTCTGGGGATTCTTCGTATACTGGGGAGCGCTAGCCCTGGCTTACTCGGCTCTACGCGTCGGTGGGATCGAGTTCTGATATGCGATGAGGACCACCGCTGAGCGGGGATCCCTCGGCACTCTGATTTCGCACGCCATTTCACGCCACCGCCCGCTCGAACCGACGTATCGTCTCGACTTGGTACTCGTCAAGGAATAACAAGAAAGTTGTCACTTTGTCCCGTTGGGGACGCCATTCTTTTCTGACTACGATCACGCCACCTGGAGCTGTAACTTCTTTGCTGACAGCAAAAAAGTTCTAAGATAATCCCCTACGGTACGCCACGCCTTTTTAACCTATTACATAACAACAAAATAAACGACTCCGGACTTGCTGAAGTGTTTGGTTTCGAGTCTTACTCCGGGGAGAGCATGAAAATTGCCATTGACGTGCGCTCCTATATGATACATGATTCCTAAATAGGAATATATTCTTAGCAAGGAGAACTGTGGCAAATCCTAGCAAACATGAAGTCAAGCAACGGATGGCTCGATTCGAGCAAGTGTGCCGCGAAGCAAGGGTACGACTCACCCATCAGCGTCTGGAGATATTCCGCGAGGTGGCGCAAACCGGTGATCACCCAGACGCTGAGATGGTCTACAAGCGCGTCCGCGAACGAATGCCGACCGTATCACTTGACACGGTCTACCGCACTCTCTGGCTGTTGAACGATCACGGCCTCATCACCACGCTCGGACCGTCTCGCGAACGGACTCGGTTCGACGCCAACCTCGCCAGTCATCATCACTTCGTGTGCATCCGTTGCGGGTTGACGCGAGATTTCTACAGCGAAGAACTCGATGACCTCAAGCTCCCACGATCGGCGAAAGCATTCGGCTGGATAGAGGCGACGCTGGTTGAAGTCAGGGGCGTCTGCCGGGAATGCGCCGGGAATACGGCCACGGCAAAGAAACCAAATAAATAGAAAGCGGAATCATGGCCAAGAAGAAAAAAACGCCGAAAGGAGACGGACCATGAATGACAAAGGTAAATGTCCGGTAATGCACCGGCACACGGCGGCCGGAGTCCAATCGAACAAGGACTGGTGGCCGGATCAGCTCAATCTGAAGATTCTCCACCAGCACTCTTCCAAGTCCGATCCGATGGGTGCGGAGTTCAACTACGCCGAGGAATTCAAGAAACTCGACCTGGCGGCCCTAAAGAAGGACCTCCACGTGCTGATGACCGACTCGCAGGATTGGTGGCCGGCCGACTACGGCCACTATGGCGGGCTCTTCATCCGGATGGCGTGGCACAGCGCCGGTACCTACCGCATCCACGATGGCCGCGGCGGGGCATCCTCCGGCACGCAGCGCTTTGCGCCCCTCAACAGCTGGCCCGACAACGCGAACCTCGACAAGGCGCGCCGGCTTCTGTGGCCGATCAAGCAAGAATACGGCCGCAAGATCTCATGGGCCGACCTGATGATCCTCGCCGGCAACGTCGCCCTGGAGTCCATGGGATTCAAGACCTTCGGTTTCGGCGGCGGCCGCGAGGACGTCTGGGAGCCGGAAGAGGATATCTACTGGGGGTCTGAGGCGGAGTGGCTCGGCGACGAACGTTACAGCGGCGACAGGGAACTCGAGAATCCTCTCGGCGCCGTTCAGATGGGGCTGATCTACGTGAATCCGGAGGGGCCGAATGCGCATCCGGATCCGGTGGCTTCGGGCAAGGACATTCGAGAAACGTTCGGCCGCATGGCGATGAATGACTACGAGACCGTGGCACTCGTTGCCGGCGGGCACACCTTTGGAAAATGCCATGGCGCCGCCGATCCGAAAAAGTACGTGGGTCGCGAACCCGAGGGCGCCGGCATCGAGGAGCAAGGCCTCGGCTGGAAGAACACCTTCGGCAGCGGCAAGGCCGGCGATACGATCACCAGCGGGATGGAAGGCGCATGGACCACCAACCCGGTGAAGTGGGACAACAACTACTTCGAGAACCTTTTCGGTTACGAATGGGAGCTGGTGAAGAGTCCCGCCGGAGCGCACCAGTGGGTCGCAACGGGTGGGGAGGGCACCGTGCCGGACGCGCACGATTTCTCGAAAAAGCACGCCCCGATGATGACCACGGCGGACCTCGCCCTGAGATTCGATCCCATCTATGAGCCGATTTCGCGGCACTTTTACGAGAATCCGGCTGAGTTCGCTGATGCCTTCGCCAAGGCCTGGTACAAGCTGACGCACCGCGACATGGGACCCATCTCGCGGTACCTCGGCCCGGAGGTCCCCAAGCAGCAGATGATTTGGCAAGATCCCGTCCCCGCAGTCGGCCATAAGTTGATCGGTGCAAGAGACATCGCCGCTCTCAAGGGCAAGATCCTCGCGTCGGGGCTGTCCATTTCCCAGCTGGTCTCGGCGGCCTGGGCGTCGGCGTCGACGTTCCGGGGCACCGACAAGCGCGGCGGAGCGAACGGGGCGCGCATTCGTCTTGCGCCGCAGAAGGATTGGGAAGTGAATCAGCTGGCCCAGGTGGGAACGGTTCTCAAGAAGCTGGACAAGATTCGGAAGGAGTTCAACAAATCGCAGTCCAGTGGGAAGAAGGTTTCACTCGCCGACTTGATCGTTCTGGGCGGGTGCGCGGCCGTCGAGAAGGCCGCGAAGAACGCCGGGTACAAAGTTAAAGTTCCTTTCGCACCCGGGCGCACGGACGCGTCGCAGAAGCAGACCGACGTGGATTCTTTTGCGGTCCTCGAACCCACGGCAGACGGATTTCGCAATTACCTGCGAGACGGACACACCATCTCGGCAGAGGAGCTTCTCCTGGATCGGGCGCAACTGCTGACGCTGACTGCTCCTGAGATGACAGCGCTCGTTGGCGGGATGCGGATCTTGAAAACAAACGTCGGGCAGTCCGAACTCGGTGTTTTTACCGAACGGCCGGAGACGCTGACCAACGATTTCTTCGTGAACTTGCTCGATATGGGCACGGAATGGAAGCCGTCAGCCGAGGGCGTGTTCGAGGGGCGCGATCGTGTGACGGGCGAGCTCAAGTGGACAGGCACCCGCGTCGATCTCGTGTTCGGTTCGAACTCTCAGCTACGAGCCATTGGAGAAGTCTATGCATGTGACGACGCGCAGGAGAAGTTCGTGCGTGACTTCGTGGCTGCATGGGACAAGGTGATGAATCTGGATCGCTTCGATCTAGCCTGATTCCTGTGGATGGCTGTTGCCCCAGGAGCGGAGCTCTTAAAGGGCCAGGCTAATCAGCCTGGCCCTTCTTTTCTCGCCGGGCGTCTCGGCTTCGCGGTGGCGCCTTGCGCATTTAGCCCACTCATCTCAAGCCACTAGCCGCTCAAGCTGTTTTATTCTCTGAGCTTGGCACTCGTCTATCAAACACAAAGAAGTTGGCACTTTGTCCCGTTGGGGACGCCATTTCAATTTCCGGTCAAACATGGTTAACTTATCGGCGAGGCGCTCTTTTTGGGCTTCATGCCGCAAAAAATGCCTCGGCGAAGGCCTTTGCGGTTCTAACGTCGCTACATTGGGGACGCCACGACTTTTTTAACTCATTGATATACAATGTGATACACGGCCAGAAGGATACAAATTCGTCTGGCTGAAAGGGTTGCTATCGGTCCTGATCAGGGAGGCGAATGATGCCTAGCTGCTGCAGCGGGACTAGCATGTTCTTACTCCACCACTTTTCCACCATCCTCCCGTCAGCAAAACGATGAATGATCATTAAGGACTCCATTGTCACCCCGCCCATGTCAACGGTACAACGCTCTACGACCTTGTCCCCTTCGGCAATCAGATCATCAACAGTGACGGCGAGAGGACCGTCTAGCTCTGACTCGACCCATTGCTTGTAACTTTCGTAATCGGCAACCGCGGGCCAGATGGGATCGTGATTGACGAATTCGGGGGCTATCAGCTCGAGTATTGCGTCCACGTTCCCTTGCTTCCATCCCTCCACCTCCTCGTGGAGGACGAGGTTCCTATTGGTCGCTGGATCACCAGGGTCGCCGGTTACTTCTGACGACGGGCTCCATTGGTAATCCTGAGTTTTCCGGTTCAGCGCGGGCAGGGGTGCAGCGGGCATCGGAAGTATAACTCCGAGCTGTTGCATTAGACCGAGCATGTCATAGCTCCACCAGGCTTCATCTATCTCGCCATGGACCAAACGATGGATATTCATCCCCGTCACAGTCACATGCACCGATGTAGGCGGGACGCCCCAAAAATTGCCTTTGTGTGTGCCGGTAAGTGTCCAGCGGCTCGCAACTTTGTCCCCTTCAGTGATCATGTCGTGAATTTCAACATGGAAGTCCGGGAACGCAGTGCGACTTTCAACGACCCATACTTTGTAGCTTTCGATATCGGTGACCTTGGGGCGGTTGGGATCGTGGTTGACGAAGTTGGTGGCGAAGATCTCCTCTGCGATGGTCAAATTTCCCGTATTCCACACTTGAAACCAGCGCTTGACGAGGTTCTCGTTCTTTGTAGTGGTGTCAATTTTCTTAGGACAAGCACTTATCGCCAGAAAGGACAAGCCCATGAATAATAGAAACAAATTTTTCTTAGCGGAATGCTTTCCGTTGTGCATTGCTCGCATATCTGGATCCACCGGTACTCCCAATTATTTTGTCCGCATTGCTATTCCTACACATAGCGGAACTCCTCTCAATAAGTCAATGACAAGGTTTTCCCGACATCGATTACGCCACTTCGAGCTGTAACTCCTTTGCTGACAACAAAAAAGTTCCAAAATGATTCCCTGCGGTACGCCATTTCTTTCGCCCGTTGGAAGCTAAGCGGTTTACTTGACATACCAAATGATTAGACCATCAGACCGTGAGATTTCAGTCGTCTACCGCCGATTCATTAGGATACTATTAGCAAAAGAGTTGGAATCCAGCTCACAGACCACCCGGAGTGCGAACTTGATCGGTAAAATAGTTTCTCATTACAGAATCCTCGCCAGGATCGGCCATGGCGGGATGGGCGTTGTGTACAAGGCCCATGACGAGAAACTCGGCCGGATGGTGGCGCTCAAATTCCTGCCGCACCACCTGAGCCAGACGGACGAGCAGCGCAAGAGATTCGTGCGTGAGGCGCGGGCGGCATCTGCCCTCGACCATCCCAGCATCTGCACGATCTTTGACATCGACGAAACCGACGATGGACAGACGTTCATCGCCATGGGTTTGTGCGAAGGTGAGCCGCTCGAAGAGGTGATCTCGCGTGGTGCCGTGCCCATCGACAGGGCTGTGGAGATAGCGAAGCAAGTGGCACAGGGCCTGGCCAGCGCGCACGCTAAGGGCATCGTGCACCGCGATATCAAGCCGGCGAACATTATTGTGACCTGCGACGGCGGTGTGAAGATCGTCGATTTCGGGCTCGCAAAGCTAATGGGACAAACCGCGATCACGCGGGAGGGGACAACGGTGGGAACGGTAGCCTACATGTCGCCCGAGCAGGTGCAAGGCGGCGACGTCGACCACCGCACCGATATCTGGGCCTTGGGCGCGGTGCTCTATGAGATGATTGTCGGCGTACGTCCGTTCGAGGCCGACCACGATGCGGCTGAGCTATATCGGATCCTGAACGAAGAGCCGGCACCGATTGTAACACTTCGCCAGGAAATCCCGGGGGCAATCGCTGCGGTCATCCACCGCGCACTAGCGAAAAACATTGGGGATCGCTTTGATTCAATGGAAGAATTGGTATCCGCACTCGGTTCAGCTTGCTCGGACGTCGGAGCAACGCCGACTGCAGATCGATCCTTAACTCTTACCCGCGCTCGCACCGCACTCGAGCGTTACGATTGGTCCGAGGCCTTCGCGGCGTTTGCCGACGCTGACTCGCAAGTCGAGCTGGCACCGGAGGACCTGGAACGATGGGCTATTGCGGCCGAGTGGATGAGCCGCTTCGACGCTTGCGTCGGCGCCCACGAGCGTGCGCACGCTCAGTACGTCAAAGCTGGTCGGCCCGCCGATGCGGCCCGTGCAGCCGTCGAGCTAGCTAATATCAACTACATCTCTGGCGCTCGTTCGGTGTGCAACGGTTGGCTCAAGCGAGCCGAGAAGCTACTCGAGGGAGTGCCCGAAGCGGTAGCTGAAGGCTATCTCGCCCGCCTGAAGGCAAAGATCGCCATTGAGGCGGACCATGACCTCGACACCGCATTGGAACACACGATCAAAGCAATAGAAGTCGCGGAGAGATACCGTGATGCAGACCTGGGAGCGCTCGCCACACAGGATCAGGGGCGTGTGCTCGTGCTGAAAAACCGCGTGAAGGAAGGGATGGAACTTCTTGACGAAACCATGGCTACGGCGATCTCCGGGGAGTTGTCTCCGTTTGTAGTGGGTACTACGTTTTGCAATATGATATCGATGTGCGAGACGATTGCGGACTACCGGCGTGCGGGGGAATGGAGCGATCAAGCGACTCGGTGGTGCCGGCCCTATAGCGAGTCCCCGTTTCCGGGAATCTGCAGCGTGCACCGTGCCGAGATCATGAGTGTGCGCGGCGATTGGGCCGCAGCGGAGGGCGAGGCCGAACGAGCGTCCAGGATATGCGAGGGACGAGTTACGTCCGTCGCGGCCGAGGCTTACTACTTGATGGGCGAGATCAAACTCCGCCGGGGCGAGTACCAGGGAGCAGAGACATCGTTCCAAGAAGCCCATCAACGGGGCCGACACCCGATTCCGGGACTGGCGCTGCTACGGGCGGCACAGGGACGGCACGACGCGGCGAAATCGCTTATCGACCGCGCCTTGTCCACCAAAAGCCTAGACCTCGACCGAATCCGGCTCCTTCCTGCTGGTGTGGAGATCGCGCTCGCGGCAGGCGATGTCGTGACCGCTCGCGAACGCGCGGAGGAGTTCGAGTCGCTTGCGGCGGGATTCGGATCGACGGTATTCTCCGGGCACGCTAGTCATGCGACCGGTGCCGTTGCAATTGCCGAGGGCAAGGTGGAAGAGGCGCTGTCGTCACTTAGTACGGCTCGCCGAAACTGGCAGGCGGCGGATATGCCCTACGAAGAAGCGCGCACGCGCCTACTCCTGGCTACTGCGCATTGGAAAGTAGGTGAAGCCGACCTCGCCGAGCTCGAAGCACGCGCGGCCCGCGCTGCCTTCGAACGCCTAGGTGCCGCCAAAGACCTGGAGCGTGCCGATTCTCTTATCGCAGCGAACTCCTGACGCCGATTTGCTCGTGATGTGTATGAGTAATAAGCAAGCATCCTAAAGATTCCGAACCTCTGATTAGGGTCTCGGAGTAGCTTCGAATGCCTCGGCCTGCGGGAAGACCCAACTGAGAATGCATACAGGTATGAACGGACCCTTTTGGGGATCGCCACGCGTTGCCAACTTGGGTCTTATACCGTTAAAAATGCCCGCGCGAAGGCTTCAGCGGTTCCAACGTCGCTACATCGGGGACGCCACTCTACTTTTGATTTCGCATCTGCATATCGCCACATCGTCTACGAGTTGGAACCAAAAGGCGAATAATCCCCACTTTCTCGTAAAGTGCTTTATGTCAAAAGGAATACTGATGAAAGCGATTGTATATGAAAGATACGGCCCACCCGATGTTCTTCAGCTCAAAGAAGTAGAAAAACCTGTCCCCAAAGATAATGAAGTATTGGTTAAAATTCATGCGGCATCCATAAATTATATGGATTGGGGCTTTCTTCGAGGTGAGCCGCTGTTAGTCCGCCTCTGGTCCGGGCTTTTTGAGCCCAAAAATAGGATACTTGGAGCTGACATAGCAGGACAGATTGAAGCGGCTGGTGAAAATGTAAAGGAGTTTCAGACTGGTGATGAGGTATTCGGAGATATATCGGGTTGTGGACACGGCGGTTTTGCCGAATATGCGGCCGTTCCTGATAATCTCCTGGTATTGAAATCCGCGGGTATTTCATTCGAAGAAGCAGCGGCTGTACCGGTAGCAGCAATCACCGCTTTGCAGGGAATTCGCAAAGGACAGATACAACCAGGGCAAAAGGTATTGATTAATGGAGCATCCGGTGGCGTTGGAACATACGCAGTCCAGATTGCCAAATCGTTCGGAACTGAAGTGACTGCTGTGTGCAGCACAACGAAATTGGATATGGCGCGATCGATTGGTGCAGACTTTTGTATTGACTACACGAAGGAGGATTTCACCCAAAGTGGGCAGTGTTATGATCTTATTGTTGCTGCTAATGGGTATCATTCGATTTCAGATTATAAGCGAGCATTAACACCTGAGGGAACTCTCGTTGTCACCGGAGGTTCCATGGCTCAAGTTTTCCAGTCTATGTTTCTAGGACCATTGATTTCATCGATCGGGAGCAAAAAAGTAATGAACATGGGAGTGGCCAAACCAAATAAAGAGGATTTGACCTTCTTAAAGGAGCTTCTCGAATCAGGTAAAGTGAAACCTATTTTAGATAGGTGTTACACTTTAAATGAGGTACCTGATGCTCTCCGCTATTTTGGAGAAGGACACGCCCGAGGAAAAGTCGTCATAACTGTGCCGTCGCGGCGTCGTACGTTTTCATGAGCAAGGGGCGCGAAGTCGATTTCTTTGACAAGGCGAAGATCACCGACGGCGAAGGCGACCTGGAATGGATACGAAAGGTGCACGCCACCCTTGTCTCCATCAAGGGAGACGCCCTCACGCAGAGGGTCGATTAACGTTACCTTGGGGGCGTCAACCCTTCTGACCGATTGCTATACTATAGAATGCGAATCCTAGTGGGCGCATAGACTTGCCCCTTTATGTAAACCTACGGGAAGGGGGGATCTGCATGACTGTTGCCGGTAACATCTTGCAGGCTATTGGGAACACATCGCTGGTGCAGCTACGTAATGTTGTTCCGCCTGGTTATGCGAAGATTTTTGTGAAACTCGAGTGGGAAAACCCCACTGGAAGCATGAAAGATCGAGCGGCCCAGGCGATGATCTCGAAGGCTGAAGAAGATGGCCGATTGAAACCTGGGGATACTATTGTCGAGTACACGGGAGGCAGCACAGGTATTTCGCTCGCATTGGTTTGTGTTGCCAAAGGCTACCGTCTTCATATCATCACATCCGATGCGTTCAGTCAGGACAAATTGAATCAGATGGCGGCTTTCGGCGCAGAACTCACGATGGTTCCAAGTGAGGGGGGCCTTACTACCAAGAAGTTGATTCTGGATATGATCGAGGCCGCTAAAGAAGCCAGTAAAAGACCACACACCTATTGGACTGACCAACTCAATAATGCTGACAGTATTAAAGGCTACTATCCATTGGCAGAGGAAATATGGAAACAGACAAACGGAGGGATTGACGCGTTTGTCCATAGCGTCGGCACGGCCGCGTCATCGCGTGGAGTAGCGACTGTGTTGAAGCGCTACAAACCCAAGCTCAAGATGATCGCCGTCGAACCAGGCGAATCCGCAGTTTTGTCGGGTGGCCAGGCTGGACCTCACAAGATTGAAGGGGTGGGAATTGGCTATACGCCACCACTTTGGGAGCCGAGTCTTGTGGATGAGATAATCGCGGTTAATACGGATGACGCGAAAGCCATGGCCAGGCGTTTGGCTCGAGAAGAGGGACTGTTCGCCGGAACTTCCTCAGGAGCAAATGTCCTTGCGGCAATACGAATAGCAGAGCGATTAGGGCCAGACGCAAAGATCGTCACTTTGATGTGTGACTCTGGATTGAAATATCTCAGCACAGATGTCTACAGGAGATAGAGCGTTGGACCAGAACGAGAATCCTTAACGGTCGTCGCTCTGCTGAGCGCAACGCAAACACTTTTCGGCTTCGGGAAGCGCCTGCAGCCGGCGCTTGGAGATCGCCTTGCCGCATGTGGTGCATATGCCATACGTTCCCTCGTCGATTCTTCTCAACGCCGCGCCAATGAGGCGTGCTTCATCTCTGCCGGCACGCGCCAATCGATGCAGGACTTCGTCGTCATCCGCTTCGACAGCTTGCTCCTCGATGTCGTCGTCTTCCGGCTGACGCAGGGTTTCATTGATCTCAGCGAGCCGCTCTTGGAGCGACTTGAGCCTATCTTCCAAGAGGGCCCTCCATTTGGCAGTATCGTCGGACATGATCTCAACCTCCGCGCTTCGTTTTCATAGCGACAACACCGGGCAGAAAGAAACGCCATCCAATCTTTGGTGCAGGGCGACAAGCGCGTGTGGACGCAACCCGCGCCTGATTCTTCCTCCCAAGATGGGATATGCCATACTTCCAGAAACAGTTGCTAGATTATTTTAGCATAGTCCTTAAAGCTTCATAAGGTGTTTCTCCGTTCAACGTCCCGTGGAGTCAATTATAATAGCAGAAGTGTCCGCAATGCGCTAATTTCTTGTTCAAATCCGCATTATTTGCTTAAGGCGATCGCTGATGTAACTCTACCTCATCCGAATGGTGAGATCTTTTGACATGGCTGTTTGGGAAAGTGGAACGTTAGCAGGGAACCGGCATGGAGTGGGTTCTTCTCATAATCTCACTCGGTGTTATGACTTTGGGTGCTGAAGGTCTCGTTCGGGGTTCGTCCCTTCTCGCCCTGCGAATGGATGTAGTTATGATCGAGTACCCACGGAAGGGCGTGTATTCGTACGGTTTCGTTACCAGCTACGCAACCCGGCACTATGCCGATGGCGCCATCCAGCTGGCGAACGTCTTCATCCCCGGCCCACCTGTGCCCACTACCGGAGTTCTGATCGCGCTGCCGGTCGAGGAGCTTTTCTATCTGGACATATCCGTGGAGGACGCGCTGAAACTGATACTCAGTGGCGGTGTGGCTGCGCCGGACGATCTGCGTCAACGAACGCCGCAGGAGCTGCCGGGAAACGATAACCCAAACGCGGGTCGCGGATAAGCATCATTCGATGAAGGGGGATTAGCACGGGGGCTCGCTTCATCAAGGCATATCTGGTGCCTCAACTAATGGCTTTTATTATGAATTTGACTCTGAACAACGCGAATAAGTTGAAGCCGGCTTTTCACGTCCAGCTTTTGATAGATGTGGTAAATGTGATTTTTTACCGTGTGGAGTGAAATAAACAGTTCCCCCGTTATATCTTTGTTGCTTTTCCCTTTCAGGATCAATTCTATAATCTCCTGCTCTCGCTTGGACAGCCCGTATTTCGAATAAAATTCTTCGAGGTTGGCTTCAAGCATGAGCGGCAGGCCATCGGGCGCGGGCTGGAATTTCCTGAGATAATATCGCAGATAGAGCAGCGGTGGAAGGTTGGCGGAAAAATGGAGAAAAATAGGGAACAGATGCGGATCAAACGGAGAGCTGATCGAGTTTTGCGAAAAGATCAAGATGATTGTGAATCCGAAGAAACAGATCAAGCTATAAATGCGAACGGCTTTTCTCTGGTTGCTGTCTTTGAGGTCTCTCGATAGGAATAATGCAAAAGCAAGGATCAGAAGATAAGATGCGAAGGTTATTTTATCCAGAACAGAAAACAGAATGACTGAAATTCGGGCGTCCTGGCTGCGCAAAAAGTTTTTCGTTACCAGCACCAGGATCAGAAAGAACAGCGCCCAGAACGCAACATAGCCTCGTGTGAGATAAGGAGGAATTTTCTTCTGGAGAAAACCCGCCAAGAACGAACAGAAGAAATAGATTGCCAGGGGGATGAAGGGAAACACCAGAAAAACGAAGATGTGGTTCAGAAGCATAATGGTCTCGGCCGGTTGGCCGCTCAACAGTCGGAAGGCAAGATATCTCCCTATGAGATCGATGAATCCGGCGACAAAAAAGGTGGAGATAAAATAGAGGTAATTCAGAAGAAAGAGGAGCTGAAATCTCCTGTGAAGAAGAAAGCACAAGTATAGCGTTGCCAGGGCGATACCCACAGTGAACAGGTAGAGCAGAGGAGAGATGAGATTCGTCATTGTCAAACCGTACTAATTGATCTTCCAGTAGCAAACCGGGCGGATTCTTTTCGACCACATCATTGCAATTCCTGATCGTCTCAATCGAACTTCATAACAGAGGCTTTGGCAATAGGAAAAAAGTCTCATTTGTTGAATCCACACCTTTATCTCATTGTCATTCTTTTATTTTCAACCTAAGTTAATGCTGTGTGGACGAGGGGAAGACCATGATAGAACTGTTGCTCGAGAGCGTGACCGACAATCTGGACAAAGGGGGAACTAGATGAAGAAGATCAGCATAGGGCGTGTTATTCTCGCTGGTTTTGTGGCAAGCCTGGTTTTTCTGTTTGTTGAGATCGTCCTGGAAGGGTCTGTCCAGCTCATCTTTGGCGTAAGCGAGACCGAACTGATGCGGGAAGCTCGCATGACTCTACCTTCTGGAACCCTCTACTATGTTGTAACCATCGTATATCTCTATATGGTATGCACGTTGATCATGTGGGTCTATGCAGCCATCCGGCCTCGGTTCAGAAGTCGTCTGCATGCGGGCTTGGTGACGGGCATGATTTTTTGGCTGTTTGTCGTTTTATTCCTGGTCAACTACAGCAACATCGGACTGTATCCGCTGAAATTGGGTCTGCTGGGCATGGGATTCAATCTCGTTGAAATTCCTGCAGCAGTCATCGTGGGAAGTCTTGTCTATAAAGAGTAAGTGTATGCGATCAAGCACTCCGCGAAAGAAGCGAGGCGCAAATGTTTTTCGACAGACCGGATCCGGGAATCGGCTATATTCTATCCCATGTTTTAGCCATGCTGTCTTTGTTAATTATTGATTGATGGAAGTTCACTGGCACCAGCGAAACGAGTGATTTTTTAAGCCGTTTTCTCTGCTTGATTTCTTTTTGATCAATCGAGACACTCGTCCAGGGGTGCATGCTCGTGAAGCTGCCGTTTTTGATCTCGGTGCCCCACGCGGGGCTGGTCGTCCCCCCCGAAGTAGAAGACATCTGTGTCCTCACAGAGAGGCAAATCATCGAAGATGGCGATGAGGGTGCGTCGGAGATATATGATATCGCCGACGAGGTCGTCCAGTATGTTACGACGTCCATTGCCCGCGCCGTCGTCGACGTGAATCGCGCTGAAAACGACCGCCGCGCAGACGGCGTCGTCAAAACGCATACGTGTTGGAGCGTTCCGGTTTACAGCGAGTCCCCTTCGGAAGAAACGGTCGAAAAGCTACTCGAGGCCTACTACCGGCCGTATCACCAACGGCTGAGCGAATCAGGTGCCGGGATAATGCTCGGAATCGATTGTCATACGATGGCATCCAAAGCTCCCCCCATCGGCCCCGACCCGGGGTCCATTCGCCCATACATTTGCCTTAGCAACGCCGATGGCACGTGCTCCCCAGAGTGGCTCCAGGCATTGGCGCGCAGTTTTCAGAAAACTTTTGGCGTGCCGGTCGCTGTCAATGATCCATTCAAGGGCGGTTATATCGTCCGGACGCATGCCGGTGAAATCCCGTGGATCCAGCTCGAACTATCCCGTGCGCCGTTTGCAACGAACGCTGAAAAACGGGCCAATGTGTTGGACGCGCTAGGCGATTGGCTGAGAGAAGCTCTGAGCTGAGGACTCCTCTCGTTTTTGGCTGATTCACGTAGCCCGTACAATTCCCGGCAAACTCGCAGGTGATCTCAGTAATGAGCTATCTCCCATATCCATGATCTCCTTAGCGCTCGCCAGCCGCCGCCACCAAGCGAGCCCCCCGAGATAAATAAAGCTTCTTGCCTAAGACAACATTCAATGCGAGAATCACATCCGTCGAACCTTCGGTTGGTCGGCTTCTTCACATAGGCAGGTACATGGATGTCCGATTGGTGGTCGGATCTCATCAACTGGCTCCAGCGATTTTTGGGTCTTTCTCCCTTCGTGATCGAGCGGCTCATCTGGACGTTTCTCGCTTGGCTCGTCTATTTCATATTCCGTCTGACCGTCTCCTTTGTCGTCGAGCGCCGGGTGACCGATGTCGCCAGGCAGTATCTCCTCAGAAAATCGGCAAGCTATGCCCTGGGTTTTGCCGTCATCATCGCCACCTTGGTCATATGGTTCGGCAATCTAACCGGCTGGGCGGCGTATCTCGGCATCCTGTCCGCAGGGCTGGCGATCGCCCTCCAGGATCCCGTGACGAACGTTGCAGGCTGGATTTTCATAACCATCCGCAAACCTTTTGTCGTCGGCGATCGCATTCAAATTGGAGAGCATCGAGGAGACGTGATCGATATGCGGCTCTTCCAGTTCTCTCTCATCGAAATCGGCAACTGGGTGGACGCCGATCAGAGCACCGGCCGGATCATACACATACCCAACGGTTGGGTTTTCAAGCAGAGCACAGCTAATTATACGCGGGGATTCAATTTCATCTGGAACGAACTCGCGATTACGATAACTTTCGAAAGCAATTGGGAAGGCGCCAAGGAAATCCTGAGCGAGATCGCCACGAAGCACTCGATACTTAAGAGCCAGGAAGCGCAAGACCAGGTCCGCAAAGCGGCGCGCAAATACCTGATCTATTTTCAGCATCTAACACCCATTGTGTGGACATCGGTTGCGGACAACGGTGTTACGCTGACGGTTCGATACATTTGCGATCCTCGCAAGCGGCGGTCGACGGAGGCGGCCATCTGGGAGGATGTGCTCGAGGCTTTCGGATCAAGATCCGATATCGACTTCGCATATCCCACAACCCGTTTCTACAACAACGTGTCGGAAGGAAAGCCGGAGGCGAGGGCAGAACCTGGAGTTCAGACCAAATAGCCAGCAGAGTTCTCGATCATCTCGCACTGGCTATCGGCGCAGAATGGAGTGGAACTGGAGTTCGTTTTTGAATTTTCTTGCCCAGGTCGGAGCGAACGGTAGACTTTCTGATGAGATCAATCTCAAAGGTCGTCCCCATGCAGTCTCACATTTTCACCGATGCGCATATGGATGCGCCGGAGTTCGTCGCGGCAGCACGAGTGCGGGTGGGCATTTTCTCGTCTCGATCCCCCGATCCCGACCATGACCGCAATGAGGATGCAGCCGCCGTTTTCGAGATCGACGAAAACCGGGCGGTTTTCGCCCTGGCTGATGGTGTTGGAGGTGTTCGTGGCGGGGACCTTGCCTCAAGCATCGCGATCGAGCAGCTGCAGCTGGCTATAGAAAGCGGTTTGCAGGATGCGAAAAACCTGCGAGCTTGCATTGTCGATGCGTTCGAGAACGCCAATCGGATCATTACAGAGAAGGGAATCGGTGCGGCCACCACCCTGGCCGTGATCGAAGTCGATTCGGGAACCGTCCGGCCGTACCATGCAGGTGACACCGAGATCATCGCCTCAGGTCTGCGGGGAAAGCTCAAACTGCAGACCCTTGCGCACTCTCCCGTTGCCTACGCCGTCGAAAGCGGAATCATCGATGAGCAAGAGGCGATGCAGCACGATGATCGCCATGTGGTTTCAAACTTCGTCGGCAGTCCTGACATGCGTATCGAGATCGGTTCCTCGCTCTCCCTGGCGCGCAGGGACACCGTCATTCTCGCCAGCGACGGCCTCACCGATAACCTCCATACCGATGAGATCATCGAGATGATTCGGAAAGGTCCGCTGGACGCCGTCATGAAACGAATAGCCTCCGAAGTAGCACATCGAATGCACCATTCCACCGGAGACCACCCCTCGAAACCCGATGATCTCACGTTCCTGGTTTTCCGCCGGACGGAGTAAGGGAAGGGATCTGATCCGAGGCCGCGCCGGCCGGCTCCCATAGACTGGCGCCTTGACAAACATCCGAATTTCCTATAGAGGTGACTTATGGCTATAAAATGCAAATCACGCTTAGTAGTGCTTGCAGTTCTTTTGCTCCTGACGTTTCTGGTCCAGTGTGCCAGAGAGCGGGGACCGGCCGATCCTTCCAGCGATATCATCGATAAGTACTTCGACGCTATTGGAGGGAAAAATAGCATCGAAGCGGTGGATAACCTGGTCATCGGGGGCTACTACGGCAATGTGTTCATTGTCAGGGGCGACAGCATGACGCTTTACCTCAAGAAGCCACTCTCACTGCGAAGGGAGTCCTACGGCCGGGTCATCACATACGATGGAGAAACCGGTTATATGAACGCCTTCGGCGAGCTTACCGAAACCAAGGGCGATTACCTAACGAGCCTTCGTTACTACGCAGGCTTCTTCCACAACTGCTTCAGCCTCCTTAAATTCGGCGACGCACTCGATGAGGCCACTTATCTTGGCGAGAGGCATTTGGGGCCGCAACATGAACATGTGATATCCATCCCTTTTGAGGGAACCGACTATGAAGTCCACATCCTGGCCGACAGCTTTCTCGTCGACAGGATTGTGTTCCCCTTCGGCGATCCGAAGCAAGGTACGAGGATGGTAAACTCCCTGAAGAATTACAAGGAGTTCCACGGCGTGCGGATGCCAACGGTGCTGACCTTTGATGTCGTCGGCCGCGAAGCAGCTCCTATGAAGCTCGAAGTGATCAGCGTCGAATCACAGGAATCGCTGCCGGATTCGCTCTTTGAGAAACCGGATATCCGCATCGAAGCCCCGACTATTCAAGAAGGTGTTATAACAGGCTTCATCTACGACGACGTCGAAGGAAACATTCTTACAAACGTCAGAAGAGAACACATGGAGGAACTGGGAATCGAACCCGGACAATTCATGACCTTCGAGGTCGAAGGAAAAACGATGAGCGTCCGCTATGTCGAGAACATCCATACAGGCTTCAAAGGAGCCCAATTGGGCGACTACATGGCCATCTATTACCAGACGCCTCTGCTATCCATTCTGATGTTTGGGGAAGGCGCTCTTTCGGATGTCTTCGAGTTCGAAAAGGGACAAGAGATAAAGATATGGGCGACCGAGGGCGGCGGGGATTGAGAAATCCGGGAAAAGGATTGATGGAAGACTGCGTAACACGGAGCCATTAACCAGTTGTCAGCGCGAATCAGAAAGCCAATTGGATAGTGAGATAAAACGAACCTGAGAGATTGCAGACACGCGGAGTGTCCGCCAAGAAGGGCTCAAAAGAAGGAATGAATCCAATGAAGAAGGATCAAAAGCTCAACAGAAGGGATTTTCTCAAAAAGGCTCCAGCCGCCGTGGCGGGTCTGGCAGCTGTCACTGGAGTATGTGCGGGAATGAATGATCTGTCGCCAGCCGCTTGGGCCGAGAGCTTGGCTAACGTCGGCGAATCGCCTCAAGAAAAAGAAATGCACGGCAAGTCGCTCGAGAAGGCCTCCTCATTCGAGGCGCCCAAGATCCGCCACTACCGGGCTCTGGGCAAGACCGGCCTGGAGCTTTCCGACATCAGCATGGGTGCCGCCGTGGACGATGCCGTCATCCGATACGCAGTTGACCGAGGGATCAACTACTTCGACACAGCAGACTCCTATTATAACGGACAAGGCGAGGAGGCGTTTGGCAGAGTACTCAAGGGCATGCGGGATAAATGCGTTATATCGACCAAACATATGGTCGAGCCGAGCTGGAACAAAGAAACGTTGATTGAGAAGGTCAACGCCAGCCTCAAGCGATTTAATTCAGACTACATAGACCTGCTGTTCATGCAGGGTGTCGGCGACCCCGCCCTTTTCAAGAATGAAGAGATCCTGTCGGCATACGATGAGCTCAAGAAACAGGGCAAGTATCGCTTTCTGTGCTTTTCCACACACGACACGGATGTTGTTGTCCCTGCCGCAATAGAGAGCGGCCTCTTCAGCGCAGCGATGCTGATGTACATTCCCAGCATGTTTCCCAAGATGGAGGAAATGCACACCAAGCTGTATGAAGCCGGGCTTGGCATCATCGCCATGAAAGCGCTGAAAGGCGGAGAAGGCGCGAACTTGCCTGAGAAGGCGAAGTCCGGTTTGACGTTCGCACAGGCTTCAATACAGTGGGCGCTGAGAGACGAGAAAATATCCACCGTGTTGATCAGCATGCGCACCTTCGAACATATCGACGAGTATTTGAAAGTATCCGGGAGCGGTCTCTCGTAGCATTCGAATCCAAAGCTCTGAAGTCGAATACTTGTGTCGGCGCGTTTATCATTACCGGCTGAGAAGCTTTGGAGGTCGTAGAATGCTTCGATCTTTAAAGCAGCAAATCGCCATAAAAATTTGCCTTATTAATTGATCGATTCAGTACTACGAATCTGAATTCGATTGACTAGCATTCTTTTAATAGAAGTGGATCCGTGATATCGGTTATCATTCCAAATGTTGTTACAGCATATTTAATACTTGATTATTATCAACTAATATGATATACTCTTTCAGCAGCTAACCGGGGAGGTTAGTGGATATCTAATTGGTATCTCAAATATTGCCTGGTCTCTAACAAGCCTCATCATCAGTTTAACATCTTTGTATCTCACATCAGCTATTTAGCATCATCGTTCAGCTCCCCTTTTAGCGCAGCGGCTAATGCGTCCACCAGCATCGTAAAATCTGCGGAGAAGAATACTGGAGACGCCTCGCAGGAAGAAGAGCTTCAGTGTGCGCTATCAGGAGAACTTTCTCGGCGCCGGGATCTCGGCGCTGTTGATGTCGGTAGCCCGCCTGGATCTCGAACACGGGCTTGTATCCTTGTTCGCACTTGTTCGCTTTTTATGGCAAGCCGTTCGAGTCGGTCTACTCCAATGGGCTATTCTCAAGGCGATTCTCGCTACATCTTTCGTTGAAGATGATAAAGGATCTTACGAAGTTTATTGGGGATTAGAACTCGAAAGACACTGGTGTTATTTTGCCCATACCCGAGCACCGCCGTTGTCTTCGGTATCCCGCCGTTAATGACGGCGGATATCTACCAAAAAGGATAGTCGGCACGCACTATCTACCCTCGATGAATAAGAGCTAGAAAAAATAATATATGGGGGAAATACAATGAAAAAGGGAACATTGATCCAAATTTCTTTGGTGCTAGCTGTTGCGGTTGCATTGACGATGATCCCTCATGTGAAGGCAGACAGCCAAGGTAGTTCGTTAGTAAGGGATACGCTGGTACTGTATCCAACGGACGATGCGCTTATTGACGCGAATTCGCCCGATCAGAATTGGGGATCTTCGAACTCAGTAAATGTCAGAAATAATTACGGTAGTGGAGGAAGTTGTTGTTGGGAACGGTGCGCGTTGACCAAGTTTGATATTTCCTCCTTGCCAGAGAACTGCACTATTGTTTCTGCAACGCTTAATCTCTATTATTATAATTGCTACGCTAATAATTGTGGCGATCGAGTCATAAACTGCTATCGACTGGTAAGTGATTGGGGTGAAGGCTCCGTTACCTATAATACACGGCCGGACACCGCGTCGAATATCACTTCTTTTTCGACGGTTCCGCTTGTTTATAGCTGGATGGATTGGGTTGTCACAAGCGACGTAGAGGCGTTTTACAGCGGGTCGGAGACGAATTATGGATGGCAACTAATGGATGAAGTCTACTGGGGAAGTGCAAATATCCCGGATGAGTATTTTCGCAGCAAAGAGTATGGAAGCAATATTCCATATCTTGAGATCATTTATGACCGTCCTGAAATCCCAACACTCGGCCAGTGGGGTTTGATCATCCTGTTCCTGTTGCTGGTAGGAGCCGCGGCCATTCTCATCCATCGCCGGCGAAGAGCTGAAGCGTTTTAAGTTATAATAGGAATTCAAGCGGAAAAAGGGTCAAGCTTCTTGTGGGCTTGGCCTTTTTTCATGTGATAAGCGTGGATTCTCAACGGGTGGAAGAGGCGCTCTTCGGCTTGCCATTCCTAACGATCAACATGCTGAATGGATTTTCCATCTGGTTGATATCTCGAAGCCGACCGGAAATTTTCTCGATCGGCGCCACGTCAATCCCTTCCGCGCTCAGAGAGGAGACTTTCCAGCCGTCGTTCAGCTGCAAGGGAGTTTTGTAAAAATAAAGGGCCGCTGCGACGCATCTTGCGCTCGCGCAGGGGAGACGAGAACCGGAGAGAATGAAATGGCAGCGGTAATGAGGATGAATCGCAAGGTTTTTGTTTTGATTTTCCCAATGGCCTCCCGCTTGGGGACCTGAGAACGGTTCAGATAATCGCGGATTGCTTCGGCTGATCATACCATTCAGGGTAAGACCATGCATGTTAAAGGATGGATATTTCCTCGATGTTTGTCTATAGGTGTGCCCTTGCCTCGCCAAGGTGAGAAAAGTCTCCAGATGTTACTGGGCCTGGCGGTGCAGAGTAGTTGGTTCAGGCCGCCGGGGGGTGGTGGGATTCCAGTGTCGTGAAGCAGGCTGCCAGTGGTGAGGGGAAGGCACGCATCCCTGGGCGGATCTCTCTTTCCAGGGGGAACGTTAGTACTGAGCGGATGGTGCCCTGTCCGGAAGGGGTGCAAGGCGAAGCCCATCCAGCTCACACATCGAGTTGTAAACGGCTGTTGACGACGATTTTTAGATTGTGCAATGGTTGGGGATAGTGCATAAGTCAATCATCATCCACCGCGGTTCAAAGTCGGCCAGCGTTAAACTTGAGCGCGTGACCGCATGGTAAACAAAGATCGGGTTTATCGGCCGAAGCAGGAGGATGCCATCCAAGATAGCAAATATCTTGAAAATCGAAATTGCATCGATTAAAATTGATAAAATTAGATGCATGCAGGCTACCCGCTGGAGGGGGATTGAGGAAGTGGCCAACCCGCTTGACAATTCAAATGAGCCCGATCGTGCTAGGAGCATCAGTTTTACCAAGGAGCAGGCGCGGGCTGTCCAAGAGGCGCTTACACACAGGCCGAGGATTAGCATTCGACTTCGGATAGCCTTAGGATTTCTCATAACCTTTATCTTTACATGCGGTATTACTATCGCCGCCATGGTGTTCATATCCACTATTGCCCAAAAGTTGCGATTATTGGAGAAGGCCGGAACTTTCGAATTTGAAATACAACAAGCCCGCCGCTTCGAGAAGAACTGGTTCCTTTATGGAACCAACCTCTACGATGCGCTAAACAACGTACAGAACGCGGAAAATCTGCTGAACAGCTTTGAAGATGACTTGCGAAAGACCATAAGCGATCGTGCTTATGAGACGATGTCATACAATTTAGCGCGGTATAAGAAAACCTTGGAGGATCTGGACGCCCTGGCCAAGTCCGCTGATTCTTTAGTGGCGAATCAACGGTTGGCGCTTGAGTCCGAACTCAGGCACTTCGGAGCGGAGATTGTCACCAATGCATCGAACGCTGTTGACCAGGAGCGGCTCCGGATCCACACATGGTTGAACGCTTCAATGGTGGTTGCGTTGGCAGCGCTGTTTCTCGTTCTCATTCTTGTGGCCATTATTGCGGCTTTTATTGCCCGGCAGATTCTCCGCCCCTTCGGCCGCTTCGAGCAATACACTCGCCGAATCGCTGCCGGCGATTTTTCCCTGATTACGCCGGCTCGTAAGTACCGTGACGAATTCACGAATCTTGCAATTGCTTTGAATCACATGATGATGGAATTCAAGGACCATGAAGAACAACTCATCAGCTCGAGCAAAATGGCTGCTGTTGGCAATCTAACAGCGGGGATCGCCCATGAACTGAACAACCCACTGAACAATATCAGCCTTACAACTGAAGCGCTGATTGACGAGTTTGACAAGTGGAGCAGGGAGAAAAAGCTGGAGATGCTTAATGTAATTTTTTCTCAGGTCGAGCGGGCCGGTGCTACCGTCGCCAATCTGTTGGATTTTACACGGCGGGACGAGATATCTTTCGAGGAGCTTTCCATAAACGAGATAATGAATAGAACCCTGAGGCTAGTTGGCAACGAAATCAGCCTGAGTAACGTTCAACTCGAACTCGAGCTCGGTAAAAATCTTCCACGGGTTAAGGGCAATGCCGACAATTTGCAGCAGGTTTTTCTCAATCTTTTACTCAACGCCATCCAGGCTATGCCGGACGGAGGGAAATTGAGAGTTAAAAGCTATGTCGAGGATAACTCGCTTAAGCTTGACGTAAGCGATACCGGAATCGGCATAACCCGAGAGAACCTAGACAAGGTTTTTGACCCATTTTTCACCACCAAAGAAGTTGGAAAGGGAACAGGATTAGGTCTATCGGTGAGTTATGGCATAATCAAAAAGCATCGCGGTGTTATAGCGGTAGAGAGCGAGGTGGGAAAAGGAACTACCTTCTCCATTACGTTACCTTGCTCCAATGGCGTACGCGAAAGGGAATAACTTTGAGTCGAGTGGAAACACGACGCCGCGCTTCGTGACGGAACTGCCAGCTTGTTATTTTTTCCGTTTTCATTGCCGATAACCTGTGAAGAAAGACAGAGTGTGGGTTGAGGCCTACCATCCTGAAAGGAGAAGCTCGTGAGCCAAGAGATTAAAGTTTTGGTTTTAGATGACGAGCCCGTCGTTTGTGAGCGGCTTCAGGATTACTTAGAAAAGAAAGGGATGACTGTAGAGGCGTACACTGAGTCGCAGAGAGCCCTAGACAGGCTCAATGAAAAAGCCTTCGACGTTATTGTTACGGATATGAAAATGGAGGGACCTACTGGTATGGATGTTTTGCTTGCGGTAAAGCGAGGTTCGTATAATTCGGAGGTAATAATAATAACAGGGTATGGTTCATCCGAAGACCTTCGGGAAGCGGAAGCAGTGGGCGTCTTCGAATACATTGGCAAACCCTTCAAGATGTCTGACATGTACAACTTGGTAAAAAAAGCAGCCAGAAGAGCCCAAAAGCGCTCGAAGTAGAGACTGGCCTTTCGGAACAGGACGGTCAGCGTGGGACATGGAATCCATCGCGAACAGAAGAAGTGCTCGATTAAGGTAAGCAAAGGTGAGCATGAAAACCAAAGTCCTGATACTCGATGACGAACAGATAGTAGGTGAAAGGCTCAAAGCGTCGTTGGAGCTTGCCGGATTCACTGTCGATGCGTTTTCTTCAAGCCGCGAAGCTCTCCAGAAGCTGGAAGAAGAAAGCTATGATATCCTGGTCACCGATTTGAAAATGAGCGGTCCGGATGGAATGGAGGTTTTGCGCGCTGCCAGGCAAATGAGACCCGGTATCAAATCCGTGGTAATTACCGGATTTGCTACCAAGGATACAGCGGAAGAGGCAATGCGAAGCGGGGCGGTGAAATTTATTGCAAAACCGTTTAAGATGAGCGATCTCAAGAAATTGCTGATGACGCTGTCAGGCATCATAGATAACGAAGATCCTTCTGGATCTAATGAGTAATTGGAGCCAAATGTCACATTTATGCGAGCGTGACAAGTCGATCTGACCATTACGTCAGTTTACAAATCTTATTGAGCGTGATGGCCCCGGGTTTGCTCCTCGCGACAGCATTTCGAGTCTTATTCAGCATTTCCTGGAACAGGTAGGAAAATGATGGCGCATCTTTACGTCTACCTTCCTATCGCCGGCATCAGCGTCCATATATTGCTGCTGCTTGGTTTGGGCTTGATGGTAGGTTTTCTATCAGGTTTGTTTGGAGTTGGGGGTGGATTCCTTTTGACACCGCTTCTTATGATGATTGGCATTTCACCTACGGTTGCCGCAGCTTCAGATGCAAACCAGATTGTTGCTGCTTCAACATCGGGGACATATGCCCACTGGCGTTTGGGAAATGTTGATTTCAAAATGGGTATACTGTTGGTCATAGGCGGGATAATTGGTGGGACGTTAGGTGTTCAGCTCATAAAAATTCTCAGAGCTGTCGGCAACGCCGACTTCGTTATCAAAATTACGTATGTAGTGATGCTAGGTATCATTGGTACTTACATGTTTCAGGAAAGCCTCAAAAACTTGCAGCCGCGCGGCGTGCTGCAAGCGAGAGCCGGACGCGAGGCTAAATCATGGTTCGCCCGGTGCAGCGAGGCGCTGCCGCTCAGAATCCATTTCACCAAGTCGGGGATAACCCTGTCGATTTTTATGCCGCTTATCTTGGGCACGATGGTAGGGGTGCTATCGGCGATAATGGGTGTTGGCGGAGGATTCATAATGGTCCCGGTAATGGTTTACTTGCTGCGGATGCCCATGCATGTGGTAGTCGGAACGAGTCTCTTCCAAGTCCTGTTTACCTGTATCAATGTGACTTTCATGCAGTCATACTATAATCATACTGTGGATCTTATGGTTGCCCTCCTCCTGTTGGTGGGATCCACTTCGGGAGCGCAGGTCGGAGCGAGAATTAGCAATCGTCTCAGAGCTGACCAGTTAAAGATCATTCTGGCATCCATTGTTCTGCTGGTTATGATAAAAATGGCTCTTGGGCTGTTGTTGCACCCGAGCATGATGTTATCTTACAAGGGGGGACATTGACGTTAAGGATATGCAAGGCGAGTCTCTTTTTGGGCCTGATATGTATTGCAACCTCTTCTTACGCTAATAACGTTATCGGGGAAAATCCGATCAAGCTTTCCGTCGTCCCTGATCACATCCGAGTTGGCACTACTTATCACGGAACTGAAGTGCTTTTCGAAGCGAACATCCCCCGTTGTAACGGAGTTGTGGTCAAGCTGGAAGGAAGGGACAATGAAGTGACGTTGAACCGCAAAGGGAGAGTGGCCGTTCTCTGGTTGAATGTAGCTCAGGTCATAGTCAAGAACGCCCCTCAGGCTTATATTCTTGCTGCTTCAGATAAGTTGGCAAACATCTGTTCGCGCGAAATGCAGCAACGACTAGGTCTTGGCCTCGAATCTCTTCGGAAACGGATAACATTTGAAAGCGAAAAGCCGCTCATCGGTTCGGAGTTTGAGGAGTTCTTGAGATTGAATGAGCATAGTGGCTTGTATAATACTAATATACAAATTGAGCTAAAGCCGGCGGCGGGAGACAGAGAGGAACTATCTGTCACTCTCCCGATTCCTTCAGTGATGCCCCCTGGAGAGTACGTGATCCAGCTCTACTGCTTTGAACACGGAAGCCTGATGCAAAAAACTGAAGCACAATTATCGATAGAGAAAGTTGGTTTACCTCTTCTTATAAGCACACTTGCTCAAGAACATGCCGCCCTGTACGGCATAGCCGCGATTATAATTGCCATGATGGCGGGAATTACTATGGGAGTTGTATTCAGCTTGAGAGCGGGACGCGGAAGTTAGCGGTGATAGAGGCGCGCTGAGGGAAGCACCATGAGCCGACAATTGGAAATACTGATACTCGACGATGAGGAGATTGTTTGTACTCGGTTGAAGCCCGCTTTGGAGAAAGCGGGGTACCGCGTCGAAACCTTTACCGACAGCAGGGAAGCGAAAGGGCGCCTCGAGAAACGGCGGTTCGACATCGTCGTGACAGATCTTAAAATGGCCAACGTCGACGGCATGGAATTGTTTCGATTTGTTAAAGAGAGGTGGCCAAAGACGGAGGTGATAATCATCTCCGGTTTTGTCACCGTTGACGTTACGCGGACAGCTTTGCATGCGGGAGTCCGGGACATTATTCCCAAGCCTTTCAAGATCGAGCAGTTAAAGGATCTTATTAACAAAGTGGCGGATGAGATCAGCCGCTCCCAGGATAAATAGAGGGTATCATATTGTGGTATTTGACAGAATAACAAGAATCTTCCGTCGTCCTCATGCTGTAGATCTGAGCTATTTCAAAGCGTTATTCGAAAAGTTCCAGCAGATTCTCGAAGGCAACAATCGAGTTCTAGAACTTATTTCTGGGCTTGAAAACAAGCTGAGCGGGCAGTACATATTCGATATTAACTACCTCAAAAGCGTAGTCGAGCAGCTTTCTGAAGAAGTATATCTTGTCATTTCGAACCTGAACGTTTTTGCCGACAATCGCTATCTTGAGCTCTTTTCCCGACAAGCGGCCATTCAGAAAGAATTGAAAGACATCGTGGAGGGGCACCCCGTCACGTCGGAAGACATGTATGTCATAGATTATGATGATATACATTCAGATATCACTGAGATCGTGGGAGGTAAGAATGCCAACCTGGGAGAAATCAGGAATCAGCTTGAGATGCTCACGCCTGATGGCTTTGTTCTGACAACATCCGCGTATAGGCGTTTCATGGAGTACAACAATCTGTGGCCGGAAATCCACAGGATACATGCAGGATATCAGGGAGATGACAAGGAGTCTATCGAAGGGTACGATCGCGCTATTGACGATCTCTTCAGCAGTGCTCGAATTCCGCCGGATGTGATGAAAGCAGTTACCAAGCACCTCAATGAACTTCATAAACGTCAAAAGGGAATGTTTGGACTCGCGGTTCGTTCCAGCGCTTTTGGCGAAGACGCCCAGAGGCAAAGCTTTGCCGGCCAGTTCAAATCTTTCTTGAATTGCCAAAGCGTTGATGTCTTTTCGGCGTATATCAAAGTGATTGCAAGCCGTTTCAAATATGCAGTTGGGATTTACGGCGGTCAGCGGATCTATGAGGAAACGGAATTACCGATGGCGGTTGGGATCCAACAGATGATTGCTGCCCGCTCAGCAGGCGTCATGTACTCCGTAGATCCTTCAGGGCGGCGCGTCGACTGTTTGGCTGTATCGGCGAGTTTTGGACTGGGTGTGGGAGTGGTCGGGGGAACAGCAGACGCGGATCATTTTCAGGTTTCCAGACTTGACCCCACACAGATAACTAACCGCCGGATAGGAACTAAGAGAACAGAGATGGTTGCGGCTGAACCTCGAGGCGTCAAGAGCATTCCTGTGCGAGAAGATTTACAAGAGCGTCCCAGCTTGACAGACGATCAGGTAATCGAACTGGCTGAAAGAGCCTTACTGTTGGACAGGTATTTCAACCGGCCAGTGGATATTGAATGGTGCTTTGATGACCTAGGTAAACTGCACATACTTCAGTGTCGACCCCTCAAGCTCCCTCCAAAGCCGAGGGTGCGACCAAGCGAAATGGCGGATGCTTTGGCCAGCAAGCCGGTGATAATGCGCAGGCAAGGGCAGGTAGCCCAAAGCGGCATCGCTGCCGGAAAAGTCTGGCAGGTCAATGAAGATGACGACCCGGGAGCTTTTCCAGTAGGAGCAATTGCCGTTACGAAATATACAACCCCGCGCTTGACATCAATAATTCGCCGCGCTGCGGCTATTATTACCGATGCAGGCAGTCCCAGCGGACACATGGCCACTGTAGCAAGAGAGTTCGGGGTACCCATGATCGTGAATACTGCTGATGCTTGCAAGCTTCTGGCTGACGGAGAAGAGATAACAGTGGATGCTGAAGAAAACATCATTTACAAAGGGATCTTGAGAGAGCTGTTGGAATATGGAGTGGAAGCGGAAGATGTGTTTCGGGATCTTAGGGAATATCATATCTTGCGGCATCTCTTAAGAAGGATTTCACCCCTGAATTTGCTCGATCCTAACAGTCCTGGCTTCATTGCCGACAACTGCCGTACCTATCATGATATAGCGCGCTTCAGCCATGAAAAAGCTGTACAACTGCTGATAAATCTAAACATGTCCTCTCGACGTTTTCGGGGCCTTAAATCAAAGAAGCTCAAGCTTTCGATACCGTTGGGGCTATCCGTTATTGATTTGGGTAACGGCTTGAGCTCCAGTGCGGATGCGAGTGAAATCGATGAGATGGATGAGATACAATCAGTTCCAATGCAAGCTATTCTTAAGGGTCTGACCTCCCCCGGAGTGTGGAGCACGCAACCGATGCAGTTAGGCTTTGGTGATCTCGTCTCCAGCCTGACTCGGCATTCGATGAGCGATCGGGTGGCCGAATACCAGGGCCAGAATTTGGCAGTTATTTCCGGCCGGTATGCCAACATCAGCCTGCGGCTGGGGTACCATTTCAATGTTATAGATACGTATGTTTCCGAGAATGTGAATGACAACTATATATATTTCCGCTTTGTAGGAGGGGTAACCGAAACCGAACGGCGGCACCTTCGGGCGATTCTAATCAAGGATATCCTCGAAAAGCTTGATTTCAAGGTGGCTGTAAGTGGTGACCTAGTCGTGGCGCGGCTAAAGAAGTTGGAAGCTGCAAGGGTGCTGCAGGTTTTGGAGGAGGTCGGTCGACTCATTGGCTTCACTCGTCAGTTGGATACTCAAATGCAAAGTGAGGAATCGGTTCAGGAGTGCTTTCGGGCGTTTTTTCGGAATGGAAGAAACAACAAATGATGTTTCATTGACCTGTTAAGATATACAGTGTAGCATGCTCTTTCGCGCTGACTATTCTCCTTTGAGTCCCTCCAACCACTCCTCCAATAGATCCAGGTATTCGGGCGGGTAGTTGCGCCAGCCACTCGCCGAGCGTCTGTTTCTTTCCTCCAAGCAGCCCGTCTCCGAAATGATGAGATTGTGATCGACACCAGAAATGAGTTTCACGCGGCAATGCTTGTTTCCCGCCTTTTCCAGGGCGGATCGATAAGCACGCACTCCCTGATAGGGGTCGGCCTGGGTATCTTTCTCACCGAATAAGGCCAGTACCGGAATCGTGGTCCGCTCGACGATCGTCATCGGATCGAAGAAATACTCGCCATCGAAGTTGGGTGGGTGCCATTCCTCTTCCGGTCTGATGCCCATGTACATGTTGAAATCGGCCAGGACATCATACCGGAGCAGAGGCGTTTTGAGCCGAACGTATTCATCGTAGCTGGTCGATCTTTCGATATCTCCGACTAGTCGTTCGATCTCAGCGGCCTCTTCCTCTGAGAGTCCCGCGCAACGCGCTTGCGAGGCGACAAGGTAGGCACCCTGCTCGACGCCGGGCTCGCCCGGGCAGGAGATAGCGATCATAAAGGCGACATCCTTGCTCTTTTCGAGCACACGCGGCATGACGTACCCTGCTTGGCTGATACCCCACAAACCGATGTGGGTGGAATCGATGGAATGGTGACGCTTGAGAACTGCGATTGCATCGATGACGATCTGGGCCCGCTGCTCCACCAGGCGGCTGCGATCGATCTCACCCCGGGATTCGCCGGTGCCCGGTTTGTCCCAAGCGAAGGTGGCGTAGCCTGCCTGGAGCATACGCTCCTGAAGAGGCGGATACGTACCCCCGGATATGCGGCTGTTGGGCCCATCGCCGTGCACGAAAACAACGGCGGGATGCGGACCAGCACCTTCCGGCAGCTTGAGATCTCCCACCAACTCGAATGGACCGGAATGAAATACGATTTCTTCGACAGCCGGGCCGGAAGAACAGCCGGGAAGGCATTGGAGAAGGATCAGACCACAGATCAAGACATAGTTTCTCATTTTCTACTCCTCATCTTTGATTGCGTGCTCGTCTTCCGATCAGTAACGTCCCAGGTTTTTGCTTCTACGATGTAACACTTTACCATCGAATGGCTCGATGTCCAAGAAACCCTGTCTTTCTCACAGTTTTCTGCTAAACTACCGAAATGTTCGTCCCGTGACATCACACCCACACGTTCACTGGGAGAATCTCATGAAGCGTCGGCTCATCGCGATGGTGATCCCCTTGCTCCTCGTGCCGTCCCTTCCTGCGGCGGAAGAGGAGGTCGAACTACCTCGTGACGAGTACATACGCGCGAACTATACCAAGTACGAGTACCGGATACCGATGCGCGACGGTGTAAAGCTGTTCACCGTCGTGTACGAGCCCAACGATCGATCCGCGAAATATCCGATTCTGCTGTTCAGGACGCCTTATTCCGTCCGGCCCTACGGTGCTGACCGCTACAAGACGCAACTGGGGCCAAGTGAGGAGTATGAAAAGGATGGATTCATCTTCGTATTCCAGGATGTACGAGGGAAGTACATGTCGGAGGGGGAGTTCGTCAACATGCGGCCGCACATTGATAAAAAGAAGGATCGGAGCCAGATCGACGAAAGCACGGACACGTACGACACGATCGAGTGGCTGCTCGACCACTTGGATAACCACAACGGCAAGGTTGGCCAGTGGGGGATATCATATCCGGGATTCTTCACTTCCGCTGGAATGATCGATTCGCATCCCGCGCTGAAGGCGGCCTCGCCGCAGGCGCCCATTGCCGACTGGTTCTGGGACGACATGCACCACCACGGAGCGTTTGTCCTATCACTGTCCTTTCAGTTCTTCTACGTTTTTGGGCAAGAGCGACCGGAGCCGACCACGGAGCGGCCCGACAGATTCGAGTTTGGCACCCCGGACGGATATCAATTCTTCCTCGATGTGGGCCCCCTCAAAAATGCCAACGAAAAGTACTTGAAGGATAAAATCAACTTCTGGAACGAGATCACCCAGCATCCGAACTATGACGAATTCTGGCAGTCACGAAACATCTTGCCGAATCTGAAAAATATCAAGGCGGCCGTAATGATCGTGGGTGGATGGTACGACACGGAGGATCTTTACGGACCGTTGAAAACGTACAGGGCTGTCGAAAAGAACAATAAGGGAATCTTCAACGTCCTTGTGATGGGACCGTGGTTCCACGGCGGTTGGGCATGGTCCGAAGGCGAGAAGCTGGGGGACGTGGAGTTCGGCTTCAAAACCTCGGAGTATTACCGTGACAAAGTGGAATTGGCGTTCTTCAAGCATTTCCTCAAAGGTGGAGATGATCCTGGTCTGCCAGAAGCATTGATGTTCGAGACCGGTGCCAACCGCTGGCGGCGTTTCAATGCGTGGCCGCCGGAGGAACGCACTGTTAAGCGACTGTATCTTCAGACAGATGGCAGGTTGACCTTCGAAATGCCGACAGCGGAGCAATCGTCGAGCGACGCTTACGTCAGCGATCCGGCCAAACCCGTCCCGTTCACGAAAGAGATCACTTTGGGTTGGTCGAGAAAATATATGACCGAAGACCAGCGCTTCGCGGGTCGCAGACCCGACGTGTTGGTGTACCGGACCGATGTCCTCAAGGAGGATTTGACCTTGGCTGGGCCGATCCAGGCCAACCTGTGGGTGTCCACAACCGGGAGCGCTTCAGACTTCGTTGTCAAGGTGATCGACGTGTATCCGGACGAGATACCGGGATATGACAAAGAATCCGGCGAATTGAACCGTGGTGGGCAGCAAACCCTGGTACGGGCCGAAGTGTTTCGGGGGCGGTTCCGCGAGAGCTACGAGGAGCCAAAACCGTTCACGCCGAACGAGGTGGTAAAGGTATCGTTCGAGCTGCAAGACGTGCTGCACACATTCAAGCGGGGTCATTGCGTGATGGTGCAGATTCAGAGTTCCTGGTTCCCGTTCATCGACCGCAATCCACAGAAGTTCGTACCCAATATCTTCGAAGCGGAAGAGGACGACTTCATAAAGGTTACCAACTCTATCCACCGGTCACGGCAATACCCTAGTCACCTAGAGATCGGCATTCTCGAATAGGCAGGGTAGAGCGATCAACTGGCGAAATCCCGGCAACAATTGTTCGATCTGCCCGCTATGTATATATGGCCCCTCTGCTTTTCAGCTCCTCTTTTTGCTCACGAGGTCGATTCTTCTGGAGCTTCGTCGGCTCGATCCGTTTCCACTTCATTCTTTTTCAATTGTCCCTCTGACTGCTGACCGAACGCAGTTAGTCCGCCGAGAGCTCCTAAACCCATCGTCTCGACAGCTGTGGAAGGCACGATGATCATCGAGCCTTTTTGCCGCAGTCCCTCGAAGACCATGTTCATCGCTCTCAGGTGCAGCGCAACGGCGTTGTTCTGGTAGTGCTCCGACGCCTTGGAGAACTTCTCGGCGATCTCCGTCTCCGCGGTACCCAGTATGATCCGGCTCTGGCGCTCTCTCTCTGCTTGGGCCTGGCGGGACATAGCATCCTCGAGTCCCTTGGGAATGATGACATCGCGGATTTCGACCGTCTGGGTGGTGATTCCCCACGCGCTCGTCTTTTCATCGAGGACCTTCTGAATTTCTTCCCCAAGCTGATCGCGCTCGGAAAGCAAGGTTGCCAGATCGTGCTTGCCGATGGCGTTGCGCAGCGCGGTCTGCGCCGAGAGAATCACGGCGTCGTCGAAGTGTTCCACTTCCAGAACGGCCTTCTGAGCGTCCCACACCATCCAAAAGGCAATGGCGTCCACATTCACCGGTACGGTGTCCGAAGTGAGCGTCGTCTCTGCACTGAAGTCGGTGACGCGGATCCGCTGATCCACGAACTGGGCCACCTTATCTATTACGGGCACAATACCGAAAATACCCGACGGCCGTAATCCTTTGAACTTGCCGAAACGCAGCAGGACGGCCCGCTCCCACTGGTAAGCGATCTGGACGGATGGAGCCACCAACAGGGCGATCACGACTGTCGCGAGCATCACTTCGCTCTGTGGCCGAAGCATCAAGTAGCCGATCAAGCCGTCGGCGGTCCCCAGGATGACCACGGCTTCCCACACCTGGGCTATCCGGATGCAACTGGCTAGAGCCAGCGCGGATAGTAGAAAGAGCAAGACCGCATACATGTTAGAGGGGTAGAGGACCAGGTGGATGACCAGGCCGATGATGAAAAACGCTACGAGCAGCAACACATTCAGGGGAGCGAATCGAAAATCGGCCCTGAGGGTGGTGGCGAACTTCTCAATAGAGAATCCAGCGAGCGCTTTTCCGATCCCAGTGGTTTTGGAAGTTGGGTTCATGACGACTCCTTTTTTCTGCGGCGTAGCCCTTCCAGGACGTCTTCCAGGGTCAGCCCGTAGGTGGAGGCGCGAGCCAGAAGGTCGGTAAGGATTTGATCGAGCATCCGCTGCCTTTCCAGTCGATCGATCTCCGGCTTTTGGGTACTGACGAATGTGCCCGTGCCCTGGTGTGTTTCGAGCACACCCTCGATCTCGAGTTCCCGGTAGGCGCGGATGACCGTGTTTGGATTGATGGAGAGATCCACGGCGAGCTGGCGAACCGTCGGCAGCTGATCGCCCGGCTCCAGATTGCCGCGGGCGATGCCAAACTTAACTTGTTCAATGACTTGCCGATATAGCGGGACGCCACTCCTGGCATCGATAGCGAACTTCACGGCCCCTCCATTCTTTTATGAGCTAAAACACTATTGTATTAGTATTATAGTACAATATATCCCGACTGTCAAGCCCGAGAGTGCGCGTTTTTCTAAAAAAATCTAGATTCCTGGCTGATGGGAACCGCGCAGCAAGCCGCCATCAATGCTCCGATAAGCTCCCGGCGGCTTCAACCGTCGGCAAATCCTGGAATCCGCACTCTCCAGGTGGCCAATTGCCGAGCTACTTGGAAGCCCCAAGGTTCTCGATGCCTGGGTTTTTGCTTCTCGTACTCCGCGGCTGCGAGCTATCCTAGCACGATGAGGAATTTTTCCAGCTTCCAGATGGAGCTCGTTGATCCTTTGGCGCAGAACCAGGTTTGGGATTCTCGTTGGGCTGGCCTATATCGTATGGACCGTTGTCCACTTCGACGTCATTTACTGAGAAGGTAAAATGGATCAGCTATTTCCATATGCCCACATCGCAGCCGGTGTTCTCATTATCTGTGTGGGATTTGTTTTTCATTGGATTGGTCAATTTGTGTGTCTCATCGATTGGGATTTTGCTACGAAAATCGGGCTTGCGGAAAAGGGAATACTCCCTGAATACAGGGTATATGAACACGCCATAGCTACAGCTGATGTCGCAATCGGGTGGATCTATGGAATTGCAGGATTGGGATTGTTGCTTGACACCGAATGGGGCTATAAGCTGGCGTGGTTTCCGGGAGTGGTGTTTGTTTATCACAGTATCAGTTATTGGTTTTGGACTAGGAATCGAAGAAAGTCCGCGCACCGGCTGGAGACCAGTTCTTTGAGGATTGGATGGTCCGCGGCAAACTTCGCTACCGGTGTGTTAGTGATCCTGGTCGCTTGGAATGCAAGTTGACACATTGCTAACCAGAAACAGCGTGGTGATATGTTCAAACTGGTCGCCTTCTTTGTATCGACAGCTTTCTTTATCTACTTATCCCGTGCTTCTCTGCGCGCGCCTCGTTCTCACGGCTTTTATCGCTTTTTCTTCTTTGAATCTGTTCTGGTCTTAGTCCTTCTCAACGCAGATCGCTGGTTTCAGGATCCTTTTTCTGCGCGTCAGATCGTTTCATGGCTGCTTCTGGCTGTTTCGATAGTATTGGTGGTACATGGCACTTACTTATTGCGTATCGTTGGGCGACCGGATAACAAGCGAATCGACGAAGTGCCCTTGATCGGCATCGAGAAGACGACTTCACTCGTGACCGTGGGCGCTTACAAGTATATTCGCCATCCGATGTACGGCTCGGGATTCTACGGAACTTGGGGAGTGTTTTTCAAAGATCCGTCGTGGTTGGGATTCATCATCGCCCTGGCTGCAACAACTTTTCTGGTGCTAACAGCAAAGATCGAGGAAGCTGAATGCCTCCGGTATTTCGGACCCTCATATCAGGCCTACATGAAACGAACGAAGATGTTCGTGCCTTTCTTGCTCTGATTTCTCCGTCTCAGTTGCTCGCAATGGCTTCTTGGAATTCGATGACCTCCGCCGATTCCACCAAGTAGTAGTCATGATGCACTTGGGGAGGCAGCTGAGAGGTGATGTCCTCGTTGAGTTGCCTTACTATAGCTGATTTTAATTTCAGGACTTCGCCTTCCAACCTGACGCACACGCGTTTGCCATCCGGCTCGAGGCTTTTTTTATGCAGAGCAAGGGTTTTCTTTAGATTCTTCATTACATTTGAATTGGCCGGAACGATGTCGAGATCGCGCACTTCTCTCTGGGCCAGTGGGGCACCGGGCGACTTGCACATATGGAAATCCGGGTATCTCGAATAAATAGATCTTGCGATATTTATTTCTAGTCCGGAAAGACTGATCTTGCTGATGGCGGCGCTTTGATTCATTTCTATGCCACCAAAAATCACATAGGTATTTGCAAAAGATCTGATACGCGAAAAATGAACATCCAGCTTATCTGCTTTTACGATGACTTCATCGGTAGTAATAGAGGGACCGGATTGACTGCAATTCAGCAACATAAGAGATAATATAGCGATAGTGGGAATAATGAGTTTCGTCGGCTTCATGTGTTTCAACCTCCTCCTTCAATGAGTACTCTATGTCTTGTTGATAGCTCCCGCCTGCTTGATGACGCGAATGCACGATCTGATACGCTCTGTAGCAACATGCAGGCCACGTTGACGCCCCTTTCGGCAAATAAGCTATTTCGAAACAGGGAGGGACCGGGGCGGGTTAGCAGCGGGCTTGTGCGGGAAAACCGACATTCAATGTCGGCGATGCTGCTCTTGAGTGGTGGCTACTTGCTCCAATTCGAGATCATGTCGCCGATGAGCTGCACGAGCGCTTCGGTCGTGAACCGGTCCACATTTATGATCAAATGGTAGTTCGCCGGGTCGTCGATATCCGTATCATAATAGGCAAGCATGTAGCGCCGGCGCGCTCGGTCCTGTTTCTTGATGAGCTCGCGGGCCTCGGCTTTGGTGATGCCGTAAAGTTCCATGCAGCGATTGACCCGTTTCTCCCAGGATCCGACCAGCCTGAGATGGAGCACATTGGGCAGTTCCTGGGTAATAATGTTGGCACCTCTGCCCACTAGAATGCAATTGCCCAATTTCGCCAGGCGGTAGATCGTCTCGTGTGTGTGCTTTACCAACTCCCAGTCAGGAGGACGTATGCCGAGCATATCGCTAACCGTTTCATCCAGAAGGCTTGGTTTGTCTTCCTGCATGAACTGCTCGAGGCGCTCCGGCAGGCCGTGGTCTTCCAGTACTTGTTTGACGAGATTCTTATCGAAGACCGTCCACTGGCATTCAGCACTGCCAAACCGTTCATTCAGATATTCTGCCAGCCTGTCCCCGAGGGGAATAGCCCCAGCCCCGGTCTCTCTCGAAATTGTTATTGCGGGATTGGGCTTGGCAGGTCGGCCTTCCTTTTCCGCTCGCTTTATTTGGCTTGAAATATAATCCTGGTATTTCTCGAACCGTTTTCCTGGTTCTGCCATTGAATGTCCCCTTATGAATAGGGACTCCAAACTGCGGACTTGCTTTGATTCTTGGCGTAACAACCCATTCTCAGGCGATTCTGATGCAATTCTCCGTGTTCCTCATGCTGGCTGAAGCCGAGGGCCGAAGGTTTCCGATCATCATCCTGGTCGGGACCGCTGCTATGCGGGAGTGTTTAAACCTCCATTGTCGAACGGTTCCCGGGTCATTGTAGCATTTCTCGAGGACCCTCGTAAGGTGTTTTAGGACAGAAAGCACTGCGGGCTTGACGAAATGGTCCTCATGAAATAGCGTCGTACGAATGGCACTTCAAATCAAGTATGCTGGAAGCCCAAGCGGTTTTATCGCTTGGGCTTCTGCTTTAGCTATGATAAGCTATCACCAAGGAGGAATCGTGTTCATGAAAATTTCAATCTCCGAAATATTAGCTGCGCCGTGGGCAACTCGTGTTGTTTCCACTGCTATCCGTTTGAAGCTGTTCACCATTCTTTCGAACAAGATGATGACCGTTCAGGGGATCTCATCGAGATGCGGGGCAGTCCCGCATCTTCTAAAGGCAGTACTCGATGTGTGCGTCAGCATGGGGCTCATGGAACTGCAAAATGGCAGGTACATGAATTCGCAGTTTAGCCGAGAATATTTCGTGGCGGGGGCGTCTCGTTATGTGGGAGACCTCATCGAATTGCAGCATATCGAGTCGAAACAGTGGGACAGGCTGTATGAAATGATAAAAGGGGACACCAGCGTAGAAGTGGACCAACAGTTCGACCAGGCGAGTCATAGAACATACATTCAGGCGATGAATAATTTAGGGACGCTTGCCGAGGCGGAGGCGTTGAGGAATTCAGTGGATCTTTCTGACTGCAAGGAAATGGTGGATGCTGGAGGCGGTTCGGGAATTTATTCGGTTGCTCTTTGCCAGAAGCATCCTGAGTTGCGATCCACAATTTTGGATACAAAAGAGACATTGGTCATAACGGAGGAGATGACAGCAGGCCGCAAAGAAAGGAAAAGAATAACCCTGCGTGAGGCGGATATTACGAAAGAGTCTTTTGGCGAAAACATCGACGCGGTGCTGCTGTCCGATGTGATTTATGATGAGTCAACTGCAGCACTTGTTTTGAGGAATGCGTGGAACTGCCTGCGGAAAAATGGGATGTTGATCGTGCGCGGTTATTATTCTGATCCCGAACACTCGAAACATTTCTTCGGGGCGTTGTTCGTACTCAATGAGCTCGTTTTTGACCCAAATAGAAAAGTTATGACGATTTCATCACTGGAAAAAAGTGTTCGTGATCTTGGCTTCACTATTACCGACGTATCTCCCTTAACGGAGCGTTCTTTTATTCTAATTGCGAGAAAATAGGACTATCAGGTTAGGCTGCATATAAACAGCTGGTCAGCAGGATCACCTTAAGGCGACTGCGCGTGGTCTTCGCCGTCTGCCAAAAACAAGCATGCCCGTTAGTGTTTTATCATTTGAAATTCTCGCCCCTACCGCAACAAAGCGATCTTGTGCTTAACAATTTTGCCTTGGAATGCGAGCTTCACGAAATAGATGCCCGTTGGCGCCTTTGCGCCTCGCTGAGTTTCGCCGTTCCAGTATACTGAATGCACGCCGGGATTGCGGTATCCCCCATCCAGTGTCGTGATTCGGCGACCCGCCACGTCGAATATCGCGAGGCGCACGCGGCCAGCGGCACTGAGGCTATACTCGATTCGCGTCCGCTCGCCGAATGGATTTGGGAAAACTTCGAGTGTCGCCAACGTCGGTAAATCACTAGGATCTTTCAAACCAGAAAGGGGCGGCAGGAAGAGGGAGTCAGCCGTTACGTAGAAGTTATCGAAGGTTACCGACGCAGAGTCCTTTGTCCCGTTGTTTTGGAGGGAAAACGATAGAAACGTGACAACATCGGAGCTGTAATCATCTGAGAATATCTCTGTGGTGTTGAAATAACCTGTGACGGTCGTCCCCGTGCGGATAATGCTCAGAGTCCCTGAAATCGCGGTCTCAGTCTGAATGCCTTGTAACACCGCGGGAGGCTCGATCCAAACGTGATAGTTATGGTCAATGCCAATCTCATCGCTTCGCACGACACCAAAATCCTGGTCGCCGAAACTGATATTGAGTTGAACCTAGTTTCCAGGCTTGCCGTCCGCGCGGTTGATCTACGCGTCGCGGAAATCGACCGAGACATCAAAGTCGCCATGCACTTCCGGGCGGAACCTGATGTGCGCGGCCTGGAACTCGTAGTTTCCGCCTGCCGGTTTGCTGATCCGGATGTCGCCGCCGCTGTCGTCCACGGTGTAAAGCGGCTGATTGGACGTAATCTCCCAGTACATGGTATCGAGGCCGGTCGTGAAAAAGTCGATGAATTTGGCAGCGGAAGAGGGGGAACAGGAAAAGACCACAGCAAAGAATATGGCCGGTCGTGCAAGCTGTTGTGACGTGGTCATAGAACACCTCCTATCCACCCGCCTCGGCGAAAGTGGATCGTGCGCGGCAAAGGCTGTATGAGGGCGGTATTCTAGTGAGACAGTCCAGCGGCTCGTCGCCGCATAATCTGATATTATACCATCTTGATCGGCAACGTTGAAGGATTTATTTCAGGACTCACAAGCGTGTTACAGCAGGAACGTCTCTTTCCACGCGGCGGCAATTCGTTGGCTTCCGAGACAGTTTTTACTGGTAGCACTCGTTTGCGGCCATTTTCTTGTAACGGAGTGGACCGCCAACCATAAGCGGGATTGAACAGTGGGATTTTGGGATCGAAACGCGGCTCAGCGTCGAGCGCCGCTTGCTTTTGGCTTCTTTACGAGGGCGATTCTGAAGACCTCGACAGCTTCCTCCACTAGATGAAAACGCATCTTGCCCGCAACATCTCGCGGCACCTCCGATAGATCGCTCTCATTGCCTATTGGCAGAATGACATGCGTGATGCCGGCTCTATATGCAGCAAGCACCTTTTCACGCAAGCCGCCAACGGGAAGTATCCAACCGCGAAGCGAAATCTCGCCGGTCATAGCAATGTCATGACGCACAGGGCATCCCGAAAGAAGCGATGCAATCGCGGTGGCTACGGTGATGCCTGCCGACGGACCGTCTTTCGGTATGGCCCCTTCGGGAAAGTGTATGTGAAGATCTTTGTTCGTTAGGGAATCAGCCGGTATTCCGAGCTCTTCAGCTCTGGATCGTACGTAGGACAACGCGGCTGTCACCGATTCCCGCATCACCTCTCCGAGCAATCCGGTGAGCAATGTGGATCCCTCACCCGGCATGAGCAGAGCCTCGATTGGCAGGAGATTTCCACCGGTCTCGGTCCAGGCCAGTCCGGTCGCTGTACCAATCTGCGGCTTGCGCACAACACGTCCCTCGGGGAAGATCGGCTTGCCAAGGTACGTTTCGAGGTTTTTTGTATTGATCGACCGGAGGCGGACGCCTCCCATCGCTCTTTTTACCGCGACGCGGCGGCATATCTTTTCCAGTTGGATCTTCAGCGCGCGAACCCCGGCTTCCCTGGTGTACCTGCGAATAATCTTTCGCAGGGCGGCGTTCGTCACCCGCACGTCGCGGTTAGAGAGACCGTGATCTTTGACAACCTGAGGCCATACGCGTTCGCGTGCGATGGCCATCTTTATGCCCTCTGTATAGCCGGATAATTCAATAATATGCATAAGATCCAGGAGCGTCGCGGGGATCTCCTCTTCGGCGTTTGCGGTAATGATAAACATCACATCCGACAAGTCGAACGGTACGCCAAGGTAGTGATCGTAAAATCGCTGGTTGCGTTCGGGATCGAGAGCCTCCAGAATGGCCAAGACCGGATCTCCCTCGCCAGGTTCGAGCCGGTCGATCTCGTCGATGAGGATGACCGGATTACGTACCCCCACCTTTCGTAAACCATCCAGGATGCGACCCGGCCGCGCTGCAGCATTGGTGCGTGGCCGGCCCCGGATCTCTGCTTCGCTGTGAATCCCACTCATGGAAATTTGGATGAAAGGCCGGCCCAATATTTGTGCGACCGTGCTGGCAAGGCTGGTCCTTCCGGTGCCAGGTGGCCCCATGATGCATAGCAAGGGCTTACCGGAGTCGCCTCCGAGTTTTCGCACTGCGAGAAACTCGAGCAAACGATCCCCAGCATTCTCCAGGCCGAAATAGCGGTTATCGAGAATTCGGCGGGCCCGACGCAGATCGTAGCGATCCTTCGTTGTCTTGCTCCAAGGCATCGACAGTACCCAATCGATATAGGCGCGGATCGAAGATCCTTCGCGAGCGCGAATCTCGCTGTTGCGCAGGCGCTGCACCTCGCGCTGTGCTTCTTCGGCCACAACCGCCGGCAGGGCCCCTGATTCCACCTTTGCCGTCAAAGCGGCGATCTCGGACTCCCCTGGGTCCAGCTCGTCCAGCTCGCTGCGAATGATCTTGAGCTGCTCGCGCAAAAACGTTTCTCGTTGGATGCGATCGATAGAAAGCTCCGTCTTGGTCTTTACCTCTTCTGTTACCCGAGTGCGTGCGATTTCTCGCTGGAGCATCTCGGACAAGAGTCCCAGACGAGCAGCAACGTCCACTGTCTCGAGCACCTTGCGCTTTTCCACATAACTGAATTGAACCATGTCAGCCACGATGTCTGCACATTGCGATCCGTTCTCGAGGTTGAGCTGGACAACCTTGACCAGCTCATCGGTATAGCGCTCATTGATTTCGACCAGACCCTTGACGAGCTGGAGTACCTGCACGATGAGCTCGCGCACACGCGGGATATCTTCGCTGGGCTCACTGATGCACTGGACGCCGGCTTTGAGATACGGGCGGGACGCGATGATCTTTGCGAGCTTGATGCGGCGCAGCCCCTGCAATACAACCTGCGTAATGCCTTGGCCCATATCAATTCGGCTTAGCACTTTGCAGGCAACCGCGGTCGAGCAGAGATTGGAACGCGCATAGGAACCGTCAGGATCCATGAATACGCCGGCACCCACGATTTCATCGGCATTTGGATGGTCCTCGAGTAGTTGCACGTTGGGCTTCATTGCGATCTGAACGGACACGACCTGCAGGGGGAAAAGCACCGTGCTCTTCAAGAGCAGAACTGGCACGACGGACGGCACGTCACATTCGAGCCATTCAATCGCCTCGGCCACGGAATTCACCTCCGTTTATGGTGGATGTGTGCGGAAGGAAAGCTCTGCCTGGTTGCTATTCAACTGCACAGTCGTTGCCCATAACATCCCTGCCGCTATTTATAATATACAAAAGATATATGTATATTTCGCCCTTTATCAGCCTGTCGTTAAGTGTCTATCCTGCTTGGCGGCTTCAGGTCAATGCACCGCATTTTCGTCGGCTTTATCATAGTCTTCCTCTCTCGTCGAGCAACACTCAACAATGTTGCCTTGATCGCCTCATGCATCTGAGGACTGTCGTTGCCCCACAAGAGTCAGGTAATACTTAAAGTGATCTTTATAACAAGCTATTAATAAATAAGATGCGATAGGATCTCATTATACTGAATGTCCGCTCCATAGGCAAATGAACTCACCGCCCCACTCAAGAAATGCAATGGGAACGATCGGTTATTGACGCGAGTCGACCAGATGATCTTCGTTTTTGCTGCAGTCACAGAATTAGCGGGTATATGGTATACTCAACTTCCCCACACGAGCATGATCCATAGTTCTAGATCAAAGGAGTTCTTAGAAATGAGAAAGCCGATTTTGTTATTGGTCGTTGCCTGTTTTGTTTTTTGGTCCTTTGCGGCCCAAAACTCCAACCCTCTTCTCAGCGAATTCGATACTCCATTCGGCGTCCCTCCTTTTGATGAAATCAAGGTAGAGCACTACATGCCCGCGTTCAAAGAGGCGATGAATCAGCATAAGGGGGAAATCGATGCCATTGCAAGCAGTACAGAATCACCTTCATTCGACAACACACTCGAAGCAATGGAGAAGAGCGGAGTTCTGCTGAGAAGCGTGAATGATATCTTCTTTAGCATGAATTCGGCACTTACAAATGATGAAATGCAATCGATCGCAAAGGATATTGCCCCCCTACTTTCCAAACACAAAGATGACATCCTGTTGAACAATCAGATCTTCCAAAGAGTAAAGGCCGTTTACGAACAGAAAGATCAATTGAAAATGACAGCGGAGCAAAGAATGCTGCTCGAAAAATATTACAAGGATTTTGTCAGGGGCGGTGCAAATCTCGACGAACAAAAAAAAGCTGAACTTCGAAAAATCAATGAGGAGCTTGCGGTTCTCAGGCTCAAATTCGGTGAAAATGTTCTGAAAGAAAACAACGCCTTTGAACTGGTGATCGAGGATAAAAACGATCTGGCCGGTCTCCCTGAAGCGGTGATTACTGGAGCAGCCGAAGCGGCCGAAGAACGTGGTCATCCGGGGAAGTGGGTATTTACGCTTCACAAGCCGAGCATGATTCCTTTTCTCCAGTATTCGGAAAAACGCAAGCTCAGGGAAAAGATCTCCCAAGCGTATATCAAACGCGGTGACAATGATGACGAATTAGACAATAAAAAGATACTTTCAAAAATGGCCTCATTGCGCGTGAAGAAGGCAAATCTGTTGGGTTACAAGACTCATGCCGATTTTGTGCTCGATGAGAATATGGCAAAGACGCCGGATAACGTATATAAGCTGCTCAACGAGCTGTGGAAGCCAGCCCTGAAAAGAGCAAAGATGGAGGCCAGGGAGCTTCAGAAAATGATTGATAAAGAGGGGGGAAACTTCAAATTAAATGCCTGGGATTGGTGGTATTACGCGGAGAAGCTCAAAAAAGAGAAGTACGCGCTGGATGATGAACTGCTGCGCCCGTACTTCGAGCTGGAAAATGTTATCAGTGGTGCATTTTCAGTTGCATCCAAGCTGTACGGGATCAGGTTCGAGGAAGTCAACGACATTCCGACTTATCACGAAGACGTGAAGGTGTTCGAAGTCAAGGAAGCGGATGGCACCCACATCGGGATCCTTTATACAGATTATTTCCCCAGGGAAAGCAAAAGAGGCGGCGCGTGGATGGGTTCTTACCGGAAGTACTCGAAGCTGGAAGGTAAAAAAGTCACACCAATCGTCTTCAACGTGGGCAATTTTTCAAAACCGACCAGTGATAAGCCGTCGCTGCTCAGCCTCGATGAGGTGCTGACGCTGTTCCACGAGTTTGGGCATGGGCTCCATGGATTGCTCTCCGACCGCACCTATCCCAGGCTGTCGGGGACTGCCGTCGCTACGGATTTTGTCGAGTTGCCGTCGCAAATTATGGAAAACTGGGCGCTCGATCCTCGCGTTCTCAAAGAGTACGCAGGACATTACGACACGGATGAGCCAATGCCTCAGGAGCTGATCGATCGGCTTCGAAAAGCGCGGCTCTTCAATCAGGGTTTTGCCACGACAGAATATCTCGCCGCATCGTTCCTGGATATGGACTGGCATACGATAACGGAGCCGAAAGAACTCGACCCGCTTCTGTTCGAAGAAGAGTCATTGAGCAAGATCGGCTTGATTCCTGAAATCGTTGTGAGATACCGGAGCCCTTATTTCCGGCACATTTTCGCGGGCGGCTACTCCGCTGGCTATTACAGCTACATTTGGGCCGAGGTGCTCGATGCCGATGCGTTCCAGGCTTTCAAGGAAAAGGATCTTTACGACAAAGAAACGGCGGCAGCATTCAGAAAGCATATTCTTGCAGCAGGCGGGACAGAAGATCCAATGGTGCTCTATAAGCGTTTCAGAGGAGCCGAGCCCAAGATCGATGCCTTGCTGGAGCGGAGAGGACTTAAATAGAGTGCGGAGATATAATCATCATTTGCACTATAGAACGCTTCGCAGAGGTTATCTCGAGATATGGAGTGCAAGCGAGAAGCTGGTCGGAGGACTAGCTCCTCGGTGCTTTTAGCGCCCTTACCCAGAGAAAATAGCAGGGGATCCCAGCCAAAACGGTCAAAACGGCGGCCGAGGATTCCAGAGGTCTATTCATATAGGCAATGACCATCAACCCGAGGGTGCTTGCCAGAAAAAACAGAGGGACCAATGGATAGCCCGGCACCCTCACTGCAGAATCATCCCCGACGTGCTTTTTCCTGGCGATGAACAGGCCCGCCACTGCCAGCCAGGGGAATATCCCTAAAGTAAAGCCAAGGTAGATGAGAAGCTGCTCGAACGTCCCAGCGAATACCATAACGGCGGCAATGGCGCCCTGCAAAAGTATGGATCTGCCTGGCACTTGGTAACGTGGGTGCACCTTGGCCGCGAAGGGGAAAAATAGCCTGTCTCGAGCCATGGCGAAGTAGACTCTCGGACCAAGAATGGTATAGGCGCTCAAGGAAGAAAGGAGCGCCACAGCGATCATGATGCTCAATCCCCTGCCCATCCAGTTTCCAAATGTGCTCACCGAAGCCTTTTCCACGACGGCAATGGTTCCTTTCAGCTCGGCGTAGGGAAGGGAGCGGAATATGAATAGGTTCACCGCAAAATATATAACGATCACGGTGATCGTTCCTGCAAGCAGAGAAAGGGGCAGTGTCCTGCGCGGCTGCTTCACTTCGCCGGCAATGTACGCACTGGCGTTCCAACCGCTGTAGGCAAACATCACGAGCATCATCGTAGTGCCAATGGCCAGCCATTCGAAGGAATCGTTGTTGCCGAACGATAGATTCGACCTATAGCCGCTTCCGATCACGAGCCCGGTTGAAGCCAGACCGAGAACGATGACGATCTTGATGCCCGTAAGAAAATTTTGGACTCCCGAACCGAGCCGAATACCCAAGTAGTGCACGATGGTGAACAGAAGAATGATGACTATGGCAGTCAGCTTCTTGACAGCGAGAGGTGTCGCTGCATGCTCAATTGCCTGCTGTTCGAGTCCCGCAAACAGATATTCCGAAAAGCCAATCGCTGAGGCAGCGACTGGCGCCGAAAACCCTACGAAAAAACTGGTCCAGCCGGTTAAAAAGCCCAGGAGGGGATGGTAAAGCTTTCTCAGATATACGTATTCCGCACCCTCTTCGGGCATCCGCGTGGCCAGTTCGGAATAACAAAGGGCGCCGGCCATGGCGATGAGGCCTCCAAAAATCCAGCATAGCAAAATCCAGCCGGATCCAGGGAGCATTCCGGCCATGATTCCTGACGTTGTGAATATCCCCGCTCCGACGATATTCGCTATAACGATGCTCGTCGCCGTCAAAGCGCCGATCTCTCGTTTGACTTGAGTGGTATTGCTATCGGGATGCAAGCTGTCTCCTGAGGCTTTTCGGCAACTCCTTCACCAGGTTTGCAACGAGGAAGCCTGGCTGGTTCTGTCGGGATTATGTCACCAGCACACCTTTCAAGATATCTGCGTTTTCTATCGATTCAATGATTCTCGGAGATCAAAGGAATCCTTCATTTCATGTACGGAATGGACTTTTTATCCGTTCACCTGTTGATATCCTTGGCTTCTTAATACGTAGACATTCTGATTTTGTTACCAGTGGCTCTCTTAAACGCGATAAAGGGATGCCTTCCCTTTCAGACTCGTTGCAGCCAAATAGGCATTGGTTGCAACAGAATCATCTGCTATTTCGTAGATACCGCTAGTTCGTTGCCTCGCGACGGCTCGGCGATGTCTGGCGCGCTGATCATGTCATGCATTGAGTCTGCTTCGTCGAGATGAGAACTGGCATTCTGATTCGTGACACAAAGATTGAGGAGGATATCATGCAGAGCCAGAAACGAGCCAGACCTTTTCTCTATATATCTATGTGGCTTTTGGTAATCCTGATAACTTGCGTGGTTTTGACGGCAGCTTGGGCAAGTGATGATCAACCGGCCGAGTATGAGACATTAAGGGGCCAATTGGAAGAAGCTTATAAAAGCGGGAACTACGAAACAGCGCTCGAGATTGCTGAAGAGATGAACACGCTCGTCGAGACCAGGCACTATGAGACGCTCTATGACATCGCTTGTCTGTATTCTCTTCTCGGCAACAAGGTCAAGGCTTATGAATATCTCCAAAAGGCCGTCGATGCGGGTTTCTGGAACCACAGGCAGATGAGGCAAGACAAGGATTTCGAGAACCTGTGGGAGGAGCCGAGGTTCAAAAAACTGTTGCGGGGCGCATGGTCCAAAGGTTATATCGCCATGCTGGAGCGCGAGGAGCGCGATGAGTTTCAGAAACCGGAAGAAGTCATGAAGGCGTTGGAACTGAAGCCTGGTGAGCGGGTGGCGGATATTGGTGCGGGCTCGGGGTACTTTACAATCCGTGTGGCCAAGGCTGTAGAACCCGCTGGAAAGGTTTGGGCCACCGACATCTCTGATGAGATGCTCGACTATATTGAGAAGCGGCTCCAGTCCGAGCAGCTCGAGAACGTAGAGCTGGTAAAAGTAAGTAGGGACGATCCGCAGTTACCAGCAAGCGGTGTGGACATGATCCTGATGGTCGACACCTATCATTATATTCAAGAACTTACAGAATATGCTAAAAAGCTGCGGGCAGGTCTGGCTCCCGGTGGACGCCTCGTTGTGATCGATTTCATCCCGAAGCCGTGGGAGGAACGTCCATGGGGACCACCACCGCAGCAGCATCTCTCCAAAGAGACGCTCTCCGCCGATCTCGCCAAGGCGGGTTTCAAACCTGCAAAAGAGTATGATTTTCTGCCGAAGCAATTCTTTATCGTGTATGGGGTGGAGTAGGCGGAAAATCAACATACAAGACCTCTGATTTATATGAGCGATACCAGGTAGCGTTCGGGACTTGTCCGAATTCTTCTCTCAGCGGATTCCCCGCATTGTTATTGCGCACGTTCTTTGGTAGAATTTTTCTATCATCATATCTCCAGCCAGGCGAATAATTACAAATCAAGGAAGGAGATCAATATATGCCGGATTTTCAACCGTTTTTGATGGAACGCATAATGTCCAAACACGAAAAGGATGTCGAGTACAACCTGTCCGAAAGCGGTGTACATCCCGTTTTGCTCAGTGAACTATTGGGTGATGATCCCGGCCATATCAGACACCTGCTCGAGACGGACTTGAACTATCCGCATGCGAACGGTATCCCCGAACTGCGCGAGAACATTGCAGCGCTGTATAACGGAGCAAAAGCTGACAATGTTCTGGTGACGGTAGGCGCGGCCGAAGCCAACTATAACAGCGTCCGAACCCTGCTTTCCGAAGGTGATGAGATCGTCATTATGCTTCCCAATTACATGCAGATTTGGGGAGTTGCGAAAAATCATGGATTCAAGATCAAAACATTCTGTTTGCGGGAAGATAAGGGCTGGGCGCCAGACCTGGACGAATTGAACGACGCAATAACAACCGATACCAAACTCATCACTATATGCAATCCCAACAATCCAACCGGGCGCATCCTTACCGAAGCGGAGATGGAAGCCATTGTTGCCGCGGCCGACCGTGCAGGAGCATGGATCCTGGCCGACGAAGTGTACAGCGGCGCGGAGCGTCTAACGGACGAGCAATGTCCTTCTTTCTATGGACGGTATGACAGAGTACTGGCGGTGGGCAGTCTGAGCAAAGCCTACGGCCTGCCGGGGCTTCGAATAGGCTGGGTAGCCGGTCCTGTTGATATGATAGATGATATTTGGGCGCGGCACGAATATACAACGATCAGCGCGACGATACTCGCGAACAAGCTCGCTGCAATTGCTCTTTCCTCGGAAGTTCGGCCGCGTCTCATCCAGCGCGCCCGGGATTATATTCGTAAGGGCTATCTCGTTCTGGAGAAATGGATGGACGAGCACGGAAGCACCTTGAGTCTAACTGCACCGCAGGCATCCGCCATTGCTTTTGTCCGCTATCATCTCGATATCAATTCGACGGCCCTGGTTGAGCGCTTGTGCCGGGAAAAGAGCGTGATGATTATCCCGGGCGACCATTTCGGCATGGATCATCTAGTGCGAATCAGTTTCGGTCTCCCACACGATTATTTGGTTCCGGCTTTGGACCGGATTCACGAGCTGATTGATGAACTAAAGAATAGTTAAGCGATGTGGACGGGCACATCCTGAACGTGAGCGGAATGATGCCACGACCCTGAATGGCAAGAAAAACCATGGATGTTCGAAAAGAAGTGCTGCTCGCCGAGAACCGCATTCGGCCTTATATCCGGCAGACTTTCCTGGAATATTCGCCCTATTTCAGTCAGCTCGGAGGAGCGAACGTTTATTGCAAGCTGGAAAATTTGCAGCACACCGGAGCGTTCAAGGTTCGGGGGGCTATGAACAAGCTGTTGTCGTTGACGGAAGAGCAGCGGGCGAGAGGCGTTGTAACGGCATCAACTGGCAATCATGGTGCGGCCGTCGCATGGAGCCTCGGCAAGCTCAATGCATCGGGCATCATTTTCGTGCCCGAGGATGCCGTCCCCTCAAAAGTTCAGATCATCGAACGGCTGGGGGGCGAGGTACGCTATTTCGAAAAGGATGCGGCAAAGACGGAGGTTTACGCGCGGCAGTACGCCGATCGAAACCAGTTGGTTTATGTGTCACCGTACAACGATCCGCAGGTCATTGGCGGGCAGGGGACGATTGGTATTGAATTGGAGCAGGAGCTTCAACAGATCAACGTTGTATTCGTCTCGCTGGGCGGTGGGGGATTGATTTCCGGCGTTGCAGGGTATCTCAAAACCACGAATCCCGGCGTACATATCATTGGCTGTTCGCCCGAGAATTCACAAGTCATGATTCAATCGGTGAAGGCGGGTAAGATCCTGGACCTGCCCTCCCTCCCCACCCTGTCAGACGGCACGGCAGGTGGTATCGAAGCGGGAGCGATTACATTCGATCTCTGTCGCAAACTCGTGGATGAGTATATGACGGTCACGGAATCTGAAATCAAAGAAAGCCTGAGGATGTTCATACAAACCCACCGTATGCTCATTGAGGGAGCGGCAGCCGTCGCCGTGGCATCTTTTTTGAAAATGGCCGAGCGCTTTGCCGACAAAAACGTCGTGCTCATTATATGCGGCGCAAATATCAGTGCTGAAACCTTGAAAACTGTCTTATGAAGAATACGGGGCAGGAGATTTCGAGAAGCAATGAGTGATAGCGGTTCTTTACGACGCCATCGAAAGACCGTGAGCTTAAACCGGTTCTTTTGCCGCGAGGCCGGAATGGCTGGGAGAGCAATATGAAAACCATTTCATTGGAACAAATCAAAGCGGTGGTGCCTTCGATCGATCTCATTTCCGACATCGAAGAAGGATTCGTAGCCTACTCCCTGGGGCAAGCAAACGTGCCGCCGGTCGGTGAATTAATCCTCGAGAAAGGAGAAGTCCACATCAAATATGGTTGTCTCATCAACGATGAATACTACGTCATCAAAATTGCATCGGGTTTTTACGACAATCCAACGATTGGCTTACCTTCCGGCAACGGTCTGATGGTGTTGTTTCGGCAAGATACGGGACAATTGGTATGCATTTTACTGGATGAGGGGCACTTGACCGATATTCGCACGGCGGTCGCCGGTGCGATAGCGGCAAAGCACCTCGCTCCCAAGAATGTTGAGCGCATTGGTGTTGTTGGCACAGGCGTTCAAGCGCGCTTGCAGCTTTCTTATCTAAAGGACGTCACGACCTGCCGGCGCGTGCTGGCATGGGGGAGGAGTGAAGAACCGCTGGAAAGGTACCGCCGGGACATGGAAGCAAATGATTTTGCGATTGAGACGACGAGAGACACTGGCGAGATTCTTCGTACGTGCAATCTGATAGTCACGGTCACTCCCGCCACCGAACCGTTGCTTCTCGCGTCCGAGCTGCAAAGCGGCACGCACATCACGGCGGTCGGCTCCGATACACCCCACAAGCAGGAGCTGGAGACGGCCATTTTGCGCGAAGCGGACGTGGTCGTTGCAGACAGCATCGCACAATGCCTCCTGCGAGGTGAGATATTCAAAGCGATGCAATCGGGTGACATCACGCAAGACGAGTTGATCGAGTTGGGGGATATCATTGCGGGGAGAAAAACTGGCCGTGCATCCGATAGTCAAATTACAGTGGCCGACTTGACAGGCGTTGCCGTGCAGGATATCAAAATCGCCGCGGCTGTATATGAGGCGTTGGCTTGAGCGATGTCCGGGAAGAACTGGGCGGCAATATCCAGTTATTGATCAGCGATATTCGGATTCACTAAAATGAGTCCCGCTCATAGGCGAGGTTTGCGAATGTTCAGAGTGACTGTGTGCATATTTTCCCTGTCTTTCTGTCTGATGATGAGTGCCGGGCCCGTCAACGGACTCGGGGAGAGTACGGGCAAGCAGCCCTATCTTGTTGTATTAGGAATAGCTCAGGATGGCGGTGTCCCCCAGGCAGGCACAAAAGATCATCCAGGGTGGGGGAACGGCGCGTTCAGGCATCTCGTGTCCTGTCTGGCAATCGTCGATTCCACGGCCGCCAAACGATGGATGATCGATTGCACACCGGACTTCAAAGAGCAGCTGCACATACTCGATGAATTGAATCCGGTTGATAAGCGCCCCGGCATTGACGGAATCTTTCTCACTCATGCCCACATGGGCCATTACACCGGGCTCATGCATCTTGGTCATGAGGTCATGGGAACCAAAGGAGTGCCGGTGCATGCGATGCCGCGAATGCTGACTTTTTTGAGTGAGAACGGCCCATGGAGCCAACTGGTGAACTACAACAACATAACGCTCGAACCCTTGAGCAATGGAGTTGCTGTCGAATTGAGCCCTCACCTGATAATAGAGCCTTTTCTTGTTCCGCACCGGCAGGAGTATTCAGAGGTTATCGGTTACCTCATCACAGAGCCCCACCGTTCGGTGCTTTATATTTCGGACATCGATAGTTGGGATGATTGGGATGATCAGGGCAAACACATCGAGGAGTTGATCCCCAAAGTCGACGTCGCCTATTTGGATGGAACGTTTTATTCTGATGGAGAGATACCGGGACGCGATATGTCGACTTTTCCCCATCCTCTTATTACCAGCAGCATGCATCGATTCAAATCGCTGCCGGCAGAGGACCGCATCAAAGTAAGATTCATCCATCTGAATCACACGAATCCCGCATTGATTCCGGGAAGTGAGGCGCGGAAGACGATCGAAAATAACGGATTCCGGGTGGCCGAAGAATTGGAGAGAGTTGATTTATGAATCGCAAATGATGGGGAGTATCATTTCACGTTCTGAGAGAAAAGAAATGGCTTTTCACTATTCTTTTCTAACGAGAGACCATTTTCCGCTGGTATACAGAACCTTCGTGGAGGCTTTTGCAGATTACTATGTGGATGCGAGCTATGTGACAAGGGAGGTTCTTTTAAACAGAGCGATAAAGAATGGTGTTGAGTTCGAATCCTCCGTGGGTGTCTTCGATAAAAAGAAGATGGTGGGTTTTACGATTATCGGAATCGACGTGTGGAATGACTCGTTGTCTGCTTTCGATGCGGGCACGGGGATAATACCCGCTTATAAAGGAAAGGGAATTGCAAAACAAATGTTCGATTTCGCCGTTCCGAGACTGAGGGAGAAGGGAGTGAGCAAATTCTTGCTGGAAGTGATACAGGCGAATGAGCCCGCTGTAAGGGCCTATCGAAAAGCAGGTTTTGTGATAACGCGCGAATTCGATTGCTTCGAATTGAATATTGAGAGCGCAAACTTGTATGCAGCTTCAAAACTTCCGCTGGAAGTAAAACCGCTCGGGAAAAGCGGGCTGGCGGAATTCAGTGAACACATCGATTGGCAACCATCTTGGGAGAATAGTTTTGCCAGCATCGAAAGAATTCCCGACAGGGTCGAGATATATGGGGCTTTCGTAGAAGGGATCTGCGGCGGTCTGCTCGTCTATTATCCATTGATCAATTGGATCATGAGCCTTGTGGTGAAGAGGGAATATCGCCGGAAAGGAATTGCTACAAGTCTCGTTTCGCATTTTGTCAAAACCAGTCCTTCGGATGTCTCAGTCGTAAAATTAATCAACGTAGATCATTCGGATGAAGGTATGTTGAAGCTGCTGGAAAAATTACGATTCAAGCTCACCGTCAAGCAATATGAAATGGAATGCTCATTGAGATAAATGATTTTCTTCTGCATGCGCAGCGTTCGACAAGAGTTATGCTTTTAGATAAATGGATTACGTAATAGAAAAATATATTCCCGGCGCGATGCAATGATTTAGCGACATAGAGGATCCACCGCGCATGCGAATCTCGCTGTTGCGAAGCTGCTGCGCCTCGCAAGGAGAGTTTCATAATGGCCGTTATAGAGCTGGAGAACGTTACAAAGACTTTTGGCAGCACCATCGCAGTAAACGACTTGTCACTATCCGTTCCGCAGGGAAGTATATACGGTTTCATCGGGCCTAACGGGTCCGGGAAAACTACGACGCTACGCATGATCATGAATATCTTCTATCCGGATAAAGGTTCGATTCGCGTGTTCGGTGAAGAGGTCCATGGAGCCTGTACCTACCGCATCGGTTACCTCCCGGAGGAGCGCGGGCTTTACAAAAACATGAAAGTGCGCGAGGTTCTCAAGTTTTATGGAGGGCTCAAGAGCGGAAAGGACGTAAGTAGCGAAGTCGAGCGATGGCTGGAGCGGCTCGACTTGAGTGATTGGGCGAATAAAAAGGTTCATTCGTTGAGCAAGGGGATGAGTCAAAAGGTTCAATTCATTGCCAGCGTTGTATCCCAGCCGGAACTCCTCATACTTGACGAGCCTTTCACCGGACTGGATCCAGTGAATGCCGACATCCTCAGGACAGCGGTGCTGGATCTGCAATCCAAGGGAACGACGGTGATTTTCAGTACGCATGATATGAGCGTTGCCGAGAGGATGTGCGATTTCATCTTTATGATTTTCAAGGGCAGGAAAGTGCTCAACGGTACGCTGGCATCGATACAGGATGAATATGGTTACGACACAATACGAATTCGAACAGGGGACGGTGCTTCCGTGCTCAAGGATCTTCGAGGTGTGGAAAAGATCAATGACTTCGGGCAAGTGCAGGAGTTGCGGATAACTCGGGATTGTGATCCGCATCAAGTGTTGACGGAGATTATGAAAAAAACTCGGATCAACAGTTTCGAAATCTCGAAGCCTTCACTTCACGACATCTTTCTCCGGATTGCCGGTCCAGAAGCAAGGGAGGTGAACGATGCGTAAGGTAATATGGCTTGCCAGGCGCGAGTATAAAGCTGCGGTACGGACGAAGGGATTTATCATTGGTCTCGTGCTGGCGCCGATCCTCATGGGAGGAAGCGCAATCGGGATGGCGCTCTTCAAGGACCGCGTCGATACCACCGACCAGAGACTGGCCATCGTGGATCGATCGGGTTTGGTGGCGGAAGCTCTCGTTGAAGCGGCGGAAGAACGAAACGCAACGAATGTTTTCGACAAGGAGACGGGAGAAAAAATAAGGCCCGCTTATGAGATCGAAATCGTGGAACCGGATGCAGCAAATCCAATGGCGCAGCGATTGGAACTGTCAAACGGTGTGCGTGATGGTCAACTTCACGCATTTGTCGAAATCGGACCGAGTGTGCTGCATCCTGGTGAGGATCCCGAGGGCTATCGGATCGCTTACTATTCGAAGAATGCGGCATTGGACGATCTGCGCCGCTGGTTGGTCCGGCCGATCAATAACAATTTGCGACGTCAGCGTCTGGCAGGGGCTGGAATTGATGAATCAGCCGTCAAGGATCTCTTCACGTGGGTGGACGTGGAAGGTTTCGGTCTTGTCGCTGTCGATCCAGAAACTGGTGAAGTCCTGGACGCTCGGCAGAGCCATGAGGGGGAGGCGGTCGGGATACCATTAATCATGACGATGCTGATGTTTTTAATGATCATGATGGGAGCAGTGCCGCTCCTTCAATCGGTTATGGAAGAAAAATCCCAGCGAATTGCCGAAGTCCTTCTTGGATCGATCAAACCATTTCAGTTCATGATGGGCAAGCTCCTCGGCGGAGTTGCAGTGTCGCTGACAAGCGCTGCGGTTTATGTAATCGGGGGGATTATCGCCCTCAGGCACATGGGGCTTGGGGAATACATTCCATACCATCTCATACCCTGGTTTTTCGCATTTATGCTTCTGGCCATTGTCATGATTGGGTCGATGCTCGCAGCGCTTGGCGCAACGTGCAATGACACAAAAGAAGCTCAATCTCTAACTCTTCCTGCTATGCTGCCGGTTCTGCTGCCAATGTTCGTCCTGGTACCTGTGGTGGAAGCTCCCCTGGCGCCTTTTGCTACGGGTCTGTCTTTGTTTCCATTGTTTACACCGATGCTGATGCTGCTCAGACTCAGTACGCCAGCCGGTGTGCCCGTGTGGCAGCCCTGGATTGGCTTGGTTGGAATTCTTTTGTTTACACTGTTCTTCGTGTGGGCGGGCGGACGGATCTTTCGAGTCGCAATCTTGATGCAAGGCACTCCTCCGAGGTTGAGCAATATTCTGCGTTGGGCACTAAGGGGTTAGTGGGCTTACAGTTGTAACCTCTTGAATTGACGTGTCAAAAGTGAAAGGCGATTGCGTCTTGATTGCTGCAAGGCGATTCTTTCAACGTATTAAGGTTGATTGAGCAATAAAGATTGCGCTGTCTGCATCCGAACACGAAAATCAATAAGGGAATAATCAAAGCAAAATTTGGCTGACCGAGTTGGAATCCTTTCCAATTAAGCCAACCGGGTTGAAATGGAAATTCGCAGGCGGGTGAGTTACCTCTCGCCAGCGCGTTTAAGTTGATCTGCCCGGCAATATACTTGGATGCCTGGCCTACTGCTATCTATAAATGGCTTTTATTCCGCCCCAAGTCTCCTTCTCCACGGGAACTGAGACGGAATACCTGACAAAGAGCACAGGGCGCTGCGACAACGTGGCATTTGTTCGCGAGTCAAAGCGCTTTGATGTAGTGCTGGAAGCCTCATTGCCGACGATGATCCAGCCGAAATTAGCCGAAGGATTGTCCAGCCACGTCTGAACATCGGTGACCATCTGAGTGCTCGTCCATGTGTAAGATCCTATTCCGCCGACAGTTTGACTGGCACTGATCGCAGGTGAAAAATCTCCGCCTGGGTTTGTCCAAAAAGATGTGCTGAAAAAAGTGTGGATCCAGGTAGCGTCGCCAAGCATCGATGTGGCGCCAGCCCCTTCGTTGCCCGTTGCGTTTGAGGCTCCTTCGCCCCAATCGCTTATAACGACGTGGAGTTCGTTGACTTGCGCACCGCTCCGAGTACGGGACATAAATAGCATCAGGCTCACGCTGTCTATAGTTGCCCCGGCTGGAATACTATCCGCAATGGGGAAAGCAAGTAGTGCCCGCCGTACGAGTCCCGATGCATTCTTGCCCGTGAAAATGTGGCTGCCGGCACCGTTACTCAAGTTGCCCGAGGCCTGCTGATACAGCGTATTGTCCTTAATCGGGGAAAGGGTAATGGCCTCTCCAGCTGCCGCAATTGGGAAAACCATCACCAGGGCGAGAGCCGCAATGCTTATCTGGCCGAATACATTTAGAGAGTTGCGCATAGGAACCTCCAAATAATAAGGACATATAATACCATATATTCTTATTTAGAAATTTAATGAAAAAAACTCCATGCGCAAGGCAAACCCAATTGATGAGTTTACAATAGAAATTATTTCCTATATCTTACATTATCAGCTACTTTTGTGTTTATCTGGCTCTGCTTGGGCGGCTCGGATTCCGCGGGTTTGGATTGAGATTTCCGAAGCGTTGCGTTTTCCGGGACCGGAATAGCACGGTGAAGGTGCCGTGATCGAACCCCTATCAAGCGAACGGTTTCTTAGCTATAGAAGTCTGCAACGATCGGTTATATGATGCTCATTGCAGTTGGAGTTGGACAAGGTACTCGCATGAACGCTATCAAAGGGAGGCGTCTCATGATTTTGCATACGCGCTTAGTGAAAGTCGTAATATTAGCCGCGCTGACTTCCGTGTTATTGGGAAATGGGTGCACGACGGATTATGTAACCGGCAAGCGCACCTTTTCACTCGTTAGCGAATCCCAGGAAATCGCGATGGGGAAGGAAGCCGATCCTCAGATTGTGGCCGAATACGGGCTATATAAAAACCAGAAGCTCGCTAGCTATGTCGATGATCTGGGTCAATCGCTTGCAAAGAAATCGCATCGCCCCCAGCTGGAATACACATTTCGAGTATTGGATAGTCCGGTTGTGAATGCTTTCGCGCTCCCTGGGGGGTACGTCTATGTGACCCGCGGCATTCTTGCCCATTTCAATTCCGAAGACGAACTGGCCGGCGTTCTGGGGCATGAAATCGGGCACGTAACTGCGCGGCACAGCGCCGAGCAGATCTCCCGAGCACAGCTTGCCGGTCTCGGGCTGGGTCTGGGATCGTTGATCTCGGAAGAATTCAGGAAATTCGCCGATGTGGCCGGCGCGGGACTCGGTCTGTTGTTTTTGAAATTCAGTCGCGAGCAAGAATCTGAGTCCGATGTGCTCGGGGTCGAGTATTCCTCCAAACTGGGCTACGATGCTCATAAAATGGCCGGCTTTTTCAGGACGCTTAAAGGCATGCGCGACGAAGGCGGGCAGGGTCTCCCTTCATTCCTGTCCACGCATCCTGACCCGGGTGATCGGGAAGTGCGGGTCCACCAGCTAGCCGATGATTGGCAGAGTAAAGCGCTCTATCGTCCGCTCAAACGTGAAAAGTACCATTATGTACAGAAGATCAACGGAATCGTTTATGGAGATGATCCCCAGCAGGGGTATTTCGAGAATCAGACGTTCTACCATCCAAAATTGCGTTTCAAGTTCCCGGTGCCCGCAAATTGGACGCCGGTCAATACTCCCGCCAGAGTGCAAATGACGCCTCCCGATAAGAAAGCAGCTATTCAGCTGACTCTGGGAAAAAGCGCGAATCCGCAACAGGAGGCGGATGATTTTGCAGCAAAGAATGAAGCCACCGTGAAGCGCCGAGTATCCACCACGGTCCATGGGTTCCCTGCAACCGTTCTGCAGACCAGTGTGATGGATGGGGATAAAGAGCTGCGCGTTCTTTCTTATTTCATTCTTAAAGATCAAAAAGTTTATATATTCCATGGTTTCACCACGGCAGAGCTCTATGGCGATTACTTTCCTGTATTTACACAGGTAATGAGTGGGTTTGATGAACTCCAGGATCATGCGGCCCTCAACAAAAAGCCCAGCGTTTTGCGCATCGAGCAAGCGCCAAAGAGCGGGGATTTAGCCACCGTGCTGGGAGCTTTGGGAGTGGACCAGGACATGTGGCTGGAACTTGCCTTACTCAACGGCATGACTCTCAGCGATCGCGTTCAGAAAGGGGAGTGGGTTAAAATCGTCAAGAATTAGCTGAGGATGGCTGAGTCTCGGGTATAGGCCCAGACTCGCATGGGAATGTGTTGGATGTGCAGAGCATGATGCCGCCAATCCTAATAAGAACTTGACATTTTACCAGAAACTTTTATGTATATTTAATAGGGAGGTCGTATTTGGTTGGCCGCTATTTCGGTGTCAGCGCGCGTATCGAGTAGCGCTTTAAGCATTCGGCGGCACTCCCGCTAATCATTGTCATCATTGATATTGGCGTTCGAGCGTGCTGTTTTTCCTTCAGCGAACCTAGGAAACGCCGATCCAATACGTCTCCCCAAAAAGGTCCCCACATCGTTTACTTCCGCACGTAAGGAGGGCGCCATGTCACCTCCTGGAATCACTCAATTCGATTTCGAACTTGCCTACCTTGTTTTACTAACTCGTTATGGATTAAAGCCGCTCAGTCGTTGGGAGAAGCCAATCAGCGACGAGGCCCGCAAGGCCATTCGTTCCGAGGGTCTTGCCCTGGAAACCGTCGACAGACGAACCAGAATTGGGCGGAGTGTTCACGAGACGGTCTTTGCGAAACGCCGAAGCTATACGGACCTGTATAGGAGACGTTTTGAAGGGACGCGGTTGAAGGATACTCCGGATGTGACCAGAATGCAGGGGCAGCTCTTCGGATATCCATCTTGCTGCGTGGAAGCATTCATTAAAAGCCCATACGCTCCGAATGAAATCGATCCGGCTGATCAAGAGATGCTTTTCCATTGGGCTTGCCCGTCATGCCATGTGACGCCGGGACTCATTCGCGATTATCGGCGGATCCATATGGAATGTCTTCAGCGCTATGGTACCGGATCGGTACTGTTCAATCCTCCTGCGCGGCGACTTCCGATGATGGTTACTAGAGTCGCTGCCTCGCTTGCTTTGATGGCCGGAACCGCAGCATTTCCCGCAGCTGCCCAAAACCCTCATTGGCTGTACGTCGCAGATGACCTGGATCAGGATTATCTATCTGTAGCCGAAGAGGTTATTTCAGGTAACAATTGGGAAACATCGGATACCGATGAGAACCAGATTCTGGATGGCGTACAGATAGCCCTCCTACTGGGTCAGCTCATCAACTCTCCGCCGCTCGGCGTCGAAATTGAAGACCACCTGCTCATGGGTTTGGAGGAATGCTTTGCCTGCGGTCAGGAAGTGAACATGGGCTATATGACGATCCAGCACCTCTGGCGAGGATTATCGGTCGATATTCCTTATATTGCCTTGCACTACTTGGAGCATGGAAGTCTTGGGTACTATGGATTTTTTCATCTGGGCAGGGTTGATCTGCACGCTTTGATAAAGATCCTTATGCCCCACCTCGGGAGCACGGATCATTTGCTCCCAACGGGTGGGATCGATCCCGATAACGATTACCTGAATACCGAGGAAGAACCGCCTTTCAATACCGATCCCGCAGACGCCGATACAGATGATGATACTGTGAAGGATGGACCCCAAGTGTCCGAGGAACTTTTGCCGCTCATCGCGCAGCTTCCTCGGGAAGCGCACCCAGATCAACCCTACATGCTGGAACTGCAAATGGACGGCGTTGAACAGTGCGAAATTTGCGGCGCCACGTTCAACATGGGCTTGGCGAGGATTGTGAATCCTCTCGAGGGTCTTTCGGTGAATGTCCCGTTCGTAGGGCTGCACACATTAGCTCATGGTGGATTCGTTTTTGATGGCACTTATAACGACGGTCGAGTACTACCGTCAGTTTTGAAAACTGTCCTCTCCGGGGATGGAACGGCGCACTGGGTGCCCGTCGATCTGGATTCGGATGGCGACGGATTGACGGACGCAGAAGAGCCGTTTTTCGGTCTGGATCCCACAATCCTGGATGAGAACAACAACGGAATGCCAGACGGTCGCGAACTGGCATCGGTAATGGCGGCCAGCATCAATTCGTTGCCCCGCACCCCGATGCCCGAATCGCTCTACGCAATCGATCATATGACGCACGGCATCTACACGTGCCTGGTATGCGGGGAACCGGTTAATATGGGTTTCGTAGAGGTTGTTGATCCGGTTGAGAATAGTACGTTGGAGGTTCCCTATTACAACATTCACTTCATGGGCCATGGGAGTTTTTCAACCGATAGAGATGATCTTTATCCCAGGGTGGATCCGACGCAGATTGGTGCATTTTTCGGGATTACAAGCATTGTGGGAGTGGAGCCGAAGCCGGCCGTTCCTGGATTCTCCATCCTGAGCGCTCCCAATCCTTTTGGAGAGGGGACAGCAACACAGATTCTATTGTCGCTACCGGCGCCCGGCCCTTTGAGTGTGTCAATTTACGACGTGAACGGCCGCAAGATCCGAGAGCTTTTCAACGGACCTGCATCGCAGAGCGGTCTTCTCCTTCGCTGGGATGGGCGAAACGATGGGGGAGAACTCGTCGGTTCAGGTGTCTATTTCTGCCGGGCGAAGATAGGAAAGATCACAGTTGCCCGAAAGCTCACGATGGTCCGATAAGGCACGATTCCCGAAGCTTTCGAGCGCGTTTATCAATGGGCATATTCAGCGAATATGCCCATTTGCTTTGTTCGCTTCAACAGCTAATAGCAGCAGGGGATCCTTGTTACGGGAGGCCCTGCGGGGGGTTCCTCGTTGTGAAGGGCTCCGTGGGGG
>WVZY01000034.1 GCA_011772205.1 Candidatus Latescibacterota bacterium
GCGACGAACCGTTACGCGGAGCGAGCGAGGATTCCCCGCCGGAGGTGGATAGCCGAGCGAAGCGGGAGCGCGGCGAGGAAACCCCCACGAGCCTTCCGCAACAAGGAACGCCTACCCAAAGCAAGTTTTCAGCTCACCGAGTTTATAAGCCCATCTCCAGAACGAGGGAAGCTAAATCCGGCACTTCGAGGTCGGGGGTTGCAATGGCGGGTCTGGCAGCTCCCGGCCCTACTTTCCCCTTACGCCGATTGACCCAAACCGTCGAAAGTCCCAGGGATTTCGCTGGCACGATGTCGTGGTAGATACTCTGTGCGACGTGAAGCATTTGATTCCGCGGGAGACCAATCCTCTCAAAGGCGAACTCGAAGATCCCTGCCGACGGCTTGTACGCCCTCGCCTGTTCTGCCGTCACTACCCAATCAAAGGCTACTTCGAGGGTCCTGGCCGTCTTCATGAAAAGGTCGTCGTCCGTATTGGAGATGATCGCGAGCTTATATCTTTGCTTCAATGTTCCAAGGGACGCTACCGTATCGGAGAATGGCGGCCAGCTCCCCAGCGAATGCACCAAGCAATCACGCTCGGAACCGATCGGCTCGAATCCCATTTTTTCTCCAAACCTGTCCACCACCATTCGGAGCGTCTCTTTGTAAGTCCTGTACGCTTCCGTTTCGAGTTTGGACTCGATTTCGGCATAGCGGGTCAGTATTTCCCCGTCCGAAGTCACCCGCTTCCCCGCTGCCGCAAGGACACTGCGGAGTGCTGCAAGGATGCCCGTTTCCCAGTCGATAAGAGTTCCGTAGCAGTCAAAAGTCAGCACTTCGTACTTGTCGAAATCCAACATGATGCACTTACCATTTGATTATTGCTTCGACTCGAGCACTCTCACGAACCTTTCCGCCGTGAGCGGTGCACACCCTTCATAGTGGTTATTCACATTAAGAAATGTGTGCACGTTCCTGCGACAGAAATCGTTCACTATTTTGGCGGCCGATTCAAGTCCCTTATCACGTGGATCGACCACTCGGTCCCAGGTTCCTCCCGTCCGCTCTTCGATCTCCTGGCGGTCTCCCCCATGGAGGCGTATGACGGAGAAGTCCGCAGTCGCTGTATCGTGTGCGCGATAGACTTCACCGATTGGGGGCATGTAGTACCCATCGATGAAAACGTATCCCAGATGATGGCCCCTCAAGAAATCGAAAAACGGTTTGGACAAGTAATTAGGATTGCGCGTTTCGATCCCGTATTGAAAACCTTTGGGAGCCCGTTCGAAGAATTCGTGCATGCGATCCAGGAACGCATCTCTCGACGGCATCTTCTTTCTGTTGAGATACTCGAACTGGAACATGATTGGGCCCAGCTTTGATTCCATGGGGGAAAGCCTATCGAGGAACCGCTTCAGGAGTTCAACGCTGAGAAAGTGCTTATTCGACTTGTTCGCATAAGCGTTCCATTGTTCCGGTTGTCTCGCGTAAAAATGAGTAAGGGTTATCGAATTCGGGACTTTCACGCTGAAGATGAAATCATCGGGAACGCCGTCGGCATATGTTTTTACCGCGCGGGTCTCAGGAAGTTTCACGCCCGAAGGGAAAAGACTCCAGAACCACTGGTCGACTTCCACCGTTTGAAAATGATTTGCATAATCGGGAAGATAGTCATAAGGTCGATACTTGACGGTTGGATCGTAAACAAGTCCCTTCCAAGAATCGTACTTCCATGAGCAAGTGCCGATGCTAAGATATGGCTCGAATTTTTGGGGCAGCTTCAGATTCAATCGTTGACTCCATTATTCGAGGATTTCCTCATCCTCCGTTTTCCAGGCCGGATTCACGATACATATGAAAGCCAAGTCAACGTCACCTGTATTTTTCACACGCTGAGCGGCATTCGGGGGGACATAGATCGTTTGGCCGGGCCTGATTTCTGCTTGATCGCCCCCGATGTGGATTTCGCCTTCTCCGACGAGGACATAGTAAATCTCGGATGATTTCAGGCGGTGCAGGATTGAGGCTTCACCAGGGGCCAACCTTGCGATGGCGAAGCTGTAATCCAGCTCGATATCGTCTTTGAGGGGATTAAACAGCTCCCTCAAGCGTGTGCCGTCGCCGGCAGTTATCTCTCTGCAGCGCCGATAATCTCTTACAAACATCTCCAGCTCCCGTGATTAAACCTGAGTGTTCATCGATACCCCTCCACCTCCCAATCTGCACCAGCCTTATTCCTGATCCACTCTTTCCATCGATTGTACCTGGGAAAATAGAAAAAGAGCATCGCCATAGAAACTGCGAAGAGAATGTAGAAATCCGGGTAGAACCGCCCGACGAAGAACAGTACGAGACCGAGTAGGGCCGGAACCTCGCAGATGGCGAGCGTTACGATAGTGGTGCGGAGGAGTTTTTCCAATAACGAATCCACCGTATCCGATGCCTTTGTCCTCAGCAGTATTCCTCTTACAAAACTCAGTACGGCGAATTGGGCAAAGGCGATTATATAAAAGATCAGTCTTAAAATATCAAGATAGGATTGATCTGCGCTCATTTCGCCGGGAATGGGCTCCACCGGTTTCAGCTGGGACTTCAGCACCTCGACAATGAGAACGTAGAAAAGGAGTCCTCCGCCTATCGCCGCACCGAGCACCATCGCTTTCCGGTAGACGTCATTGAGTTTTTTGATCGCGCTCATGCGTCACCTGCTTTTCAGAAATGCTACAAACTAGGGATTCGTCGGCCGGATGTCGACCTCGCTGATCATGGCGCGTTGCGGCATCCGGATCATTTCCAGAATCGCTTTCGCCACATCCTCCGGCCTAAGCATCTTCTCGAATCTCGGTGCCATCTCCTCATGTTGCGGATCGAAGAAGTTCGTCCGGACAGATCCCGGACAAATCGCCAGCACGCGAACGCCGTTATCACGTTCCTCCAGCATCAAGCATCTGCTGAAGGCCAGCACGGCATGCTTCGAAGGTGCGTATCCACCACCGCTCACAAACGCATTTTTAGCGGCAATTGACGCGATATTTACGATCACTGATTCGCCCGCATTGCGAAGGTGAGGGAGGCTCTCACGCGTAGCAATAAAAAGACCACGCACGTTCAGATCGAACATCTCATCCCAGGATTCTAGGGGCATGTCGATGATGCGATGAAAGTGACCTATACCCGCATTGTTAACGAGCACATCCAGCCGCCCAAACTTTTGAACGGTGCCGCTTATGAATTCTCGAATGTTTGCTTCGTTCCGCATGTCCCCGGCAAACGAATGCACTTCCACGCCCTGGGCACGAATCTCATCCGCAGTCGATTCGAGCAGGTCCTTGCTCCTTGCCGAAACGGAAACATTCGCGCCGGCGCGGGCAAGGGCCACGGCAATTGCGCGCCCAATGCCCTTGCTTGCGCCCGTAACGACTGCCGCTTTTTCTTTCAAATCCATCCCTACCTCCGGGATCTGTCAACATTAATTGAAAGTAACCGCACCCGGGCACTTCGTCAACAACATCGAAACGGATGGTTTCCGTCCAGATAAAAAAAGCCAACCCTACTCACGGAGGATTGGCTCGCAGTATTGCGTGCTTCGATCATTCCTCCGGCTCAGCCAACCGCCCCATGAAAAGGATGCTCTTTGTCTTGTTATCCCGGATCATGAAAATAAACGGATGGTCAGCCCGGAAGACCGGTATTTCCTCCGGCATAACGGACGTGATACCCATCACGACACCCGTTGCCGCTGCGGCTTCCGTTCCCTCTTCGTTCACATCGACGTAGGCTTTGTGTACTACCGCCCACATGTAGAAATCCCGGTTTCCCGTCATCCCCGAGAAATCGGCAAGCCCTGGATCGAAGGCGTTGACAATGCCCAATGATTCCAAAACTTCGTTCAGCTTGAACGCGGACGTCATTTTGAACTTTGGCAGATATACAGTAACTTCCCGTTTGTGAAATCTCTGCGTCCAGCCGGCCAGGTTTTCTTGCGAAAGGGAATCCTCGAGTGCGCTGAGTCCATCGTTTTTTCTGGGCAGCAATACAACCATCGACAACTCCTCGTTCACGTATGGCAGGCTCAACGCCTGGAAGTCCTCTGTTTCCATATATGCGTACTCATCCGTCTGGCTCATGAACGGGACATCCACGGAGTCGCCGCTGACAAGAAAAAAAGGAGCATCTTGGGTGCGTGCTTCATCGAATTTCGACGCCCAGTCTCCCTTGAAATAGATCGCGTTGGTTAAGACGAGACGCGTCAATGGGGTGATGGTCCCCCGGGCCAAAAGATTTTTGATTTTTTCCTTGGTTTTTTCTTCCACCCACCCGTTGATCTCGAGACGGGCAGCTTCCGGATCGCCGGCAAAATCGATATCCTTAACACCTGCTCCATATGAAGCTTGAACTAGATCGAGAAATTGTTCCAGCAGTTTTACGCCTTTCTGCCCCCAGAGAGCATTTGCTACGCTCAACTCGTATCCGCCGGTTTCCCCTCTGGCATTCAAATCTTTCATGACAGCACCATAGATGTGATGGAGACGGTCCGCTTTCAACGCGAACCGCAGCGCGTTTGACATCTGGGATGCCGTTTCGCCTTTTGCGCCGGCATAGGTCATTGCCAGCGCCGTTGAAATGCTGAATGGAGAGAAAAAGAGATTCCCTTCTTCTCGCTTGAGCTTGTCATAGAGGGAAACCGCGAAAGCATTATTGCTTTTGACGACATCTCCTGTTTCGCGAGACTCAGTTAACTCGGTACTTTCTGCAACCAAATCCATCTCTCCCACAGCGATACCAGCCAAAACAGTAAGAACGATTACGAGAGTTTTCATTTCGATCTCCCCTCTTGATTGTTATACAGCAAGAACATTCTCTTTTGTTCCAGGTTTTTTCCGCATCTCATCTCCGCACCCGCATACCGCAGTCACATCAACGGCGCTGGCTTCCGCGCAACATCATTAACCCGCCAAACCTTCCCGTCTTGCCATTCTCCGCTCGATGAGAGAAAAAGAGATCCGTATGGCAGGCCGTACACAACTCGGCAGCTTCGATGTCCGCCCTCTTCAATCCAGCCTCCTCGAGCTGCCACTTATTGGCTTCCCAAAGGTTTAGGTGCGCCTTTCCTTTCTTCGATTTCGTAAAGAATCGTTCCACCGTCTCCGGAAAAGCTCCTTGGAATGCACGGCAAACGCCGTCCCCCACTTCATAGCAGCAAGGGCCGATCGAAGGGCTGATCCCAGCAATGAGATCTGCCGGGTTCGAACCAAATACTTCTTTCATTTTCTCCACTGCCCTTCGTGCGACTCCCGCAGCGGTTCCCCTCCACCCAGCGTGGGCGACTCCAATCGCCTTTCGAATCGGATCGTACAATCCAATCACGGCGCAGTCGGCAACCAGGACCATCAAAGGGATGTTCGGCGTGTTCGTGACCATTGCGTCCGTCTTTGGAAGCCGGTTAGCTGCACCCTGCGCCCCCCTGCCTCTGTCCGTCTTTCCCACCACGGCGACGTAGGATCCGTGTACCTGTTCGGCTGTTGTGAGCGCCCCTGGATCCACACCTACAGCCCTGCAGACGCGCATCCTGTTCTCCAAAACCGCGTCAGTGTCATCACCCACATGAAAGCCAAGATTGAGGGAGTGATAAGGTTCCTCGCTCACACCGCCCTGGCGGCTCGTGACGATGTGCATTACATCGTTGTGAATGCTCCAATTGCGGTAAATGAAAGGGCGGATTGTTTCGTAGTGCTCATCGGACATGATTTTCCCCCGCCAATGTTCAAATGCATCAGCTGATATCCGCTGCGTTATTCCGGCGAGCGCCTGAAAAAATCTTCAAGGAATATAGACCATATGAGCGGATCTTTCGCATAATCATGATAGCGCTCAAGGATAGCCTTTTCGAACTCCTCATTTTTCACATCCCAGTTTGGCAGATCCTTGCTCGCCCGCCGGTTGTTGTAGAAGAGATTGTCTTCAATCACAAATCCTTCCGGCACGGCATGGAGCGCCAGCGCACACTGGTAGCAATAATAATCCGGATCATCGTACTTTGAATTTTGCCCCGTCTCTACGATGATGTTCCGCGCAAACCGGCCGGGTGTTTCAGTCGAGTCGAACGGTGCGGCCCGCGTGATCGAAGCACCGCAGGCACCCGTCCGATAGATGATGTTTTCTTCAATGAAGCCGATCGGCTTGCCCTTATCCGCATCCCAATAGGCGATTCCCCACGTGAGAATATCTTCGATGATATTGCGCTGTATGTTTCCATTCGCATCCACAAACAGGCCGATACCCTTCCAGTAACGTTTCACGAGATTTTCGGAAATCGTTGCCCTTGCATTCCAGGTCACTCCAATCCCCACACCACGTCCGCCCCCAATTTTGCCACCCCCGGCTTTATCCACGCCATCGATCGTATTGCCCGTTATCAAGGCCTCAGCATCCCGGTAGAGAGCGATCCCGTCCCATGAGTTCCGTACGATGTGATTTCTTATTATTCGAAGCCTCGCGTTCTCTCTTCCGCAAATACCCATGATCCCAACAACGGTTTGGGAGACGACCGTCGAGTCACCAATGTTGTCGTAGATGCGGTTGGCAACTATATCCACGGAGCTGTTCTTTACAACGATTGCCGCATCGGTGGCATTGCCGTCCGGATCCCTCTCCCCACCTGTGATGGATATGTCTCGAATAAGAGCTCCATTGCAGTCTTTGAAAAACAAGCCGTACCCGGCGTGCGTATGGATCACGGCAGACGATTTTTCGGGCCCTCTGATCTGCACCCGCTCCCCGGATATCTGCAAACCAACGGTTATCCGCACGAAGGTTTCTGGATCTTCACAGTTCCCGCAGGTGGAGTCCACACTCTCAAAAGGGACCAGGTGATATTGGCCGGGAAGCAGCTGGACGGCGAGGGATTCGACAGGACTGGCGAAGATTGCCTGAAGCTCTTCAGCAGTGGATACGGTGATTTCCTTGGACGCCGGAGCCGGCGCTGCGGTGAACACCATCAGGATGGTGAGCAAACAATCACTTTTCCTCATACCCTCTCCATCCAGTGTACCGACGGGCGGGGTGGACGGAGGCCTGTCAAACGAAGCGCCACCCCGCATTCTCAGAGCAACGCGAAGCCACAGGGTTTCCAAAGTAGGTCGAACCGCCCATACCTAGAAAGGCGGCTGCTCTCTCTTCGATCACCGCCCCGCGTTTCGGTATGATGTCAGGCTCTTGCTTCAAAGTCCAGCCGAACCCCGGTAAAGCGCGCACTCTGCCAGCCCTAAGCCGCTGCCTGCGGGGCCATATGCACAACCCGTTGGGGGAAAGGAATTTCAATGTCGTTTGCGTCGAAAGCTTCCTTGACTTTGCGGGTAATGTCGAATCGAACAGCCCAATAATCCTCTTTTTTCACCCAAAACCGTCCGGTGAGATTCACGCTCGAATCGGCCAGTTCGGACACAATCACTTGCGGGGCCGGGTCGGTCAAAATCCTTTCGTCGGATTGTATCAAATTTAGATAAACATCATGGGCCTTTTGGATCGAGGCGCCGTACGCGATTCCTACCACGATGTCCTGGCGCCGGGTATCGAATGCCGTAACGTTCTTGATGACGTCTCCGAAGATCTTCCCGTTCGGTACCATGATCTTGATATTGTCCGGCGTGGCAAGAACGGTCGTAAACAGCTGAATTGCCTTCACACTGCCCGCGACGCCACCTCCCTCGATATAATCACCGACTTTATACGGTCGGAGAACGAGAATGAGGACTCCTGCTGCAAAATTCGCCAGCGATCCCTGCAGCGCAAAGCCAACTGCGAAACCCACCGCTCCCAGAATCGCGATGAAGGACGCCGTTTCTACTCCGAACTTCGCGAGAGCGGCTACAATGGCGAACACAATGATGAGCGTGTAGATCAAGCTGCCTACAAAAGTAACAATGCTCTTATCCGTATTTGCTTTGGTCAGTAGCTGCCGCACAATGCGCCTCGCGATACCGGCCGCAATGCGACCCAAAATAAGAATGATTAATGCACCAAGAATTTTCAGGCCGTACGTTGTGGCGAATGCTATCAGCTGTTCGCTTACGCTTTCCACCTGAACACCTCCCTTGAGTTTGTCAGCAGCCCTCAGGCCGCAATTCAACGTACAAGAAACGAGTACTTATTCAACTTCCCCTCTCATGAAGTGATTTTCGAGATTGATGAAAAGGGTAGTGAGATAAGGTAGGTTATGTCGAGCCTTGCCTCTGTCTGACTTTTTGATCGCAAAGAGAGTTCCGGCGATATCTCTTTGCTTCGGCACAGACTCGTAGGGCCCCAATCCATCCGGCAATACCAAGACCACGGAGCATTCTCTCCTCGAATGCTCGTTAATGTGGAAGGCTGACCGTACTATTTTAGCTGAACAATTTGTTGCGTCAACCGAAACAATGCCGTGCCAATGCACGGAAGTTGGAAAATTCTTTTCTCCTTTGAAAAGCGCTCGAAGAGACTTAATATAGTAAGCCTGGATGAATGAGAAATGGACAATGCGGGAGTCTTGGTCGCCCTGATGAGATGATCCTGTCTAACACAATTGGACATTCTCCGCGCTTCACATATGGTGATGCCGTTCATATCAGCTTCTTATCTCACGACACATATGGTTGAAAGAGGAGGTACCATGTTCCTTAAGAAAATTTTTTCGTTATCCAAAGCATTTATTGTTCTCGCCGCTATGCTGTTTTTCCTTTCTCATTTGGCGATGTCCACCGCGCATCCAACTTCAATGGAATTCAGCTCAGTCGAAAATACAAGCGAAGAACCAGACTCCCAAGAGGCCAAAATAAATCCCCTTACCATAAAAGACGTGATCGACTTGGAGACGGCTGGAAGTTTCGACATTTCCCCGGACGGGAAGTGGACCGCATGGGTCAAATCAACTTCAGATAAGAGCAAGAATCGCCGGAAGCAAAATATTTATCTGACGAGTTTGGATGATACGATCACCGTTCAGCTAACCCGCGGTGCGCTGGACGACAGGTCGCCGCAGTTTTCTCCCGATGGAACGAAAATCGCTTTTATTCGTCGGCCCCCAAAAGGCCAGCGGCAGATATTTCTCCTGAGCCTCAAAGGAGGGGAGCCGGAAAAGCTGACCGATTCCCCCACCGGCGTACGGAGCTACGCCTGGAAAGATCCAACAACGATCCTTTTTGCAGCCCGGGAAGATTCGACGTTTCGCGAAACGTGGTTGAAAAAAGAAAAGGACGATGTGCTGATCGTTGCTGATCAGGAGCACTATCCGCCCGTTCGACTTTTTCAAATTGAAATCGTTAAGAAAGAAACAAAGCGTCTGACGGAGAGCGCCGGCGTGATCTTGGAGTTCAGTGTTTCTCCCAACGGCCGCTGGGTTGTAACAAGTGAGAACCAAAGCATTGACTATACGTACGATCGCCGGATTCCGCCAAAACAGTTCCTCCTGGATCTCGAAGCGAATAAGCGCACTGAAATTGCCACAGCACCCCACGTCGATCCATACGACTTCAGATGGGATACGGGAAACAAGGGTTTTTTCTGCAGGCGAGACATCGCCAGCGATTCAACGAACACCTATGTGGGCATCTCGCAGCTTTATTATTTCGACCTGGAATCTCGAAATCTGAACGAAATCCCCCTCGAATGGGAAATGGGCCTTGGCGGCCCTTACCAAATCGTCAAAGATGGTGTGGTTGTTTCTCTTGCCAACGGCGTCAGGAGCCGTCTCGCACACGTGCGCAGAAAAGGCAACCGCTACGAAAAAGAGCTGCTGGATTCGCCCACGGGACACTCGATGCGCCTCAGCGCCGCCGACCGGAATGGACACCGCATCATCTATCTCTCTTCCGCTGCCTCGACGATTCCGGAAGTAATGACGGCGAAGATCGATGGCAACAAATTGTCACATGAACGAAAATGCATCGTCCTGAACGAGTCCTTGAAAAAGAAATCCCTGGCGCGCACCGAAATCGTCAAATGGGTGGGCGCGCTCAATGACACCGTTGAAGGAATTTTGTACTATCCGCTCTCCTACGAAGCCGGCAAACAGTACCCGCTCATTGGAGTGATACACGGCGGCCCTTCCGGCGTGGACCCCGATTTTTTCACCGAACGGTGGACCAACTATCCACACCTCCTTGCGTCGAAAGGCGCGTTTGCATTCAAGGTAAACTACCACGGAAGCGGCAACTACGGTCTCGAATGGGTGGAATCGATCAAAGAACACTACTACGAGTATGAGGTGCCTGACATCCTTTCCGGTATCAACTATCTGATCGGCGAAATGCTGGTGGATCCCGAGAAGCTCGGTATCATGGGATGGAGCAACGGATCGATCCTCGCAATAGAGTGCTGTCTGCAGGACCAGCGTTTCAAAGCGTTGTGCGCCGGTGCCGGTGACGTGAACTGGGCGAGCGACTACGGCAACTGTGCCTTTGGAGCCGCGTTCGACAACGCTTATTTTGGCGGCCCTCCATGGGAGATTCCTGAAACCTACGTGAACATCTCCCCGCTCTTTCGTATGGAGCAAATGGTTGCTCCTACTCTCATCATGTTCGGGACGGAGGACAGGAACGTTCCCACCGAGCAGGGATGGCAGCATTTCCGGGCGATGCAGCAGATCGGCAAGGCACCGGTACGTTTCCTGTTGTTTCCCGGCGCCAAGCACGGCCTTTCGAAGCTCTCCCACAGGCAACGGAAAATGGAGGAGGAGCTCGCTTGGTTCGACAAGTACCTGTTCGGTGCGCCCGAAGAGAAAGACGAAGCGCTCAACGAAGAGTCACTCATCGCGCTGGAACTCAAAAAAGCATCTGCAAAGCGTCAGGGGCATCTCCTCGGCGATCTTGACCGAACGACGATTATTCCTGAGGTGGCTGAACTCGAAGGGATCAAAATTGGACGATTCGAAGTTACCCGCGCGCAATTCCGAGCGTTCGATCCGAACTACACTGTTCCTCCAGGAACGGAGAACCATCCAGCAAGTGAGATCTCTCTCCCCCTTGCCCAGGCGTATTGCATGTGGCTCAGTGAGAGAACAGGTCGTTCGTTCCGTTTGCCAAGAGAAGATGAGATGAAAAAGCTGCTCAAAGCGGCAGAATCGAACCTCGGCAACGAGAACAATCTGGAATATTGGGCCGGATACGAGGCGACACCAGATGAGAGAGATGAACTCCTGGCAATAATCGAGGAACTCGAAAAAACTCGGTTGCTCATCGAGCCCGCCGGTTCTTTCAAGCCGGTGGGCGATCAAGGATTGTACGATCTCGGTGGGAACGTGGCCGAGTGGGTCGTTGATGCAAAGGGGATAGGAAAAATAATGGGGCTATCTGCCGTGTCATCCAGAGACAGGCTTTCGGTTTACAAACGTCCCCCCTTGCGCTATGTCGGATTCCGGGTTTGCGAGGAATAATCGAGCAGATCGACCAAGCGGTTCACCGTAACCGCCCGCGGCGCCACAGCGACACCCATCGCCGCCATCGCGTCTTGCACAGCAACTATGAGCGGTTTGGCCTCATCGGGCCAGTTTGCTTCCACGGGGAGCGTTCCTGACGATATGTCTACATCCGCCACGACGCGCCCCTGATCGAGATAAACGAGCCGCCCGCATATTTCACATAGAAAATCGACATCGTGAGAGGCAACCAGCGCCGTCCCACCTTTTGAAAGAAACCGATCGAGAATCCCACGAAGAACTTCCTTACCGGGCACATCGAGACAAGCTGTTGGCTCGTCCAGAAGAAGCAGTTTCGGCCGAAGAGACACGCACACGGCGAAGGCAAGCCGCCTCATTTCCCCAAAACTGAGGCTGAACGGGGAGCGGTCGAGCACCGATTGCGGTGTTAAGCCGGATTGGCTCAAGGCGTGCGAGACAATATCGTCCATACGGTCCTTTTCACCGAAGAGGTACTTGAGGCCGAATGCCAGTTCCTCGAATACCGTTTCGGCAAAGAACATCCTCTCCGGGCTTTGGAACAGGTGAAATATCCGTTTCTCGCCGGCATCGAGTTCACCCATCCCCAATCGCCTGACCCGACCTGATGTTGGCTCGAGGACTCCACTTGCGAGGGATAGGATCGTGGATTTCCCTGAGCCGTTGGGTCCGCACACGCCCATACACTGCCCGGATGGGATCTGAAAAGTTGCTCCGTGGATTGCCTCGCAGGTATCGTAAGCGAAGGATGCGTTCTCGAATGCTAGAACCTCCTGATCCGGTTTGGAAGCACGAGAAAGATGCGGACCTGGTCGGATCTTCTCGTATTTCATCGAACCGTCCGCCTTGATCTCGTGGGCGCTGTCCACCAGATCGATCAGTTCTTTTGCGATTGTTTGAATTCGCAAGCGACCATTCCATTTCATTAGCGTTCCTCGCTGATTCGAGACCCGCTCACGAAACCTGTCCCGGCTGCCCAGCTCCCTGGAGAGCGATGAAGAGAGGGCAACGAGAGGTGGAGGAATGAGCGTGGACAGGCAATCATGCTCTTGGGAGAAAAGATGATTACTGGATCCGACATAACGAAGCTTTCCCTTATCGATCCATACAGTCATGTCCGATTGAACGAGATCCTCACCTCCCGGCGCGGCCCATAAGATCGTGACGCCTCCGGCATTCAAACTTTCAACAAATTCGTAACAGCGCTTGCGCGATCGTCGATCAAGGTAAGACGTCGGTTCATCGAGCAAAAGAATGTCCGGAGCGGCCAGCCAAACGGTGGCGAAGGCAAGGCGCTGTTTTTCACCGCCGGATAGGCGGTGTGGATTTCTGTCGAGGATTCCTTCAAGCTCGAACATCTCGATTGCATTACGAATGGCATCGCCCCTGTTTGGACCATGCAATTTCATTCCGGATTTTGCGCTCAGCAGCAGCTCATTTCGCACGGAACTCGCAACAAACTGGTTGTCGGGTTCTTGGAGAAGAAGGGCAATGGAAGGTGTTGCCGGATACTCGCTGCATGATTCCTCGCATCGACTGAATGTAACCGTTCCAGAATCCAGAGGAATCAGTCCTGCGACAGCCTGAAGCAGGGTCGTTTTCCCCGACCCATTTCCACCCAGGATCAGCACTCTTTCACCGGTTTCAATGGAGAGCGTGATGTCTTTCAGGATCGTTTTAGCCTGCGGTTTTCCACGGGGGAGGGATACAGTGACGTTTTCGAGCGAAATCATTGCTCCAGTTTCTTAAGCCGCTTTCTCGCTTCAATCGCCCACTCGCTATCGCCGTCGATTTCCAGATAGCGGCGCCAGGCTCGAATGGCTTCCCTATCTTGGCCCATTTTCTCATAGGTGACGGCGAGCGAGTACTGCGCACGGGCGTGTTCGGGATCGACTTCGAGCGCCTTCTCGAACCACTTCACCGCCTTTTCATGGTTGTTCATGTGGAACAAGCAGTAACCCGTGGCGAACAGGTAGGTAGGATTCTGCCGCCGGAGCCGGGCCACTTCCTTGTACTGGACGAGTGCCTTGTCGTACGCCTTCATGTTCTGATACGTGACACCCAGGTTGTACCTGGCATCGACAAATTCAGGATCGATTTCGAGCGCCGATTGGAACTTTCGCACAGCATCCACATAAGAGCCGCGAGCAACCAGCTCGAGCCCCTGGTTATAAGGAGCTCGAGCCTCTTCCCTGCGTTTGAGCGCTTTGAGCTCGGATTTGTTCAGCGGGATGTGAATAAAAGCGCCCGGAGAGAGAGTCTCCCCTGACAGGTCATTGTACTCCTTGAGATCCTCGGCGCGTTTCGGGTCACCGTAATAGTCATCGGCAATTTGCTGGAGTGTCTCTCCATTTTCAACGCGATGAAGAAACACTTTTCCTCCGGCAGACGGGGCTTTGGACCGCGGCGCACATCCCCAATATAGGAGAGGCGCTCCGATCAAATAGAGTACTACATATGCGATAGTGAGGTGCTTCATTGGGATGATTGCTCTCGCCCTTTCCTCCCCCATGCGATTCTCGCAGCATCGAAGACCTCCAGGATGCTGACGTCCGCTTTTTCGGCTGCCGCACGACAGGATTCGTATTCGGGGCTGATCTTTTCTTTCCCGTCAGGAAGGCGACCTATCTTTATCTCCACGGATCCGTAAGGCGTTTGAACCGTTGCGCATTCGCGTGGCAGCTCGATTCGCTCCTCCCTGTTTATGCGAAGCCCCAGAGTCGTGGTATGAGACAGGATAAACTGAACGACACGGTCCAAGTCCGTCTCTTCAGCAATAACGGTCATCTCCAGGCCCGGCCGGTTCTTCTTCATCATAATCGGATTGAAGTAAACTTCGAGTGATCCAAGAGCGAATAACTTTTCCATGATGTAACCGTATACTTCCGGATTCATGTCGTCGATGGTGCAGGTTACGATACATACGCGATTGGGCGCCTGGACAACTTCGCCCAGGACTGCACGGAGCACATTGGGTAGTCCGCCGCTATCCCTGGTACCAGCTCCATAGCCTACTTTGTCCAGTCTGACATGCGCATTCCGCGGTAGTGGCTCGAACATCGAAGCGATGATCGCCGCCGCAGTGGGAGTGATCAGCTCTTCCTTCCTCTCGGAGAAGATCACACGGTGCCCCGTGAGGAGTTCTAGCGTAGCCGGAGCGGGAATCGGGATCTCGCCATGCTCGCAGCGCACCTTGCCAGAGCCGAGAGCGATTTCCGTATAGAAACACTTTTCGGGTGAAATATGCTCGACGGTGAGATGGAAACCTATGATATCGACGATTGCATCGAGCGCCCCGGTCTCGTGGAAGCGCACCTCTTCGACATCGATACCGTGGACTTTTGCCTCTGCTTCCGCAAGACGCCGGAACGTGCCAGCGGCACGCTCTTTGACAGCGACTTCCAGGTCCGCCGCATCGATGATGTCGAGTATCGTTCCGAGCGAACGGTGCACTGTGTCGTCCGGGAGATTCATCTCGAGCTTGGTGGCTCGGATAACTCCCCGCTTGACCTTGCTCCGGTTGACTTCGGCTTTTGACAGAACGGGGATAGAAGATATTGCAGCCAGTAGCGACTCGAAGGGAGCGCCGAGGTCGATCATGACGGAGAGCAGCATGTCTCCGCTCGCACCCGAAAATGGATCAATGAGAAGCGCCTTACTCATGTTTCCTCAATC
>WVZY01000031.1 GCA_011772205.1 Candidatus Latescibacterota bacterium
CGCGACGCTTTTGGCGTAACCCGGGGTGTCGACCGATCCCGTGATCACAGGCGAAGCCGGCGGGCTGATGTCGATCACGCAGAGACCTGAAGTCTCATCCGCCACGTAGGCATAATTACCCAAGACCGCCACGCCTAGAGCATGAGGAGGGGTGGCGACCGATCGCGTGATCGATGGAGAGGTCGGCGTGCTGATGTCGACCACCTGGAGCCCTGAAGATCCATCCGCCACGTAGGCATAATTACCCGCGACCGCGACGCCTCGGGCCACACCCGGGGTGGCGACCGATCCCGTGATCACAGGCGAAGCCGGCGTGCTGATGTCGACCACCTGGAGCCCTGAAGATCCATCCGCCACGTAGGCATAATTACCCGAGACCGCGACGCCTTCGGCCTCGCCCGGGGTGTCGACCGATCCCGTGATCGATGGAGAGGTCGACGTGCTGATGTCGATCACCTGGAGACCTGAAGATCCATCCGCCACGTAGGCATAATTACCCGAGACCGCTACGCCTTCGGCCACACCCGGGGTGTCGACCGATCCCGTGATCACAGGCGAAGCCGGCGTGCTGATGTCGATCACCTGAAGACCTAAAGATCCATCCGCCACGCAGGCATAATTACCCGAGACCGCGACGCTTTCGGCGTAACCCGGGGTGTCGACCGATCCCGTGATCACAGGCGAAGCCGGCGTGCTGATGTCGATCACCTGGAGGCCCCAATACCCGTCCGCTACGTAGGCATAATTACCCGAGACCGCCACGCCATGAGCATAACCCGGGGTGTCAACCGATCCCGTAATATGCATGTAGTCTGCGTAGTCGATGCAATTCCTGTCTCCGCTAGGCGGGGCTACCGGACTCGAATCATCACTGCACGATGCCACGAAGAGAAACAATACGAACGCCCCCAGAATGCATGGGACCATTCCACCGCATCTCTGAACGACGACTGGGCTACGAGTCGTCAATCTAGTGATCATTGAAGTGCCTCCTCGACAAAGAAACCATAGTACCAACTCACTGGGCGACGGCCTTCATGGCCATACCTCTATTAATGGAATGGAGGTCTAAAGAAGAAGTCAAGGAAGCGCGGGACGTTTGTTCCAAGGGCCGGTTTTGGTGTGTTGAAAAGAAGCAAGATGACAAGCCGACCCTTGAGTTTCGATGCGCAGGTTATAAATATAATCCAGAGCACGCGTTCACCCGCGCAACCTCGGCGGCTTGTTCACCTAATATTATGGTCTTAATTTTAGAGCATGTATGCAGAAACATCAAAGGGAATCCGGCAGGTTATCAAAACTAATGGTGCCCCCGAGACGACTCGAACGTCCGACTCGCGGTTTAGGAAACCGCTGCTCTATCCTGACTGAGCTACGGGGGCACGCGATCCAATTATACTGTATACCGAGCAGATCGCAAGCCCATAACAGAAGGCGCGACAACAGCGGTAACACCAAAAACAACCCGCAAGAGCAAGCAATGAAGCTTAATATGCGAATGAAAAAGTCGATGCGTTACATTGATGACAGACTATTTCCCTGAGCAAAGAGGAAGGCTCCGTAGGGGTGACGAACCATTGCGCGGAGCGAGCGAGAATCCTCCGCCGGAGGCGGGAAGCCGAGCGAAGTTCGCGGAGCTAAAGAACTCTGACGCAGCATTCTGCAACACGGATCGCCCGCCTAAGGCGGATGGGCATCCAGGAATCCCCATTACACAGCTTCAACAAGGAGCTGGAATCAACTCAACTCTTCTCCATCAACCAGCGCTCAACGATGCCCGAACCATCACCACCTATGAACGCCCATCAATCGTACGAGACCACCGAATACACCGGGACATCCGGAAGCTTTTCCCGGCCCCCAAGAGAAGCCAGCTCGATCACAAATCCCGCTTCCACCACCTCCCCACCCAGCTTTCTTGCCAGCTCCACAGCTGCCGCCGCTGTCCCCCCCGTGGCCAGCAGATCATCCAGTACCAGCACCCGTTCCCCCTTTTCGATCGCATCTCTGTGCACTTCGATCCTTTCTTCACCATATTCCAGCGCATAAGAGACACTCATCGTTTCGTACGGAAGCTTTCCCGGCTTTCTCAGTGGAATTAACCCCGCGCCAATCTCGCGGGCCAGCGGCGCAGCGAAAATAAATCCTCGGGACTCAACAGCAAAAATTTTATCGATCTTCATCCCCGCATACCGGTCACGCAGAGCGCCGATCACCTCGTCGAACACCTTCGGGTCTTTCAGTATCGGAGTGATGTCACGGAAGAGAATTCCCTTTTTCGGGAAGTCCGGTATGTCGCGGATATGACTTTTCAAATGATCCATCGTGTCCTCACTTTTCCTTCGGACTCGCCAGCATCAGCTTCAGCTTCTGCAGTGCCCTCTTCTCGATTTGCCGGATTCTTTCCCTCGAAACGCCGATGATCTTGCCCGTCTCTGCAAGCGTCTTATGTTTTCCGTCTTCCAGCCCATAGCGGATCTTGAGGATCTCCTGTTCCCTCTTGCTCAAATGCTTTTCGATCAGGCTGGCAATGCGCTCGTTCTCGATTTGAAGCGCAATCACCTCTTCTGGATTCGCCGACACCAGCTTGCCGTACTCCACCGATAACTTTTGGAGCGCCTCGGCGCTCCCGATCGGGTCCTCCGAGCGAATCCCCTGAATCAGGTTGCGAAGCATCCGCGTTTTTTCGACGGTAATGTCCAGGGCTTGGGCGAGGGCTTCCTCGTCGTGTTCGGCGTTGAGCAGATGCTCCTCCGCTTTGATGTAGCGGTTGATGAGCTGGTAGATGTGAACGGGGATGCGAATCGTTTTAGCCTGGTTTGCGATCGCCCTCGTCATCGACTGTTTGATCCACCACGATGCATACGTGCTGAACCGGAATCCCTTCCGGTAATCGAATTTCGATACCGCCCGTATCAGCCCGAGATTGCCCTCTTCGATGAGATCGAGAAATCCCAGGCCCTGCCCGAGGTATCGCTTGGCAATGGTGACTACGAGCCGCAGATTGGACAGGATCAAACGGCGTCTTGCTTCTTCATCGCCTTCGGCGACTCTTCTTGCGAAGTCGTGTTCTTCTTTTTTTGTGAGGAGCGGATACCGGTTGATTTCCGACAGGTACTGATCCTGGATGTCATAATCGGATGGAACAGGGGCGCCTTTGTCGTTCCCGGAAGGGCTGTCGGGTGGTTTGGTCATCGACGCTCTCCTTTCCCGGTTCTCAACATCCAGGCGGGTTATATAAACGAGGGCTTGGCAGGTCGCCCAAGGACGAAGGCATTTTTAACTTACAAGTGGTCGGGGCGAGAGGATTTGAACCTCCGACTTCCTGCTCCCGAAGCAGGCGCGCTAACCGGGCTGCGCTACGCCCCGACGCTTGAGTGCTCAATGTTCGCACGGTTTTGCTCCCCAGGACAGGTTCTCGCGAATCCTGGCTCCGGTCGCAAAACCACCTTAAAAGAATACCAATTCCGGAGATGATATCAAGCCGTATCTTTACCCGGAATGATTCAGCGACAATCCCCTGATGAGATCAAGTCGTGTCCTTACCCGGAACTATTCAGCGACAATCCCCTGATGGGATCAAGTCGTATCCTTACCCGGAATGACTCTGCGTGAGTCCCCAGAAGTGGATAACACCTGTGGTTGCGAGAGTGACGACCACCCCGGCAATACAGATCCCCAGGATGATCGCAGGGATTGCCAGCGGCTTTCTCAAGCCGAAGAGAAAAGCGGCGAGGGATCCAGTCCAAGCACCGGTCACAGGGAGCGGGATAGCGACAAACAACACCAGACCGACTGCTTCGAATTTTTCGATGAGCTTCCCTTTCCTTCGCGTGCGGGCGAAGAGCCATGTGAAGAATTTGTCAAATGCATCGATACGCCGAAGCCGATCGGAAACGGGGCCGATAAAATACAGTATCGGCAATACGGGGAGAAAATTTCCGATGACGGCGATGACATAGGCCTCCTGCCACGGGAGACCACCTATGGTGATGGCATAAGGGATGGCTCCCCGGAGTTCGGACACTGGAAGTGTGGCGATGACAAACGTGGCAAGCTCGGTTGAAAACCGAGATAAAAAATCAACGATCCTATCCACCGCGGAAACGCTCCCTGTTGATCGGGATGTCTCGGGCGTCCATCTCGCCTTCTCTCATCATCGGAACGAAAGCGCATTCTTTGAGGCGTTTCAACGTGCACGCGCTGCCCTTGCGTATCATCTTTACGATCTCCTGCCCGCCGTCTTCCCTTTGCACCGGCCCGAGAAGAAAACCCCCATCACGGAGCTGCATGAGCAGTTCGTGTGACACACTGCGCGCCGCCGCCGTGAACAGCACCCGATCGAACAACACGCCTGAATCCCATCCCTGCGCGCCGTCACCGACTTTGATCCGAACGTTGTGGATGTTCAATGCCTTTATAGTTTCGGCGGCTTTATCAGCCAGCGGGCCGATTCTCTCGATAGTGAACACCTCACCAGCAAGCTTCGATAGAACGGCCGCCTGGTAACCGGAGCCTGTTCCGATCTCGAGTACGCGCTCGTCGCCCTTCAGCTCGAGACATTCGGATAGATAGGCAACCGTGAACGGCTGCGACATCGTTTGAGAGTAGCCAATGGGGAACGCATGGTCGCTGTAAGCCTGCGGACCCGCCTCCTGATCGAGAAAGAGATGTCTCGGGATCTCCCGCATCGCTGCGATGACGCGCTCGTCCATAATCCCGCGGGCGATCAGCTGCTCCCGGACCATCTTTTCGCGCGCGATTCTGTAATCCGTCCAACTCACAGCCGGAACCTCCACTTCTCCATTTCGACGACGGATTTGTGATCGGTGAGGTCGAGGTGCAGCGGGGTTACCGATACGAATCCACTGCGAACGGCGGCAATGTCCGTCCCGGCATCCTTTTGCCAGATAGGATCGTCCCCTCCGATCGTGTAATACTCCATACTCCCTTTGCCTGCCTCACGCTTCAGCAAATTCTCATAAGCTCTCGAGCCGAGCTTCGTTATTCTCACGCTCCGGATCGGGGAGATCTTGGGATCCGGTATGTTGACGTTCAACAGGCAGCCTTTTGGGAGGCCTTCTCTCATGACCGTTTCGACGACGACCCGCGCCAGCCGCGATATCTCATCGGCATTGTTCAGGCTTCGCTGCAATGAGGAAATGGCAATGGACGGGATGCCCAATATCATCCCCTCGATCGCAGCGGATACGGTGCCGCTGTAAGTAATATCTTCACCCATATTGGGGCCATGATTGATTCCGGAAATCAAAAAGTCGGGCTTGCGATCGAGGAATCCTTGAACCGCCAGCAACACACAATCGGTCGGTGTGCCGAAAACCCTGTAATGCCGATCGTCCAGCTTTTCGGCGGGAATCTGGTTGCCGATCGTGAGCGAATGGCTGCTCGCGCTCTGTTCGGTCGCCGGGGCCACTACGACGATATCCCCGAGCCCGGCGAGCGACGTCTCCAGCGCCCTGAGCCCCTTGGCTTCGATGCCGTCATCGTTGGTTAGCATCAAGAACTTCTTCATATGCACCGTTCCCACGGCAAATGCTGTTACCCCTGCTTGCCGAAGTGAGCGATATTACCAGAACAGGCTTTTGATTACCAACCGAAAAAACCGAATGGTATCGATGAACGGATTTATCGAGCTGACTTCTTCAGCGTAGATGGTTTTGATCGGGACCGCATCGATCCGGGCGCCGAGCTTGGCCGCTTTGATCAATATTTCCGATTCCGTCTCGTACCGGCTCGTTACTATTCGGAGCTTTTTGAAAAGCGATGTCTTGATCAAACGGTATCCACTCTGGGAGTCCGGAATCTTTTGGCCTGCTTTCAACGACACGACCCATGAGGTGAATCGATTGGTGAGAATCCGGATGCGAGGCATGTCTTTTATATCGGACATGCGGTTTCCAATGATAATATCCGCGTCCGTATTTTCCAGGTGATCAATGAAATGAGGGATCTCTTTTGGATCATGCTGATAGTCCGCGTCGATCGTAAATGCGTAATCGGCCCCAAGCTCATACGCTTTGTTCAATCCGCTGCAAAGCGCGCTGCCTTTTCCAAGATTTTTGGGATGCTTTACGACGGTCGTCCCCGCAGCACTTGCGATGTCGTAGGTGTTGTCGGAGGACCCGTCATCCACCACGATGATCCGCTCGGCCGGCAAAAGCTGCGAGGTATCTTGTATGACTCGCTCTATGAGAGAGGCTGCGTTGAAAGCAGGTATGACGGCGGCCGTCCGGTCAAGGATCGATATTTGTTGCTTCATTCGATTCTGCTCGATTCTAAATGTGTGAACTGATACCACTGGTCGCTGAACTCTTTGACGAGCGATTCGAGATCTTCGAGACAGCGACTCTGAAGGTGCTTGATGGCGTCCTTTTCACCCAGCTGCGGATCGGGGTAGTGCACTCCTTTGATCACGAGCTTGAATCCCTCTTTCACATCGAACACGAACGCGCTGGTGACAACCGGAACGCGGCAACGCATGGCGAGCAGGAGGTGTCCGATCGGGAGGCTCACGTCCCGTCCGAACCAGCGGCTTTGCCTGCCCGTTCCCCCATAGCTGCGGTCAACGAGAAGGACAATGCACTCGCCCCTGTCGAGCGCATGTTTGAGACTCATGAACGAAGATTTCAAGGGAAATACGCGCATCCCGAAAAGTTCCCTTCGCTCGTTGAAAAATACCGTGACCGGTTCGGACGGGTGGTCGAGCGCAACGGTGTTCACCTTGAATCCATTGGCGGCAAGCCAGACGCCTCCTATTTCCCATGGACCCATATGGGCGGATGTCATGATAAATCCACCTTTGCTCGAGAGCCCTCTCGAGAACATCTCCAGGATTTCTGTGTCCGCGGCCGTTTTCAGCTCCTCCACTCCCAATGCCGGCAGTCTGAGGAACCAATACATCGTTCTTGCGAACGATCGGAATACACTTCGGGCTGTTTTACGGAGCTCCTTTTCACTCAGCGTGTTTCCATGTACGATTCGCTGGTTTGCGATGACTGACCTTCGAACCTTGAACCTGAGGAAATACTGGAGATCGGCGATAAAACGGACAATTCTCTCGGAGACATTTCTAGGGAGACGAATGGCCAGGTAGGCTCCAAGTTTATATAAATACGCACCGAACATGAAGAGGGGTAATGGGATGGGTCTGGAGGATCGCCCACATTAAAACTGGTCGGGGCGACTGGATTTGAACCAGCGACCACTAGCCCCCCATGCTAGTGCGCTACCGGACTGCGCCACGCCCCGACCTGTTGATGACTCTACCATGCTTATAGAGCACCTGCAAGTCAAAACAAGTCGCTGCTTTACCCTTCCTTCTCATGAGTATCGATGAAGTTCTTCAATTCCTCCAAATCTTTTTTTATCGACACTAATATTTGCCTTGCTTGGGGATCAGCAAAGGGAATATTGAGTTGATTCATCAACGCGTCCGGATTGCCGTAGTGTTCCTGCAGTTTCTTGCGGGCGCCGCTGATCGTGAATTTCTCCTTATATAGAAGATCTCGAATGACGAGGATCGCCTTGATGTCCTTGAGCCGGTAGTTGCGGTTTCCCGCCCGATTCTTTTTCGGCTTCAGGCTCGGGAATTCGGTCTCCCAGTATCTGAGGACATGAGGCTTGACTCCTGTTAGCTCACTGACTTCACTAATCGAGTAGTACATTTTCGCCGCTTTAGCAGGTGTCGAAGTATACTTCATTCTATGCCCCCTCTCTCGCTGGCTGAAACGATCTACCACATTTCCTCGCGGGGTGGACGGTTCATCAGCTCGATAATGGCCTCCTTTGGATCTTTACCGTTGAAAAGAACCTTGTAAATGTTTTTGATGATGGGCAGCTCGACGTCCATCTTCTTTCCCAATTCAACGGCCGCTCGCGTTGTACGGATCCCTTCGGCAACCATCACCATGCTGTTCAGCACGGCGTCGAGCGGCTCACCCTTCCCTATCCTCTCCCCTACGTAGCGGTTTCGGCTGTGGCGGCTGAGTGCCGTTACGATCAGATCTCCAACGCCGGAGAGACCGAAAAACGTTTCGCGGCGCGCCCCAAGAGCGCACCCTAGACGAGAAATTTCCACCAAACCTCGCGACAGCAGGGCGGCCTTGGTGTTATCACCATACCCCAATCCGTCGCAGACGCCGGCGGCAATCGCAATGATATTCTTGAGCGCAACGCCAATCTCGGAACCGACGACGTCGTAATTCGTATAGACCCGAAAATACGGTCTGAAGAAAATGCGCTGGATACGATTGATGCGATCCCCTTTCTCCCCGGCAATGACGACGGAAGTTGGGATTTTACGGCTCACCTCTTCAGCGTGGCTCGGACCGATGAGCGAGTAAATATTGCCGGGTTCGACGGGCAGCTCGTCTGCAAGGACTTCGCTCATTCGTTTCATCGTATGCTCCTCGAGACCTTTCGAGGCATTGACAACGGTGGAATCCGGGCGAAGCCGGTCGGTGGCTGCAACCGCCCGGGCTGTTTCCCGCATGGTGTGTGTCGGAACGACGAACAAGACGAGCTCCGAGTCCGCCAGCGCGGCGTCGAGATCGGAGCCGATATGGATCGATTTAGGGATCCCGATGCCCGGAAGGAATTTCGCGTTTTCCCGCGCATCGGCGACTGCTTCTGCTTGCTCCGGAAAATACTCCCACAACCGAACCTCGTGTTCGTTTTCATGGAGCAGGATGGCCAGCGTTGTACCCCAGCTTCCCGCTCCAAGCACAGTGATGCGCAGCCGATTACTCATGGATTCACTGCTTCTTTCTCGCGAGGTTGGGCTCACTCCTTTTCAGCAGGCGCTCGATGTTGCTTTTATGCCGGATGATTACGACGATCGAAACGATGATCGACAAGACGAGAAGGGACCAGTGCGAAGACGAAACATCCAATCGTCCCGACGCGTACACGATAAACGGCAATGCAACGGCGGCGGAGAGGCTTGCCAGAGAGACTATACGTTTTATCGCCATCACGATCCCCCACACGACAACCGCCCCGATGCACGCCCAAGGTGTCAGCGCTAAAAAGGCGCCTGCCGAAGTCGCGATTCCCTTGCCCCCTGTAAATTTGAGATAGATCGAAAACATGTGTCCAAGAACAGTGAACAGCGCAGCGGCAAGCATCAGCCAATGCGACGGCAATCCTTGAGCCGCACCCAAATGGGGGGCGAAGTAAACGGGCAGGAAACCTTTTACCACATCTCCCAAGAGGACGAGTGATGCGACTCTCGGCCCCAGGATCCGAAATGTGTTCGAAGCACCGAGATTGCCGCTCCCGTGCTCCCGAAGATCGATGCCTGCCTTGAGCTTTCCGGCGATATAACTAAACGGAATCGATCCGATTAGATAACTGACAAGTATGACTACGAATAGGGATATCAACGTTTGTCGCCCTTTCGCTTTTTTTCGCTCAGATTAATCCTAATAACCGTTCCGTCAAAGGAAAACTGTTCACGGATTTGGTTGTTGAGAAATCTCAGGTAGGCCCTTCCAAAGTACGCGCGCTTGTTGACGAACAGCGTGAATCGCGGCGGGGCCGTTTCCACCTGAGCGGCATAATAGATCTTTCCCGTTCCCCCGCCGTGAAACGGGGGAGGGATTTTGGCTGTGACGGCCTCAAGAAAATCGTTCAGCTCGCTTGTCTGAATGCGTTTCCCCCGGCTCTCCGCTACCCGCCAGGCTGTCGGGAATACCCGGTGCACCCGCTGCCCCGTTAAAGCGGATATGAACAAGATCGGGGCGTAGCTCAAATACGCCATCGCTTCGCGGATCTTGATTTCACACTCTCGATATGTTTTATCGGTTTTCTTGACGAGATCCCACTTGTTCATGCAAATCAGCACGCCTTTTCCCGCCTTGTGCGCATAGCTGCCCACTTTGACGTCCTGGTTCGCGATCTCGTTAGAGGCATCGAGCATCAGAACGACCACATCGGCGCGGTCGATCGTTTCGATGCTCTTGAGGGCGCTTAGCACAGTGACGCCGTCTTTTGACCTCGATTTTCTCTTGATGCCCGCTGTGTCGACTAGAGTAATGTTCCGTCCATGCCACCTGACGCGGATATCGATGCTGTCTCTGGTGGTACCCGGCCTCTCGTCAACAATGTGGACATTCGACCCGACGAGCGCGTTCACCAGGCTGGACTTGCCCACGTTCGGCCGGCCAACTACTGCGAGTTTAAGGTCTTCATGCGCTCTCTCCGCCTCCCGTTTCGGCAAAACGGTGACAAGATCGTCGAGCAGTTCCCCGATCCCTTGACCGTGGAGCGCGCTGATTTCGTAAATGTTCGGAAAGCCGAGCTCGTAGAACTCCGAACCGGCGAAACGGCTTCCCGACTTGTCCGTCTTGTTGACGGCGACGAAAACGGGAGCATCCAGGTTCCGCATCCTTTCGGCAACCTCCCTATCGGCGGGTGTCAGTCCTGTTTCGGCATCGGTAACCAAGACCAGCGCATCGGCACCCAACGCCTCACCTATCGCTTTGTTTTCGACCTCTCGAACGATCCCGTCCTCCACCCCGGAGAACAGGCCCCCCGTATCGACCATTTCGAAGTGAAAACCGTTCCATTCGGCGGCTTGCTTCTGGATGTCCCGTGTGATACCCGGGCGCGAATGAACGAGGGCTTTTCTCCTCCGGACGATCCGGTTGAATAGAGTGGATTTCCCGACGTTCGGTCTTCCGACGATGGCAACTGTAGGCAGCCCGCGCATGCATCTATCCCTCCCGGGCGATCGAATCGTGGAAGGCGTGAACAATGGAGCCTTCGGGAACGATGAACCTGAGCGATGTTTCCCTCTTTAGATCCTCCAGCGTCGGCCCATCGAGAAACTTGCCTTCGTAGTTCAGCATATTCGGCGGCAGGAAAATCCGCTTCCGTTCTGAGTCAACCTGTAGCAGCGCCTCTCTGATATCACCCAGCGTCAGAAGTCCCGAGACGGTTACGGTTTCACCAAAGAATCGATTTGTTACGGCGACGATGTGGGGGAGTCCATCCGAACGCTCCGCCAAAAGCGGCAGGATATACGAGCGAAAAACAACGCTGCCGAGTGTGCCTGTTACGATTTGACACTCATCCAACCGCTCCGGCACGCCTACGTCCTCGATATCTTCTTTGATCTCATTCAAAAAATGCCGGGTCATGCCCACACCGTTGTCTAGCTGAGGAAGCTCTTCGTACGTACTGTATTCCGGGAGCCTCCTCCCGGACTCGATATACCACTCATCGGAAAGAAAAACAAACCGGCTTTTCCGCTCCCCTTGAAGGAAACGTTCCTGGTAGGCCTCGACTTGGTCGATAACAGTTTCCATTCCACGCTTATCGTAAGGCTCGATGTCATGAAGGCCCTCGCGGTGGCGGGTGAGCCCAACGGGAACGACGGCGAGCGAGCCGACATTCGAATCCAACGCTTCCAGCGCCCGAATGGTCTCGTCGAGATGAGCGGCATCGTTCTTACCAGGACACAAAACCACCTGGGTGTGCAGAGTAATGCCGCTCTCGGCGAGCTTCCTCAACGTTGCAAGAATGTCGCGTTTCATTGGCCGCCCGAACACCCATTCTCTCAATCCTCTGTCGACCGCATGAACGGACACGTACTGAGGACTCAGCTGTTGCTCGATGATTTTATCGACCTCGGTCTCTGTTATGTCGTTCATCGTGGTGAAGTTTCCGTAGAGAAAGCTCAACCGCGTATCCTCGTCTTTGAAATAAAGGGACCTGCGCATGCCCTTGGGCATCTGATCCACGAAACAAAACGGACATTTACAGCGGCAGCGCCGAAAATCCATAGGTGAAAAGGCAATATCGAGCTTCTGCAAAAGATCGGCGTCGATCTGTATGTCTCGGACGCTGCCGTTCTTTCTGTGAACCTTCAATCGAACGACCTGGTCACGGGATGTATAATAGTGATAATCCAGTTGGTCGTGCGCCGGGCGGCCGGATACTTCCAGCAGCGCATCGCCGACGGCCAGAATGTCTGACTCCAATCCGTACAGCGACGGATCATTTATCTTCACGATTTCCAGCGCTTTCTCAGTCATCAGGATCGTTTGTCGGCAGTGACAGCTTATCGAGAACCGTCACCGCTTCCCTTCCGGATAAGTACACTTGCTTTGCTTCTTCGCCGTTGGCAGCGAGCTGCTCGTGCAGGATCCGCTCGAGTCCCCCGGGGAATAGATCTTCCAAGGCGTCCTCATGCGGGGCAAACTTAACCTGCAGTCTCCTTACGATGAAGAAAAACGCGGCGCGGGTTACCTTCTCCTCAGGATGAAACAGCAAATCGGGAAGCGTCCTCATAATACGGGCGCTAATCATTCTTTCTATCGCCCCTTTTGCCCAGTGCCCATTTACATCGGCTGGCAGATCTTCGGACGATGCGCCCGGGGCATTACCGGAACCGATCGCTCGGTCGAATCCTCGACGGTCGATCCAACCGTCGATCAGGCAGGCCAGCTGGGCTCTGGTCAAGCTGGGATGTCTGAGGGCATATTCCGGATCCGCCTCGGACCGGCTCCGAATCTGCTGCATGTGATCGTAAAACGGAATATCTCCACTGACCATCATTCCCGTTGCCAAAGCATCGCGCGCGGCCGCGTAATCACCCAATGCCTCGAGGGAGCGGGCCAGGTACAAATAAGCGATGCCGCGATCCGAATCCGTCTCGAGCGTTCGTGTTAAGTCGGTAAGTTCATCCCGAGCCTCTGTATAGCGCCCGGAAATATAAAGTAAGATTGCGTTATCGAGTGCAGAACTGCCGGGCGATGCTGCCCTTTGCGAACATGATGCGGCAAGAAAGAGTGCCAGAAGAATCCGGCAGAGCCAACCTGTTTTGTTGGTGATGCGTCGCAATGGGTTTCAATGGAAATGGAGCGGGCAACGGGATTCGAACCCGCGACCCTCAGCTTGGGAAGCTGATACTCTACCAACTGAGTTATGCCCGCTCTCCTAACAAGTGTCTTACTATCATGTTACCTGATTTATGTCAAGTACGTTTTAAAGCTTCAAGTGATGCTCGACAGCCGTTTCGACCGAGGCATAGCAATCCTTTTTCGAAACGTCGAACCAAAGCGCACCCGTCTCGCTCCTGAAAAAGGTCTCCTGGCGCTTGGCGTATTGGCGGGTGAGGGTGATCACCTGCTCCAGCGTCGAGAACGGGTCCCTTCCGGCAATGATCGCCTTGGCGATCTCCAAGTATCCCAAACTGTTCATTCCCGGGCTGTCGATACCATAGCCATCGTCGAGCAGCTTCTTGACCTCGTCTACCCACCCTGCATCGAACATCTCGCGCGTCCTCTTTGCAATGCGTCGTCTCAAATCGTCCCTGGGTGCAGTCAGAACCAGTTTGAGCCCCTCCCATGACAGCGACCTCTCTTGCTCGGCGAAATGTTTGCTCATGGGTTTTCCCGTCAATATGATAACTTCGAGGGCACGCGTGATCCGAATCCTGTCGTTCGGGGAAATCATTTCGGCTCGCTCCGGGTCCCGCTTGCGGAGTTCTTGGTAGAGGTCCGAAGTGTCCCGGGCCTCGAGGGATTTCCTCGTTCGTGCGAGCGCATCCTTCGGGACCTCCAGGTCGATAATGCCCGTGAAAAGCGCCCGGAAATACAAGCCCGTGCCTCCGGCTAGAATGGGCAAGTTACCTCGGCTGGCGATTTCGCGGCATATTCCGGCCGCTCGGGCGGCATGCATGCCGGCGCTGTTCGGTTCATCGGGCCTGAGGACGTCGATCAAATGGTGTGGAATCCCCCGGCGCTCCGTTGAGCCCACTTTCGCCGTTCCGATATCCATACCGATGTACACCTGCCTCGAGTCCATCGAGACGATCTCACCGCCGAATCGTTCGGCCAAGTGGATCGCCAGCTTGGATTTCCCCGTTGCTGTGGCTCCCATGATCGCTATGCTTTTGCTGACTGATGAGGTGTTCACCGGCGTTGAAACCATCTCTCGATTTCCTCGAGAGAGATGCGCTGAATGGTCGGGCGGCCGTGGGGACAAGAATAAGGATTCTCCGACGCGAACAGTTGGTCGGCAAGGAGTCTCATTTCATCCACGGTGAGCTTTTTGCCGGCTTTGACGGCGCTCCTGCAGGCAAAGCTGGCCAGCACTTTTTCGGTGTGGTCGTTCCCCGGCGCCTTGTCGTGAAGGAGATCGTCGAAGATCTGGAGAAGCAGCTTGCCCTCGTCCCAGTTTTTCAAACCCTGTGGATAGCCGCGGACGAGAATGCTCTTCCCACCGAACGGTTCGAGGTCGAAACCGATCTTGGCGAAGATGTCCTTCGATGACCGGAAAATCTCCAGTTCGCCCAGCGAGAGCTCGAGGTGAATCGGAAAGAGGATCTGCTGCGATACCTGGACTTCGCGTTCGAGATTTCGTTTGCAGGTATCGAAGATCACCCGTTCGTGGGCAGCATGTTGATCGATGATCACGACTCCGCCCCGGACCTGTATGAAGATGTAGGCGTTGTTGAACTGCCAGAACAGGCTTTCCTCACCAAGAAACCGCTCCTTCCAATCATCTGCCTCTCCGGGTTCCTTGCGCGTAACGTCTTCCACCCTCAGAGACAGCTGCGGATTGAAATCCATCTGGCCCCTGCGCACCATATAGTCGGTGTAGGCGTCTTTGATCCGCTCTTTGAGTGTAATGACTTTGAGGTCGCCGTAACGCGCGTGCTCGTCCTCTGCAGTTGGGGGCTGGGGGCGTACACTCCTTTTCGCGCGTTCGGAGGCCGAACGACCGGCGCCCTCCCCGGAGAAATCCTGGCCAGGAAAGCTCACAATCATCTCGGACTCGGACTTCGCCGACAACGCGGATTTGAGAGCGCTCCGCACAGCTTCGTGCGCGTAACGTTCGTTCTTTATGCGAACCTCGAGCTTTCTCGGGTGGACGTTGACATCCACCTCTTCGAAAGGTATGTCGACCGCGAGAACGAGAACGGGAAAACGTTTCGCGGGAATCACATTGCGGTAAGCATCCGTTATGGCATGTGAGATCGTTTTTTCTCTGACGAAACGGCGATTGACGTAGACGAACTGGTTCGCACGGTTGCTACGGGTGTAGGTAGGAAGACTCGCAAAACCCCCGATTCGCAGCGGACCGCTTTTCGATTGTACTGCCACCATGTGCTTCATCGTACTGGCACCAAGAACGGCAGCAACGCGTTCCCGCCAGGAAGCAGCTGGAAGAAGATCGACGACGTGCTCGCCGTCATCCAGGTAATGGAACTCGATTTCAGGGATAACCAGAACGAATGACAGGAAGGTCTCGAGTATCTTTTTTCTTTCACTCAGATCGGATTTTAAGAATTTTTTTCTTGCTGGGGTGTTGTAAAAAAGATTTTGAACTCTTACCGTGGTGCCTTTCTCATGAGGGGCCGGGCTGCTCCGGACAGTGGACATGCCCTCAACGGCTGCCGCCCATCCCTCGCCGCCGGAACGGCTGCTGGATATGATTTCGATCGTCGAAACAGCGGCAATACTCGCCAGCGCCTCGCCTCTAAAACCGTATGTCGAGATGCGGAAGAGGTCATCTGCTGTTGTGATTTTACTCGTAGAAAAGTTTTGGTGGGCCATGGCGATGTCCTCCGGCGACATGCCGCTGCCGTTGTCGATCACTTCAACCAGCTTCGATCCGGCACCCGAGCATCTCAATGTGATTCGTTTCGCTCCAGCGTCAACGGCGTTTTCGACGAGTTCCTTTACGACGGATGCAGGCCTCTCGACGACCTCGCCTGCGGCGATGCACCGTACGACCTCTTCCGGCAATGCATGAATCTCAGGCATAGAACACCTTCCGCCCGTATATGCGCAACGATATCATTTCCCCCACCGTTTCGCAACTCGAGCGGCTGGAGGAGCGAGCCGAAAGGCAATTTTCCTGTTGAAAACTATTCCGGGGCGTAAGGCGCGAGACTCTCTTCGGCCTCGCGGTAGAGTTCTTCGGGGCGTTTTGCTTTTCCTGGATAGATCGTCACGCCAACGAGGATATCCGTGCTTTCCACAGGTTTTTCGAGGGCGGTTGAAAGGTCTCTCAGCAGGTAATTTATCAGTCTTGAAATGAGGAAGCGCGCGCGCCGGGATCCTTCCAGATTTATCATCGCATAGGAGTCCCTGGCGATCCAGGCCCCATAATCCGACTTTCGGGTCCGAGTCTGGATTCCTTGGGAAATTTCATCCACCAGGCGCAGGGCGCTTTGATAGTTTTCCTCGAAAATATCTCGAAGCGATGGTATCCGAAACAAAATGACGGAAAAAGCGTGGTGATATCTGTCCGACCGCGCCATTTCGTTCTCGCATATCTTTTTGAGTCTTCCGAAGTTGTCGTCCAAAAGCTCGTCGTATGCCGCCTCTTCCGACGGAGCCTCAACAGGAGCGACCACGGAAAGGCTTCCAACAACCGGCACAATGAGTGACACAAGCGATTTCATGACGATCCGATCGAGCTCGGTAAAAGTCGCATCGTCCATTGGCTCTTCGGGATTCTTGTCATAAGCGATAATGCCGCCCAAAAAAGCTTCGCCGCTCGTGATCGGCACGCCGAGCAGGGAGTGGTATGAGGGTGGAGGTTCGACGGAAGTGGGGGCAAAGTTCAGGAATGCAAGACTGAAAGGCTCGCGCTTTTCTTGAAGCCGCTTATACCTCTCTTCGTCCTCCTTTCTCCAAGTATCCGACCGCTCCCCGGGAGGTTCATAAAACGAGCTGGCACCTCCTTGCGCTCCACCGGCTCCCAAGACCCGAATCGAGACCCTCTCGCACTCCAGGACGTCGGCCACCAGGCGGGAGGTCATCTCGCACAAATCTCTGAGGCTCTTGCAGGATAAAAGAGCGGGAGCGAAGCTCGAAACCTTGCCGAGAGCTTCGAGCTCTCGCTTGAGCCTTCGCTCGCGCAGAACGGATCCCAGAAAGCGTGACACTTCGAGGGAGATGGAGTCTTTTACGAGCATGAACTCGTCCAGCTTATACCGGGCGGAGAATTCGAGAACGAGAACTCCCAGTGATGTTTTGAGTGCCAAGGGAACGAAGACGATCGATGAGACCGAGGAAATGATGTCCGCGGCATCGGGGACGCTTTCGGTCAAAATGATTGCCCGGTGCTCGATGAGACATCGAGAAAGCGCGCCCTTGTCGAACATGATCCGACCGGGCCCGGGGAGAAGGCCTCGGTTCGATCCGCCGAGTACGAACCAATCCCCCTCGTGCGTGCTGATGAAAATCTCAGCAGTCGTTGCCCCGACGAGATCGGCAAGAAGCATGGACAGGAGCGAAAACTTTTCCCGGGAGGAAATCGTTTTTTCGCTGAGCTCCCCGACCGAGTAGCGGAGGCTCATTTCCCGGTGGCGGACTTGGGCCTCCTGGAACTTCAACGATTCGCTGAGGACTCTCGAAATCCTTCTGGAAAGTCGTTTCAACGTTCGAAGATCCGATTCGTCCAGCGGTGGATCGCTTTTGCCGCAGGACACATTCAATACACCCAGAAGCACACCCTCCCACATGAGCGGAACGGAAATTGCGGATGCAATATCCATCCGCTCCCTTTCTGTAGCGTATGGACTTTTATCGTGACGGAGATGAATGAGCTTGCCCGACTTTTCCTGGGCCACGGCGCCAGCGATGCCCTCGCCGAGTTTCTGCCGCGTGGTTCTTATGATGCGCTCGCTCAGCCCGATAGCGTAGGCGATATACAGCTCCTGCGCTTCTTTGGAGTAGAGCATGATCGAACCGGCAGCGGCATTTGCAGCTTTCACGGCCACGTCGAGAAGGAACTTGAGCGTCTCCTTGCGGTCGAGCAGCCTTTCGAAAGCGATGAGCGCATCGTCGATGGTATAAAGACCGGTCTCCACCTCTTGCGGAGCTTTGATCTTTTCCTCCTCTTCATCCCCACCGCAAAGCGATTTCATTGCCTCCGAATGAGTAAGAATGCTCGCGCCCGCGCCCGCCAGCGCCTTTAGCTCCTCTTCGAATCGTTCCCTCGGCTCGGAGACGATCACGTAATCGACATGAGTGTCCGGCAGCTTTTGGGGGCGGTGAAAACGGGGAATTTGCAATATCTCCGCGATCTCTAGGCCCACAGCAGAGGGATTTGGATCGAAGATTAGGGCAATTCGGATCCCTTCTTGCTTGTGGATTTCGCTCAGCACATGGAGGTCTTTCTCTTGCGCCCCTAATATCGCGCAACTTATCTTATTATTATGCATATGGTTAGGCATTTTACTTGATGTACTTCTGGAAGCGTAATTCGCCGCTGAGCGCACGTTTCATTCATAATTTAGCAAATTATAGACCATCGAGCAGGTTCAAAGCTCAAACGTATCGAATGCTGCTCGATGGATCACCGATAAATAGATGAGATGGGCTTCGGGAGGGCGCTGCCCGCACGATCCATTTACGAGTTCCGGGCCGGGTGAAAACCGTTCTCGCACTTGCTGCTCGCTATTTATCGAGCCTGTCTTTCAAGCGCTTGATGAATTGCAATGCCTCGAGGGGAGACGAACGGTCGATATCGAACTCCTTGAGGTCCCTGAGGGTGTCATGATCGGGTTCCTGGGGAGCTTCTTGCTCTTCTGGCAGTTCTGTTTTCGGACCTCCGAACAGCTTGTACTGTGTTGTCGACTGATTGCTGAGATCGACTCCCTGGCTCAATAGACTACGCCTCAGTTCTAGTGAGTGGAGGATCTCTTCTGCACGCTTCAGGACGATCGATGGGAGTCCGGCAATTCTGGCTGCGTGAATCCCGTAGCTTTTATCGCTCGTGCCTGGGACAATCTTCCTCAGAAAGATGATCCCCCCTTCCCACTCTTTTATGGTGATCTTCAGGTTGAACAGGCGGGAATATGCGGCCTTCAGCTGCGTGAGATCATGAAAATGGGTCGCAAAAAGCGTTCTGGGTCTGGCCTTGACTCCCTGGAGGAGATACTCCGTAACCGCCCACGCAATGCTCAGCCCATCGTAGGTGCTCGTTCCTCTGCCGATTTCATCCAGGAGGACAAGACTCCGATCGGTCATGTTGTTCAGGATATTTGCAGTTTCGTTCATTTCGACCAAGAACGTGGACTCGCCTCTGCTCAGGCGGTCGCTGGCACCTACTCGCGTGAAGATCTTGTCCACCAGACCGATACGTGCGCGTTCCGCGGGAACGAAAGAGCCCATCTGGGCAAGGATCACAATGAGCGCTACCTGCCGTAAAAACGTACTTTTTCCCGACATGTTAGGTCCCGTGATCAGCGCAAACTGCTTTCTGTCGGGGTGCAAGAAAAGGTCGTTTGGTACGAATGGCTCTGCGCCGATACGTTCGAGCACAGGGTGGCGACCCGATGTGATTTCGATTTCCATGGTGGCATCGACTGCCGGCCTGCGATAACCGTACAGTTTCGCAATTATGGCGAGAGATAAAAGAACATCCAGCTGCGCGACTGCATGCGACGTCGTTTGGAGCCGGTGCGTTCTGCTCGCCACCTTCTCGCAAAGCTCCTCGAACACCTTTTGCTCACAATCCACACGTTTTTCCTCCGTCTCGAGGATCATCTGCTCCTTTTCTTTGAGCTGCGCCGTAAAGTAGCGTTCAGAGTTTACGAGGGTCTGCTTGGGGATGTAATCCGGTGGGACTGATGGGATGTTGGCCTTCGATACTTCGATATAATACCCAAAGACTTTGTTGTACCCGACTTTCAGCGATCCGATTCGCGTTCTTTCCCGCTCCCGTTTCTCGAGGCTCGCCACCCATCGCTTCGCCGTTTCGTTTGCTTCGATCAATTCATCCAGTTCTGGTGAAAATCCCTTTTTGATCACCCCGCCCTCGCGAAGGTGGCCTGGAGGATCCGGCACGATGGCCGCATCGAGCATCTTGACCATGTTACCGTGGTCATCCAGGTGATTGGAAATAACACGCAGCAACGGGACGTCTGCATCTCCCAGTGCTTCGATGAGCGCAGGCAGTTTTTCGAGTGATTCTCTAAGCGCGTGAAACTCCCTGGGGATGGCTTTCCGGGCTGCGATCCGAGCAGCGATCCGGGGCATATCCGAAATGCCTTTGAGTATTCCCGACAGCGTCTCGAGAAGACGCGTGTTTCGCATGAGCTCTTCCACGGCTTGCAAGCGGCCATCAATGAGCTCGACCGACAAGAGGGGCTTCTGCAGCCATTTTCGAATTTCTCTTCCCCCCATTGCTGTTTGAGTCCTGTCGATTGTCTCAATAAGCGTAGCGCTTTTCACGCCTCCCCGAAGCGGTTGGAATAGCTCGAGATTTCCAATCGTCTCGTCGTCCATCCCAAGGAACGAGACTTCGGCTAGCTTCCTGATCCTCACGACCTGTGGGAGCCTCCCGTTCCGCAAGGAGTGGCAGTGGCGAAGGAGAGCGCCCGAAGCCCTTTGCTCCAGCGGTGCGAGCTCTCCTGCCATCTCGGAAGCATCCTCTCCGAATTGAGTTCTGAGGGCTTCAAAGACTCGATCCCCGGTGAAATCCTCTTCGGGCGATTCGGTGAGGTATGGATTTCCCAGCGCTTCCGCAAGAGGTGTAAGAACACGCTTGTCGAAGTCCGGCGCCGCGAGGATCTCCTTCACTCGCTTGCCTTGGACCAAATGGTGGAGGTCTTCGAGCGGTGCTTCGCCGGTGAAAAAGTCCCCGGTGCTCACATCGACGGCGGCGATCCCTGCGTGTCCGCCTTCGAGACATATGGACAAACAGAAGTTGTCTTCCCGTTCCTCCAAGAGCTGGGCGTTCATCGACGTCCCCGGTGTGAGCACCTCCACCACTTCCCGTTTGACCAATCCCTTTGCCTGGGCGGGATCTTCGACCTGCTCGCAGACCGCTACTTTTTTCCCGGATGCGATCAATCGCGTAACGTAGTTCTCAGCGGCGTGGAAAGGGACGCCCGCAAGCGGGACTGGATTTTTCTTTTTCTTATCGCGAGTGGTAAGAGCGATATTTAAGATCCGGGAGACCTCAACGGCGTCTTCATAGAACGTTTCATAGAAGTCCCCGACTCTAAAAAGGAGTATGCAATCGTGGTATTGCCTCTTGATTCGCCTGTACTGCGCCATCAAGGGCGTGATCTCGTTCATAGATTACGGTAGGTTCATGATGACGCATTCGTCACCGGTTTCGCGGGATATTGCTTCTGCTTTGAGTTGTGCTTCTTCTCTCGTTCGGAAGTAGCCCAATCTCACGCGATGAACTTCTCTCGATCCCACAAGATCGCTGTCAATGCGGACGCCCGGAAAGATCCGCTTCAATTTTGCGGCGAGCTTTATCGCATTGTAGCGGTCATGGAAGGATCCAAACTGTAGTGTGAAACCCTCTGTATAAGGAGGAGCACCCATTTCCGGTTCAGTCACTGATTCTTCGGGCGCATCGGGAAGCTCCGCCTTTTGCAGGATCTGAAGTTTCTCCGTGGCCAGAATCGCTTCCGGAGTATTTCTGAAGTTCCTTACCAGCTCAAGGAACTCATCTTTGGCGGATTCCATATCACCGTTTTTCTCCAGGCACTCGGCGTGCCTGTAAAGCGCCGTCGGGTTGATCATCGTGTTTGCCATGGCACGGTACCTGCGGCAGGCTTCCTCGCGATTGTCCACGGCCATTTCGATTTCTGCCAATGAGAGATACGCCCATGGGCGCAGCTTGCCTCTTTTGACGCGGTCGAGCGGTTGCCTTGCTTCTTCGTAGCGCTCGAGCATCATGGCGGAAAGACCATAGAACAAACATGCCTCGTCCGAAACATCACAGGCGAAGGAGTCTTTGATGATTCTCAGCGCTTCATCATAGTTCCCAACAGCGTACCTTATTTTCGCAATCTCGAGCGATGCCTTCTTGGCCCAGGTGCTTCTCGCTCCAACATTGATGATCTCCTGGTAAATCAGCTCCGCTTCGGTGGCTGACTGCTTCAAACTAGCAAGCAGGAAGAGCGCTTCCTGTCTCTCTTCGCCTTCGGCAAGCCGGGCGACAGCTGTAAGCTTCTCTTCCGCTTCTCTATACCGGAGATCGGCGATGTCCTTTCGCGCATCACGAAGACCTGCTCCCCCCGCTGCTGACAGTGCGGCGATCAGGATTGCGATCCAGACCATAATCGTAATTGAGAACTGGCTATTTCGCATTGCTGGCAGAAAAAGAATCAAAGGAATTGCATTTGGGGCAATGCCATCTCATCATTTCGGTTTCATGTCCACAAAAATTGCAGGAATAGCGTTTCCCTTGGTAGAAATGGCTGACGGATTCATCTAAAAAGGTCTCAAGAATCCCGCCTTCCCTGAGCTTCGAATAGAGCGCTGCGAGCAACAGCGAACATCCGAATGATTCCTGATGGGACACATGAAAATCTTCCAGCAACCGGAGCGCATCTTCCTCCCTGCCCTGCTTTGTGTAAAAATCGGCAAGCGATAGAGTGGCTTCTTCATCCTCGTTTCGCACAGCAAGAACGTCTTGATAGATTTGTTCGATTTCTCCGAATCTGCCCCGCTGGAACAATATCCTTTCGAGGTTTTTCAGCGCGCTTCCTGCGAGGTCGGGAGAGACCGCGGCGACGCGCTTCCATAGCCGGATGGCCTCATCGGATTTTCCGGCCGATTCCTCCAGATTACCTAGGGCAAGGAGGGCCGGTGCGCAATCCGGATCGTACTTTAACGCTTTATGAAGCAGTCTCTTTGTCTCTTTTGGATCCTTATCTCCTGTATGGTGCTCCGAAGCGGTGGTGAGGTAGAGGGCCAGCTCTCTATCTCCGATGTGCCCGAGTCGTTTTAGTTCTTTGAGGCTTTCGAACGCTCTGTCGCGTTCCCCGAGGATATGGAGTTGTTTGGCAAGGAATGCGCGAATCTGCGGATCCTTGATGTTGAAATTATTTGAGGCAGTTTCGAGCACGCTAACCGCCCGCCCGGGCCTTCCCAAACAGGCGTAATCTTCCGCCATGTTCAAATATAGTTCCGCTGTCTCCCGCTTGCTCAGGTTGGTCTTAACGGTTAGACTCTGGTGGATCTGAAGCGCCTTCCCAGCTTCACCGCGTTCCCTGAGAAGCTCTCCTAGTTTGACATAAGCATGCGTCGGAGCCGCGCCCCGCTTTACAGCTTGTTCCAACAGCTTGAAGGCTGCTGACGAATCTCCGTCGACTAGTTTCTTGAGTGCCTCGACGTATGGATCCTGCTCGGAGGGTGCTTTCCGTCTTCTCCCGATGAGAAACAGCAAAAGCGCACCAAGCACGACTACGGCGCTTGCCACAATAATGTAATAAGTCAACGCGTCCATGAGAAAACCGCTGCAAGCTGGTTTTATAGTCCGATCTCGGATTCGCTCTGTGCCGACTCACCTTCCTCCAGGGGCAGGTTTCGGAGTGCGGCAAGTTCTTCCTCCAGGCGCCGTATCCCCCTGCGCTGGCTGCTGATCGTGTTCCGCAGTTGGAATTCATTGATGGCGGCAATCAAAAACGAGAAAACCATACCCGCTGCGAATACGATCAGCATGAGAAGATTCAAAGAGAGCGATTCATAAGTTTTGGTGAAAAATGAAAAATCAACGGTTTGATCTGCGTTTTTCATCCCGATCCAAAGAAAAGCAACCACGCCTACGAGGATGATAACGCTTCGAATGAGCCACACGTTGCAGCCCTCCTTTTTTTAGTTAAGTGATTTATAGCATGAACGCTTTCAGTCGCTCCGTCAAGCAGCAAATAAGACGCATTGTTTTAGGAGTAGCGAACTCCATGCCCGGCGCAAGAAAAAAGGAGCGGTTGTCCGCTCCTTTCTCTTTTCGGTCCTTGTGCCTCCGGCTGTTCAAGCAGTTCTCACGTTTACTCGTCGGCTTTCTTTTCGGCCTCGTCCTCGTCGGACGGAGGCCCGGCTGGAGGCGGCGTCTCTTCGGAGACCAGCTCGGCTTTCTCAGGCGGACTGGGATCTTGTACCGTTGGCCCCGCTTCTGCCGTCTTCTCCTCAGGAGGCTCGGCCTGATCCATCCCCTCATCTTCTCGGGTGGATTCGGGTTCGGCATCAGCTTCGGGTTTGGGTTGGATCCTCTCTTTCAAGTGGAATCTCTCGTGAAATCCCTTGACGGTTTCTTCATCCTGGTTTTTCAAATACGCGCTGATACTCAAAACAATCCTCTTGTTTTTAGGATCTATTTTGATTACGCGCAGAGAAAGATTGTCTCCAACTGCGAAATACTCCTCGGGATGCTTGACGTCGTTCTTTGCCATCTGTCCGATGGGGACAAAACCTTCAACGTCTTCCCGCAGTTCCACAACCGCACCGCGGTCGAGCAGGCGCGTTATCTTACCTTGCGTATCGGTGTCGATTGAATATTCCTCCGCCAGCTGGTCCCAAGGATTCTCAGTGAGCTGCTTCATTCCGAGGCTGATGCGTTTCTTCTCCTCGCTGATGTCCAGGACAGCCACCTCGATCCTGTCGTTCTTTTTGACAATCTCACTTGGATGGCGAACACGCTTCGCCCACGACATATCGGAAATATGAAGCAGGCCGTCGATACCATCCTCGATTTCGACGAAAGCACCGAAGTTGGTCAAGTTTCTCACACGTCCAGTGAGCCGCGTGCCGATGGGATATCGCTCCTCGATGTTTGCCCAGGGATCCGGTTCAACCTGCTTGAGGCCCAGCGAAATCTTCTGGTTCTCCTTGTCCACCTTGAGGACCATCGCCTCGACCGTCTCACCAATGGCGAGGATCTTGGAAGGATGCTTGACATGGCGTGTCCAGGACATTTCCGAAATATGGATCAAGCCTTCAACACCCTTCTCCAGTTCCACAAAGGCGCCGTAGTCGGTAATGCTAACGACCTTACCCCTTACCTTTTCACCGATTGGGTAGCGCTCCTCGACGCCATCCCATGGGTAGGGCGTCAGCTGCTTGAGCCCGAGGGAGATCTTCTCCTTTTCCCTGTCGAAATCGAGTACTTTCACTTTCAAATTGTCCCCGATTGCTACAACTTCAGAGGGGTGGCTGATCCGCCCCCACGTCATATCCGTTAAATGAAGGAGTCCATCGACGCCTCCGAGATCGACGAATGCACCGAAATCGGTGATGTTTTTGACCACACCTTCGCGGACCTCCCCGACCTCCAGCTCCGTCAAGAGCTTCCGCTTTTGTTCACGCCGCTCTTCCTCGAGCACGATCCGGCGGGAGACGACGATGTTTCGTCTTCGCTTGTTGATTTTGATAATCTTGAAATTGAGAGCCTGACCGATGAGCTCATCGAGGTTGGGAACCTGTCGAAGGGCAATCTGGCTGCCGGGCAAAAATGCATCGACGCCGAGAAGATTGACGACGAGCCCTCCTTTGATTCGGCGGGTTACTTTCCCTTCCATAATGGAACTGGTATCGTAGGCGTTCTTGATCTCTCCCCAGACTTTGTAGAAGTCCGCCTTTTCCTTCGACAGGACAACGAGCCCATCCTGGTTTTCGAGCTTCTCCAGGAAAACGTCTACCCTGTCTCCAAGCTCGACTTTTGCCTCCCCCCGGAATTCCTGAGCCGAAATGGAGCCTTCGCTCTTGAAACCGACATCGACGATGATCTCATTCTCTCTGATTTCGGACACGACTCCCTGAACGATTTGTCCCTCTTCGAAGGTGCTGATTGCTTGATCGTACGTCTCTGTCAGCTCGGCTCTGTAGCTTTCATCCACTGTTTGTTCTTCCACTTCGGTTTCCGGATCATCCAGGATCTCGAAAGATGCGTATGCCGGCGACCTCAGAGTTTTGGACGGCGGGGCGGTCGTGCCCACGCCAGTGTGGGATTCATCACCTCCTCTCAACGGAATTTTGCTTTGTTCGGGTGCATTCTGAGCCCCGAGGTTATCTTCTGCCATGAACTCACTCCTCCTTCTTCTACGAAATTGTTTAAATGAATGGATAAATCATATATAGAAATGCCAACCCTAGCAAGCGGAAAATAGGTACCGGGAGCCCGGAACTGGCCGTTTCAGCCTCGATTTGCTAAGAATGAATACCTTGGGTGCCTTGCTCGCGCCGCTTTTCGCCGACCTCGTCCTGCAGGGCCCTGATTGCTTCCATGATCATCTCGCTGTATGAGCGGTATTCCTCTGCCTGAACGGGAGAATCAAAGCGTTTCGATGTCAACCGGATCGGCTTGCCGTGGACCACGATCAAGCGCAATTTTCTCCGTAGGCAGTCGAGCAATCGATTACTGTTTTGGATGAAAAGTGGGATTACGGGAACCCCGGAATGAAGGGCCAAATACCCAATCCCGCTCATGGGTTTCCCCAGCTTACCGCCCCGCACCCTGGTTCCTTCGGGAAAAATGAGGATCGATTTGCCGCTTTTGAGAAGGTTGAGTGCCGTCCCCATTGCCTCCCTGTCGAATCCCAGCCTCTTCAACGGAATCGCGTTGTAAGTGCGGATCAACCAGCCAAAGACACGATTCCGGAAAAGGGCATCCTTAGCGAGAAAATGTACCTCTCTATCGAGAGTCGAGCCAACAAACGGGGGGTCCGAGAAGGAAAGGTGATTGCAGGCAAAGATGTAGTTCTCGTTATATCGGTTGCGGTCTTTCTTAACGATTCGAATACCCCACAGGCATTTGAGGAGCGCCTTTAAAATGAGCTGGCCAATACGATAATGGGGCCGAATTCTCTCGACATCTGCTCTTTGCTTTTGGTGGATTGCCAGAGCGGCAAGCTCAACGGCCTTCTCCTTTGCCAGCGTAACGACTTTTTGGACCTGCTCATCAATGGTCAATTTCGTAGTATCGACGACCTGCGCGCCCACCGGGCATTTTAGAGGGCTTGCCTCACGGCTTGAATCGTAATGATCTCTCTTTTCGATCTCCTGCCGAACCGTTGCTGGTGTTGATTTGATGCCTTTCTCTTTCAATTCGGCGAGCCTGCGTTCGGCCCTTGTTTCCAGAGAAGCTACGATGAACACTTTTACATCAGCATGTGGGAGGACAACACTCCCGATATCTCTACCGTCCAGGACGACTCCCCCCTCTCCGGCCCTTCCCCGCTGCTCTCGTACCAGTGCTTTTCTTACAGCTGCGTGCGCGCTCACCGGAGAGACTCCTCTGGTGACTTCCGGGGTGCGAATTTCAACCGTGACATCCCTTCCATCGAGCAGAATCTTCATCTCGCCCTTTGGATCTCTCTCGAACGAGATCGATGAATCTCCAGCCAGCTTGCCAAGACGATCGCCGTTATCCAGGTCGATGCGGCGCTCGATCGCTTTCAGCGTTACCGCGCGGTACATGGCACCGGTATCGACATGTCGGAGATTCAGCTTCTCGGCAACGAGACGAGCGGTTGTGGACTTGCCGGATCCAGCTGGACCGTCAACTGCAATGACCAGGGACTGCAAGAACTCTTGCGATGATTTGGGTTTGTCCATAGGATTTCTACCAGGCCATTTAGGAAGTGATGAAGCCGGGCGCAAGACGTTGGTCTCAGGAGCGGGCGGCCAAGACCGCGTCAAGCGCTTCGAGGAATTTCCTATTTTCTTCCGGCGTTCCGACCGTCAGGCGGAAGCTGTCTGCCTCACCACCAAACTGCGCCATGTTCCGGGCTATGATACCTTTCTCTAGCAGCGGTTCGCATACATCCCCCGAAAATCCCTTCGGAATGATGTACAAAAAGTTCGTCTGCGAAGGTGGGCATTCCCAACCGATCTTGAGAATAGCTTTTCTCAAGCTTTCCCGTTCCTTGATCGTTTGATCTACTATCGGTTGGATTTCTTTCTGGCACTTGAGCGCTGCCAAAGCTGCCGCTTGGGCGAGCCGGTTGACGTTGAACGGCTGGCGGACTTTGTGAAGGATTTCGACCACTTGAGGATCAGCAACTGCATAGCCAATACGGATACCCGCCAGGGAGTGCACTTTTGAAAACGTTCGCAAGGTGACGAGAGAGCTTCTGTTTTTTCGCATCTCAAGCGTTTGAGGATAATCCTCGGCGGTTACATACTCGTAATACGCTTCATCCATCACGACGAGAATCTCTTCCGGTAGCGATTCGAGAAAGTCGGAAAACTCTTGTCTGGTGACATAAGTCGAAGTCGGATTGTTCGGGTTGCAAATAAATACCAACTTTGTCTTATCGTTCACAGCCCAACGAATGCCGTCGAGGTCGACTTTGTTGTCCATACAGGGCACTTCGGTGCTCTCGAGCCCACAAATGGTGCTCACCAGTCGGTAAACCACAAAGCTCGGCCATGGGTAAACCAGATTTTCATCAGGGAAGGCAAAGGCTCGAACGAGCAGGTCGATGATCTCGTTCGACCCATTCCCTACGAATACTTCTTCTGGAGACACGCTGTGTTTTTTTGCGAGTTCCATCACGAGTTCGAAGCTTCCCGACTCCGGGTACCGGTTCACCTGGGAGAGCATATCGATTACGGCTTTCTGGATGTCTTCTTGTGGAGGGTATGGATTCTCATTCGAGGCGAGCTTGATAAATCCCTCTTTCGTCCGTCGCTCCCTCTGTGCTGCTTCAATGGGCTTGCCGGCTTTGTAGGGCTGAACATTTTTGAGAAACGGTCGCGCCAGTTTTTCGAAGTCCATTGGTGCTTCTCCTTATTGAATGATTTTCCTCAGACGTATGATTTCCTTCTGCTGCAGGGGCCTCACGGCCCCGAGAGGAAGCTTTCGAATCGTCACCGGGCCGAATTGGACCCTTTTTAGTTTTACCACCCTCAATCCCACCGCCTCACATAGTCTCCTGACCTGCCTGTTTTTCCCTTCGTAAAGAGTGACCCGCAGGATGGATTCGCGATCGAGTGCTTTGATCAGCTCAGCGCGAGGGCGCCCCTGCTTGTATGCGTCCCCTTTCCTGCTGGAGCCTACGAGCTTATTGAGTTTGGCGAGTTTTTTTTCGGTAACTGCGCCCCTTACCCTGGCCAAGTAAGTGCGGGGAACCTGAAAGCGAGGATGTGTTAGACGATAACACAACAATCCGTCGTTGGTCAAAAGAATTGCGCCGGTAGTGTTGACATCCAATCGTCCGATCGGGTAAAGACGCCTGTTCTTCGCGTATTTCTTGGAAAGATCTAGAACAGTAGGCCTTCCAAGAGGATCGGAGACAGTGGAGACTACGCCAGGAGGTTTGTTGAGTATTAGGATGGTCGGTGCTTGTGGATTTTCAACCGGAATGCCATCGATCGAAACGGTGTTTTCGCCAGGTATCACCTTGACGCCGGGATTGTCTATTTTCTTTCCATCGATGGAAACTCTTCCAGAAGTGATGATGTCATCACAAAACCTTCTCGATCCAACACCCACGAGCGCTAGGTAACGGTTCAATCGAACCGCTGCTTTTTCAGGGGTCGAATTCATCCGTTTCGCTTCAAATGTCATCGGTGGTGTCGAGCGCTTCTCCCCCTTCACCTGCCATGGCTTCGCCCGGCCTCTTGAGTTCATCTTCGAGCTCTTCAGGCGATGCATGTTCGTGGGAGGATTCAATAGCCCCCTCCGCCTGCCGCGTCGGCTCTGCAGACTCAAGTTGATCCGGTTCCGCTCCCTCCTCTTTGTACTCCTCTTGTTCGAGAAGCGCTTCGAGCTCTTCGAGTGTGGGAAGATCCTTCAGACTGTTCAATCCGAGATACTCCAGAAACTCCTGGGTTGTTCCGTAGAGAAAGGGAGCGCCGAGGACCTTTGCTTTGCCAACGATCCTTATCAGCGACCGCTCCATGAGAGTAGTGATTACCCCGCCGCAACTGACTCCTCTGATATTTTCGATCTCGGCACGGGTAATCGGTTGTTTGTATGCGATGATGGCAAGGGTTTCCAGCCCGGCCTTGGACAGCCGCTGTTTTCGTTTACCGGAATATAGTCTTGCGATGAACTTGGAGAACTCGGGGCGAGTGGACAGTTGATAACCGAGAGCGACCTTCTCGAGCATGATGCTGAACTCTTCTGTATTCAGCCTTTCCGCCAATCGGTCGATAGAATCTTTCACGGCTGGTCGTGGTGTTTCGATGAGTTGTGCAATCCGTTTGATCTCGAGAGGCTCGTCCGATGCGAAGAGCAGCGCAAGAACGACCCGGTCCAGTTCCGCATGGTCAAACATCAGGGGCCTCCTCAGCGCTATCTGTATCCGATCCAGCTCCCTCTTCGTTCACATCCGGACTGCTTGCATCGTTTTCGAAACCCGCAGCCCTGTAAATCCAAATCGATCCGAACGCACCCTCCTGCCGTGCTTTCACCTTGGCGAGTTTGATCAGTTCGAGAAGTGCCATAAACGTGACGATCAACTCCAACCGACTCGAAGATCCCGAGAATAGTTCATGGAAGGCGACCTGGGATCGAAGGGAAAGGGCCGACAGGATCGCATCGATCCGTTCTTCCATCGTAATGATTTCCGGTTCGATTTCGGAGATTTCTCTTTCCTCGAACGCCGAAATGATTTTTTGGAAGGCTCGCATTAGCTGGTAGAGGTTGAGTTCCAACGTAGATTCTTCGATAAATTCCTTTTCCCGGTCGGGAATGGGCCGCTTGAACACTTTGAGCCGCTCTTCCTCCATCTCCCTCAGTGATTTCGCCGCTTCGACCATCTTCTTGTATTCGAGCAGGCTGCGGACCAGTCCTTCGCGGGGATCTTCTTCCATGTCATCTTTACGGAGCAGCATTTGCACCTTGATTCTCATTAGTGTGGCGGCCATCACAAAGAACTCGCCCGCGAGTTCGATGTGTAGTTCCTCCATCAAGTCGAGGTAATCCAGATACTCTTTGGTGATTCTCGCAATGGGGATATCGTAAATGTCGAGGTTATCCCGCCTGATGAGGTATAACAACACGCCCAGCGGCGCTCTAACGCCCTCTAGCTCGGTGCGGTAAACATGTGCGGGTTCTTCAGCCAAGTTTCATTTTCTCCCTGACCATTTTCATGGTCTCTTGGGCCCGCTCGCGCGCTCTCCTGTTACCCTCATCGATGATCTCATCTACAGCGCCCGGTGTATCTTCGAGCGCTCTGCGCTTATCACGAAGCGGCTCGAAAAACTTCGCTATGGCGGCAGCAACCTGTTGCTTGCATTCCACGCAGCCGATCTTAGCGCCGGTGCAGGCTGAGTGTATCTCTTTGGTGCGATCCGCCCCAAATTTCTGCCAATATGTGTAAATCAAACAGATCTCTGGATGACCCGGATCCGATCTTCGCTTGCGGGCGGGATCGGTGAAGGCCGTCATGACTTTCTTCTTTATCTCCTCGTGGCCGTCCGAGATTTCGATCGTATTGCCGAGCGATTTGCTCATTCGGTTCCCATCGAGACCGGGAAAGCGGGCAAACTGGGTAAGTTTTCCATCGGGGATCGGGAAGACGGTTCCAAAGACTTGATTGAATTTTCTTGCGATTTCCCGGGTGATCTCGACGTGTGGCATCTGATCCTCCCCAACCGGAACAAGATCGGCACGGTACATGAGAATGTCCGCCGCCTGGAGAACCGGGTATCCGAGATGCCCGTAACTGACGTTTTGATCCAGCTGGAGGTCTCGAACCTGTTCCTTGAGTGTGGGATTGCGTTCGAGACGCGGTTTTGTGATGAGCATCGACAGGAGGAGAAACAGTTCAGCGTGCTCCTTGATCTGTGACTGAATGAAAAGGGTGGAGATCTCCGGATCGAGGCCGGCCCCGATCCAATCGAGGAACATTTCCCGAGTGTATCTGCGGATCTCATCCGTGTGCTCGTGATCCGTCGTGAGGACGTGCCAATCCGCAACCATGAAGTAACATTTGTACTCCTTCTGGAGCGCCACCCAATTCTCCAGCGCGCCGGTATAGTTACCGAGATGAAGCTTTCCCGTCGGCCGATTTCCGCTCAGTATGATCTTCTTATTCTTCGACATGCCCCTCCTTACGGCAAAAAGGCTTGAGATCAGGCCCGATCTTACGCATCAAATCTTGAAAGTGTCAAGAAAAGACGGCCCCTTCGACAGCACGGTACAGTCAGGAATTACCGGTATTGCAGCGTGCTGATCGTCCTTTAAAGGTATCGCCGTGGCTTCCAATTACCCGCGCGGGTGAAACGCTTTATGCACCTCGATGAGATGCCTCGTGTCCACGCTGGTATACACCTGAGTCGTCGATATGTCGGCATGGCCGAGCAGTTCCTGCACATACCTCAAATCGGCGCCTCCCTCGAGGAGGTGTGTTGCAAAAGAGTGTCTCAGCACATGGGGGCTTACCTCCAATTCGATTCCTGCGGCGGCAGCGTGGCGTTTGAGGTTTTTGAAGAACCCCACCCGGGAAATCCCAACCCCTTTTCGATTCAGGAACAAATAAGGGGAAATGCGGCTTTTTGCGAGCACAGGCCGGCCGCGTGCAAGATACCTCCGGAGCGCCCGATCGGCATGTTTCCCATACGGGACGAGCCGCTCCTTGCGACCCTTGCCTCTGACCAGGAGTAGCTGTTCATCTTCCATGAGATCATCCAACTCGAGACCGCACAGCTCGGACACGCGAAGACCTGCACCGTATCCGACCTCGAGCATTGCACGATCGCGGATGCCAATCGGGGTTCTGGAATCGGGCGCGGCAAGAAGACGCTCTATTTGATCGATGGTCAGCACTTTCGGAATCCGTTTGGCGCGCTTCGGTGTGGCAAGCTTCCTTCCTGGAGTTTCCGGAGCCATCCCCTCGCGTGCGAGAAATTGCTGGAACTGTCGAACCGCCGACAGCGCCCTGGCGCGGGAGCTCGCCCGGAGGTTGCGGCGGGTCAGTTTGACCAGATGGAGCTCGGGTGCCTCCAGGGGGATGGCGTCCGTATGTCGAACACCAAGGTCCTCGAGGGTATCAATGTATGCCCTCAAATCCCTCCCATAGGATTCGATAGTATTAGGCAAAAGGCCTTTCTCGACTGCGATGTAGTCGAGAAAGCAGTCCAAAGCGGCATCGAGCAAATATTTCATAGCGAGCTCTTGACGAATGACGATTGAGGCGTTATCGTTTGGGTTATTATTAAGGAGGATTTCGCATGCCACAACATAAATCAGCAAAAAAACGAATGGTGACAAACCTAAAGCGCCAGGAGCGCAACCGAGCGGCGAAAAGCGCTCTGAGAACTGCTCTGAGGAAGTACAGAGAAATGAGCGATGAGGATAAAAAGGGCGCCATTGCGGCACTGCAGTCCACCCTCGACAGCGCAGTGAGGAAAGGCATCATTCACAGGAATAAAGCGGATCGACTGAAATCACGCCTGGCACCGTAGTCGGTGGCCGGAGAAAAAGATATCAATGATCGAGCGCCCTGATAGGGCGCCCTTTTTTGAATCGACGATTTATTCTGTGTGCCTGGACCAAGTGCGCGCCGGCATCCGGTTGCGCCGGTCGGAGATCCTTACTGGTCCGGCTCGTAAAACCGCTGAATGGTGTGAATCACATCTTTCTTCCGAACGAGCTCCGATCGATCTTCCCTCCGGTAATAGATCTCTATCATGCCCTTCTTGAGATTTCGTTCTCCAAGCGTGATCCGGAGCGGAATACCGATGAGATCCGCATCTTTGAACTTGTATCCCGGTCTCAGGTCCCTATCGTCCAGAAGCACATCGAATCCGGCACCTCGGAGATCCTCGTACAGCATTTCGGCAGTGTTCCGGGTTTGTGCATCCGCGATGTTCACCGGTAGGACGAGCACGTGCATCGGTGTGATGGACGACGGCCAGATGATACCTTTCTCATCGTGGTGCTGTTCGATTGCCGCAGCGACGGTCCGCGATACGCCGAATCCATAGCACCCCATGATGAACGGCCGCTCCTTGCCGTCATCGTCGAGATAGGTTGCGCCCATGCTCTCGCTGTATTTCGTTCCCAGCTTGAAAATATGCCCGAGCTCAACTCCCCGCTGCACGGAGAGAGTTCCTTTTTCGCACCGCGGGCACCGGTCGCCGGCTCGAGCCCGGCTGATGTTTGCGCTTGCATTGGGAGTGAAATCGCGGCCCATCTTTACGCCCCTGAGGTGGGCGTCCGTTTCGTTTGCACCGACAATCATGCCTTGGAATTCCTCCAACAGCGTATCGGCTATGATCATCGTGTCTTTGGGGAGACCGACCGGCCCCGAGTAGCCGACCTCCGCACCGGTGAGCTCGAAGATTTCTTCATCGGACAGCGGCTCGATCATGGGATCGCCTACGATCTTCGAGAACTTCGTCTCGGAAAGAGTGCGGTCCCCACCGATAAGGGCGGCTACCGTTTTATTGCTGGTTTTATATAGGAGCGTTTTCACCAGCTGCGAGGGTTTGGCACCCAGGAATGCCGTGACTTCCTCGACCGTCTTTTGACCCGGAGTTTTGATCTTCTGAGGCGTATCCAGCACCGGTTCCTTTACCTCGGCGGGTCTGCCGAGACTCTCCGCGCGTTCATCGTTCGCCGCATACCCGCAGGAACAGCTAAAGATCTCACTTTCTCCTTCCTGCGCCAGCACCACGAATTCATGGTTGATATCACCACCGATTTTTCCCGCGTCCGCTTCCACCATTACATTGCTCAATCCGCATCGGTCCAAGATGCGTCGGTAAGCGCCTGCCATTTTTTCGTATATCTCGTCCAGGGATTCCTCGCTCGTATGAAAACTGTAAGCATCTTTCATGATGAACTCCCGCGCGCGCATGACTCCGAAGCGCGGGCGGATCTCATCCCTGAACTTCGTGAGAATCTGATAGTGACACTGCGGGAGCTGGCGGTAGCTCTTGAGTTCGCTTCTCGCCATATCCGTGATCACCTCTTCATGGGTAGGACCGAGGGCGAAAAGACGGTTTCTGCGGTCGTGGAGCTTGAACAGCTCGGGGCCAAAATGCTGGAACCTACCACTCTCCTTATAGAGCTCGCTGGGATGCAGAATCGGCATGAGGACTTCCTGACAGCCGATCCGATCCATCTCCTCGCGGACGATAGTTTCGATTTTTTTCAGAACGCGAAATCCGAGCGGCAAAAACGTATAGACGCCAGCCGTGAGTTTCCTGATCAGCCCCGCCCGGAGCATCAGTTTATGGCTGGGAATCTCCGCATCGCTGGGTGTTTCCTTGAATGTCGGGAGATAGTATTTGGTCCACCTCATTCTCGTCCTTTCCATTCAGTTCCTGAGATTCTATGGAATTAACTTTACTGAGTCAAAAGTGAAATCCGAGCGCGCCTTGGTCGCGCCGGGGGTCATGATCCATGCGCGCTGAGGGCGATTAGGGTATGCTCCCTATTCATTCCTGATGCGTTAAAATTAATAGTTGAGGCCGATGAAGAACTCGACATCGGTGTCTTTGGATATCGTACTGAAATCGGTGGTTCGTGTAAAGTTCAAGCGGATAACGGGCGCGAAGCCCAAGTTCAACTCCACACCGGCTCCGAAAGATCCCAACCAGTCCGTGTCCAGAACGTATCTGCTCACCTTGCCCACGTCGAAAAATATCGATCCGCGTATCATCGGAGTCTCGATCAATCCGAAAGGAAGCCTGAGGCTCAGCCTGTCTACGAGGGGAAACCGCAACTCGCTGTTAAAGAGGTACGTGCTCCTGCCGACGAACCTCCTGAAGTCGTATCCCCTGAAATCCCAGGGGCCGCCGAGATAGAAAAGTTGGAGGTCGCTTCCCCAGCTATTGCGGTTGACGAATCGCTCGGCGAGCACGATTCGCCTTGTGATTTTGAAATACTTCCTCACGTCCCAAAGAAACGTCGTGCTGGCGAAACCTTTCCCCTCGAAATCGATTGTGTGGCCTACTGTAGCGTAATAACGCGTGCCGGTGAGCGGCCCGCCAATTGTCCACAGAGTGTTGTCGGTTGCGTACGTGAAGAATGTGGTAGCGAGAGTGCTCCGCTTCGTTCCGAATTCGAACGTGCCAAAATCACTTTCTCTTTCCACCCTGCGCAAGACGAGGGATCCGTCGACGCGCGAAAACTTGCTGAACGGGTAGCTCGCTCCAAGAGCAACCCCATACCGTCTCTCGGAACGAAAGAGCGTGAAAAAGTCTCCGAAGAACGATGTCAGGTGGAACACCCCTATCGAATAGTTCAACCGGTGACTCAGATTGACATAGCTGATCCCACCGTTGAGGCGCTTCCAAAACTCATCCAACCCCTCGGATGTGTTGCCGAAAAATATATAAAACTGGTGGTTGCCAAGCATGTCGGTCAATACAAGCTGTCCTCCATTGCCCAATTCTCCGAATTCAGGATCGAGCGCAATACCCGTGCCGACGAAATCCAGCCCCAGTTTTAGCTTGTAATCCTTCGTCGTGAATGGGAAATCGTTGGCAAGCTCCCAGCTGGCTGTGGTTGAATCCGCGGAAGCGACGACGGTCTCCGGCCTGGCAAATCCTTCCTTCAGCGGGAGCTCGAACAAGTGAAACTCGCCGTTGTAATACGCGCCAGCAACGTAACGGTCCCCGCCGGGCGAGAACGACGGCGCGCTAAGACCTCCGAGGACGTTCGTTTGCTTCGAGACGACACCGTCGCGATAGAGGTAGATGTTGGATGTTCCATCTCGATCCGACGTGAATAGAAATGATTTCCCATCCGGTGCCCACTCGGGTTCGATGTCCTTCTGCTCTCCGCTTGTCAGGGGACGGATTGCTCCGCTTGCAAGGTCTAGTGCATAGATTCGCCGCAAGTTGCTTCCTTGGGAAGCAAACCGGTCGGAGGCAAAAAGAACAACTTCTCTCAATGGATTGAAGTCAGGGTCCTCTTCGACATAGAAGTCAGAAGTCAACCGCTCGAGGGATCCGTCGGGGAGATGGCACAGGTATAGGTCTTTCATGCCCGTTGTGTCGATCGCGTTGAACACTACGCGCTCCCGCTCGGGGGAAATGGTTGGCGACGAGATCATGCTCAAATGATCGAACGATAGGGACAATATCTTTGTGTTGCGATCGAGGTCCCATAAAAACAGCGCGTCCCGTCCGCGGCTCTTTGCGGCGAAAACCAGGGTATCCCCGGCAATTTCAATTTTGCTTCTGAACGCAGGTATCGATTCGATCGAAGAGGATCGACCTCCCTTGATCACCGATTTGTGCTTCAGCTTGCCATCCTTGTCCCGGCTGATGGAACAGATATCAATGACACCGTCGGAGGCGCACAGGGCATAGACAGGATGACTTTCCTCCTTTGCCGGTCCAACGGCGGGGCGAAAATGGAATGTTTGAGGTTCGGTGAGCTGGCGTCCAATGTCTGGAACAAAGGACGCCTCGAGGATCGCCGGATAATGTCTTCTCTTAACGCTCCTCATAAAGGCGTCGTCCAGCTCATCGATGTCCATGTTGATCGTTTTCTTGAGTACGATGGAGAATTTGTTGGCCATCCACCAATTTTCAAAAACCTGGATGACCGCCTCTTTTCCAAAATTCGTAGCTATGTAGCGAACGACCGCCTCTCCATGTTTGTACATCATAAAAGTGCCTTCGATGCGCCAGATATTTCTCAAGCTCAGCAGCTTTCCGTGCATCAAAGCATCCCTTATGTACATGTGGCTTTGTGCATTGGCTTCCGGGGATGCTATGTACTCCGCAACGCCTTCAATGAACCAGAGGGGCGGGTGATTTAGGGAAAACTTGTTGTGCTCGGCCATTACTAGGCGGATTTTTTCGAGCATGAATGCATGCACCATTTCATGGCGAAGAACGTGGAGGAGATCCGAGTAAGCTCCAGTAAAGGGAATGGCGATCCGCCCCTTCATCAAATCGGTGAAACCGCCTGTATACTCCGAAATGAGTTGTGGAATGATATTGGTTTGCTGAAAATCGTAATGTGAGCTGAAAAGAACGACTGGGACGCGCTCTTCGAACTCGAGTCCAAATAACTCGCTATACTCCTCGTATGTCCGCTCCACTGCCGGCGCCACCGAGAGTACGAGGTTCCGCTCGCTCGGGTAGTGATAGATGTCCACATGCGGCGTTTGGAGAACCTTCCAATCCTTGTTCGAATAAATGACTTTATTCTTCCCGAACGGGTATTGGGCGTCTGAACCCGTTGGGAACAGGATGAGGACCAGCAAGGTGGGAAGCAGCAATAATTTCTTCATAAGGCTCGATGTCCTGGGAATCCAAGTGAATTTCTCGGAGTCAGCAAGTATGGATGTTGCGAATCTCAGACCTCGATTTCTACGGACCCGTCGAAATTGTCCGCGACCGGACCTTCAAGGATGACACCGCTCGCCCCGAACGGCTGTTTATCAAAAGTTATTTTCAATAGATCGCCTCCCCTCTGCATCACTTCAACAGGACTTTGGCACCGTCCTAGATGACCCAATACCACCGCCGAGGAAATGGACCCGGTGCCACAACCGTACGTTTCGGCTTCCACGCCTTTCTCGTACGTCCTTATGGCTAATGAGCCATCGGGATTGACCGACGCAAAATTAACATTCGCACCTATCGGGCCAAATTCCGATTTGTGCCGGATTTCTCGACCCCAGGCGTCCACCTGCTCGTCCGTGAGGGCGAAGGCGTCTTCGACAGGGGCAACGACGTGTCGCGTAGCTGCAATGATAAAATGCACAATTTTCTCAACTTGGGCAACCTGCAAGGGTATGTTTAGGCGCATTTCTTTCGTATCCATCATTGAAAGAGCCACCGTATAGCCGCCGATCCACGCTTCGAGACTGCCGGCAAGGGTGTCGAAACGCACCGAAATGCGCTCTCCCATGCGTTCTCCCAATCCGAGAGATGCCGCAAAATGCGCCGCACAGCGTCCCCCGTTGCCGCACATTTCGGCTTCTCCTCCATCGCTGTTGTAATAGCGCATCACAAAGTCGCTCGATTTGGATGGATCGATGGTAATGAGTCCATCCGCACCGATTCCTTTCCTCCTGTCGCACAGGTGCTGGATCAGATCGGAGGGAAGCTCGAGCTTTCCCTCCAGATTGTCGATCATAATGAAATCGTTACCCAGGCCGTTCATTTTCTTGAAATGGAGACGCATCGTTTTCCGCCTTTTTTCTCATTCCAGAATCATCACATCCAGCTTTAGCTCATCCCCGGGGGAAAGCTTTACGGTGTCGGGATACTCCACGCAAGGTTCAATGCACCCTTCGACGGTGTCCTGGGGGCACGGGTAGCGCCCGCACAGGCTGTCGGCCTTGAGGTCGATAAATGCCTTCAGAATATACTTCCCGGCACGCACGCTTTTAATTGTATAGTTCCCTGTTGTGTCGCAGCGTGCATAATGAGCCAGCGGTGTGGTATCGTTTACCGCATACAAGGCCACCGAAACCAAGAGGGTGTCGATCGTCGTGCGGTTGTCCACCGCGCCCGCGACTTCACCTGGCTCATCGGGATCCACAATATATATATCTCTACCCAGCAGCAAGGGGCTATTGACTGTCAGATCGAGCGTATCGGGTAGTATTCCTCCGGGCTCGTTATCGGGCTCGTGCTGGCCGTTTCCATTTTTATCTTGAAAAGCCCATACAATGAAGCTCGCATCATTAGTTGGAAGAAACCGAAACGCATAACTGCCGTCCTTGCCGGTAGTCACTTCGCGGTCTGGTTTCGACGCCTCGGGCGCAAAACTGGAATCGCGGGGCAACCTAAAGATGCGAACAGCCCCTTTATCTGTCGGTTTCCTTCTGAAGTAAACCACTCCGGAGACACTGCCGCTATCGATCGCCTCAGCAGTGGCAAACGCGAACGCGTGACCGACGGCGTCCTGCACACCATGCCTGTCCCTATATCCCGGCTTCACCGCTACGATATATGTCGTATCGTCGTGAAGGGGCAATTCCGGAACCAAGATGAGCGTATTCTTTTTCCACTTCACCTTTCCAATCTCGACAGCTGGATAGAACGTCACCAACCGCTCCAGCTTGGCCCGCTGCATACCTTCGCTGAACGTGATATGTATATCCGAATCGGCGTGTACATTGGCAGCGCTGTCTTTCGGGGACGTTTCGGCGATCGTCGGAGGAGTTTTGTCTTCCGGACCGCCGGGAGGCGGTAGTTGAACGGCGCAGGAAACGACAATCAGCGCGGAAAAAAATAGCCAAACTCGCAGCGTCCTCACACCTATTCTCTCCCTGGTGGGATTAGGGAAAAGAGCAGGGCTCTTTGAGCATGTAGCCTGTTTTCCGCTTGATCAAATACGAGGCTCTGTTTGGACTCGATGACCTCGTCCGTGATCTCTTCGCCGCGATGAGCAGGAAGGCAATGCAGCACAACCGCGTCCGAGGGAGCTTTGTTGAGAAGCGATTCATTGACTTGGAAACCCTCGAAGTCTTTCAGGCGCTTTCGAGCCTCGGCTTCCTGCCCCATCGATGTCCATACATCCGTGTAAATCACATTGGCTTCTTTCACTGCCTCCACGGGATTGCTCGTTTCCTCATACAGCTCGGTTGCGCTCCCCAGAGCGCGCTCGCAAAACTCACTTGCCACTCCATAACCTTTGGGGCACGCGAGGATGAACTTGAATGAGAATCGCGAGCAGGCATTAATCCAGCTTCTCGCCACATTGTTGCCATCTCCAATGAACGTCACGGTGAGCTTTTCCAGGCCGCCTCGGTGCTCCTTGATCGTCATGAGATCGGCAAGCACCTGGCAGGGGTGGAGGAGATCGGTGAGTCCGTTTATTACAGGCACCGTCGACCACTCGGCAATCGTCTCCACGAGGTCTTGCTGGAATGTCCGGATCATCACTGCGCTGACATACCGCGCGAGTACCCTCGCGATATCCTGCGGAGCTTCCCGCGTGCCGATTCCAATTTCCTTCTCGGTAACATATATCGAGTCACCGCCGAGCTGGTGCATGGCTACTTCAAAGCTTACCCTCGTCCTCAAGGACGGCTTGTGAAAAATGCAAGCGAGGGTCCTGCCCACATGCGTGCGCTCGAGTTTGCCCGAATTGCATAGCGCCTTCTGCCGGATGGCCAGTAAGAGAAGCTCTTCGAGCTCGGCCTTGGTGAAATCAGCGAGTGATAGAAAATGCTTTCGTAGAAGAGGCATTGGTTGTATTCCTCCAAAGGTTTCGCGTTAAAGGATGTACCGGGTCAAATCTTCGTCTGCGAGAATCCGATCCAGCTTATCGGAGACGTCTTCCGCCGTGAACGCAATTCTTTTTCTTCTTGATTCAGGAAGCTCGTAGAGAACGTCTTCGAGGAGCGTTGACATCACCGTGTGAAGCCTTCGAGCGCCGATGTTCTCGGATCGTTGGTTCGCTATACTGGCGACCCGTGCAATCTCGTCGATTGCCTTGTCGGTGAATTCGAGCGTACAGTTTTCTGAGCCGAGCAGTGCCGTATACTGCTTGATCAGGGAGTTATCCGGTTCTTTCAGAATGCGAATGAAATCCTCTTGATCCAAAGCTGACAGCTCCACTCGAATAGGAAACCTGCCTTGAAACTCTGGAATGAGATCCGCCGGCTTGGCCACGTTAAAGGCTCCCGCAGCGATGAATAGAATGTGATCCGTTCTCACAGGCCCATACCGCGTATTGACGGCCGAGCCTTCGATGATGGGGAGAAGATCCCTCTGCACCCCTTCCCTCGATACGTCCGGACCTGTCTGGGATCCTCCGCCCGCAATTTTGTCGATCTCATCGACGAACACGATCCCATTCGACTCGGCCAACTGTTTGGCTTCCTCGACGATCATCTCCATATCGAGGAGCTTGTCCGTTTCTTCTGCTGCAAGTTGCTCGCGGGCTTCTCCGATCGTCATCTCCTTTTCTTTTGTCTGCTGCGGGGCAAACGGATTGAGATCGCCTGGGAAGTTGAATCCAAATTCCTCCACCCCGCTGCGGGAAAAAATCTCGACCAGAGGTGTAGCCGGAGGTTGCTTCTTGATTGTGACCCTTCTCTCTTCCAGCTCGCCGCTTCTTAGTTTGGCGCGTATCTTATCCCTTGTTCTCTCTCTGCGTTCCTGCGCTTCGAGATCGTCTGTTTTAGGTGGGGGTGGTATGGGCATGATGAGATCTATCAATCTCTCCTCTACGAGCTGCTCCACGCGGTCCGCCACCTTTTCCCTGTGCCCGGCTTTCGCCATGCCGACGGCGATCTCGACGAGGTCCCTGATGATGCTCTCCACATCACGCCCGACGTAACCGACCTCCGTATAATTGGATGCTTCGACCTTAATGAATGGTGCGTTCACCAATTTGGCGAGGCGCCTGGCGATCTCTGTCTTCCCCACACCCGTCGGCCCGATCATAATGATGTTGTTGGGAAGTATCTCATCTCGCATCTCATCCGGAGCTTGCTGCCTTCGCCATCGGTTGCGCAGTGCAATCGCTACCGCTTTTTTCGCTTCTGTCTGTTTGATGATGTATCTATCCAGCTCCCGAACAATCTGCTGTGGAGTGAAATGGGACATGGCATTGCTCCAAGTTATGCCGTTCGAGCCGGCTAGTATCGCTGCCTCTTACGAACGCAGCGCTATCGACAGAAATAGTAATCACTTGGATCTATTTATCACCGAGCGACTTTAAAGTGATTTGGGCGTTCGAGTACAGGCAAATGCTCCCGGCGATCTGGATCGATTGCCGGACGATTTCGATCGGATCTTCCCATCCTGCCTTGAGAAAGGCTCTGGCAGCGGCCAGTGCATAGGGCCCACCGGAGCCAATGGCGAGCACATCATCTTCGGGCTCCACAACATCACCCGTACCCGATACGATCAAAGACGCCTTCTCATCCATGACAGCGAGAAGTGCTTCGAGGCGCCTGAGAATCCGATCGCTCCTCCAGTCTTTGGCGAGCTCGACGGCCGCACGCTGAAGATTCCCGCTGTATTGCTCGAGCTTCCCTTCAAATTTTTCAAACAGTGTGAGCGCATCGGCTGTGCTTCCGGCAAAACCAGCGAGCACCTTTCCTCCGCCAAGCGTTCTGATTTTACTTGAATTCTGCTTGATAATCGTTTCTCCCATCGTCACTTGCCCATCTCCACCCATGGCCGCACGATCCCCGACCCTGACTCCTAATATCGTTGTCCCGTGAATTTTCAAAATGCCTCCTGTTCGCTCACGCCCGTGGGTGGGCCTTTTTATAGATCGATTTGAGTGCACCCATTGTTACCTGAGTGTAAATCTGTGTTGTCGATAGATTTTCGTGACCAAGCATTTCCTGAACAGCTCGAAGGTCGGCGCCGTTGTTCAAAAGATGCGTTGCGAAGGCGTGACGCAGGGTATGCGGGGATAATCCGGCCATAGAGGATATCCTGGCAAGGTAATTCCCCACGATTCTTTGGATGGTTCGAGGACTGATCCTGAGGTTCTTCCTCGCGGAAAAGGCCGGGTACGAAGCAAACGGCTTGAGTGTTCTCTCATCGATTCTTCTGAGCGATAACCGTTTCTTTTGGTAGTGGAGAAAAGCATCCTTGGCTTCACCGCCCCAAGGGACGAGCCTTTCCTTACCGCCTTTGCCCCGCACACGTATCGTTTCCCCAAAAGGCAGGAAATGTCCAACGTTCAAAGCAATCATTTCGCTGAGGCGAACACCGGTGCCATAGAGAAATTCGAGCACGGCTCGGTCCCTCGATCCCTGAACGGTCGAGCGATCCGGAAGTGCCATCATTTCACGAATGTGCGATTCGCTCACCCGCGAAGGGATTTTTCGCCGGACCCGCTGCTGGGAGAGGTACGCAGTCGGATTCACCGCGAGCGCGCCGATCGCAGTCAAAAAACCGAAGAACGACTTCAGCGCCGAGGTTTTCCGCATCATCGACCGGCTTCCCAGTCCCCGCTTGATCTCTCCCCTGAGAAAAGCACGGATGTCATGAAGTGACACCGATTCGAGCCGATGGACGGAACGCTCTCTCAGAAAGACCGAAAACTGATGAATGTCGGTTAGATAAGCCGATACGGTCCGGGGGGAGAGCCCCTTCTCCGCAATGAGGTGCTCCCGGTAACGATCCACGGCGTTGTCGAACTTCATGAGTGCGCACCCTTCTTCAAGTAGTTGTGGTCTCGCGACAAATATACCGGAAAAAAAGGATTGGATTAACAAGAATTTCGCCCTGGCGAATTTGTTGGATCACCTCGGGATTCGCAATATAACCGCGTCAGTCGCTCTTTTCGAACAGCCACATGTTCTGATCGCGATATGCCTTGATTGCTGCAATCGCCCTTTCGGCAATCGCTAGATAGCGCGCCTTTCGGCCGCCTGCCGGCTTTCCAACGGTGGGCAGGATACCCATGTTGGCGTTCATTGGTTGGAAATCGCGTGTCGGTGTGTGGATGTAGTTCATCAATGCACCGATCATAGTGGCGTCCGGAAATGGATGAATCGAAATCCCCTTGTGCGACGCAACGATCGAAAGCGCAGAAACGAGTCCGCTCATGATGCATTCCGAGTACCCTTCGACACCGCAGATCTGCCCGGCGTAGTAAAGGTCCGGATTTTTGCGATCCCGCTGATAACGCTCGCAAACGCTCGGAACGTCCAAGAACATGTTTCTGTGGATAGCACCGTAGCGAAGAATGCTCGCACGTTCGAGCCCGGGGATGGAGCGGATGAGGATCTTCTGCTGCGACTGTTTCATGCGCGTTTGGAATCCAACGAGACCCATCAGATTCCCTGCTTTGCTCTCGTTTCGGAGTTGAACAACGGCATACGGTTCCTTACCCGTACGGGGATCTTTGAGTCCCCTGGGCTTGAGGGGGCCGAAGCGAAGCGTATCCTCTCCTCTCTTCACCATCACCTCTATCGGCAGGCAGGCCTCGAAGTACTTCTCCTCCTCGAACGAGTGGCGTTCCGAATACTCTGCTTCGCGGATGACTTCGAGAAGCGAGAGGTATTCGTTTCTGCTCAGGGGGATATTGAGGTAGTCCGGATCGCCCTTTCCGTAGCGGCTGGCCCAAAACGCCTTGCTGCAGTCCACGGAATCCCCGTCTATCGATGGAGCGATGGCATCGTAGAAGTAAAGATGTTTCTCCAACAAGTGGCGCCGGAGTGCATCAGAGAGTGTTGCGTCCGTCAGAGGCCCTGTAGCGATGACCGCTGGTGGCCTAAGGTCGAGATCTTCCTGGCAGCGCCTGATGATCTCGATCTTCGGATCGCTTTCCAGGCGGGCCGTGACCGCTTCCGCAAAGAGATCCCTGTCGACCGCCAAGGCGTGGCCGGCGGGGACGCTCGTATCTCTCGCGATGCGAAGGAGATACGTGCCGAACACGTCCATCTCCGCCTTCAGCAAACCGGCTGCCGTTTCCATCAAGGTTGATTTGAACGAGTTGGAGCAGACGATTTCGGCTGCGTATCCGGATCGATGCGCACCGGTCGTCCGGCCCGGCCGCATCTCGACGAGATCCACCGGGATTCCCCTGCAGGCAAGCTGGAGCGCCGCCTCGGATCCCGCGAGGCCTGCGCCGACTATTGTCACGCGGTTCATGATTCAGTCGAGAGTAACTTCTTTTTTGCATTCAGGGCATTTGTAGTACATGCCCCGCTTTTTGGATGTCTTTTCAACCAGATAGGGATTCTGGCAATGAGGGCAGACATTCGCGGTGGGTTTATCCCAGCTGGCAAAGGAACATTTCGGGTAATTGCTGCAACCGTAAAAGCGCTTGCCACGCCGCGTTACTTTCTCCACAACCCTCCCGCCGCATCCGTTCGAGGGGCAATCCATCCCGATCGAATATGACTCCGTGTGCTTGCACTTCGGGTAACGCTCGCAAGCGGCAAACCGCCCGAACCGCCCCACTTTGAGCACCAGGCTGCCGCCGCATTTCGGGCACGTGCCATCGAGGCGGACCGAAGGAACTTCCTCTTCCAGCGGGCGGGAATACTTGCATTCAGGATAAGCGGGACAGGCCAGGAACTGCCCGTTCCTACCCCATTTCTTTATGAGCTTTCTCCCGCATTTCTCGCATGAAATGTCCGTTTCTTCCTGGAGGGAGCTCTTGATCCGTTCTTTCCGACCCTCGATCTGGTCCAGCGATTTCTTGAAAGGCCTATAAAAGTCTTTTACGACATCCTGCCAGCTGTCGATTCCTCCCTCCACTTTATCGAGCTCTTTCTCCATCTCAGCCGTAAAAGACATATCGAATACTTCGGGGAAAAATCCTTCGAGAGTGAGCCAGACTTGCTTTCCCAGGGTTGTCGGCATCAGCTTGCCATCTTGTTTTAGCACATACTCCCTATCCTGTATGATCGACACGATGTTCGCATATGTGCTCGGTCTGCCAATTCCCCTTTCCTCTAGCTCTTTGATCAACGTGGCTTCCGTATACCGCGGAGGAGGCTCGGTGAAATGCTGGTTTCCGTCGATGGATTTCGGAGTGAGTTCGTCTCCTTCAGAGAGCGGGGGAAGCTCACCTCCGTTTTCCTGAAAGGATTCGTCGTATACGCTGAGAAATCCCGGAAATGTCAACACGCGCCCGCTGGCTTTGAGTGTGTAGGTGCCGGCGCGTACCGAGACATCGGTGGTATCGTATCGCGCGCTCTCCATCTGCGATGCAACAAACCTGCGCCAGATGAGCTCGTACAACGCGTACTGGTCTCTTGACAGGTATTTTTTAACTGAATCGGGATTCCGTTCCACATCCGTGGGCCGGATCGCTTCGTGGGCGTCTTGCGATTCTTTTCGCTTTCGAAACGTTTTCGGTTTTGCGGGAAGATACTCTTTGCCGAAAGCTCTTTCTATGTACGCTCGAGCACTATCTTGAGCATGATTTGAAATACGCACAGAATCCGTCCTCATGTAGGTGATGAGCCCGACCCGCTCCTTGTTACCGAGGTCGATCCCCTCGTAGAGCTGCTGGGCGAGCATCATGATCTTTTTTGCAGAGAAACGCAGTCGGTAAGCTGCATCTCGCTGCAATGTGCTCGTAATATACGGTGGTTGGGGATTGCGCTTTTTTTCCTTCTTTGCAACGCTATCGACGATGAAGCGAGAGCCTCGGAGTTCCTCGAGAATCGGCTCCACCTCGCTTTGCTTCTTGAGGCTGATTTTCTCGCCGTTTTTGAGAGCCAGTTTCATTGCGATCTCGGCTCCATCTTTTGTGAGGAGCACGGTATCGATGGTCCAGTATTCCTCGGGTCGGAAAGCCCGGACCTCTTCCTCCCGCTCTGCGATGAGTCTCAATCCGACCGTTTGAACCCGCCCGGCGCTCAGACCGTAGTAGAATATCTGCCACAGAATCGGGCTGATGAGATAACCCACGAGGCGGTCGAGGATCCGTCTGGCTTGCTGGGCATCCACCTTGTTCATATCGACGGTCGTGGGCGAAGCGACGGCCTCTTCAATGGCGGATTTTGTGATTTCGTTGAAGATTATCCGTTTGATGTTTTCCTGGACTTTGGTGAGATATTGTTCTAGGTGCCAGGCGATGGCCTCTCCCTCGCGATCCAGATCGAGGGCGAGCAGCACTTCGGAAGCCGCCTTCGCGTCCCTTTTGATCTGGGAGAGGATCTTATGCTTTCCTTTTGGGATGACGTATTTCGGAGTGAATCCATTCGTGATATCCACGCCGAGCTCATTCTTCGGAAGGTCCATCACATGGCCCACAGATGCGACAACTTTATAGTTCCTCCCGAGGAACTTTTTTATCGTGTTCGCCTTGGCCGGGGACTCAACGATGACGAGCGTTGGCTTCTTCATCTTACCCTCATGTTATCCAACTATAAAAATGCGAAAGACCGCGAATGCGTTCCCGTTAAATTCTGCCGACGATTTGGAAAGAGATTAGCTCGAGGGTATTTCGTCGTCGAAATCGTCGAACAGCTCGCTCTCGAGATCCCTCCCGGACGGATCGAACACAACCGCGCTGGCGACCGCTTTTACCTCGCTGAGATGAATCTTTTCGGGTCCCAGAGGGATGATCCGCATCATGATCTTCTCGAACTGTTCGATATCAACGATTCCCAAGTTCAAAAGCCGGAGCAGGTAGCCGTAGGACTCGCTGCTCAAGCTCATTTGTTCCCACTTGTTGAGTACACGAACGGCATTTCTTCCAGTCAGAGCGGTAGTGGCAACTGATCCCGCAGCATTCGCCGCCATCCAGAAGCGCGCCTGTTCGATCTCGTCGGCCGAATAGCCCCTGAGGGCTAACTCTTTATTTATCTCTTTGTATGACTTGTCGCTGTCGCGCGTGAGCTCCGTGACCAGCACGACAAGATCCATCATTCGACTCATTCTTTGATTGTCCCCCTGTGTTATGCCAGCAAGATACGTGCTAAGCCGGTTTGGCAATGTAACATAACTTGGGAGGTGCTAAAGATGCAAATAGTATTTTGTGGGTCAGCCGGGGTTTTTAATGGGATAAATCGCGGTGCTTCTGAGGCTTAACTCTTTACGCCACAACACTTTTTGTACTTTTTCCCACTGCCGCAGGGGCAGGGATCGTTGCGGCCCACTTTTGCCGCCTGCCGGAGGACGGGCCGGGTCGGCGCCGGTTCTTGGAGTGCTGCACTGGTGGCTTCCGTGCTGCCTTTTACCTGCGGCTCGCCCCCGTAAGCGCCGGCTTCCCGGTGGACAGCCCGGGCTTGGGAGAGGTCGCTCCGCCGCCTTTCGCGGGTGGCGATCCGAGCGTGGAAAAACGCGTACAACGCATCACGGTCAATGGTCGCATTCAAGTCCCCGAAAAGGGAGAACGCCTCTTTTTTGTATTCGATAAGTGGATCTTTTTGAGCGTATGCGCGGAAATGAATTCCTTCCTTTAGATAATCCAATTCGTGGAGATGATCCATCCACTTTTCATCGATGGTTTGAAGCATCACGTACTTCTCGAATTCCTTCACTACCTCTTCACTTCCGAGCTCCTCGATCAAGAAGCCCTCTCTCACTTCGAGCGCCTCATTCGCTCGTTGAACGAGATAGTCTTGAAGGTCTCCGGTTGTAAGCGTCTCGATGTCACCTTCGGGCATTGGGAAGGCGAACAAAAACATGGACTCCAAATCGGCCAGCATTTCCGTGAGCGGCCAATGCTCCGGCAGCTCGGAGGGATCTATATACTGCTGCATGGAGGCATCCATGTGGTCTTCGATCATCGCCTGAAGGATGCTCTTCAAATCGAGCGCTTCGATGATTTCATCGCGACGCTTGTAGATGACTTCCCGCTGTTTGTTCATGACATCGTCGTACTCGAGCAAGCGCTTGCGAATTCCGAAGTTATAGTTCTCTACTCTCCGTTGTGCGCGTTCGATGGCCCGCGTGACCATCTTATGCGTGATCACCTCGCCGTCCTGAATGCCCAACCGGTCCATCACACCGGAAACCCTCTCGGATCCGAACAGCCGCATGAGATCGTCTTCTAGGCAAAGGAAGAACTGAGAAGCGCCGGGATCGCCTTGCCTCCCGGACCTCCCCCTTAGCTGGCGATCGATGCGCCTCGCTTCATGCCGCTCCGTACCGACAATATGGAGCCCGCAAGGCACATCTTTTTCGCATTCCAGCGTATTTACCGTGCCGTTCTTGCTGTTCCACGAGGTTTGGCCGCTACCGATGCCACACGTTTCGCACTGGACGACTTCGGGAGCGAGCTTGATGTCCGTGCCCCTTCCCGCCATGTTGGTGGCGATAGTGACGGCACCGGCTTTACCCGCGTGGGCGACGATCTCGGCCTCTTTCTGGTGATATTTCGCGTTCAGAACGTTGTGCTTGATCCCTTTCCGTTTCAGGAGCCGACTCAGCGTCTCGGAGACTTCAACAGACACTGTCCCCACCAGGACGGGCAGATTTTTCCCGTGCAACCGTTCTATCTCCTCGACGATCGCGTTGTATTTCTCCCTTTTTGTCCGGTAGATCATGTCCTCGAAGTCGATTCTTCTAACCATTTCGTTCGTTGGAATGACGGATACATCCAGCTTGTAGATTTTGTAAAATTCCTCTGCTTCGGTTTCCGCGGTACCGGTCATTCCGGCGAGTTTGTCATACAGCCTGAAATAGTTTTGAAGGGTAATGGTTGCAAGCGTCTGCGTTTCGCCCTCAACCTTCACGCCCTCCTTTGCCTCCAGGGCTTGGTGGAGTCCGTCAGAGAATCGCCTGCCCGGCATCAGCCGGCCGGTAAATTCGTCGACGATGATCACGCGTCCGTCTTGCACGACATACTCGACGTCTCTCTCGAAGAGCGTGTAGGCCTTCAATAGCTGGTTGAAATTGTGGATGGCATCCGATTTCTCTGCGTACAACCGGTACGCCCTGTCTTTCTTCTTTATCTTCTCTTTTGGAGTGAGCGAGGCCTCGCTGTCTATTTGCTGGATTACTTCGCTGAGATCCGGAAGAACGAACTGCTCCCTATCTTCAGGGGCCAGAGCTTCACGGCCTTTTTCAGTCAGGTTGATCGTGTTCGCCTTTTCGTCGACGGCGAAATAGAGTTCCTCGTCCAGCTCGTGCAGGATCTTCTCCCTCATCAAATCCGCTTCCATCCTGAGAATCATTTTCTCCACACCCGGTTTCTTCTTCAGTTTGAGAAACCGATTGGTTTTCGGCGCGCCTCTCTGGACTTTGAGGAGCGTTCTGGCGACTCCGTCTTGATGTTCAGCGTCATCCAGGTGCTTCTCGGCCTCGGACAACAACTGGTTGATCATCCGGTTCTGAAGCGTGACGACGCGCTCGACTTTCGGCCTCAGTCGCACGAAAAGTTCGGAAGACTGTCCATGCGTAACCGGTCCTGAAATGATGAGCGGTGTTCTTGCTTCATCGATGAGCACGCTATCCACCTCGTCTACGATGGCGTAATGATGGCTGCGTTGAACTTTATCTTCTGCGCGGGTCTTCATATTGTCCCTGAGGTAGTCGAATCCGAATTCGTTGTTCGTCCCGTATGTGATGTCCGCGTTATAGGCCTTTATTCGATCTTCGTTCGACATATCCGCTTGGATGCAGCCAACGGAGAGACCGAGGAGTTCGTATACCCTCCCCATCCACTGAGCATCCCTGCGGGCGAGATAGTCGTTGACCGTAATGAGGTGAACGCCCTTACCGGTGAGGGCGTTTAGGTACATAGGCATGGTGGCGGCAAGGGTTTTTCCCTCCCCGGTGGCCATTTCGGAAATGGCTCCAGAGTGCAGTATGATTGCACCGACGGTTTGAACGTCGTAGGGCACCATGTCCCAAGTAACGGGAATGCCGCAGACATCCCATGACTGGTCGAGGAGATGCTTGCATGCAGCTTTGACCAGTCCGAATGCCTCGGGCAAAATGTCGTCGAGTGTTTCTCCGTCCTGGAGCCTTTTCTTGAATTCCTCGGTTTTCTTGGGGAATTCATCCGTTTGCAGGGACTCAAACTGTTCGGCGAACTGGTTGACCTCTATCAATGTCAGGATGTGCTTGTCGTAGTCCCTTTCGGATTTTGGTCGGATCCACTTCTTTAAAATCGGTATGCGCACCATCTTAAGGCTTCCACGGAATATCGCGCCGCCGGCGGACATCGCGAAGTCCAGCTGTTCGTCGTTCGCAAGCCCTCCGGCTTCATGCTGTTAACAAAGTGAAATTAGCAAAAATACCTCTGAATCGCAAGCTGTAGGCGGGGCACTCCGACAGAACGGAATTTCGCGGAGGGCTGTAAAAGAGCCGCACGAGCGACTCACAACTTATGTACATTCACAGCTTCGAGACCCCTTTTGCTCTCTCTGACATCGAACCGAACAACCTGACCTTCTCTCAGAGTCCTGTACCCCTCGCCTTTGATCTCGGAATGGTGGACAAAGATGCGCTGGTCCGTATCGCACTCGATGAAGCCGTATCCCCTTCTTTCACTAAAGTATTTGATGACTCCTCGCGGCATGTCCGACTGCCTCCTTCTCGACAAAGAAAAACCCGAACAATGGATTGCCCGGGTAATTGATCGTTCGCGGCGTATAAGAGCGAATTCGTGCTGTGCAAGCGAATTTATTATGAAGAGATCTCTTCATCTGTGATAACCAGGCAGATAAACTCCCCGGAATTGGTTCCAAAAAACACGTGCTTGCCGAAAGTCGCAGGGGATGAATAGATTTTGCCACCAGCGGTGAAACTGTCCACGAGTGTCCCTGTTTCAGCTTCCAAACAGTAAAAAACCCTATCGTAAGATCCAAACAAAATCCTATTGCCGTCGATCCTGGGTTTGGCCATTACATACCCCCCCGTTTTGAACTTCCACAACAGTGTTCCATTGCCGCTATCCACACAATACAGGTTGCCGTCATGCGATCCAACAAAGACGCGCCCTCCATCCGCCACCAGCGATGATTTAACAGCGCCTCCCGTTCTGAATACCCAGAGCAGTTTACCGTTCTCTCGATCGACGGCGTGGATTCTGCCGTCGGGCCCCCCGGTGACCACCGCTCTACCCGAAACGGTTGGGCTGCTCATCACCTCTCCCCCAACATTGTACGCCCACTGTACCGCGCCTGTTCCCGGAGAGACGGCGTAAAGATGCCCATCATAGGAAGAAATGAAGAGCCGCTCCTCTGTGACGGCAGCTGAACCCCAGATTCGACCTTTCGTTGGCGTTTTCCACAGTACCGTTCCGTCCCGAAGCGACAGACAGCGGGCAAAACCGTCATAGCAACCGATGACGATCCGTTCCCCGGAAATTCTCGGCGAGCTGACGATCCTGCCAGGGAGCTTGCGAAGCCACAAGCGTTTCCCTGACTCCGTGTCCAAGGCAAATACCGCTCCCGTATAGTCCGCGCACACCACCCGATCGCCCGACACGGCTGGAGAAGCACCGATCCCTCCGGCTGCCGTATATCGCCACAGTAGTTTTCCCGTATTCCGATCCACCGCGTAGAGCTTTCCATCCCGGCACCCGTAAAAGACTCGGTCCCCTTCCACGGCTGGTGAGGACGTCACCGGTTTCTTGAGTGTATTTTTCCATGCGAGCGCCAGGCGGACGTCGAGCACCGGCTGCTGTTCATTAACCGACACGGCTTCACTCTGGACTGGAGATAGCTGCTGCGGTGATTCCATAGAAGCCGCTCGAGGGATTGTTTGTTCTGCAGATTTGGTAACCTCCGGTGTGCTCTCCTTCAAGTGTCTTCCAACCCAGATGAAGCCAGCGATAACAATGATGGCGCTAATGGTAAGTAGGGCGGCGCTGTGAACGCGTCCGAATGAGGCGCTCAGATGCATTGCAGGAGAGCCCTTGGATTCGAAAATCCGGCCGCGCGCGGGCAAATCCTCGAAGCGGAGATAGAGGACCTTTTGCAGGAGGGACTCCAGGGACAGCTCCCGCGTCGAGCGCGTCCCCTCCGCTCGGGCATCGCTGATGACGTCGGTCACGGCCTCCAAGTGGCTATCGGAGCATCCCATGAGAGTTTCGAATTCCGCGTCTCCCGCGGCAGTGATCCTCCAAAGTGCGAATGCGTCCTGGAGGCGCTGGGGGAACAATTCCTGCTGGGTGCGTGTGTCGGGTATACCCAGGCGCTCGATACCTTCGATGTCTATGGATTTCAAACAATGGAACGTGCCCTTATGGCGAACGTGCGCACGGCCCTCCTCGGTTGTCAGGAGGTAAAAGCGATTTTGGTTCTGGAGGAGCAACCAGAATCCCATTCCGTAAAGATCTTCCAGGATGAGTCCCTCATCCTGGAAAATGGTTTCGAGGCGTTGGAGAGTCGAGCCGAGGAATGTCTCGGGAACGCTGATGGCAGTTGGGGAAAGATAGCTGCTGACGATTTCCCTGTAGGCTCTGAGGAGGAATCTGTACTGCTCGATCGACTGATCGTGGAAGAGGATATGGATACTTCTTGAGCGGCTGGAATGCTCGCTGTAGAGAAGGTCCCGCGGCTGTCTCGTTTTCGGGGTAATCCTTATCTCAGTTATCTTCATAGTGTTGCATGAACCAGGTGGAGCATAAGCGCACGTTTCGAACGTGTCAATATATCTTTTGAGAAAATGCAATGGCTAACAGCAGATGAGGGGTGGGCTTGGAGGAGATAGTATTCCAGGTCAAGATCTGACCTTCGTTGCCCGCTTGCCCGCCGAGCCTCCGGCCGATCGGGGTAGGGATAGACCTAAGAAGGAGAGAATCGATTCGAGGATACTCCTGCGCTTTTGCATGGATCCATAGAGATGTTTCAACGCTAGCGCGTTTTCTGCATCCCATTTGAGGGCTTCCTCGAAGCACTCTCTGGCCGTGCTGGTTAGTCCGGCTTGATGATACACATAGCCGAGGTTTGCGTGATATTCAGCGTTATAAAACTCCATTTCCAATGCTTTTTTGCACGCATCGCGGGCTTCGTGGAGCTTGGCGTTCAGCGCGGCGAGTGCAAATCCATACCAGCTGAGGTACTCGGGATTATTGGGGTCGTAGTTCGTTGCGCTTTTTAGCAGCACCACCGCTTTGTCGTACCTGTTATGCCTCATGGCTGTTTTGGCTTGCTCATAGGCGAGCTGCGCGGAGCGCTTATCTGCCTTTTTCTTCTCGGGTGCGACGGACTTGGCTCCTCTTCTCCTCAGCTCTTCATCGAACTGCAGCCGCTTCGACGGATCACTCAGGACGGCGAACGCCTCATTGATGAGCGTAAAATCCACTGCCCCCCGTTTTGCGGGATCTGGAGTTTTGTCTGCGACGTCGGGATGGTGTAGTTTCGCGAGTTTAAAATAGGCCTTCTTTATTGCGTCGAGTGAAGCCGTCGGCCAGACTTGCAGGACTTGGTAATAATCGACGAATTGATGTTTCGATTCAATCGGCATCCTAGCTTCGACCCTTCACTGTCTCGAGTTCAGAAAGCAGATTGTTCGCCAGCTGATTCTCCGGCTGGACTTCCAGCACAGCTTCGATGTTAGTCTTTGCCTCAGGAAAACGTCCGTTTTCATAGAGGACGAGCGCGAGATTCAAGCGCGCCTTGATGTATTTCGGATTGATTTTTAGGGCCACTTCGAATTCCTCAAGCGCATCATCCACCATTCCATTGTTGCCATAGGCAATTCCTAGATAGTTGTGCAAATCGGGATAGTCCGGCTGGTAGGCGATCGCCTTCTTGAGTTCACGAATGGCTTCGGTATAGCTGCCGTTATGAATTGCCTCGATGGCTATTTCCCTGCTGATCTGCGAGGAACTCGGTCGCTCCTCGAGAATCTCGTAAAAGCACAGGTTGATGTCGTCATCATCTGTGCTGATTCTCAGTGCCCGGATAAGATCATCCAACTCCTTCTTATAAAAGTTCGGACAATATGCCCTTGCAGCTTCGAGCTCCCCTGTGGATTCATCTTTCTCTTCGAGAGAGAGCAGTACTCGAGCGAGATGGACTCGTGCTTTGAAATATTTTGGATTGATCTCGAGAGCGTTCCGGAAAAGCTCCTTCGCTTTATTCAAATTTCCCAATTTAATATAAAACGTTCCAAGCGTGTATCGAAGGTCGGCGAATCGAGGTTTGAGAGCGACCGCTTTCTCCATATCCCTCGCCGCCTCGGCGATATTTCCCTCCGTTGCATGCTCCTTGCTCAGGGCAACATGCGCTTCGCAGGCGTAAAGCTCCAGCGTCTGCATATCCATGCCCTCGCTGTCATCGCTCTCTGCAAGTAGTGCTTCGAACCTTTTGAGGGCTTTCTTATAATGACCGTTGTTGTACATATCGAGAGCACGCGAATACTCGTCCTTGGGAATCAAGTTGAATAGCCGTTTTAAAAACATATCCTACCCCTAAGTGAGATGCGAGACCAACTGCATGACCAGGCCGCTCGCAACCGGCACGCGCATGTTGTCATCCATTGGAACCGGAAGCGCTTCGACGATCGTTGCTGACATCGCTCCGACGAGCATGATCCATGGACCTTCGAGCAAAAGGTAACCGATCAGCAAGCAGCAAATAAAACATGCCATGCTGCCCGCTGGACTCTTTCCCCAATAGAGTGGCTTGCCAAATCTCTTGCCGATGACCGCTGCGGCGGTGTCTCCCAATACGAGAAACGTCAGCGCCGAAATTGCGATCATCTTGTCGAAAACGAGCACACTTATTAGAGCCGCGATCATGAAATGCGTGGCCCCAAGCAGGTGCTCCTCCTCGTGGCTCCGTATCAATGATCGGAAGAGCCTCAGGAAAAATCCACGAAGCCTGTGATCGCTGAGCCTCAAGAGATCGAGTATAACCGTAACGGTCATAGCAATAATAAGGCCAAGAACGCCCAGGGGATGCGGGGCGAAGTAATACCACACTGGAATCGCGATCATCGATAAGTGGATGGATTTGCGCTTCAGCTCGCTACCGATGGAGAGCTGACCGGAATCCGGCATTTCGTGTCCGTTTTTCATACTATTTCATATCTATTGCAGCGCTCAATCGACCCTTAATGGGATCCTCTTACTCACCTCAAGATATCGCCTAGACGAGTAAGTTGCCTTAGCCAATACAGTTACGAAGTACTTGCATTTTGCGATGGGGCATGGGAGCCCCAATCGCTGCACGTGGTAAGTTTTCGCCACGTGGCCCGGCTCGATGAACAGGTTCTCGTCAAGCGTCCGAACGGGTTTCTCCTCTTCATCTTCAAGAACAAGCGTCACGTGCGACTGTTCAGTCAGTGAAAAACGAATCTCGATAGTTGTTTCTCCTTCTGCAGTGATTGTTTGGGCAGAAGGATTCATCACGTCCGTGCCCACCCAATAGTAGCTTGCTCCTGCGCGCTCAGCTATGAACACCTGCCCAAAGCGCCTGTAAATGGTAATGCCACGCGGCTCGACAAGATCATCTTCCGCGGACAACCCACATCCGAATCGCGTGAGGTAGTTGAGGTGCTTGTCGAATTTGTAAACGCACCCGCTGAGTGTGTCGGTTGCGTACACATTCGAATAGTAATCTATGGCAACGAAGAAGAATCCACCGCGGTCTCCTGAGATCTCTTCAAACCGCCTAATGGCAAGTGGCATACCATTCATCGACAGCTTGCAAAGGCGATGGTTGAGCGAATCCGTGACGATTATGAACCTCGAGCCATAATGGTTCCAAGAAGGATCTTCGATGACGGCGACACCGAATGGCGCGATGAGGTTCCACTGTTCCCTTTCCGTCCCTATTGTTTCCAATTGCGCCCCATCGCGGTTCGTGACAACTACCCTGTCGTTTCCCGAGTCGGTCACGTAGAGCTTCCCGTTCTCGATTGCAATCCCTAGTGGAGCATTGAGTGATTTCCCCGTTTCTGATAGATCAATCGATCGATCGAAGTGCAGCGAGTTCGACTCGTTCTTCAAAAAGATGATCTGATTCGATCTCCGATCGGAGACGGCTACCCATCCATCGCGGTCAACGGCGATGCCAAAGGGTTCGGCCAAACGACCGTCTTCCCATTTGCTGAAGAATCCAAGGCTATATCGGGAAGTGTTGTAAATGATTTCGGAGGTGCCGGAATTCACACCATAAACTGTCAACTCATCATCGTCGCGAGAACCTTCTTCATCATTGAAAGTGTGTTTGATCGCCGCCATCCCCTGAGGTGACGAGAATTTCTTCTTGTAACCAGAGTAGATATCAAGATGTGTTTGCCCTACCCGATGCAGACCAAGTGTGTGCTTCCAGGGTGGTGCAACGAGTGTTTGCGCTTTGCTCCCGGCGGCGAGGGTCTCACCGCTAGCGCTCAGCAGCTCGGTAAGCGCCACCAGTATCAAAATAGAGGGAACGATATAAGTGAGCGGACTCCACGATTCTTTTGACATAGTTGCGTGTCTCTCTGAAGGCAATTTCATCAACGATACGTCGAACATCGTGCTTTCTCGTTCGCGCATTGAACCAGCGCCGCGCATTGGAAAGACCGGCATTATAGGCGCACAACATCATCAATGGATCGTTCCCGCAGCGGCGGAGCAAGTATGATGAATACCACACGCCGAAGGCGAGATTGACTTCAGGCGCGAAGAGATTTTCTCCCACTTCATCCGGCAGATCCAGCCGTCTCGCTACATCCTTGCCCGTACCGGGCATGAGTTGCATCAATCCTTGGGCACCCGCTCTGGATACGGCCATCAGATCGAACTTGCTCTCCTCTCGGATCATCGCGTAAACGAGGTGCGGATCGAGGCCCTGTCTCGTGCAGTTCTCGAATACCTGGATGGGATAGAGAAGCGGGTGCAGCAGTCGCGCAAACGCTCCTGAGAGGGTGCGGCGGTTGTCACCGTGGACGGAATCCCAAACTCTTTGATAGAGCTTTACGCTCCTCCAAGACAGGCCATATCGGTCATAAAAAGCTGCCAGCTCAAACGTGAGGCGTTTGGAAGGTTTCAAAATCGCTTCCACGTAAGTGAATTCAGTCTCGGCCCAATCTCTAAAACCCATCTCCAAAAAAGCACGTCCGCGCTCAATGTGAATCCGCGCTTTTTCATAACGCTTCTTTCCCCTTGGTTTGGGGAGGGCCGCGCGAATTCTCCGCTGTGCAGCGAATTTCTTCTCAGTGGCTTCCTTGAGAAAGGCCAGCAATCCCGAATTTCCCTCCATTTCGATGACGCCGCTACTCGAAAGCAGGGGCCTAATGGAGATGGATTCGATGGAAGGTTGAAGATAGAAAGATGTTGAATCCAGGGAGAGAAGCGCTCCGAGAGCTTCGTCGCGTTTCGTTGATTTCCCCATTTTTCCGTAAGCGTCCGCAAGATAGTACAGCGTGGTCTCGTCCTTTCGGCGTGACCATCCGAGAGATCGCTCGAGGATAGAAACGCTTTTCGCATGTCTGCCTCTATCGAGATGGTGCCAGGAAAGCTTTAGGGTCGATAGCCGTCCAAAATAATGGGAGCGATACGTTTTCGAAAGGCGTTCCAGAGTTCGAATCGATTTGGTGATATAGTTATTCTTCGCGTAAAGTTCAGCTGCAACGAACAACGCCTCTGGCGCTTTGGCATCGGATGGATAGACCGAAGCATAATTCTCATACAGGGACGCCGCGCTCACCTGACGTCCCAGCTGCCGGTAACATCTGGCAAGCATCAGCATAGATCGCTGTTTCAAAGAGGCCGATACGTATTTGAGCCGGGCGAGTCCCGCCGCCTGAGAGTACTTCTTTTCCCGGTAATACATTTCGGCGAGAAGAATCCTTTGCCTATCCAGATCCGAGCGCTTCAGCCGGCGCTTTCTCAAGTGGGACAGAAGCTTTCTTCCTTCCGATAACTGATTTTCATCGATCATCAATTCGCTGTATGACAGGAGCTCTTTGGTGGAAAGCCGCGCCAGCGGCAGACGCTCGATTGCCCAGCGGACAGCCTTCGCTGCCATGGTTTCTCGTGGGCACTTCTCCGCTAGTGACCGCGTTTTTGCCCTCGCTTCCAACGTGTCACCCAGCTGGTATAGAAGATCAATTTCTTTCGCACCTATTCGAGCGGCATCCTCAGGAGCTAGTAGCCGTTTTGGGAGCCTGGAGGCAATCTCAGCAGCTTCCCTCAAGCTGTCGCTCGATATGTAGGCGTCGAGGAGTATTTCCCAGAACTCCGTGTCGAGAGGTCCGGTTCTTCCATCCCGAAGGATTTCCCTGCCAAGCGCGAAGGCTTCTTCGTTCCTGCCCGATCCCAGGAGCGAGGCAAGCGTAATGTAGTCTTGATAAGGACCGAAAACAACTCGCAGCTCGGGCCCAATCGTCTTATGATGTTCCAGCGCATTATCATCTTTGCCCGCCAGGAGGCTCAGGCGGGCTCTCCATAGCCCGAGAAGTCCCCCCCATCCGAGCGTTTCCCCGGCGGATAAGCGATTTAGCGCACTGTCCGCCCGCTCGTACAAGCCGAGCTGCGTGAGAAGCCTCGCTTCGAGCACAAGAAGTCGAGAGCCACCCCCCCCTCCATTCACACCGCGAACGAGCAGATCGTATGCTTTCCCGGTTTCGTTATATTGCGGCAGGAGGTAGGCTGGATTTTCCTGAGCTTCGATGCTTGGATCGTTGGGCCACAGCAGCGTCGAAATGGTTCCAGCCTCGTTATCTGGTTGATCGGATGGATTCGTTTTACCGGCAGGAGCCGTTAAAACGAAACACATAAAGAGGCAGAGAACCAAACGAGACATGATAGATGCGTTCAGGTGTTAAAAATAAGATCCTCAGGGCTCGCCTCAGAGGATTGTCCGATTGAGTGGTCTTGGTCGGGCATTTCCGGATAGATCCGGTGTTCATTCCCATTCGATGGTGCTGGGCGGTTTCGAGCTGATATCGTACACAACGCGATTGATGCCTTGGACCGAATTGATGATCCGATTCGATATCTCTTTGAGAAATTCATTATCCAGCATCGCCCAGTCCGCCGTCATCCCATCCGTGCTGGTCACCGCACGAAGCACGACGGCATAGTTGTATGTCCGAGCATCCCCCATCACCCCGACAGTGCGAACGGGGAGAAGAATAGCGCCCGCTTGCCAGATCTCGTCGTATAAACCCCAGCTTTTGAGCCCATCGATAAAAACCTTATCCACTCTCCGAAGCAGTGACAGCTTGTCCTCATCCACTTCGCCGACAACCCTTACAGCAAGTCCCGGGCCAGGGAATGGGTGCCGCATGAGCTGGTCCCTCGGAAGCCCAAGCGCGAGACCGATTTCGCGAACTTCGTCCTTAAAGAAGAGGCCGAGCGGCTCGACGAGCTCGAACCGGAGTTGATCCGGAAGCCCGCCGACGTTGTGGTGCGTTTTGATGGTCGCCGAAGGGCCTACAGTAGCACTGCTCTCGATTCGGTCCGGGTAGAGCGTTCCTTGCGCGAGAAAATCAAACGGACCTTTCTCCCGGCTCACTTCTTCGAATATTTCGATGAACAGATGCCCAATCCTTCTGCGTTTCTCTTCGGGATCCGCGACTCCCTTCAACTGGTCGAGAAATCGCTCTCCAGCTCTTACGATGTGGAGAGGTGCCGAAAAGTGCGATTTGAATAGGGCCTCGACACCTTCTACCTCTCCCTCACGGAGGAGGCCGTTGTCCACAAAGACGCAAAACAACCTGTCGCCAATGGCCCGGTCAGTGAGAGCTACCGTTACCGAGCTGTCCACTCCCCCGCTTACCGCACAGATGACCCGCCCGTTTCCCACCCTATCCTTGATCTCCGCAACCTTCTGTGAAATCACGCTACCGATCTGCCACCCGCGTTCGCAGCGGCAAATATCGAAGAGAAAATTGCGGAGGATCTTCTCGCCGTGGACGGAGTGATGCACTTCCGGGTGAAATTGTACGCCGTAAAAGTTCTTCTTCGGTTCACAAAATGCAGCAATCTCGCAGCCCTCCGATGATGCGAGAACCTCCATATCCTCCGTCTTATTCGTGATGCGATCCCGGTGGCTCATCCACACCTGCTGTTTGCGAGGCGTTCCGTCGAACAAGGAGCTCTCTCCATGTGTTTTGATTACCGTAAACCCGTATTCACCGCTTCCGGACCGGACGACGTTGGCTCCAAGCTCTCGGGCCGCGAGCTGCATTCCATAACAAATGCCCAGAACAGGCACGCCGAACGACCAGAGTTGGCGCGGAAAATCGGGGGCGTCGGGATCGAAAACGCTCGAAGGACCACCGGACAAAATGATCCCCTTGGGACGGAATCGCAGCACTTCCTCCCTCTCGGCCGAGCACGGGAGAATCTCCGAAAATACTTCATGAGACCGAACGCGTCGGGCAATGAGTTGGGTGTATTGCGACCCGTAGTCGAGTATCACAATGCCGCCCTCAGGCATAGAAGCTCCCTTGATTCATGTGATTATAATAATGAATACCAGCGGTGCCTGGATTGCCAAGAGGCGATCAAGGCACCGGCTATCAGGAATCCCCTTATAATGTACAGCTTTGCTCTGAAATCGCAGCGCTTTTTTAGCAACTAGGTTAGATGTGTCTGAAATGTCTTCTTCCCGTGAAAATCATCGCCACGTCGGCCGCGTCCGCCGCGGCGATCACCTCCTTGTCGCGAATGGAACCGCCAGGCTGAATGACTGCAACGATTCCCGCCTGCGCGAGCTCCGTCACTCCATCCGGGAAAGGAAAGAATGCGTCCGAAGCAGCCACCTTGCCATGCAGAGAAAACTTGGCGTCTCCTGCTTTTTTTACTGCGATTCTCGCCGCGTCTACGCGGCTCATTTGACCGGCACCTATTCCGACGGTACCTTCCTCGTCGGCGATCACTATCGAGTTGGATTTAACATGCTTTGCCACCTTCCAGGCCATCTTGCATGCATCGAGCTCAGAGGCGGAAGGTTCCCTGTGGCCCGCTGTTTTCAGCTCATCCAGTTCTGGAAAGCCAGTGTCGCTCTCCTGAAATAGAAGCGCATTTTCAACGCATACGCCGATCCGGGATTGCTTTGCTTCCTCCCAGAAGCGATCCGATATGGTCACAGCTCTGAGGTTCTTCTTCTTTGACATTTGCTTCATCGCTTCAGCGTCGAATGATCTGGCCAGCACGACTTCGAGAAACAGCTTGGTCATTTCAGCGGCCAGCTCGATCCCGACGCTGCCGTTCACCGCTACGATGCCGCCGAAAGCGCTCAGAGGATCGCATTCCAGAGCACGGCGGTAGGATGCCGCCGGCGATCCACACCATGCAGCACCGCATGGATTTGTGTGCTTGATAATGGCCACGCTCCCTTTCCCGAGGTCGCGGGCAAGAGAGAAAGCCCCTGCGATGTCGAGATAATTATTGAACGAGAGTTCTTTTCCCTGGTGCTGCTTGAGCGATAATAGCGGTGAATCCTCCTGGGACGCATAGACTGCGGCCCTTTGATGAGGGTTCTCTCCATAACGAAGCGTAGCCGCCTTTTTGAAACTCAACGGCAACCTGTTCGGCATTTCATCATTCGGCGAAAGCTCGTGAAAAAACTTGGCAATCGTGGCATCGTATTCGGAACTCAACTCGAACGCCGCACGGGCAAGACGCTTGCGAGTTTCGAGAGCCGTCCCCCCGCTGGCTCTTATTTCCTCGATAGCAGCGGGATACTGACCCGGATCGGTGAGGATCGTCACATGTGCGTAATTTTTTGCCGCTGCGCGCAAAAGCGCGATGCCTCCGATGTCGATGAATTCGCAGAACGATTTCTCGGAGAGCTCTCCGGCACGGAACTTCTCCACGAACGGATACAGATTGATTACCACGAGATCGATCAGCGCGATTCCATGTGCTTCCAATGTATCCAAATGGTCGCTGTTGTCCCTGTCCGCGAGCAAACCTCCATGGATTTTTGGATGCAGGGTTTTCACCCTGCCCCCAAGAATTTCCGGGCTTCCTGTGTACTCGCTCACTTCCTCGGCGTGGATTCCCTCCTCTTCGAGATGGGCTTTAGTGCCCGATGATGCGAGGATCTTCACTCCCTTTTCTTTGAGCAGCGAAGCGAGCTGGACCAGGCCGCTCTTGTCCGTCACGCTGATTAGGGCTGTCTGTATTTGTCTTTCTCTCATAAGAATTTCTCCAGCTGCATGTCGGGAAACAATCGACTGCAAGCTTCTCTGTAACGTTTCATCGTATTCTCGATGACACCAGGAGAAAGCTCCGGGGCCGGCGGTTTGCGGTTCCACTTTATTTCGTCGAGGTAGTCGCGGACGAATTGCTTGTCGAAACTAACTTGAGGCCGTCCCGGTTCGTATAAATCTTTCGGCCAGAATCTAGATGAATCCGGGGAAAGAAGCTCATCGATCAGGATGATTTCGCCGGAATGCCGCCCAAATTCGAACTTCGTATCAGCGAGGATGATTCCCCGCTCACCTGCATAATCCCTGGCTTTCGCGTAAATCCGCAGGCTCATCTTTTTGAGCGTCTCTGCGTCTTCCGCAGACACGATTCGGCACATTTCTTCGAATGAAATGTTCTCGTCGTGCCCGCTTTCCGCCTTTGTCGCCGGCGTGAAGATAGGTTGGTCGAGCATCGATGACTCCTGCAGCTTGTCCCGAAGTGGGATGCCACATACGGAGCCGGTTTTCTTGTAGTCCTTCCATCCCGATCCGGCAAGATAGCCCCTCACGACGCATTCAACGTCGAAACGCTCCGCTTTTATAACGAGCATGCTCCTCCCGACAAACTCTTCTCTGCCCTTGAATGGAGGCGGAAAGTCGTTCGGATCCGAAGTAATGAAGTGCGTCCTGAGAGAGTCCGAGAAAAGATCGTACCACCCAAGCGTCATCTGCGTGAGGATGATCCCTTTACCTGGTATCGGGTCGGGAAGGATTACATCATAGGCACTGATCCTGTCGGTTGCGACGATCAAAAGTCGATCCCCAAGGTCGAATATGTCGCGAACCTTTCCGGATAGATCCGGCTTGAGCCCGTACGACTCGGTTGTAATGAGCGCTTTTACCATGTTCCTCCTGTCGAGCGATTCATCCGGATGGGGGCGTATCCATGACTTCGACTTTCCTTCCTTCGATCTTTAAGCGCCCCATGGCGAACAACTCGATGGCCTTTGCGTAAATTCTGTGCTCCTCTTTGAGAATCCTCGCCGCCAACGTATCTGCATCGTCACCTTCCTCAACCGGCACTGCCGCTTGGATGATGATGGGACCGCCATCCACCGACCTATCCACGAAGTGAACCGTGCAGCCCGAGACCTTTACCCCATAATCGAATGCCTGCTCTTGGGCATGCAGCCCTTTGAAGCTCGGCAAGAGGGAAGGGTGAATGTTCAGGATTCGGCCATCGTATGCGTCCAGCAGCGGCCCTTTGAGGATCCGCATGAAACCAGCCAGAGCCACGAGATCCACCCCGGCTCCCCGACAAATCGATACGATCTCTTCTTCTGATTCCTTCGGCAAATGACCTCGCTTTTCCCCTCCGACGATGAGGTGATAGGGTACTCCAAATTCTTCAGCGATTGATAGCGCCTTCGCTTCGGGATTGTCGCTGATCAAGCACGCAACCTCCGCCGGAAATCTCTCCCCTCGGCAGGCCTCCGCTATCGCCCTAAAGTTCGTGCCCGTCCCCGAAGCGAGAACGGCAATCTTACAACGCTTTTGGTTCACCTTCCTCCTCCAGGTTTCAGTTGGAAATAAAAAATTACTATAACATCGACGGACAGCTGCTGCACCAATAATTTACGAAGCGCCTAGAAGGGATTTAATGAAAGCCAATGCAATAAGGATGAGACCGGCAAGAGTCCTCAATGACAACCTCTTGGAACACCAGATCACCGTTATTCCGGCGCAATAGAGTATTACATCCGCCGCCGGAACGTGAACCAGGGGCGGTGCGAGATCATCAGCGAAGAGTAGGAGCCAGCGGAAAAGGCTGGAGGTATGTTCGAGCGCCGGAGCAACCACGTCGCCTGCTCCGCTGCATAGAACGCCCGGGAGCGCGCAGGAGAAGGAGAGAAACAACACAACGAACACAAAAGGGAAAAAGACCAGCGTCGCGACCGGTGCTACGATACTCAACCGTCCAAAGTGATGGACGAGGAGTGCGGCGAGATAGACCTGGACGAACACGCCGACGACGATTGTGGATGTAACGTACTTCAACAGCTTTCGAATTATCGATCGGCCGCTTTCGAAGGAGATACGCTGTATGCACAGCAGCACGCCGAGAGTCGCGGTAAAAGACAGTTGGAATCCAATAGAGAAGAAAGTATGTGGGGCCCACAGCAAAATTAAAAAAACGGCGTTTCCCAAAGCAGCAATTGGCTTCATCGGACGGTGGATGATTCTCGCTGCGATGAGAGCGGTTGCCATAACGTACGCTCTGAATAAAGACACGACCTCCCCCACCGTGCAAACATAAATGGTTAGAACAATGAAGAGCGCAGTGGGATTTTTCAGCCTGAGGCATCCGAGCACGAGAAGTACTGCGGCTGCTACCAGACCTAGATGCATGCCGCTGAGGGCTAGAAGATGAGAAATCCCCAAGTTGACGAAGGTTCGCTTGATCCGGCTGTCCAGTTCTCCCTTTTCGCCGAGAAGAAGCGCCAGAGGTATCCCGCTCTTTGAACCGAGACGTCTGGCAATCTCCTGGCGGAGTCTTTCATGAAGAGGCCAGAAGAAGTGTCTTTTGATCGTGTTTCCTGAACAACCGGGCAGCTCGGTGATGCCGTCCTTTTTGGTCCTCACAGCCGCAGCTGCACCACGTGCAAGCAAATAGGAGTCGGCCCGGGAATCCTCCTTTTCTGCTTGGCGCCGCCGTTTTACCCGCTCAGCCACGATTCGGAGACTGTCTCCAAAGCTGATTCCTGGTGTTTTCCCATAAACGATAACATCGATAGCAGTCCCATCCAGATCCGTGCGAAAACGGAACGTCACTCTTCCCCGCCCCACCTGCGGGAATCCCGAAACCCAGCCATCCATAGTCCTGCGGGTGCTGCCGCCGCCGAACAGAAACTCATCAGCATATTGCTGTTTCGAGCGAAGCGATTCGGTGGCCTGTTGCGCATAGCAGAACAACGCTGAGGCGGTGATGACAATGACTGCCACCCGAAGCTTTGCGTTCTTGGGAAAGAAGACAGGGATAGAAAGGAGAAGAGGGATTGCCCAAAAAACGGAAAAACGATAAAAAGCGCCAGCCGCAAGAGCGGCGGCCAGTCCCCACACCACAATCTTCCACCCGTTCTAGCCGACTCAGCCGGCGCCGATGATCTATTCCCGATACAGCTCGACGCGGTTTTTACCGCGATGTTTTGCTCGAAACATTGCTGCATCGGCTTTGACAAACAGCTCTTCTTCTGTACGCGCATGATCGGGGAACACCGCCACCCCGATGCTTACAGTGATATGTCTCGGTGTTCCCTCTTCGTCCGTAAATCCAGTGTATGTGTGAATGACGCTCCTGAGACGTTCAGCCGTATGAACCGCTTCGATCTCGGCGGTTCCGGGCAGCAAAATCACGAATTCTTCACCACCGTACCTGAACGGAAGGTCAATTTTTCTGAGGTTCCTTTTTATCAATGCGGCAACTGTCGAGAGTGCCTCGTCGCCTTTCTTATGTCCGAGGGCGTCGTTGATGCTCTTGAAATCGTCTATGTCAAGAAGCAGCATCGTGAGCTTTCCGCCCGTACGGGTCGCCCTCTCGATTTCGATGGGAAGCTGAGTTTCATAGAAGTGTCTGTTGTATATTCGCGTTAACGTGTCGATCGACGTGATGTTTTCGATCTGATCATTGATCGTTATTACTTGCTCCACGATCCTCCCTGCGACTTCCACCCTCTCCGCCACTGACTCGTCTTCTGGGGGCTGCTCAAGTAGGACTTGCAATATTCCCCTGAATGCATCCTGAGCAAAGACCGGGACCACTGCCACGCTCTTCGCGCGATCGGAGTTGATGATGAGGCCTTCGCGTCGTCCTTCGTCTATGTTGGTTACGACGTACCGGCCCAAAGATTTGACCTGCTCATAGATCGGGGTTCGACGCATGATCTCTTCCGAAGTGCTGCCGATGCGTTCGCCAACTGCTACAAATTCCTCCAGAGCCTCCTGGAGCAGCAGCATCTCTGCCGAAATGAAGTGGAGCCACTCCGGCAACATTTTCATCAGTGTGCTGAGCCTCTCCACTATCGACTCATGGCGCTGGTTGATCGAGAGGGTGCCGATCACATCGGGGAGTATGTCGATTGTCGTTTCACTGCCGACTGGGACGGCGCCGATCTCCGCCTCACCAGCCTTTTCTCTCTCGACCCGTTTAGACGCCTTGATACTCTGAACAATCGATTGCCATTCCTCGGCGGGTACGATGAGTCGCAGCTGGTAAATGCCACCAGTCTTTACGTAAGTGACTACTACATAACCATTTTGCGGTGTTGCGCCAGTCCTGGAGTAATAGGATTCACGGCGTAGGGATTCCAGAGCCAAGATGGAGCAGCGTCTTAGATCCGCTGCATTTCCGATCTCGAGCGCCTTATTGACTCCTCGTCGCAGATCCTCGGGGAGACGATTTAGCGGAATGAGGTGTTGCAGAAGGTATCTGTAGTCCCTCTCAATGGTGTTCATCTCTGATGACCTTCTTCGAGATATGCTTGATTTTTCTTTTTAGTATTATACCCGACTTGCGCGGGCGTTTCCATATGAAATATCTTGAATGAAAGGATGTTATGGCAGACGAAGAAAATGCTAAATTGGCTTGCAATTTGCTGGCCTCTCGCTAAAAATAGGCCATATTCCAAAGTGCACACCAGGGGTGCGTTGACCGGCTCTCGGCTCATGGTCTTCGCGCTCAGATTTTGATAGACGCGCTGCCGTAATCGCCTCGCGGCGATCGACGCTGCTACATATTGTTGTGAATCCCCTGCTGGGAGAGGAGACGCATCCAGATGTTGAAGCGCCTGCTGTTATTGATCGCCGTGCCTACGCTCTTGTGGAGCTGCAGCACGATCGGCACTCACGGAAGCGGAGCCGGCAAGAGCCATGACACCCCACAAACGCCCGATGGTCCTGAACCGCCCGATGTTCGGGCCATGGAAGCCTTCCAGGTCCGCCTCGATTCAGCTCTCACTCTCTTCTATTTTGGCGATGTGCCGAATTTCTACAGCACTCAGGATTCGCTTAGAAGAGATGTTGCCGCTTACCTCGAGGAGCATCCAAGCGCCGCTTCCGACCCAGGTTTCCATTGGCTGCAAGTCAAGATCGAGCAACTGGATACGCTGATGGCGGGGGTGGATTATCTCCACCCGTACATCGCCCGAATGGACAGCCTGGCACTCGCCCACGGGCATTGGCCGGAAGATGACACCACCAACGGCGCCGCCCGGTTCCAAGCTGTCGAGGACACGGTATTTCCGGCGATGCGCAACAGACGCATCGACTTTTGGATTCGGTATTTCTGCGGCCCAGGGAGAAAAAACTTCGAAAGAGCGCTTTACCGAATGGAACTCCACCGGCCGACGATCGAGAATATTCTAGAGGAGTTGGATCTCCCTAATGAGCTGATCTGCTTGGCACTGATCGAAAGCGGCTTCAACCTCAAGGCGAGGTCGCGAGCGAAAGCTGTTGGCCCATGGCAATTTATAAGCGGTACGGCCAGGCTATACGGCCTCCGCGTAAACTGGTGGTTGGACGAGCGGCGAGACATTGTTGCAGCATCCTACGCGGCCGGCAATTATCTCAAGGACCTGTATTCTATTTGGGATTCATGGTTCTTGGCGATGGCCGCCTACAATGCCGGTGAATACCGTGTGGCTAGGGCCGTCGCCAGGCATAGGACAAAGAATTTTTGGAAACTTCGGCTCCCGAAACAAACCCAGCGCTATGTTCCAAAATTCCTTGCCGCTCTTTACATCGCAAGGGAACCTGAAAAGTACGGATTCAAAGTGCCGGATGTGGAGCCGATCTCGTTCGATCTCGTGCCCGTTAAAGATGCCACGGATATCAATCTCATAGCGGAATCCTGCGGAGTAAGTGTGGAAACCATCAAGAGCCTCAACCCGGCGCTTTTGCGCTGGTGCACGCCTCCCAAAACGGAGTTGCTCGTAAAAGTGCCCGAAGGAAGCGGGCAGAGCTGCGAAACGGCTCTGGCGTCGATACCCGCCGAGAAACGGGTTACATGGCGCAGGCACACGATCCGAAGAGGTGAAACGCTATCGCTGATCGCAAGGAAATATCGAACAACCGTTACTACGCTCAAGCGCTTGAACGGCATTCGTAACTCCCACTTCATCCGCGAAGGTCGAACACTCATTGTGCCTTTGATGGGTGCGTATGCAGAGGTGGCGAGCAGCAAGCCTCAATACAAATCGAAACGGAGAAGCATCAATAAGAAAGCGCTCGAGTCCTATGCTAAAAGTTATGCACCACCGAAGGGTTACAAGAGCGTCATCTACCGGGTGAAAGATGGGGATACCTTAGGGGAGATTGCCGAAAATTTCAGAACCAGCGCCCGGAAGCTTCGCCGGTGGAACAATCTCTCCTACCGTTCCTACATTCATCCAGGCCAGAAACTCGTCGTGTATGTCCCCGAATCCTTCGACCTAGCAAGAGCCCCTGTGCTGGAGTCTGTCCGCCCCATGGGAAAGAACTACGTGAGATCGCGTTACGTCGTTAAAAAAGGAGATACACTCTACGCCATCAGCAAGCGTTTCAACGTCCGCGTCAGTGACCTGCTGATGTGGAATGGTAAAAGCAGGAGCTCGGTGATTTATCCGGGAGAAGTGTTGGAGATTTGGACGGCCAAATAACCTGCTTGTCCAAAACAGCGTGCTAAAATTCAGCAAGTGCTGACACGCGATGGGTAGCTTCGAAATCGTCGTGATGGAGATAAGCGTAGTCAAATCCTAGAAATCCGAAACGGACTCCCGCCCCGGCCGTAGGGTTCCCACTATCAACACCTCCGCGGACCATTACCCGCTCTTGAAACCGAATCTCGCCTCCGAAGTGGAGATCGGCGCTGGTCCGTCCAATCCAAAGCTGGGAGGCATTCTGTCTATTCTCGAAGAACACATCCGCGTCGAAAGCGATCAATAGCGAGCCGTTCAGCGAGTGAGAGGACAGAGTGTAGGCGGTACCGAGTTTGATCGAAGGGGCAATGAATTCGTTTGTGCCGCTACTCCAGCTGATGTATGTGCCGGTTATGTCCTGGAGCTTGACTCCGATGTCGAAGCTGGGAAAGAGATCTTTGTAGAGAAAGCCTAGATCGAGTCCAATACCGGTACTGCTATAACCTGCAACGGCGTTCGAATAGAGAAGCTTAAGCGCCCCGCCTACGCGGCCGTAACCGGTCTTCAATGCGAAGGAACTAAGCAGAGCAAGATCGTTGTTGTTTTCCTTGGGGATCGAACTCATGTCGTAGTTTAATATGTCTCCGTCGTTGGGCTGAAACCCGGGGATCCCGTTTCGTTCCTCCCAATTCAAATGGTTGGTGATCGCAATATCGTCCACGCCCAGATGAATGAGCGCGAAGCCAAAAGCCGCCTCTTTTTCGGAGGATAAGATGCGGGCGGGCATCACAAACGATGCGAAGTTATAGTTAACTAACTGGCCGAACCGCTCGGAGTGCATGAAGAGAGCCTGTCGTTTCGTGAAACCGGAGATGCCGGAAGGATTCCAGAACACCGTTGACGCATCGTTTGCAACGGCTGCAAACGCTCCACCCATTCCCAAAGCCCTCGCTCCGCCGCCCATAGCCATGAAGTCACCCGCGAACTTCTTCGCGCCAGCATTCTGGGGCAAAATCAACATACCGACGAAGAGCAGCAAACACAGAAGATGAGAAATCGTTATGCTGAGAAATGAGATTACAGTACTGCGCATCATAGAATCCTTCGAAATCACCAAGATCTGCAATCAGGGGGTCTTCAGAGGGGTCGAACTGTTAACCGTAGCTTCTTACTAATTATAGCACCAAGACGCTATTGCGCAAAAGATGTTTTTCGCTCTTTTTCCGACCTGCGCTGAATTCATTACACCAATCCATACTCCTTGATTTTCCGATACAGGGTCCGTTCGGAAATACCCAGGATCTCCGATGCTTTCCTCCGATTCCCTCCCGTCACTAGAAGGGCTTGTGTGATCGCCTCCCGCTCTATCTGGTTTAAGGAACGTCCATCGATGCCCTCCCGCTGAGCATCCGTGCGTACCTCTCTCAGGCCCTCCCATGCTCCTCCACGCTGATCCCTCAGGATATCCAGTATTTCTCGGACATCGCGGTGAAGAGCCAGAATGGATGCGTATATCATTTCCCTCTCGGCTTCGTCCTTCGAACGATGCAGGGCAACAGGTAAGAGAGAAGGACTCTCCATCTCCTCCTTGGCTAGCTGGGAAGCTACGAGTTCTGCCGCAATCTTTTGAGTGCTCGATAAGACGACCAGCGTATCGATGAGATTCCGCAACTCCCTGATGTTCCCCGGCCAGCTGTATTCGCTGATTCGGCGCAGAGCGCCGCTTTCCACTCCCTTGACGTCTTTCCCATGCCGCGCGCTTGCCTGCAGGATGAATTGATCGACCAGATGGGGGATGTCCTCCTTTCGATCTCGAAGTGGGGGGAGGTGCAGATTCACGCCCTTGAGTCTATAATAGAGATCCTGGCGGAACTTACCCTCGCGCACGGCTTCCCCGAGATTTCGGTTCGTGGCCGCTATGATACGAATATCCACCCGAAAACTTTTGATTCCGCCCACACGAAGCACTTCGCCGGATTCGAGTACCCTTAAGAGCCGAACCTGCATGTTCGGACTCATCTCACCGACTTCGTCGAGAAAAACCGTTCCGCGATCCGCCCTTTCGAACAAACCCTCGCGGCGTGCTACAGCTCCCGTGAAAGCACCTTTTTCGTGGCCAAATAGCTCACTCTCCAGCACGCCTTCTGCGAGCGATGCACAATTGATGGCCTCAAAAGGGCCGCCCTTCCGCCGGCTGGCGAGGTGGATGGTCCTGGCGATGACGTCTTTGCCCGTGCCGCTTTCGCCTTCGATCAGAATCGGCACCTCCGTCGGCCCTACCTGAAGGATCGCCTCTACGATCTCCTCGATGGCAGGCGCGCGGCCGATGATCCCTGTGCTGGCTTTTAGTCGCGCGAGATCGGTTCGGTGCCGCAAGGCGGCTTCGAACGCGACGTGATCGATCGGGCGCGAATAGTAATAGTCCACTGCCTCGTGACGCTCCCTCGTGAGGATTTCCTCTGATTTCGGGCCGCCGATGACCATGGCATCCATCCCCGGATGGCGCTTTCTAACTCGCTTGATGAGAGATAGGTAGTTCTGGGCTGCCGCTTCGTCGATGACAAGCAGATGCAGCGCGTCCAGTGGGACGGACATGATGTGAACTGGCTCATTCAAGAAAGTAACGACATCTTCCTGGCTGTCCGCAATGTAGTGGACAATCTGGCGCACTTGTTCATCTGTGGTGACAGCAAGTATCTGTAGTTCCATGATATTAAAGAGGTTTTCTGAATTGAACGCTAGTTGGTTTCTGACAGTTTGTCAATAGCAAACCGACGATGCCACGCGCAGGAGTATCGGGATTCAAGGCTGGAATTCTGAGCAAGGGGTATCGATATGAGCTTGCTGCTAGGCAAACCGATTAATAATCGCCGAGTTTGCCTTGATCGCCCTGAGGCTATTTCCGTAGCGCGCTCTCCTCAGAGGATGTTCATTGGTGAACGGATACCGGGTCCTGTTCTTCGCTCAGCGATTTGACTTTTCGCGAGATACTGTACTCGTTCAGCTTGTTTCTCAAGGTACGGACGCTGATATCGAGACTCTTCGCAGCCCTCGTTCTGTTTTCCTTCAGCTCAACTAGCCGGTTGAGGATCATCAGCTTTTCCATATCGCGGATCGAACCATATCTGAAGGCGTGTTCCATTCTCGACAGCTGCTCGTCTCTTTCGTTTTCCAGTTGAAAGAAATCCGTGTCCAGCGTGGTACCGCCAGCCATGATCACAGCTCTTTCAATGTGGTTCTCCAGCTCCCTAACGTTTCCTTTCCAATATGCCTTGCACAGCTTTTTCATTGCATCCGGCGTGAGCTTTATCGGCTCCCTGTGGTTCCGGGACGCATATATTTCCACGAAATGATCGATGAGGAGAGGGATGTCCTCACTTCGCTCTCTCAAAGGCGGCAGTTCGATTGGAACCACATTCAGCCTGTAATAAAGATCTTCCCTGAGATTCCCTTTTCGGATTTCCCCCATCGGATCCCTGTTTGTGGCGCCGATAATCCTCACATCTACTTTTACCGTCTTCTTGCCGTCGATCCCGTCGAATTCGCCTTCCTCAAGAACTCTCAGGAGTTTTGCCTGAGTTGTTGCCGACATTTCGGTGATTTCTTCGAGAAGAACGGTTCCGGCATTTGAGAGTTCCAATCTCCCCGGCAGGAAGTGAATTGCTCCAGTAGGGGCGACTATCTCCTGCCCAAAGAGCTGGCTTTCGAGAAGAGTCTCGGGCACCGAAGCACAATTAATCTTTATGAACGGATTGCTTTTCCTGTTGCTCAGTAAATGTATTTCTTGGGCCACAAGTCCCTTCCCCGTGCCATTCTCGCCCGTTAAGAAAATGTTTGTTTCCGCAGGAGCAACCAATCGGATCTTTTCCCTGATTTGTTGAATAGCCACAGAATTGCCAACGAGTAACTTAGCTCCGGAAGTGTCCTCGAGCTGGGTTTGGAGAGCTCTGTTCCGCCTTTCCAGCTCCCTGAACTCGATGGCCCGCTCGATCGCATGTTTGAGCGCGTCGATTTTAATAGGTTTTTCGATGCAATCACACGCACCGAGCCGTATGAGCTTCGATGCGATATCGACGTCGCTCATGGCTGTGTCCGCGATAGCGATGATGTCCATACCCATTTCGACCACTTTCGATATAAACGCCTCGCCATCAGCGCCGGATGTTGCAATGTCTACGATGAGCATGTCATAGCGTTCCTTGCACAGGACCTCCATTGCTTCGATTCCCGTCGCCATTTTGAGGACGTGATAGCTGGATTTCAATTCATTCACAAGGAAGTCCGCCACATCGGGTAAATCAGCAACGACCATCAGCTTCTGGGATTTCAATTTTTCCTCCTCCGGGCTTTGCGCTAGGTAAACTGTGATCCGGTTTTTGTCGCTTCCTCCACCGAAGATGGAGTCTGGCAAACCGCATGCCACAGGTAGGCAACTTTGTCGGGTGGAGGCAATTCCTGCCCATGTTTCCCTTGCAGATATGAGCAAGGAAGCGCTCGTCTGGCAGATCAAAGCGATTCCGGTAAGGCGGAGCGGTCTCAGGGGAAGCGCTCTTGCGGAGTCAAAGCGCCAACAGGAGCCATCGAAATGAGCCATGCGACCGGATCCTCAGTCGCTGCCGGCGCCGGTGTCCCTCTTTATCCGGGTCTTCTTCTGATCAACACTCTCTGCGTTGGCGGCCGGTTGGAAAGATTTTAGCTTTTCTCTAAGCGTCTGGCGCGAGATCCCCAGGATGCTCGCGGCTCTTGATTTGTTTCCATTGGTTTGTTCGAGCGTCCTTTGAATCTGGATCCTCTCCACCTCACGGAGCGTCATCGGAAAAAACGACGCGAGGAACGCGGAGGATGCTTCCTCTTTCCTTTCTTCGGAAGCCAATCCTTGGATCTCCGGCGGAAGGTGTTCTATCAGGATTTCATCTTCAGCATCGAGAAGCATCGCTCTCTCGATAACGTTTTTGAGCTCGCGCACGTTTCCAGGCCAATCGTACGTAAGCAGAGCTTCCATTACTTCCCGCTTCACTGGCCTAATCCGTTTTCCGAGCTCCTTGTTGAAACGATCCACAAAGTGATTGACGAGGAGCGGTATGTCCTCCTTTCGTTCCCTTAGCGGAGGAATGTGTATCGGGATAACTTTTAACCGATAGTACAGGTCTTTCCGAAAGTCCTTCTCTTGGATTGCGGTTTGAAGATCCTTATTCGTTGCCGAAATGATTCGCGTATTAACGTGCAGATCTTGAACGCCTCCCACGCGACGAAACGTCTTGTTTTCCAAAACTCGTAAGAGCCTCGCCTGAAGCGTAATTCCCATTTCCCCGATCTCGTCCAAGAACAACGTGCCGCCCTCGGCAAGCTCTACCAGACCCTTCTTCCGAGTTTTTGCATCGGTGAATGCTCCCTTTTCGTGCCCAAACAGTTCGCTCTCCAGCAGCGTTTCCGGTACCGCAGCACAGTTTATTTCCATGAAAGGCCTGGGCTCCAAATAGCTGCACGCGTGTATCGCTCGCGCCACGAGTTCTTTCCCCGCCCCACTCTCTCCCGTGATCAGTATCGTGTTTGCCTTGCTGTCTCCGATTTTTTTTACCTTATCGAAGATCTCCACTATCTGTCTGCTCTGCCCGATAAAATTATTAAAAACGCTGCTCCGGGTTGTTTTTTCGTTCAGGTATGCGATCTCGTTTTTCAATCGATGTGCCTCGAGGGCGTTTGCTATCGTCACTTTGAGTTTCTCCAGCGCGAAAGGCTTGAGAATGAAGTCGTACGCGGCGTTTTTCATCGCCTCCACAGCCGTTTCGACCTCCCCGTAGGCTGTCATCATGATGATGGGCACTGTTGGATCGACGGACTTGATTTCCTTCAGCACATCGATCCCGCTAACGCCAGGAAGCTTGAGATCGAGCAGAACGAGGTCCGCCGATTTTTCCTTGAAGAGCTTCGTTCCTTTATCGGCGGTTCCCGCATCGATCACCTCGTACCCGCTTTCCTGGAGGGCCTCGCTCAGGGACCATCTGATTGTTTTTTCGTCGTCGATGATCAGGATTGTTTGAGACATACTCAACTTCCTTTCGCTCGATTTGACGGGCTGTTGATTGTGCTCTCTTGCTTTTCGGCCGGGAGAATCACCGAAAATATGGTATTTCGAGGAGTAAAATCGCACACGATTTTTCCGCCGTGGTCCTCGATGATTTGTTGGCTGATGGCAAGACCGAGCCCGGTGCCCTTCGACTTTGTCGTGACAAACGGCTCGAAAAGGCTGTTCCGGATGGACTCCGGCACGCCAGGGCCCGTATCGATGACATCCACTCTGGCGAACCTTTCTCTTCCCTCTCCCGGTGCTGCTTCGTCCCGGAGAACTACCTCCACCCGGTCGCCTTCTCTGCAGGCCTGAATGGCATTCAGAACAATGTTTATCAGGACCTGTGTAATCTGGTCGGCGTCGGCACTGCACGTCTCGTCAGCTAGATTTTCCTTCAACAATAATTCGACGCCCTTCGTCTCCGCTTGGTCGGCAAGTAGGCCGATGACCCGGTTGGCTATCTCTGGCAGCGAACATGGGGCAATACGGGGCTTTGCGGGCCTGGCGAAGTTCAACAGATTCCGAATGATTGCATCCAGCCGGTTGATTTCGTCGAGAACAGCGAGGATGTACTTGACTTTCTCCTGTTCTCCCTTCAGCTTGCTGCCCAGCACTTCAACGCTTGTCGCGATCCCCGTGAGGGGATTCCGGATCTCGTGCGCCACTCCAGCGGACAGCTGCCCTAGAGCTCTCAGCCGGTCGTTTTTCCGGATTTCTGCCTCCAAGCGCTTCTGTTCTGTGAGGTCTTCGAAGATCGCCACGATAACATTTCCATTGAGATTGTCATCGTGCATTTTGGTCGTGCTCAATCTTGCTGGAAATAAGCCTCTCGCACCCTGGGTGCATTCCACTTCGAGAATGTGAATGTCCTTTTCTGAATGGATGATCTTCTCGAAAAACTCGTCACCATACGTGCGGCTCTTGAACAGTTCTCCGAAATAGATGCGTGCAGAGGTCTCGAGTCGAGGGCAGAGCCCTCTTGCGTGTTTGTTCGAGAACCGAACCCTACCCTTGGTATCCGTTGTTATGACGCCGCTATTGATGTTGTCGAGGACTTTTTCATTGAAGCGGCTAAGCTGCCTCAGCTGGCTGATATAGGAAGCGTTCGCTACTTCTCCGGCAAAAATCGTTTGTATGGTGTTGAGAAAGTTATAGTCGATCTTGAATGTCTGGTTCGAATTGTAATTCTTATCCATTAGGACGAAGCCAAGAGATCTGTTTCTGTGTTTTAGCGGGATGAGTGTTATTCGCCACGGGACGGTACGCTCGAGGCAGGTGTCGAACCGGCCGTCGCTGTACCCTTCGAGTGTGTGAATCTCGGAACCTCGTGGATGCTTCTTCCATCCTTTGAGGATGTCTTCGCATGACCTTTTCAACGAAATCTCGTCGACTTGAAAACTCGCCCGCGGACCTATGCGTTTCCCCTCGTTACTGAAGAGCAGTAGCGCCGCACCTTCGGCATGCATGTAGTTCACGAGCGCCATTAAAAAACGATCGAGGGCATCGCTCCAGTTTTCATTATCTGAAATATCTCTTCCCATCTGGTAGAGGATGGTCAGCTGAGAGACGTACCTTTTTAGCGCCGTGTCGAGACTCTTTAGCTCAGCGTTGATCTTGAACGCTTCTTGACGAAGATCTGCTTGATTGCGGTCCAGAAGCGCGGTGGAAGACCGAAATCTATCGATGATTTCCGATTTGACTTCGCTGATCATTCGCTTCTGGCATACGAAGCGGATAGTAGAGGCCAGCTGCTTCAAATCGACTGGCTTTATCAGGAAATCGTAGATCCCGACGCGAATGAGAGATAACAGGAGTTCAACGGGTGGATCCGAGGCGACCACTACGACGGAGCAATCTGGATGGGACGCTCGAACCGTCGACACCAAGCGGGTTGTTTCGCGACCGCAGCCGTCGGCATCGATGAGCAAAAAAGGATATTGCACCTTCGCGAAACGCTCCAGCGCAGACGGCACCGTGGCAACGATCTCGGATTGGATCTCCTGCTTTTCGAGGATGGAAGACAGGGATTCGTGAAGGTTGGGATCGACGGATAGAATGAGAATCTCCGCCTGATGGGTTTTGTGCGGGCCAGAATCGTGCGCGCTCATGGATCGCAAGCTATAGACTAACAATAGGTTTGAGGTATTCCTGCCATCCCGTTAAAAGCTGGATAGATACTTACCATAGGGGCTGAACCTCATCAACCAAAATGTTCGCTTCGAGGATAAAATGGCGTGCCCAGATGCAATGAGTGTGATTGCCGGCGGCTTTGACTGCCGCGAGGCGAGTTTTTATTGGATCACAATAACCATGGCCAATTCTGGCTAATCTGGAAAGAACGGGGAATCTTCGGATGGAAGCGTAGCTAGAGTACGACCTGCTTCAATATGTACGTATCAAGATAATCCTTGTCTTCCTCGGCAATGGAGGTGAAGTAGCAGGCAATCTCATATCGAGTGGTTTTTGGAGCTTCCTCTTCGGGCTCTGTGCGCACAACAACTCCTTCGCAGGTCACATTCCTCCCCGGACGCACCCCCTCCTCTTCTCCGGGAGCGGGGAGCGTGAGCTCAATTTCGAGCTTCGTGAGGACCGGGATATAAGTGGGGGATGTGAAGTAAACGCCGTTTGCGCTGACATTGATACTCTCTGCTTCGGCACAGTCTTTTCCGCTGATCTTTATCTGCAAGGCTAGTTTTGCAGGGATCCGGACTGCCCTGCGCCGTTCGAGCATTTTTGTTCTCCTTCCTATAAAATATTTGCAGGATCAGCCCGAATTGCGCTGATACCTGCCGGCAGCTGAAGATCGTCGTCAGCATTCAACGACTTAACATGACGATCGGTCAATGGACGTCCGATATTGGCGTTACCCCTCCCTAGGTTTAATGGACTATGAGGTCGATCGAAAATGCTCCGAGCAACCTTATGGCGTGGATTTTGATATTTCTAGAGGCGCTCGGGTGTGCCGTGTCGACTACCGACCTTTCTTCTTGTGGCGGTTCTTTCTGAGCCGCTTTTTACGCTTGTGCGTAGCGATCTTCTTCCTTTTTCGCTTTCTACCGCAGGGCATTGCTGCATAACCCTTTCTCAGATGATGAGCTTAGGTCGTGACAGTGCGATCGGAACTATTCACCCGAGCCTTGAGCTCATTCGATGCTTTGAAAAACGGAACAAGCTTGGCTGGTACGAACACGCCCTCACCGGTCCGAGGATTTCGAGCGCGCCGTGCTCTTCGTTCCTTCACTTTGAAACTGCCAAAACCCCTCAATTCAACCTTATCCCCTTCGGCGAGAGCACGACAAATGTTGGCAATAATCTCGTTCACAATGATGCTCGTGTCCTTTTTGTTTAGACCCGTGACCTTAGAGATTTCTTCGACCAAATCGGCTTTTGTCATCGCTTCCCCCCGTTCAAGGTTTGGCGCTTCCTTTGTGGACGCAGTGGACCTTACTGCAAAGAATTGAATTCATGTGCCCTCTTCAGCGTTGGCCACTATTGATGCTGATTTCGTCTCCCTGGACCCGCTGCAGGACAGCAAACGCTAAGCTAACATACAAGCGAATCCATGTCAAATAATAATTTACGGGATTATATACTTCAGGGTGATCCGGTTCTCCGCCTCTACTGGTATGCGGGCGCCGATCTCACCAAATATCGATCGGAAAAAGTGCTTCCTTTTTCTCTTCCGGATGATCTTCGGTTTGTTTTTGATGCCTCCCATACTCGCCGCGACGGCGATTGCTTCCTCGTATGTTCCCAGCCTGTCAACAAGCCCGATTTCTTCTGCTTCCTCCCCGGAGTACAGTCGTCCTTCGGCGAGCTCTTTGACCTCATCCAGCTCCATTCCACGTCCCTTGCTCACCGCTCTGAGGAACTGCCCATAGGCTCGGTCCAGAAGCGTTTCCAGATACCGGCGTTCCTCCTCGGTAATCTCGCGGTGGGGTGATCCAACATCCTTGTATTTTCCTGACTTAACAACGGTTATACCGAGGCCGATCTTATGGAAAAGCTCTTCCGTATTCAGGAATGCAGCAATGACGCCAATACTGCCTGTCAGGGTCCCCTCGAGGGAAATGACGGAATCCGCCGCGCAGGCCACGTAGTACCCGCCGGAGGCAGCGATTTCCGCCAGGAACGCGACGACGGGTTTCTTTGCTCGAAGCTTTTCTACTGCATGGTATATTTCCTGGGAGGCAGCCACTCCCCCACCAGGACTGTTGATATGGAGTAGGACCGCTTTTACGCGTTTGTTGTCTCGATAGGATTCCAGCTCTCGTATCTTGCTCAGATCGTAGCGTATCTCTCCGTGAATATCGACTACAGCCACAGCTTCACCGATTCCCAATTCTTCATCACCCAAATAGAACGCCATCAGAAAATAAAAGAGAAAAAATAAAAAGGTGAGCAACACGGCTGCGCTAAACAGTACGATGAATGCGACATTTCGTTTCTCGGGCATGATGTCGTTTGCGACCGGCTAAACAGGATCGAAAGGTTGAAGTATCTCGGCGTATCAATATCTACCATGGAGCACGCAGGTCGGTAGAATTGACGGGTGGACCATATCAGAGTATTTCCTTGCCTGTCAATGCCTATGCGCGATGTTGCGGTCTTGGCTTCGCCGCTTCCATGGACGGGGATGACTGGGTTGCTGGAACATCATTCCCTTTCGAGAGTGCTGAGGGAGAAAGAACGCTGTTCCATGCGGGTGACGAATCTTTACACGGAGCGAGGGAGGATTGTTGTGTGATGGGGGTGACGAACCATTGCGCGCAGCAAGGGAGGATCGCCCGCCGCAGGCGGGAAGGCAACCGAAGCGGGCGCAGGCGAGAGACCCCTATCACGCAGCGCTCATACAAGGATCGCCCGCGTCAGACGGGCGCAGGATTGAACCTGTTTATGAAGATTGCCAGTGAAGGAGAGAGTCGTTTCTGCGCATAAAGGCAAATCCCCCACCTCACCGTGTGCTCTGGCTCGTGAAACACAACATTAACCTTGAGGAATGGGCCCACGCCAAAACAATCCACGGGTGAGGCAGGGGGTCTCGTCCATAGAGGCGCCTATCAAGCCGTATGCCACGGGAATGACAAGCACGGTTCAAACGGACCCCCATTTCAACAGGGCATCTGTATTGATATCAATGTGTTACAATGATGACTTTGTGGATCCCGTGAGGGCGTGCTCGGGAGGAATAATGCGATGGGTAAAGTGCCGCTGGAGTACGACGAGGTGAGAACAACATGCGATATCCTAATCATTTAGCGCGCGCCAGATGCCCCCTGCGTTTTGCGGAAAATAGCGTCGATCGTGATGAGCTGTTGAGCAGAATGGATGGGAAAGGCTCAGAAGGGTTTGTTATGTCGAGCAGTCTTGCGTCGTTGCCAATAATGTCCGGTTGGAGTGGTATGCGGTCAAACGTTTCTTCCGCACTTTTCGCTCAACTCGAAAATTTTCGTAAAAAGCTGTGTGTGGCTCTGCTCCCACTTGATATCTCGCCGTTCCAATACGATCTGGGCGGTTTGCATCGCTTTTTTCAGGTCGTAGACCGACATATTGCTTCCCTGCCCCCAGGAGAAACTCGGGATGAATTTATCCGGCATTTCGCTGCCGAACACATTGCAGTTGAATCCAATGACCGTGCCGGTATTGAAAGACGTGGTAATTCCGGTTTTGGAATGGTCACCCATTATCAAGCCAAGGAACTGCCGTCCCGTCGTTCTCATCGTTCCAGCGCACCACATTCTCACTGGGCTGTAGTTGTTCTTCAAGTCGCTGTTGTTGGATCCTGCGCCAATGTTGACCCACTCACCGACATACGAGTGTCCGATGAAGCCGTCATGCTGCTTGTTCGAATATGCGGCGAAGATTGTGCCGTCCACTTCACCTCCGATCTTGCAAACATCCCCGATCGAAGTTCCCTCCAGGATTTTCGAGGCCGGCTTGACGATGCTGTTCTTCCCAACGTAAACGGGCCCGACGAGGGTAGAATTGGCCATAATGACGGCTCCGTCACTGATGACAATCGGTCCCGAGGAGGCGTCCAAAACGACACCTGGTTTTATCACAGCGGCTTCCCCCACGGAGATATTCTCTTCGGAAACCATGTGAACGCCTGGATAAACGACGGTCTCTTCCGATTGCCCCCGGAACGGCAGTCTCTGGAAATCATCCTTCATGACTCTTCGATTCTCCTCGATGATCTGCCATGGAAACGAAAGCAGCCGCGCTTCCTGAGCTTCGACAACCGCCATCCCGTGTTTGTTGATTATCGCATCAAGCTCTTTTGGGAGCTTTTCTTCAAGACTGTCCTGACCAACTGCGTGGTCATCCTCGAAGGATCCTTCTTCGGCGCTGGCGGACAAGATGGTCCCGCGCTTGAGTTTCTTTTCCGCGGTCTTTTTAGCCGAAACGTAACCTCTCAATTCCTCGCACAATTTCTCGATCGACTCCTCCCCTATTCGTTTTTGGATGTAATGGGCGAAATCCTCTGCTGCCGCATTTTCCAGCTTCGCTGCCATTACGTACCCGCCTTTGATGCAAATTCCGTTCGGGGGGATCTTCTGGAGCAGCGCTTGAAGTTCGCCTGAATAACAAATCAGCCGACCGTTCAGGAATATTGTCTCACCTCCGGGCATCTCGTTGACGGAGATATCCGGGGCCCTGAGCCTCATCGTAGCGGAGAGATACTCCCGGCAGAGCACGCCGGGGATGGCGTCGACAAATTCTTCGTGGAGCCTCAGACGCAGATTTTGAAATCCAATTCGGAGCTCGAATACGGACTGGTTCAAAGAAATGGGAAAGAAGTTAGAAAACTTCTTGTCTTCGAAGATGCAAACATAGGGTGGCAAATTCTCCCCCTCCTAGTCTCATTTCCCTCCGGATTCCAGACTGGAAGTATCGGCGACCTGGCGCGCTTTGTCAATTGTTCGTCTACCAGCCCGGTATCAGCTCGGCGGGCCCGGATATAAAAAATGGTGGAGTTGACGGGGATCGAACCCGTGACCTCTAGTCTGCCAGACTAGCGCTCTCCCAACTGAGCTACAACCCCACGATCGAATAATTTACCATATTCCCGAAGCGCGTCAAGGGGAATACCCCGGCCGCGCAAGCGGCAAATCGCCAAATATATCTGGACTTGCACGAGAAAACTCTTAGAATCAAACTCGTGCCGGAGTGGTGAAATTGGTAGACGCAGGGGACTCAAAATCCCCCGGACTTCGCGTCCGTGCGGGTTCGACTCCCGCCTCCGGCACCATTGCATATCAAGGGATTGGGCTAGCCGCCTCATCCCTTTTTTTGTCGGCTTCGTTTACGCGGAATCCGCCTGGCGAGCGGTATTCTGGAAGCGGCCAGTCGTCGCTTTAGCCTTACTCGACGAGCTCGACACTCCAGAAAAGGTACTCCCTCCAGGAAGGCGGAGGATTCTGAATGGCGAAGCGGGAGTGGAAGCTCCAGAGCCAGGATGGTTTCGAGGGCCTTTTGATCAAGCTGAGGCCAGCTTCCTCCGGGGTTTTACCGCCCTTGCGGCGATTGCATGGAATGCAGCAGGTAACGATGTTGCTCCATTCGGTCACTCCCCCGCGCGACCGGGGGATGATGTGATCATAAGTGAGATTTTGAGGTGTAAACCGCCTGCCGCAATACTGGCACTGGAAGCGATCTCGCGCATAGATATTTTCCCTGGAAAACTTTACCTCTTTCCTGTTCAATCCGATGAAGCGCACGAGGCGGACAATAGAGGGCACCCGCATGGAGATGGACACCGAGCGCACTTCGCGCTCCGACTCTTTCACCACCTCAACTTTTCCAAGGAAAACCAGCTTGATTGCTCGCTTCCAGTTGATGATGTTGAGCGGCTCGAATGAGGCATTTAAAAGCAGAACCTGTTCGAAGGCTGTGACCCCTTTCCGATGTTTCAAATACCTTATTAAAAAATCTGCATTTTTTCAATCCAAAAAGCAAGGGATGTACCAGTCCGAACCGGATGCTCAAAAGACCTTTTTTTCGGCTAAATCGCTGAAAAATAATAAAACAACTCTTGATTTGTCTGGAACTTCGGTTAACATTTGAATAGCTGCACATCTCTGTCTTCTTGCATCTTGCAGCTGGGCGTTCCACCCATCCCGGAGGGGAATTCTTGAAAATCTTGCGCGCGTCGATACCTGCTGCTCTGGCGCTACTCATTGTAACAGTTCAGATCGCATTGTCTCCAACTCCATCCCCCGCCATCCAAAGCGATAACCAGGAGGCTCCAGAAGAAACGGAAGGCTCACCTGCTCCACCGCAAGACGTTCTTGTGGCATACCTGCATGGTCCGATCGGGCCGGTATCCAAAGATTATGTTCACCGAATCGTCGAAGAAGCCGGTGACTTGCATGCTGGCTGCATCGTGTTTCTCATGGATACGCCCGGAGGTCTGGACGCATCGATGAGAAGTATTATCAAAGATATCTTCTCGAGCCCCGTGCCGATAATCATTTTCGTCTACCCGAGCGGGGCAAGAGCCGCAAGCGCGGGTGCGATTATCTCACTGGCCGCCCACATTGTTGCAATGGCCCCTGGAACCAATATGGGCGCAGCGCATCCCGTGCCGCTCGGACAGGGGAAGATGGATGATGAAATGACGGAGAAAATCACCAACGATTCCGCAGCATATGCACGATCCATTGCTACAAAGCGAGGGAGGGATCTCGAGTGGGCGGAAAAAATCGTGAGGGAAAGCATTTCATCAACGGCAGAAGAAGCGCATGAGGTTGGCGTCGTGGATATCGTCGCGAGCGATCTCGACGATCTCCTAGAGAAACTCGACGGATTGGAGGTAGATCTCGATGGGCGGATGGTGACACTTCGAACGGCAGGCGCAGACATCAGAGAGATAAAACCGTCCCTTCGCGAACGGTTTCTGGGCCGCATTTCCGATCCCAACATCGCTTATCTTCTCATGCTACTCGGATTCTTCGGGCTGATATTCGAGCTGCAAAATCCCGGCGCCATATTCCCCGGTGTTATCGGAGCAATTTCGATTCTACTGGCGTTTTACGCACTGCAGCTCCTCCCCGTGAATTACGCCGGTGTGGCTCTCATCGTCCTGGCCATTATCATGTTCCTTCTCGAGATCAAGATTCCTTCCGGGGGATTACTAACTGTCGGAGGCGTCGTTGCTATGGTAATCGGCTCAATCATGTTTATCGATTCCCCGCTTCCTTTCATGCGTGTCTCCCTGTCCGTGATCATACCTGCCGTTGTTTTCACCGTTCTGTTTTTTGTTTTCGCCGTTGGCATGGGGCTGCGCGCTCAAAGAAAAAAGGTGAGCACGGGCACCAAAGGTATTATCGGCGAGATTGGGGTCGCGAAAACGGATGTGGTGGAGGGCGAAGGATCGGTATTCGTGCATGGAGAGTTCTGGAACGCATACAGTGATGAGAAAATACCCGCTGGAAAAAAGGTCGAAGTGGTAGATGTGAATGGGATGATGCTGAAAGTGAAGCCGCATAAAGAAGGAGGTATCTAGGTGCCGCTGTCTCTATTCGGAATTCTATTTATCGTCATCATGATCCTTGCGAGCGCAATACGCATTCTCAAAGAATACGAGCGCGCCGTCGTTTTCCGGTTGGGACGCCTCGTCGGCGTTAAGGGGCCTGGCCTCGTGATCCTCATCCCCATTATCGATCGCATGGTCAGGGTCAGTCTTCGGGTGGTGGCGATGGATGTGGCGCCGCAGGATGTTATCACCATGGATAACGTTTCTGTAAAAGTAAACGCCGTCGTCTACTTCAGGGTGATGGATGCGGACAAAGCCATCGTCGAAGTGGAGGATTTTCTTTACGCAACCACTCAGCTCGCTCAAACCACCCTCAGATCCGTTCTCGGGCAGGTGGAACTTGATCAGCTCCTGTCCGAAAGAGAAACGATCAACCAGCACCTCCAGCAGATTATTGATGAGCAGACCGATTCTTGGGGCATCAAGGTTTCTTTAGTGGAAGTCAAGCATGTCGACCTCCCCGTGGAAATGCAGCGTGCCATTGCGAAACAAGCGGAAGCGGAAAGAGAACGCCGGGCAAAAGTTATACACGCGGAAGGCGAAGCCCAGGCTGCAGGCAAGCTGTTCGATGCGGCCGATGTGTTGAGCAAGAATCCAGCCACCCTGCAGCTCAGGTTCCTTCAGACGCTCACAGAAGTCGCTTCGGAGAAAAACTCCACTATGATATTTCCTGTGCCGATCGACCTCGTGAGTCCCCTTATAAAACTTCTGGAGCGAAAAAGCGAGTAAGCGCTCCCATCCGTTAGGACGGCCGGCGGGTTCGACACGTTCCCGCCGGCATGCCGACCTCTCCATACCGCTTTGGTACGAATGTTGCACTTCATTTTCCCGATGTGTGCATCTACAAACATTAAAGTTATAGCTCATTACATAGATGGTAACCTTCTCAAAGGCACAACGCTGGATTTCCAGCCATCGAAGCCTTTCTTTCATATCCGAACGCCCGAAGGGGACGTTCATAAAGTCGAGCTGAAAGAACTCAAAGCGGTCTTCTTCGTCAAAGCCCTCGAAGGCAGCACCACTTATAACGAGCGGAAAGGCTTTCTATCCAAGAGAGACAAGGGGAGGAAAGTCCTAATCGAATTCTCCGATGGAGAAGTCATCTTTGGATATACGCTGAGCTACACTTCGAAGGGACTAGGATTCTTCATCATTCCGGGCGATCCGAATTCGAATAACGAGAAGGTGTTTATCGTCCACTCGGCGACAAAACGCGTGAAAATCCAAGTCACTCCGGCCAAGGTCCGCAAGTAGCCCCACCTTACCGATCTCAACGCCTGTTCGTTCTTCTACAAGACTCTTGAAGATGTCTGTCATGTCACAGTGCCCAAACGCATGGGAGCGATAAAAGCGCTTGATGATGCAGCCTGAGCGTTTAATATTTCACCTTAAATGGACGAACCTTCTGCGAAGCGTCAGCAGGGTCAAGTTCCCGGGGGGTCCAAGCCAGCCGTCATCGACGGCTCACGAAAAGTGATACGCGAACTTTGGATTGGGTGACCTGCTCCTCATTGACAAGACGAGATGGTCTCATGTAATATTTCTGGATAAGCTCAGACTGGAGGTAGCAATAAAGTGACTTGCTTACTCAGGCAACAAATTCGGTGGGGTAAATTTTGGGTACGAATGAGAGCCATGGGGGCATTGCTCTTTATGCTGAGCGTCTCAGCCACCTCCTGCCAAGACATGGCGATCCATCATTATAATAGCGGATTGACCGCATGGGAAGCTGGGGATACATCCCTTGCAATGGAGCATTTCCGCAAATCGATCGAGGAGCGGAGAACCGATCCCGATGCACATATCAACCTCGGGTGCGTCCTTTACGCGAAAGGACGGTACCAAGAAGCTCTGGAAGAATTCAAATTCGCCCTGAGCGAATACGAGAACGATCCAGGCCTTCATTACAACCTGGGGGAGACTTATGCAGCTCTCGAACTCTATCAGTCGGCGAAACGCGAGTATGAATTTGTGCTGAGGCTCGAACCGGAGTTCGTCGACGCCCTTGTATCCTACGGTAAGCTCCTGTTGGATACAGGTAAATACAAGGCAGCCCAGGAACGGTTGATCCATGCAATGACACTTCGTCCTTCGAATGGCAAGGCATACATTTACCTGGGATTGCTTTACGCTCGTCTTGGCAAGTACCACGAGGGGGCAAACTACCTCTACCGCGGATTGAGATACGAGCCCAAGAATGTTGATGGGCTTCTTGGACTTGCCTACACGTTTTACATGCGGGAAATGTACGACGACGCCCTCAAGAATTATCAAAAACTGTATTCGGCGGATCCCACCAATTCAGAAGCCATGCTGGGTATTGGCAAGACTCACCTGGAGATGGGCAAGCTCTCGCAAGCTGAAGATATGCTGAACCGCGTCATTAAGATTCGGAACGATTTCCCGGAAGCATACAAAGCCCTCGGGGATACTCACGCCGAGCAACGGCAATACGTTCAAGCGGTATCGAACTACCGGATGGCCGTTCATCAGCAGGAGGATTTTCCCGAAGCGTATCTCGCTATGGCTAAGGTGCTTCATTCAACGGGCCAGGAAATCGAGGCTAAAGAAGCTCTGGATAAAGCACTCCTAAGGCGACCTGACGATCCACGAATACTGTATCAAATCGGACAGTTTTACTACAATCTGCGCAACAAGGAACAAGCGAAAAACTATCTCGAACGATCCCTTGAAAATGTTTCTGAGGACCTGGAACTCAGGGCTCTCGTTGAAAGGGCGCTCTCTGCGCTGGAGAGCAGTAACTAGAACCAGAGTGTTCGCCCATGCTCGCTTAGCCCCTTTCGGCTGCTCACCATGAATGCTCCTCATATATGCTATCCGGGGCTGTCATTGGACGGCTTCTCAGTGGAGATTCGAGATGACACGTAAACTCGGAGACGAATGGGCATCTTGGGATGGAGAGCTAATTTCCCCGGAGGAGGTGCGAGCCGGACGCCGGCTGTTTCTCGCCTTGCTGCTGGCGAGCCTCACTCTTTCTATTGCATTTGCTTATTTCTTTCTCTTTCTGATAAGCCCTAGACTCGCCCAGCTCTCCGAGCGGCTTCCCTTGTTCTTAGCTGTTGTCCTTGGTGTGCTGGCTGCGCTATGTGCTCTATGGTTCATCAGCGTTATCCTGAACGTGAAATCTCCCGGTTCTCTATTCCATTTGCCCGTCGCCAACCGGATCTTCTATGAATTCTCCACTCTCGCCGAACGCTTGGGAAGAAAGCTTGGGATATCACGCGACAGGCTCGGGCATTCCTTCATTAGAGTATCCAATGCCCTGACGATTGGAAGGCTCAAACTCAAGCCAAACCTGCGCATCCTGATACTCTTGCCCAGGTGCCTCACCAAAGAAGCGAGAGAGCGGATTATGGAAACCTGTTCGAGGTACAAAGTCGTGATCAAATTTGCCGGCGGCGGTGAGGTGGCACGCAAGTACATCCAGCAACTTTCTCCGGATGCCATTATCGGAGTCGCTTGCGAGCGTGATCTCGTCTCCGGCATCCAGGATGTAGCGCAAAAGATTCCAGTCATCGGCATTCCCAACATACGGCCTGACGGACCATGCAAGGAAACGCACATCGAGTACAGTGATCTAGAGGAAACGCTAACGCTGATATACGGCGGCTGAAGAACGGCGGGAAAGAAATCTGTACGCAGCTCACCTCCTTTCGCCCGATATCGATCTGCGACTCACTTTACAAAAAGCTTGGGCGCTCCGAGACGAAGGAATCCGCGCTTCGCCCCTATCTCAACTCTCGTGTCTCGCTCAGGATAAATAATAATGTCCCCAACATCCAAAGTTAGATTGAATGGAGCATGCTCAAATGCATTTTTGTAGTCGTTCCTGCCTCTGTTTCTCACAACGAGCGTGCATGAGTGCGGGCCGGGCTCCAACTGCACGCGAAAATCGGCAAACCGGATCGTGTTCTTGAGTTCGGTGTCCGCTCCTTTTCTGACTATTTTATCGGTCGTGGAATCGATATAAGAGGCGACGGGCTGCTCGTCGACGAGTAGAATTGATTCTATTGCGTTGGCACTTTCATGGGCTGCATAGTCGCGGTTTCGATGAACGATGATTTTGTTCGACAATTCCAGGCCGTCGAAAGCTACGATCAGGCTCCCCGGTTCAGCACTGCTCATCCCGGGGAACCCAGGCCTATCGCCAGAGCCCCGCGTGGGGATCGGCGGTATGGAATCGCTGAACTGAATCCAAAGAACCTTGTCTTTCGCGAACTTGAGTTGCCCGCCGAATGACACTTTGAAATGCAGCGTGTCCCCCTCTACCCTGACGAGTTCCCCTTTGATCGTCGAACCGTCTTTGAGATAAAGCACTTCTGCGTGAATCAGACAAGGCATCACAACTAAGAGCATGGCGGAAATCAATTTTCTAAGAGCCAAAATGGTACCTCCTTGGACATCACAGGAGTAACGTGCTTCATTATTCGATTTCTCTTATGCTTCCCAGGAAGGATCCAGCATCGGGCTATGATTGTCAACATGATGATGGATCATGCAATGGTGCTCGTCTCCCTGGAGCCACGCACTCCAAGATTGCCTCGTACTTCCGATAATCCTGCTCGACATCAGCCGCTCTTAAAACTGCCTATAAAAAGTTGACCGCCATGTCGAATTCGAATTTACTCAATGAGTACGGCCTTCCGGGACAGCGTTCCCTGCTGGGCTCTCATTTTGATAAAATACACACCTGAAGCCAATGAGGTCCCTCGATCATCCGTTCCACTCCAGGGGATTTCGCTCAGGCCTATCCGCAATGGCCCGCTGTACAGAGTTGCAACGCGAGCTCCTTGCACGTTGAACACAGCCACTTCGACCTGATCTGACTGCACGGAATGGAGAACAATGCGCGTACCAGAAGACGGATTGAAGGGATTTGGATAATTGGTAAGAAAGAACGCGGGAATGCTGCCCAAATCGGCGGGATCTCTCTCGAGGGTCACACGCTTGAGGATCCACCCATCGGGATCCAAGTCGACCGAAGCGATCGGCCCGGGAACTTCGAACGCGAAACGATGCCTGGGCCCCGATGCCCATACCGTAGCGGTCGAATCCCATCCAGGTCGGGAGAAGCGAATATCCAAAGGTGCTCTGAATAAAGCTCCCCCGCTTTGAATCTGCTTCACTTCGAGGCTCACGTAGTGTCCGGCTCCCTGGCCGTATTGGGTCCAGGAATATGCGTAATGCGGGCGACCGATACCGAATACCCACTGGTCGAAAAACCACGAGAGGCTCTCACCGGACGCCGATTCGCATACCGCCTGGAAGTCGGCGGTGAGTGCATTCTCATAACCATGCGTCGATGCGTAATCGCTGAGGGCCTGGAAAAATGCGGAATCGCCCATAACGCGCCGCAGCATGTGCAGCACCCAGGCACCTTTCCAGTAAACCGTGATGTTGAACAGGTCATCGGGATCATACACCGATCCCGGAAATCCCGAACTGAGATCTCTAACCGCCATGTAATCTCTGTATTCCTCAGGGCCTTGGGTGTTCTCCATCCAGAGAGCCTCTGCATAAGTAGCGAAACCCTCACTCAGCCAGATATCTCTCCAGTCTCCAACCGTAACGAAGTCTCCCCACCACTGATGAGCGAGCTCATGGGCGACGACCCTGTCGTTTCGATGATCCCCCCTCACGAGAGAGCTGCCGTAAGTCGTGCACGTTTGGTGCTCCATTCCCAAGCTTCCCCAGCTTGCCTCGGCGATACCGTATTTTTCTCCAACAAACGGGTATTGCCCGAAAACCGACGAGAAGAATTCGATCATCGAAACGGTCACGTTGAAATCTTCTTTCGCTTCGATGGAGTCCTCGGGGTAAATGAAATACACGACTTCCATCGAATCTGCCGGGGCGTAGCGATAGTAATCCGAGTAAACGATATAATTCGATATCGCGACGGAGATGAGATAGGTGCTGATAGGATACGACTCCCTCCATTCGTACCGATGCTTTCCGTTGCCCCTATCGACAACTCCTACGAGGCGCCCGTTCGAAGCGACCACAAGCGTATCGGGAACGGTGATCCAGATATCCGCAGTCGCCTTGTCATCGAGCACATCCTTGCAAGGCCACCACGTCCTCGCGTAGTCCGGTATGCTGATGCTAAAAATGGCCGGGGCATAATCCGGACCATGAGTCTTGAACCTGAATGGTCCATAGCGACCCACAGAATCCGGTTGGCCGGAATAATCGATCGCTATTCGAAGCGTATCTCCCGGAGCATAGGAAGCGGCAAGATCCACCGTTACGACATCGTTCGCATGGGTGAAAGACGCGGGCGAGCCGTTTGCACGAGCGCTCGACACCTCCATGTTGTCGAACAGGTCGAGCGCGATCACTGTAATCGGAACGGCCAGGACGCTGCATTTGGCCGCCACTGTGCCGCTGACCGTTTCTGCGGTGGGATCGACTTCGAGGTCGAGCTCATAATGCAGGACATCGAAACCCTGCTGGAGGGAGGACGCCCGTCCCTTTCGCTCCTGCTGCATCCTGAATAGGCCCGGCCAGCGATGCTGCATCTCTTTCTTTGCATTCATCTCGGAGTGCAGTAGCGTGTCTCCGGAGATCTGTTCGTGAGGCGGGGAAGCGGCTACCAGACGTCCGGAAAGGAGCCATATCAGGGGGAACGTGCAGAGGAGCTTCACTCGCATTCAAGACCTCCACAGGGCCGAGCAGGCATTGACCGGCATCCTTTCAAGTCCCTAATATACAATAAGTTTCTTCGAAAACAAGTGCTTTCTGAGGATAGCAACTGTGAATGGCGGCGATTCACTTGCGCTTGTGCGTTCGGTGGTCTTCATTGGCGTGCACGTCCCCAGCGCTCTTCTCTGGGTGCCCCCGATGATTTTGAGTTCAAACTGGATATTGCTATATTTGAACCGGTCTTTTAGAATCCAAAAAGGGCGTAAGCACCTATTTGATGCAATCCCATGAACCGCAACTTCATAGATGAACTCGAGGAACGAATCCTGCTCGCAGACGGCGCTATGGGCACCATGCTGTACGCAAAGGGAGTCTATATCAATACTTGTTTCGATGAACTCAACCTGAGCCGTCCGAGCCTCGTGTCCGATATCCACAAGGAATACCTTCAAGCCGGGGCGGAAATCCTCGAAACCAATACCTTTGGTGCCAACCGCTTCAAGCTCGCTACCTTCGGGATCGAGGACAGAGTCAAGCAGATCAACGAAGCCGGGGCCGACCTTGCCAGATCCTCGGCAAACAAAGCCGCCTTCATCGCTGGCTCGATCGGGCCCCTGGGCAAACCCCTCCGTCCTCTGGGAAAGATCTCGAAAGAGGACGCCTTCGCTGCTTTCAAGGAGCAGGCTGAAGCATTGGCTCCAAATGTCGACCTGTTCATAGTCGAGACGATCCACAGTCTCGAAGAAATGCGGATCGCCATCGAGGCAATCAAATCCATCAGCAGCCTGCCGATCGTTGCACAGATGACGTTTACGGATGAGGAGCAAACCCTTGCCGGAGAATCACCCGAACAAGTAGCCCGCGGCTTGGAATCATATGACGTTGCATGCATCGGCATCAATTGCTCGATAGGTCCCCAACCGATGCTCGAGATCATCGAGAAAATGGGCGCCGTCACCGATAAGATACTGTCCGCTCAGCCGAACGCCGGCTCTCCAAGGCTAGTAGAAAACCGCTTTATCTATCTAACCTCGCCGGAGTACATGGCTGAGTATGCAAAAAGGTTCATACAAACAGGCGTTTCGATCGTGGGCGGCTGCTGCGGAACCACGCCAGAGCACATCAAAGCGATGGCCAGCGCAATACGTGCCTTACGACCGGTCCATGTCCACACGCATAAGTCACTGGAAGTCGTTGCTGAGAGAGAGGTTCTCCCGGAAACGCCTTTTGAACAGAGGAGCAGACTCGCCGCTTCTCTAGGAAAAAAATTTGTTATCAGTGTTGAAATCGATCCGCCCAGGGGTCTGGATCCCTCCCGCCCATTGGAAGCGGCGAGGCTCATGAAAAAAAGCGGTGTGGATGCCATTAACATTGCCGATGGCCCCCGTGCAAGCGCCCGAATGAGTCCCATGGCCCTGGCCACGTTGATGGAAAAAGAAGCTGGCATCGAAACGCTCCTTCACTACTGCTGCCGGGATCGGAATCTGCTTGGGATGCAGGCGGATCTCATCGGTGCTCATGCTCTCGGTCTCCGCAATGTCCTGATAATCACCGGCGATCCGCCGAAGCTCGGTGACTACCCAAGCGCCACGGCTGTTTTTGACGTGGACTCTATTGGTTTGGTTCAAATCGTTCGGAACCTCAACCGTGGTCTCGACCTGGCAGGCAATCCTCTCGGGGCAGCCACTTCGTTCGCCATTGGCGTCGGTGCGAATCCTGGGGCCATGGACCTGGAAACGGAGATAAAGCGCTTTTACGAAAAGGTCGAATCGGGAGCTGAATTCGTGCTAACCCAGCCGGTCTACGAAGCATCTCTCCTCGAGAACTTCATCAACAAAACAAGGAATGTCGAGATTCCCATTCTAGTCGGAATCCTCCCCTTGAGCAGCTACAAGAACGCAGAGTTTCTGCACAACGAAGTGCCCGGGATGCAAATTCCCAAGAAGATACGGAGCCGGATGAAGCGCACACCGTCGGGCGATGCCGCCCGGAGGCTGGGCATCAAGATCGCTCAAGAGGCTCTGCAGGATTGCATGACACTCCAAGCCGTTAAAGGCGCTTACATCATGCCGCCCTTCGGTAGATACGAATCCGTTCTGAGAATTATAGAGGTCCTTTAGCATTGGGACTCTTCATACCCGGTTGGCACTTCCCCTATATTCCCAAGCCTGAAGGCGGCCTCCAGAAGATGCCTGCTACAAGCCGAGAGCTAAAAAAAATTTCCGGCATATGAATCCTTATCAGGCTTCGCGCTACGCCGCACCAGCATCGCACCAACCTTTTCTCCAATATCGCAACGTATTGATCTTAAAGCATTTGTCGTCAATTCATTCAGCGATTGCCGAAGGCCAGCCACTTGCCTACACAGGAATGTGCAAAACATCGCCCTTTCAAACCAATGGCAGTACTCGACAGTATAGACCGCGATATGGTATAATTTAATGTCTTAAGGGACAGGGGCCCATTCGGATCCTGAATGTTGGAATCTATTCTATTTCAGGATACTATGCGGACCATTTAAAGGGTTACATCAAGGGCTCTATCTCGAAACATGGACCTTTGTGCGCTGCATCTCTGCTCGATTCATCCTGAAGGAGGTCTGTCATGAAACGATTCGCCGTCGCACTGCTGGCCTGCGCTTTTGTTGCGGCTTCCCTCGCAAGTCCCGTTCTGGCCGCAGGTCCCAGCGTGTCGAAAAGCGTCCTGGGCAGCGATGATGAAATTGCCGTCATCGTCGTCCGTATCGCGGCCAGCGACCGGGATATCTATGGAATCACCATTGAGGACGAAAGCGGATCGATCGAAGACATCGTGTCACCGATTGGATGGAGCGGCGTCGCTGGAAGCGAGCTCGTCGCGTTCGGTACGGTCGATCGACCGATCAAAGCGGGCTCGGCGAAGTCATTCCGCATCGTCACGACGAACAAGGACGCGAGTTTTACCATTCGATTCCGCGATAAAAACAGCCGGTTCGGAACGAAGAAAACAATTTAATTTTTATCTAGGAGAGCGCGTAAACAAAGGGGAGGTGTCTATACGGACCCCTCCCCTTTTTCAAGCGGAGGAAACCTGTTCGCTTTTCTGTCATAGTTTTTGTATATTCAACGAAGGATGATAGGACCCTGCTCCGCATTCACCTATAGGTTGATCCCATTTAAACGCCTATTCCCCACCTTCCCCATATTTTTCGCGTGCATCTTCGGAGGAGTTGCTGCTTGCAGCCATACGAGCGCAAGGCTTTCCAGGAAGGATGCGGCTCTTTTGCGGTTATCGAAAGGCGATACGGCCTCGGCACGCCGCGCTCTGCAGAAGATCAATTGGAAAAAAAGTGAAGATCCAGAGGTGATCTTACTCCTTTCACGTCTGTACCGGGCGGAAAAGACAATCGTAGGAAGATTGAAATCTCAGCAACTTCTCGAGGAAGCCCTATCGGCTTTCCCAGAAGATCTTCGAATCCATCTGGAGCTTGGGAAAACCTACTACGAACAGACGTTCTATCCCGACGCTGAACGCTGCTTTTATATGGCTCTTGGCGATGAGACCACCGCCTGCGACGCCCACCATTGCCTTGCTGTGAATTATTTCAGAAAATGGAAACGAAACCAGCAATTCACAGATGAATTGGAGCGTGCAGCTGATCATTACGAAGAAGCCACCGGTTGCGCGCCTGCCGATCTCACTTGGGCCATCGAAAGGGCCATGTGTTGCTATTGCCTGGGAGATACCTCTCTTTCCGCCGAGCTCTGCAAGGAAATAATCAGCCAAGACCCTACAGTCACAAAGGCGCTGTTCATACTCGGGGTGATTGCTTATGGCCAGCATCGATATGAGGAATCGGAACAAGCCTTCCGCCAAGCACTGTTGCACCTTCCAGAAGAAGAGATGGAGACGTTTCTGGACATAGCAATTCTCCTCCCTACCGCAGAAAGGATCGAATACGAACAAGCTTCCAAAGCCGACCGGCTCCGGATGAGAAAGTTATTTTGGTTCGCGCGTGATCCGGACCCCACCACGCCGGTAAACGAACGCTACCTAGAACATATTGGCCGCATGTTCTTGGCGGACCTTCACTATTCCACCGACCAGCCACGCCTCCGCGGGTGGGAAACGCAAAGAGGCAAAGCGATCATCAAGTTCGGCTGGCCTTCTCGAATAAACAGGACGCTGGCGAGGGTAACCACCAATGTGATTGACGGCTGGGCAGAGTTCTGGACCTATGGGGCAGAAGTCGGCGACTGGCAGCTCGTTTTTGTGGACGAATTTCTCAACGGAAACTCCATCGTTCCCAGGGAACCAGCCTACGAGCACATGGCACAAATGCTCGTCAACTCAGCCGCGTCGAGCTCATATGAGCCGGGTGCGGTCGATATTCCGGGCGCATTCGATATCGTCTCGTTCAGAAACAACACCCTATCGGGTGCCGTTTACCTCGCCGCCAGGGTCGACGCAGACAGTCTGCTGAGGAGCTTGAAATCGGATGCTTTGGAAAGTTATCTGATCCGAGGAGTTTTTTTCGATTCTTCGTGGAATGAGCGGATGCGATTCGCCGATACGCTCTCAGGCCCTGATTTGATGCCGATCGGCGAGCTCGACGATAAGTGGCTGTACGCAATAAAAGATGTCCAGCTGCCGTTCGATCAGTACCAGGTATCCTGCGCGCTGGAAGACCCCTTTGGAGAAACGCGTCGGATTTTCAAAGGGACGGTCACTTCGCGGCGGTTCTTGAGCGATTCCCTCACTTTGAGCGATGTTCTGGTGTACAGGGATCAGAAATCGCATCCGGATGCTCCCAGTTTCGAGAGGAACGGACGGACATTTGTCCCGAATCCCGGGCATTTGATCGAAGAGGGCGAACGGTTAAGCGTTTATTTTGAAATTTACAACCTTGTGCAGTACCAATCGAGCAGCGAGTACGAGGTTTCTTATACAATTTTCGAGCATCCTGAAGAACTAGAAGAAGGCGGATGGCTGTGGCTTGCCAGAGGATTGAAATGGCTCGCTGGTATCGAAGAGCAGCAGACTCCCTCCATTATCCAAACAGCCACTCGGCGCAGCTTTGAGACCCCCGCAAATGAACTAATGGCTATCAATATCGATCCCCTCGAAGCAGGCCGATATATTCTCAAGGTGAGCGTTTTTGACAAGTTCTCGGGAGAGGTGGCAGCGGTTTCTACGGTATTCACCAAGGGGATCTGGGAAATCGAACCGTATTGATGCTCCCGGGGATTTCTTTGCCCGGTTTCTGCGGAGGAGATTCTTCTTCTTCACCTTCCAAAAAGACTTTTATAATGAAATAACTGACGAACGCTCCTCCAATAGTCCACATTATAATCTCCTTAACGAGATTCCGCTCTTCTTCCTCTTCCTCATAAAGGGAAGCCTCCGTCGTATCTGGCTGAAGCGCAAATGCACCCAATGATTTCGCAGCAGAAGGGGACAAGCTCGCAGGTTCACTTTTGAACTGGGCGGCTTCTTCAGCAGTCCTCTCTCCCTTCAGCGGCAAATCATTGCCGAAGGATGAGTGAGACCACCCACACGCTGTGAGGGCAGCGGCAATCACAAAAATAGCCAGTTTGGTTGGATCTGAATGCATGATATCTCTGATTAAATATAATATTATTAGGTGTCTTGACAAAGGCTTTTGCTCTATTTAGTTTTAAAGTGCTACCAGCCAATGCTGACGCTTGGTCTGTAGTGCAGAGTGGGTCTGTTCTGGTCGGCGACAGACCCCTTTGCTATTAAGCTTAACTTTGGCTTCCGCCGACCTTTATTGCACCCGTCACTTTCCCACAGCCAAGCTTTCAGGTTTTCCAAAATTCTCTGAGAATCTGGTTTGGAGCCTTTTTCTCAACAGGACTTTCGAGTTTTTCCAGGCGACGACATACTGAAGCGCAGAGAGATAGGCGAGTAACAAAATCACCAGCATAGCGGAAGTCACCACATGGGTAGAAAAATAAAAACCGCCTGCTAAGAAATAACCGTACGTCAAGATCCCAATCCCAGCGAGACTCTGGATAACCATTTTGAATTTTCCCAATCGCGTCGGATTGATGGAGGTAACCTGACGGCGGGAGGCGATAGCTCTTAGGAGCGTCACACCAATCTCACGCACCAAAATAAGGCCGAGCAACGTCCATATAATGACCGAGTTCATTCTTACGGCGATCACCGCGTAGATCACCGCGATAACAATCTTGTCAGCAAGAGGATCCAGATGTTTACCCAGATTGGAGCATTGGGAGAAAGCTCGGGCCCACCACCCATCCACGGCGTCTAGCAGGACGGCAAGAACGCAGAGAGCAGCCGCGACCTTTTCCCCGAAAGATGCAGCAAACATCCCGGCAGCACCCAGTGCCAGCAGGATCCTGAAGAGAGTCAGAATGTTGGGTATCGTCAACGAAAACTCCCTTCGAGATTTGCAATCCCCCATTGGTCCAACGCTTTCCAGTTCGGAGCAGATATGTTATGTTTAATTCGTCCACTATCCACGTTATTCGCCGGCTTCGCAAGTAGAAACTGCGCGTACCGGTAGGTGGTCTGACCATGGCTGAAAGGAAAAAGGCAAAATACTGGGCGGCGTTTATAGGCGTAGCCATACTCATCCACTTCGCCCTCCTGATCACCATCAAACCATCCTTTTTTTCTCTTTTTAAAAAGACAATCTCTCCCGGCGAAACGGGATCGATGCCCAGTTTTTCTGGTGCTGACGCGATAATAACTATTCCAATCGAAATAGAAGAAGATATTCCCGAAAGGGTCGAAAGCGAAACACCTCAAGAAAAGACCCAACAAGAAGTTGCAAACAAAGATGTGCCCAGCGGACCCGTTTCGTTTCCCGATGATCTCGATAACCTTCTTGGCGAAGGAGCGGCGCCGATCGACAGGGACCTCGGTCCGCGCCCCGTGGTGGTGCCGCCCCGGCCGGTGGAGATCACATGGCCTGATACGAGGAAGCTCAGGATCTGCATCGGATCGAGCATCAACGTGAACATACAAGTCGGAGAGAACGGAGAGATCCTCCAGGTGAGAGCAGAAGAAAAATATCTTCCCCCTCAGTGTATACATGCAGCGCTCGAGGCAGCAGGCAAGATCGTCTTTATACCGGGTAACATCAACGGCATCGCCGCTAAAATGTGGACGCGAGTAAGAATGGATTTTAAGAGGGATACAGAACGCTAGCAAAAAGAAAGATCCCGGCGTGCTGCCGGGAACTTTCTTCGCCACCGTAGGTGCTTCAATTGGCGGTATAAATACCCGAGAATTCTGCTACTTCTGGTATAGCTGCTTGACCTGACCCCACGTAACTTGTTCGGTGGGCACTGAACAATCTTCGATATCCAAGATTGTGTGACCTGATACATCGTCGTCCGCCCAGCTCCAGGGATCAGCATTCGATGAAGATCCGCTGAAAGACCCGAGACCGCAGTAATCCGCCCAGATCCCCGTGCCGTTCTTTATGACGATCAAAGTGCCGGAAAAGACCGAAAAGGCGCGCTCATCGGGATCGATGATCGCATCGAAGTCGAAGTCCACGAGGGTTATTTGAAGCGTTGCCGTACCGCTTAGCTCGCCCATTGTGTGCCCTGTGTGCCATACCGGCTGGCTGGCGGTGGTACTTCCGTCAAAAATCGCCGTCCAAGTTCCACCGAATGGATCATAGTTGGGAGCATAATAGGTCGTGTTGATGTAATCCCAGCGCACTGCTTTATCGGCGTCAGGAGGCCAACCCGTATCGTCGACTAAAATGTCCCAGTAACCGCCTATGAGAAGCGGCTCGCCGGCGTCAACCGTTCCAGAGTAAACAACGGGTGACACGAGGAAGTTTCCGGTACCTGAGAAATCATACTCAACGTGGGTCGGCGTCTGAGCGAACGCTGATGAGGATCCGATGATCAGCAAGCCAACAAAAATCACCCAAACCAGCGATGCGTTTTTCATAAGGACCTTACCTTTCATTACCACGACCACAGAAAATGTCAGACAACCTCTACTCCGAATAAATCATCTTAACCGCGCCCCAGGTCCGTTGTTCGACAGGTACCGCGCAGCTAAAATCGCGCAGATTGAGCGAGCCAGAATATATGGCTAAAATATCAGGGAGACCCGGATCGAAGTTCGCGAGAGTGCCGTTCATCGATCCAATGCTGCACCACCCAAAATACACGCCGTCGCTTTGCTCGATGTGGACATGGAGGTTGCCCGCTACTGCCTGGTTCGCCAGTTCATCCTGATCGATGACGCCGTCTTTGTCGCTATCGTAAATCGTGATGATCAGATAGCGGATGATGCCACCCAGCCTGTTGCCACTACTCGAAAAGTGCCAGGTCACCACCGGAAATTGGCTTCCCTGAGCGGGGAAATATCCATCCCAATGTTCGCCACCGGGCGTGGCATCGTAGGTGAAGAAGTTGGTGACGATGTGGTTCCAGCGGGCCGTCTTGTCGGTTTCAGGCGGCCAACCGGTATCGTCGATCTCGATCATGAACCATCCGGGGGTCAGATCAGGATTGCTGTTGATCATCCCTTCGAAAAGAACTGGATTCTCCAAGAAAGAGCCCATTCCATCCAAGGTGAAACTGATTGCTTGGGTTCCTGCAAGACCAGCACACGGTATGATCAGCAGGGCGCTTAGAAGACAAACAGCGAATGCCCTCCCGCACGCTTTTTCAATCATAGAATAAGCCCTCCTCTCACCAGCAAAGCTTCGTGAAGGGTATAAAAAACCCTTGGATCGTAAAATCCCAAAACGGCTTAAAATTGTCTCATAATACCCCAGAACCGCGGCGGATTATAGCATACTTGTCGGGCTTACTTAAGCATAAAGTAGAAATCTTCAATGAGAGTTTATCTTATCGGTGTAAAATGAATTGACCTACCAGAGCTCTCTTTCGGCGTATACATCGAAGATCCGCAGGCTAAAGTTCGTGAGTTCCCCGATGATCTCGGGGTAGCCGTCTCCATTGATGTCGAGGAGGCTCATTCGGTCTCCGAAGCTGTTCTCGGTTTGCAACTCTATGTTGTAGAACTTGGAATCAAAAATAAATCCTGTGTTCAATATGATTTCCGGTTGTTCATCATCGTCAACATTCGCAACGATGATTTCCGCTGCTCTGAAGTTGCCCTGGCTCTGCCACTCAAGGCTCTTGTTGAGGCTGTCATATATGTAAAGAAAGGAGTCCGCAATAAAAATCAGCTCATCCTGGGTGTCCAGATCTATGTTTTCAGAAGTCATGCATTCGACTTTCTCGAAACGGTCTTGGAGGTTCTCCCAGAGCAGCTCGTATTCCTCGAGTTCATAAATGAGTATTCTTCCTCCGGCGGTGCCGATGATCAGCTCTTCACTGCCATCGTGATACAGGTCCTTTACAAAGAATGCTGTGACACGGGAGCCGAGATTCGTCGTTTCCCATTCGAGCTTGAGCTTGCCCTTTTCAAGCCTGTAGAGATGAACATTCTGATTAATGTTTGCATAGAGGAACCTGGCCGATTCCTCCTTCGTGCCTTCCAGAACTATTGCAAATGGAAACCGGCTGGTGAGCTGCTTCATGCTTTCGCCACTGATATCAATCGATCTAGCCAAGCTTGCGAACGCAACGATGTTGCAAAAAAGGCATACATATACAAAGTGCCTTTTCATGCGCTGCCCCTTTCACTTGAGAATCGTCTCATCGATGCGGCCCGTGTGGGTTTAGAGCTGCAACGAGTCGACGATACTCTTTACATGTTCGACGCAACTGTCGAACAGTTTTCTCTCGGAGGCCTTGAGTGGGACCCCGAGCACTTTTTCCACACCTCGAGAGATGGTGGCGGGAATACCCATTTAGTAGCCGTGCATGCCATGTTTGCCCTCGAAAAGCATGGCGCAGGGGAAGACTCGTTTCACGTCCTTATGGTGTGGCGCCTCCATCGCTACGGAAGCGGCCGCCGGAGAAGCAGCAAGCGTCTCCCGTGGGGAAGCAATTCAATCACCCATCCCTTCCTCCGAGTACCTTTTCATATTAAATATACTACATATACTACCCGAGGTCGCCTGATTTGATAAGCGATATTTTCTATATCATAAAAAGGGGGACGTATGACTGAAACCTAGTTCTTGGGGAGATCTCCGCCGGATGGATTCTCCTCGCTGTCCTCATCGGCAGAGAATGCATCCAGCCAAAACTCGATGTCCTCATCGGCGGGTGGAGGTTTTTCTGGTGAAGTTTCACTGCTGGTTCCCTTCCCGCCGATGCGTTTGAGAAAATCCTCCGAAGGAATCACTTGGGCGCCCAGCGAGCTCGCCGCCCTTCCGATATCGAATGTGTCGGAAGTGACGACAATGAATTCTCTGGGATTCGGGGCATCCCTTAGTATATCGATGATGAGCTCGTCCGCGGATTGGTCATGTCTACTGAAGAGGATCTGCAGTTTTGTGGGAAGTACCGCTTCTGCATCGGTAAGGCCTCCGCGGCCGTCGAACACCACCGTGACCAGCAACGCCTTTTGCTCGAGATACGCCTTTAGGCGATTGATCAAGGCGTTCCTTGCGCTCTCCAGATCATGCGCTATGAACCGTTTGAGCTCATCGTCGGCGTAGATGAGATTGTAACCGTCGATTATTACTTTTTGAGGCTTCATTCCTGCCCACCGCTCAACGGACCACCGTCAGTTTGCCGGTCGAACTGTATTTGCGCGACTGCAGCTTGTAGAAATACACACCGCTCCTCGGAAGAAATGCGCGCATAGAACCATCATCAAGATCGAAGGAATTCCGATCGGCTGGAAGATTCTTTTTGGAATTTCTCCACATGAGCCGCCCGCTCACATCGAAAATCTCCAGTACCGCATCTCCGGGCTCGGGAAGGAAAAAATCAACGCGTGCTGGGCCATTCGTCGGGTTGGGATACAAAACGACCGACAAGCCCGAGGAGGGGGGGCGCGAAGAAACGCCCGCGGGGACCTGAACCGCCGTTTTGAGTATTTGGCTATCAGGATCGAACGTCAAACTGATGGGCTCTTCGGAGAATGCCATTCGATAATTTTCGACATTGTGAGAGACGGGGAGGCGAAACACGGAGTCTCCCGCTGAGGTGGTGACGAGGATTTCTATTGGGATCGTGAACACCGGAGCGGCTACCTGCGTCTGAACGACGTTCAAATTCAGCTGGTATCCGCTGCCGTCGCTGAATGAATTCCACGAGTATTCGTATTCGGGATACCCGGCCTGGTATACCCATTCGAGAAAGAAATTCGTAAGATCGAGACCCGAGACCGTTTCGCATGCTGCACGGAAGTCATCGATCGATGCATTGTTGTATGCGTAGGATGCGTGGTAAGAGCGAAGGGCATCGAAAAAGGCCGAGTCTCCCATCAAGTATCGGAGCATGTGCAATATCCATGCGCCCTTTTCGTAAACTGTGGCCCCCCACATCCAATCCGGATCGTATATCGGGAATCGGTTGGTCGCATCTTCGACGAAATAATTATCCCGAAACTCCACCATTCTGGAGTTCAAAGCGGCCCGCCCTCCGATGTGTTCGTGCCACAGAGCATCCGCATACGTCGCAAAACCTTCGTTGAGCCATATCTCTCGCCAATCGCTCATCGTAACGCTGTTTCCGAACCAGGAGTGGGCCATCTCGTGGGCCACCACCCAGTCATTGTCGTGCGTGCCCCAAATCAGGCCCGAGCCGAACGAAGTGCAGGTGAAATTCTCCATCGCGCCCAGCAGCGGAACGAGAGCAGTTCCATAAACCTCGTTGAGAAACGGGTACTGCCCGAACATATCGGAATAGAATTCCATCATGTCCGGAGCGTTCGAGAAAGAGGCCTGTGCAGCTGCGAGCTTCCTCGGATAGACATAATACGGCATTTCCATGGAGTCGGACGGCGTGTAGTGGTACCAGTGAGAAAAGGATACGTAGTTCGAAATCGCTATGGAGATCGTATAGGTTGGGTGCCTGTAGAGAGTACTCCAATGAAATGTCTTTGTGCCGTCGCCGTTGTTCGTTTCAGAGATGAGAAGCCCGTTGGATGCACAGAAAAGCGTGTCGGGAACCGTGACGATCATTTCGCTCGTTACCTTGTCCCAAGGCTCGTCGTAACACGGAAACCAGTTTCGGGCCAAATCTGGTTCGCTGAGGTTGTATATGGCTTCATCGCGGAATCGAAGTCCCTGATCGGGATAGCCGCTGTATGAAATTCGCACTGTGAGGATGTCATCCTGGCTGTAGGTTCCTGAGAGATCGATGGAGACCTTCCCCTGGCTGCGGGAAAACAACAGGGGGGACTCATCCATCCAAACGCTGTCTGCGGTCATGTTGTCTTTGAGATGGAGGAAGATGGAATCGAGTGAGGCGGTGCTGACTCTGAATGTCGCATCAACGGTGCCGGCAACGAACTCGGTGGCCGGATCGATGGTGATATCGATCCGGTTATGGAGCATATCGAATCCTGCGGAGCCCTCTATGCCTGTAACGCTGAACCATCTCCCTTCCCTCCCGTCACCACGGGCGTCCCGCCCAGGTTCCATCTTCGTTCCATAGAGGATCTCGTAGCCATCACCCTGCCTCTGCCCGAGCGTTTCGAAAGCACCGGATCCCAGGCAAATCAGGCCGGCGGCCACTGCCGCGCTGCAACATTTCGCGAGACTGTTCGTCATTACGTGCACGCTTTTAGCATCCTGAAGATCTCCAACCGGATTGCGCGGGGAGCGGCGTGCTCCTCGCATAGCCAACCATTTTCAAGATAGATATCCATCTTGTTGTCACTCATAATCTTATATAATTTTTTGTGCCAAAGCAACGAAAACGCACGCCGTGGCGCGGCCTGGAGCGCCTATCGAATCAACGCCACACGCTCGACAAGAAGGTTCGGCACCCTCATGCTCACCTCCACCTTGCCCAAGAGCAGAAAAGGCCCCGCCCCTTTGAACAGTTCCTCGGCACATCGCTCGTAGCTATCGGGGAAAAACGTTGTCTCGATCCTCCCCCGTTCGTCCGAAAACGTGACAAACGCCATCACTCTCCCGTCCTTCTCCGTCCGAACCCGCTTCATTGTGACCTCCCAACCCAAACAGTAGATCACCTGGCCGTCGCATGAGCCCACATCTGTGGAATCGACGATCGGGCGAAGCCTCCTGGCACGATCGATCTGACTCCGGAAAAGGGCGAAAGGATGAGCGGAGACGCACACATCGAGACACTCGAGCTCGTAAGCCATCCGTTCTTCGAATGTGAGATCATCCAGAACAGGAAGCGCTTCCACCACCGCGCGGCGTGTCGAAAGCCCCTCTGACGTGGTATCTCCCCTTTCCAGTGTGACGGCGACCTGCCAGAGGATCTCGGGACGGCGCCCCCCCAGCGTGTCCATCGCTCCGCACTTGGCGAGCATCTCCGCTTCCCTTTTCGTGACGGCAACACGGTCCAGAAAATTCTCGACTGACCGATACTCTCCCCCTGCATCCCTTTTCGATACGATCTGCTCCATCACCTCTCTCCTGAGTCCTTTGACCTGCATCAGTCCCACTCGAAGCTCTCTTCCTTTTCCAGTATAGGCAACGTCGCTTTTATTGACGCATGGGGGGAGGATCACGAGCCCCATCCGCCGCGCCTCCTCCACGTACTCCATCGTGGAATAATACCCGCCCTGATTGGAAAGTACGGCCGCCATGAACTCAGCCGGGTAGTGTGCCCGCCAGTAGAGACTTTCGAAAGACTCGAGCGCAAAGGAGGCGGAGTGGGCCTTGCAAAACGCGTAGCCCGCGAAGGACTCGATTTGCGAGAACACCTCCTCGATCACCGGTTCCGGTATTCCCTTCTCGCGCGCCCCCTGGAAAAACCGCTCCTTGTAGCTTTCCATTTTGTGCCAGTTGCGCTTCTTCGACATGCATACCCTCAACCCATCTGCTTCCGCCAACGTCATGCCCGCCATCGAAACGGCCACCTGGATCACCTGCTCCTGGTAGATCAGGCATCCGAACGTTTCCTCCAATACCTCTTCGAGAGAAGGATGCGGGTAGCGAACCGGTTCCTCACCCAGGTAGCGCTTCAAATAGAGCTGCTTGCCGCCATAGTTCGAGACGCCCGGGCGGATGATGGATGAAAGGGCGGTAAGCACTTCGAAGTCGTCACACTTCGCCTGGCGGAAGAGCTGCTGCATGATCGGAGATTCGATATAGAAGCACCCTTCTGTTTTTCCCTCGCGCATGAGCGCCTTGCCCTTCTTGTCGCTCAGGTAGTCGATCGACTCCGGGTTGACGGAAACGCCGTAGTTTCTTTCCACCGCTCGGATCGTATCCGAGATCACCGCCAGACCCTTCTGACCGAGGATGTCGATCTTGATGAGTCCGGCGTCTTCCACCGGGTACATCGTCCACTGCGTGACCTCCAATCCTTTCTCTCCCATCTGGAGCGGCATGAAGTCGGTGATCGGTTCCGGAGAAATCACGATCCCGCACGGGTGGGTAGCGACATGTCGGGGAAACTCGGCGATCCGCCGGGCGACATCGAGGATGGTGTTGAACGGCTCGTCCTCCACGGGAAGGTTTCGCGTCTCGGGGTTTTGCTGGAGTTTTTCTTCTAGGTTCGCCGCGCTCGAGAAATGTGGGATCCGTTTGACCACCGTGCCGAACTCGCTTTCGGGAATCCCAAGCGCCTTTGCCACCTCGCGAACGGCGGACCGGGCCCGGAGCGTGCTGATCGTGGAGACCATAGCCGTATGATCGCGCCCGTACTTTTCGAACAGATAGTCGAGCACGATCTCGCGGTCCTCCGTACCGAAGTCCAGATCGAAATCGGGCGGCGTCCCCCGCTCGAGGTTCAGGAACCGCTCGAAAAAGAGATTGTGCTCGAGGGGATTCACGTGGGTGATCCATAGGCAGTACGAGACCAGACTGTTCGCCGCCGACCCCCTTCCCAGAGAAGGCACTCCCTTTTCCCTGGCGAAACGGACGATGTCCCAGCAGACGAGAAAGTACGATGCCATTTTCAACCTCTCGATCACGTCGAGCTCGCGTGCAAGCGTCTCGTGGGCCTCGCGCGTGAACGGCCCACAACGCCGGCGCAGTCCTTCGAAGGCCAGCGCGGTGAGATACGAGTAAGCGCTCTCTCCCTGAGGCAATGGAAACCTCGGGGGACGCGATCTACCCAGTTCGAGATTCACGTCACAGGCCCACGCGATTTCGGCAGCCGCTCGGAGGCTCTCGGGGAAGTCGCGGAAAACGTCACGCATCTCCGCGGCGCTCTTGAGATAGCACTCCGGCGGGGCTACCGCACCCTCGGGAAGGGTGCCCACCGTCGTTCCCGTCCGAACGGCTGAGAGCACCCGGTGGATGAAATGGCCATCGGGCTTCAGGAAATGAACGTCGTTGGTCGCCACCGTTCTCAAACCGCACCGGTCGGCGAGGCTCCGGCAGTAATAGCGCTGCTGCCGCCCCTGGTGCCCCACGCCGGAAGGAAGCGCCACGTACACATGCTTTCTTCCGGACAGGCGCTTCAGCTGGTTCTCGCAACGGGTGAGCACGAAAACGTTTTCCGACACGCCTTCGAGCGCCTCGAGCAGCGAAAAATCAGCATCCAGGTGTCTCGCCGTGACCAGCCGGCAGATCTCGCTGTAGCCCGCACGGTTCCGTGGGAGCAGCACCGCTTTTTCGGCGGTGCTTCCTTCCGGACAGGCGATCTCCGCTCCTGGGATCGGTTTGATCCCCGCCTTCTGGCAGGCCTGAATGAATGGGACCGTGGCGTACATCCCGTTGGTGTCGGTGAGCGCGAGGGATTCCATCCCCAGCGCCGCCGCCCCATTCACGAGGTCCTCGATGGTGCTGGAGCCGGAGAGGAGCGAATAGTTCGAGTGAACGTGCAGATGGACAAAAGACATTGCGGACAGAAAACGTTTGCAGGGGCTGGCTATCGATAGCGCCTCAACAGTCCCACGACGATTCCTTGAATCTGCACGGCGCGCGCATTCCGTACAATCGGTGGGTGGGCCTCGTTGGCCGAGGCGAGCTCCACACTGCTTCCCCGCTGGTGGAACCGCTTCACCGTGGCCTCCCTGCCATCGATGAGAGCGATCACCAGCGCGCCGTTATCCGCCGTCTCCCTCTTTTCGACCACCAGCGTGTCGCCGTCCAGGATCCCTTCGTCTACCATCGAGTCGCCTTTCACATCGAGGGCGAACGTTTCCCCCCTCCCCAGAAGGGCCTCGGGCACCGAGATGTCTTCGGGGTCCGGGATGGCCTCGATGGGATTTCCCGCGGCGACGCGTCCCATCAGCGGTATGCGTGCGGCGGCGCGTTGCGCCAGGGCTGCAGGGGCAACCGAAAGCGAGCGGGATTGGTTCCATCCGCGGGCGAGATAACCTTTTTCAATCAGCCGCTCGATATGCTCGTGTACGGTGCTAACGGCAGACAGTCCCAGGTGTTCCCGTATCTCGTGAAGCGTCGGCGCGTACCCCTCGGTTTCGAGAAACAAACTGATAAAACTCAAAATCCTCCGCTGCTGCCGGGTGAGAACGGGCAGCGGTTTTTTCGGGGATTTCGGCATTTTCGAACCTCCCCGTTCGGGCCTATGGAAACTCGACATCCTCAAGAAGCATAGGCGAAAGTAAACCGAAAGTCAAGAGGAAAATATCATCCACGCACTTTAAGTGTTTGCTCTTTGTCATTGAAAATTAATGTACTATAGACTTTCGGGTTTGAGCTGCTTGTTGGATGACTCAGGTGATGAGAGCGAGGAGGAGTATGAAAAGAATCGTCTGTGCAACGATGAGCCAACCGATCCGGCGCAACGAGATGTTCGCGAGCCGATCCGCGGCGACGAGAAGCGAGAGAACGAGCGTAGGAAGGAAAATGATGATGAAACGCGCGTGAGAGGGTGCGCTCAAGCCGAGACACAACAATCCCGCTGCCAGGAACAAATGGTAACCGATCAGCACTCCCCTGTCGCGCCGCTGGACCCGGTCAGCGAGAGATTTCGCTCTCATTCTCGCAATGTGATACCGGGCCATGAGAATGCCGCTTGCAAAGAATGCGCAGCCAGCCGCCCAAAGAGCTCCAGCGGATGTAGACACCCCACATTCATAAAGGATGACTGTTAAGGGAGCGACGGCGGCGAGACCGATCATTCCGGTCATGTGCGCAAGGAGCGATTGCTGCTTTCGAAGCCGGATGAGAATGATCTCTGCCAGGACAAATCCCGGCAAAACAAGACTCCAAGCGATGATCGGGCGATAGCTCATCGAGGCGAGAAAAAGAAAGCACGCGCCCAAGGTAATAAAACACATCCCCCAAATTCTGTCGGAGCGATCTCCCTTTTTACGCACTGTGAGAAGAACAATCGGATGCGCAAGATACAAGCTTGCCGAAGCGAGCAGCAGCAGGATCATGGGCCCAGTGATCGCCCCTACAACGGCCACCGCTGAGAAGAATGATCCGATGAGAATCCCCCATGCACCATGCTCCCTCGGGAACGGTGGGACGCGTGAAGATCGGTTATGCGGAAGCAGCTTCGCGGCTCGACCAGAGGAATGCGAGAAACGCGATGACATAGCAAATGAAACCGACCCAGAACGATGCGGATATTCCCCAGCTCAAGGCGATCACGACGGCAATCACCGAAGCGCAAACGGAGGTGGCTCCGTTGATCCCCCACAGCCAGGGGGTCAGCGAAGCGGATTTATTGGATGCGATCTTCATTCCGAGAGGAAAGGCCATCCCCATGAACACTCCAAGCGGGAACAGCAGCACGGCCGCGGAGACAATGCGAACCGGCGTCACCGCCCCTCTGGCAGCGTGGATCGCATAAGGGGTGGCGATACCGAAGATAACAAGGACGATCAGGAGAAGCAACAGCCGTGCAGCTCCCCGGCGGGAGAGCTGCTGGCCCCACAATGATTGCGTGAAGTAGCTCCCAATGCCACCGGATAGAAGCAGAGCAAACAGCACGACGGATAGACCGTACGTCGGATGCCCCAAAAATACGATGAGCCGCTGCAGCTGCGAGATTTCAACCAGCATGAATCCCAGTCCGATTGCAGCGAAAAAGATGAAATCCGCCCGGCAGTTCCTGAGACTGCGTTTATTCGCGGTTAACAGAAGCGGAACGATGATGCAGAGAAACGTAAGTCCCAAAACAACGATGAGCAGGGACCCCAGGATCACGACGGCCATCAGGTTCGATTTCAGGATTTGCTTTTCCCAAAGATCGCTCCTGAACATATCCCGGAATCGGAGCATGTGGAAGAAGAATGGGCTGTCGTCTCTAGGAGGATCGATTTTCAGCGCAAAGCCGGTGGCGAAAGCATCGAGTCCCCTTCCCGAGGCGACCGTTTCGAAATCGGGAGAGATCGAAGCCCGCGGGCTCAGAACGAGATCGAATTTCAAGCTGTCGGCAAGCTCCTCGACCGCATCCAGGTCATGGGTCGTGAGCGGTTGCCTGCTGACGATGATCGTGCCGACGCCGATTTGAAATTCCGAGGCTTCCGAGAGGTGCGTATTCGCCAAGATTACGATGTGATCTCTCGGATTCTCCACACCCAACTCAATGAGGGAGGCGGCAGCCAGCGACGTGAGCCTCAGCGTTTCACCGGGCTTATCACGCAGGTACCACCTCGAGAACGTCAAAAGGCCGTCAGGTGTGAGGTGTTCCAAGAAGCTTTTCCACGCCTCTACGGTATAGACGGCGTTTTCTGTGAGGACAAACGCGCCTGCAGCCGTGGCCGCCCATGTGTCGATCAGCGACGACTGGATGATGTCAAAACGTTCGCTTTGCCTGGCGATGTAGCTTCGAGCTTCGTCATTCACAACCTTGACGTTGGGATGTCGATCCAGGTGGCCGGAAAAGTCTCCATACCTTTCATTGACGATCTGAATGATGTCTTTGTTGATTTCGACACCCAAAACGGATTTCTGATCGAATACGAGCGCCGATAGGATGTCTCTGCCACCACCGGAGCCTATGACCAATACCTTGGAATTTGGCCGAATGTAATGAGCGATGTTGGTGATGTCGTATTTGAGATAATCCAAATTGCTCACGTCTCCGTTGAAGGCCGTGATCGGCGTGAACGCGGCCGCATCGATGTTCATGTGCAGCTGTTTGACTTTTGGAGCAGATGCGTAAACGGAGCTGAGTCCCCATCCGAATGGCGGTTCCAGCCGATCCGGATCGCCCCAGACTCTGATCCGTGAAAAAGAGTTCCACTTTATGCAAAGCGATCGACTCTCCTGGCCGCCGCGAATCCATACCAATTGCAGAATCGGGCGATGCTTGTGGACCAGCGCCGTGTGGAAGATTCCAAAACATGCCAGCAAAACACTGATGACCACCGCAGCGCGGAGCAACCTTCGACGGCCCGCATCAACCGAGAAACACGCCGAACCGACGGCGGCAAGAAAAGCGACGGCTACTACCGCCGTTGGCCCATCAGTGATCTCGAGGATGTAAACAAGTAGAATACATCCTAACGCTGCGCCTGCCAGGTCCGCGGCGTATAGCCTGCTCACCTGGCGCGGGAATTTCGTCAGCGCCAAGCAGACACAGATACCGCAGAAAACGAATGGTATGGAGATCACTACGTAGGTGAGCGCCAATGAATACAACCGGACAGCCGAAAAGAATGGTGTGTACCTGACGAGAGGGATGCTCAGGTAGGTCAAGAAGCTGAACACAATCGAAACAGCGAACAACAGTGAGCTGAGAGAAAGGTGAAACTTGGCACGATCTTCTGTAAAAAAGCTGGGGATCAGGTAAACCAGTAATGCCCCGATCGTCATCCCGAACATTGCGACGGATATGGCTACAAAGGCAAGATGGTACCACATCGTCACGCTGAAAATTCGCGTAAGCAGAATTTCATACATCAGCATCGCTAGAGTGACGAGGAACAGACCGAAGTATGTGGTTTTTCTGACCATGCTCCCTTCCCTGAGTTTCAGCATGCTTCAATCTTAATTCATCGAAGGCCGCAGCAATCCCCTGCTGCCGTATCTGCTGAAAACAGCCATTATAGAACGCAGCGGTGACGGAGTCTATGACTTACTGGGATTATCCGTTACGAGGATATTGGACAGCCGAAGCCCTCTGGCTTCGGTTTCGGCAATCAATTTTTCGAGTGTGGTTGTATCGAAGAACTCCCTGCACTCTTCCCTTTGTTCTTTCCAGTGATCGTGAACCGGGCAGGGGTTATTGTCATCGCACTTTTCGAGCCCCAACACGCATTCCTCGAAAATAGCCGGGCCGTCGATTGCCAAGACAATCTCGGCAAGCGAGATCGCGCTCTTGGGTCTGGCCAGAGTGATACCTCCATTGGGGCCTCTAAAGGAAAGCAGGATGTTTCGGGCCGTCAGGACCTGAAGGATCTTTGTGAGAAAGTGAAACGAGATACCGAGTTTTTCAGAGATTTCGCGTATCGGAACGAATTTGTCGGCTGGCTGGGAAGCGAGATAGAGGGCGGCCCGAATGGCATAACTGCAGGTTTTCGAAATAATCATTACTCCATGTCCTTTTCAGCAGCCCTCCATTTGTAAAATCCCACGCGCCCTGCCGAGTGTCAAGCAAAATTCGTGAAACAATTATTCAACTCTTCGACGTCGTCGCGACAGCCAATGCTTCGAGGTGTCCCTTGGTCGGCTTAGAACAGAACACGCATTGTTGATGATAAAACATACAGGCGGTGAACGGTTTCGTTTCTTTTTATCGCTTTTCATCCCCTGTTTCTCCCTTACTGTTCACAACGTCACCTCCAACCTCTCCGCTGGAGGATTCCGCTGCCAAGATTACGGTTTGAAATGTTGTAAACAAAATACTGTCTGCAAAACCGAATTGCAGCGGCGATGCAAACGGCGATTGGAGCCAACGACATCTCGCAGCAGCTCAATTGCTATTCACTTTGGGGGAGGTATTGCATTGCGCTTCGATGTCGAAAGGTTAGAAAAAGCGCCCGCCGTTCTCCGCTGGCATCACCGCAACACTGCATTCGCAGCGGCTTCGTCTTCATCTGGAGCGAATGTTTTTCCAAAACACAGAATCTTCTCTCCGGGGTATTTCTCCCGGACCATGTCGCAAGCGCGGTAAAGCCGAGCAAGTTTGCCATTCTCGCATTGGAAGAGATCCATCTGTTCGGTTAGCGGCACAGGACGCGCCGCCGCAAGGTGGAGAGCCCTTACCTTTACTCGGCGGGTGTATGCTCGTTTGAGGAGGATCACCGCTTCTTCGTAAAGGCGCCGGTCGGAATGGCACACCTCACCGAGCCGCGCCCCATGCGTTGCCTCGTAGCCATCGGTATACGACAGCCGGAGCCGGAGCTTCCGTGCCCCCTGACCTCTCCGGCGAAGCTCCCTGCCCAACGCCTCCGAGAGCATGTATAGCTCGGCATCGATGCGAGAGAGCTCGACCATGTCGTTTCGAAATGTGATCCCCTTTTCTACGATTTCCCCGTCCCCGTCCGACCGTACACGCCGGTTGTCCATGCCGCCCGCTCTCTCGACGAGCGTCTTTCCAAAAGACCCCAGAACACACTCGGCAAGCGGCGGCGGCACCTGCGAAAGTGCCCCGATCGTTTTGATTCCCAGCGAAGAGAGTGTCTCCCGGTGCGACGGACGTATGCCGGGAAGCCAAGAGAGGGGAAAGGGCGCGAGAAACTCGCGCTCTTCCCCGGCCGAGACGGTGACAATCCCTCCGCGCTTGGCGACCTTCGAGGCGACCTGGCTAACGAGTTTGTTGGGGCCGAGCCCCAGTGACACGGTCAAGCGCGGTGCGGCGGCCAGCTTTTTCTGCACCCGCCAGGCGGTGTCCTTCACCTCACCGAAGAGCCGTGCGCAGCCCGTGTAGTCCATAAAACCCTCATCCAAGGACACTGGCTCAACGAGCGGGCTGTAGCGCCTCACAAGCGAAAAGAGGGCGTCTGACGCTCGGCGGAACAGAGCCCAGTCAACCTGAACGAAAGCCGCGCTGGGAGAAAGCCGCCGGGCCTGAGGTATCGTAAGTCCCGGATGGATTCCCTCGGCCCGTGCTTCGTACGACGCGGCCAGAACGACCCCGCGGCTGGAGAGGTGCCCGACGACGACCGGGCGAGACTTCAGCGCGGGGTCTCGGAGCCGAACGACGGAGGCAAAAAAGTCGTCGCTGTTTATGTAAATGATCTCGCGGGCATTAGAGAACTTCATGGAGAACCTCCACGCTTCGATTATAACCGAAACTAAACCGAAAGTCAAGCCGCACCAATTCCCCGGCGTTTTTTAAAGATATGCTCCCATGCGGTTGCTTCACGGCATCGGCTTGAAAATTCGCCCGCAAACGAATGCACACACAAAGCCGCTGCGATGAATAAGCGAGGCATTCAATGGCTCGATGAATCCACCTAGACTTTTGCTTTTTTATCACATAAATTGGCAATTAAAATTTCCCGAGTTGTTCACATTGCAGGGAGAACATATGAACAGGCACTCATCATTCGATCCCGTCACGGATGACATCATTACAGCTTTAAAAAAAGCTGTTGGCAAAGAAAACGTCCAAACCGATGCGGAAGCATTGGAACTGTGCGCCTCGGATGAAACCGAAGATTTGGCATTTCAACCGGAGGTCGTAGCCAGTCCTGAGACTGCCGAAGGGGTTTGCCGCATCCTCCGCATCGCATGGGAAAACAACATACCGGTGACACCAAGGGGTGGCGGCACGGGGCTGTCCGGAGGAGCCCTGCCTGTTTGCGGCGGCATCGTGCTTTCGACGATGAAGCTCAACCGGATTCTCGAAATCGACCAGAAAAATCTCATGGCGGTGGTCGAGCCCGGCGTCATAACGCAGGAATTTCAAGAAGAAGTCGAAAAAGTAGGGCTTTTCTACCCGCCGGATCCGGCAAGCCGCGGGAGTTGTTTCCTGGGTGGTAACCTAGCGGAGTGCGCTGGAGGACCCCGCGCAGTCAAATACGGAGTCACCAAAGATTATGTTACCGGTGTCGAAGCGGTGATGCCCGACGGAACGTTGATTCATCACGGCGGGAAACTGCTAAAGAATGTGACCGGTTATAATCTCACGCAGCTGATCATCGGGTCCGAAGGAACCCTCGCCGTCATCACCAAGATCTACCTGAAGCTCCTACCTCTCCCCCGTTACCGCCAGACATTGCTCATTCCTTTTGCCTCTCTCGAAGCATCCGCTCAAACAGTGCCTGCCATCATGAACGCAGGGATCGTTCCATCAGCGCTCGAGCTGATGGAGAGGGATGCAGTCAAGATGGCTGAGAAGCATCTATCGACCACTTTTCCGAGCAGCGATGCCGCAGCCCATCTGCTCATCGAAATCGACGGCAACGATATATCGACTATCGAAAAGGCGAGTGAACAGGTATGCGAGATTGCTTTGAAGGAGGGGGCCACCGATGTGCTTCTGGCCGATACATCGGCCAAGCAACAAGAGCTGTGGGACCTCCGGCGGGCGCTTGGAGAGGCGGTTAAATCAGTATCGATTTACAAAGAAGAAGACACCGTAGTCCCTAGGTACAACCTGGTTCCGCTCTTGCTCGGCGTCAAAGAGATCTCGAAGCGCTACGGCATCACAACGGTTTGTTACGGCCATGCGGGCGACGGAAACCTTCATGTGAATATTCTCAAAATGGACATGAGTGAAACGGAATGGACCGATAACCTGGACCCGGCGATCGAAGAGATCTTCAAGCTCACCGTTTCCCTCGGTGGCATGATTTCGGGCGAGCACGGGATCGGGTACGTCCAGCGAAAATACCTTCCGCTTGCGATCAGCGAAACCGAACTCGACTTGATGAAGCGGCTCAAGCAAGTCTTCGACAAGAAGGGAATCCTTAATCCGAGCAAGATATTTCCTTGAACTGCGGAGAATAAGAGGCTGTTACAGTACGGGGAGAGATCCGGAATTTAATATTTAATAGATAGCCTCGCTCACCTTACCGACGCCCTCCGGATGATTGTTCATCAGGTAATCGATATTGAGAATCAGTTTCGGTCCCTCGAAATCCGCTCCGGAGAACTTATTGGTGTCCATCCGTATCGCGTCACACGGGCACGCTTCAACACACAAACCGCAGAATACACACTGGAGGATATCGATATTGAACACCACTGGATATTTTTCGACGCCGTCGTGACCGGTATCGGCAGCGATGATTTCGATACAGTCTGCCGGACAGGCCGTCGCGCAGCAGTAGCAGGCCACACATCTCGGCGTACCGTCTTCACGATGCATCAGCCTGTGCTCCCCCCGAAAAGTGTCGGGTAATGGCTTGGGTGTTTCCGGCCACTGGTACGTTATTCCAACGCGCCCCTTCCGCAGGTTGAAGAGATTCTCAAAGAGATGAGTCACTGTAACCCACAGCCCACGAAAGATTTCTAAAATGTATACTTTTTCCCACCAACGCTTCTGAATGTTGAGCGGTGGCGAAATTACCTTGATCATTTTCATACCTCTCGTTCTGCGCCAACCACCTTACCTCACGTTTTCAACCTTCATATATAAAGTAAGCGAATGAGCGAAGATGTCAAGGTTTATCACTGGAGTGCCGCGCTTCGAAAGGTATCAAATTCTTTGACGCGAATTCTCCCATCCGTTATTGTTTTCCTAAAGGCTCCATGATCGCAGCACCGACGACAACGACATGCGTCTGGCCAATGCAGCGGGCAAAAGCGGCTACAGCGGACCGTTTCGTGGAAAATCCACCGATCGGAAAGAAATTTAGCGATCGGTCTTCGCTTGACCGGTGATCGCGGGAGCCAATTCCGGATAAACACAAACCAGGAGACTTTTGCCATGCAACCAGGACACGTTCCTGCCAACATAATATTTGCGATTGTATTTGTTGCTGCCATTGGATTTTTCATTCTGACCGTTCGCAGGCTTTACAAAACCATGCGTTTGGGGAAGCCGGAGGACAGGTTCGACGGGATTGGCGACAGACTGAAAGGAGTGGCGACTTTCGTTTTTGGGCAGAGGCGGGTGGTCAGCGAGCCATCCGGGTGGGGACATTTCTTCATCTTTTGGGGTTTCATCATCATCACGCTTGGCACCTTGGAGACCTTTGGAGTCGGTATCCACCGCGATTTTGCCTACTGGAAGTTTCTGGGCAAAGGATTCGCCGCTGTGCTCTACCTGTTGCAGGACCTGTTCTGCGCAGCAGTCATCGTGGCGATGCTCGTGGCCATATACCGGAGATTAATGATCAAGCCCGAGCGCCTCAAATACGAGAATCAGATGGAGTTCAACCTCGATGCAGGTATCATCATAGTCCTCATTCTCGTGTTGGTCGTTCTTGCCTTAGGGGCACGCTCGATCGAATACCACCTGGCTCAAGCTGACCCTGGTGGTTATTTTCCCCAGGCAGCATTCATTTCGGTAGCTTTGTCCCCAATTTTCAACGGACTTACAGAGAGATCCTTGCACATATGGTACAGTTCCCTTTGGTGGGGCCACACATTGGTGGTGTTCGGTTTCCTCATCTATATCCCCTTCTCCAAACACCTGCATCTCCTCGGAGCAATCGTAAATGTATTCTTCAGGCGGTTTCGGCCCATCGGCGAACTCACCAAGATGGATCTCGAGGACGAGACAGTGGAGACTTATGGAGTCTCCAATGTGGAGTCATTTACATGGAAGCAACTCTTGGATCTCTACGCCTGCACTTACTGCGGCCGCTGCTCCCAGTACTGCCCGGCAACCCTCACGGGAAAGCCGCTGAGTCCCAAGTTGACAATTCACCACTTGAAAGACCACCTCATAGAAAGAGGAGCGCTGCTACTGACCCGGCAGAAAGGACGAGAGAAAGCCGAAACGACCGATGCAAATAACGAATCTGCAAAGGCTCTCATTGGCGATGTCTGCTTGCACGATGAGCTCTGGTCTTGCACAACCTGCGCTGCTTGTATGGAACATTGTCCGGTTTTTATCGAGCATATCGACAAGTACGTCGATATGCGTCGCCACTTGGTACTCATGGAAAGCAACTTCCCTACCGAGGCACAGACGGCGCTCCGCGGCTGGGAAACCAACTCCAATCCATGGGGAATCAGCGCCGATTCCCGGGGAGATTGGGCTGAAGACCTACCCGTGAAAATCCTTTCTCAAGACGCCGAGGTTGAATACCTTTTCTATGTGGGCTGCGCAGGCAGTTTTGATGCTCGGGGAAAGAAAGTCGCCACTGCTATGGTGAAGCTCCTGAACGAGGCGGGGATCAGCTTCGGCATTCTCGGGCCGGAAGAAAAATGCTGCGGCGAGACGGCGAGGCGAATCGGCAACGAATACCTCTTTCAAACCATGGCGACGGAATTAGCAGAGACCATCAACCGCTACGGTGTGGAAAAGATCGTCACCACCTGTCCTCACGGTTACAACACTTTGAAAAACGAGTATCCTCAGTTCGGCGGGAACTGGGAAGTGTATCACCACAGCGAGCTGCTCGCCGAACTCGCTCAGCAGGGCCGAATCCGGCCGGTGCATGGAATCGACAAAAACGTTGTATTTCACGACTCATGCTACCTCGGGCGCTACAACTCGCTTTACGATGAACCGCGATTGCTGCTGAAATCCCTACCGGGACTGCACTTCAAAGAAATGGAACACCACCGAAACAAGGCGTTTTGCTGCGGTGCTGGCGGCGGCAGGATGTGGATGGAGGAAACCTTGGGCGATAAAAAGATCAACGATGCACGCACCGAACAGGCATTGTCTCTGGAACCGGATATCATTGGTGTGTGCTGTCCCTTTTGCACTACGATGTTCGAGGATGGTTTGAAGGCCTGCGATATGGAAGAAAAGGTGCTGGTTAGAGACGTCGCAGAATTGCTGGCCCAGTCCATAACATCCGTGGAGAAGGAGTAATAAAATGGCAAATACCTACAAGAAAATCGAAATCGTCGGCACGAGCGAAAAGAGTTATGCGGAAGCGACGAGAGCAGCCATTAGTGAGGCCTCGAAAACGGTTCAAAATATCAGCTGGTTCGAAGTGGTCGAACAGCGTGGAAACGTGGTCGACGGGAAAGTGAAAGAATTTCAAGTGGTGCTGAAAATCGGTTTCAAAATAGAAAGATAGGCACCTTTATTTCAAACATGGATCAGAGGTGAGCTCATATGGATGCGTTGCTCATCGTGGACATGTTGAAGGACTTTATTGAGCCAGGCGCCCCTTTGGAGGTGCCCCAAGCCAGCGATATCGTCCCCAACATCAAAAGAGAAATCGCGAAAGCACGGGCCTGCGGCGCCCCAGTTATCTACATCAACGATGCCCACAGAGATGACGATCCGGAGTTCTGCGTGTGGCCCCGCCACGCCGTTCGGGGAACCGATGGCGCGAAAGTAGTCGAAGAAATCGCGCCTCTCGAGGGCGATCCAGTGATAGAGAAAACCAGCTACTCCGGTTTTTTCGGAACGGATTTGGAAGCGCGGCTACGAACACTAGGGGCAAAGAAGCTGACCATAACCGGAGTGGTGACGAACATCTGTATCCTATACACTGCAGCAGATGCTCTAATGCGGGGATTCGAAGTGGAAATTCCGGAAGATTGTGTCGCTGCGTTGAACGACGAAGATCATAGATTCGCCCTTAAACAGATAAAGAGCGTTCTGAAGCCACGCCAGGTCTGATCGGAGGAGACTCTCTAGGTGGAAGACCGCCGGTACAAGGGCTGCCGGCCTTTGAACCCCGTGTTAGTCGGGTGCCAGTACATAACCGACTCCTCTCCTTTTTTCCAGCAGAGAAAGATAACGATCCCCTCCTGCTTGGAGTAGAAGTCTACCAACCCTTTGTCTACATCTCTCAGGACGCATCCGGTTTCGTTGATAGCAGCGATGTCCTTTTCGATGCTCATACCAACCTTCTTGAACGTCTCCTTTTTTTCCCTGAGCAATATCGAATCGGGATTGGATTCTGTCATGCCGCACTCGACTATGAGATTAAGAATGGATATTTCCTCTTTCAGCCAGAGGTACTTTTGTTTATTTCTCCGTATTCGCTCGAGTGTCACTTCGAGAAAACCCACGAGCCTATTCGCCTCATCTACCGTGAAGTACTTGGGGTTCATGATGCTCCTTGGAAGGAATCTCTCAGCCCGTTCAGCCAGTTCACTTGCCCCCGGCTTGTCTCTCTTTGTTTCACAAGCTGCTCTTGCCCTTACACTATATTCGTAGCCATTTGTGTTGCAAAATGCAAGACATTTCGGCCCACAATTATCGTTAATACCACAAAACAATTCGTGATAAGGTTCTCCCCGTTGCGTCGAGTGTTAAACAAATAACAGAATAGTTGACTCAAGGTGACGTTAGTTTTTTGGATAATCAATGTTAGATAAAGATCTTTCGTGTCCGGGCGGCTTCTTCGAGCTCACGACGAAACTTTGGGTGGGCAATGTTGATCAGCGACCGAGCTCTCTCGGCCAGGCTCTTCCCATGGAGGTAAGCGACGCCATATTCGGTAACGACGTAATGCGCATCTCCCCTGGAGGTTACGACTCCGGCACCTGGATCGATACAGTCCACAATCCGGCTCAAGGACCCATCCTTGGCTGTGGAAGGTATTGCGATGATAGGCTTCCCGCCCTTGGAGCGGGCTGCTCCCCGAATGAAATCCACTTGGCCGCCTATTCCACTATAAATCGAGGCGCCGATCGAATCCGAGACCACCTGACCCGTAAGGTCGATTTGTATGGCTGAATTAATCGCCACCATTTTTTCGTTCTGGCTGACCACGAATGGGTCGTTCGCATACTCGGTTGGACGGAACTCAAATAGAGGATTATTGTCGATGAACTTATACAGTTTCTCGCTTCCCAACACGAAGGTGACGACGCTCTTACCTTGGTGAAGCGTTTTCCGATCATTCGTTATGATGCCGTTTTCCACGAGCTCGACGATCCCATCGCTGAACATCTCCGTATGTATCCCAAGGTCCCGCTTTTCCCGGAGGTACAGGAGGACGGCATCCGGAATTCCACCAATCCCCATCTGCAGGGTGGCGCCATCCTCGATCAAGCCCGCAATATGCCGTCCTATTTCATTGTGAAGAGAAGAAATCTCCCTGTGGGCAAGCTCGGGAAGCGCGACATCCGCTTCAACGAAGAAATCAATTTTGTTCACATGGATGAACGAATCACCGAGCGTTCTCGGCATTCGGGGATTGACTTGAGCGACGACAGTACGCGCCGTTTCAGAAGCCGCCTTTGTGATATCTACCCCGACACCGAAGCTGCAGAAACCATGTTCATCAGGAGGGGAGACTTGGATCAAGGCCACATCGAGTTCCATCCGCCCCTTATAGAATAGTGCTGGGATTTCGGAAAGAAATATTGGAGTGTAGTCCGCCCTTCCCGAGTTTACTGCTTCTCTCACGTTTCGCCCGACGAAGAAAGCGTTGTGACGGAAATGGCCTTCCATATCCTCATCCGCATACCTCGCCGTTCCTATCGTCATGAGGTGGACGATTTCCACGTCCGAGAGCTCTTCCCTTCGCGCCATCAATGCACCGAGGAGCGTTTCGGGCTCGGCACAACCTGGGTGGATATAGACTCGATCTCCAGAGCGCACGCGCTTGACCGCGTCTTCAGCCGTCACCGCACGCTCGCTTACGTGCTTTTGCCAATGGGAAAGCCCGAAGCTCTTGAATTGCCTAAGGTTACTCATCTATCTCGATCGGGAAGGCAGTTCTGTTCACGGTGAGAGATCGACGCTGCTCTCTCCTTCTCGCCAACACGTTTTCGTATACTACAACAAACCCGCCCGTGAAAAAAGGCAGGTTTTGTGAATCGGTTGCCGAGCATTTGGCTGCTGAGCCCTAACGCCCCGTCCGGCGGTCCACCTCGCGGATCTTGAAAATGAGCATCAGGACGAGGAAAGAGAGGATCAGAGTGGAAAATCCAAGCCATTTTCTGCGGAAATAATAGTTAGCGATCGCTTTTTCCCCCAAACGGACCGCTTCTTTTGCCGCTTCGAGCCCAGCGTCCACCTTGTCCTTGACCATCCCGGCATCGAAGCTGTGCACCATTGTCCTTGCCTCTATCAAGGCCTGCCTGACGTCCTTGAGCCGATACTCGGCGTCGAGAACGTCCATTCCTCTCTGAGAAGCCTCCACCACCACGGAGTCGGCGCTCCTGGTTCTTTCCGCCAGCGTATCGAGATGCTTGCGAATTTCCTTGGCCACTCGATAGCCCGCCGGGCGCTTCGTCTCCGTATGGCAATCCCTGCAGACGGATTCGGGCCCTACTCCAACGACTGCGTCTGTCGGCTTCGGGATATCATGGTAATTGTGGCAGGTTTCACAACCTGGTAAATGAAGTTCGCTGAACGCAGCTTTCAGGGGACTCTCGTTGAACAGGCGCATGTTGTTCACGTGGCAATTTCCACAGACAAACGCAATCGAGGCCACGCCAGGCGGAACGGCCCCATGATTGCCGTGACAATCGTTGCATGCCGGTGCTCCCGTTTCCTTGTTCTGGAGAAGTGCAACACCGTGAACTCCTTCCGCATATTTTCGATATTGATCGGTAGGAAGTTCATACGATTTCATGTAGCCGGGATCGCTGTGGCAGGTTGCGCACATTTCGGGAACATTCAGCGGATGAACTTTCGAAAGCGGATCGCCGGCGGGTCTAATACCATGAATGCCGTGGCAGCTAGCGCACTGCGCAACCTTCCGATCGCCTTCCGCATTCCGTTTTCCATGAAGGCTCGTGCGGTATTTCTTTTCCTGATCGACAGGAAGCGCTGGATTGAATTTTCCCATATACGTGGAGCTGCTGTGACATTTGCCGCAGAAGGAAGGTATTTCGAGGGGATCGGGCACGCCAATGAATCCCTTATCCGGATCCATCGATTCATCGGCGTCCTCGGCAGATGAGTCTCCCCCGTGGCAGCCGTCACATGCGATTCCCTTCTCATAATGGATGTCATGTCTGAACCGGGTTACAGGCTCCAGCAGTTCATCCTCCAATTCCGCATGGCAATTGATGCAAGTGCTTTCCTCCTTTTTCAATTCTTCCTGAGCGCTCAGGTTACCGATTGCGACGGTGACCAAGCACACCGCTGCTACTACCAACAAGGCAAGGTTTAACGGTTTTGATAGATACTTAATGCAACGCATAACCGAGAACCGTCATGACAATGATGAAAAGAACAACAAAGAGCCCGACGTAATTCAGCGCCCGGTTCTTTTCTCCTCGCGCGCTTTTTCTATCCCAGAATGGGATTATCAGCCAAAGGACGACAGCCAGCCCGAAAACGAGAATCCCCAGAGTTTCCCCACTGATAAAAAGGACTTTTGCCGGCAGGAACTTAAGTGTCTGATACATGAACATAAAATACCACTCTGGCTTAATGCCCTCCGGAGCAGGCGCAAACGGGTCCGCTTTCTCTCCCAACTCCCAAGGAAAGAAGACGGCTAGCAAAGCAATCACATTCAAAACAATCAGCCACAGCAACAGATCCCTGAGCAGGAAATTAGGGAAAAACGGCATGGACTTGGTTTTGTCCGGCGGCATCTCATTCCAGCCAATCGGTTCGCTCATCCCCTGACGCTGCACAAAAAGCAAATGCAACGCGAGCAGCCCAACGAACAACAGCGGAAATATCGCCACGTGGATTCCAAAGAAACGTGATAGTGTAGCTGGTGTTACTTCTTCTCCTCCGCGCAGGAGACGAAGAAGCGGTTCACCGATCACGGGTACGACGCTGAATATATCCGTTCCCACCTTGGTAGCAAAAAAGGCGAGTTCATTCCATGGCAGCAGATATCCGGTGAATCCGAGACCGAGGCCAATAAAGAGAAGGAGCATTCCGGTGATCCAGGTCAACTCCCTTGGCTTCCTATAGGCCTTTGCAAAGAAAACGCTGAACATATGAATGAAGGCTGCAAGAATCATCAGGTTGGCCGACCAGCTGTGGATGGATCTCATGAGCCACCCGAACCTCACTTCTGACATGATGAAACGGATGCTCTCGTATGCTTCTTCTGGTCCCGTCCGGTAGTAGAATAGAAGCAGGATTCCTGTAATAACCTGAATAATGAACAAGAACAGCGTTACCCCGCCGAAGTAGTACCAGACAGTCTCCCGGTGAAGGGGCACGCTTTTCTTCTTGCCGAAATCGATGAGCTGCTGGATCTGAAGACGCTCATCGAGGTAATGGATAGCTCTGTTTATTGCACCCATTTAGGTAACCGGTTTGGATACGAATATGTCCTCTCCTCTGATGTGCACTTCCAGCTCATCCAGAGGTTTTGGAGGAGGACCGGCGATATTGATTCCCTTTTTATTGAATTTGCCATTGTGGCAGGCGCACCAGATCACACCCATATCCTTGCGGTATTGAACGGTGCAACTCAAGTGGGTGCAGACGGCAACGAACGCCCGGTAGCCCCCGTCTTCCAGTCTCAGCAAAAGTCCGGGCTTCTTGCCAAACTGAAAGATCTTGGCGCTATCCGGTTCGAGCTCGTCGGTGGTCGCCGCCTTGACACTCGAAGCATCGGATACGGCCGCTTCCGGCGGGAGCAGATAGGCTATGATAGAAGCAATAACCGACCCCAACCATACAGCAATGCCACCGCTGAGAAGAACGTTGATGAAACTCCGCCGCTTCATCGAGATTATGAGGTGATAATGTTTGCCCGCTAGTTACAAAATGCTACGCCGACCTTCCGATGCGTAGCGGGGGGTGATTGGAGCAGACCACTCTCCATCGCCCCTCGATTACTCCGCGCATGGACTTTTATTCGGCCTTCGGCACAGGATGAGCGATCTCTTTGCTCCTCTTGGCAAAATCGAAGGGTTTTGATTTATCGTATGTGGGACTCTCCTCGTTGTGACAACTCTTACACAGTTTTTCATCGGGTGTAACGAGTCCGTACTTCGCACCGTCTTCTTCGCCGCTGTATATCGCTTCCATGATGCTCTTTTTCTTATACGCACTGCCCGGACCGTGACACGACTCGCAAGAGACCCCATCTTCGAGCACGACTGCGGCAGGCCTTTTGTCGGCCGGAACCGCTGCAGCCGTGGCGTGGCACTTGAGGCACGCATCACTCGTCTGTGGGTCCTCGATGCCCATTCCCTTGGCGATTTCCTTTGCCTTGGGTGTGGCCAGTGTTTCGAACGCTTTAGCATGCTTGCTCTCGGACCATATCGTGAATTGCTGACCGGCCTTCTCACTCTTATGGCACATCTTGCACTTACTGGTTCCGACATACTCGAACGCTTCCGAGCCGCCTAATGAATACGCAAATGTGCCAATGAGCAGAATAAGGCTGATCGAGAATAGAAAGCCCTTCCGCATCGCTTAACCTCCTTGAGCCATCCAACCAGAAATAAGGCTTAGAAATTGTCACACGCCCATGCACACGCTTTCGTTATCGATCACGCCAAGCGCCCCCACCGTCTACGATTTCCCTCAAAAGAAAAACGAGGAAGCTCCAAGTTATTCCCTCGTCAGAGAAACGGTACAGTATTGCTCGCTGGATCGGAAGCAACCTAGTTATATTTACATTTATGGATTCCTAACAGTCAAGATATTTTTAGAGTCGAATCAACCGGGATTCAATTTGGACGAATATACGGGCACTGATATCGGCGCGCATCTCTCCAGCGATTTCTCAATATTATGCATGATCGCGATAGCGATCAAATATCACCTAGGCGGCATCCCAGTTGTCGAGTATTGTCATCCTGATATTTGTTGATTCCGAAATCTTGCAACTATTGTGCAATAAGAAACGCCTTTGCTCTTGACAACTTAGCGACTTTTGAGGAAAGTATACCGCACTGATTTGCGGGAGGATCTTGGAAGTTGAATAGGCCATTGAAATACAGAATCGCGGATTCTCTGGGTCTTCGGCCCTATGCCCTAGATCCAAGTACAAGGCGCATCCTGGCCTGCACTTCTGGCTCAATCCTGTTTGCAGGCCTTTACATCGTAGGTGCCTACGTCAGAATTCCCCTCTACCCAGTCCCTGTTACCCTCCAGACTCTTTTCGTGCTGCTCTCCGGAGCTGTGCTCGGAGGCGGATTCGGAGCACTTGCTGGAGCGATCTATCTCCTTCTGGGGGCCAGCGGCTTGCCGGTGCTGGCTGGAAGCGGTGGTGGGTTGGCCGGCCTTGCAAGCCCTACAGGCGGCTACCTTATCGGATTCCTCGTGGCACCAGTATTGGTGGGTCGCCTGTTCCGAAATCGCACCTCGTATATCTGGAGTATCGTTGTATTCTCGATTGGCTCATTGACCGTCCTGGCATTCGGAATCGCCCACCTGACGCTGTTCTACACGCATGATTTCAGTAACTCGTTGCTCATGGGCCTCCTCCCTTTCATTCCAGGCGACGCCCTCAAGGTTTTAGCTGCTTCATCGATCTACAGATCCTATAAAGCCATCGTCCACCACCGCTCTGCGCGGTAAGCGTATCTTCCCCAATCCGTGGCACACATAATGCATCCCTAAACGCTGCAATGCGTTATTCAGATTCCTATATGGCTCCTGTTGCAAAACTGATACTATCTATGTGCATCTTGCTATCCCTTGCCGGGTGCCACTGGAATCGTTCGCAATGCAACTCTCCGGTCGATGATTGGAATCTGACCCCGGCCCAGCGAGACTCTCTGATGGCTATCCTGGATGAGAACAAGCGACTTAGGGTAGAGCTCAAGACCAAAGACCTTGATATTGCAAAGCTGAATGCGGAGTTTGAGGCTCAAACCGATCGAAACAAGTATCTCGAAGAGGTGAACGAGAGCACGAAGCACGACCTGGAGCAGGTTGAGAAGCAATTCGTCAGTCTTGAACGGCGTCTTCAGATAAAGGAAACAAAAGCTTCAGCTGTGGCCACGCTTGCCGAGGTGAGGCTTGTATTCGATAATCTCGTCAAAGAAGATTCCTTATTTCTCGACTCCCCCACTGCCACAGAGATCAGGCAAAAGCTCAATGAAAGCGACGAACTCATCCAGAAGCAGAATTACCCTGCGGCCGTTTATTATGCAAACCGGGCGCATCGCCTTCTGCAGAATTACTCCAGCAAGCGCCCACCCCAGTTACCGGCAGGTAAAACCCGAATTGTCTCGGTTCAAAAAGCCAAGATCCGCAGAGGACCTAGCACCAAGCATGAGGTCGTCGGAATATTGAGCTTCGGCACGATCGTGATTCAGGAAGATCAGGTAAAGGACTGGGCGAGGATTAAAACAAAAAAGGGGCTGGCCGGCTGGATCTACAAGAAATTGATCAGATAGCTCTCTAGCTTCTACTCTCCGAACACCTGCCAACGATGCCTAGGTGCACTCGGCGAAGCTAACGCAATTCTTACCTTTGTGTTTCGAAAGATAAAGCGCTTGGTCAACGGCATTGAAGAATTCGCGCTTGTTACCTTGATATATCGACACTCCCAAGCTCACCGTCATCGAGAGGGTGATATCCGTTTCGGGCACTTTGAATACCATTTTCTCAACAGCCGCCCGGATCTTTTCAGCAACGGCGATGACGCCTTCCTGGTCCGTTTCAGGCAGCAACACGGCGAACTCCTCACCGCCATATCGGGACAGGATATCTGTATCGCGAACCGAATCTCTCAAAACGTCGCCTAACGTGTGGAGGAGCACGTCTCCCACCGCGTGTCCGAATCTGTCATTAACCCGCTTGAAATTATCGATATCAATCAATACCAGAGCCAGCTGGCCGCCGCTTCGGTCCACGCGTGACATCTCGTTGTTGAGCAGGTTCCAAAAGTGACGATGATTGTACAATCCGGTCAATCCATCTGTGATGGACAGCTCCTCGAGTTTTTCATTCAACACCTGCAATTCCTCATTCCGGGCGTTCAACTCCTTGTTCTTGGCCTGGAGTTTAACCCTTGCCATCCCAATTTCCTTGGCCATCTCATTGAAGGTTTGAATCATCAGTCCGAGTTCATCATCGCTCGTGGCCATGATTTTTACCCCAACCATTCCATCTTTGATCTTTTTTGCACCGTCGGCGAGCGACTGAATCGGCCTCAAAATCGGGCGGACGATCCTGAGCGCGGCCAGCACGAAAATCGCCAGGATGATCAGGTCAGCGAGAATAATCCTATGGCGGGTGGTAAGTACCGGTGACATAGCCGCTTTATAATCTTCCTCGCACACGAGCCACCACCCTAAATCCGGAAGGAGCACCTTGCTGCCCAAGACCTTTCTGCTTGCGTAGTTGGCATACCTATCTACACTCACCGGTCGTTCCTGACGCGTTGGCACTTCCATAGCTTTGACGCCGAGCATGTTACTAGACGCCATTCTAGGCTGCGTGACAAACCTGCCCCTAAAGTCGAGCAGAAACAAATCCCCCCCTTTACCAAGGACCACCTCCGAAAGAAGCTTGGTTAGCTCTACCAAGGCTAATCTAGCGCATATCGTCGCATGAAACTCATCCGCAATTTGAATAGGCACGAGAAGCCATTGATGAATCTTCGAGCGGTCGGGTGACAGAACAGCTTGGGATGCAACGGTACGGCCTTCTTCTTCTTGCATCAGCGATTGCAAAAGATCCGCGTCTTCCAAAATATCATCCGAGGTTTTTGCGATGATCTCCCCGTCTTCATCCAACACGGCAAGCTCTTCATAAACCAGAAACTTTTCCTTCACGTACGAGAAGTATTTTCCAATCTCCACGGTCGCCTTCTGCTTATCCGCTTCCGAAAGACTTTTGAGGCGCTTCTGGAGATTCTCGCTGAACGCTGTTGATCCTGACAATATGGCGATATCGAGCGATCTCTTCGCGTACCATAAATCTACTTTGCCCCTCGTATTAACGAGAATCGAGGGAAACTTCTCGCTGATTTTCGATGTAAGGAAACTCTCTGTGTTCCTCATTGTCACGAAACCGATGACGATTGAGGTGACAACAACATTCACCACCACAAGGGTGATGATTTTCGCAGAGAAGCTCTTTCCAATGGCAGATCTGATTCTCGCTATCATACAGCACCCCGGAATTGTCTAAATAGTCTACGGGTAGCAAGAAAGGTACACAAAACACTGGAGGAAAAAAGATCTTGGGAAGGAAAATTTTTCTCGGTCGGAAGACAAAAAGGGCGGCCGGGAAAACGCCGGCCGCCTTTGATCTTATCGGGATCCCATAATCGGCGGACTTTGGAGGACTACCCCTGTTTCTTGAACCGAGACGGGTAGTTGTCTCCGAAATCCTTGTCCGGGTGAAGCTTCCTCGCTTTTTCGATCAGTTCATCCTCCGTTTCCGGGTTGTTGGGGTCGGGAATACAACAATCGACAGGACAGACAGCAGCACATTGTTCCTCATCAAAGTGGCCAACACACTCTGTACAGAGGTTCGGGTCGATGATATAGATCTCGTCACCTTCCGCGATTGCCTCGTTGGGGCACTCCGGTTCGCAGGCACCGCAGTTAATACACTCATCGGTAATATACGTGGCCATCTTTTACTCCTCCTGAGCTGATCTAAAGGGACCCTTCTCCGGGCCCACCATCTTAAGCGTGACACCCGGTGAATGCCATGCGTCGTAAGCAATAATAATATTTATAGTTACAGAAACGTAGTTCAGGGAAAAAGATAAACGACCGGATTGGCGCTGTCAAGTGAAACTGTTTTCAAGGATGGTCGGATGCCCTGAGATAAATCCGCCAATTGCCTTGCCAGCGAGTCGGCGTAACAACTCGTATTTCTCGCTTGCATGGCCATATGGGACGGCGTCTCCAACTGGACATGCGGAAGCGTGCATGATAAGATGCCGTGGAAATTTTGCAATAGGAATTTTGATCGGTCGGAACCGGCTTCGTCTCTGGATTCTCTGCCATAATGAGCGGCATTCCGGCAACTGCCGCGTTTTATTGTACCATTAGCAAGGAAGTGATCATTGAGAGTACAGCATCTCCTGGCCGTTTTGCTATTCACTGCTCCCCTCGTTTTCGGCTCCCTGGCAGGAGTTCTCAGTGCGAATGAACAGAAGGCAAAACCTTCCCAGCCCGAAATGATCCCTGGGACGCTCCGATATAGTGGCGAAACGCATCTCATCAATATTCGCCAGCTCAGCTTTGGCGGGGAGAATGCCGAAGCATACTTCAATGCGGAAGGCACGAAGCTGATCTTTCAATCGACTCGCGACACATTTCTCTGTGATCAGATTTTCGAAATGACCATAACCGGCGAGAATGTCAAGCTTCTTAGCACCGGAGCGGGTCGTACGACATGCGCGTATTATTTCCCGAACGAACCGAAAATACTATACTCCTCCACGCACCTGGCCAGCTCCACCTGCCCTCCTCCCCCGGACTTTTCTAAAGGCTACGTGTGGGCGTTATACAGCTCGTTCGATATTTTCAAAGCCGACCTCGACGGCAAAAACATTGTTCCTCTCACGACCACCGATGGGTACGACGCAGAAGCGACCATCGCTCCAGACGGCTCCAAAATCGTCTTCACTTCCATGCGTGATGGCGACTTGGATCTCTATCTCATGAATCCCGACGGAACCCATGTCGAGCGTATTTCAACCGAGCTCGGTTACGATGGCGGCGCTTTCTTCAGCTCCAATTCCAAAAAGATCGTATACCGTGCCTATCACCCGAAGACAGAAAAAGAAAAGCAGCGCTATATGAAGCTTCTTTCGGACGGCGCTATCGAGCCCATGGCCCTCCAGATCTTCATTATGAACGCCGATGGAAGCGGCAAACTCCAGGTCACCGACAACGGTGCCGCCAACTTCGCTCCATTTTTCCACCCCGACGGACAGCGCATTATTTTCGCATCTAATCTGGAAGATCCAAGAGGGCACAATTTCGATCTGTATATGATCAACATTGACAGCACAAACCTGGAGCGGATTACTTATTGCCCGAGTTTCGACAGCTTCCCGATGTTCAGCCCCGATGGGAAAAAACTAGTCTTCGCCTCCAACCGGAACAACGAGAAACCTAGGGACACGAACATTTTCATCGCCGATTGGGTTCCATGATCAGCGAAAGGACCACACCTTTGCGGCCTTGAACCAAAGCAAAGGAGCGCGATGAGTGAGCACGATAACGGAGAGTCTCGCTGGCTTCGCAGCCGGCCTGAGATATGATGACCTACCGGATGAGGCCATTGCAGCAGGTAAGCATTTTATCTTCGACACCTTGGGCTGTGCCTTGGGCGGTCTCAAGCAGGAAGACCCATCGATTTACGCGCAGGTTCTCAAATTCCTAGGTGGAAATCCCCAAGCGACGATCCTCGGCACTGGCGAGAAAGCATCTCTTGTTCAGGCAACCCTGATGAACAGCCTCCTCGTGCGCGTCATGGAATATAACGACATCTACTGGAGTCAGGACCCTTCCCACCCGAGCGGCCTCATCCCTGTCGCCCTGGCCGTTGGAGAATATAACGGCAAGAGCGGGCTGGACACTATGGTGGCCATCATCATTGCTTACGACATCGAGATGCGCCTGTGCGATTTCGCCAAGCCTGGAATTCGCGAAAGAGGTTGGCACCATGCAACGCTCACCCAACTCGCCTCCCCGTTCGTCGCCGGGAAGTTGCTGGATTTAACCCCGCTCCAGATGGTCAACGCTGCTGGCATTTCCGGTTCCTGCCACTGCAGCATGGGGGCCGTCACAGCAGGAAAACTCACAATGATGAAGAACACTGTGGACCCGCTTGCATCCGCGGCTGGAGTGGAGGCGGCCCTGCTCGCCAAAGAAGGTTACACGGGCCCCGAGCACGTAATAGACGGAAAGGAAGGCTTGATGCAAGTGCTCGGGGATTCGTGGGACGAAAACGCCGTCCTCGATGGCCTCGGGGAACGCTTCAAGATCGCCGAGTGCGGCATGAAAGCCTATCCGACTGAAGCACTTACTCATGCTCCGATCACTGCAACTCTCAGAATCGTCAGGGAAAATAAGCTGAAACCAGAAGACATCAGGGCCGTGTGGGTTAAAACCATCGCGAGGGCGGCTGACATCCTATCCGATCCTACCAAGTACGACCCGAAAAGCAAAGAGACAGCCGATCACAGCCTTCCATACTGCCTGGCGGCTGCCCTGGCTCGCGGAAAAGTGACGCCAGAAGAGTTTACCGAAGAAAACATCAATGCTTCTGACATTCGGCGGTTCCTTCCGATGATCCGCGTAGAGGCGGATGATTCGTACGAAGCGCTTTTTCCCATCAAACAACCGACCCTCGTGGCCATCGAGACTGTCTCCGGCGAGCGATTCGAGGCCTACGTCGAATACCCCAAGGGCCACCCCAGAATGCCGATGGAAAAGGAGGAGCTGCTGCAAAAATTCTCCGTGCTCGCTTCCCCGGAGATGTCCGAACAGCGAATTGGCTCAATTTATGACCTCGTCCAGCGCTTCGAAAATCTCGATTCCCTCATACCTCTTGTTGACGCAATCCGCATCAAGTAATAAGCTGGATGGAGGCCCGCTCGTTTCGCTACGTTAATCTCAAAGCGGAGGGTTGCATGAAAAGAGACAAATCGATCCTGTTGGTGATGCCCTCTCGTCATGCCCGCGAGACACTCTGCGCACAAGAATTTGCCCGCTTTCAGCCTTTGGGGCTTGCTTATATAGCCGCTTCGACTCCCGGTCATTGGAATCTTGAAATCTTGGATGAATCTTTCGAAAACATCGGCGAGCTCGAGAGATTTGCAATTGTGGGCGTATCGATCGCTACTCGATCCGCGCTCCGTGCTTACCAGATCGCAGAAGAAGCGAAATCGCATGGTTGTTACACCGTCGCTGGAGGCATCCATGCCAGCATGAGAGTAGAAGAAACTCTCAGTTACTTTGATACCGTGGTGTCGGGCGAGGGGGAGGAATCCTGGCAGCGGTTCCTAAAGGATTATGAGGCTGGAGCACCGAAACGCTTATACGAAGCATCCGAACACCAGAGCATGGATGAGATATTCGCTCCGAGGCGCTCGTCTATGAGCGATTTCTACCAGGTCGGCTCCATCCAGACTTCCAGGGGATGCCCGTTCAACTGCTCCTTTTGCTCTGTAACCGTTTTTAGTGGAAGGAGATACAGATACCGAAGCCCCGATCTCGTCCTCGAGGAGCTTTTATCCATCCCGCAGAAATATCTATTCTTCGTCGATGATAATCTGGTCGGATGCAGCGAGCGTTCGATCGATCGGGCGAAAAAAATATTCAAGGGAATGATCGAACGAAAACTCGGCAAGAAATACATAGCACAGGTGACCATCAATTTTGGCTTCGACGATGAACTGATCGAGCTTGCCTCGGAAAGTGGCTGCGGGGCCGTGTTCATAGGCATCGAATCGATAGACGAGAACATTTTGAAATCAATGAATAAGATGATCAACGTGAAGACAGGAGTATCCCGCTATCGCGGTTTGTTCAGACGAATTCAAGAAAAAGGTATCGCGGTGGTCGGGACGATGGCCTTGGGGAGTGACGGAGAATCCCCCACAATATTTGAAGACACAGCGCGATTCATCGACAGCAGCGGCATGGACGCCGTCCAGCTCACCATTGCAACGCCGCTGCCGGGGACGAGGCTGTTCGAGCAGTTAACGATGGAAGGGCGTATTGTCTTTAACAACTATCCAGAAGATTGGATTCACTACAGCTTGGGAAGCCTTGTCTTCAAACCGAGAGATAAAAATCCCGCAGACATCGCGGCCGGTTGGAAGCGGCTAGTTGATAGTGCCTACTCGAAGCCAAAATTATTAAAGAGAGATATTCAGACCTTCATCCGCACCAAGAAGTTCTCATCCGTATACTTGAGTCACAGGCTGAATAAAGCGTATAGGGAAGCTTATCTCGGTTCCAGTTTCTATAAACATCCTTCTCTCGATGCCTTCGCGCGGCAATCGGAACCATCATCGAAGACGCCTGATAGCATCGGAGCTCTTGCTGAGTAGGGAAAAATGCGAGGGACGGAGTGGAAGCACAGTAAAGAGGAAGACGAATCATTCCGCCGAGCAATTGATCAGGCTACGCAATGGATTGTTCGATACTTCAATCAGCCCGAAGCTTATCCGGTTCTCTCTAGAGTTAAACCCGGGGACATCCGCGACGCATTTCCAAACACCCCCCCCGAAGAGGGTAGGAACTATGACGAACTTCTCGAAGATTTTCGCACTAAAATCCTTCCTGGAATCACCCATTGGAATCACCCGTCTTTCTTCGCTTATTTCGCCATAACGGGATCGTATCCGGGCATCCTCGGAGAGCTCCTCAGTGCCGCCTTGAACATAAATGGCATGCTGTGGCGAACCTCACCAGCTTTGACCGAAATCGAAGATCTGTCACTCGATTACCTTAGAAACATGCTGGGAATCGACGAGCAGTTTTTCGGCTTGATTCTCGATACGGCTTCCACGTCGAGCCTGATCGCGATGGCCGCCGCGCGCGAATCGATTAGCGAACTCCAAATCAGAGAAAAAGGTCTTGCTGGGAGAACCGATGTTCCACGTTTGAGAGTCTACTGCTCACAGGAAGCGCATTCCTCGATCGACAAAGCCGCCATTGTCCTCGGCGTGGGCAGCGAGAACGTCAAAAAGATAGGAGTCGACTCGGAATACCGGATGGATCCCTCGGCACTGGAACGGCTGATCGAAGAGGATGTTAGAAAAGGCTACAAACCATTCTGCGTCGTTGCCACCGTCGGCACTACCTCCACCACCAGCGTTGATCCAGTTGCGGAAATAGCGGAGATCTGCATGAAACACGACCTGTGGCTTCACGTTGACGCGGCTTATGCGGGCGTTGCGGCAATACTACCCGAAAAGAAGGACACGCTCGCAGGTTGCCAGTTAGCCGATTCTTTTGTCGTAAATCCTCACAAATGGCTGTTCACTCCAATTGACTTGAGCGCATTCTACTGCAAGAGACGCTCGATACTGAGAAATGCGTTTTCGCTGGTGCCCGAGTACCTGCGTGATGCGGAAGGCCCAGATGTGACGAATTTGATGGATTACGGGTTCCAACTGGGGAGGCGATTCCGGGCTCTCAAACTGTGGATGGTGATAAACTATTACGGAAGACAAGGATTGGAAAACCACATCCGCGAGCACATGCGTCTGGCGGATGTTTTCAAAGCTTGGGTCGAGCGGAACGAGTCGTTCGAGCTGATGGCTCCCGTTCCCTTCAGCACCGTCTGCTTCCGGTACCGCCCGATCACCGGGCTCCCCGAGGACATCCTCAACTCCGAAGAGAACAGAGAAGCCGCTTTCGACAGAGCGAACGAGCGACTTCTCGAAGAGGTTAACAGGACCGGTAAAGCATTCTTATCGCATACGAAGCTGCACGGCAAATTCACTCTTCGCTGTGCGATCGGCAATATCCGGACGCGCGAATCCGACATCAACAACCTTTGCCTTCTCCTTCAAGAAAAGGCAGAAGCCGTACTCGCGCGCTTTTCTTAGTATCGGACTCCCACACGCTCTTAAGCTGCTTCCGTGGAAGCCACGTACTGCGTGCGACCTAGCTTCCTATTTATACGCAGATTTGTCCGGCCATCGAGTGCCGGGCACTTCGCTTGCGTAGAAATCAAGCTCCCTGATCTTCCCCGGAGGCTCGGCTAGCTGCTTCACGAGCGCATCCACAGCTTCCCCAGCCGCTCCTCCCTTTCCGCCTGTCTCTTTAATGTCGAACACGACATCCGGCAATGCTTTTCTGCATAACGGGGGCAGACAGAATCTTGGCCAGCCCCCTTTAAGCGTTTCAATAATATCGTCGCTCACTTCTATAGGATAGTCCTTGCCCCTTGGAAGCTCTTGCATGAGAGCACCGAGAATATCGCTAAAATACCTGTAAGAGTTCTCGAGGCCTCGGATAATATCCCAGAGTTCTTCGACAGTTATCTTCGCCATGACTTCCTCCTTCGGATTCGAGGGCGGCTAATTATATCTTTTGAAAGCCGCCTTGGTTATGAAAAGCCGTTTCCGTTTACCTGAGGGCGGAACAGATCTCGAGGAGCTCGTCGAGCTCTTTTCGCTTCATATAATCCGGGTCTGCATACTCCCACAAGCGGTCCAAATTCAGGAGAGTCGATCGGGCCTTATCATACTCCCCCTCGAGAACATACGCACGCCCCAGATGAAAAAGCGCATCAGGGAGCTGCGGATTCAGCTGCAGAACGCGCTCGAAAGCCGCCACAGCCCTAGTTATCTCACGTGCCTCTAGAAGCGCCAGCCCGAGAGAGGATCGAAAAAATGCCTCATCCGTGCGACTGGAATATCTCAATGCGTTTTCATACATTTTGATTGCGAGCGATGGATTTTTTCCGGCAAGAGCCGTTCTCCCTTTGAGGTGATAGTAGAACCTCTTATGCGCCAAGGCCTCGGGTTTCGTGGTATCTTCAAATGCATCTGCATGGAGTGACTTGATTTCTTGAGCGTATCGGTTCGCACCTATCAGATCGCCGTTCCCCGCGGCTAGCAACCCAGCAAGCCAAAAGTTATACGTTCCTCTCTCATTCTGAAGCGCATGGTTGATCCATTCTATTCCCTTTTGATAGTCACCTTTTTTGTAAGAGAGGTAAGCGAGATACGAATACGCCCTCCCGGGCGCAAGAAATCTGTCCGGCACCTCTAGAAGCTGATTGAAGACGTCTCCCGCTGATTTCATCTTGCCAAGGTGGATCAGCAGAAAGCCGCGGTAAGTCAAATCGGCCCCCGCTCCAAGTTCCGCAAGCGTATCACAGAGAGCGAGCGCCTTTTTATACTCCCCCTGATTTTCAGAGAACGCGATTAACGCCCGCAGTGGTCCTTCTTCTTCAGGCATGCGGCGACGCCATTGTTCGAGAATGCTCCTCGCTTTATCGATGCGCCCGATCTCCACATACGCCATCCACCACGCTGCGTAGTAAGCGAAATCGAAGGGGTTGATTGTCCGGAGCACAGCAAACTCCGCCACGGCTTCGTGAAATTTGCGGGTGTTTATGTATAAATAGGCAAGCGCGATGCGCGCAGACACCTCTTCGGGAAACTCGGAGAGGATTTCTTCATACTTGGCGATAGCTTCGTCGATGGCGCCACTGAAGACGAGATAGTCTGCTTCAATGATTTCTTTTATGGGAGAAGGAGAAGCATGGCGGTGTTGCATGGCCAATAAAAAATATTTTTCTTGGTCGCTCCAACCGGCTGAATGTCTTGCCAGGTATAGATACGCGACTGCAAATTGGGAATCAATTTCGACGGCCCGCTTGAAGTTGTCCACAGCCGCAGGATGATTGCCGACTTCGTAATACTCCATCGCGATCTGGTAGTACTTCAGCGCTTTCAAAGAATCTGTCAGGGCGCGAGCAGGCTCGACACCCGCTCCGGCCCCCCCTTTCCAATTAGCTCCTAGAGCTTCCCCAACCTGCGCGGCGAAATGATCTATAGCCAGCGGTAGTTCCTTCCCGAGATCATTGATCTCCTCGCTCCAATTCCGAACAACAGCTCCCTCTTCCAGATCGCTGAGCTCACAATTGATATAGAGTGTGCCGTTGCTTTTCGTATAACCGCCCGTGACAAGATATTGCGCGCCGATTTCACGGGCAGCACCGAACGCATTTGAAGGAGAAAAGGCCGCAGCTTTTGACATCAGCATTTCGGTGACCGAAGCAACCGTTTGCCTGCTCACAATTTTGTACTGTTCGAGTCTCCCCAATGAAGAAATGAGGCCATCCATTATAGCGCCCGAAAGCCAGTTGAGGTCCTCTTGCCCCCCAGTGTTCTCCCACCTCATGACCATGATGCGCGGGGCCCCTTCGTAAATTCCTGCATCCCGGTCCAATCGATCAACCACCAGGATGAGCAAGGCAAGAAGAATCACAATTCCCGTCCATAGCGCCGGGCGCCGGGCTACTGATTTTCGGGCGATGAGCCGCTCCCTGGAGCTGATCCGCGTACGACGGATCTTTTCCCTGATTACATTGAGATCATGAAGCATATCCGCAACATTCTGATACCGTTCAGCTGGGTCTTTTTCGAGCGCCTTCGAAACGACTTGCTCGGCGCCCTCCGGAAGATCTGGGCAAAGCTCTCGCAGCGACGGAGCGCTCACGTTCATGATTTGATAAAAGAGCGCTACTTCCTCTTCATGATCGAACGGGAGCTTTCCGCACAACATCTCGTAAAGAAGAACACCCAGTGCATAGACGTCCGTTCGCTCATCTACTTTTTCTCCCCGCACCTGTTCAGGAGCCATATAGGGAAGGGTTCCTATGATTTTTCCTTTCTCGGTGAGCGTTGACCTGTCAACGAGATGCGCCACACCGAAATCCAGGACTTTGCACGTCCCTGTAGGAGCCAGCATGACGTTTTCAGGCTTGATGTCTCTGTGAATGATGCCGACGTCATGCGCGGCCTTTAGACCCTCGCCGACTTCGCAGGCAATTCGAAACGCATCCGAGTAATCGATTTTTCTCTCGATCATCCAACTTCTCAGAGTCGATCCCTTAACGTACTGCATAACGATGAAGTTGGCGCTGCCCTCTTGTACTACCTCATAGAGGGTGACGACGTTCTGATGGTCGATCTCGGAAATAATCTGCGCTTCGCGAAGAAAACGCTGGGTGGCGAGATGGGGATCTCCTGTCTGGGGGGATTCGAGAACCTTTATCGCTACGATCCGGTCCAGTGGTGTGAGATCCTGGGCTTTGTAGACCGTTCCCATTGGCCCTTTGCTGATAAGCTCGGTAATCTTGTAGTGGGAAATCTGCTTACCGATCACCGGTCGATCCTTCGTGGAAACACGATGGCGGGACGTATCGCATCATGCGAAGCGCTTGACCCGCCTTCAGATAGGATCGCGCAGGCGCGCCTCTATAGGCGGGCATGGATCGCAGCAGGCATTTGAAATCATCTTGCCTCACTGCGGCGCTCCTTGTAACTATCTCACCCCAGCTATGATGATAAGAAGTGGATCTTCGAGGAGGGGTGATATCCATGATAGCTTTTTTTCGCGGCCAATGTCAACTTCTTGTCGGGCAAGCTTTTGGCACCTAGGCGGTTCAGCAGCTGGATGCATCTTGGCGCGCTGGGGCACCATGGAAAGCCCGACATTCACCGTCTCTGGCAAAGAAGATGAGGAGGAGCGCTCGAAATCCATCAGGCAAATGCGAGGTTTAACAACGCCCGGTGCTCGAGGGCATGCGCTTGGGGCGATCCCGTGGCAGGAGTGGCACTTTCGGATCGCTTCACGGACGTTACGTGCCGATCACCAGCGAGGAGTTGGAGGCGGGGCCGGATGAAAGTAAAAGCCCCCATGTTTGCAGGTTCTTCCTGTACCCACAGGATCTTCTTTGCTCTTTTGTATCGATTGATTTGGTCGCGCAACTCCCGTGCGGGAAAAGGATAAAACTGCTCGATACAGATGATCGCTGTTCTCATCTCGTTCCGGCGCTTTCGCTCCGATCGCAAATCATGCGCGATTTTCCCCGAACAGACGATCACCCTCTCCGCATCGTCAATGTCACGATCCGGGAGTATCCAATGGAATCGACCACCGTCCGCAAACCCGTGTATGGGGCACGCCGCCGCAGCGGCGCGGAGGAGACTCTTCGGCGTGATGACAATCAGCGGCTTGCGCCATGACCACAGCACCTGGCGCCTGAGGAGATGATAATACTGGCATGCAGTCGAAGGTTGGCAGACCTGGATGTTGTCTTTGGCCGCAAGCTGCAGAAAGCGCTCGAGGCGTGCGCTCGAGTGTTCCGGTCCCTGGCCTTCGTACCCATGCGGAAGCAATAGCACGATTCCGGACAGCAACTCCCATTTGGCTTCACCGGCGCTGACGAACTGGTCGATGATTACTTGGGCACCGTTGGCAAAATCCCCGAATTGCGCCTCCCAGCAAACGAGAGCGTCCGGATAATCGCGACTGTATCCGTACTCGAAGCCCAGGGCCGACGCTTCGGAAAGCGGGGAGTCGACAATGGTGAAATCTCCCTGGGAAGCATGGAGGTGCTGGAGAGGTATCAGAGACTCGCCAGTCTCCGTATCCACCAGCAGCGAATGCCGCTGATTGAACGTTCCCCGGCGGCTATCCTGCCCTGCCAGCCTGACAAGCGTTCCATCCCATAGCAGCGATCCAAACGCCAGCGCTTCGGCCATCCCCCAATCGACCGGTCGCTTTCCTTCCACCATTTCCATTCGCTGCGCAAGTAGGCGCTCCACTTTTGGGTGAAGATGGAATCCATCGGGCACGGTGGTCATACGTCGGGCGATCTCCTCCAACCGCTCGGAAGGAACACCCGTCTCCAAATCCAATGAAGGATCATAGTATCCACCGCGATACGGCGCCCAGTAGTCGGGAAGATCGTATAGTTTCGGTCTCGTTTTGCGTTTCTTCCCTTCTTCCTGCTGGCGTCCAAGATCGGATTGAATCTCGTCCTGAAGCCGCTCAAGCTCTTCATCCTTTACCCCGAGCTTCTTCGCGTACAACTCCCACAATCTCGGACGCGAATTGATGGCTTTGTAGAGGATCGGCTGAGTCGTTGTGGGATCTTCAACCTCACTGTGTCCGTAGCGCCGGTACCCGATGAAGTCGATCACGACATCACGATGGAATGCATCCCTGTACTCAACGGCAAATCTTCCGGCGCGGACAATTGCTTCCGGCTCTTCGCCATTCACGTGCAGGATCGGGATTGGAAGCCGCCGTGCCAGATCGGAAGAAAAACGGGTCGAATGAAGATGCATCGGTTCGGTTGTAAAACCGATGAGATTGTTCACGATGACGTGAATGGTACCCCCAACCGAATAATCCTCAAGGTCTGCGAGATTGAGGATTTCGGCTGTGACTCCCTGCCCTGCGAAAGCCGCATCGCCATGAAGTGCAATCGGCAGCACTTTACTCTGCCCGTCTTTGCCAACGCGCTGCTGACGTGCCCGGGTTCGGCCCATCAAGACCGGATCCACAGCCTCCAAATGGCTTGGATTTGTGACCAGGTGAACTTCCAGCGTCTCGTCCGGCGCAGTCACGTACTTGCCAGTTGCCCCTAGGTGGTACCGTACGTCCCCGCTGCCCAGAACGCTCCTCGGATCAACATCTTCCATGCCCGCGAATATGTCTGCGCCCGGTATTCCCACGACATTGGCCATGACATTCAAACGGCCTCGGTGACTCATGGCGATCATGATCAGCTCGGCACCGAATTCGGCAGAAGCGTTGAGGATCGAATCGAGCAGCGGGATGAGACCAGCAACTCCCTCGATGGAGAAACGCTTGCTTCCAACATAGCGCGTATGGAGAAAACGCTCGAAAAGTTCAGCGCTTGCGATTCTCTGGAGGATCTTGCGACCATCCGGCAGCGGGCATGTTCCTTCCATCCAGGCGGCGATCCAGCGCAAGGATTCGCGGTCCATAATATGCATGAATTCAACTCCAATGGGCCCGCAATAGATCCCACGCCAGCGGTTCACCTCTTCCGGAGGAACGCCTTCGAGGGCTTCTTTGAGGTCCGGATGTTCAAGTGGCTTGATGCGCCCAAGCGCATCTAGATCGGCTTGAAGATACCCCCATCGCCGGAATGCATCGGCCAGCGGATCGTAACGCATATGCTCTTTTCCGCTCATAAAGAAAAACGAACACAACCGCTTGTTATCAGCACCGTTGGTGGACCACGATCGCGTCCGGCAGGTTAGAATCAAAGAAGATCATTTTGAAGCAGTCTAGCATTTGAATGGCGGATGAGCAATACATTATAAATGAAGCAGCCCTCATCCCACTGAGGTTCAAATGGAGGTTATTGCACTGACGAAAATCACTTGGATCAAGGGGTGCCGCGCCTTATACTAGAGCCAGATATGAATCATTAGACTCAATCCGTGCAGGAGGTTTTTGATGGCCGAGGAATACAGTTTTAGTTGGGGTGGGGGTGACGAGGAAGCGCTTCGCATCACTGCCAAGCCCTCGCCGATTTTTGTCGATACCTGCAAGTTTATGGCGGACCGGGAGATCTACCCTGAATCTGCGGTGCATTTCGCGAGCAAGGAAGCATCCACAGGTTCTCCTCTGGCCGAGAGACTCTTCGATATCGGGGAAATCGACCAGGTGTTGATAGCCGGTAATTCGGTGAGCATCGTCGTCCAGAAGCCGCAAAATTGGGAGACGTTTGCCCCTCGGATTGCTTCGGCAATACACGATCAGATCGTTTCCAATGAACCCGCAGTGGACGTGAGAATCAAAGAAAATCTTCCATCTCCCGAGGAAATTAGGAAGCAGGTTCAAGAGATACTCGACCGCGACGTCAATCCCTCCATCGCAGCACACGGGGGCTTCGTAAACCTGCTCGACGTGAAGGATAACAATCTATACCTCGAGTTCGGTGGTGGCTGCCAGGGCTGCGGAATGGCGAATATTACGCTGAAATACGGCGTCGAACGGCACCTTCGGATGAATGTTCCTGCTATTGGCGAGATATTCGATACGACCGATCATGCCGGCGGGAAGAACCCATATTATTCACCGCCTAGTGAATAAGCAGAACAGATACCTCCCCATGGCAAGCGGCGGGGAACATCGAGTTCCCCGCCATTTATTTTGCTCAAATGCAGCTCCCTATTCAAAGCCCGGACTCGATGCGTCAACACGAGTAGACCGAGGGATGCTACCTTCCAAGTAGCTGATTTACCGATGATGAAAAAAGCTACTCCCCTACTAACTGAACGATAATTTTCCGCGACCTCGATCGATTATCGAAATCTGCCAGAACAATCTGCTGCCATGTTCCCAGAAGCAGCTGCCCGCCGCTGAATGGAACAGTGTGCGAAGTCTTCAACAAGAACGACCGCATGTGCGAAAATCCGTTTCCATCGTGCCAGGTGTTGTCGTGGTGATACGATCTGTCCGATGGCAGAATTGATTCAAAAAATTCCGGTATGTCCTTTAGCAATCCCGGTTCGTACTCGATTGTACTGATCCCAGCGGTCGATCCTGCAACGGCGACGCACGCGATACCATCTTTCAAACCCGATCGTTTCACGCAATCTTGCACTCGTGCGGTGATATTCTCGAGACAGCAATACCCGCTGGATTTCACTGAAAATTCGGTTGTTTTAACGGGCATGCCAGACCTCCTATCTGAATGAGAATTCGTTCCTGTTTGCAATGAATCTCTTACAATTCTTACGCCAATGGCAGGCCTTTGAAAAGCAGAAAGAATCACCCACTCGATCCGGGGATGCTTGATTGCAGGATTTCACTACCGCAGGCATTGAAGTGCCCTGCCGATGATCTCCCATTTTGAACAACGCGGCACAATTCCGGCAGTACATCGGCTCACTGCATTAGCGTGGCTCGCAACCTCCGCTCGCCAGTTACAATCGTCAATCCTCCGCCCGGCGAGAATTCGGCTCGAACGACTTGCCCATTCGCCAGGCTGTATCCACCAAGCCGAGATTCGGACAATGGCAACAGCTTCTTGTACATAGGTTCGACGTTGGACCTCATGCCTCCGCACTTACCCATCATCCAGAAGAATCGGGCAATCACAGATCCTCTTTCGAATTCGAGCTCACAATATGTCTGAGCGCCCCCGCCCATTCTGGTCCCGAGTGCTCTGACGTTCAGGAAAGCTCCAAGCTGGCTAAAGGATGCCCACCATTCTCGAATCATCGCTAACCATTTTTCCGCGGATTCCACACGCTGATCGAAAAAAGCCCTGGCACGTCCGTAGTCACCACTTGCGATGGCGTTCACAAGTTTCTCGGTCATGCCATTGTATTTCGGCAACAAGGCCTCGTACTCCGACGGAAAAAGGACGTTCACCGCTTCCTGGCCTTCGGGCTTGAAGCGAATCTCTTTATCTTCGACTTCGACGATGATTTCTCCCCCGCCCGGCAGCACGTACCTTCCTTGGTATCGCTCAAACTCCTCAGCTTTGATCTCCACGATTTCAGGAGGCATCGTGCATTCTCCCTCAAGCAGAATTCGAGCGAGGTTCTGCACGATATCATCCACAGGAAGTCTTCCATCGATCGGCTTGTTCGCAAATACAATAATAACCGCGCCGTCATCGACGAAGTGATATACCGCACAGCTCCATCCGTGCGGCACAGCCCCTCCATTGTGCCATATCATTCTGGCGCCAGGACGGTATTCTTCGATAACCCAACCGTAGCCGTAGAAGCTGTCGCCGTCCTCATATTCTCGAACGTACGGTGTGAACATTTTCTTTCTTGCAGCTTCTGACAGAAGATCACTCCCCTGGAGCGTCATATGCCAGCGGTACATATCCATTGTCGTCGACAGGATGCCGCCGTTGCCTTTCAGGTGCCAGCAGTTATCAGGTCGATCGAGAGGGGACGGAAATCCGAGCCCCTCATTGTGCGAGTGCGAGACCAACCGATTATCGATTTCGAGAAGCTCGAGGCCCGTATGATGCATGCCACTGGGGATGAATAACCTTTCCCTTAGAAACGCTTCGTACCCCGTTCCCGAAACGATTTCCACAATCGCCGCCAGCATGGAAAAACCGGCGTTCGAGTATTGATAATGGGATCCAACCGGCGAGTCCAGAGGTGCCTCCAGGATAATACGCGTCAAGTCGTCACGCGCGATCGATTCGTCATCCGGGCCAAACTGGGAACGCAGCCCGGCTGTGTGGGTGAGGAGATGATGGACGGTTGCGCCGGCTTTGTCTTCGGGCACATTATCGAAGAAACGGCTGATCGAGTCACCGGTGGAGAGCTTCCCATCCATTTCTAAAAGAAGGACGGCCGCTGCAGTGAACTGCTTGGTCACCGATCCTGTGCTAAAGACGGTAGAAGTGCTATTCCTTATGCCGGTGTTGACTTGTGCCAGGCCATAAGCGCTGTGCAGAAGAACTTCGCCCTCTTTAGCCACCAGCACCGTTCCGTGGAAACCAAACGATGCCAACCTGTTCATATACGTTTTCATCTTCTCGACCGGGCCCGTCTCACCGGAGGCAGTAGCCTGGGCTCCAGCCCAACATAGCGGCAGGATGATGAACAAAAAGATTCTATCCAAGGGTGAACGCTTCAGCAGTCGCATGGTTGCATCTCCTTCACACAACCAAGTAACGGTGCGAGCAGCTGCTCGCTTGGAGCTCGATGACAATACAATATACTCCTCGCCGGAAGCATCTTCTCTTGAATAGAATTCAAGACGAGAATCGCACTCAAATTCCGCAGGGTCCAACTGGAGTTTTGCTGTTCGAAGAACTCGCACAAGTCTCTTGTCAGAAAACCAGATATCTTGTATGTTCCAATAAAATTAATACTTGGTATCGAAAGCCAGACGATCGAACAAATCCCACGATAATAAACTATGGCTCATATAATGCAGAATAATATATATTGAATAGCCCGCATATTATCGTGTAATTGTTCATTGAGTCCCGACAGAACGGCCGCAAGATTTAAGGAACCAACCCGTTCTTTTGTTCGTACCTTAATGTATTGTCAGCCATTCAGAAAGGAGTTGTGACCATGTTCCCAAGCATGCAATCGAAATCAATTGTTCGAACGAGCGACTCAACTCGCCGTAGCATGCCAGCTGCGATTGCTCAATCAGCCAAAATTCTGATTGTTATCGTGGCCGCTGTGTCCATCGCCTCTTACATGTCCTCAGCCTCGCTGGCGGGAAAATGGAAAGGAGAAGAAGTCACAAAGGAAGGCATCCTCCACGTAATGAATCCAGCAACACCTATGGAATCATCCAAGACCTTCAAGCTCAAGGAGCTTTGGCGTATTGGAGGCGATACCGATGACGAGGACGAGTTCTTCGGTGTCATCGGCCAGATCCTCGTCGACGACAAAGGTAACGTGTATCTCCTCGACAGCCAGCTTTCTCTAATTAAGATTTTCAACAAGAACGGAGAGTTTATTCGCGAAATCGGCCGTGAAGGAGAAGGTCCCGGCGAATTCCGCCGACCAACAGGAATGTTCTTTACGAAAGACGGAAACGTTGCCGTAATGCAGGTCGTTCCAGGTAAAATCGTCATCCTTACTCCCGAAGGTGAGCCTGCCGGAGAATATCCGCTCCCCCCGGTCGAAGCTGGTGGCTTCCAGATACTTCTGGGCGGTCAGAGCCGCGGCGACAATGTTGTTCTAGCGATCGCCAAGCAAGCCTTCTCAGAAGGGCGTTACGAACAGATGCGCTATCTATGCAGCATCGACCCGGATGGCAGCGAAAAGGCCCGCTATCATGAAGAGACCCGCGTGATTGATTTCGCCGATCCGGTGCTCGATGACGCGGTTTGGAACACATTCGACCGCAGGTGGGGTGTCGGCTGGAACGGCCGGGTTTATGCCGCAACCAGCTTTTTGGGATACAAGGTGAATATTTGGAGCCGTGATGGTAAACTTGAGCGAGTGATCGAAGTGGATCAGAGTCCTCGCAAGCGAACTCAAGAGGAGAAAGATCTCGTAAACGAGATCATGAGCCTCTTCATCCGGCAAATTCCCAACGGGAAGGTCAGTATCAGCGACCTCGAGCAGGAGTACCAATCCATGTACCTCCGGGAAGATGGAAGCCTGTGGGTGCTGCCGGACCAGGGCCCGGGAGACCCGGCTGAGGGTACGCTGGGCACATTCGACGTTTTCGACCGTGAAGGACACTTTTTACGCAAAGTGACGCTTCAGGGCGAAGGTAACTTTTTGACAGACGGCTACTTCTTCGTCGGAGATCGTCTGTACGTGGTAACCGACCTGCTCCAGGCGGCGCTGTCACTCCAGGCAGGCGGCCAGCCGTTTGAAATCGGCGACGAGGAGCCCGAGCCGATGGCCGTTATTTGCTACGAACTCGATAAAGATCTGAAAATCTCTATGAAGTAGGAGGATAGAAAACGCGTTCACTCGCCCGATATTTACTCTCAACTATGAAAACAAAACCAGCTGCCGATCGCTCAATTCGTTCATTTTGGCGAAGTCTTTTCTTCTTCGCGACCGCCGTCTGTCTCTCCTTCTCTCTCATCGCCTGTGGTTCGAACGGCCAATCGAACGAAGGAAATGGAGGCGACGAAGCGACCGTTGCCGAAAATACAAATCAGGACCAGGGTGGCAACGAAGAGCCGTCGAATTCGGATAAAGAAGATGACTCCGAAAACAGCGAAAAGGGGACAAAGAAGCGGCGCGAACGCACTATATCCGTCAATGCCGCCCGCGCAGTCCAATCGGATCTCGTTGTTCCGATCATTGCCGAGGGAACGATCCGGGCTCGCCATTCGGCAGAAATCCGAACGGAATTGGAAGGCCGCCTCATCCAAATCTACGCCGAAGACGGCCAAAGTGTTCGTAAGGGCCAGTTGATTGCAAAATTGGATTCCCGCGAATATGAAGTCGCGGCAGAAGAAGCGCGTGCAAAATACCTCGAAGCGCTGAGTCTTCTTGCGGTGGAAGAGGACTCACTCCCCGCCCTGGAGATCCCCGATGAACTTCAAGAGAAATTCGAGGAGCTAAGGAGACTCGAAAAGAAGGGATTGATCACAAGGGAGGAACGTCTCGCCCGGGAAATCGCGCTGGAAGTGGAAGCGTTGAGGGATGGCATCTACCGCGTAGAGATCGCCGCATCACGCAGTGGTGTTTCTGCCGCCCGGACTGCCCTCGAACGGGCCCGCTTGACTCTCGAGCGGACAGAGATTCGAGCTCCTTTTAGCGGGGTCGTAACCGGTCTCGTGTTGAGCCAAGGTGAACAAGTGACAAAAGGCCAGCAGATCTGCACGCTGGTCAATAACGTAGATATCGAAGCCGAAGTTGGTGTCCTCGAAGCCGACATGAGCGAGCTCACCGTAGGGCGGCCTGCCTTTCTCATCTTCCCTGCGGTGGGTGAGACGCTGCAAGCAGAGGTTGATGTAGTGAGCCCTCAATTCGATCGCGACACACGAACCTGCCAGGTGCTCCTGAGATTCCGAAGCGAGAATGGAAGCGTGAGACCGGGTATGTTCGTCCGCGCGGTCATCGCCGGCAGGACCTATAAAGACAGGCTGCTGGTGCCCAAAGAGGCGATTCTTACGCGGGAGGGACGCCCGCTCCTGTTCAAAGTCGAAGACGATCGTACGAAGTGGCTCTACCTCCAGCTTGGCGAACGAAACGACTACCTTGTCGAAGTGAAGCGTGTTTTACAGGGCGGGACATTGGCTCCGGGCGACTTGGTGATTGTCACCGACCATCTCACTCTTGCCCATGACGCCAAGGTCAAGGTAAAGAAGGTGGTTGGCATCAGTGATCCCTGGAGCTCGGTTCAAGAGGATACCTGATGCTCCGATTTGTTATCCAGCGCCCCATTGCAATCAGCATGCTATTCCTTGCGCTGGTGCTTATCGGAGCCCTCAGCTTTCAAAGATTGCCTGTTGATCTCCTCCCCTCGATCACCTATCCGCGATTGACCGTCATCACCACTTATGAAGATATACCCGCCGAAGATCTCGAGCGTCTGGTCACACAGCCTCTCGAGGAGGTGGTAACTGCTCTTTCGGGTGTTCGCCGCGTCGTTTCACGGACTCGCGAAGGTGTCTCGATCATTACTGTTGAACACGACTGGGGCACGGAAATGGATTTCGCCAACCTCCATCTTCGGGAAGCCGTGGACCGCGTAGCGTTTCGAGAGGACTTCCCTGAGAATGCCGAGCGCCCCGTAATTCTCCGATGGGATCCGCTCTCGCGTCCGATCAGTATTCTCACGCTCTCGGGCGCAGATCGGCTCGAATCGTTAACGGAATTCGCTACGGAGGTAGTGAAACCAGCTCTGCAGCAAGTAGAAGGCATCAGCCAGGCCGAGGTCGTGGGCGGATTGGACGAGGAGATCCTCGTTCAGCCCGATCCTAAGAAGCTTGCGATCTATGGGATTTCGATCGAGGACATTCGCTTGGCCCTCGCCAGGAGCAACATCTCTTTTCCCGGAGGGAAAATCAGGCAGGGGCCGCTTCATCTCAGCCTGCGAATTTCGGGTGAATACGAGACACTCGAAGACATCGCGGCGACGGACATCGTGCGGCAGGGCGCGGCTCCGATATGTGTTGGTGATGTTGCCCGCGTGATAGACACCGTAAAGGAACCCGAAGGCTCCACACTTTTGGGTGGTAATTCTGTTGTATCTCTTCTGATTTATAAGGAACCTGAAGCCAACACCATACAGGTATCCAAGGAAGTGGATCTTGCCCTTGGCGTGCTCGAAGAGGATTATCCGGACTTCAAATATCAGTTCGTTTACCGCGATGCCGACTATGTCCGCGAGTCTTTCTACGGCTTGGTCAAATCGCTCATTATAGGGTCGTTCCTCGCTTTCGTCGTCTTGATCTTTTTTCTCCGCGACATCCGCAGTCCAATTGTGGTCGGCATATCTATTCCGGTATCGATCTTTGTAACCTTTTCTCTCTTGTATTTTGGCAAGGTGAAGCTCAATTTGATGAGCTTGGGCGGCCTCTCCCTCGCGGCTGGAATGCTCGTAGACAATGCGATTGTTGTTCTCGAAAACATCAACCGCCATTTGAGTGAGAAGCTCAGCAAAAGCGAAGGATCAAATCCTTCGGGTTCACGAGATGATGTGTTTGCCAGGCGCCGAACGATCGCAATGTCCGCCGAACGAGGTACCGGTGAGGTGGCGCGTGCCGTATTTGCCGCCACGCTCACCACTGTCGCCGTCTTCTTTCCCGTGGTGTACGTTCCGGGCATAGCCGGGGCGTTCTTCCGCGACCAAGCACTGGCCGTAACCTTTTCCCTGCTGGTGTCGATATCCACAGCACTCTTGCTTCAACCCATGCTGTCCGCGCGCGTTCTCGCGTACCACGAGGGATTGCCGCGCGGCCTGTTTTTCGTTTTTCACCGGGGATTCGAAGCTTTTTACCGCTTCTACCACCGCGCGCTCGTTACGACGCTCAACAAGCCTGCTCTGATGCTTGCTCTTCTCGCCGCCGGATTGATCGCTGGGGCCGGTATCGGCAGCATGCTGCAACGCAGCTTCATGCCCGAACGGAGCTCGGGGGATTTCCGAATCGAGCTCGAGCTACCCAGTGGAACGCCACTGGAAGAGACCATCAACACAGTAGCCGAGTTTTCCGAATGGCTGGAAGCAGACCCGGACGTGAATGCAGTGTTCAGCCAGGTCGGACACACCGAACGCACCGTTGAGTCGCTCAAGCAATACACGGGTCCAAACACCGCACAGACCCGCGTGATCGTCAAACCCGGTCGCGGCAGCCGAAAGAAGGGGCTCAGGATCCAGCATGAAGCAGCGGAATCTTATTTGAGCAAAATCCCGGAGATCAAATACATATTTCACGAGGAAGGAATCGGACTTGCAGAAATCCTTGGCGGGGGAGATGGATCGTTCAACATTGGCGTGATGGCCGAGGATCCCCTCAACGCATTGAACACTGCTGAAGAACTAACTTCCAGGTTATCCGACAAGAAAGGATTCGTGAATCTCCAAGTGGATCGCGTCCTTGGAACTCCAAATCTCGTCATACGCTTGAACACCGAAGAAATCTTGAGAAAAGGATTTTCGCCCGACGCCGTGGCCCAGGAAATAAGAAACCGGATCGCCGGCGTCGAAGCCACCACATTCAACGAAGTAGACCAAAGAATCGACATCTCTGTGAGAATCGCCCGCGAGCAGCGAAGAGACCTCAATCTGGCGCTGAACTCGTTGATGTATCTTCCAAGTGGTGAAACGGTTCCACTCCGATCCCTTGTAACTCTCGCGGAGGAACGACCCGTCCGGGAGCTCTCGCGCCAGAACCAGAGATCCATGGTAACGATTTCGAGTGAGTTGGATGGGCGATCCTCAGACAGCGCATGGAAGGAGGCTCTCAAAGAAGCCTCATTGATGGAACTACCTCCGGATGTTCGCCTAGTCCAGAGTGGCGAACGGGAGGAGATGATCAAGAGTTTTCGCGATCTTGCCTGGGCACTGGTGCTCGCTGTCTTACTCGTTTATATGATACTCGCCGCTCAATTCGAATCATTCATTGATCCGCTACTCATCGCAGCCGTAATCCCCATCGGCTTCGCGGGATCGCTTGTTACCATCGCGGTAACCGGCCAAACTATCAACATCCTATCGATTATCGGAATGGTTGCACTGCTCGGCATCAGCGTAAACGACGCAATCATCAAGATCGACACCATGCGCCGCCTCCGCGCGAAAGGCATTCCGGGCTACGAAGCGATACTCAAAGCAAGCCGACTACGTCTGAGGCCGATTATCATGACCAGCGCAACGACGATTCTGGCGATGGCACCGATGGCCATCGGCATCGGAAGCGGAGAGCAGCTCCAGAGACCCCTTGCATTGACTATCATGGGTGGGCTGTTTTTGACCACAACTCTGACGCTGCTCTACACGCCGCTCCTTTATCGACTCGCCCATCGCATCAGGAGGCCCGAAGAATGATCCGCTTCTTTGTCCGACATCCTGTGACCACGTGGATGGTTTTTGCGGTGTTCGTCGTCCTCGGCGTCTATGCGCTCCCGAAGCTCCAGATCGAAGCCATCCCCGAAATCGATCTTCCAACCCTTACCATCTACACTATCTGGAACGGTGCCTCCCCGCAGGCGGTTCAGCGCTCGATTACGATTCCAGTAGAAGAAGCCGCGCGAAAAGTGCACGGCATAGAAAAGATCGAATCAACGAGCCGCTCTGCGCGCTCGCAGGTGGTCGTTTCTTTCCGGCGTGGTGTTGACCTTGATTTTGCGCGTATTGAACTGAACGAGCATCTTGGCTCCGTCAGGCGTAATCTACCGTTGAATGCAGGGCAGCCTCAGATCCGCGCTTATGTCCCGGAAGAATTCCGAACCGAGCAGTTCTTTTCATTCGGCCTCGAATCCCCCCTTGATCCCAACGAATTGAGGGAAATGGCCGAGACATGGGTCATACCCCAGCTACTGGCGCTCGAAGGAGTGGCCGATGCGTTCGTTTACGGAGGCGCGGCTAAATTGATCAAGATCGTTCTCGACCGCCAGAAACTCGACCTGTACAAGATCACCCCTGACGAAGTTTTCGCTGCTCTCAACCGCATGGACGAGCTTCTGGGCGCCGGCGTGATCCAGCGTGACGGCCTCGAGAGACTCGTCGCTCTCCGGGATCCTGTTGGTCTCAGCCGGTTGTCGGACGCCGTCGTAGTGCAGCGTGGCAACCGAATGTTTCGGCTGAGTATGCTCGGTGAAGTGCGCCCCGATTTCGAAGATCCCTCTTACCTCATTCGATCCAACGGCCAGAACGTCGTCATGGTCTCCGTGGAAAAGCGAAGCGGTGCCAACACGGTTGGAGTAAGCCGCACACTACGAAAAGTCCTTCCCCGGCTCGAAAGCGACGTTCCATTCGAAGTCAAGTTCAATATCGATGAAGATCAAGGAGCGGATCTCGAGCAGAAGCTAAAGGAACTGATCTACCGATCATTTGTTATCCTCACGCTGTTGTTCCTCTTGCTCGCTGTATCGTTGCGGCAGATCCGGCTCACGACAATAATAACAGGATCGATCATCTTCGCAATCGTGATATCACTGAGCCTATTCTATTTCCTGCGCATATCGGTCAACTTCATCACCATCAGCGGCCTAACCGTTTGTTTCGGTCTCATCCTGGACAATAGCATTCTGGTGCTCGATGCCATACACAGACGACTTTCGGCACTCAAGCGCGCCGACGATGCCGATCTCTCGCGCGCGGCCAAACTCAAGGTCGCGATCGAAACAGTGGTCGATGGAACCGGCGAAGTGCTCTTCCCTATCATCGCAACGACCATCACCACGATGGTGGCCTTCGCTTCTTTCATTTTCTTGTCAGGACGCCTTGCCCTGTATTACGTTCCGCTCGCCGTTTCCGTTGCCACAGCACTCGCCGCATCGCTCTTCGTTGCATTTGCGTGGGTTCCAGTGATTCTCCACGACGGCTGGGCAGTACCGTTGGTGCGTCGTTCAAAAGATGGGCCCAAGGATATTCGCGATCCAAACGCGCTCGCAGCCTTCGTCGAAGATCTTCCCGACTTGAAATCACGCCCACCACGATTGGAAAGAATCTTTCACTGGAATCAGCGCCTGTGGTGGGCCATCCTGCCCCTCATGGTTGGCCTGTTCATATGGGGCTGGACGGTTTACGACTCGAAGGTCATAAAGGGAGGCTTTTGGCGGCTTCCTGACAAAGAGGAGCTGTTCATGTATTTCGAAATGCCTTCCGGCACTGACATCAAGCTCACGTCGGAAACGTTGATGGAATTCGAAGAAGCGCTAATGCCTGTTCCCGAGGGCGCAACGATGCGATCACAGATATTCGGCAACATAGCAATCATCCGTGTTGAATTCGATGACGAACTGCTGAAAACCGAGAAGCCATTGTATTTCAGGACGCTTCTCATGGATGTTGCCGACCGAACTGGTGGGGCCTCGATTTACATTAGGGGCTTCTCCGATACACCTTACATCAAGGGTGCCTTCGCCGGCTCCGCTCTGAATTCCCTGGTCAAGCTCACGGGTTACAACTCCAAGAAACTGAAGGACATCGCCGAAACCACACTCAGGGAGATCCAGAAGAACCGCAGAGTGCGCAATGCGCGCATTACTACGGGAGCCCAGTACGAACGGCTTCTGTTGGAAGAGGTCGTCATCACTATTCACAGAGACCGCCTGGCCGCGCACGGATTGAGTGTTCTCCGCGTGGTCAGCCACCTGCGCCGGCTTTTAGGGGTGGATACGCCGTGGTCGATGCTGATCGATGGAGACCATGAAAGGATTCAGCTCGCCTTCAAAGACGCTGAAGTCCTGGAGTTTGCTGATGCCGCACAGACGTTAATACAGACCGACTCCGGTGAATATGTGAGGCTCGCCAACCTCATTAGTGCGGAAAAAAATCCCATATCGGGATCGATAGTGCGCGAGAACCAGAAGTACAGCTCTCACGTCAACTGGGAATATATAGGCACCGAACAGATGCGACAGGCTTATATCAAGCGCGTCATCGATGGACTCGACCTGCCCTATGGATACGAAGCCGAAGAGGCGCGACGAGAATTCTTTTCAGAAGAAGAGGAGGAGGAGCTCATTTTAACACTAGGTTTAGCGCTCGTATTCATCTTCATGGTGCTTGCTGCGCTATTCGAGAGCATCACGCTTCCTTTCCTCGTGCTGCTGTCCGTGCCCATGGCCCTCATCGGGGTATTCCTCGCGTTTTGGTGGACTCATTCGAGCTTCGATTCCTCTGCCCGAATCGGGCTCATATTGCTATTTGGCATCGTCGTCAACAATGCAATTCTCTTGATAAGTCGTTTCCGGACGGAAGCAACGTTGATTCTAAAGGCGCGACATGGAGGGGATCCTGCTTCCGAGGCGGCTTTATTTCCAGGTTTGAGGAAACAATTGGGCGGGAGTGACCTCTGGAAGCTGCCGAAAGATGAACGCTCGGGACTCCTCCGCCGGGCCATCGGGCGCGCAACGCGGATCCGCCTCCGTTCGATCCTGCTCACTAGTTCCACAACTATGGTTGGGCTTGCACCGCTTCTCGTTCGGTTCCGCGAAACCGAGGATAAGGACATCTGGGAAAATCTCGCCTTGGCATCGATCGGCGGACTTGCTTCGAGCACGATTTTGATTCTTCTGGCGCTTCCTCCTGTTTATTTCGTTTGCGTTCGATTCAACTGGCTCTGGCGCTCGCTCTGGCAGCGGATCCGCCACCGGGCATAGGGCTCACCTTACACAGATTTCTCCGAGCGCGACATAGGCACTTTCATATCGACTAGCATGCAGGAATCCTCGGGGATTCTATTGCAGGCGAAACTTGCGCTTCGATCCTCCTGCATCTTCTTCCTCGGCTTCCGGATCGCCAACTGAAGACGAAGCAAGATCCGCTTCGATGCGCCAGCCGTCATTTCCCGTTATCGTTAGCGTATGCTTCGATCGCCAATCATCGAGATCCACAACGATTCCCGACAGCGCATCATTCGTGAGAGCGGTGGCCGTATTGTCTTCCAGAACGATGAGTATATCGAAAACGCCAACACCCGGCAGCACATCGAGATTGCTGCTGCTGGTCACTCGATAGGTATCTCGCTTTCCGGATGCCGCGTTGTTACGCAATCGGATGCTCATTGCAACTGAATTGGTATCCGAACGAAATGCGAGATCATTGACGAGCATTTCCATCCCAAACGGTGGCAGATTAAAATCGTATTGCCCGATATCAGGCTTCTTGTGAGAATCCTCCGCGCTTTCATCGTACAGATAGTATCCATTTACCTCGTCACCAATCTCTACTGCTCCATTTAGATAGGAATCCGGATCCACAACGCGAGTGACCAATGCTCGAACGCTGATAAGGATGGTATCGCCTTCTGCTGCTGGCAGCTGTGCGATCATGACCGGGAAAGATTCCGGTTCGAACACCTGAGTATTGCACCCTAGCAATGCGAGGCCAAAGCAGACACAAGCCGCCAAGAGGAGCTGCTCGATGGGGATATTCAGATGAAAGCGCATCATTCCATCACTTCCCAGGCGGACAGACCGCCCGCTCTATACAAGGCAAAAGAAGTGCCGTGCTTTGTGCGCTGATGCGTGTAGGATCCAATATGAGTTGCAAGCATCTCCCAAAATTTTGAAAAAGCTCGTATGTTATTTGATAACAACTTGTTAAATGGTTGCTATGAGTATGACATCGAGCGTTTTTAATGAAAAAAATTATGGCGTTGAGCTTCATATGCTGGATGAGAAGGCAATGATTGGTGGATATATCGATGAATTTATGAAATATCGGGCAGGCCGCTGCCGGATTTGGGTGCTATCAAAACATTTATTCTCTATGTGGCGGTGTCGAGCCAAACTGGGATATTTCAATCGGCAATCTCCTATCGTAACCAGTGGCTACACGCGGTTTCTTCTTCTTCCTCGAGCAGACATATGGTACTCGAAACGGGTGCATTATAGACTTCCCTACCAAACTCGAACGAACATTACATGAGCTATACCGACATCCACCTGCATTGATAGGTATCCCTTTGCCAATTCCATTTGATTTTCTTGTAAGGATCCCAGCATCCAACCAACTGAAGTGGTACATGTAAGGTATCCGGGCTCAATCGCGACATAAGAAGTCTGATCAAAATCACAGGGGAGAAGGAACACAGAAAGGAGCTTCCAATGACCGCCAGGCGACTGTTTTTTACGCTATTCACCATAGCTTTTTTTCTTCTGCTCGTGTTCCCTGGGATCGTTGCTGCTGATCCCTGTTTGGTCGTTTACCCGACGAGTCCTGCCACCTACCACTACGATGTCAATGAATACTACACGGTCACAGCCGGGCACTCCCTTTACGATCCCATGTATGATCGAGGAGGAGAGGTATTGATTGACATAAATACCAATGAAATTGCCTTTGAGGTTTATCAAATTCCCAACCTCACCGGTTTTGTACAGTCAACCAACGGAGAAGAGGGTTATTTTTTCATCGGCAGCGATTTTGATCTCGGCATCGATGGCTTCAGCAACCAGCCAACGACTTACTCGAACATTCTGCTCGTGTTCGTGCCTGATCCCGAGTGGTGCACACCATCCATTACCGTGGACGGGGATCCTGTTGTCGGCAACACGTACGCTATTGGGGATCTTGTCGTTTCAACTCCAACAGCAGACGGCAATAACTACTCGGACACCATTACCAAGCACATCCAATGGAGCACTTGCTTGGGGATTCGCATCTACGCATTTGCCGACGAGGATTACAACGGAGTAAAGGATGGAGGCGAATGCTTTCCGCCTTCTCCCACGACGGCAGCGTGCCGACGGAGGAGAGATCCTGGGGGGCTATTAAGAGCCTCTACCAGAAGTGAACTGAATCACTGCTTGATTCCCACAGGAGGCACTGATCAATATTTCCTAATAGATCCATACCTGAAAAAAATTCGCAGCACTATCATAAGCGCTGCGAATTTTTTTCTCCAGCGAGGCAGCGCTTCATGTTTGAACCAAACCCTGTTAAGAATATGATCCGCGCGTTTCCGAACAAGAATACCCGCGCGCCTCAATAGCCCCCACGTTCGAATACCCGAAACGACAGTCCTATCCCCACACTGAACTGAAAATACCTCGGGTGGATTTCCACCGAACCCTCACCAAGCTGTTGCGGAAGGGAGAAGCTTCGCAGATATCTTGCTCCCAAGTCTGCATATACTTTGTCCTTGAAATTCAATTCCAATCCCAATGCCATATCGAATCCAAACGCTGAATGCCATTCGCTTTGCAATTTCTGCCTTATCTCTTTTTCTCGATCATAATCATCGGGAATCACAACATCCGTCTTGATCGAGTAAGTTACCAGCGCCAGATGAAGCCCTGCATAAGGGCGGAAAAATCCGTGCCCCTGATGCCCCAGCCGGCCTCCCAGGTAGAAACGGTAATAATTTTGATTGGTCTGCTGCTCGACCCTGAGCCCGGTCACCCTGTCGATGAATTCAGTCGTTTGGCTGAGCATGTTTATATAATCGAAACCGATTGTTCCCGCGAAGAAGTCACGAAGTCCAGGTGGGACGAGGTGGACGTTGATTCCGCCACCCCAGCTCGGTTTGCTGAATTTCTCTGCATCGGTACCCTCCGGCTCCATTCTGATTACATACAAACCCACCCTTCCGTTAATTGCTGCAACTGAAGAAGCCATGCACAACGTCATAGCTACTATAGCGACAAAGAACACCCTTCGACATAAAGAAAGCATGCTACTGCTCCTTTTGCTCTGCAGATGCTATCGATTCTCAATAACTAAGCTTCCCGGAAAACGCTTTTTTCGTTCCCGAATACCCTCGAACAAGAATAAAGACTCAGGCCTGCGATCGCGAACAGCGAAACGTATGCTTCGGCAAGCAAAGCGCCATTGATGTTTCCTGCAATAATGCTTTTCGTGGCGAGCGATACGTTCAGAATTGGAATCAGGGCGGTCTTTGGCGTCAGCTCCATTCCGGGCATTAAACCAATGAATGCTGGAACAATCACAACGATCATCAGCGGCGTGAGCATGCTTTGAGCTTCTTTGAATGATTTTGCAAGAATGGAAACCGATAGGAGAATTCCCGCAAAAAAAGCGGTCAGGGGCAACAGTAGCGTGAGCAGCAGGACAATGGATTCCGCTTCGAGTATCCCGAGTATGCTGTTGAGCAGCTCTGCGGGAATTTCTTTCATTTGAATGATCCCGATGTACAAGCCGACAATGGAAATGGCAGCCGACAGAATGCCCGTTAAGACCACGACACCAAACTTGCCCATTAGTATCTGGAATTTTCCTGCAGGTGACGTCAAAAGCGTTTCCAGAGTGCCCCGCTCTTTTTCACCAGCGGCGAGATCGATAGCGGGATACATGCTGCCAGTGAAACAGAAAATAATGAATAAATATGGCAGGAATCCTCCAATGACGCCAGCGACACGCTCTTTTATGGAGGCGAGATTGTGCTTGCTAAGATTCACCGTTTGAATAATGGCTTCATCGAGCCCCAAAGACTCGAAGCGGGCCGATCTCAATTTCTCTTCATAGTCCTCAAGAATCTCCTCCACCCGATCCCTCTCGATATCTCTGTCCTCCGCCGATTTGTAGTACATTGATATTTTGCCCTGTTTCTGCTCCGCTACGTCTCTATCGAATCCCTTATCGATTACGATAAACGCATCTAGACTGTCCTGTTCGACAAGAGACCTTCCCTCTTCTATCGTGATATATTCAATGAGTCTCACCGCATCGTTCCCTTTGAGCATTTCCCGCAAGTCCAAAGCATTATCGTTCGTCAACAGACCAATCTCGAGCGTTTTTTCCTTCGCCTTCTTTACGTGGGACATTATTACTCTCGATGAAATACTGATCAATAGCGGGAACATCACCAAAGGAATCACAACCATTGCCATCAGAGTCCTGCGGTCTCTTATGGAATCGATCAATTCTTTTTTAAAAATAGTAAACGTCGTTTTCATTTCCGAGGCTCCTCCAGCAGGCGGATGAATTCCGCTTCCAGCGATCTTGTCTGCATTTGCTGCTTGAACTCTTCGTGCGTGCCCTTGAAACGCAGCTCACCGTTGTAAATGATGGCAAGATCATCGCTCAAAAGACTTACCTCACCCATGATGTGCGTCGAGAAAATTACCGTTTTCCCTGCTTCCTTGCAGCTTCGAATCAGCTCGATGATGTTTTTTGAAGTAATGACATCGAGACCGACAGTGGGTTCGTCGAACACAAGAATGTCCGGATCGTGAATCATGGTGCGGACAATGGATACTTTTTGTCGCATACCGCTGGAAAGCTTGCCAATCCGCCGATTCGCAAAATCGTGCATATCCAAAATGGAAAAAAGCTCTTCCTTGCGTTTATCGAACGCACCTCGCTCCATCCCATGGAGATTGGCATAGTACCTCACCAATTCGTTGGGTGTCAGCCGCTCATACAATTTCGTCGTTCCCGTTAGAAAACCCAGCCTCCGCCGCACCTCCTGGCTTTGCGTTCTAACGTCATAGCCCGCCACGGTGATCGAGCCTTTGGTAGGCTTCAGCAGTGTTGCAATCAGGCGCAATGCCGTTGTCTTGCCGGCACCATTCGGGCCTAAGAGTGAGAATATCCTCCCCGGTTGGCAAGTGAAGCTTATCCCCGCTACGGCATGGATCACGCTCGGCCCACGCCCATCGCCCCTCTCGCGTTTCTGCTGGCGTGACAGCTTGAACGTTTTCCAAAGGTCCTCGACAACTATCACTGTTTGTTGCCCCCTTCTTTCGTCTGGTCCACCGAATAAAGACCGCCGCTTCCCGGCGAAGCGACCTGCGAATACTACCAAGAAAGCGCTCCTGCTGAGAAGCGATTTATCTGGGATTGAGCTTGAGCGGGATTTCGTCGTCCGGAATCGCGCATGCAGCGCCGGCTTCATGCTGGCGGTGGCGATCATCGCGCTTCTCATCGGCTGCGCATACTTCGGGCTCGAGCTCATAACCATCCCCCTGGCTGCCGTGTGGGCTACGATTTCCGGCGTGATGCTGCTGACCATGCTCATGCTGATTCAGCTGTTCGCATCGAGTGCACGCGGCGCGGACATTCTGTCACTGGCCATAATACTTCCCTTGATGATGGTCGGTGGGAGTTTTTTCCCATTCGAGGCGATGCCTAGATGGATGGCCGCGATCGGAACACAAACTCCCAATGGTTGGGCGCTGTAACAGTTGAAAACCATCTTAATGCAGCGTTCAGATCTAGAAAGCTTGGGATCCGCATTTATTGGGATTTTCGTTGCAACAGCTATGCTGTTCCTCGCGGGTGTTTGTCGCCTGCGGGTCAAGTTCCTCGCAGGATAAAGAAAAGCTAAGAGACGTTTTATTCATACTCACCAAGGACGTAAAGTACATGATGCGCTCCTGGGAGACTCCCTTCTGGGTTTTCTTCATGCCGATCGTATTTTTTTACTTTATCGGCACTGTCACAGGAGGGATGTCCTCAACCGGATCCGGACCGGCGCAACTCACGCTGAAAACAGGCGGAAATGAAGGTTTTCTTGTCGATCAAATGGTGCGCCGGTTGGAGGAGCGAGATTATGGGGTTGCAAGGCCGGAGACGGATGAAGCGTACGAAAAATACTCCAGACGCCTCGAGATACCGGAGGCGCTTACCGATTCGGTACTTGCAGGGAAACCCGTTACTGTCCGGTTCACTCACAAATCAACTGGTTTGGGCAACGATTACGACCAGATCCGCATCGCCCGCGCCGTATATACCGTGCTTGCAGATTTGATCGTGACCAGCGAAATAGGTACCCAACCTGCTCCCGAAAGCTTTGATCAATTGAACAGCATGCCCCGCGCAATAACTCTCGAAGTAAAACCTGCAGGCAAACGCAAACACATCCCGAGCGGATTCGAGCAAGCGATCCCCGGCATCATCGTGATGTTCATTCTGCTCGTGATGACAACCAGCGGCGCTGTTCTGCTGCTCATAGAGCGCAGGCAGGGGCTACTGCGAAGGCTTGCAAGCACTCCGATCGACAGGCTGTCCGTGGTGCTGGGCAAATTGGGAGGGAAAATGACCCTCGGCTTGGTTCAGATCGCCTTTGCGATGCTCGCCGGCACATTGATCTTCAAAATGAACTGGGGACCGGATCTGGGAATGGTGATCCTGGTCCTGCTGATCTACGCTTTTCTGATGGCTTCGATCGGGATCCTTCTCGGGAGCCTCGCTCGCACGGAGGCCCAGGCGGTGGGTGTCGGTGTAATCGCTTCAAACGTGCTCGCCGCTCTCGGCGGCTGCTGGTGGCCGATAGAAATTACTCCCCAGTGGATGCAGAAATTACAGTTGTTCCTTCCTACCGGATGGGCGATGGACGCCCTTCACAAGCTGATAAGCTTTGCCGCAGGTCCAGCCAACGTGATCCCTCATGTGGCGGGAATGCTCCTGGCGGCGCTAATCCTTGCAGGCATTTCCACAAAGGTATTCCGCTTTCAGTAGCACACTCCTGGGGGCTGTTACTGAATGCCCACCAGCTTGAACCCATCGTTCCGAATAATTTCTTTCAACGCCCTCTCCGCAGCATTCATAGGCGCTCCGGTTCCCACCGGCGAGCCGGGCTCTCTCATTTAGCGGCAGGAAGCAATAGGCCGTTCGGCTTTCACCAAACGGCCCTCTCGCTTTGATTCGTTATGCAGGTGCTCGAAGCATTCCGACATCAGATCGGCACCTGTGCACATGGGAGTGCTGTCCCTCCCCGCTCAATCATCGTCGTTACTGTTCGACATCCCCTCGAAGCTGGATTTCATTTCGTCCGCCATTGCCTTGCCCATCTCTTCGAAGCCTTCTTTCATCGCATCCATCATCGCTCCCATGGCGCCGCCAAACATCGACATCATCGTTAGGTTGACGTCCACCTTCCACTCCCCTTCTTCTTTGACTAGGACGGTTTTCAGCGGAATATCCATGCTCGTCTCATCATCACTTGCCCGCATCGTGGTTTCAACAATGGACTTGCCGTCTTCGAATGTTACTTCTCCGAAGACGATATCAACATCCTTATCCTCCTCGTTGTCATTCGGCTTGAGCGAAGCAGCCGTCTCCTTGGTTGCGTAGGATCTTGCTTTCTCTATGTCCTGATCTTCCAATGCCTGCCAGAACGCCTTCGCAACGGCCAGTGATTCATCCTCGCCGCTGCTGCAGCTGAAAATCAAAGGTATGAGGAATGCCAAGAGAATTACCGAAGCTATCTTTTTCATCAGTCACCCCCTGGTACAAAAATGGTAGGACGAATGCCTTTGCCGCGCTTCCTGACCGGAATTCCACTCTTCTCGGTAACTCTGCGCGCTGAGGATTCGCCCAAGATTTACCGGCGACATCGCATATTCTGTGCCAAAGGTGAGATATTGGAAATAAAGGGATTAGCTTCCGGGATCTCGCAATAGCAGGTCGGTTCCGCGTTGATTATGACATCACCACCGGTTGCATTAAAAGCAAGGGTTGGTTCTGTTGCATCCTCGATACCTTCCGGGAAAACAGACGTTGATTGCTCCATCTGATTCCAATGTCGGCGATCGTCGCTTCCGCAATCAGCTTCTTCTTCTCCATCCATGCGGCCCGCCGCTATTTTCCGCCGAACGATCCGACCACCGAGATCAGCGCGATGTGCAGCAAACGGTGAACGCCATTCCTCATCACCGCGCCAGCCAATTGCAAATACTCAATTACGGTTTTATATTAGAAGCTCACGGAGTGGTGCCGGGCTTTCAGCGTTTGCCGCTCGAGTCATCTAAAGAAAATTGGAACAGACTCCCATCAAATACGTACAAGTTGGACAGCACCAAGGAATTACGAAAAAACGACCCTCCGGGGAGCCGCAACCCAAAAGGAAATGGAGCATCGGGCTTCCCTAGATCCCTAATTTCGGGTATTCTTAAGACTTGCAGGTATGATTGAGGGATAGGAAAGCCAAATTACGCACGATTTTAGGGCCCACTGGACTTCGCCAGTCGTTTGTTTTTTTAGCGCAGATCCGTTATTTTTCGCGAATTAGACGAGAAAGGTGAGAAAGGATGTCCGCAGGAAAAGAGCGATATCGTTCACGTGGATCGGTCGGTCGGCACAAATCTGGACCGAGAATCCTCGAACGATGCTCAATCAGGCAATTATTCAGGAAGCAAAAGCAGTACCTATTGACAGGCATAATGGCCGCAGCGCTGATGCCTCTCGTGATGGGCTGCGGTGGGGGCGGTGAGAGCGCCTCGCCTGCTCACCAGGGGCCAGGAGCAAGGGCCGCCGGAGGCCATCCTGGTCAGCAGCGGCCCTCCCAACCCCCGATCCCTGTGGCCATCGAAGCTGCCACCATTGGCAACATATCGAGCTATTATGCGTCGACGGCCACCCTCGAAGCCGAAAAGGAGGCCGAGGTGCTCTCACGTGTCAGTGGGGTCGTGGAAGCGCTCGGATGCGAGGAGGGGGACCTAGTCGGGCAGGGCGACGTACTGCTGAAAATCGAAAACGACGAATACCGCTTTCTTCTCGCTCAGGCTGAAGCCAATACATTGAATCTCAAGGATAGATATGAGCGGCTGAAGGGGATGTGGGATCAAAAGCTCGTCTCGGCTGAAGAATTTCAGAAAGTGAAAAACGACTTGAAATCGGCCGAAGCTGCCGAAGGGCTGGCCCGTTTGAACCTCTCCTATACCAGCGTCACTGCTCCATTCAGAGGTAGAGTGGCTCGCCGGCTGGTGGATGTTGGCCAAAACGTGAGCATCGGTAGCGCGCTGTTCGTTCTCTCCGATTTCGATCCTCTTCTCGCCCGAGTCCACGTGCCGTCCAAGGAATTCAAGAAGCTCAAACCCGATCAGCCGGTCCAGCTGGTTCTCGACAGCAATCAGGCCCGGCTGCAAGGACGTATAAAGCTGGTAAGCCCGATCATCGATCCCACGAGCGGGACGATCAAGGTAACCGTGGAGATTCCCGAATATCCTCCGGACACCCGCCCTGGAGACTTTGCCGAAGTGAGAATCGTTACTGAAAAACGAACGGGTGTTACGCTCGTACCCAAAATCGCCGTTTTCACCGACCGCGGTGATCAGATCGTTTATATCGCCGCCGACAGCACAGCCGAACGCCGTATCGTCGAGACGGGCTTCGAAGATGACGTGTACACCCAAATCCTGAGTGGCGTCCAAAGTGGTGAAAGCGTGGTCGTAAGGGGGCAGCGGTCACTGAAGCACGGCGCGCCGCTAAAAATCATGGAAGATCAGCCGGCCAAGCCTAAGCCGACGGAGAGGACCGGTTCCTGATGCGTTCCGTTGTTGCTCTGGCCGTTCGTCGGCGCGTCAGTGTGATCATGACCGCACTGGCGATTGCTGCATTTGGATTCGTCGGATACCAGCGGCTTTCCCTTGAACTCTTCCCCGACATCACATATCCCTCTCTCACCATCCAGACAGATTTCCCCGACACGGCTCCCCAGGAGGTCGAGAACCTGATTACCCGACCGGTAGAGGAAGTGGTGGGAGTCCTGCGGGGATTGCAAACGATCCACTCGGTATCGCGCCCCGGTGTGTCGGAAGTCACTCTCGAGTTCGATTGGGGATCCGACATGGACTTGCTGTCGATGGAAGTCCGCGAAAAGCTGGACCGTTTGATTTTGCCGGAGGAAGCGGAAGATCCCATTGTTCTGCGATTCGATCCATCGCTCGATCCCGTTATGCGCCTGGCGCTCTCCGGTCCCGGAAAACTCATCGACATGCGGTTCCTGGCAGACAAGAAGCTCAAGCCCGATTTCGAAACGATTCAAGGCGTGGCCGCCGCGCAGATCAAAGGCGGGCTAGAAGAGGAAATTCAGGTGGAAGTGGATCAGGAGCGTCTGGCTGCGTTGGGCATACCGATCGACCGCGTCAGGCAGGTGGTTGGCTTTTCCAACATCAATCTTCCAGGCGGATTGCTTCGAGGCGAGGACAACCAGTACTTGGTAAGAACAGTCAATGAATTCGAAACTGTAGGGGAAATTGCCGATCTCATCATCTGGCAGCAAGGGTCATCGGCCGTTCGCCTGAAGGATGTGGCGATTGTCCGCCACGGTGCCAAAGAGCGAGAAGAGATCACACGAGTAAACGGACAGGAATGCGTTGAGATTGCATTATTCAAAGAAGGAGATGCCAACGCGGTCACCGTAGCGAAGCTTGTCCGGGAGAGGCTGGAGGAATGGAAGGACAAGCTTCCGCCGGGCCACACACTCTCGATTCTGTTCGATCAATCCCACTTCATCCAGCAGTCCATCAGCGAGGTACGGAATGCAGCCCTCATCGGCGGGCTGCTTGCCATTATGGTCCTGTTCGCCTTTCTCCGTGATCCGCGGAGCACGTTGATCATCGCCACGTCGATCCCGCTGTCTGTAATTGCCACGTTCATGTTGATGTATCGACTGGATATTTCGCTCAACATCATGTCGCTGGGCGGTCTGACCCTCGGTATCGGAATGCTCGTCGACAACTCCATTGTTGTGCTCGAATCCATTTTCAGAAAGAAAAAAATCAATCTTCCCTTGGTCCAGGCAGCAGTGGACGGCACAACCGAAGTGGGCCCCGCTGTGGCCGCATCCACGCTTACAACAGTAGCGGTGTTTTTACCGATCGTTTTCGTAGAAGGCGTCGCCGGGCAGCTGTTCAAGGATCAGGCGCTTACTGTGACCATCAGCCTCCTTGCATCGCTCGTTGTCGCCATCACCATGATCCCCATGCTCAGCGCGCTCGGAGGCAAGCTTTCGGGGATCCGCTTCAAAGCTGCCGAGATCGCTACTGGACCTATCCTAACACTGGGAAGATTTTCCCAAGCCTACGACCGGTTCGTTCGTGGAGCCATTCAGCGCCGCTGGCTGACGGTGACCGTCGCATTTGCCCTCTTTTTCGCCGCCATGGGTTCTCTTGCATGGATAGGAACTGAACTCATTCCCCCCTTGGATGAGGGGGAGTTCTTTTTCGAAGTGAAAATGTCCGAAGGAACATCGCTCGCTGCATCAGATCGCATAATCAAGCAAATGGAAGACGAGGCGGCGAAGAATGAGGAAATCGAGCGGTACTATTGCACCGTGGGAAGCCGCCTGGTCGCCGGGGGGATGTCTCTAAATACAAAAGCGGAGAACCTCGGCCAGCTGAACATCGTGATGAAAAACCGAACGGACACGGAGGGGGAATCAGAGACGGCGGAGAAGCTGCGTAAGCGTTATGAGCAAATTCCCGATCTCGAGGTGAAGCTGGGCAGGCCTTCATATTTTAGCTTGAAAACGCCTGTTGAAGTCATTCTTTATGGAGAGAATCTGGAGGATCTCAGAGGCTACTCGCTGGATCTGGCTCAGGAGATCTCCACGATTCCTGGACTGGTCGATGTCCGCTCCTCCCTCGAAGCCGGAAATCCTGAACTGCAGGTGGTGTTCGACAGGCGCCGGCTGGCCTCGATGGGACTCGATATGGGTGTCCTTTCGGAAACCCTCAAAAACCGCGTTCAAGGTGTGGTTCCTACCCGTTTCAAAGAGGAAGACAGACAGATCGATATTCGAATTCGAAACCAGGAGATCAACCGCCAATCGCTGAATGATGTCCGTAACCTGGTGGTCGCCGGACAGGATGGTGGACCAATGCGCCTCCTCTCCGTAGCCGACGTGAAGCTGGATCGTGGCCCTGCAGAAATCCACCGGCTGCAACAACAGCGTGCAGCCGTGGTCTCCGCGAATTTGAAGCAACGAGGACTTGGATCGGCCGTTCGTGACATCGAAATGATGATAAGAAGCAATCCCCCGCCCACAGGGATCACCACGGAAATAGGCGGCCAGAATCGTGAAATGCAGGTGTCTTTCGCCAGCCTGCGTTTTGCGCTGGGACTTGCGATCTTTCTCGTCTACCTCGTTATGGCAGCGACATTCGAGTCGTTCGTCCATCCGTTCATCGTGCTGTTTACGATCCCCCTGGCCCTTGTCGGGGTCATCGCCGGCCTCCTCGCCACCGGTACTACGATCACCGTCGTCGTGCTCATCGGTACCATCATGCTCGTAGGCATCGTGGTCAACAATGCAATCGTTCTCATCGATGCCATTAACCGGCTGCGCTGGGCCGGCGTCGACAAGCTGGAAGCGGTAATTCGGGCCGGTCACATTCGCCTCCGACCGATTCTCATGACCACCTTGACCACGATTCTGGCACTCATGCCCATGGCTCTGACTTGGGGGGAAGGAGCAGAGCTTAGATCTCCTCTTGCGATCACAGTCGCATCGGGTTTATTTTTAAGTACGTTATTGACTCTTGTGGTAATTCCCGCCGTTTACATGATCGTGCCTTCTCGATTGGAAAAGGAAGAACCCCTGACCTCCGATAAGGAAATTGGATCATGACACTACCCGAACTTGCAATCAAACGACACGTCACGATGTTCATGATCCTAGTGAGCCTGGTAGTACTGGGTGGGGTGGCACTGTTCCGGCTGCCGCTCGCATTCCTTCCCGACGTCGAAGAGCCTCACCTGTTCGTCCGCGTGCCGTACCCGAATGCATCTCCGGAACAGATCGAACGGATGATCGTGCGGCCGGTCGAAGACGCATTGGGTTCCGTAAAAGGCCTTGAGCAGATGTGGTCGAACTGCGATCAGGAAGGCGGCATGATTCGACTCCAGTTCGATTGGTCCATCGATATGAAGCTCGCCCGGGTAGAAGTCTGGGAAAAGATCGATCGAATCCGGCGTGATCTGCCCGACGATATCGGCGACATCATGGTCAGTACCCACTGGGGCGATCGCGATGCAGACATGCCGATCATGGAAGGACGGCTCTCTTCCAAGCGGGATCTGAGCGAGAGCTACGATCTTCTCGAAAGAAAGATCATCAAACCTCTCGAGAGAATTCCGGGCGTTGCTCAAGTTCGTCTCGATGGAGTGAATCCGCGGGAGGTCCGCATCAACCTCAGGGTTGCCGATCTCGAGGCACACAGTATGGACATCCGTGAGGTCTGGCGGATTTTGCGGAGCAGCAACTTCGACCAATCGCTCGGGAAAGTTACCGAAGGAGATACCCGCTACAGCTTACGCACCGTAGCAACTTTCAAGACGGTAGAAGAAATTCAAAATCTGATTCTCCGAGACGACGGGCTCAAATTGAAGGATGTAGCAGACGTCGTGTACGAGGAACCACCGCTGGAGTACGGCCGGCACCTCGACGGCGACTTTGCGATTGGCATCACGGTTAGCCAGGAGTCCAAAGCCAACACAGTGGAAGTGTGCGGCGAACTGGAGCGCCGTGTCGCTGCCATGAGCGAAGATCCCGAGCTCGAGGGTGTAAACTTTTTGGTATGGTTCAGCCAGGGAAGAGAAATCAAGAAGACGCTGAAGGATCTGATGTTCACTGGCATCATCGGTGCAATCCTCGCCTCCCTTATCCTGTTCGGATTTCTTCGCCGGTTTTCAACCACGACGGTATCGGTGTTGTGTATACCATTCTCGCTCATCGTTGCATGCGGATTCATTTGGGCCCGCGGTAATACGCTGAACACCCTGACGCTGCTCGGTCTCATCGTTGGAATAGGCATGCTCGTGGATAATGCCGTAGTGGTGATGGAGAATATTTTCCGCCACCAGGAGTTGGGGTACGACCAAAAGAGCGCGGCGCGACTTGGCGCTCGAGAAGTGTCCACGGCAGTAACAGCGGCCACACTGACATCGGTGATCGTCTTCCTGCCGTTGATATACAACAAACCGAGTGAGATGAACATCTATCTCAAGGAGCTCGGTATCACCGTCTGCCTGACCCTCCTGGCATCACTTTTCATAAGCCAGACCCTGATTCCGCTGGCCACCTCGTGGTTCATCAAATCCAAACCTCGCCCCAGAGGACGCCTGATAACGGCCCTGGAGACTCGTTACGAGCGCCTCCTTCGCTTCAATCTGAATCATCGCTGGCTGACTCCGATCATTGGAATCCTGGTCCTGTCCTCCGCCGTGTATCCCTTCATGAAAGTGGACAAGAATTTCGATACGAGTGAGAGCGAACTGTTCGTCCAGCTCCGCTACGACATCAGCGAAGAAATGAGCCTCGAGAAGAAAGAAGAGCTCGTTAATGAAGTGGAGCGCCATCTCGAGCCTTACAGGGACGCACTGAAAGCCAGATCCATATACAGTTTCTGGAGCGACCGCTGGACTTTGACCCGCGTGTATTTGAGGGAAGGGGATGCGACGCAGGAAAATATCGCCCGTGTGAGGTCGCTGCTCCGCCAGCTCCTCCCGGAAATTGCTGGTGTGAAGTTGGAGGTTCAGGAAAACCGGCAACACTGGCGGCATGATCGTGGCAAGCGGATTGCATTTCAAATTGTCGGTGAAGACTCCGAAGTTCTGTCAGTTCTGGCAAAAGAAGCACGCCAGCGGCTGGAGGCTATTCCGGGTCTCATGGACACATTTTCCGGCAGCGAAGAGGGCCGGCAGGAACTCCACGTCGAGCTGGATCGCGAGCTGGCCACGCGATACGGCATTTCCCCTATACAGCCGGCGGAAGTGGTTGGATTGACCTTCAGGGGGCGGAGACTGCAGCGCTTCCGAACCCCGGATGGCGAGCGCGAGATGCGTCTCACGCTCGATGAAAAGGAACACGAAACGGTATCGCAGCTTCAAAACCTCCCTTTGTGGACGACAGAGGGGGAAAAGGTACCCCTGGCTTCCATTGCAGATTTTCGTGAAGTTCCTGGAGAAGAGCGGATCCAGCGTGATAACCGTCTGACCAGTACTTGGGTGGGGGCGAGTTATGAAAGCGGTACACGTGAACAATACATGCCATTAGTGGCCGCCGCCCTGAACGGGATGGATTTCCCTTATGGATACTCGTGGACCTTCGGCAGGTGGCAGCAGTGGCGGAGGGAAAAATCGGTCGAGTTCCTGATAAACTTGCTGCTCGCCCTGCTTCTCGTATTTGCCGTCATGGCGGGCTTGTTCGAATCCGTCCGTCAGGCGATTGCCTTGATGATTGCGCTCCCCTTTGCCCTATCCGGAGCAATATGGACCCTCTATTTCACTGGGACCGACTTCGACCAGCCAGCAGCGGTGGGTCTCTTGCTTTTGATCGGCATCGTGGTCAACAATGGGATTGTTATGATCGAGCATATCAACAGCTATCGACGGAAAGGGATGCCGCGTTTCGAGGCGATGATAAAAGGCGGGAGAGAACGCCTCCGGCCGATTCTCATGACAGCGCTGACGACACTGCTCAGCCTGGTGCCTATCGTTATCCAGAAACCTTCCCTTGGCAGCGTTTATTATTACTCAATGGCACTCGTTATCATTGGCGGATTATTTATATCCACGTTCCTTACTTCCGTGCTGCTCCCCACCAATGCTTCCCTCGTGGAGGACTCCGTGCCCTTCCTCATCCGGTCCGCAAAGGCCGTGGGGCGGACACTCCGCTTCCGGCCTCGATCCCATCATTGACGCGATGAGATCGGCTCAAATACCCACATTCGAATTCTGTGGCTTGGATCTACGTTATCAGGACCGGCTCTTCCGGTAGATGCAAGGGATGCCGCTTAGCGGCACCAAATTGGTTGTTTCGCGCGGCAGCATTTCATGCGCTCCGACAATGAAGTAGCCGCCAGGCACGATCTTCTCATACATATTCTCGAGGATATCAACTTGGAGCGCCTCTTCGAAGTAAGTGAAGACAAGATTTCTGCACAGCACGAGATGAAAGCATCCCTCGGGAGATTCCTCCCTTATGTCCTGTTTCATGAATGCAATATTTTCCGCGAAAGCATCTCGGATCGCATACACCGACCCCACTTCCGTAAAAGCGTTTCGAAGCAGTTCTGCGGGAAGATCTTTGACGGCACTTGCACCGTATTTCCCCTTCTGTGCTCTGTCAAGCAGCCTGGAATCAGGGTCTGTCGCAACGACTCGAAAGACCGTGTCCCGATGCATTTCGTGTGCGATGCGCAAGTTCCACACAATCTGCAACGTGTACGGTTCTTCCCCAGAGCCGCACCCAGCGCTCCAGCAGCGTATTTCCGCTCCGCCCCCCCGCTCTACCTCTCGGCCCAGTGCGGGTAGTATTTCAGCGCTGATTGCATCAAATACCGATCGGTCCCTATAGAATCGAGAAATGGTAATTCTGCACATGGAGTCCAGTACAGCCCACTCCTCCTTATGGATGCTCAAGTGCTCCTGATAATTCTTGTAATCCACAAGCTCCAGCTCTTTCATTCTGCGGTTGATTCGTTTGCACACCTGCCCTCTGACTTTTCGGAAGCCCTTCCAGCGGAGCCTGAGTTTCGGCAGGCACCATTGCAGGAATTCAACGCACGCGCTGTCTTTCATTTCTTCGGTGTTTCATCGAATATCGCATAAACGGTTTGGACCGCCCCGGCCGAGAGGATTTTATGACTTGTCAAGCCTAGTATTCCTGGATCTCGTCGTATTTATATTCGATTTTGATGCCCGCTTGCTCGAGCATCTCTTCGGACTCCTCGCCATAATGGTATCTGCGCTCGCAGACAACCCTCGCTATCCCGCAATTGATGAGCAGCATCGTGCATGTGCGGCAGGGCGTCATTCTCGTATAGATCGTAGCACCCGCAATTGAGACTCCGAGCCTCGCGGCTTGACAGATTGCATTTTGCTCCGCATGAACCGTCCGCATACAGTGCTCGGTTACTTCCCCATTTTCATGAGTTACCTTTTTTATCTGATGTCCTACATCATCACAATGCGGAAAGCCCACGGGCGATCCTACATAGCCTGACACGATCAGCTGCTTGTTGCGGGCAATCACGCACCCACTCCTGCCCCTGTCGCATGTAGCCCTTTTGGAAATCGAATTGGCTACTTCCATAAAATAGTCGTCCCACGAGGGTCTTTTATGCTTCGACCTGCCTTCGGATTCATCTGTCATATACTATTCCTCCAATCCATTACAATGGACTTCTTGCGCATCGCCATCTAATCGCTCGTTTTCAAATGTCGCTATTGAAACAGGGGGGGATGCATCTTATCAAAACCCGTCGCATCCTGATAGACTTTCGCTACGGCCAACAGTGTCGCTTCATCATACAGCTTGCCGATGAAACTAATGCTCACGGGGCGCCCTTCTTCGTCGAAACCATTTGGCAACACAACGCAGGGATGTCCCGTCAGGTTGGTCAACAAGAGATTGTTGCCTCCGAATGATGGCGCAACGTAAACATCAATCTTATCGAACAACCGTTGCATTTCTTGGATGATCATGTACCGCACTCGATTTGCCTGGATATACTCCACAGCGGGAATGAGGCGAGAAGAACGAAAAACATTTGGCCACGCGTTCTTGATCTGCCTCACCATCAGATCGTCTCTCCCGGATCTCGTTAGGTCATCAAAAGCAGCTGCAGCTTCAGCACTCAGTATAAAAGCCAGCGCCTCGACCGGATATTCCGGCAGGTCGACCGGGATGAGATTCGCGCCCAGCTCTTTGAGCTTCTCGAGCGTTGCTGCGTCCGTTGCACTATCCGCATATTCCGCTTCAAACAACTTCTCGAGGTAACCGATTCTCAGGGATTTTAAGTCTATGGCGTGGTTGTAATTAAACGGAATGTCCATTAGTGTTTGATCCACCCCATCAGGGCCTACGATTGCATCGAAAACCAGCGCACAATCCTCCACGCTCCGACAGATCGGTCCGATTTTGTCCATTGACCAACTCAGCGCCATCGCGCCGGTGCGGCTAACCCTCCCATAGGTTGGGCGCATCCCCGTGGTGCCACACCTCGTAGAAGGCGAAACGATCGACCCCCATGTTTCGGTGCCGATCGAGAACGCAACTAAGCCTGCTGCGGTCGCAGAGGCCGAACCGGCCGATGATCCACTGGAACCTTGCTCCAGGTTCCAAGGATTGCGCGTTTTTCCCCCATACCACACATCTCCCCAGGCCAGCGCGCCCAGTGTCAATTTTGCCGCCAGTACAGCGCCCGCCTCTTCCAGTTTTTTGATTATAGTGGCGTTTTCGTCGATAACCTGATCTTTGTACGGTACCGCTCCCCATGTCGTTTCGTATCCCTTCACTGCGAGCAGATCTTTTGCTCCATACGGAATCCCATGCAAATACCCGCGATATTTCCCCTCTGCAATTTCTGCATCTGCTCGTCTCGCCTGTTCGAGAGCCAGATCTTCCGTTATGGTGATCACACATTCCAGTTTCGGACCGTATTTCTTTAGCCGTTCGATGTACATGCGGGTCAGTTCCACCGAACTGATTTTCCGCTTGCGGAGGAGTTCGGCCAGATCCCGAACTGAATAGAATGAAATCTCGTCGATATTCCTCGGTAGCTTCGTCGATTTTGGCGCACTCACAACGAGAGGTTTGCGCCTCTCATCACATTTCGCCCCTACTGGGATTGGATTGAACTGCAGGGATGGAGGAATACTATTCGCAATCTCCACGTTTCTAATTTTTTGATAGCTTTCCAGATTTTCCTTCAGATCATCAAGCATTGAATCTCGTTCGGATTGAGAAAACTCCATGCCAATGATTTTCTGTGTCTCTTCAACCACCGTTTGTGTGATGGGTGATTCAGGTTTCTCGGTTCCTACGACCAAAGACACCGCCCAGCCAAGAAGGAACAACGCCCCAAAGACCCAATATTTCTTCATAGGACCACCTTTCGATTTCCGGTATTGGACCGTGCACGGGTGAACGAAGATAAGCCTAAGCAGTCTACCAGCTTGAGCGTGAAAATTCAACGCTTCACAATGAGCACACTCACGGATATTCTTTACACAGGTGCTCATATTCACCCATCTCATCTAGCCTTAAGATGCAACACAGCAAAAAAATAAGATCAAGATTCTACAGATATCGCCGAATCATTTTCACGATTCTCGTTGGCTTCCTCTTCATCACTGCGATCTATTGCGCTGCTGAGATCTACAGGCGCATCGATCACCGATCCTCTTTTATAAAACAAAAGGGACAGCTGATATCAATCATGGAAACACCTATCGAGCGCCACCCCCACCATACGATCTTTCGGATCCAGCTCGAAAACGACAAAGGCTTGGAAGTGAACGGGCTCATCAAGATACCTGAACCGGCAAGTGGACCGTATCCGGCACTCGTTCTGCTCGGCGGACTCAGAACCGGAGAGAGAGTTATCGATTATATCGAGAACAGTGGTGATGTGGTCCTTATGGCGCTCGATTACCCATATGAGGGCGAGAGAGAGAATTTGAGCACGTTGGCGTTCCTCCTCAAAATCCCGGCGATACGAAGAGCAATATTCAACACAGTTCCATGCGCGCTGCTTGCAATCGATTATTTGGCACAAAGAGCGGATATCGACAGAGAAAGAATCATTATCGTAGGAGGAAGTGTGGGTGCCCTCTTCGTTCCAGCTATAGCTTCTGTCGAACCTCGAATCGCTGCGGCGGCTCTTCTTTTTGGGGCTGGCGACCTGCAAAGCCTTCTCTATGCAAACATAGAAATGGCCCCACCCATCGCCGGCATCGCCTGCTGGGGCGGCAGCGTTCTCGCGTCACCAGTTGAACCGTTGAAATATATAGACAAAATCTCGCCGAGGCCCCTCTTTATGCTAAACGGTATTGACGATCCACGTATCCCTGAACAATGCAGCCTGCTCCTTCACGAAAAGGCAAAGCATCCAAAGACGATCAGGTGGATTTCATCCGGACATCTCCATGTACGCACAGAAGCATTTCAACGCGAGGTTCGCCGGGAGTTGGAGATCTGGCTAGTTCAGAATCATTTCGTTTCGCCGGATGATTTTCGCAAGGGTCCAATCAGATATGAACAGTGACCCGGTTACTTCTCCATTGTTTTTCGGATAGCCCGTAACTCGTCGAGAATTGCCAGGAGTGTATCACTCGAGCCTGTCTCCGGCGCACGTTCCTCTTCAGCGGCAGTTGGAGCCATGCTCCCTCGGAAACGCCTCAGTTTTTTAACCACCAGGTCGTAAACATCCTGAACGCCCACCATGCCGACAAGGCTTTCCTCGGCACCTGTAGTGCCGCTCATGCCCGCCGTTTGGATGTTGAGGGTCCCGATGCCGAATATCCACCTGTCGAAGATATCGCGCTTCACCTTCAGGTTGGTGACCGTGCGGTATGGCACATGCTTGACTGATTTCGTCCAAATGCCTACATGGACGATCACCTCATCGTCTTGAATCTCATACTTGAGGCTTCGATAGTAGAAACCGGCCAGGATGTTCGCCGGCAGCCACCAGGCAACGTCGACCAACAAGAAGACGAGCACCACGATCTTGCCTGCGCGAGGGCCTTCGTCAAGACTCACGAGCGATCCGATCAAAATTCCTATCCCCATGGCAAGCACTGCAATGATAAACATAATTAGCCGCATCTTGCCGAGATACCGAGGATCCGGTTTGACTGTCTGGATTTGCATGTTTGCGCCTCCCTTTTCCAGTATATACCGCACCCGCCGCAGAGTATTCAAATGGGATTTTAGTATTTACCGTAGCCCTTTTCGCCATTCTTCAAAATGCATCTGCGGGTGATGGATAGGCCGTTTACGAACCATCCCTCCGATGGGTACATGAAGGCTCCGTGGGAGTGACGAACCATTGCGCGGGAGCAAGCAGGGAGGCTCTGCGGGGGTGACGAACCGTTACGCGGAGCGAGCGAGGATCCTCCGCCGAAGGCGAGAAGCCCGAGCGAAGGTATCATATGAAAGACACGTCCCAAACGC
>WVZY01000060.1 GCA_011772205.1 Candidatus Latescibacterota bacterium
CCTGAACTTCGATTTAAACCCTATCCGACTAGGGGGCTTGCTTCATAGTCTCAAAACGTCCACTCTGGGGAGCCAAATGTTCCAGTTTTCGAACCGTTGCGTGTTATATACCTGGTACGAAACCTGAATCTTGTCCCCGCACCCCCCAAATCGACTGGTATCCAATGCCGTGATCTGGCATCCTAATCGTTGTGGGCGTGCATTCACCGCATACGCACGGGGTCGTCATCCTGGGAGGTGGTTTCGGCGGACTCTACGTGTCGAAGAGCCTTAATCGGGGTGACATCGAGGTCACGGTCGTCGACAAACGCAATTACCATCTCTTCCAACCGCTTCTTTATCAGGTTGCCACCGGTGGTCTCTCACCGGGCGATATATCATCTCCACTCCGTGTGGTGCTCAAGGGGCACTCCAACACGAGAGTCTGGCAGGCCCGGGCCGTGGGAGTCGACGCAAGAAGGCGCCTCGCTGTTCTCGAAGACGGCGTTTTGCCGTACGACACGCTGGTCGTTGCAACCGGCAGCGGCCATACCTATTTTGGAAACGACCATTGGGCGCCTCACGCTCCCGGCTTGAAGACCATCGAGGACGCACTTGATATCCGGCGCCGAATTCTGCTTGCGTTCGAGACTGCCGAGCGCGAAACCAATCAGGAGCGCCGCCGCGCATGGCTAACGTTCGCCATCATTGGCGCTGGTCCGACCGGGGTCGAACTTTGCGGCGCCCTCGCCGAGCTGTCTCGGTACACTATGAAACACGACTTCCGGAGCATCGATCCGGCCGAGGCACAAATCATTCTCATTGAGGGAGCGGATCGGGTGCTGCCATCCTATCCGTCGGAGTTGTCGGCCAAGGCACAAAGGGCGCTGACCAATCTAGGCGTAAAAGTCAGCAAGGAGACACTGGTTACTAATATTGAAAGAGACACCCTGGTAGTCACTCGCAACGGCAAGGAGCAGCGCATAAGAGCCCGCACTATTCTATGGGCGGCCGGCGTCAAAGCGTCATCTCTGGGCCAGGCGCTGGCAAACGAAACGGGTGTTCAGCTCGACCGTGCGGGAAAGGTCGTCGTCGCGCCGGACCTAACCGTGCCCGGCCATCCGGAAATATTCGTTATCGGTGACCTGGCGAGTTTCACGCATCAAAGCGAATCGCCGCTGCCCGCGGTGGCGCCGGTAGCAATTCAGCAAGGTCGACACGTTGCGGACTCCATCAAGAGGCGCATCGACGGCAGACCCGTGAAACCGTTCCGCTACAGGGACAAGGGCAACCTCGCCGTTATCGGCAGGAGCGCGGCTGTTGCCCACTTTGGCCGGAGACGGTTCAATGGTTTTCCAGCGTGGCTTGCCTGGGTGTTCGTGCACATCTCGTATCTAATTGAATTCGACAACAAACTCATTGTAATGATCCAGTGGGCGTTCGATTATTTCACCCGTAAACGCGGCGCCCGACTGATCACCGGAGACGATCCTCATCCATTGATTCCGAACTCGGGACGTGAGGATCCGCGATACGAAAAAGAATAGTGCGTAGGGGCTTCCCGTAGGCTGTCGGCCACTACAAAGAAGCCCTATCTACCTCTTTGAACGTCCCCGAATTAACTAAAAGCATTCCGAATAGAGTAACGACTGGGCCACGGTTTCCTGAAATCGGTACTGATGTCCCTCCGGTTAACACGGTTCCGCTCTCTCAAAATCTGCCAAAAAACTCAGAACGTTCCGAGGAGGGTTCCGGACGGGGAGCCATTGACGTTCGTAACCCTTTTCGGAATTCTCTGTTTGAGAGCATCCGATACGATTTCAAGAATTCTACCTTTCCGATATCTTCAAATGAACGAGAGGCTTGGCAGTTCTTCCAGATGTTGGAAAAACTCGTTGCCGTTAACCGAGTGGATTTCTCGTACGGGAGATTGTGTCGAAAAGGACGGCCAAATCGCTCTCAAAGTCTCATATTCTGAACACCGTCCCTCAGTTTGGTTAACGCAAAATAACCTCATTGAGGTAGAATCGTAACCGTCTAGAGATCTATGGACATTCGCTTCTGCAGGGTGTCCGGCGGATTGCTGCTGTACAGGTGCTCGGCATCCGACTATAATAATGGGACTACCGTGGGAAACGCACCCGTTGCCGCCTAACACCCTGCTGACTTGCTGGAGAATAAATTGATCGGCCAAACAATCTCCCACTTCAAGATTCTCGAAAAACTGGGTGAAGGGGGAATGGGCGTTGTCTATAAAGCCCAAGACCTCAATCTCGACCGCCACGTTGCCCTCAAGTTCCTACCTTCGCATTTGACCCAAAACGAAGAGGCCAAAAAGCGCTTCATTTATGAAGCCAAAGCGGCCTCCGCGCTCGATCATCCAAACATCTGCACAGTCCATGAGATCAATGAAACCCCCGACGGACCGATGTTCATCGCGATGGCGTACTACGAGGGGGAGAGCCTGAAGGAACGCCTAGATCGAGGCCCGTTGGACGGAGCCGAAGCGTTGGACATCGTCTTGCAGATAGCGTCGGGGCTATCGAAAGCCCATGAGAAGAACATCGTTCACCGTGACATCAAGCCAGCGAACATTCTCCTCGCACAGGATGGCGTCGCGAAGATCGTGGATTTTGGGGTGGCCAAGCTGGAAGGGCGGACGAGAGTAACGAGTGAAGGGACGACGGTTGGGACGGTGGCCTATATGAGCCCCGAGCAAGCTCAAGGCAAAGAGGTGGACCATCGCACGGACGTCTGGTCGCTGGGCATTGTCCTGTACGAAATGCTCACGCGGCAACTGCCCTTTAAAGGCGATCATGAGCACGCGGTGACCTATCAAATCGTTCACGAGGATCCAGAGCCAATCACGGCACTTCGCGCCGGGATTCCGTTGGAATTGGAGCGGATCGTGAACAAGTGTCTGGAGAAAAAGGCGTCTGATCGGTACCAGCACGTTGATGAGGTGTTGGTGGACCTCCGCAAGGTAAAAAAATCGCCCACGCCGAAGACCAAGACGAATCTGATCATAGTCTCACTGGTTGTCCTGCTTGCCGCCCTAATCGGCTTGGTCCTCAGGCAACGGCAACGGGACACTCAAGTGACGTGGGCTCGCAACGTCGCCTTACCCGAGATCGAACGTCTCGTTGACGGTACGTCGGACCAGACTGCGAAAACCGATTTATGGCAGGCCTACGATCTGGCAACAGAGGCGGAGGCGGTTATTCCCGGTGATCCGCTCCTCGAGCGGTTGTGGGCACGGTGTGCACGCACGTTCCATTTTCGCTCTAAGCCCTCGGGAGCGCGGGTCTATGCCAAGGCGTATGTCGATCTCAATGGTGAGTGGCGCGCTATGGGCGAGACGCCGCTCGATGTTCGCCTTCCTAGAGCGTATGCCCGAGTCAAGATCAAGAAAGACGGCTATGAGACGCTGTTCGACCTCGTTTGGAACACGCCGTGGTTGAGCGACACCCTGACGCTGGAGTTCCACAAACCGGAGTGGGTACCTCCGGGCATGGTGTGGGTTCAGGCATCCCACATGGAGCTACGGCTCCCGGGACTCGAGGGTATCGATGCCGAACGGGTACCGGGATTCTGGATCGATCGTTTCGAAGTATCGAACGCAGACTTCAAGCGGTTCGTCGATGCCGGCGGCTACCGCAATCGCGAATACTGGAAGCATCCGTTTATGGAGGGCGGGCGAACGCTCACGTGGGAGGAGGTGATGGAGCGCTTTCGCGATCGCACGGGTCGGCCTGGGCCGGCGACCTGGGAGGTAGGCGATTACCCCGAAGGCACGGGGAACGATCCGGTCGGGGGCTTAAGCTGGTATGAGGCGGCGGCGTACGCCGAGTTCGCGGGCAAAAGGCTGCCGACTGTTTTTCATTGGAACGCGACGGCGTTTACCTGGGCCACACCGGCCATTGTGTCGCTGGCGAATTTTGGGGGCGCCGGCCCGTGGCCCGTTGACCGCGAAGAAGTCCTGCACACCGCGGGAGCGAGAAATTTGGCGGGCAATGTTCGCGAGTGGTGTTGGAACGAGACGAGTCGCGAGAACGAGCGCATGATCCTCGGTGGCGGCTGGAACGATCCGCCCTATGCCTTTAACGATGCGTACGCACAACCCGTGCTCGATCGCACGGCGACCAATGGGTTTCGGTGCATGCAATACGCTGGCGATGAGGCGGTGAATGATCGGCTGGGCGAGGTCATCGAGATGCCGTTTCGCGACTTCTCGGTTGAAAAGCCGGTCGATGACGACGAGTTTCGTTTCATTTTGAAACAGTACGCCTACGACAAGACCGACCTAAACGCACGAATTGAAGAAGAGCAAGACGGGGGTGAGTGGATTCGACAGAGAATCACATTCGATGCAGCGTACGGAGGCGAGCGGATGATGGCATATCTCTTTTTGCCAAAACGGGGGAGGCCGCCTTACCAGACGCTGGTCTACTTCCCTGGCTCAGGCACGATCTACTTACGTTCGAGTGAGAATCTCCGCATAAGCGGTATTGACTTTTTTTTAAAGAGCGGACGCGCGCTCATCTATCCGATCTACAAGGGCATCTTTGAGCGTGGTGGTGATTTGCCGCATGATCAACCGAGCGAGGCCGTTTGGTGGAGCGAATACACCATTATGTGGGCGAAGGATCTCGCGCGCTCGATCGACTACCTCGAGTCTCGGGACGACATCGACACGAGCAAGCTCGCATACTTTGGTTTTAGCTGGGGTGGGCGCATGGGTCCGCTGATGCTCGCCGTCGAGGATCGTCTCTCCCTTGGGATGATTTGTGTCGGGGGCTTGAAGTTTCGGCGGGCGCGACCGGAGGCGGATACATTCAACTTCGTGCCGCGTGTCACGGCACCTTTTCTCATGATCAGCGGGAAATACGACTTCTTCTACCCGGCAGAAACGGCGCAGCGGCCTTTATACGAACATCTGGGTACTCCAAAGAAAGATAAACGCTGGGTCCTCTACGATGGTGGTCATGCCGTGCCGCGAAATAAGCTGATCGAGGAAACCTTGGGCTGGCTGGATCGGTACTTGGGACCAGTCGAGTAGGTGTTCATATATTTCATATATAAAGATGACGCATTGACAAGGGACCGCTCATGATAGGCCAAACCATATCCCACTACAAGATCCTCGAAAAGCTCGGCGAGGGCGGTATGGGTGTGGTCTACAAGGCCGAGGACACCAGGCTGAGACGGGCCAGTGCTTTTTCCATAAATTCGACCTCCGGATGACCATTGAGAACATAGCACAATGTGTCTCAGGAGGTCTGGTATATCTACAGGCAACGATGATCTACACCCACCTGCTCAGTCGCGGAGCCAAAAGGTGTGCGGAACCCGGTGAACACACCCCAGGAGAAGTCCACTTAAATGCCTTGTGACGAATCTCATCGTGATGGGAGCAACGCATGACTAGAAAATGCACATGTGCTGTACTGGCGATATCGCTGCTCATCTCAATTCATCCAGCGGCCAGATCTGGCGAACGTTTCCCCGGTAAAGAGCTCGACTCTTTCATTGAGACTTTTCTCGAATGGTACGCCATCCCCGGCCTATCCGTTGCTGTTGTGCAAAACGACAGTATTACCTATGCAAGATCCTGGGGTGTCGAGAATATCGACACACGGGAGAACGTCACCACTCGTACGCTCTTCTCCACGGCCTCGGTTACAAAGTTATTCGTGGCCACTGCGGTCATGCAGCTCGTCGAAAAAGACCTGGTGGCACTGGATGCTCCGGTCGCCAATTACCTTCCCTACTTTCAGATGAAGGACGAGCGATACAAGACCATCACCATACGTCAGATGCTCAGCCACACGTCGGGAATGCCGGATACGGAACGTGAGGAATTCTACACCTCGTGGCGGCACCCGGAATACGACGAGGACGCCCTGGAAAGATACGTGCGCAGCCTGCGCGATATACCGCTGGCCAACACGCCGGGCGAGCATTCTTTGTATAGCAACATGGCGTTCGACGTACTTGGGGATCTGATCGCCAAGGTGAGCGGGCTGGCATTCGAGGACTATGTTCAAAAACACATCCTCGATCCTCTTGGAATGGAAAGCAGCACGATACTATACAAAGCTGTGGACAGTACACTGATCGCGACTCCACATCTAATGAGTAGTGATCTCGAGTATGAGGTTAGTGACATTTTTCCGTACAGTCGGCGGCATCCGGCGTGCGGAACGCTGTTTTCGAATGTGCTCGATATGAGCCGGTGGGCGGTGGCTAACATTAATCGCGGTGAGTTAGACGGAAAACGCATACTGAGAGAGTCTTCCTACGAGGTAATGTGGAGCCCCGCTGTACTGGCTGATAATTCGTTCGGCCTAGGGTGGATGCTGGAAGAGTTCGGTTCGTACAGAATGTACTCGCACGGCGGCGGCGACCCCGGATTTCGAACGGAGTTCTACATTCTACCGGAGGAGTCCGTTGGCGTCGTTGTCATGACGAATAGTTGGGATGAAGACATCAATCCCATTGCTATGAAGGCTCTCAACCTAGTGCTCGGAGAATGGGAGGTCGACTGGTTCGCTTTTTTTCGAGGGACGTTGTGGCAGAACATCCGGGAAACGGGCGTCGACTCAACCCTTGAGAAATGCCGGCAGCTGACCCGGGAATATGGTAAAGATAACTTTCATCCGGCGATCCTCAATCAGATCGGAAACCGTCTAGCCGGAATCGATAGAACCGAAGAAGCCTGCCGTCTATTCGAGCTAAACGTCGAGTACTACCCCACCATATACCAGTTGCTCAACAACCTAGCGGATGCCTACTTGAAACTGGGTAAGAAGGATTTGGCGCTTGAGTCATGCCAGAAATCCCTCCAGGTGAAACCAGGAAACGAAGGGGCCGTCCGAATTCTGAAAGCACTTCGAAAGCCGGACGAGTAGACCGATGCCAGGGTACTGGTCCACCAGAGCCGGTACGGTGGAAGACTGGAATGCCGGAAGGACGCCGATTATTCCGAAAAGGGTAACGACTGGGCCCCAGTTTATCTATATCGAAACTGGCACCCCTCCGGTTAACACAGATTTAATCTCTCAAAAATCCCCCAAAATTCTCAGAACATTCCGAGAAGGGTTACGCTTGGGGAGCCAATGACGTTCGTAACCCTTCTATGGGGTAGGATGTCAAGACGCACGTTCTCCACTCGCTCGCTACTCATG
>WVZY01000024.1 GCA_011772205.1 Candidatus Latescibacterota bacterium
GAGCCAATGGATCTACGAGCTTCTCTCTTCCCGTGTGGCCGAGATGGTCGTGTATCGAAGGGGAGCGTGGTGAGGAACCCCCCGCGGAGCCGGCCAATAAGAGAACCAACCATCGAAGGCGGATAGCCGAGCGAAGCTGGCGTGTGGGGAGGAATCCCCACGGAGCCTTCTACAAAAAGGATCATAGGCTGTCTTACTTGAGCAAACGCAAACCGTTCAGAATCACGAGAAGTGCGGCACCTTCGTTGAGGAGCAGCCCGGAGAGCAGCTCGATCCAGCCCATGAGTGCCGCCGGTACGAGGAAGGCGATGATGAGGAGCGATGCAACGATGTTCTGTTTGATATTGCGAACGGTTCGGCGGCTCATTGCGAAAAGCTGCGGGATACGCGAAAGGTCGTCAGCCATCAACACGACGTCTCCCGTCTCCATTGCGACATCCGTTCCCGCGGCCCCCATCGCGACGCCGACATCCGAAACGGCCATGGCGGGAGAATCGTTGATCCCATCCCCTACCATCATGACGGGTCCGAACTCGTTTCTAAGAGAGCTGACAGCGTCGATCTTCTCCTCGGGCAGGAGAGACGCGCGATAGTCATCGATCCCCACATCCTCAGCGGTCGCTTTTCCCGTCGCCTCCGTGTCGCCTGTCAGCATCACTACCTTGAGCCCGCGCCTTTTGAGTGCAGTCACCGTTTGCTGTGCCTCGGGTTTCAGCGTATCGGAGACGGCTATAAAACCCAGACACTGGGCCGGCTCTCCGACGATCACGACCGTCTTGCCCTCCCGCTCGGCGGTTTCTACGAGTTCTTCCAAACCGTTTAGCGGGTGAGCATTCTCGTCGAAGAACTTTCGGTTGCCGAGAAGGTAATGTTTTCCCTCCACCGTTGCGCTGATGCCGCGGCCGGGGCTGGCCTGAAAGCGCTCCACCTTCTTGAAGGAAGCATGCCCGCTTTCTTTTGCTTTCCTCACGATCGCGTCCGCAATGGGGTGTTCGGAGCGGGATTCGATCGCTGCGGCGATGGACAGGAGTTCTGATTCATTAAAACCGTTCCACCCGGTTATCTCGTAGACGGATGGCCTGCCGAGTGTGAGCGTTCCGGTTTTGTCGAAAGCTACCACTTCGATCTGCTGTGTTTTTTCCAGGAATAAGCCGCCTTTGAAAAGAATACCTTTTCTTGCCGAATTACCGACGGCGGCGACGATTGCCACAGGTACGGATAAAGCTAGCCCGCATGAGCACGATACAACGAATACAACGAGGCCGCGGTATATCCATTCTTGCCACTGAGCGCCAAATATGAGGGGAGGGAAAACGGCAACGCCGACCCCGAGGGCAAACATGATGGGTGTGTAGATTCTTCCGAATTTCTCACCGAAAAGCTGGTAGCTCGATTTTTTTGCCTGGGCTTCTTCGACGGAATGGATGATTTTGGCGAGCGTCGTATCCTCGGATCTTTTTGTTACTCGCACGCCGAGTGATCCTTTTTGGTTCAGTGTCCCTGCAAAAACCATTTTCCCTAATGTTTTTCGGTTCGGAACAGGTTCTCCCGTGATCATCGATTCATCCACGAACGAGCTGCCTTCGACCACGATACCGTCGATGGGTATTTTCTCGCCGGGACGCACGATCACGACGTCGCCGAGCTGCAGTTCGCCGGTGGGAAGCGTGATTTCGGATCCATCCCGCCTCACCAATGCTTCCTTTGGCAAAAGGGCCATTAGAGATGTGATGGCACCCCTTGCTTTGTTCACAACGAATGTTTCGAGCACGTTTCCGAGAGAATAGATAAATACCAGGACGGCGGCTTCTCCCCACAGATCGAGTCCCACGGCGCCCACCGCAGCGAGAATCAGCAGGGTGTTTATGTTCATCGTGAATGCCCGTGCGGCGGAAAGTCCGGCTTTTGCCGGGTAGTAGCCTCCGGTAACGATGGCCAGCAGATAGAAGATGTGAGCGGCGCTGTTCGCAGAAAGTGTTACCTGGAGGAGATAGGCAGTCGTCGTCAGAATCCCGGACAAGGCGAGCAAAATGATCCGTTTTTCTTTCCACCATATGAATTTCGCCTCGTCTTTTCTGCCCGCCACCCTGGCCTTCATCCCTGTTTCGGCGACGGATCTGATGATGTCGTGGAGGGGAAGGCGCTTGGGATCGTATGTGACGCGGAGATGCTGGGAGAAAATATTGACTTCGAAACCAGCCACTCCCTCCAGGGCCCCCATCTTTTTCTCGAGGAGCGCTTTTTCATCCTGACAGTCCAGGCCTGCGATCTGAAGTACGACTGTTTGATTCGTTTTTTCCATCGGTATCAATGAACCTTGGTGCGTCATTCTTCGACGAGCTGCAGGGAAGGATCATCAAACGGTCGGATGAGGAATCGATCAAAATCCCATCATGAACCATCACCAGCGTGAGACATCAATCGATCGATACGTGATCTACTCTTCGACGTGCTTCAATCCTTCCTTGAAGAGATGGTGGATATGCTCATCGTCCAGGGAATAGTACGCGATTTTGCCCTCTTTCCTGAACTTGACGAGCTTTAGGTGTCGTAGGACCCTTAGCTGGTGGGATACAGCTGAGCTCGTCCTGCCCAGGAGATTAGCGAGGTCGCAAACGCACAGTTCCTTCAATGAAAGCGCATACAAGATCCTTATACGCGTCGGATCGGAGAGCGCCTTGAAGATCTCAGCCAGGGCGGCGAACACGGATTCGGGCTTCATCGCGGTGCGGACCGCCTGAACCTTTTCCTCATCGACAAAAAGGATCTCGCAGGTATCTTCCACGGCATCGTCCAGCTTGTTATCTTCAATTGGGGTGTCCATTGCTCGAGTCTACTGCATCACCCGGGATTCTCTTATGATTGAACATATGTTCATATATTATATTAACCGAAAGTAGGCATTCCGTCAAGCCGGGAGAGCGGGTTTTTGTTGATATAAATAACCTACTGTTATTAAATGAATTGTGTAAGAAAAAACATTGGGTGGAATGGGATAGCCCAACGTCATTGGCTCTGAATTCCTGATTGCCTGGGGTTGCGATGTCGGAGCGATTGAATATTCTCTATGAGGACAACCATCTTCTCGGGATCGTCAAAGACGCCGGCCTCCTGATTCAGGGTGACCGGACGGGGGACATCACGCTTCTGGACCTCGCAAGGGACTACGTCAAGCGAAAATATAAAAAGCCGGGTAACGTATTCCTGGGGCTGGTGCACCGGCTCGATCGGCCGGTCTCAGGCGTCGTCTTTTTTGCCCGGACGTCGAAAGCCGCGTCGCGCCTGTCCAACGAATTTCGCCTGCGGCAGGTCGAGAAAGTCTACTGGGCGGTCGTCGAGGGCGAGCTCAGGGAAAGAACGGGATCGCTCGAATCGCATCTGGGCCGGTCCAAAAAGCGCTCGCATCGCGCAAAAGGGTCATCCGCCGGGGCGAAGCCCGCAATTCTCTGTTACCGGTTGCTTTCCACGAGAAAGGGGCTCTCGCTCGTGGAGGTACGTCCCTCGACGGGAAGGCATCACCAAATTCGCGTCCAATTGTCCGACGCGGGTTATCCGATCGTGGGGGATGTGAAATACGGTGCCTCGGAGGCGCTGAGTGCCCGGCAGATCGCTCTTCACGGAGTGGCCTTGAGCGTGAAGCACCCGGTAAAGGAGGAGATCATCACCATTCAGGCGCCGCCCCCTGAGGATTTCCCTTGGAATCAGTTTCGGACGGCCATTGAAGCTCGTTTTCAATAATGGCGAGCAGCGCTCCTTCGCGAACGCCTCCCTCGCTTATTGTAAGCCACCGCTGACCGGTTTTTCTCATGATCATTGCGATCACGGCAAGACCCGGTACGATGATGTCCGCCCGGTCAGGTTCCAGACCGGGAATCTTTTTTCGTTCGGATAGAGAAACGGCGAGGCATTTTTCAAGTAGCGCTTCCAGATGGTCCATCTGGATTCTTATCGCCCTTGGTTGGGTGGGGTCCGTTTTTTGGGTATGCGCAATCATGCGGGCGAGTGTCGAAACCGAACCACCCGATGCCACAAGATCAAGATCCGAAGGTTCGACTCCCTCAAACTGCAGCGGCGGTCTCGACTGCTGAAAGACGTTCTCGATATGAACCTCCAAACGGCTGTATTCCTCGCTGTCAATTGGATCGCTCTTCAGGAATTGTTCCGTGAGATGGAGTGCTCCAAGAGGAAGCGATTGTACTGTTTCGATCTTTCCGTTTCGCGCGTGAACGAATTCGGTGGAACCGCCGCCGATATCGAACAGGATCGTGTGCGGCTTATCCAAGAGAAGGCGCCGCTTTGCACTGATGAACGCAAACCGAGCTTCCTCCATTCCGGTGAGTATCTTTGGGCGGACGCCGATGTGTTCTTCGATTGCGTGCAAGACCGCGCCGGCATTGGTTGCATCCCGGAGGGCGTGCGTCGATAACGCGAAAACTCTGCGGCAGCGGTGGCCCTGGATGTCGTCCTTGAAACGCGAGAGCGCGGACAGCGTTCTGTCGAGCCCTTTCCTTTGGATGCTTCCGTGGCGCTCGAGGCCGGTGCCTAGCCGGGTGGTTTGACGGCTATAATGGCGAACAGAGAAGTCTTTCGCCGGGCTCACTTCGGCGATGAGGAGCTTGAGCGAATTCGTTCCGATGTCGATCAGCGCAACATTCATCGAGGTGCTTGCTCCAATAGATTCTCTCCAGCTTTACCGAAGGCCTTTGATGGCTCTTTCGCCTATTTCTAGCTCCTGAGCTCTGCGCTGGAGGGCTTGTGCTTTCGAGATATAATCGAGTGCCTCTTCTTCCCGGCCCAGCCTTCGATAAACGCGCGCCAGGCCGAGGAACGCATCCATTTGAAGAGAAGGAACCCTCGCAGCGGCTTGATAGCTTTCGATGGCTGCACTAAGATCCCCCTTTCGTTCCAGTATCGCGGCAAGCTCGTAATGGGCTTCACCGTCTGCACCGCCTGTCTGCTCGAGCAGCGCCCTGATGATCTCTTCGGAGCGGTCGATGTCGCCCGCCAAACGGTGTGCCCTGGCTAGACCGATTCTCGCCAGCCGATTCTCGGGCTGGGCGGAGGTGATCTTTGAATACGTTTCGATGGCATCGTTCATTCGGCCCTTCTTCAAGTAGCAGTCTGCGAGATGCTCCCATGCCAGGATTGTATACTCATCGAATCCACCAACCTTTTCGAGCGCTTCGATTGCGCGAGAGCAGAGGCCGTTTTCCCAGTAGAGCACTCCGAGGTTGTAATTGACGTTTCGCGCAACCAAACCAAAGCTGGACCTGGGGTAGCGCCTGTATGTGATCAGCGCTTTTTCATACTCGGCTATCGCGAGATCCTTTTCTCCCATTTTCAAGAACGCGTTACCAAGTGAATAACGAGAAATCGAATCCTCATGCGGTTTGTTCTCTCTGAAGTTGAAAAAATCATAGTTGATGGCAAAGGCGCAGGCAACGAGGATCAATATCACCTTTAGCGCTTCGAAACTCTTTTGGCGGTATGCGGTGACGAGATGGAAGACGGCATATGCGGCGAAACCGATCAGCACAGAAACGACGGGGAGACGGAACCGGGCGTTCACGAAAAAGGCAACAACACCCACCATATAACTCATCACGAACAAGTAAAGGGGAGCCAGCAGCTTCCTCCTTCTCCACTGCAATATTCCTCCCAAAAGCGCTAGTGGTGTGATGAGCCAGAAGCCGGGGAGAGGAACTTTTCGCATGCCTGTCAGATCCCAGAAGAAATAGATGTACTTGTTGTTCGAGCGCTCTCCTCCGGCCCAGAAGAGGTAAAATTTGTGAAATAAGAGTTTGGCCGCCGCACCCGGCGAGGTGCCGATGAATCTGAAGCCTTCCTTGAAATAGTAACTGGACACCTCGGAAGGTTTGAGTTTGCGTCCCTCGACCGCTTCTGCGCGTGCGATGGTATCGTAGTATCCTCCCCACCAATCGGGGCGTGTTCCTGGCACGATCGCTGTGCGCCCATCCGACTGAGGGTTATTGCCGATGTAGAAGTTCACTCCCCCCTGGGAAGCAATAGGAACGATGTCCCGTCCGACGATGTAGTTCCGGATGATAACGGGAAGCACTATGAGGATGGTACCGGCGAGGACGAGGACGGTTTGTTGTCTCCAAAGGGATTTGGAAGACGTTTCCTCTTTGCTCGAAGCTCCGTATCGAAGAGCGAACGGCAATACTAATATGAATATGAGAATACTGGGCCTTGCAACGGCAGATAAGCCCAGAATGATGCCTGCGGCGATAAACAGTCTGCTTTTGCGTCGCCTCAGGCCAAAGGCGAGGCACCATAAAAAAGCAACGTCGAGAAAAAGAATCAATGTAACGATGAGAAGTTCGCCCTCGAAGTAGACAAACGGCCAGTAAAGGGCCGCGAGGGCTCCGGCGAGCAATGCAATTTTTCGCGTGAAGTATTCCCTCGCTAAAAAGTAAATGATCACGGCGGTTAATGAGCCGATCATGTGCTGGCAGAAGACGGCAAACCCTATGCTCGATCCACTGAGCTTGTAGAGAAGCGCAAGGAAGTAAGGGTAGAGCGGCGCACGAAAGAACGCTTCGTCGCCCCAGAAATTGCCCGAGATGATTTCCTCCGCCCACTCGTGGTGGTAGAGCGAGTCCATGATGGGGTAGTAGAAGAGTGGATTGTTTTGTTTGCTGAGGAAGAAGAAGACGAGTCTGAGAACAAAAGCGACTCCAAAGATGATCCCAACATCGATGAGTTCGCGTTTACGAAACGGAGTCTGTGTCTCGAGCTCCCGATAGTTATCCTGCTGGGATCGTTTCTTCTCCGCATCTATCTGCTTCAATGGCTTGCTTGGTTTTTTCTTTCTGGTTTTCTTGCTCATCTCTCACATCCGTCAAATGAGTGTCATATTTTAACATACGAATCATCCCTGCTCCATAGGCTTCATTTTTGCGTGGATTCAGCCGGTCAGGCAACGTTGCCGGGATCACTGTGTAAGGTCAACTGGAAGCCTTGGACCTCGCCGGCTGGTTCGGCGTGTTTGGAACGCTTCCTGCACGAACACTTGCGTCATCTCCATAATATATTGAAATAGCTAGAGATATATTTGCTCCGGTACAGCCGGACTGTGCAAAATAGCACTATGCGCGTTCAAAATGAATTGGGTTGAAAAAAATGGCAAAAAAGAAAACGAGAGAAACCGCTAGCCGATCCACATCCGCCCGCCCCGGTCAGCAACTCATTGCGATGGTGCGGATATCCAACACGATCCTCCAATGCACCGAGCTGGACGATATCCTCGCATCCATCACTCGGGAGCTGTCGTCTCTCATCGAATTCGATCGATCCGATATTGCCCTTTATGTCCCTGAGAAGAATGCGCTGGTTCTTCGCCACATTCACAAAGGGGATAAGAGGTCGACCAAATATGGCGAAAACCGTGAAATACCAATGGACGAGACCAACGTCATCGGATGGGCCGCCGTGCATAAAAAGCTCATCGTAAGGACCGACATCAAGGAGGATAAACGCTTTGTCGAAATCGTTAGCGAAGAGAAACTCCAGAGCGATGTCATAGTGCCGCTAATTGCCAGGGAAAAACTGATTGGGACGCTGAACGTGGGAAGCCGGCGGAAAAATTTCTTTTCCGGTACGGATCTCGAAATCATCGAAAATTGCGCGAAGCTTGCCTGCGTAGCTGTGGAACATGCGTTGCTTCTCAAGGAAGCCAAAGAACTCGGAGAGAAATATAAAGCTCTCCAGAAGAGCGCCAACGATTTAATTATATTGATCAATCCGAACACCGGGAAACTTATGGAGATCAACAATAAAGCCGAAAGTGCGCTCGGTCTGAAACGAGAGAATGTCGAGAGCAAATCCTTTTTCGATTTATTCGCGGAAGAGGATCAGTACCAGGCACGTCGGGATTTCATCAACGTTCTGAGTCAGAAATCCACATCGTTCGTGGACAGGAGAATGATCACCAGTGATGGTGGGGTTATCTATGTCGACATAAACGCGAGCCTTGTTCAGCTGGAGGGCGGGGTATCGATCCAGACAATCATCCACGATGTGTCTCAGAGAAAGATGCTGGAGCAACAAATCATACGTCAAAACAAGAATCTCCAGGATATCAACAAGAAACTCAAAGAACTGGATGAGATGAAGACGGAATTTCTCGCGCGGATCACCCATGAGCTGAAGACTCCGCTGAGCATCATTCTGGCTTACTCCGAATCCCTAAGGCATGCCGACCTTCCCGCGGAAGAACAGGAAAAATTTCTCGACGTGATCGATGAGCAGGGGCAAAGCCTACTGAGCCTCATCGACAACCTGCTCGATCTCTCCAATCTCGAGATCTCGACGACGATGCTGAACGTCACGCTTGGTCACTTGCACGATGTCATTCGGTCGATATGGCCGCAGGTAGAAAGGTCGGCTAGAGCAAAGGACATCAGCATCTCATTCCAACCTGGCTATGACATACCGGTAACCTATCTTGATAACAAGAGAATCCTTCAAGTTTTGAGCTGCTTGGTAAACAATGCGATTAAATTCACCGATAGCGGTAGGTCCATCGAGGTGAGAACGAAGGTGGACGACGGAGAGATTTGGGTGGAGGTGGCCGACACGGGGGAAGGCATTCCGGCCGAAAAAATCCCAGGCATCTTCGATACCTTTCACCAGATCGACGGCTCGATTTCGCGAAGGTGGGGTGGCATGGGGATCGGACTTGCCATGGCTAAGCACATTATCGATCTCCACGGAGGGAAGATATGGGTGGAAAGCGAAGTAGGCATGGGAAGCATTTTCACGTTTTCGCTTCCCGTTGAAGTGGGATCGGATTTCCTCCCCGAACTCTACCGTGGAGAACAGGCGATCCCCGTAGAAGAAGAATTGTTCGAAAGCCGGGACTCCGACGTATCAGCTGGTAGCGATGCGGAAAAGAGTCCGGCTTCTCCAGACAATACGATTGAAGAAGCTTTGATCCCTGATACCGGTAGCCAGGAATCCTCTTAGCTCCGGCTATTCGCCGCTTTCTTCTATTGATTCGGTTAAAAGAACGGCCTCGTTACGGGCGACTTTCAGGATGCCGCCGGTGATGCGGTAGTGCTTTTCGCGATTACCCTCGAAAGTCACCTTGAGGTCGCCAATGGACAGCGTTGTGATGAGTGGGGCGTGGTTCGCGAGGACGCCGAGATAGCCCAATTCCCCCGGCGCTACGATCGAGACAACCTGCTCGTCGAGCTCGCTTCCGTTGGGAGTTAGTATCTCTAAATGGAAGGTGACTGCCACGGCGCCTCTCCACGATTATTCAGCACTGAGCTGCTTGGCTTTTTCTATGGCTTCTTCGATGGTGCCCACCATATAAAACGCCTGTTCCGGAAGATCATCATGGAGGCCCTCGATGATCTCCTTGAATCCTCTCACCGTATCCGGGATCTTGACGTACTTGCCGGAAGTGCCGGTAAACACTTCGGCGACGAAGAACGGCTGTGAGAGGAACCGCTGGATTCGGCGTGCACGGTGGACGATGAGCTTGTCCTCTTCGGAAAGCTCATCCATTCCAAGGATGGCGATAATGTCCTGCAGCTCTCTGTTTCTCTGCAGAATCTCCTGGATCTTTCTTGCAATCTGGAAATGTTCTTCCCCGACGACCTCAGGGCTTAGGATCCTCGATGTCGATGCCAACGGATCGACGGCTGGGTAGATACCCAGCTCGACGATCTGGCGGGAAAGCACTGTGGTGGCGTCCAGATGGGAGAATGTCGTTGCCGGTGCCGGATCGGTGATGTCATCCGCGGGGACGTAGATCGCTTGGACGGAAGTGATCGATCCGGCCTTGGTGGAACAGATCCGCTCCTGGAGCGCGCCCATCTCGGTTCCGAGCGTCGGCTGGTAACCCACCGCCGAAGGCATGCGTCCGAGAAGGGCGGACACTTCGGATCCGGCCTGAACGAAACGGAAGATGTTATCGATGAACAGAAGAACGTCCTGGTGCTCTTCATCCCTGAAGTATTCTGCGACTGTGACACCGCTCAATCCTACGCGGAGCCTCGCTCCCGGCGGCTCGTTCATCTGCCCGAACACGAGGCTGGTTTTACTGAGGACTCCGGACTCCGTCATTTCGAGGTAGAGATCGTTTCCCTCCCTCGTTCGCTCCCCGACGCCGGAAAAGACGGAGTAACCTCCGTGCTCGGTTGCGATGTTTCGGATCAGCTCCATGATGATCACGGTCTTCCCCACGCCGGCGCCCCCGAACAGTCCGACCTTACCGCCCTTCGGATAGGGAGCAAGGAGGTCGACGACTTTGATCCCCGTTTCGAGCTGCGCGGTTTCCGTCGCTTGGTTTTCGAGACTCGGCGGTTCTCTGTGAATCGGGTAGCGCATCTCCGGATCAGGTACCGGTCCCTTCTCGTCGATCGGCTCTCCAAGAAGGTTGAAGACCCGTCCCAGGGATTGCGTTCCCACAGGAACGCTGATCGGACCGCCGAGGTCTACCGCCTTCATTCCCCTTACTAGACCGTCCGTCGAACTCATGGCGATGCAGCGGACGACATTGTCCCCAACGTGAAGTGAAACCTCGCAGGTGATGTCGATGTTTCGTTCTTTGTCTTCGATCTTGATTGCGTTCAACAGTTCGGGAAGTTTGTCCGAGGGGAACTCGACGTCAACAGTCGGGCCGATTACTTGGACGATTTTTCCTATGTTTTTTTCCTGAGTCATCGAAGCCATACCTTTCGGTGCGGTTTTCTCGAGCTGCTTCTCGTTTTCTTCCGTCACGTGGTCCATTTTGCCTCCAGTGTGTCGCTTGGACTTCAAACAATTATTTCAATGCTTCGGCCCCGCCGACGATTTCAGCTAGCTCCTTGGTGATAATAGCTTGGCGAAGCCGGTTTCTTTCGATTATCAGCGAATCGAGCATTTCTTCGGCGTTTTTCGTGGCGAGCTGCATTGCAGTCATCCTGGAACCGTATTCGGATGCAAAAGATTCTGCAAGGGCGGAGAAGATCTTTGTCGTAGCATACAAGGGAAATAACCTCTGGAATACTACATCTCTGTCCGGCTCGAGAATATAGAGATCCGCTCCTGCTGTCTCCTTTTCCTTGACAGGAGGAATGCTCAGGAATTTTTCTTGCGTTACATGCGAGATCATCGCCGATTTGAATCGCGTGTATATCAGATGTAAGGCATCCACCTCGTCGTTTATGAAAAGCTCGACCAGATTTCGGGCGACCTCTTTTATTTCATCGAGGTTCAATTTATCGCTGATGCCATGACGGTGATATATGATCGGGTGTTTCTTCGTTCTAAAATATGTATATCCCTTCTTTCCTATCAGAAGGAGTTTGTAATCTTTCCCTTCGTGCTCGTCGATGAATTGATGGGCTGCGCGGAGCAGGCGGGTATTGAAGGCGCCGCATAAACCCCTGTCCGCGGTAATCAATACTAGGCCGGGCTTGGTTTCCTCCTTTTGCTCCAGGAGCTTAGACCAGCTTGCTCTGAGTGGCTCTTCATTTTCCTTGAATGAAAAGTCAATCGTCCGTCCGGTTCTTTCCTCTTCGGACAGCATTTCGGTCAATGTGGCGAGTACTCCGAGAATGTCGTCGAGTTCCTTTGTGTAGGGACGAGATGCTCTTGCACGGTTCTGGGCACGCGTGAATTTGGCCGCCGCCACGAGCTGCATGGCCCGTGTGATTTTCTTGATATTCGCGACGGCTTTGATCCGTGCTTTTAAGTCGAGAAGCGTGGCCATTTGCTATCCTTCTTGTGCAAGTCCTCTCGGTTTAATCAGCCGTTTTAGCCTGAAGGCTCTCGAGGAATCTCTTCTTGAACTTTTCAGCCGGCGCTTCCAGCTTTTTGTCGAGCTCGTCGCTGATCTCCAACTTGGTCGCCAATTCGCGGACCAGCTCGGGATATTCATCGTCCATGAATGAATGGTACTCTTTTTCGAAGCGTTTCAGATGCTCCGTCGGGATATCATCCAGGTAGCCTTTGTTTGCGACGAAAATAATGAGGACCTGTTTTTCTATCGGCATGGGCACGTACTGGGTTTGCTTCAGGATCTCCACCATTTTTTCGCCACGCGTAAGCTGCGCGATGGTTGCCTTGTCGAGATCGCTTCCAAACCTCGCGAAGTCTTCCAGCTCCCTGTACTGTGCGAGGCTGAGACGGAGCCTTCCAGCCACCTGCTTCATCATCTTCGTCTGGGCGTTGCTGCCCACACGGGAAACCGAGATGCCCACGTTGATCGCCGGGCGAACCCCGGAATAGAACAAATCTGTCTGGAGAAAAATCTGCCCGTCCGTGATCGAAATGACGTTCGTCGGGATGTATGCCGTGATATCTCCGAGCTGCGTCTCGATAATGGGAATGGCGGTTAGTGATCCACCACCCATCTGCTCGTTGAATTTCGCCGCTCTCTCCAGGAGACGGGAGTGGAGATAGAAGACATCGCCTGGAAAAGCCTCTCTTCCCGGAGGCCTCCGGAGAAGCAGTGAGAGCTGACGATACGACTGTGCGTGTTTGGAGAGGTCGTCGTAAAAGACGACGGCATGCTTGCCGGAATCCCGGTAGTACTCGCCCAGCGCGCACCCTGCGTAGGGAGAAAGGAATTGCAATGGCGCCGGATCGCTCGCCGTGGCGGAGACAACGGTTGTGTACTCCATCGCCCCATGGGCCTCGAGGGTTTTCACGACCTGGGCGACGGTGGATTCCTTCTGGCCGATTGCAACGTAGATGCAATGAACGTCCGTTGTTTTCTGGTTGATGATGGTGTCGAGGACGAGGGCCGTTTTTCCCGTTTGCCTGTCACCGATGATCAGCTCGCGCTGGCCTCTTCCGATGGGAATCATCGAATCTATTGCTTTTAAACCTGTGTGAAGAGGTTCCTTTACTGGCTGTCTCTGGATGACGTTGGGGACCTTCGATTCTACGAGCTGGTACTTGTCGGTAACGATGGGACCCTTTCCATCGAGCGGTTCGCCGACCGCGTTTACCACCCGCCCGAGGAGCGCCTCGCCGGCTGGGATTTGGAGGATCTTACCGGTGCGCTTGACCGGATCGCCTTCTTTAATGTGGCTGTCCGGCCCGAAAAGAGCCGCTCCGATGTTGTCTTCCTCGAGGTTTAGCACCATGCCCATGATCCCGCCCGGAAACTCCAGGAGCTCAGCGGCCATGGCATCCTCGAGCCCCCAGATGCGCGCGATTCCGTCACCGATCTGAAGGATGGAACCGACGGATTCGCTTTCCAGCTTGGTTTCCTGTTTCTCCAGCTCTCTTTGGATGATCGAACTCACTTCTTCCGGTCGAAACGCCATTTTGCAGCTCCTGTTAAAAGGTTGGAGATGGTCCTCCGTATTGATTCTATTGGCTAATAGACTTTAACTTCCTTGAGTTTTCTTCTGAGGCTTTCCAGCTGAAATTTAACGCTGCCGTCAACAATTTTGTCTTCGAGGAACAGAATCAAGCCGCCGAGGATCTTGCTGTCAGTGACTTTTGTGAGACGTACCTCCTTGTTCGTCTCCAGCTGGAGTTTCTCTATCAATTTGGCTTCCTGGCTCTCGTCTAGGGAAACGGCGCTGATAACCTTGGCTTCCACGATCCCGCAATGCTCTTCGTAGATCGAGATGTATGCTTCGGAAATCTCCAAAGCATGATCGAAACGTTTTTTATCGATGAGGAGCAACAGGAAGTCGATGAATAGCGGATTCGCCCTCTCCCCGAAAGCTTTATCAATTAACGCTGTTTTTTCCTCGGTGAGGATCTTCGGAGAAATGAGGTATCCCTTGAGGTAGGGATCTGTCTCGAGGAGTTCTTTGAAGTTCTCGACGTCCTCATTTATGGGATCAATGATGTCCTTTTCCAACGCCGCGTTGAAGAGTGCTCTTGCATAACGCCTGGCTAACCCCCGGTGAACCATCACATCACCCCCGGGCGCTTGGTCGAGTCGCGCTCGAGCAGGACTGGCTCTCTTGAAAAGCGCATGTGGCTATTCCACCTTTGCTTCTTTTAGAAAATCCTCTATCAGCTTGCTGTGTTTTTCATCGTCCAGCCGCTCGCGGATCACCTTTTCGGTAGTGGTGATGACCGCTTCGACCATCTGGTCTCTCAAGACGGCGTTGGCCTTATCGACTTCGCGTGCGATGTCTTCCTTAGCTTTTTCTCGCATCGCCACCGCTTCCCTCCGAGCATCTTCCTTGATCTCGCTCGCAAGCTGATTCGCTTCTCGAGCGGCATCCTGGATTATCGCCCGCCGCAAAGATTCGATGTTCTCGAGTTCCTTTTCGTATTTCTGACGCTGGACTTCGGCTTCGGTTTTTGTCTGCTCGATCTCCTTGAAGGACAAGGCGATCTTCTCCCTGCGCTGTTCTATGATGCTCAGGATCTTCTCCCACGCATAGCGGCGGAGAAGCCAGACCGCTACGAGAAAGCCGATAATCTGGGTGACGATTTGTCCCCACTGAAGGACCATAACAAACTCCTTGGTTGGCTTCCCTGAAAACGACGTTCAGGGAACGATCGGCCCCGCCGCGGATTCAATGCCCGCCGGCTTAGTGAGCCCCGATCTTTCCTTGGAGCACGAACACTGTGACGAGCGCGTAAATCGTGAGAGCCTCGATCAGCGCGCATCCGATAATCATACCGACCTGAATCTTACCCGAAGCTTCCGGCTGGCGGCCCATTGCCTCCATCGCCGCGGCAACGGCCTTGCCCAGACCGAGCCCACTACCCACGGCCGCGATACCGAGGCCTACCGGTAGCGCAAGAGACAGCATCGATTGATAATCCATTGCACCCTCCTCCTTGGGTTTCTAGTGGTGTTCCTCCTCTTCGTGATGCGGCAGCATCAGCGAGAAGTAAATGGTACTCAATAGCATAAAGACCAGCGCCTGGATGAAGCTGGTCAGAATCGCCAGGAAAATGAACGGAATCTGCAGAGGGATTCCGACGGGCAAATGCGTAAACGAAAGCACGGCAACCCCAAGCCCCACGAATATATATATAAGAACATCCTCTCCGGTGATGTTTCCGAACAGTCGAAGCGAGAGGCTCATTGGCTTGGCGAGTTCTTCTACGATGTGAAGTGGAAGCATTAGCGGGACGAGCACGATGCCAATCAGGTTTCTCGGCTGTCCCATCATATGGTCTATGTAGCCGATGATACCGTTTCGTCTGATGCCCGTGTATTGCACGTAAAGGAAGACGCAGATGGCAAGCGCAACGGTGGTATTGATGCTGGATGTCGGAGATTTCATCAATGGGAATAGGCCAAACAGGTTCATGCACAATATATAGATGAATAATGTCCCCAGGAACGGAACGAAGTGTTTCCCTTGAGGACCCAGGATACCTACGACAAAGTTGTGAAGCGCCTCCACAATCATCTCGACCAGATTTTGAAGTTTCCCGGGGATTAGCGAAGGTTTTCGCGAAGCAAGCTTTGCAATGAGGACGAGAAATACCACAATAATGAGAGAGAAAATCACGTTCTCCCACTTGTGGATGAAATCACCGAAAGATGTGCCTATAAAGAAGTGATGCAATACGGTAATAAAATTCGGAAGCTCCGGCGCGCCTTCGCTGGCCCAGCGAAACGCGTTCTCAGCGGCGGATGCGGCAGTGAAGAATCCTTGCGTAAAGCCCATAGCAAAAATCTAGTGTCACGGTAAAATTGTTAGTTGGCGGTCGAGTTCTTCTTGAGGCATAATCCCTTGGGCTCATCGAGGCCCAGAAACGCCCTCCCTAGCGCCTTCATTGTCATTACGAAGAACGGCCAAACAAATCCCGCCAGGAGCGCTGCCGCAGGGAAACGCGCGCTCGCGAGAATCAAGTAGCCCAAAAAGTAGAGGACTGGAAACTTGATCAGAAAAACGAGCGCGATCCTGAGGTAGTTCCTTTTCGAGGTGATGAAGATCCTCTTTACGAGATTCGTGATGACCTGAATATTGATGACAGACCACACGACACCTATGATCCACCCCACACCGAATGAAATCCCGAAGTAAATGGAAAATACCGGGAAGAGCACCATGCTCAATATGATGGATGTCTTCCGTACGCGGCGGAGAAATTCAAATCCCATCGGTGTCGTCTTCATGCTTTACGTCTTCTTGCGCTTTTTTCACCACGTTCGCCACCTGGCGGGCTCCAGCCACGAATCCCAAAATGAGAAAGACAATCATGAAGAGCGGGCTCGTGTGCAGCTTCCCATCCAGGAAACGCCCGATAAAAAGCCCGATGATCGGAGATACGGCCAGAAGAAGGGGAATCGTGGTCAGGAGACCTATCTGGCGCATCATCCAGTATCGGTCTTCTTTTTTCTTCTTTTTCAAGGAAGCGAATAAGGGGTGAAAGCGACGAAACGCCTCCTCGCCAAACCGCTTACCAGCGGCAGGCCCTCAACTGTTAAAGACACGAATATATGTGAAATTTTTCGCACGGTCAACCATGAAATTGTCAAAAAATTGACTAATGGCGCGGCCGGTGTGCCGTTCGAGTTCGTCGCATCCGTTCGAAGGAGGAAGCTCAGCTGTGCTTCCGATTCAATTTGATATTTATGCTATTTCGGAAACGCGCTCCGCTACACTTCGCCATTGGGAAGGGACGTCTGATTTCAATACGACGATCTTCCTGTAAAACGATTTCCCTTTGTATGTCATTCTTAAGAAGTAGACTCCCGAGGGCATGACGCGGCCTCCCTCGGAGCGACCATTCCATGTGACCGCATTCGTTCCACTCTCGAACGCTCGATCGGCCACTGCGGCCACGAATCCCCCATGGGCGTCGTAAATGCGGATCCCGCCGCGGCCGGTCTCGGGAATGGAGAAGCGGATCGACGTTTCATCCCGGAGAGGATTCGGGAAATTGTGGAAGAGGCGGGCTGACGCGGAGGGCATTCGGACCTCTGCGCTGAACAAGAATTCCCCTTCGGCGTAAACGCGGTAAGTATACGATTTCGCCTGCTCAGCGGATCGGTCGGTGAAAAGAAAGCTCACGGTCGAGATCCGGCGGATCCACTCTGTAGGCATGGTCATTACATGATGCGCCTCCCAGGATAATGGCGATTTGACCTGCGGCAAACTTGCCGTTAGCGGTTGCCCACGGTATCCCGCAGACGAGATCCTCGAAATTGTCGCCGTTGATATTTCCCCTGGATATCGCCAGTCCGAGCTGGGAATTTGACGAAGGGCCGATGATCCGCTTTAGATCAGGTCGGCTGGCTCCGAGGTCGATGACCGGACTCAGCGTGTCGCTCGATAGGAGGACGTACACGATGCCGCACATGCTCCGGCCTGCATAATCGAATCCATGAGCGCCAATCGCAAAGTCAGAACGACCATCCCCGTTGAGATCGCAAAGGATAACGGCTTGACCGGTGAAATCGTTTTCCGCAGCACCATAAAGCCTGAGGTCCTGCTGGTTGAGCTCGAGATCGATGATCTGTGCGAGGGTCGAGCCGCCGTCGATGGCGATGGGGATCACAGAAGCGATCAAGATCCAGAAGAGCGACATCCGGAAGCGCTGTTTATGGGATATACCCATGCCATTTCCTCGTTTCGGATTGAATAACTTGGCTCCTCTGGTGTAACCTAAAACCGATACGGGACGTAATTATTATAAAGCAGATCTGGCCAAGGTGATCACGATGTTCGAATTAATTTGTCTGATCGGGATTTTGATCCTCGGTGGGGCTTTGCTTATCGGGCTGTTAAAACTCATTGTCGGCCTTGCACTTCTGCCGTTCAAGCTCACCTTCTGGTTCGTCAAAGGTGTGGTAGTTCTGGTGATCTTGGTTCCGCTCGCCGTTATTGGATTGGGTCTCGTTTCGGTGGGCGTGCCGATCCTGCTTTTCGTCCTCCTGCTCCCTCTCTTCCTCGGCGTTCTGGCGCTGTGTTTCCTCGTCCGCCTGATCTTTTAGGCGCCGAAGCGTTTCTCGAGGTAGCGCCTGAGGGCATCCCGCCAATGAGGGAACGCATCGAGACCATGGTGTCTCAAGTTCCTGTTCTCGAGCACAGAGTATGCTGGTCGTTTGGCCGGCGCGTTCCAGTCCTCGGCCGTCGTTTCCCTCAAGTCAATCTCGATACCCGTTATCGAAAATACCTCGGAAGCGAAGTCGAACCAGGAGCACTCACCATCGTTCGTCGCGTGATAAGTGCCGTAAGATGGCGCGCTGTCTATAAGAATGCGGATCTGTTTGGACAAATCCTCCGTGAAAGTTGGTGTGAGCACTTCGTCGTTTACTACCTTGATCGATTTTTGCGTACGAGCCAGCTCCAGCATTTTATCGACGAAGTTCGCCCCTTTCCCCCAGCATGGATGAACGCCGTACAGCCCACTGGTCCGGAGTATGTAGTGCTGGGGGCATATGGCTCGTGTAAAGTATTCGCCGGCGAGCTTCGACAATCCATACACGTTCAGGGGACCAGGAGCGTCGGTCTCAACGTAGGGTTTTTCTTTTTTCCCGTCGAAAACGTAATCCGTGCTGATGAAGATAAGCATTGCCTGGAGCGACTCAGAGGCCTCCGCCACGTAGCGGGCTCCGAGTGCATTGACATAGAATGCCTGTGCATCTTCCTCCTCGCAGCGGTCCACGTGGGTCATCGCCGCGGCGTTGATGATCCAGTCGGGTTGATGCTCTCCCAGGATCGATCGGATCTTCGCTCGTTTCGTGATATCTACGGCCGGGTAAGTCAATGGTATGGGATCGAGGTCATGGAGCGATTCCATAATGTCCATCCCGAGTTGGCCGTCGGCCCCGATCACGGCAACTTTCATGCGCTCTCCTTTTTTTCAATGGACGAGGCATCTCGGATTTTTCCGGTAGCGACCAGAATGATAATTCTTATCACATCAATAGAAAAAAAGAAAGGGATCGACAACCAATGGTAGGGCTTTGAATAGCGTCGGAAAAAGATCCAACTGCTCCTTAGCTTCCTCTTGATTTTGCGTCGGCCCAATTGCCCACCAGTACTCGATGAAATCTTGTGCCAGACTCGGCCGTGTGGAACATAGTAAGTTCTGAATCCTTTCATTTTGGCCCGCATGCAGAAATCGGTATCCTCGAAATATGCCTCGTAGATGGGGTCCAGCAATCCGATTTTTTCGAACACCTCCCGGCCGGCCATTAGCGCGCAACCGCTCACATAGTCTACCTCCCGAATTGTGTCATGTTGCCCTTGGTCTCTTTCCCTGATGCCAATATGGCGCGCCGTCCCTCTGCCTAGAAAAACTTCCCCGCCAGCAAACCAGATTTGATCGGGAGGGGATTCGTAAAAAATCTTTGGCCCGGCAATCCCCGCTTGCGGCTGTTCCATTATTGCCTTCACAAGATGGTCGATCATTTCCGGGTCCACAAGAGTGTCGTTGTTGAGAAGGAGTACAAAGTCAGCCCCGCCATCCATCGCGTGCTGGATGCCCACGTTGTTACCCCCCGCGAAACCGAGGTTTGCCTGGTTCCGGATGATGCGGATGCGTTCTCCGTATTTCTCTTCTACTGCATCGGCCGTTCCGTCGGTGGAAGCGTTATCGACGAGAAAGATCTCTGTGCGAGGGTAGCGGGAATCCATGAGCGATTCGAGGCAAGGAAGTGTGAGATGCTTGCCATTCCATGTAAGAACGATTACGGCCACCTTCGGGTGGGTGGGCTCAGCTCGGGGCTGTTGTATGTTCGCATCTGATTGGTCCATGGAGGTGATCCGGCAGGGCGGCTTCTGTAATCTATCGCACCAAAATCCGACTAATTTTGTGTCTCAATCCACAGGGCATTGGCGTGCCGTTGGAGAGGGACGCAGAGCGGCATGTCGAAAAGGGCATAAGGATGCTTTCAGCGATATGACACTGAAATCCCACGGACACCGCCGGGTGATTATACCCCGGCGATTTATTGGCGTTCTATATAAAAGCTTTATTTGAGCCGCTATATGGGCGCCGCCAGAAAGCGTTGTTCCCTATGCGATCGCCAGGGAGCATATTGACGACGAGCTAAGTGGCAGATAAAATATGGAGTTAAGCGAAAGGAAACACGATGTCGAAAGTGTGGCTTCTAAAGCGTATAAATGTGTTTGAAATGCTTCCGCCGAAGGCGATGAGCCAGCTCGCAACCCTTGTGGAGGACCGGGTTATAAAGAAGGGGGACTTTGTGTTTCGTGCGGAAGACAAGGGAGATTATATTTATATGCTCAAGAGCGGGCGCGTGAAGATCTCACGCTTTTCCAAGGATGGGCGTGAGCTGGTCCTCGGAGTTGTGGAACCGGGCGAAATGTTCGGGGAAGAGGCAATCCCGGGGCTGCCTCGAAAGCGTTCCGCATTCGCCGAGGTTCTGGAAGATGCGATCATCTGCCGCCTTCGAGTGGAGGAGTTCAATAAAATGCTGAAGGAATTCCCGGACCTCTCAGTGGAATTCACAAAGTTAATGAGCGAACGCCTGGAGGAGGCTCGGAACCGGATGGAGGATTTCGTCTTCCGCAGCATCCCGGAACGTTTGGCCGGTTTTCTCCTGTCCATGTCCGAAAAGCACGGTGAGAAAACAGATAGAGGAATTCACATCAACACAAAGATTACTCACCAGGAGATTGCAAGTCGGATCGGATCCACTAGGGAAACCGTCACCGCTGCCTTGAACGAGTTCAAGCGAAAAAACATCATCGCATCGGATAAGAGAAAACTCGTTATTACCGATAAAGAAGCCCTTCAAAAGATCTACGCGAAAAACGCTCCGGAGGGAGAACGAATTTGAAAAAATCGGCGCTGATTGGGCTTGCTCTCATCATTGCGGCACTCGTTGCGTTTTTCCTCATCACAGGTCTCAAGCACGTGCCCCAGGATAACGAGGGACTTCTAATTTCAAAAGATGGGCGTGCTGATACGTACGAACGCGGCTGGCATTTTATCAGGCCGGGATCGGGAAAATTCGTTCTGTATCCGGTGGGTGAGATCAACCTCCGCTACCCAAAGGTGGGGCTTGAACGGGTGCTATTAAAAAATGGCCGTGAGGCGGAAGTGGCCTTTTCCTTCCGGATCCATATCCCGCCCGGATCAGCCAGGCATCTCTATGAAACCTGCGGGGAAAAACCTCTCCCCGAGCTCGAAAAGGTTTTTCGCGATGCGGTCGAGTTACAAGCGGCGACAATAGTTCCTCCTCCTGGTGATGAGATCCCCAGGGCCTATAGCGCTGCTGTAGCGAAGGACGTCCAGGCAGCGCTTTCAGAACCGTCAAAAGAGCGGTTTTCGCTTCTGTCCGCAAGGATCGATTACTGGGGTGTGGTGGGGGGGAAGACAGAAGAAATTGTGGTGGATATCGCCGGGGAACCGCTGCGGAAAATCATTTTCATCGGTGTGGATGGAGCGGATTGGACCCTCATCAACCCGCTAATCGAAAAAGGGAGACTCCCCAACTTCAAGAAGCTCGTCGAAGGCGGCGCTTGGGGCCCGCTTCGGACGATCGAGCCAATGCTCTCCCCACTCATCTGGACGTCCATGGCAACGGGCAAGCTCCCCGAAGATCATGGAATTCTCAACTTTACCGTGGTCGATCCAGAAACCGGGGAAAAGATTCCGATTACGCGGCTGTACCGGAAAGTGGATGCATTTTGGAACACGATGAGCGACTACGATCGGAGCGTGGACATTATAGGATGGCTTGCGACCTACCCCGCAGAGGCAATCAACGGGGCGATGGTGACGGATAGGGTGGGCTACCTCGCTTTTGCATCCCCAGGAGAGAGTGGTCCTCCGCCGGCTGGAGCCATTTCGCCTTCCGAACGCTATGATGAGATCATAAGCCTTCTCGTGAAAAGCGAAGCGGTACCGTACAACGAGATCGAACGAATCATCCATATAGATAAGCCCACATTCGAAGAAAACAAAATTCTTTCTTTCGATCCCAAGAATCCAATCAACAACATGATTCTCATATATGCTTCCTCTCTGAGCTACCAAAACATCGCGCTTCATTTGCTCGAAAGAGACCATCCAGATTTCTTCGGTGTCTATTTCGAATTGGTTGATGCCGTGGGCCACCTCTTTATGACTTATGCTCCGCCAAAGAGAGACGACGTGAGTGACGAGGAGTACAAGAAGTACAAAGATGCAGTCGATGAAGCGTACGTCATTCAAGATGGGATCATCGGAGAGATACTCGCAAGAAGCGATGAGAACACTGTAGTCATGATTGCGTCGGACCATGGCTTCAAGAGCGGTGAGGCCCGGCTCAAGGCCGGCGCGGAAATCTGGGGTGGACATGCTGCGCATTGGCACCGGATCGAAGGGATTATATGTCTCTACGGCAAGGGAATTCGGAAGGGGCACCGGATCGAAGGTGCTTCGATTCTCGATGTGGCACCGACGATTCTCGCGCTCTCGGGCTTTCCCCTTGCCTCCGACATGCCGGGAAAGGTGCTGGAAGACGCGCTCGAGCCCTCTCTGAGGGAATCTCTCAACGCGGCTGTCGTGGCGACGCTCGGGAGGGAACGGGCAGATGAGGCGGCGGAAGCGGCGGTCGGCGGCGCCTTGGACGAAGCGGCGATGAAGAAACTCGAGGCGCTTGGCTACATCACTCCCGAAAACCCGAATGCGCTCAACAATCTCGGTCAGCGATATCAAATGCGCGGCGAATTCGAAAAGGCGATTGTGGAGTATAAAAAAGCTCTGACACTGAAGCCAAATTTTGCAAGCGCTCTCAACAACATTGGAATCTGCTATGGCAGCCTCGGGCGCTACGCCGAAGCCGAGGGGAGCTTTTTGCGTGCGATCGAATTCAATCCAGAAGATATTTTCGCAATGAATAACCTTGCTGTAATGTATCTAAAAACCAGGCGATTTGATCAAGCGCGCCTTTATGCTGAGAAAGCGATAGGGATCGAACCTAAGTACACCAACGCACATATCACGCTAGGATCCGTTCTCGCAACAATAGGAGAACTCGATCTTGCGGAGGAGGAGTTTCAAACAGCGCTCGAAATCGAACCGGGAAATTTATCTGCCCAAGGTAATCTTGAGAAACTGCGAGAAGAGAAGAAAAGGCGAAAATGAAAAAAACTGTACTGCTCATCGTCATGGACGGTTGGGGAGAGAGGGATTCAAAGGAATTCAACGCCGTGAAGCTCGCCCGGACGCCTAACGTAGACAGGCTCTGGGCGGAATTCCCGCACACCCTAACCAATGCGTCGGGGATATATGTCGGGCTGCCCAATGGACAGATGGGAAACAGCGAGGTAGGCCACTTAAACCTCGGGGCGGGGCGCGTGGTATATCAGGAAATCATGCGGATCTCGAAAGCGATCGAAGAAGGAACATTTTTCGAAAATGCCGCGCTTATCGGTGCGATGGATGATGCAAAGCAAGGCGGCACCCTTCATCTGATTGGCCTTGTTTCGGATGGAGGAGTTCACAGCCACCAGGAGCATCTTTATGCACTCATTGAAATGGCCAAGCAAAGGGGACTCAAGAATGTGGCCGTTCATGCAATCTTGGACGGCAGGGATACTCCTCCGAAGAGTGGGGTGTCATACCTTCGGGAGCTGCAATCCCACATCGATAGAACCAATCTCGGAGCTGTCGCAACGGTAATGGGTCGATACTACGCAATGGACAGAGACAAGCGCTGGGACCGAGTGGAACGTGCATATGACGCCATTACCAGTGGGATTGGCAAGCGGTCCATGGATGTCATCAGCGCTGTGGAGAGTTCTTATGAAAAGGAAGTCCCGGACGAATTTGTCGAGCCCATTGTTATTGAAAGCAAGAACGGCCAACCGGTTTCACTAATCGAGGAAGGGGATTCCGTTATTTTTTTCAACTTCAGAGCGGATCGCGCTCGGCAGCTTACCAGCGCGATCACCGACAACGATTTCTCCGGTTTCGCTAGAAAAGCGGATCCAAACGTTCACTTCGTCACAATGACCCAATATGACAAACGTTTTACCTTCCCCATTGCATTTGGCGCGGAAACGATGTCGAACATCCTCGCCGAAGTTGGGGAGCGGGCCGGGGTGAAAAACTTGAGGATCGCCGAGACCGAGAAATATGCTCACGTAACATATTTCTTCAATGGAGGCCGGGAAAAACCATTCGAAGGAGAAAACAGGATACTCATTCCCTCTCCGAAAGTGGCGACCTACGATCTCAAGCCCGAAATGAGCGCCCCTGAGGTGGCTTCGACCCTCATAAGGGAATTGAAAGCGAATCACTACGACTATGTGGTTTGCAATTTTGCCAACCCTGATATGGTCGGTCACTCGGGCATATTGGAAGCAGCGATCAAAGCAGTAGAAACAGTCGACGAATGTGTCGGAAAGGTTGTGAACACGCTCGATCTCGACCGCTATGCGGCCATCATAACGGCGGACCATGGGAACGCCGAGCAGATGCACGACGGCAACACCGGTGGTCCGCATACCGCCCATACGAACAATCCCGTTCCATGCATCCTTGTGGATAAAGACTACAAAGGAGCACTTATCGAAGACGGATCGCTCAGGGATTATGCACCTACGATCTGCAATTATCTCGGATTACCGGTACCCTCCGAAATGACGGGGCGGGATCTTCGCGCGGAATTCTAGGAATTAATCCGGATTCGTCCTTCCGTGAAACGACAGCTGCGTGATCGGTGGCGAACCATTGCGAGGAAGCAAGTGGCGGGCTCCGTGGGGGTGACGAACCATTACGCGGAGCGAGCGAGGATCCTCCGCCG
>WVZY01000079.1:0-187 GCA_011772205.1 Candidatus Latescibacterota bacterium
TACGGGATGCTTGTTTTTTTCGTCCTGGATCTGCAGCAAGTCCAGGGGTACGCACCGGTTGAAGCGGGGTTGGCTCTTCTCCCAACGGTTCTGTTGATATCGATTCTGGCTGGACCTTCAGGAACTCTAACGGATCGAATTGGGCCGCGTATTCCCATGATCGTTGGACCGGCGCTTGTCGCGCTGG
>WVZY01000079.1:258-900 GCA_011772205.1 Candidatus Latescibacterota bacterium
CCTTATCCGTCGGAGCTGCTCATTCAGGTGCTGCGTCAGGCGTCAACAACGCTATCTCACGGATTGCTTCCTTGTTTGCGATTGCCATTCTCGGCGGTGTGCTTTTCTCAGTCTTCTCCAATCATCTTACCGGCGCTCTGGATCAATCCTCACTGGGGAATTCTCAGAAGATGAAGATCTTGCAGCAAATCGATAAACTTGGAGCGATAGAGGTCCCGGCCTCGTTTGATCCCTTGGATCGGCAGCTGGCCCAGCGTTTGGTGAAGGAGTCCTTTGTCGCTGGGTTTCGCCGCATCATTCTGATAAGTGCCGCNNGATTCGGCCGACAGCAAGAGTGAGCTTTCGGCCGTCTAGGGCTTTTCCACTTTCTCAAGCGGTGCATAGTCTAGAAGCAGAGTTTTCTCCCCCTCAAGCGCAAAAACGACGGTTACCTGGTTCTCGCCCTTTTTGCCGACCACTTTTCCTTTGCCGAATTTCTTGTGCATGACTTCATCGCCTACCCCGAGTTCAACCGTCTCTCTGCGCTGAAATGCATCGCATGTGACATCTCCAGAAATGGGCGTCTTGGCATGCTCTTCCTCCTCATATGCCGATTTGAGGAATTCGTTGGGGATTTCTTTTAGAAAGCGGGATTTTATATTG
>WVZY01000079.1:967-1165 GCA_011772205.1 Candidatus Latescibacterota bacterium
GTTATGGAGGGTCATAAAGGTGACAGCGGTTTCTCCCTCATCATATGTATCGATGTCGGAAATCAATGAGATCTGTTCCAGAAACTCGCCCAGGTCGGAATCGGGATATGAGCGCTCAAACTCTTGCATGACTGATACAAATTCCTTTACATTCTCGATCCTCCCCATGGCTTCCACTGTGCGCTCGGCCTCCAGGGC
>WVZY01000030.1:0-215 GCA_011772205.1 Candidatus Latescibacterota bacterium
CGCAAGATCTTCCGAGAAGCTCTTCGCCATCACACCGAAGTCAACACCATCCTCGATTTGCCTCAGGATCCTTCGCCCCTTCTCCTCTATGCCCTCCACCACTTCCTTCGTGGCGTCGGCGGGAACCTTCAGGAATATGTGGCGGGCGTGAACGGATTCGTCCTGCGTGAACTCGTTCGGAAACTTCTCGTAGTACTCCTCGATTTCTTCCTGGC
>WVZY01000030.1:231-811 GCA_011772205.1 Candidatus Latescibacterota bacterium
TCCTGGCCAACGTCCACCTTGCCCTCGAAATCCGAACGCCTGAACGCCATGTACCTCACCCGAACGCGCTCCGGCTCACGGAATTTTTCCTTGTTCTCCTCGTAGTACTTCAAAACCTCATCGTCGCCGATCTCGACGAGCTCCCGGTAATGCTCGGGGGGGAAATGTATATATTCCACCTTACGCAGCTCGTTTTCCCGGACGTAGGCCTCACGAATCTCCTCCTGCGTCAGCTTGAAGGAATCCCTGACGAGAAGCTCCAGCTTCAACGCCAGCAGATCCATCCGNNGTACTCCTGCGGGCCCATGCGGCGTGTACGCAACACCTGCAGGTAGCGCGCCTCGCTAAACTCCCCGTTCCTCTGAAAAGCGGGATTTGATCGGATGGACTCGGCGAGCTCCACGTCCGTCACATCCAAGCCCGCGCGCTTGGCCATACCGACCTGGAGCTTTTCCAGCACCAAGCTTTCGAGCGCAGATTCCTTCACATGGAGTGACTCCTCCAGCTCGCTCGTGTACTGATTCCCATAGATCTGCCGGTAAAGGTCCTGAAGCGCCCGGTAGGCAAACTGATACTCCTC
>WVZY01000030.1:954-1126 GCA_011772205.1 Candidatus Latescibacterota bacterium
AGTTTATATGCTGCGCCTTGGGATTGCAACTCCCAACTCCCGCCGCCGACTGCGCGGCATCCCAAGATTTCGCTTGCAACCAGCGGGGGGGCGTGTTAACGTTTCTAATACATTGATGATTTATAGTTTCTCAATTCAATATGCAGGTTGACCCTCCGCTCAGCGGGAACGC